>NZ_CP060139.1:937500-2137500 GCF_014524565.1 Croceimicrobium hydrocarbonivorans | reverse complement strand
CCAAGGCTGGGAAAGTAGCGTAGGTTACGCCCAAATTCTCATTGGTGAAGGTATACAAGTGAGTAAAAGGAGCGCCAGAATTATGCTTACGATAATACATCTTCACCCCTGCTGGAGGAGAAACTAAGGTATTACTAGAACCACAGTATAAGCGGTAACCAATTGAAGGTGGCTGAACTTTAGGCTCAATCTTCAGTACGCGGAAATTATATCCGAACCAAGATGCGGGCTCATTAGTAAGATTATAAGTTGCCGTAGAGAAAGTAGTATAATCGAATACAGCTGGGTTATATGGACTGGTAGTACTGAAATAACGCTTAGGGTTGGTGCGGAAGTTTGGTCCGAAGTTACCACGGATGTAGAGGTAGCAAGAATAACGACGACCCCAACGCATGTATGAGAAACGACCGCGAATACGACCACTCACTGCGCCGGCGTTCGCCTGAGTTCCTGGAGAATAATAGGCACCAATACCATGACGGTAATAGGTTGGACGCCACCATCTTCTTCTTCTCCATCTCCACCAAGATAAGTGGTTAAGAGTAGGCTCTACATATAATTCACCTGTACCTGGATCTTTCTTAACCACGAAAGAACGATCGTCAATTTCCCAAGAAGGATCGCCATCAGAAAGACTCATCATACCTACGGAATCACCTTCTTGATAAGCACGGCTAAATTCGTCGTTCCAAGCATCAGCAGGAATTGGAATACGCGTAGCAACGCCACCAGATGTTTTACCACCGGAGAAACCACGAACAGGAGTACCGTCGAGGTCCATATTAATTTCATAAGATCCAGTTTGATCAAGAAGGATGGTGTCAATTTTACCATCGTTCATCACCAATTGCATTAAGCCAGTTCCATTAGGGTAAGCTTGCTGAGAAGCTTCACTGGTATCAGAAAGACTTAAAACATTAACGTTTAAGCCAGTTCCGCCTCTTTTACCAACGATTTCATTACCGTCAGCATCCAAGAATTTAACATCGGTAGGAATAGTGATATTGATTTTAGCCAGGCTATCAGGAGAACCCGCCTTAACCACTAAAGGTTGCGCTAACTGATTGGTATTAGGATCAATTCCGCCATTGGCTGAATTACTACCAATACTGCTAGGTAAAGTTGCAAGGTTTAACATACGGGCTAAGTCGGCCATATAATAATCCTCTTCACCAATAGCAAAAGATAATTCGGTCTTTTTGTAACCATTAGCTTCGAAACGAACTACAAAGTCTAATGGATTGCCAGGAGTAGGTTCAGCGTCCTTTCTTACCATTAACTGCAGGGTTCCAAAATTTACCTGGAAGTTCTTAGTTCCATCAATATTATAGATCGCATCAGCATCTGCACCGACTACGCTTACATTGATTTTACTGTTGATGGCATCTTCTGGATTAGTGAGGTCTTCCACATCAATTTCTACCACATACTTGTAAAAAGTAGGGCTAATGTGCACCTGAAAATCATCCAGGATGTCGTCTGGTTTGGTACAAGCAAAGGCGAGGAGCAACAGTGCAAGTAGAGATAAGTACTTGTTTTTCATGATGAAGGGGTTATTCGTATAAAATTAGCAATATTAAATTAAATCCCCACCTCAGCTAATGGCAAGGCTAGAGTTTTCAAGTTCAAAAAACGTCTATTCTGGTTGAAACTACAAACCTTTGGGGTCGACCGACCATTAAATCAACATGAAATTTCGTGAACTACCGGTTTTCTATAACCAGCTACAGGTTTGAGTTTAGAGCTGGTCAATAATTTAAAAGCAGATTTAGCGCCCTGTTTCAAGCAAGGGAAAATCCCATTGGTTTTGGGAAAATCCCCCAAATAAAAAACAAGGCTTAGAAAAGCCTCGTCAGGTTTACTGCAAGTCTTTCGCGAGCTTGCAGAGTTGTACGAACTCTCGGCGGCTGCCATGCGGGTCCGGGCCCAGGTTAGATTCGGCTAAAGCAATGGCCGAATCGAGGCTACTCGAACCTGCATAGCTGCTCCGGCGAAGCAGTAAAACATATTGGAGCACCGCCGAGAGGAATGCGAAATCAGGGTTAGTACTGTTTATTGAATATTCTAATTAGATAGCCCTGCCTTGAATTTTAGATTCTTCCTTCGATTTATATCGGGCCGGTGTCCCACTGAAATAATACCTCTCTGGATTTACACCTATCGATGGCATGCATCTCCATTTTGGGAAATAAAGTCCTTGATTAACAATCCAAATCCACGGACTTCCTATCAAGTTGATGAAGGCTTTGCCAGATCGTTCCCAACTCTGTAGATCAAGCATCATTTTAAATTCTTTACGAGCTAAACAAGGAAGATTCGAATTTCTTCCAGCCGGGTCTTCATCTATTTCAAGCATCAATGCTCCCGAAGCTTTCGCCCTATCCATTAAGGAGGTAGTATCAATAAGATTGGCTGGAATATGGCTGCCTCTTGCTGCCTCTGGAACTCTTTTAGCTTCTTCTTTGGATTTAAACTGAGCCGGGCTTCCACTGCTGGGCTCTACCTTAACCCCAGGGCAGTAAGTTTGGGGTAAAGTGTCAGGACCATTGACTTTGACCCCATCAATGATGTACTCACAGTGCGCATCTGGATTACAGCTACTATTTACATTTGAAGGAACACAACAAATCAATGGAGCGGCTACGGCGTATATATCTCGCACCGCAATTTCTTGAATTTCTTCTGAGGTAAGCATTCTACAAGAATGCTTATCAATTAAAGGCACCTCGTATTCAACTACCAATTCATCGGGACTATTCTCCTCACTTTCTATCATCATAAAATCCTGCAAGGTTGGGGAGTTGGGACTAATTAAAACTCCTGTCATTTTCAAGGTAGTGTAAGCAATGAAACTCACTCTAACCGTGTAGGTGCCCGGAGGTACTGGATTTATATGGTATTTCCCGTCAAAGTCAGTCTGACCTTCAGCCACGATTGTACTATCAGCATCAATTATACTAATACTAGCCAGAGGAATAGTCTCTCCTGTTAATGAATCGGTAATCGTGCCCTTCAATGACCCCGGTCTCTGCTGGGCCCAAAGCCCAAAACTCATCAATAGAAATAGAACAAAAATTAAAGGAGTGTTGCTTTTCATAGCTAAGCTATTAAGGTTAAAATCCAGCGGTTTTTCCGATGGCACTCCTTTCTGCAGAAAAGAAAAATGCGCTTATATCTTCTAGACGTCAGCCCTCTTTTCTGGTTGCATATTCTTGCGCTAAATTTTTAGATTTTTTGTAGAAAATGGGCCAAATCACGATGCTGCCTCAGCATGCTGCGCCCTTCACGATGACTCATAAACCCATAGCCTCGCTCTTGATTAGCCCGAGCAATGCGCTCCATCAGCGCACAATGCCGGATGATTTCCCTCCAAGCAAAAAACAGGGAATGCTCAGGATCATAAATATGAGTGGGCTCACTGGCTACCCCATTCACTTCGATCACTTTAAAATTTTGTCCCCTTAGAAGCGAATCCCAATCTTTAAAAAGAATATCCAATCGGCCATAATAAAAGCCAGGCATGCGATCGCAAATTGCTTGAATAGCGGTTAACATTTCAGAACTAAGCCGATTACTAACATCCCTAAATTCGGCTCCCCGACTGTGACTGCCAAAAGGAACCAAGATCATTTCTTGCCCAGGCTTCAGAATCTTCTGGAAGGCTTTATGCCCATATTCTTGCAATAAGCGCTTGTACTGCATTCGACTGCGCGGTTGATCGTCGATTAAGTCTTCCAGGCTGCTTTGCCCATCGCCCACCACCTTTAAAAAGTGCTTTTCTACCACTCCGGTAACTGTACCCTGACTATCACCCGGCATACGGACATAGAAAACGCCCACTTCATTTGAATAGGGAATGTACTCTTGTAATAGATAGGACCATTGATGCGAGCTTAATTCTCGAGTTAAGGATTGTTTATTCCTAATCAATTTCACCCCCATTCCCCGGTATCCCATATCTGGTTTCAGGATGAGCGGAAATTTTAATTGAGACTGACGCAAGCGAAGTTCAATATGTCGTATTGATGCCTCCTCTTCTGGTTTCCAAAGAATAGTCTGAGGATAGGAGCCTAAGGGCAAGCTCTTGTACATATCCATTTTAGAAGCGAGGGTCAAGCCTCCATAACTAAAGCCAGGGTTCACCGCATTGAAGAAAAACAAGGTTCGATTACGCAAAGACCAAAACAACCAAATTGGAAATAAGGGATAATAGATAAAGGCATAGTGCCAATACTCCCAGTGAAGGAACCGATGTTTAAAATTTTTGGCGCGTCGAATCAGTCTATGCATATATTCCTTCTGTCGAAAGGAACCGAATTTACTTACATCCTTCCTAATTATTTAGACCAATGCACATAGCCTAATTGGCATTGTCATTTTCAATGAAAGCTAAATCCTATGAAGTTAGAGAGGACGTATTTTTGCCAATTCAAATTAGTTCTGGTTCTATGCTTCAATCTATCCATCATATTGCCATTATTTGCTCGGACTATGAACGATCTAAGGATTTTTATTGCCGCATTCTCGGTCTGGAAATCATTGAGGAAGTCTATCGCGAAGAGCGCCAATCCTACAAACTGGATCTGGCTTTGAATGGCGAATACTGCATCGAACTTTTTTCATTTCCGAATGCCCCGAAGCGCCCTTCCTATCCAGAAGCACAGGGTCTGCGGCATTTGGCCTTTGGGGTAAATGATCTTCCCAAGGAAATAGAGCGTTTAGAGAATCATGGGATCGCTTGTGAAGCAATCCGAATAGATGAATATACCCACAAGAGATTTAGCTTTTTTAGCGATCCTGATGGTTTACCGCTGGAACTTTACGAACTTCATCCAGCCACAAAGCTTTAGTATGAAACATTGGTTCTTCTTCCTTCTTTGCTCAGTTTTGATCCTGAGTTGTAATCCAGCCCCCGAAGCTCAAGGCCAAGCTAAATCAGCTTTTAAAGGTCAGGCCAGCAATATTCCCTCCGGTTTGGAATCTGGCCAAAGCTACCTTTCGGTATACTCACATATTTACAGTAAAAGTCAGGCGCGCAGCGAGGATTTAACAATCACCATCAGCCTGCGCAATACCGATCCCGAGTACCCACTTTATTTAAGCAAAGCCGAGTATTACAATACCCATGGAGAGGCGATTAAAAACTACCTCGATCACTCCGTAAAACTTGAAGCTCTGGAAACCTTGGAATGGGTAATTGATCAAAAAGACCGCAGTGGTGGTAGCGGTGCCAATTTCCTTTTTAGCTGGGCCCAGGATTCATTAGCCAGCGATCCACTTTTCGAGGCGGTAATGATTTCTACTTCCGGCCAACAAGGTTTATCTTTCCATACCACCGCTAAACGTATTCGCTAATGTTTCTGGCCATCCTTACCAAAATCCTCTTTTTAATAGCAGTAGTGGACCCCATTGGCTCGGTTCCGGTGTACCTGGAAGCCACCAAATCCTTAGCCGACTCTGAGAAGAAAAAAGTAGCCATTCGAGCCAGTCTTTTAGCCGCCCTGATTTTACTTTTCTTTATAGTAGTGGGTCAATTGATTTTGGAGGGAATGGAAGTAAGTTTAGATGCCTTTCAAATTTCAGGGGGTCTAATTCTCTTTCTCTTTGCCCTTACCATGATTTTTGGGGAAGGTAAACCGATGTCGGAACAGCACTTAATTTCGGATTATAAACATGTAACGGTTTTCCCGGTAGCGATTCCTTCCATTGCTTCACCAGGGGCCATTATGGCTGTAGTACTTCTTACCGACAATCATCTTTACAGTATTCAAGAACAAGCCTTAACTAGTCTTTTAGTGCTGGTGGTTTTAGGGCTTACAATGATTCTACTTTTAGCCGCCAATCGAGTGCAAAAAATTGTGGGCAGCTATGGTATCACCGTAATCAGTAAGGTAATGGGGTTGATCCTGGCTGCTTATGCCATGCAAAGTATCCTCAGCGGCTTACGCGATTTCTTTGGCTTAGGTTAAGCCCAAACAAAAAAGCCAGAACTCCGAAGAATTCTGGCTTTGAATATCATAAAGCTGATGCTTAACAGTACTCGTCGAAAGCAGCCGTTAAGTTCTGAGCGATTACTTCCGCTTGGCGACCTTCGATATGATGTCTCTCGATCATATGCACCAGTTTACCATCTTTAAAAAGGGCAATACTAGGAGATGAAGGAGGGAATGGTGCCATTAATGCACGGGCAGTATTTACTGCATCCACATCATTACCTGCAAAGGCAGTAATCATGCGATCTGGAGTTTTAGCGTGCTGGGCTGCCATTTTCACGGCCGGACGAGCATTGGCTGCTGCGCAACCACAAACCGAATTGATCACTACCAGGGTGGTGCCTTCGGACTTAATATTTTGTTCTACTTCCTCTTTGCTGCGGGTTTCAGTAATACCGGCATCAGTGAGGTCGGCGCGCATAGGGGCAATAATATCTTCGGGATACATAGATACTGTGTTTTAATTTGAGTGGCAAAATTACAAACAAAAAAACCCCGACGATAATCGACGGGGCGGATATAAAGTTTTATTATGATCAAATAAAGAGGTGTAAACTCTGGGCCGACTTCTCACGATTGAAGTCCTCAACGGCCTGCACCAGCATACGCTTCTTTCGCTCGCTTAAAATGCTGATGGAAAACTTCTGATCTACTTCTTTGCCTTCACGGTTTACGTAGGTTACAACCAGCTTATCGCGGAGACCACTAAAATCGAGTTGCAAATTGGTGATGTTCATTCGAGGTACCACCAAGGTTTTCCCAAAGAGGGTACTTAAAGCTAGATGCGATCGGAAAGTGATTTTATCCTTGCGCAAATTCATGCTAAACATCGGATAGCCAACATAAGCGTAAAAGGCTACAATGCTCAACAAGATTAAAGAGGTGAGGTAGCCATTAATCTTAAGGCCACCCAAAAATCCTGGAATAAAATACAAGACCACATCGGCAATAGCCAAGAACAAGAGCGCCACGGGTGCCCATTGCAAGGTCTTTCGGATTTGAAAATTTGTGATTACCATTAGATCAGGGGTTTTGGTTCCTCTTAATATACGTAAAATTTTGGGTTTTGGTTTAATCCAATATCAAGCCAAAATCATTTTTTTCGTTTAGAACGAAAAAATTGTTGTAACAGCTCTGTACTCTCATTACGTAAAATTCCCTCAACCAGTTGGGTTTTAGGATGTAATCGTGATCCAAATTCGCGGTATCCTCTTTTTTCATCGGAAGCCCCAAAGACTACCTTCGAAATTTGCGTCCAAAACAAAGCCCCGGCGCACATACTGCATGGCTCGAGGGTAACATATAAGGTGCAATTACGCAGGTACTTACCTCCCAGATAATTAGCCGCCGCGGTAATCGCTAACATCTCCGCATGAGCCGTTACATCGTTAAGGCGCTCGGTCATATTATGGCCTCGACCAATAATTTTCCCCTGACTCACAACTACTGCTCCCACCGGGATTTCGTCCTCCTCATAAGCCAGTTGGGCCTCTTCCAGGGCCTTACGCATAAAATACTCATCATTAAAGGGCTCAATCATAGTCGAAAAGGGGCGATTATTTTTCCGTTTCAAAAATAGGCATGCCCAAGCGATATTGTAATTTTGCCGGCTAAAATCAAGTTAATGTATCGATCTCATCATTGCGGAGAATTGAATGCTTCGCATATCGGCGAAAAAGTAAAATTGAGTGGCTGGGTACAACGCAGTCGCATCTTGAGTGGAATGACTTTTATCGATTTGCGAGATCGTTATGGAATAACGCAATTGGCTTTTAATGATGGCTGGGACGCAGATTTGCAAGAGAAAGCCCGCAAAGTGGGTCGCGAATTTGTGATTGCTATTGAAGGTGAAGTATTGGAACGCGAAAGCAAAAATCCCAATATGGCTACCGGTGAAATTGAAATTAAAGTCAATAATCTAGAGATCTTAAACGCCGCTAAAACCCCGCCTTTTACTATTGAGAATGACACCGATGGCGGTGAGGAACTGCGCATGAAATACCGCTACCTCGACCTGCGTCGTAATCCTTTACAAGCGAGTATTAAACTTCGTCATAAGGTAGCTCAGGCAGTGCGCTCATTTTTAAATGATGCCGACTTCCTGGAAATCGAAACCCCTTATCTGATCAAATCCACCCCGGAAGGAGCACGTGATTTTGTGGTGCCTTCGCGGATGAACCAAGGTCAGTTTTACGCCCTACCGCAATCCCCGCAAACCTTCAAGCAGCTCTTAATGGTTTCGGGCTATGATCGCTATTACCAAATTGTGCGTTGCTTCCGCGATGAAGATTTACGTGCCGACCGTCAGCCTGAATTTACGCAGATCGACTGCGAAATGGCCTTTGTAGAGCAGGAAGACATCCTTCAACAATTTGAAGGTTTGATCAAGAGCCTGCTTAAGGAAGTTAAAGGTGTGGATATCGATTCCGTTCCTCGAATGACCTATGCCGAAGCCATGGAGCGCTATGGTAATGATAAGCCCGATATCCGTTTTGGAATGGAGCTTAAGAATTTAAACGATTTAGCTAAGGACAAGGGCTTTGTGGTTTTTGATCAGGCAGAAGTAGTGCTCGGGATTTCCGTTCCTGGCGCATCAGGCTACAGCCGCAAACAATTAGACGCCCTTACCAAGTGGGTGCAGCGTCCCCAAATTGGAATGCAGGGATTGATTTATTCGAAGTACAATGAAGACGGTACTTATAAATCATCCGTAGATAAATTCTTTAATGAAGAGGCTCAGGCCGAATGGCATAAAGCCGCTGGCAGCGAGGCCGGCGACCTTTTATTGATTCTGGCGGGTAGTGAGAACAAGACTCGCAAGGCCATGAGCGAATTGCGCTTATACATGGGTGAAGAGCTCGGATTGCGCAATCCGGATGAATATGCCCCATTATGGGTCTTGGATTTCCCATTATTGGAATGGGATGAGGAAAGTGGCCGCTACCATGCCATGCACCACCCCTTTACTTCGCCTAAGCCCGAAGACATTGCACTATTAGATACCGATCCCGGCAAGGTTAGAGCCAATGCCTACGATATGGTTTTGAATGGCAATGAGATCGGTGGTGGCTCTATTCGTATCCACGATCGCAAAGTACAAAGTCGTATGTTCGAAATGTTGGGCTTTAGCGATGAAGAGGCCAAGGCTCAATTTGGTTTCTTAATGGACGCCTTCGAATATGGAGCTCCTCCTCACGGTGGTATTGCCTTTGGCTTTGACCGACTGGTGGCGCTTTTAGGTGGTTCAGAAACTATTCGCGATTTTATTGCCTTCCCGAAAAACAATGCAGGTCGTGACTTAATGATTAACAGTCCGGCCCCAATTGATACCTTGCAATTAACTGAACTGGGCATCGACCTTCGTCCCCAAATCGATTAATGGCACAAAAACCCCATAGCCTACTGGGTAAGTTCCTGTTGTGGCGAGCCAAGAATATCCCCCAAGATCGCTTTGTGCTGATCTTGAGTGTTATTGTAGGCTTAATAGCGGGATTAGTGGCGGTGCTTTTAAAGAATACCACTCACTTTATACAGGAAATTATACACTCGGGATACCTCAACCAGTATTTCAATGTGTATTACTTCCTCTTTCCAATTGTTGGGGTTGCACTCACACTTTTAGTAAAGCGCTGGATTAGGGTTCCCGTTGGAGAAGGTATTCCTTCCGCCCTATTTGCCATATCCCGCCGCAGCGGCTTTATCAAGTCTCATAAGATGTTCGCCTCGGTAATTACCTCCGTTTTTACGGTGGGTTTTGGGGGCTCTGTTGGTCTGGAAGGACCTACCGTTAGTACGGGATCAGCTATTGGCAGTAATCTGGGGCGATTGATGCACCTGAACTACCGCCAACGAATATTGATGATTGGCTGTGCTACAGCTGGAGCTATCGCTTCTATTTTTAATGCGCCAATTGCAGCCATCATTTTTACAATTGAGATTTTCAGCCTCGACCTGACTTTAGTTTCCCTGGTTCCCCTTTTATTGGCTTCGGTTTCCGGAGCAGTGACTTCCATCTTTATGGAAGGTAACGATTCACTATTCCATTATTCTTCTATTGACCCTTTCCGCATTGAGGATTTACCCTGGTATGGCCTGCTGGGTGTTTTTACGGCCTTAGTATCCGTTTACTTTAATAAGGTTTATTTCTACTTCGATGATTTCTTCACTAAAATTGAGAATAAGTTTCGGAAGTTACTCCTTGGTGGCGTTGCCCTCGGATTAAGTATTTGGCTGATTCCGCCACTCTATGGAGAAGGATATGAAACCATAAATGCCCTGTTGAATGGTGATGTTTTGGAAGTTGTAAAAGAAAGCTTCCTCTTCCAAAAATATGATGGCCCCTATGTAATCATGATCTTATTATTAGGTCTGGTTTTCATTAAAATTTTGGCGGCTGTATTCACCTTTGGTGCCGGTGGGGTTGGCGGTATTTTTGCTCCTTCCCTTTTTGTGGGCTCTGCCCTGGGCTTTGTTTTTGCCTTTATTATTGTGGAGTTTGGCATTGGTGATATCAACACCACCAATTTCGCTCTTGTAGGCATGACAGGACTAATGGCCGGAGTGCTTCATGCTCCGCTGACGGCCATCTTTATGATTGCCGAAATTACGGCGGGCTATAATCTATTTATTCCTTTAATGGCGGTTTCAACCATCTCCTATCTGGTAACCCGAAACCTAATGCCCTTCTCAATCTACAATATGCAATTGGCGAAAAGAGGAGAGCTGATAACCCATAATAAGGACCACGCCATTCTCACTCTGCTCAGCCTAAAAAAGGTGATTGAGGACGATTTCAAGAAGGTTTCCCCCGAAATGAATTTGGGGGAGTTGGTAAAGGTGGTGAGTCGCTCCCGCCGAAACTTATTTCCTGTAATCGATGCCAATGAGGAACTAGTAGGCGTGCTTACCCTGGATGATTTCCGTGGCATTATGTTCGAGAGTGAGCGTTATGATGAAACCTTCGTGTCTGAATTGATGAGCCCTCCGCCGGCCATTATCGAAAGTGAGGAGAACATGAATGAGGTTATGAAGAAATTCCAATCTACTGGCGCTTGGAACCTCCCCGTAGTTGAAAATGGAAAGTACATTGGCTTCGTGAGTAAGAGCAAGCTCTTCTCGGTTTACCGCCGCAAACTAATGGAGTTTGGTTAGTCATATTTAGACTACTTTGTAGTTTAAATCCGGTAGGCAAATTCAACAATATTTACACGTTTCAGGAAAAGCAAATTCTTTCTTTGGCTTAAGAATCGTCGAAATATGAATGCCGAAGAAATTTGCAAAAGGATTCGGAACCTCCGTGAGCTCCGTCGTATCAACCAAGCTGAAATCGCCAATCATTTAGGCATTACCCAAAGCAGTTATGCAAAAATGGAACGCGGCCAAACTAAGATCTCCCTCGATCGCTTTGTTGAGATTGTCGACTATTTAGATGCTGATCCTCTTTTCTTCTTCAAGGAAATTAACAGCCCTTCTCAAAAACCCAATCGGCCTTATCGGCAAAACAATCAAAATCGATCTCAGTGGGAAGAAAGCCTGGGCTACAACTTATATGTAGTAGCACAGCAAAATGAAGAATTGATGGATTTACTAGAAGGTTTAAAACCTCGTAGTGCTTAATACACTTAATTACTAACCAGAAAAGCCTTGTTCAGCAAGGCTTTTTTTATGCCTCAAATTATCCTTTTGCCTGAAGGTCAAAGTATCAAGACCAAACGATATTCTTAATCGATCGTCATTATAAAGTCACCTGGAATTTGTACGACTAGTATATTCGCAGCTTTTACTAACCCCTGCCTCCAAGGGCTTTATGACTCGTGAATGAGAAAAATTCTGATAACCAGTAGTTTACTAATTGCTGGTCTTTTTAGCAGCTATTTGCTTTGGTTTCAAAATCCAGAAGAGCAAATCGATATTCATCAAGAATATGCCAATTTTTTAGCGCAACATCCCCTTAATCAAGATCAAGGCATCAGCCTGACCGATTGGGAAAAACTTCCTAAAGCCGATCGCCCTGATCTGGCTGAACAGCAAAACTTCATTATGACTATGGATCCGGCTTTGGGTTATCCCACTCCGGAGCGACTTGTAGCTGCCAAAAGCAAACTTGAGCAAGCACGACTTTCTTTCTTGCAAAAATCCGCTTTGGATAGTAGCAATCTCCCCGACTTAGTTTGGGAAGAAAGAGGCCCTTATGATGTAGGTGGACGAACCCGTGCTTTGATGTACGACCCCAACGACAGTACCCATAAAAAGGTCTGGGCCGGAGCCGTAAGTGGTGGTCTTTGGTATAATACCGACATCAGCAATAGTAATAATCCCTGGGTGCCAGTAGATGATTTCTGGCAAAGTTTAGGGGTGAGCTGCATAAGTTACGACCCAACCAATCCTCAAATCTTTTATGTAGGAACTGGAGAGGGGCTTGGTGAAGTATCCTCTACCCGTGGACAAGGAGTATGGAAAACTTCCGATGGCGGCCAAAGCTGGAGCCAGCTTCCCAACTCTATCGATTTTGATGTAGTGCGAGACATCGCCGTTCGCAATGAAAATGGCAATGGGGTTCTTTATGTAGGCGTACGAGACGTTTCTTACAATGGTTTTGAACCTACGGTTGGCAGTCACGAAGGGCTCTATCGCTCTACTGATGGCGGTCAGACCTTTAACCAGGTTATGGATACCGTTCCTGGCACCCAATATCATTATGCCGTTGCTGATATTGAAATTGGTCCCGACAATCGTATTTGGATTGGCACTACTAATTCCATCAGCACCAATGGTTCCCGTGGTGGTGGTGCCATTCTTTACAGTGATGATGGCCTTAACTTTTTCCGCGTCCGCAATACCAATGGAAATCGGGTTGAAGTAGCCGTAGCCCCCAGCAATGCTGCTTTTATTTATGCCCTGATTGAGAACAATGGTATCATTTCTCAAATGATTCGCAGTACAGATTCTGGCAATAGCTGGCAAGCGATGAGTCGCCCTGACGATGATGATCCTGGAATTCCCTCTCATGATTTTACCCGTGGTCAAGCTTGGTACGATCTTATTGCCCAGGTAGATCCTAATGATGAAGCTACCCTTTTAGTAGGCGGAATTAATATTTTCCGCAGTACTGATACCGGAACCACCTGGAATCAACTAAGCCAATGGTATAGTGGTACTGGCTATCCTTATTTGCATGCCGATCAACATCAAATCGTTTTTAAGCCCGGTTCTTCCAATGAAGTCCTTTTTGGTAATGATGGTGGTGTAGCTCGATCTACCAATATTCAATCTGCTAGTCCAAGCTTCAGTATCCAAAATGCAGCTTATAATGTTACCCAGTTCTACGCCGGAGATATAAGTCCTTATGCCAGTTCTAATCAAATGATTGCCGGCGCCCAGGATAATGGAACGCAAAGATTCTCGCAAAGCGGCTTTGGCGTCACCAATCGTGCTACCGGAGGTGATGGTGCCTATTGCTTTATCGACCAGATCAGCCCCAATTTTTGGATGAGCAGCTATGTATACAATAATTATTACCGCTCCTTTAATTCGGGGAACAGCTTTGGACAAACCTTCATTAATAATAATGATGGTCGGTTTATTAATCCTGCGGACTATGATCCCAATTTGAATATTCTATACACCTGTAAAAACAGTTACCAGTTCTATCGCTACTCTAATGTAACCTCACAGGTAACTGAAGAAGTAGTACGATTAACCGGCTTAAGAGACCGCATTAGTCATATCCGAGTAAGTCCTTACGTAGATGATACCACCACCATTTGGGTAGCCAGTGGAGCCGGTATCATTTTCCGAGTAGATAGTGCCGATGTGGATGATCACGAAATTTTTACCGAAATCACCGGTTCCAATTTCCCGGCAGGTTATATCTCCTGCATTGAAGTGGGCGAAAGCGAAAAAGAGTTGATTACTACCTTTTCCAATTATGGCATTCCTTCCGTTTTCTACACTGAAGATGGCGGCCAAAGCTGGATGAACAAAGAAGGTGATTTACCTGATATGCCCGTTCGTTGGTGCTTGATAAATCCTCGTGACAAGCAAAATGTAATCCTCGCTACCGAATTGGGAATTTGGGAAACCCGCAATTTCCTGGACTCCATGCCCAATTGGAGTCCTGCCAATAATGGCCTGGCCAATGTGCGGGTAGATATGCTGAAACTGCGAAAATCTGACTACACCATTATGGCCAGTACCCATGGTCGTGGCGTTTACACGGCTCAATTTAAAGGAGGCTTAAGCATTGCTGAAAACGCCTTTACTAATGAAGTGAAAGCTTGGTCTATTTATCCTAATCCCAGCAATGCTCAATTTCAAATAGACTTTGAAGCAGAAGGGATTTGGGAATTGGAACTCTTCAATTTACAAGGGCAAAGAGTTCTCCAAGATCGTTGGTCGGAAAAAAGCCCGGACCGGGTCTACAATATCGCCCATCTGGCTAAGGGAGAGTATATCCTAAACCTTCGTCAAGGGGCCAAAAGGCATCAACAGAAATTAATTATCCTATAAATAAAAAAGGCTGCCCACGATGGCAGCCTTTTTTAATTCTATGTAAACAGCTTAGGCTTCTACTCCTAAGTTGTTGAATAAGCTTTGGAATAACAATAGTCCGTCTTCATTACCCAAATTGGCATCTGCTGCGCGTTCTGGGTGAGGCATCATGCCAAATACATTCTTTCCAGCATTGCATACCCCGGCAATATTATCCAAAGAGCCATTAATATTATCGGCTTCTGTAACCTCTGCCTGAGCATTAGAATAGCGGAATAAAATCTGATCATTGGCCACCAATTGCTGGTAGGTAGCCTCATCCGCATAGTAATTCCCTTCACCATGGGCTACGGGAATCATATAGGCACGACTATCATCTAAAGAAGCGGTAATGGCCGCAGTTTTAGATACCGGCTTTAAATGAACATTCTTGCAAATAAAGCTATGGCTGGTATTGTGCTGCAAGGTTCCGGGTAGCAATCCACTTTCACATAAAACCTGGAATCCATTACAAACACCTAAAACATATCCACCTTTATCAGCGAAAGCAATTACCTGCTCCATAATGGGCGAAAAGCGAGCAATGGCGCCACTACGTAAGTAATCTCCGTAGGAAAATCCTCCAGGCAAAACCACCATTTCTACTCCTTGCAGATCGGTGTCTTTATGCCATAATTCCACTACTTCGTGATCCATTTTACGCAGGGTATAGATCATATCCTGATCGCAATTACTTCCAGGAAATACCACTACTCCAATTTTCATAGTCCAAATTTTAATGGCGCAAAAGTACGAAGGATTGTGAAGTTGATAGCCACCATTTCCCTCCCTTTTGAAAGGATTGATTCAATCTCGACCCAAAAGAAAGAAGCCTTATAAACTAGCCAGACTCTTTCGACTTTTGGCATCGGCCCAGTTCCAGGACCAAGAACTTTGCTTGGCTTCTCCCTTCAAGAAAACCTCTTTACGAGTATCTAAGGCGCGACTAAATTCTTCAATATCATAATATTGAATCCAGCGCACATCATTACTCTGGTGCGCATTAATCTGTTCCTCAATTCGATCCAGATTAGCGTAAATTATGGGCAGGACCCGAGAATTGAGACGTAAATAATTATCCACGTCAATTTCATTTATTCGGCCATGACTCAAATTATGGCGGACGATAGTGCTATCCATATCCCATAAGCTCAAGCCTGCAATTAACAATAGGCTGTACAGGGAAACATGCCGAAATACATAACTGTAATTACGGGCTTCACTAAGCTTGCGATTCAGCAGAAACAAGCCCACTAATACAATGGAAAGAATGCTCAAGACCAAAATTCTACCATAGGCTAAGCCATGGAAATCGATATAATATTTGGTGCGCAGCAAAACGGAAATGCTCAGCACTGCATTTTGAATCAGCCAAATTTGGGCTAGGAGCTTTAGGCTTTTATTGCCGGGATAGAAGTTCAAATTGCGGCGAAAGAAATAGAAGACCACTGCTGCCGCCAAGATTAAAGATGCAATGAGATAGGCCACTCCTTCATGTAAAAACTCCTTCAAACTAAAGTACGAGGGCATATCAAAACCAAACCAATACCAGCGGATATCAATCACATTAACAATAAGCAAAAGGATATTGAGCGATAAGAAAACCAGCAGGGCCATACGATACTCGCGCTTTAAGGCTAAGGAAGAAAAGGACTTCTGCTTTTTAGACCCTGGCTTTCGCTGAATAAAATCACCAGGCTGAAAGCTTAATGGCCAAGACTTATTTCTTAAGAAGAAGGAACGTAGGATGAAGAAACCCAAAAGCATAAACCAAAAAAGCCCCCAGGAGAAATCCTCAAAAAGCTGAGTAAAGAGTCCGGTAAAATCATTGGTCCATTCTTTAAACATGGGGTTCCCCGCTCTAAAGAGCGCAAAGAAAAGTCCGAAAATCACCAGCGGCAAAATGCTCAATCGCAGCACCGCGAAAGCCCTTCGGCCGGAAGGCGGTCCATAAGCGGGCTCTGGTAAAAGGGCTTTTTGAAAGTTAAATATGCGGATAAAGCCATGACTGAAATGTTCGAGCACACTCAATTTAGGTCCCCAAAGAAAACTTTGATAGCTGAAATTGATAATGCAAAAAGCAAAAATCCCCAGCGCTGAATTATAAGCCATAACCGCATAAGCCGTGGCGAAAAAACTGAGAATATAGGGCCACTCTCCTTGGCGAAGCTTCCATTGTTTTTGCAAGGCCTTAGAACTCAGGCTCACCAGCAATCCAAATAAAACCAAGTTGATGCCCGTGCCTTCTTCCCAGAACAGGAGATAATACAAGAGCCATAAGAATAAAAAAGTCGCGTTCCTCATTAGTTTGATTTTGAACAAGAAACGCGACCTTCTCTAAGATATTTTGCTAGGAACTAGAGCCTTTTAATGGAGCAGCCCAATTCGCGGGTATCAGCCGGATCAATTTTTTCTCCGGCACCTAATGCTTTTAAGGCCCCTTCCAAATACATCTTCTCGGCTTCCTTACTGCGGTTTTCAAACTTATCGTTGATGCTTCCGCGGTACACCAATTTCATCCCTCCATCGAAAAGATAAACATGGGGAGTGGTTTTCGCCCCAAAGGCATTGGCCAACTCATTTTTAGCATCTAAAACATAGGGCATGCTATAGCCTGCCTCCTTAGCGTGCTTTTGCATTTCCGCCATGCTATCATCACCATCTCTCTTACGCTCATTGCTGTTTACGAGCACCATTCCGATTTGATTTTCATCGGCCAAGGATTTCAATTTTGGGTATTGATCTTCCCAGCCCAAAACAAAAGGACAGGTGTTACAGCTAAAGATGACTAATAAGCCCTTTTCTTTTTTGAGCTCATTGATGCTATAGCTTTCGCCATCTACGGCCTGCATTTTTCGATCTGCCAGGGGTGCCTTGGCCCCAAATTCCAATAAGGGATGATCTGCTTTAAAAGCGAATAAAGCCAGCATTACAAGGGGCATCGCCAATAAGGATTTCAAATTCTTCATTATGTGTGTTTTTTGGAATTTTGAATTTAAGGAAATCCTGAGTTCTGATTTGTTAAATCCGGCTAACAACCAGAATGATAGGCTCAACAACAAAGGGTATAAAAAAGCCGGATCTTAAAATCCGGCTCTGTATTATTAGAAATGCTCAATCTATAAAGGAATGTTTCCGTGTTTTTTCTGAGGAAGCTTATCCACTTTATTCTCTAACATTTTAAAGGCTTTAATCAGCTTCTGGCGAGTTTCATCCGGACGAATTACCTGATCCACATAACCACGGGCTGCAGCACGATAGGGATTCGCGAAAATAGAAGCATACTCTTCTTCCTTCTCTTTCAATTTGGCCTCAGGGTCTTCTGCTGCCTTAATCTCCTTGCGGAAGATAATTTCAGCCGCTCCCTTGGCTCCCATTACAGCAATTTCCGCTGAAGGCCAGGCATAGTTTAAGTCGGCCCCAATATGCTTGGAGTTCATCACATCATAAGCACCACCGTAAGCCTTACGGGTAATTACGGTAATACGGGGAACGGTAGCCTCACTAAAAGCATAAAGCAATTTAGCGCCATTGCTAATGATTGCATTCCACTCTTGATCGGTACCAGGCAAGAAACCAGGCACATCTTCAAATACCAATAAAGGAATATTGAAGCTATCGCAGAAGCGCACAAAACGCGCGCCTTTGGTGGAAGAATTATTATCTAAAACCCCGGCTAAATAAGCAGGTTGATTCGCTACAATACCGATGGAACGGCCCGCCAAACGAGCAAAGCCAACTACGATATTAGGAGCAAAATCTTTATGTACCTCCAAGAAGCTGCCTTCATCGGTAGTACCGTTAATCACCTCACGAATATCATAAGGTTGATTAGGGTTTTCTGGAATGATTTCATTGAGGGTAGGGCGAACCTCATCTCCGGGCTCATAAGCCAAAGCGGGAGCTTCCTCCTCGCAGTTTTGAGGCATATAGGAAAGTAGTTTCCTAAAACCCTTAATCAGGGTCATTTCATTTCCATAGGTAAAATGGGTTACCCCGGATTTGGTACTGTGGGCCGAAGCGCCTCCCAATTCCTCTGAAGTTACTTCCTCATGGGTAACGGTTTTTACCACGTTCGGTCCGGTTACAAACATATAACTGGTGTTCTCTACCATTCCGATAAAATCGGTTAAAGCCGGAGAATATACCGCCCCACCGGCACAAGGCCCCATAATGGCAGAAAGCTGTGGAATCACTCCACTGGCGCGGGTATTACGATAGAAAATATCGGCATAGCCCCCTAAGGAAACTACCCCTTCTTGAATACGGGCACCACCTGAATCATTTAAGCCAATTACCGGAGCACCATTCTTCATGGCTAGGTCCATCACCTTGCAGATTTTCTCGGCATGGGCTTCGGCTAATGAGCCTCCTAATACGGTAAAATCTTGTGCAAAAACATATACCAAACGACCATCAATAGTACCATATCCGGTAACCACCCCATCGCCTAAGAAATGCTGTTTATCCAATCCAAAGAAATTGGAGCGGTGTTTTACCAGCATGCCTGTTTCTTCGAAACTACCCTCATCGAGCAGAAAATGTATCCGCTCCCGGGCGGTAAGTTTACCTTTCGCGTGTTGGGCATCAATTCGCTTTTGACCGCCCCCTAATTGCGCTTCCTCGATTTTGGCTTCGAGATCCTTAATCTTATCCTGCATGCTTGCCATGGGAAATTGCTTTTGATAGGTTTTAAAAACACCGCAAAGTACTAAACAATGACTTCCAACTTACTGATATCTGACAGCTTTTTCCCGAGATTAAAAACAGAAAAGCCCTGTAAAATTGAGCTTACAGGGCTATTAGTAGAATTTAGAGTCAATATAGTTTAAGGCCTAGCCACCGCGGTGTTTTTTATGCATTCCCCGGCCTTTTTCGCGACGGTCCTCACGCATTTTCTCCAACTGACTCATTTGTTCTTCGGAAAGTACTTCGGAAAGTTTCTCTTTCACTTCCTCACGACGAGCCTTTTGCTCTTCGCGCGCCTTGGCTTCTGCTTGATGAAAGTCTTGTAGAATGGGCTTAACCGCTTCTATTTGTTCATCACTTAAATTTAACTGCTCTGCCATTTTGCGCAAGCGCATCTCTATTCTTTGTTCAGGAGTACGATCAGCTTTATCTCCAGGACCTTGCTGAGCGAATATGGGTGCTGTAAACAGGCTCAGAGCAAGGGCAAACACTAATTTTTTCATGATCTAATTTTTAATGATTTGCTGCTTTGAGCCTCTGAATCGCAATAGGTTTAATGCTGATTCTTGCTTTTAAGATTTCTTTAGCTTTTTGGCAATTCTACATGCCTTAAGCTCATTTGAACCTCGGTAAATTTCTCCGGCTGATCGATCACATATAAGAGCTTTTGTGCAACGGTTTCGGCGGAACTCAATTCATCATTCTGCTTATAATCCACAAATCGTTGCAGGTCCGGAAAGTCCTCTATCCGGCTGCGGCGAATTTCCCCTTGCATCTCGGTATCCACAATACCGGGAGAAATAGCATGTACCCGCACATCCGGATGATCCAAACGCAATACTTCAGAGAACATGGTTAAACCCGCCTTGGAAGCACAATACACGCTCCAACTTTTTACCGGATACGAAGCTGCTCCACTCGAAATATTGATAATGGTTTTGGGAATTTTGCGCGAAGCAAGGTTATCGAGAAAAAGCTTACACAGTAAACTCGGAGCCACCAAATTTAAATGGTAGGCATCTGCCGTGCGGCGAGGGTCAAGCTGAGCTACTGGCTTTACCGAACCCAGAGTACCGGCATTATTGACCAGAATCACTTCGTCTGTATCATCTTTCAAGCCATCAAAACCAATCCCGGCATATTGATCCAATTGGGATAAATCCACATTAATATGGCGGTAATTCGGATGCTCAATTTTATGGCGACGGGCAAAGCCCGTTACTTGATGCCCCTGAGCCAAAGCCGCTTCTGCTAAGGCCATCCCAATTCCGGAGCTGGTTCCGGTGATGTAAAACTTCTTCATTTGTATTGCTTTAAAAAAAGCCTCCCCGAAGGAAGGCTTTTCAAAATTAGTTAAGCAAGTGCTTGTTTCAAATCGGCTATTAAATCGGCCTCATCTTCTATACCCACACTTAATCGAATTAAGCCATCGGTAACCCCGGTCTTTAATCGTTCTTCCACCGGAATAGAAGCATGGGTCATAGATGCAGGGTGACCTGCCAGGGACTCCACTCCACCCAGAGACTCCGCCAGGGTAAATACTTTAAGTGCAGATACCACTTTTACGGCATCTTCCATACTGTCGCCCTTCAAGCGAAAGCTAACCATTCCACCAAAGTCTTTCATTTGCTTTTGCGCTACGGCATGATTGGGGTGATCTTCAAAACCGGGCCAGTAAACTGACTCCACCCGATCGTGATCGCGTAAAAACTGCGCCACCGCTTTGCCATTTTCGCAATGACGTTGCATACGAACATGCAGGGTCTTAATTCCCCGCAGGGTTAAGAAGGAATCCATGGGCCCACAAACAGCACCACTGGAATTTTGAATGAAGTAAAGCTGATCGGCCACTTCTTTATCCTTAACCGCTAGTAAGCCTAATACCACATCACTGTGACCGGCCAGGTATTTAGTTGCGCTGTGCATTACAATATCAGCGCCCAGCTCAATAGGTCTTTGTAAATAAGGAGTAGCAAAGGTGTTATCTACCACTAGTAAGGCGCCAGCCTCTTTAGCTACTTTACTCATCGCTTCAATGTCGATGATATTCATCATCGGATTGGTTGGGGTTTCCACCCAGATGAGTTTGGTATTGGCATTCACCTTATCTTTAACAGAGCTGGCATCGGCCATTCCGGTAAAGTGAAACTTGATTCCGTATTTGCTGAAAATCTTGGTAAACAAACGATAGGTACCACCATATAAATCATTGGTAGAGATCACTTCATCTCCGGGCTCCAACATTTTAATTACGGCATCGATAGCAGCTAAGCCACTACCAAAGGCTAATCCAAAACCTCCTCCTTCGATACTGGCAATGGAATTCTCCAAGGCCATACGAGTGGGGTTCTGCGTACGCGAATATTCAAAACCCTTATGTCCACCCGGATGGGTTTGCGCATAAGTGGAAGTTTGAAAAATGGGAGGCATTACCGCACCGGTAGCCTCTTCGTGTTTTTGTCCTCCGTGAATGGTGAGCGAATTAAAGCGTAAGTCTTTATCCGACATCTTGATATTTTTGGATTTACAGCAAATGTAAAAGGATTAGTTGGTAGCCCATGCGATTAAATCCGTCTAAATAAGCTCCTCCAAAGCTGTTCATTCGACAATTCAAGTCCTAATCCTTAAATTCGCAACACTTTAATTAAACGTAGCATAACAATGAAAAAACTATTGTCTTTTACATTGGCTTTAGCCTTGGCTCTGCCAGCTTTTGCCAATGAGGGCATGTGGCTCCCCCTCCTTTTGGGCCGCAACTATGAAGACATGAAAGCACACGGTCTTCAGCTTACTCCAGAGCAGATTTATGATGTAAATAATGGTAGTCTTAAGGACGCTATTGTTTCCTTCGGTGGATTTTGTACCGGTGAGATCATTTCTAATGAAGGTTTGATCCTTACCAACCACCACTGTGGATACGGCCAAATTCAGTCGCACTCCAGCACTGAGCACGATTATCTTACCGATGGTTTCTGGGCTTATGAAAAAAGTCAAGAGCTTGCTAACGAAGGTTTGTTCGTTCGCTTCCTGGTACGCATGGAAGATGTAACCAACCGCGTTTTAAATGAGCTTAATGACGACATGAGCGAAGAAGAGCGCGCAAAAGCCATTTCTGAAATTGGAAAAACCATTTCTGATGAGGCTACTGATGGCACCCATTACGATGCCAACGTACGCAGCTTCTTCCACGGAAACGAATTCTACCTTTTCGTTTACGAAACTTTCAACGACATCCGTTTGGTTGGCGCCCCTCCCTCTTCTGTAGGTAAATACGGTGGCGATACCGATAACTGGATGTGGCCACGTCATACCGGTGACTTCTCTATGTTCCGCGTTTACGCCGACAAAGACGGTAAGCCTGCCCAATACTCTGAGGACAATGTTCCTTTAACTCCTAAGCACTTCTTACCCGTTAACATTAGCGGTGTTCAAGATGGTGACTATACCATGGTTATGGGTTATCCTGGTTCTACCGACCGTTACTTAACCAGCTGGGGTGTAAAAGAGCAAATTGATCTTTATGGCCCTGCAGTAGTGCGTGTTCGTGACCTTAAATTGGCAGTGATGAAGCGTTATATGGAACAAGACGCTGCCACTCGTATCCAGTATGCCTCCAAGTACGCTCGTGTTTCTAACTACTGGAAATACTACATCGGACAAACCGAGCAATTACAGAGCAATCACGTTTACGACAAGAAAAAAGCGATTGAAGACAAATTTGCCAAATGGGTAAGTGCGGATGCCAAGCGCAAAGCCAAATACGGTGAAGTGTTAAAGATGTTTGCTGAGGCCTATGCCGAAACTAACAAAACTGTAAGAGCTGGTGTTTACGCTCGTGAAGCTGGTATTACCGGTCCGGAAATCGCTTTACAAGGACTCCGTTTCGGACGTACCATGCAATCCTACTTCAATGCGGCTAAGGCAATGGAAGAGACCGAAGATGAAGACACCAAAGCAGAGATGAAGACCTCTATGGAGAACATCATCAACAGCTTAAAAGCCAATGCTGATGAGTTCTACAAAGACTACAATGCTAAGCTTGATCAAGATCTTACCGCCAATATGTTATCCTTATACTACAAGGATATTCCTGCCGACCAACAGCCTGAAATGCTGAAGGAATTAGGCAAGAAATACAAAGGCGACTTCGGCAAATATGCGGCTAAATTATTCGACAAGAGTGTATTAGCCAGCAAAGAATCTTTATTAGAGTACCTCGAAGATCCTAAAGCTAAAACCCTGAAAAAAGATATGGGTATTGCCTTAGGTGAAGGCATGTACGCTGCTTACCAAGCTTCTAACGACAATGGTGATGTAGACGATAAATTGGAAAAAGCCTACCGTTTATTTACGGCCGGTTTGCGCGAGATGAATTCTGATAAGAACTACTATCCTGATGCAAACAGCACCATGCGTTTAACCTATGGTACAGTAGGAAGCTACGATCCACGTGATGCTGTACATTACAATCACTATACTACCGCAGAAGGTATTATGGAGAAAAAGAATAATGACGATCCTGAGTTTGTAGTTCCTGCCCATTTGGAAGAACTGATTAAAGCCAAGGATTACGGTCGTTATGCTAATGAAGATGGTGAATTACCCGTTTGCTTCATCCACAATACCGACATTACCGGTGGTAACTCTGGTAGCCCGGTAATTAATGCTCGTGGTGAATTGATTGGTACTGCCTTTGACGGTAACTGGGAAGCGATGAGTGGTGATATCAATTTCGAATCTGAAATTCAACGTACCATCTCTGTTGACGTTCGTTATACCCTCTTCATCATCGAAAAGTATGCAGGTGCTAAAAACCTGATTGCTGAGATGAAAATTATTACCGAGCCTGTTGCTGATTCTGATGCCATGACCATGGAAGAAGACAGCAGCAAAGAAGAGCCTAAAAAAGCGGCTAAAATGTAAGCCAAGCTTTAAGCGATATTTTTCAAAAGCCGCCTCGGATCAAACTGGGGCGGCTTTTCTTTTGCTCGTCAAGTCTTTGCGTAAACTCATGGAAGGACTTCTTTAATCCGGTGAATATATACCTTGGGAGAAATTGCATCAACCATGCCCCGTTTTTTACTCCCTGTTTTCCTGATTTTATTTGGCTTTGGCCTGAAAGCAAATCATCAGCTCACTGCTTTGGTAGGTTATCGGGTAGATAGTACCGGCAGGGTTGTATTTCGCATTCATCATTATATTGAAAGCGTTGGAAGCTTCCCAATTAATGCTGGGAATCTCAGTCTGGCCGGACCCATATCGGTTCTGCTCCCTTATGATAGTGCCAGCAGTAAAATTCTTTACCTGGATTCTTGCGGTTTTAGCGTTTATGATTTGGTCTTTGAAAGCAATCCCGTTGATCTTAGTAATACCGCACCAGGACCGCAGGGTTATTATGAGTTTACCTTTCAAGGATTGGCGGTAGCCCTCAACAACACCACCAACCTATTCGCCTCCCTCAGTTTAAGAATTTACCCCAGCCTCGACCCTTTTACGGGTGATTGGGTGGTTCACCCCGCCGGAACAATTAGCAGTTTGAAACACCCCTGGTTGCATCTTCAAAAACCGGGTCAGCGAAATTACTTGCCCATCGGAGTGTATTCTCCGGGACCGATGGTAGATTCTGTAATTACGGAGCCCAGCAATTTCCCAAATAACCACCCTTTTAACAATGGCTATAATCTCTTTACTCCCTTGCCTGATAGCACTGAAGATCCGAATAGCGGCGCCAATCTTTATTCTTTTCAATTACCAGGATGGTCTTATGAAGTATTCGATAATCCCAATAGCAGCCAAACCGGAAAATACGCCTGCCCGGTGGAGCTCAACTATTACAGCGGTGGTCAGATTTATGCCTCCCAAAGTTCTTGGGGACATCTTTTTCTTCTAGACACCGCCGCTGCAGCCAGCCCTCCTATAATTGGCCTGGAGCATAATCAGACCTACATTCCTATTACCGGAAACAATTATGTTGACACCTTCGACCTTACGGTAGGTGATAGCATTGAATTGGAAATAAGCAGTTTGCTCTTTTCGGGTGATTCCACCAGCTGGACCATTATTCGCAATGACTTTGATCCCGGCATTCGTCCTTTTAATCAAAATCCTGCCTTAATTCCGGGCCAATTGATTAGCCTGAATACGGGTGGAGGCTTAAGTAGCGGCACTCCCAATCAATTAAAATTTACCTGGAAACCCCAAGCAGCGAATTACAGTTTCGGACCTCGAGAAGGCCGTTTGCTACTGCGCACCGAAGCCCGGGATTGTTACCTAGAGGGCAGCAGCACTATTAACCTTTTAATTCGCCTTAATCCCACCAACGGCATATACAGCAATAATTTTTTGGCAATAGACAGCCTGAAGCTTTGCGGTAATGAGAGCCAAAAAATCCGTTTGGCTTATACCAGTAATCCCCAGAAATCGGTGTATTGGTCCCCGGCTCAAAACATTGTTGCCGCAGATAGCCTTAACAATTTTCACCCCGATGTACAGGCCAGTCAATCCGGATGGTTGTACTTACGTGATAGCCTAAATGGTCAAAAGCTGGATTCCATTTACATTCTGGTACACGATCCGGCTCAAAGCCATATTCGTTTGCAAAACAGCAATGGTTTCATCAATCTATTAGACTCTACCAATTTTGAGACCCGCTGGTTCGCCAATGGACTAGCCGCGATTCCCGATGCCAGTCAGGATCATTTGGATATCCGTGGAAGCGCTACCTACTGGACAGAACTCGATCCTGGTATAAACTGCCTATATCATAGTGACACTCTGCGAGTACTACCCAATGCTATATGGGGATCTAACCTGCATCCCATGCAATGGCAAAGCCTAAACCAACATAATAGCCAAGCCCTCTATACCGACAGCCTCTACCGTTTAGACTTCACCATTAGTGAAGGTCGGAGCTTGCGAGAATTAACGGTTTGGGGATTGCATCCTGACCTTACGAATAGCGGGCAAATGAAAGTTTGGCTTTATGAAAACAGTCAGCTGCTTTGGCATGACAGCCTACAGGTGGTGGGCACTATGGCTTTGGTTTTTCAAGATTCAGTGCGGCTCGAGGCCGGAAAGGACTACAGCATAATCCTTCAAAAAACGGGAAGATTAAACTTTGATATGAAATGGTCTTCCCTCAGCAATTGGGATGTACAAGCCTTGAACTTTAAAAGCAAGCGCAAGCAATCCGCAGCGGGCAGCGCAGGTTGGTCGGCCAGCAAACGTTTCTTTGGTTTTGGGATGAAATTCGATACCAATATTGGACTAGAAGAATGGGCAAGCATTCAAAAATTGCAGGTATATCCAAATCCCAGCAATGGAAAAGTGATGATTATTGGAGATGATCGTTTAAAGGAAAAAACACTGCAAATCTTCGATATGCAAGGACGATTATTACTGCAGCAAAAACCCCTTGCTAAGGAACTAGTACTTCAATTGGAGGGCTGGGAGCCTGGTTTGTACCGCATCGTTTGGGGCACAGCCACAGAGGCTTTGCAAGTACAATAGTCCAGTTCTGCACCAAATTAGCATTCCCAAAAATCCATTAGAGGAGTTTCTTCCTTTTTGCTATCTTAAACCCCATGCGAGGATTGCTCATTTTTGTCGCTTTGCTCTTTTTGAACACAGCCTGTGATCAGGGGAAAATTGGCTCTTCGCGAAACCGTGGTCCAAAGGCTGAATTAAGCGGCCCTACTCTGGAACGCGACCTAGCAGAGATTCAAGCTGACGGAAAATTAAAAGCCATAATGGTGTACAGTAGCACCACCTATTTCCTGTATCGGGGGGAGGCAATGGGCTACGAATATGAACTTTTGAAACGCCTGGCCCAAGATTTAGGCTTGGAGCTGGAAATCGTTCTGGCCAATAATATAGATGAGGTTTTTGATATGCTCAATCGAGGTGAAGGCGACATCATTGCCTATGGCCTCACCATTACGGAAGACCGTAAAAAGCTGATCAACTTTACCGATTACCTCTACACTACTCATCAAGCTCTGGTTCAGCGCAAGCCTCGCAACTGGCGTAGGTTGAGTCGAGACCAAATTGATCGCAAACTGGTACGAGATGTAATAGACTTGATTGGAGACACAGTACATGTGCACCGCCGCTCCTCTTACTATGAGCGCATGCTTCACCTGCAGGAAGAGTTGGGTGGTAAAATCAATATCGACACCATTATTGGTGATTATAATATTGAGGATGTAATTAAAATGGTAGTGGATGGCAAAATCAAATATGCCATTGCTGATTATAATGTGGCTTCCATCAATCAAACCTTTTATCCCATTTTAGATGTAGAAACGCCAGTTAGCTTTTCGCAACGAATTGCCTGGGGTTTACGTTCCAATTCACCAGAGCTGGAAAACGAGGTAAACCGATGGATTCAAGGCATGCGCAAAAATGGCACCTATGCCTTTATCTATAAGAAGTACTACGTTCATAAGAAGTCCTATAAACGTCGGGTGCAGAGCGAGTTCTACAGTAAGAATAGTGGACAGATCAGCAAATACGATGATTTGATTCGCCGTGCGGCAGATAGCCTGAGCTGGGATTGGCGACTATTAGCCTCGCAGGTATATCAGGAATCGCGCTTCGACCCCCAATCCGAATCCTGGGCCGGAGCAGGCGGTCTCATGCAAATTATGCCGGGTACGGCCACCGATCTGGGCATTGACAACACCTATGATCCTGAGCAAAACCTAATGGCCGCGGCTGACTATTTGAAAGACATCTTCGATAAGTTCGAAAACATCCCCGATACTATCCAGAGGATCAAATTTACCATGGCGGCCTATAACTGTGGTTATGGTCATTTACTGGATGCACAAAGACTGGCAGCTCAAGCGGGATTGGATTCCCTACAATTTGATGATGCCACCGCAATATGGCTGCGCAAAATGGGCCAGTATAAAGTGTATTCAAATCCCATCGTTCGTTACGGACCCGTGCGCGGTGAGGAGCCCTTCCGCTATGTGCGCGATATCTTCTTACGCTATGCCCATTATCGCCAATTAATTCCGGCAATGCCTAGCGATAGCCTTGTGAGCTCTGCCGAGCCGCGGTAATTTTGCCGCATGAAGGAGCTAATCAGCATTTCAGGAGAAGAACTCTGGCTTTTACCCGAGAGAGCCATCTACTGGCCTGATCAACGGCGGCTGTTTATTGCTGATACCCATTTCGGGAAAATCAGTCATTTTCGAAAAAACGGAATCAAACTACCTGAAGAAGCAGCGAAGGAAAACCTCCTTCGTTTAGAACGACTGCTCTATGCCACCCAGGCAAAAGAGGTTTACTTTTTGGGCGATCTCTTTCATTCGGAACTCAATCAAGAATGGCTGGGCTTTAAGCAGGTAATTGCGTTGTTCCCTTCCACCGAATTCCATTTGATTGGCGGCAATCACGATATTTTGGATGAGATGAGCTATTACCGGGCTCGACTTAAATACCATCCAGAGGGATTAAAATTGGGACCCTTTTTCCTCAGCCATGAACCCCTGGAAGAATTTGAGGGCTATAATCTTTGTGGGCATATCCATCCCGGAGTACGCTTAAAAGGAGCCGGTCGTCAAAGTTTACGATTGGCCTGTTATTTTTTTAGCCCCAATCAAGGAATCTTGCCGGCTTTTGGAGAGTTCACAGGCACTTTCAACCTGAAGGTAAAAAAGGAAGATCGGGTTTTTGTGATTGCTGAAAATCGGGTAATTCAAATCAACTAAAGGAATTTTTGCCAGATGCTTCGGCAATCATTCAAATAGGAAGTCCCGAATAAATTCAAGTGTACTAGCAAGGGATATAATTGATGGTAAGGAATGCGCTCCCGCCATCCTCGCTCCAGGGGGTAGCTTTCTTCATAGGCCTGAAATACATTGGCCGAAAAGCCCCCAAAGAGTTTCATCATGGCTAGGTCCATTTCGCGATGCCCATTATATACCGCGGGGTCTATTAATACCGGAATTCCACCAGCCATGCAATAGGCATTGCCCGACCATAAATCACCATGAATAAAAGCCGGCTTTTCCTTGGGCACTAGATGGGGATAGGCCTTCACAAAAGCTTCGGAGCCCTTGAGGTCCTTGGCCTCCAAATGACCCGCATCAAAGGCTTTTTGCACCATAAATAGAATACGATGCTCGGCGTAAAAATCGGCCCAATCCTCACTCTGATGATTTAGCTGATCTAATTTCCCGATATAATTAGGGCGATGCCATCCAAAATTTTCTTGGGCTTGAGCATGCATTTGCGCTAGTCCCTCACCTAAGGCGAAATCGTATTCATCGCTCTTAAAGCCTGGCTCAATGAACTGTAAAAGCAAATAGGCATTTTGCTCCCATTCGCCCAAGGCCAATACTTCCGGCACCTTAAGTGGGCTATGCTTTTTCAAGGCTTTCAAACCATCGGCTTCCGCCTGAAAGAAATCCAATATTGCCCCTTCCTGAAATTTCAGAAAAGCAGAGCCTCCTTCATGAAAATTAACCTGATAAGCAGCATTGATATCGCCTCCCGAAAGGGCTTGCAAATCACGAATCGGGCCACGACCCAACTGTTCTGTAAGCTGATTAAGAAATAACTCGGAGTTTACCATTACGGGCATCTTCCTCCATATAAACTAAGAGACCTTGCCATTTGCTTAGGGCTTCCTTCAGCATTTTAGCATTAAAGGGCTTGGGAATAAAATCATTCATTCCCGCCTCAATACAACGCTTTTGATCGGCTACCTCAGCATTGGCCGTTACGGCAATAATAATAGGTCGCTGCGCTTGGTCTTTGATAATTCTGCGCGTGGCCTCAATACCATCCATCTTGGGCATTTGCACATCCATAAAGATGATATGGTAATTGTTGGTGATGGCCATTTCCCAGGCCTCCAATCCGTTATTGGCCAGTTCTACCTCATAACCCAGGGTTTTCATAATCATCACCAGCAGTTTCTGGTTAATGGGATTATCCTCGGCATATAGAATTTTAAGGCCTTCAATCTTTTTGGTTTTCTGCTCTTCCTTCAGCTCCTCGGCATGCTTAGTGAGGTTTAGGCGCGGGGTTTTCAAAACGAAGTCGGCCCGAACCGTAGTTCCTTTGCCTTCCTCACTATCAATCCACATCTCGCCATCCATCATCTCAATGATATTGGCTGCAATGGTTAAGCCTAGACCAGTACCTCCGTGCTTACGGGTATTCCCCTCATCACCTTGATTAAAGGCCTGAACTACCTTATTGAGTTCTTCGGGTTTTATACCAATTCCGGTATCCGTTACCTTCATGTGAAGCTTCACGCGATTAGCCTCCACACTTTCCATGCGCAGGTCGAAGCCAATAATACCCTTCTGGGTAAACTTAACTGCATTACCTACAATATGGTAAATCACCTGACCTAAGCGCTCTGGATCGCCGGCTAATTCATCTGGAATATTATCATCGTAGCTCAGCTTAAAGTTTACGGTGCTCGATAAATTATCGGTACCCGCTTGCTCCAAGGCGCGATCTACTACTTCTTTAAGATTGAACTTCCGCGATTCTAGTTTCAATTCTCCCGAATCGATGGCCGAGAAGTTCAGCAAGTCCATTAATAGATTGTTGAGCTGCTCGCTGTTCTTGCGAATGGTCTCCAGTTTAGCTTGCTGATCCGGCTCCAATTTGGTTTTGGAAAGGAAATCCGTCATCCCCATGATGGCATTCATCGGAGTGCGTAATTCATGACTCACGGAATTCATAAAGTTGCGCTGCGAAACCATAGCTGTTTCACTTTGGGAAATATGCATGCGCATATTGTAGCCAAAGCGCTGACTTAAGGCGATGGTCTGACTTACCACAAATACCAAATACAGGAAGAAGGAGAAGAAAAGATGATTTACGCCAAATCCGAAGAAGGCTGACATCTTTAAGACCATCACCAAAATAAGAGAACCAACGGCTATGGAGGTAAACCAGCTCATGGTATGGCTCCAACGAATGGCCCGTAAATAAAACACCGTGGTGGCTACCAAGGCCAGGGCGATGAAGATCAAATAATAATCAACAAAGGCGGTAAAGTTCTGTGGCGGCAAAAGGACTGATATTGCTAAGAGGCCGGAAACAATGCCAATGGTGTGGAAGATCCATTCCGGAGCCCGACGAGCAATTAAATTCTTATAGAAATAGGTAAAGAATATGACGCTAACATAGAGACTGAGATACTCCAATCGAATTGCCACATGCCATGAAAGTCCTTGGAACACCTCATGCGAAATATAGGTGTCGGTACCAATAATGCGATAGATATAACTCAAGGCAAAGAGTCCGAAAAAGAGAAAGGCGAAATCGTTTTTCTGGAAGTAGTAAACAATCAATGAGAATACCGCTGCAATTAGAAGCGTACCTGCAATGAAGAGGGAACCGGCCACGGCCATATTCTTAAAGAAGAAAAAGCGACTGGAAGGCCCGATTGCCATAGCGGCCACCGATCCACCTTTGTGATGATGGAAATTGGAAACCTGAAGCACCAAGCGATTTGATCCTTTTTTCAATTTGATTGCGACCACCTTGGGTAACCAATAAGGTTCGGCGTCGGCAATATTATCGGCTACCTTTCCATTTTGAGAAATCTCCTCACCATTTAAGTAGAGCGCATAAGAACTGTAGAATTCAGGTACCCGGATAGCCAATTTATCGCTGGCGCGGGAGGAATAAATATTCAGTTCGTAAGTAGCGTAACCCTTAGCGTGGTAATTATCCTTTTCGGTAGGTAAATCGGACCAAGGCTTGAGGATGTCAACATAAACCGGACGGCTTTCCATATCGGCCTTACCTTCTGGATTTATTAATTCCTTCCAGTAAAAGCGCCATTTACCATCTAAAACCAGGTCCTCTTCGTCGTTGTAGAAGTTTTCATTGAGCGAGATCTCACCATTAAGCACCGAATTTGCCTCCAAGCGACTCAGCCAGGGCACAAATAGGAGTAATATGATGATGAAATACCTTCTCATTTTTGTAAACTGATTCAAGGGAACAAGGCTTGAACCAAAATGTTCAATTAACTGACCCTCAATATACTTAAACTAAAGACAGCTTAGTCATTCTTCCCATCCAAAGATGCATTTTCTCAAAATGGGAATAATCAATAAGCTGTCCCTATATGGGAAGGAAAATTGCGAAATAGTGGCGAATAGCCCAAATCATTCACATCTAAAATCTACACTTTAATCACCTAATAAGTTGAAATTTTACGACTTATAGTGTTCAATTTTGGGAAGGAATCTGGAACCATAATCTGCTGCGATGTATCACTCAAGGCCAGCATAAATTGTTTCAAAGCGCTTATCTCTTGTTCTGATAATTCCAAGGAATCCGCTGGTAAGGTTTGATGCTCCAATGGAATTCCCATTCCGGCCGCTCCGCCCTGATTATAAAAGTCCAGCACCGACTCCAAATCCGGGTAAGCACCATTATGAAAATAAGGCGCGGTAAACTCCACATTGCGCAGGCCTGGGGTTTTAAAGGAGTTCTTAAAAAAGGGAGCCTCGTCCTGCACCACGCCCGCCCCAAAGCGACCTAAATCACTATCCAATTTCTTATTATCTGGGCTTTCAAATACGCCCAGAACCTCACTTTCATTTTCCATGTAAAGAGGCGGCACCAAACCACTGAAGGTGGGCACAAAATGGCAAGTAGCACAAGCAGCCTTACCCATAAAGAGATTTAAACCGGTAATTTCAGCTTCACTTAGGTCTTCTGATTCGGAACGCAAATAACGATCTACGCGCGAATCATAGGATTGCAGCTGACTTAAAAAGGCCATGATCGCTTTGGATAAGGAATAGCGATTTATGCGACCCTGCTGTTCTGGAAAGGCTTCTTTAAAAAGGTTTTGATATTCTTCACTTTCTTCCAAACGACGGAATATGCGACGGTAATCCGAGTCAAATTCCTGAGCGCTAAAAATTACATGCTCCATCTGTGTTTCCATGCGATCGGCCCGCAGATCGTGAAAGAACTTTTCGGCATAGAGCGCATTGTAAAGCCCGGGGGCATTACGACTAAGCGTTCCTCCTCCCTTGGCTACACTTTTAGGCAAGCCATCGCTATAGGCCTTATCGGGATGATGACAAGAGGCACAGGAACGATCTAAATCACCACTTAAAACCGGATCAAAAAAGAGCAGGCGCCCTAATTTCTTTTGATATTCAAATGCCTCCTCCTTCGGCTTTAAGCCGGTATAATAAGACAGGTTTAAAAAGTCTCCACTAAAAAGGTGTCGACTTTCATAATTCACGGGTAATTCACCTCTGTACACCTCAGCTGCCGTTTCATAAGCCAAATGATGATGCAAATCGAGTAAGGCTCCATACAAGGGTTCAATTACTTCCCGAATAAATTCCGCGCGATCGAATGTTTCAAAATCGCCTTGATCCAATAAGCGCTGACCTATGTCCCATTTCGCTTCGATCTCTTTTTTCAATTCTGGCGCATCGGCATAAGCCAAATACAATTTTGCATAGTCTCCCATCGACTGCCACACCTGCGCTGATTCTCGTAAGGCCTCATCGCTGGCCGGAGTATCAAAACCGGTAATTCCCATGGCGGTAATGCGCACCAATCCCTGGCGCAAAGCTTCAAATACCTGACGATCGCTAAAATTCTGAACCTTGGAAAAGCGCTGCACCTGACCTACTTGATATTCCAGATCCTTGGCCAATTTCTTTAGGGCGGGCAAATCTAGGGGGGCTTCATAGAGCAATTCCTCCATGCGCTGCAAACCTTTGGGCTCTACCACAACCAAGCGAGGAGCATTACGCTCGGTTTTGGGGAGCGGGGCGCCATTGATAAAGTCCTTCACATCCTGAGGTTGCAAGTAATCGAGCATAAACTCAATCTTCTTAAAGCTCATTCGCAGGGATTTAAATTCGGCCTTAAGCTTCATCTCGTCCCAATCCTCCGAATTCAAACTTTGCTTAAAGCTCTCACTTTGCTCATGAAAAGCTTTAAGGTCCTCTACATAGCGGGATTTAATCTCTTGAACCGGACTTTCGGTTGATCGAAAAGCGGTGAATACAGCAAATAGCAAAAGCAGGGAAAAGAAGGCTATAACAAGCTTGCGCATCTTGAATTTCTTAAAGCAAGAAAAGGGGAGCTTTCACCCCCCTCTTCTTTGGAATTGGTAATTCTTACTTAACCAAAAGTTTTTGAGTCACACCCGCAGCATTCTGGATATAGTATACACCAGGCTGTAAGTGAGAAATATCGATGTTCTTAACGTTGCGGTACACGTTCATGCGCTTGCCACTCACATTGTAGATAGCTACATCGCTCAACTCATTGAAGTATAGGGTACGAGTAGCTGGGTTAGGATAAACCTGGAAAGCATCTCCTTCGAAAGCATCCTCAGGTAAACCAATGGTTACTTGATCCCAACCAGTGATAGCAACAGTCATAGAGTTATTGAAAGGGAATGGGTTTCCACCGTCAGGGTGCTGACTGTTGAAAAGGATGGTTTTGCCATCAGTAGTGCTGGTAGCACCAGTGATCTCAGCACCCACAGGCACTACAGCGATACGGTGTAAATCATTCAAGGTAGGATTGCTGATGCTCATATCCAACATGAATAATTCGCAGGTACGGTTACCAATACCAGCAGGAGTACGACCTTTAGAAGTACCGTTTAAGTCTTCGCAGATCAACATGTAGTTTTTACCGTTAACGGTGATTTTATTCAATCCGTCAGGGTTAGAAAGGTGCTTGTCTGGATAAGAAGATACCGCAGGATCCACAGAGAAATAAGGACCACCTTCTACAAATACTGAAGTTTGCTCAGTTGCAGGATCGTACATCAATACACGACCGTAGTAATCCCAATATTGAGAGCTGTCAGGAGTAATAGTTTTACCGAATTCAGCACTCTGATCCATAGCGCGTTGCATGTGATGAGGAGCATACACACATCCAGCCGCAGCTGCACCACTCCAGGCACCAGCAGGGTTATCACGACCGGTTTCAGTCATATACACCTTACCGTCGATTTCAACAACCCACTCTAAGCGGTTAAACATGGTAGCACCCGCCATAACAGCATTGGTGTTGAAGTTTAACATATTGCTGAAATTGCTGTTGTCGATTTCAACCCACTTGCTACCAGTAGCATCGTGCTTGTACACATAGGTTTTTCCAGTGGTGAAATCACCAGCATTGTCGGCAACGAATTTGGTAAAGAAACCAGGAGTGTTATCTGCTCCTAAGTAAACAGTTTTGTTATCGGGCATAACACATCCACCTTCAAAAGGCTGACGACCCCAGTTGTATTGCTTGCGAATAGCTACTGCCTGGCGAGGATCGATCTCTACCATGTAGTTGTAGTTCTCGTACTTTTTAATAGTCTCTCCATTGTATCCTGGGAAACCATTAGCGGCAGCATAAGTAGAAGTTCCGGTACCGATAGTGAAGTCACCAGTGTCGCGGTCTGCCAAATCAGCATTAGAACCTCTCCACCACTCTTCAGCAGTCCAGATACGTCCGTCAGGACCAGTAATACCACCACAGTTCATTCCGGTTTCACCTACGGTGTTTGCAAAATCAACTGCGAAGAATTTACCTTGACGACCGTCATTTAAAGTTTGATCTACTACGATTAAAGAATCGGTGGCGGCATCACGACGTACTTTAAATACAGTCATTCCACCACCATCACCAATCTTATCATTTTGGATCACCATTTCGTGGTTTACCGAAATCCAACCAAGGTCAGTTCCGTTATTATCTGGCGTAAAGCCGATGAAATCGTGCCATTGCTTAGCCAAAGCAGTATCCGCAGGATTACCGTAAGTAGGAGTAGTTTGCACTACGTGGTGGCCACCAATAAAAAGGTATTGGGTAATTAAAGGAGAGGCCGGTACCTGAATGGTAGTAGGCTCCCAGTTGGTTACATCAATCTCAGGAGAGAAAGTTTGGGCTTGCGCCGAAAGGCCAGCCGCAATAATTCCCGCGCTTAGTAATAGTTTTTTCATAATCGTAATTCAATAGTGTTTGGATTCGATCGCAAAAATGCCCGCGGGACTTTAGCTTATTTCATCGCCAGTCTTAAGAATATGTAATCAATCCAGGCCCCTCTTAACTTTCGAGGAACTTGGGCTTAAAATTGGGCGGAAGGCCACTGACTCATTTTCCCGCCTTCAAAAAGCTAAACATTTGTTAACTAAGCTCCGAGATAAAACCGAAAGGTTATCCCTACGTTAGGAACTTGAAATTATATTTGGAAGCGAAGAAATCAGCGCAATGTCAAATCTTGCTTTTAAGTCTTTATACACCTGAATAGCAGCTTATTCAAAGGGGTGAATTTAACAAGGCTTTAACGCCTGAAAAGTCGACAAACTAGCAATTTCGCATGCGGTCCAAAATCAGGACCTTAAACGCTGACCGATTTAAACATTTGAACCGAGTGATGGAAACAAGTCAAAGTGCCACGGATATTCGTGCCTTGAACGAAAAGATTGAAAAGGAAAGCGCCTTTATCGATCTGCTAATGATGGAAGTAAACAAGTCCATTATTGGCCAAAAGCAAATGTTGGAACGCCTGCTGATTGCCCTTTTAGGAAATGGGCATATTCTTTTAGAAGGAGTTCCGGGACTGGCCAAAACCCTGGCCATTAAATCGCTGGCCGAGGCCATTGATGCTAAATACAGCCGGGTACAATTTACCCCCGACTTGCTGCCCAGCGATGTGATGGGTACCCAGATTTACAATATTCAGAAAAACGAGTTTGCGATTAAGCAAGGACCGGTTTTCGCCAATTTCGTTTTAGCGGATGAGATTAACCGGGCCCCGGCCAAGGTGCAAAGTGCCTTGCTCGAAGCCATGCAGGAGCGCCAGGTTACCATTGGCGAAACCAGCTTTAAATTGCCCGATCCCTTTTTGGTATTAGCCACCCAAAACCCGGTAGAGCAAGAAGGAACTTATCCCCTGCCCGAAGCACAGAGCGACCGTTTTATGCTCAAGACCGTAATCACCTATCCCAAAATGGAAGAGGAACAATTGATTATGCGTCAGAATTTGAGCGGTGGCGCCCAGCCAATTCAAAAAGTAGTGTCACTGGAAACCATCCAAAAAGCCCGCACCATGGTGCGCGAGGTTTATATGGATGAAAAAATTGAGCGCTATATCCTCGATATCATTTTCGCTACCCGTAAGCCCGAAGATTATCGCTTACCATCCTTGAAGCCCTTAATCGAATTTGGCGCTTCACCACGGGGTAGCATCGCATTGGCCAATGCCGCCAAGGTTTATGCCTTTATTAAGCGCAGAGGTTATGTAATCCCCGAAGATGTTCGGGCGGTAGTACTGGATGTATTGCGCCACCGCATTGGTATTACTTATGAGGCTGAGGCCGAAAACGTAAGCAGCGAAGACCTTATCAGCCAAATTGTAGATCAGATCGAAGTACCGTAAATCCCGGCCGATCGCATGGAAACGCAAAAACTCTTACAAAAGGTTCGGCGCATTGAGATTAAAACTCGGCGCTTGAGCAATCACATCTTTTCCGGGGAGTACCACAGCTCCTTTAAAGGAAGGGGTATGGCCTTTAGTGAGGTGCGCCGCTATGAGTTTGGCGATGATATTCGCGCTATCGATTGGAATGTTACCGCTAAACTCAATGAGCCTTATATCAAGGTTTTCGAAGAAGAGCGGGAGCTTACGCTGATGTTATTGGTAGACCTGAGCGGATCGGAAAACTTTGGTTCCCGCCAGCAATTAAAACGGGAGATGATCACGGAGATTTGCGCCACCCTGGCCTTTTCTGCCATTCAGAATAATGATAAGGTGGGCGTGATCTTCTTTAGCGATACGGTAGAAAAATTTATTCCGCCAGGTAAAGGGAAATCCCATATCCTGCGCATTATCCGCGAGCTAATCGAGTTTAAGCCCAGCAGCAATAAAACCAATATTGCTGAGGCTTTGCGCTTTTTCAGTGCTTTCCAAAAACGCCGCGCCATTGCCTTCGTTCTAAGCGATTTTATGGATAGCCGTTACCGCGATGCCCTTAAAATTGCCAGTCGCAAGCACGACCTTACCGGGATCCGCATCTACGATCCCCGCGAGGAGGATTTACCTAATATTGGCCTTTTACCTATGCGCGATCCCGAAAGTGGAAAAACCCATTGGATTAATACCTCATCTTCCAAATTGCGCAAGCAGATGAAAATGCGTTTTCTGGAATTTGAACGCTATTACCGCGAAAGCTTTCTACGCAGTGGGGCCGGTGATATCTCCATCCGGATTGATCATTCCTACCCTGCCGCTTTATTGGGATACTTCAAAAAACGCAGTCGATGAAAAGCCGAATTTTAGCCTTCATCCTGCTTTTAAGCAGTAGTGCCTTTGCCCAGCTTAGCTTTAAGGCCGAGGTGGATACCAATCAAATTAAATTGGGAGAGCCCATTCAATTAGAGCTCTCTGCCAAAGTTCCTAAAGCAGCTGAATACACTTGGCCCTTATTCGAATCCGGTCAAAATGGGATTGAGATTATCGAAAGTGGAAAATTAGACAGCCTTATCGAGGGGGATTGGATTCAATTGCATCAAACATTTACCCTCACCTCCTTCGATAGTGGTGAAGTGGAAATTCCGGCGTTGGAGCTATCCGTAGAAAACGAAGAAGTACAGCGTAGTTCGCCCATCGCCATTTTGGTTTATTTCCCGGAAATTAAGGCGGAGCAAGATTATTTCGATATCAAGGCACCCCGAGAAATCCCTTTCAATTACTGGCTCCTGGTCTATTGGGGACTTGGTGCGGCAGGACTAGCGGCCTTAATTTATTACCTCTGGAAATTTTGGCAAAAGCGCAAAAACCAGGATGAAAAGCAGGTGGAGGAAATTCAAATTCCACCTATTGAATGGGCTTTGGAAGAACTCAATAAACTGGAAGCTAGAGGCCTCTGGCAAAATGGAAAAGCAAAGGCCTATTTCAGTGAATTAGATGAAATCCTCAAGATATTCCTGGAGCGCAAATTTGGTCTCAAGGCCTTGGAGTCTACTGCTGAGGAATTGATTGTAAAGATCAAGCCGCTCTGCAAGGAAGATAGACATTTCAATAATCTGAAGAACAGTCTGCGCTTAAGCGCGATGGTGAAATTTGCCCGTCAACAAAGCTTGCCGGAAGAAAATGTACAGGCCTTGGAAGCGGTGCGCGATTTTGTAAACAGTCAGGAAGCCCCAAAATTGGAAGCCGATGTTTGATTACGAATTTCAAAATCCCGAATTCCTTTGGCTGCTCTGCCTCTTGCCTGTTTTAGGCTTTTGGTATTATTGGCGGCGCAAGGATAGCCATCCGGAAATACGCTTTCCCGAAGCTTCCTTTTTAGCCCAGTCGAAATTTAATCGTGGAGCCCTACTCTATGCTTTGCCCTGGGTGTTGCGAATTTTCAGCATTGCCCTGCTCATCGTCGCTATGGCCCGCCCACGGAATACCGAGGAGAATAACCGCAGTCGCAGTAGTGAGGGTATCGACATAGTGATGGCCCTAGATGTTTCGCCCTCTATGCTGGCCCAAGATCTTAAGCCCAATCGGCTAGAAGCCACTAAAAAAGTAAGCACGGAATTTATCGACGGACGTCCCAATGACCGTATTGGCCTAGTGGTTTATGCGGCAGAGAGCATGACTCAAATGCCTCTGACTTCCGATCATGCCCTGCTCAAAAACAGCCTGAATGATTTACGCTACGGCTTCCTGGCTAATGGAACCGCCATCGGCATGGGTTTGGCCACCACCATCAATCGATTAAAAGACAGCAAGGCGCAAAGTAAAGTAGCCATATTATTAACCGACGGCGAGAATAATGCCGGAGAAATTGAACCCCTATCTGCTGCCGACTGGGCCAAAGAATTTAATATCCGCGTTTATACAATCGGGGTGGGCACCAATGGAATGGCCAAAACGCCGGTTCAGCAAGATGGTAGAGGCGGCTTCTTTTATGAGCGCATGCCGGTTAAGATTGATGAAGCTTTATTAAAAGAAATCGCCAATCGCACTGGTGGCAAGTACTTCCGGGCAACCGACAATAAAAAATTGGATGCCATTTATAAGGAGATCGACTCTCTTGAAAAAACCAAATTGAAGGAAATCCGCTTCTATACCTACGAAGAGAAATTTGGTCTCTTTGCCCTCTCGGCCTTAGGGCTTTTCCTACTGGAGATTCTATTGCGTTACACCCTCTTAAAGAGCTTTGTATAATGTATCGATTAGAGGAACCCACATATTTCTACCTGCTCCTCTTGATACCCCTAATGTTGGTGGTATACAGCCTCTATTTGGCTTGGCGCCGAAGAGCCCAAAAGGCATTTGGTGATAAAGAGCTATTGGAAAAACTCAGTCCTGAGCGCAGTCAGAATAAGCCTAGCTTAAAATTCATCATTTACCTTACGGTGATTGCTCTCATCAGCATGGCCTTGGTAAATCCGCAGATTGGCAGCCGCATGGAAAAGGTGCAGCGCGAAGGTCTGGATCTAGTTTTTGCTATTGATGTGAGCAAGAGTATGCTTTGCGAAGATGTGCAACCCAATCGATTGGACCGTGCCAAACTGCTGATATCCCGCACGGTAGATGAATTGGTAAGCGACCGCATTGGCATTATCACCTATGCTGGTCATGCCTACCCACAATTACCCATCACCACCGATTACAATGCGGCCAAGCTCTTTTTGCAGAATATTAATACCGACCTCATCCCCTCTCAGGGAACAGCTATTAGCGATGCAATCGATTTATCGACCCGCTTTTTTAATGATGAAGAGCAGCCCAATCGCTTATTGGTAATCCTTTCCGATGGTGAAGATCATGAAGAGGGAATAGATGATGTAATCAGCAAGGCCTTGGATAAGAACATTCAGATTTATACCATTGGTTTTGGAACCGAAAGAGGTGGCCCCATACCTATAAAACAAGGTGGAAACATTACAAGCTATAAAAAGGATCAAAACGGAGAAACTGTCATTACCAAGCTCAATTCTAGTCTTCTCAAGCGAATTGCCGCTGAAGGAGATGGAAAATATTTTTCCGGAAATCGAAGCAAGGCCGCGGTGGACTTCTTAATGGAGGAAATGATGAAGATGGAGAAATCCGAGTTTGAAAGTGAATTGTATGCGGATTATGAAGATCAGTTTCAATGGCTATTAGCCCCGGCTCTCCTGCTTTTAATTTTGGATGTCTTCATCCTCGAAAGAAAAACCCAATGGTTTAAGAACCTAAATTTATTCGATCGTCATGAAGAACTTTAGTTTGATTTTAGGCATATTATTGAGCATCGGCTTACAAGCCCAGGAGGTTCGTAAGCAGATTAAAGAAGGGAATAAGGCTTTCACCGCTAAGGCCTATGATGAGGCAGAAATCAAATACCGCGAGGCTGCGGCTCTGGCAGAAGAGAAGGACCTCTCTGTAAGTCAATATAATTTGGGTGATGCCCTCTACAAACAAGAGCGATATCAAGAAGCGATTGAAGCTTTCGAGCTCAGCTTGGCCCGTACTGAAGATCCAGCCCAGAAAGCCGAAATCTATCACAATCTGGGGAACTCGTACCTTAAAAATGAGCAAATAAAAGAGGCTATCCAGGCCTATAAAAACGCTTTAAAGCATAATCCTGCGGATGAAGAAACCCGCTATAATCTGGCTAAGGCCCTAGCTGAACAGAAGAAACAGCAAAAGCAGCAAAAACAAAAAGGCGATTCCAATCAAGAGGACAAGCAGGATCAAGATCAAAAAAAGGAGGATCAGGAGAAAGACCAGAATTCCAATTCGCCACAAAATCAAGATCAGCAGAAATCCGATCAGGAGAAACAGGATAAGGATCAGAAGGGCGAGAATTCGGATGATCAAAAATCTCAGGAGCCCCAAAATCAGGAAGGTCAAAACCCTAAGGATCAAGAAAAGCAGGGCGAGGATTCCCAGCAAAATCCTCAAGATCAAAAGCAAGAGCAACAAAAGCAGGAGCCCCAAAAAGGCGGCACTCCGGGCAAAGAATCCCAAGCCGAAAACCAAGCCGCTCAGGCGGAGAAAGAGGCTGCCCAGCAGAGTCGCAAGAACATTGAACGTTTACTAGAGGCCTTGCAAAGAGCCGAGCTTGAAACGCAGGCCCGCCTCCAGCGTAAGAAGATGAAAGCCAAACCCAATCCCGGATCAAAAGACTGGTAATGAAAACTTGGATTTATCTCATAGCATTTAGTTTGCAATTAGGCTGGCTTCCCGCTCAGGTGAGTTTTCGGGCGGAAGTAGATCGCACGGAAGTAAATCAAGGGCAGCAATTCCAGGTCAATTTTGTGATCAATCAAGAAGGCCGTGGATTTCAAGCGCCCTCCTTCGAAGGCTTTCGGGTTTTAGGCGGACCAGCAACTTCCATCAGTTCTTCCATTGATAATAGTGGGGTGCGCTATTCCCTCACCTACACCTATTATCTTAGGGCTGATCAAATAGGGGAACATATCATTGGGCCGGCTAAAATTCAGGTGAAGGGTAAGAGCTACCAAACGCAAAACCTGAAAATAAAGGTGGTGGAAACCAAGCGTACTCAAAGTTCCACCGAACCTGAATTGGCCTTTATAAAACCCTATGCCAATAAAACCACCGTTTATGTGGGTGAACCCCTGATGGTGGCCAACCGCATTTACATCCGCAAGCAATTGCAAACCGGTCGTTTCAATTTCGAAGAAACGCCCAAATTCGAAGGTTTTTACAAGGAGAAGATTCAACGGAACAATCTCAACGAAAAGCTGGAATACATCAATAACTTGGCTTATGTCACCGCCAATATTGATGAGGAAGTAATCATTCCGCAAAAAGCCGGCAGCTTCGATTTGGGCTCATCCACCATAAGCCTTCCCGTGCGGGTAAATACCGGAAAAAGAGATTATTTCGGCTTCCCTTTAAGCACGACCAAAGAATTAAGCTTGCAGGCCAATTACCCCAAAATCACGGTTAAACCGCTGCCCGATAAAGGTCGGCCCCAAAACTTCAGTGGTGCGGTGGGCGACTTTAGTATTAAATCACAGGTAAGCAGCACCGAAATCAATATGGATGGCAGCATCAGCTATACCATTCGCATTGAAGGAAAGGGCAATATCAAATTTGTGGAATTGCCGGAAATTGAGTTCCCCTCTGCCTTTGAGGTCTTCGATCCCGAGATTAAAGAAAGTAGCAGCGTTAATGCCCGAGGCATGAGCGGCTATAAAGAAATTGAATACTTGCTGGTTCCTCGTTATGGCGGCAGCTACAAAATTGAACCTATCGTTTTCAATTATTTCGACCCCAAGCAAGAGCGTTATGTACAATTGGAAACCGAGGCTTTTGAAGTGAACATTAAGGGGGGTAAAGCGGCACCCAATAGTTCAAAATCTCCCTTGGCGGGTGAAAGTACCAGTGATGCGGTGGATTTCTTGAATAAGGACATCCTCTTTATCAAAACCAAGGCTTCGAACTGGCATAATCCCAATGAACAATTTTTAGGTTCGGGCTCTTTCTGGGGCTGGTTATTGAGTTTAGTCTCCTTAGGACTTTCACTTATCGCCATTTGGTGGCGCAAAAAAGCGGAGTTTACTAATCGGGATAGCCTTCGTAAACAGCGGGCAGGGAAAGCGGCTTTAAAGAAATTGCGCAAAGCTCAGGAAGCTCTAAAAGCCAATGATGCGGAGCTCTTTTACCAGGAATTGGAAACGGCCATTATCGGCTTCTTCAGCGATAAATTTGATCGAGGTGTTAGCGGCTTAAGCAAAGAATACTTGCAAGAGCGTTTGAGCAAAGCCCAGGTTTTGGAGAGCGATATCAAAGCCCTTTTGGAGCTTTTGGAAAAATCCGAAATGGCCCGTTTCACCGGTTTAAAACTGGAAGCCGCCGCCCAGGATTACGATCGTGCCATTGAAGTACTCACCGAAATCGAAAAGCAGTTATGAGAAAATTCCTTTTCATCGGAGTGATATTGATTCAGGCCTTGCCCATATTGGCCAGCAATGCCCTTTTTGAGCAAGCCAATAAGGCCTATCAAGAAGAAGACTTTTTAAAAGCGGTAGAGCTCTACGATAGCATTGCCGCCCAAGGAGAAGTAAGTGCGGCCCTCTATTATAATTTGGGCAATGCGCATTATGAAAACGGCGCCCTGGCCAAAGCCATTCTCAATTATGAGCGTGCCCTACGCTTGGATCCTAAAGACGAAGAAATTCAGCATAATCTGGCCCTGGCCAAAAGCAAGCGCATCGACCGTTTTGAAGAGATGCCCCAAAATCTCTTTAAAGCTTTTCGACTGAGTGTTTTACAATTGTTCCAGCCAGATAATTGGGCGCGTTTAGCCCTGGGATTTTTAGCCCTGGCTTTGGCCGGATTGGCCCTTTACCTCTTTAGTTCCTATGGCCGAATTGGTTTTGTAAGCCTGCTCGGCGGAAGCCTGCTCAGCCTGTTCAGCTTAATTATGGCCTATAGCCATCAGCATTATCGCGAAGAGCATCCGGGACTCATCATTATGTCTGACTCAGCCTATGTGAAAAGCGGACCGGGCTCGGAGGCCGAAGACCTATTCATCTTGCATGCCGGCACCAAAGGAGAGCAATTAGACCATTTTGAAGGTTGGACCAAATTGCGACTGATCGACGGAAAAATCGGTTGGTTACCGGATGAGGATATTGAGCAAATCCCTTAAATCCCGGGTACCGAAATCCCTCTGAGGTTGCGATACAATTCCAGGGCATAATTGTCGGTCATGCCGCTTACAAAATCCAGAATGCACATCACCTTTTCATAGGGTCGATCCTCTTCCTCAAATTGAAATTGATTGGGAATTAAAGCCAGTACTTTTTGATGTCGTTTTTGACGATCATCCTTAGCCAAGAGAGCTGCTTCTACAAAATCCTCAATCAGGCCGCTCATAATTTTGAATCCCGCCAATTCGATTTTCATCACACTATCGTGATTGTAAATCCGACCGATGGATTTCTTTTCAATCTGCTTCAGCGCATTTTGATAGGGCTTAAGGCTATCCAATAAGGAAGTACTGAAATCGCCCTTAAGAATCACTTCCTGATTAGCTAAAAACGCATCGGCGCAAGCCTGTACCAAAGCATTAATCACCTTGGCTCTTAAATAGGCCACCGACTCATTTTTATCCTCGCGCAGGTTTTCCAGATTCCGACCTAAGCGGCTCATATCCGTATTAGGATCCTGCTCCAGTACCCGCATAAAATCGTCCTTCACCTCCTCAAAGCTGAGGATGCCCAAGCGATGTGCGTCTTCATAGTCGATAATGCTATAGCATATATCATCGGCCGCCTCAACCAAGTACACAAAAGGATGCCGACGATAGGCCAAGGGTTTCTCGCTATCCAAAGCTAAGGGGAACTCCCTCACAATGGCCTCAAAAACCTCTTGATCATCTTGAAAGAAACCATACTTACTGCGATGCTTGCCCTTCTTTTTATCGCGAGCCAGGCTTTCGCAAGGATATTTTAAGATGCTGGCCAAAGTGGTGTAGGTCATTTGCAAACCACCTTTCATGCGGCCTTTAAATTGCCGACTGAGCAAACGCAAAGCATTGGCATTGCCTTCAAAATGAGTAAGGTCTTCCCATTCGCCGGCGGTAAATGCAGCCCTAAAACCTTTGTCCTGCTCGCGATCGAGGAAATATTTGGAAATGGCTTCTTCACCCGAATGCCCAAAAGCGGGGTTCCCTAAATCGTGGGCCAGGCAGGCCGCGGAAACCACGGACTTTAATTGGTTGCGGTAAAAATCGCGGGCCTTTTCGTCCTCTTTTAGAGCGGGCAAATTGGCTAGCTTTTCCCCAACTATCATCCCCAAAGAACGCCCCACGCTAACCACTTCCAGAGAGTGGGTAAGGCGATTATGCACAAAAACCCGCTCCGGCAATGGGAACACCTGGGTCTTGTTTTGCAAGCGCCTAAAGGCGGATGAGAAAATAATACGGTCGTAGTCCCTTTCGTAAACCGATCGCGCATCTTCGGGCATACGATCGTCGCCAAAACGGCGCGGGCTGTAGCAATTTTTCCAGCTCAATTCCATGGCTTAAAGGTCGGGAGCTTTTTGTTATCGGCAAATTTTCCAGCCCTTTGAAATCAGATCAAGAAATGCTTCTTAGCTTTGATTAAAGCCTAAGCATGAAAAAGTATCAAACCTTATACGTTGCCGCTTCCCGCCAGCACGTGGGAAAAACTACCTCAACCCTGGGTCTGGCCTATTGCCTGCAACGCCTGGGGATTGATATTGGCTACTGTAAGCCGGTAGGGCAACAGTTTGTAGACCTCAATGACCTGAAGGTTGATAAGGACACCATATTATTCTCGGATCTCATTCAATTTGACCTCCATCCCGAAATTCACAGTCCGGTAATTTTAGGATCAGGAGCCACCACCGATTTTATCGATCACCCCGAAAACTTCAATTACGAGGAGAAAATCCTCAAGGCCAAAGTGGCTTTGGAAAGTCGTAAAGAGCTTACCATTCATGAGGGTACCGGACATCCTGGTGTAGGCTCAGTGGTAAACCTCAGCAATGCCAAGGTGGCCAAAATGCTGGATGCCCAGGTAATCTTTATTGCCGAAGGGGGCGTGGGTTCTACCATCGACATGATTAATATGTGTATCTCCCTTTTCCGGGAGGAAGGTGTGCCCATTTTAGGGGTCATAGTAAATAAGGTGCGGGAGGAAAAAATTGATAAGATTCGCCCCTACATCGAAAAATGGCTTAATACGCAGGGCATTCCCTTATTGGGGATGGTGCCTTATGATCGCACTTTGGCCTGGCCGGTAATGAGCACGGTGTGCAAGGCTATTAATGGTACGGTGCGCTCCAATTCGCATGCCTTACGCAATAAGGTTGCGGATGTATTAGCCGGAACGGTATTGGATCGTACTAAGCTCGAAAAGCGCGATAATCTTTTATTGGTAGTAGGCACCCACCGCCTGGATGAAACCCTGGGTAAGATTTTACACATTAATGCCGAGCTAGCAATTGAAGAATGGCCTTTGAGCGGCATTATAGTTTGTGGCGAAGGAGAAATCAGCAGCGAAACCCAACGGGCCATCGACTATTACCAAACGCCTTTAATTCATACTGATTTGGATACCTATGGTGTGGTATTAAAGGTGAGTCGGATTGAAGTGAAGATTAACCGCGATACCCCTTGGAAGATTAAGCGCGCAATTGATCTGATTGAGCAGAATGTAGATTTGGATTACATCAAAAAGAAAATTTCCTAAAAAAGTAGGAAAACGAATTTTCTCCTATATTTGCCCTCCCAAATTTCGGGGCATTAGCTCAGCTGGCTAGAGCGCTACACTGGCAGTGTAGAGGTCATCGGTTCGACTCCGATATGCTCCACAAGGAAAAACCTCAACATCTTTAATTAAAGACGTTGAGGTTTTCTTTTAGGTACTTCGTGCAACCAATGCACAACATTTATATTTCTCTTATCTTTTAAATTATCAGATTACTACCTATCTAAACCAAATAGATATTGTAAAACAATCTCAATTATAAATTTTTAATGAATGAGCGTGGATCTACAACAGGTAGAATAAAAAAATCTTTATATATAGTTGGTCCAGATTCTACCGCCAATAAAGCCCGGGCGTGGGAATAGGCCAATGCATAAATTTGTACTATAAAATCATCAGGAAGGTCATACATGTCTTTTTCTTCTTCCTTGGTTAACTCTAGACCTTTTACTTTGAATACAGTTCTTCCAATGTGATGAATTAATACTTCACCTTTTTTGCTAGTCCTAAAAGTAGTTTCTATGTCAATTACTATTTCTTCCTGTTCAAGATTAATCTTCATTCCAGCACCAACACTGTATTCAAAACTTTCATCAATCGATTTCAAATCCTGAAAAGCACTTTCACCTAGATCCTCAAACGAAAATTTAATCGTATTGATTTTGTGGACTTTATACTCTAGCCTCACACCTTCTTTACTCATATGCCTCTGCGAATTCAAATGTTTGTTCAGTATTTAATTGAACAACCTTTCCTCCTTGACCTATGAATTTTGAATAGTTATTATTCTCATCCATAGATACCTGGAAATGTAGGACTACTGAATTATCTAATTCCTTCTCTAAATATTCATTTTGATCTATAAGAGAGAAGAATGGGACTTTCCCTAGTTTTAAAGAAATCTCAATTAACTTGTCGATGGTAAAGTTAATTTCCCCATCGTTGAGTATTTGAGAAACTCTACCATCAGAAATATTCAAATACTGTGCGAGGTCTTTTTGTTTCATGCCATTATCGCGCATGTAACGAACTAATGTGTCATAGACTTCTCCATTAACTGCTTCTAACCAATAAGACTTGGAGAGCAACATTTTTCTCCGTATTCTATTCTTGGCTTTCATAATAGGCTCGTATTAAGTTCTTAGCCCTTTTGATATCCCTATTCTGCTTAGTCTTCGCACCTCCAGTGATAATAACTCTTCCCTTATTTTCTTCATGCATAAGGTAAATCCTGATAGATCCCTTCTTTGCCTCATACAGTTTATATGGAAGTTTTTTATCTATTATTGAGCGAAACTTTTTTTTCGGAAGTAATTTCCTGTTTGACGTGTCTTCGATAATTCTCAACGCTCCGAATAAATCATCAACTAGATTTCCGTCTTCATTGACCTTATCATAGAATAATTCAAACAGATTTTCTCCATTCTTACAGAGTTCGAAGACCTGGATCTTAGTGTTAGGATCAACATTCTGGGACAAAATTAAGGAAAATTCGCTCAAAAGTTTAGTTATAGCTAAAGTTTAAGGTGAAATTACCTTAAACTATGAAATTTCTAGTAAAACTTATTAACTCACCCTCCTCCAAATCAGCATCCCTATATTAAAGGAACTGGAAATAACACTATTACATCTCTTTAAAAAGAAAATTTAAAAAAAAAGTTACAATGCATAGGGAGGCTACAAGTATGTTTATCACTAAACATTTTGTTAAAGTTATAAAAATGAAGCAATTTATCAGACTACCTAACTGTCAAGCTTCAGTACTTTTCATTTTCAAATAAGAATTTTTGACACATGAAAAATGTTTCTAAATGCTTTTTGTTCCGCCAATAAAACGATGGTATTCTCCCTACCTTAGTCCCTCCCAACTTCCCCTATGCGCCTCAAACACCTTTTCCTTCTGCTCCTGCCCTTTAGCTTATTCAGTCAAAGTAGCCTTATTTGGTCCGAAGATTTTAGTAATGGCATACCTTCTACTTGGTCGCAGCCGACTAGCAATGGAGGGGCCAATTGGGAATACCGCGGTGCGAATACTAATCCTAATCAAAGTATTGGCAGTCGAGGTGCTTATTCCCGTGGACTAAATGGTGTACCTGGCCCACCCATCAATAGCCCCAGTGCCAGCAATGGTTTTGTGATATTCGATTCTGATTATTTGGATAATGGCGGTAGTACCCAACGTGGAAGTGGCATTGCCCCGGCTCCGCATCGAGGTTTATTGCAAACGGGGGTAATCAACCTAAGTGCCCATCCCAATGTGCTGCTTAAAATGCTGTCCATGCATTATTGCTTTAGCTCCAAGCTTTACCTGCTCTGCTCCCGCGATGGAGGGCAAAGTTTTAACGATTCTATACTCATCAATCCCCTGCCTTCCGCTTTGAGCTATTCGCCCCCAAGCGATACTTTGGAAATTAATCTGAGTCAGCAATTAGGGGGAGCCTCCCAGGCCGTAATTGCCTTTGCCTTTGATGGGCGCTTTACCGATGTATTTGGGAACAAGGGCTACCATTATTGGATGATTGATGATTTGGAACTGCATGATGGCCCTGTTAATAGCATGGCCTTTTGCCCTTCGGCCGAAAACGGGCGCCCCATCTCAGTTTCCCTCTTTGGGCATGCCGGGCAAAAGCATCATCTGAAATCCATTCCCCAGCGTTTTGGCAAAGACTTTATCGCCGCTGCCTCAGTAGTAAATAATGGCAGTGCCAATCAGGCCAATGTATACCTGAAAATGGCGGTGGTATCACCTAGCATAGGACAGGTAATTCTGCGTAAAAGTCAAAAAATTGGCACTCTGGCCGCTGGGGATACACTCAAATTCGACACCCTCTTTATTCGCCAGGATCTCCCTTGGTATGTAAGCAATTATGACCTGCATTTTTGGGTCTACAGCGATGCGATAACCGGAGCCCAAGCACCACATTATATAGAATATGCCGGCTTTGAAATTACCGAAAACCTATTGGCACCCTTAGGAGATTTCGGCCTCTATCAATCGCTGAGCCTGCCTCAATCCGGTAGCGGGGGTATCGATAAAATTGCAGTGCCCTTTTACCTTCCTCAGGTAGACCCCGAATTGAGCAATCAATTAAAAGTGGCCATCAAAGGAGTACGATTGAACTACTACCGCACTGGAATTCCAAGTGGCGACAGTATTAAAGTAGATTTTTATGCGGATGCTGATTTTTCACCCAGCACAGGTATTAGTTCCGGTGCCAGCCCTATTTTCAGTGATATCCTGCCCAGTAATTTTGTGCGCTTCCCCAGTCCGGTATTGGTAGACACCGGACATTATTGGCTCTTGGTTGAAGTTATAAATACCAATGCCCCATCGCTCTCCATACGCTATCAACAAAGGCGAGAAGCCGGTGAAGCCTTGCCTGCCCATTTTAGCGGTGGTAGTTGGTCCCAGAACTGGAATGGCCTTCCTACTCCCGAGCATTTTAATATCTCTTTGATGACGGATAGCCTGAACTGCCCTCGACGCAGTATTTACCATGCTGAATTTTGTGATACTGGCCTCATCTATGTTCCGCTTCTCAATCAGTTTATTAGTCAAACCGGAACATTTTACGATACCACCGGCATGGGAAGCTGCCCAACCCACACCCAGTACATGATTACGGTTGAAAGACCTCATGTAGATACCTTAAACGTAAACACCTGCGGCCTGCTCTATCGTGGTCCTTCCGGTACCCAATACATCGGCCCAGGCTTGCATCGCGATCGCGTTGCCTTAAACGGACAAAACTGCGACAGCATTTACTATATCAATCATCAGGTAAGTGCAGATTATTCTGAGATTCGGATTGTAAGCTATTGCGGAGCTTATTATCAAAGCTCCTGGGGAGAGAAGTTTTATCAGAGTGGCTTATACCAGCACTATATTCCGGATAGCCTGAGCTGCGATACGGTAATCCTGCTCGATCTGGACTTAACCCCGGTTAATGTTGGCTACCAAATCATTAATAATGGAACGGCAGTTCAGGCCTTAGAGCCTAATGCCACTTATCAATGGCTAGACTGCGATCTGAACAGGCCGGTTGGCGGAGCCCAAAGTCGAATTTATGAACCCTATTATGATGGCAATTTTGCCTTGATCGTAAACAATGGTTTTTGTGCCGATACCAGCGTGTGTTTTAGTCTGGCCACCACCGGAATTCGAGAGCTTAGTAAAGATGGGATCAAGGTATACCCCATCCCCGCTCAAGAGCGACTATTTCTAGAGATTAGTCCAGAATGGCGCCAGAGTAGCTATCAATTAAGAGACCTGCAAGGCCGGGTTTTAGAGGAAGCAGAACTAGGTGAAACCTTAAATCAAGAGCTTAAATTACATGTTCCTAAAGGAGTCTATTTCCTCCAAATCCAAAAAGGCAGCAAGGCCCTAAGCTTCCGAATACTAGTTGATTAAACCTCAGCTTTAGATAATTATCCCTCCTATTTTCTTGGCGTCTAGCTTAGTTTAATACATTTATCTTTTAACCCTATAACTCTGCACATGAAAAATCTGCTAAGCTTTTTGGCTTTGAGCCTATCCTTTGGATTGCTCGCTCAATCCGAACTCGAGCCTACCCTCAGTGAATCTACTTACACCGTCCCAAGTCATTCATCGCAATGGCGTGCCGAAGACGGACCCGAACAAATTATTTGGAGCGAAGACTTCAGCAATGGCATTCCAAGCAGCTGGACTCAAAGCAGCAGCACGCCTAATGCCCTTTGGGAATATCGAGGTCCCTCCACCACTCCCAGTAACAGCATGGGTTCCCGTGGGAATTTCTCCGGAGTACATAATGTCCCTCCTTCCAATATGCCTTTGACCAGTAGCACGGGCAGCAATGGATTTGTGATTTTCGATTCCGATTTTCTGGACAATGCCGGCACCTCCACCTTTGGATCGGGAGTGGCCCCTTCACCACACTGGGGAAGCTTAATATCAGACACTATCGATCTTAGCGCTTATCCTAATGTAAGCCTGATCTTCGAATCTTATGCACGACGCTTTCATGCTGAGTTTAAAATTGCCCTCTCTACCAATGCGGGACAAAGCTTCTCGGATACCATCGAAATTTATCCATTATCGCAAATTCCCTTGAATGCCAGCACCACTAACGGAGTGCTAACCAGCCTTAACCTTTCCACTTATATCGGAGGCCAGGATTCGGTGCAAATCCAGTTTCTTTTTAATGGTGATACGGATAATAGCGCTAGCACCGACGGTTATTATTACTGGATGTTGGATGATATCCGCATAGAAACCAGCTCGGCCCACAGCCTGAAAATGGTTGCCGCCGGAGGCAATAATCCTCAGGATTTAATTTTCAATCCCAGCCTTCCAGATTACCCCATCTACGGTACCCTGCATCAAGATCAAATTGTACCTATTGCCGGCAATATCAGTGTGATGAATGACGGAACTGCTACCCAAAGTAATGTGAAATTGCATATCGAGGTAATTGAAGAAATCAGCGGACAAGTGGTTCATACCATGGTTTCTCCTCTGGGCTGCAGCAGCTTATTGCCAGGCGATACTTGCTATATCAACAATTTAGAAACCGGCACCTGGACTCCTCCCAATGCTCCGGCGCGCTATAGCCTAGTTTATAAAGTATTCAGTGATTCCTTGCAAGGCAGCAATGCTTATGTGAGTACTGACACCTTTCATATTCAAGTGAGCGAAGACAGCTACAGTCTTTCCTCAGGCGTCATTAGTAATTATGTGGGTACTAATTCGGCCATCCCGGATATGATCGCCAATGGGATACTCTTTAGTCTCGAAAATGAAGATCCAGACAGTGTGGGCTCTAACAATGTTTATATAGACGGGGTCGAATTGTACTTGAGTACCGCTACCGATCCGACTGCCTCCATCAGCCTGGAGATATACGATACTGCCGGATTCCAATTCACCAATGGTTTTCCCAGCGGTACTGCGGCAATTTATAGCAAGACCTTTAATCTGAGCAGTTCCATGCTAGGTCAAAAAAGCTTTTTCTCCTTCGAAACTATAAGCCCTACAGATACCTTCCCCTTAGCCTTAAACACCGGCTCCTACTTTTTAGTACTGAGGAATTTCCCCAATGCACCCGCCGGTGTAGTACGTATCGCCAATGATGCCACTTGGGAACAACCCGGAATGGCTTCGGTAATGCAATTAGGCAATGGCAATTGGTTCCGTCGCTTCTCCTCCAGCCGTACTTTTGAATCGCCACATATTAGTTTAAGAATGGCCCTTAACACACCCTATTGCGCACCTTTACGCGATAGCGTTTACCTAAGCAATTGTACCGGCCAGCCGATCACTTCACCAAGCGGATTCAACACCTATTACCAAACGGGGGTTTACCTGGATACCATTCCGGGCACCACTACCTGCGACAGTATTATTACCGTATTTGCGGAAATCAACAGCCCCACCAATGACACCCTCAATCCATTGGTTTGTAATGGCAGCTATCAAGATCCTCTTGGAAATCCACTGACTTCGTCCGGAACTTATATCTATACCTTCAGCAGTCAGGCTGGATGTGATTCAATCCTGACCATTAACCTGACCGTTGGCAATAGTACTGCGGCCAATGACACTATGGAAGTGGAGGTTTGTGATGGCAATTACCGCAGTCCATCCGGGCAGCTCTATACCCAATCGGGTTTTTATGTGGATACCCTACCCAATTTAGCAGGCTGCGATTCCTTGATTCCGATTGACCTCCAAATAACTCACATCAATACTACCGTCAATACTATTCTTAATGGTACCGGCTTAGTGGCCAATCAGGTGAATGCCCAGTACCAATGGTACGATTGCAGCAATAATGGCTTCCAGATAATGCCAGGTGATACCAACCAAATCTTTACACCCCAGCAAAATGGACAATACGTAGTAGTAATTCAGATGGGATCTTGCCAAGACACCAGCGATTGCACCTTAATTGAGGATATTGGACTGGCTAGCAGCAAATATTTGGACTTCGCATTGTACCCAAATCCGAGTCAGGGCCTGATACATATTGAAGGTCTCGAAAATGAAAATTACGCTCTTCAAATTCACGACTTACAAGGACGTAAGGTTTTTGAGCAGGAAATATGCGGCGCTGATAAAATGGAGTTCGACCTGAGCCATCTTAACAAAGGTCTTTACCAAATCAGTTTAAAAAAGGCCCATCAAAGCGGGCATCAGATACTAGTGCTCGACTAAAAGCCAAGGGACAAAATCCTATTCAAAGCCCTGTTAATTCGATTAGCAGGGCTTTTTTATGGGCTGCTGCCCGATGAACCTTAAGCAGCTCTGCTATAACCACTAATGGTTTAAGCCACCATTAGCTCAAAAGAATTAGCAAGCGCTAATGCTCTGTTAGTAGCCTCCAACGCTTTTTCTCAAAAACGCTTTTGGTACATTTAACCAAAAGAACTACATTTGATTGCTCTAATAATTGTTATAGCGACAATTATTAGCCTGCTACTTCAATACAACCAATTGAAATTGAACCAATTAAATTAAAATGAAGCAAGTGTACCGCAAGGCACTACGCCCGCTCCTAAGCGCAGTGCTTGTCCTTAGTTCTTTTGCTTTAGCCGCCCAGGAAGTCAACATTTCCGGTCAGGTTAAAGAAGCCAATGATGGCCCTACTATCCCGGGGGTAAACATTAGCGTAAAAGGCAGTCAGGAAGGAACCACCACCGACATGGACGGGAACTACAGCATTAAAGCTCAGAAAGGCCAAACCCTGGTCTTCTCATTCGTAGGCTTCAAAACCATCGAAATTCAAGTAAATGAGTCGCGGACGCTGAACGTTGAAATGACGGAAGAGGCCTCCCTCCTCAATGAAATTGTAGTAGTAGGTTACGGCTCAGCTACCAAAAAGGAAATAACCGGGGCCGCGGCCAAGGTAGAAGGGGCCGAACTCAAAAAACTCAATATCTCCCGAGTAGATGCCGCCTTACAAGGGCAGGTTTCGGGGGTTACCATTAATACCAATTCGGGTTCACCGGGTGGGGCCAGTAGCATTCGTATCCGTGGTCTTTCCACCTTTGGCGATAATGACCCCCTCATCTTAGTTGATGGAATTGTTTACGATTCTGAAGGCTTAAATGCCCTGAACCCCAATGATATCGAATCTGTAAACGTATTGAAAGACGGTACCGCCGGTATTTACGGGGTACGTGCTGCCAATGGGGTTATCATCATCGAAACCAAAAAGGGAAAACTCAATTCTAAGCCGCAAATCGAATTCAGCGGTTTTTACGGCATGCAAAGCACTGCCCGTCAGCTTAATTTATTGAATGCCACCGAATACGCCGTTATTAAAAACAATGCTTTTATAAACGGAGGACAGACTCCGCCTTTTGCCAACACTGCTTTAGGAGAGGGAACAGATTGGCAAGAGGCGGTTTTTCAAAATGCCCCTATCGAATCTTATAACATCAGCATTAATGGCGGTAATCAAACTACCCGCTACTCTATTGGCGGATCTTACTACAATCAGAATGGTATTGTAGGTGGTGATAAAGCCAATTTCCGACGCTATAATGCCCGGGTAAATGTCTCCTTCGACATGAATGAAAAGCTGCGCCTAAACAGCGTTTTGCTATATACCAACGAAGCGCGTAGCACCCTGGCTGAAAACGGTATTGGCTCCGTTCTTTACAATACCATTAATGCCTATCCTACCGAGCCTATTCGCCAGGATAATGGCCGTTACAGCTATTTGAGTTTGGTGAATGATATCATCAACCCTCTGGCGCAAATGGAAAACACCTACAACCGCTCCAACACCAACAAATTTGTAGGTAAGGAGGAATTGGTGTACACCATTAACGAAGACTTCACCCTTACCAATCGCTTCAACTATAATGTGGCTTTGGTAGACGGAAAAACCTTCTCTCCCTTAGTATGGTACGGCCCCGGTAAAGCGCAAAACACCGCCGCCAATGAAGATCTGGATGCCCCGATGGTAGAAATTGCCGACAGTGTATTCTTAGAGCGTGGCGCCAGTGTGTATGAAAACCGCGATACCTATGTTGACCTTACCTACGAAGGTTTCTTGAACTATGACCATACCTTCAACAAAATTCACAAGGTAAAAAGCACCTTAGGGGTATCGGTATTCACCCGCAGCGGAAATGGTTTAAATGCCACCGCTTACAATATCCCCAATAACTCGATTAACTTTGCCGACATCTCTGCCAACCAGGCCGATGGCGGCTTTTTAAATAATGCCGGTTCCTTCCAATACGAAGAGCGCCTGCTTTCTTCCTTCCTGCGTGCCGAATACAGCTTGCACAATCGCTATTTATTCTCTGCTATCGTGCGTCGTGATGGCTCTTCCAAATTCGGAGCCAATAATCGCTGGGGTATTTTCCCCGCCTTCTCCGGTGCCTGGATCTTTAGTGATGAAGTGTTTTGGGAAGGCCTGAATCTGGATTGGATGGATTTCGGTAAACTGCGGATGTCTTACGGTATTTCCGGTAATGATCAGATTCCCAACTTTGCCTACCGAGCCTTGCTTAATGGCGAGGGTGTATACATCCTCAATGATATTATCACCAGTGGAGTAGCTATTGGTCGTGGTTCTAACCCCGACTTAAAATGGGAAACCACTCATCAGTTTAATGTGGGCCTCGATTTCAATTTCTTGAGAGACCTGAGCTTCACCTTCAACTACTTTGTTAAAAACACCCAGGACCTTCTGTTCCAACCTGCAGTATCTGCCTTGCTCGGAACTTATGGTGCCGGAGGTTATCCCCCTTATGTAAATGCCGGCGACGTTTCGAACCGCGGAATGGAATTCGAATTGGGTTACCATAGCAACCCTACACGTCCCTGGGTTTTTGATGCCAACTTAAACTTAACCACTCTCAAAAACGAAGTGGTACGCGTACCGGATGGTGTAGACTTTATTCCCGGTGCTTCCTTTGGTGTTGGAGGTGTTGTAGCCACTCGTTTCGAAGTAGGTCAGCCCATTGGTTACTACATTGGCTATGAAACCGACGGAATTTTCCAAACTCAGGCTGAGATTGACAATGCCAGCGTTACTCAGGCTGGTGCCAAGCCTGGAGATTTACGTTTTGTAGATCAAAATGGGGATGGTCAAATCAACTTTAGTGATGATTCGGATAAGGTGAAAATCGGTTCTCCTATTCCGGACCTTACCATTGGTTTCAATTTTAACATTCGTTACAAAGGCTTTGACTTAGCCGGTAACGTATACGCCGCATTAGGTCAGGAAATCATTCGTAACTACGAGCGTCAGCAGCCTTATGCCAACCAATTGAACTATGTAATTAACCGTTGGAACGGTGCCGGCTCTACCGACATCTATCCTCGCGTTACTACCGGAAGCAACCGCAATACAGTATTCTCAGATTTCTATGTGGAGGATGGCTCTTTTGTGCGTTTGCGAAATATTCAGTTTGGTTATACTCTACCTAAAAAATGGTTAGGTGGCGCCAAAGTGGAATCCTTACGAATTTACATCAGTGCTAATAACCTCTACACCTTAACCAATTACCTGGGTTATGACCCGGATATTGGAAACTTTGGAGGTACACTAGCGGCTGGGGTCGATTATGGATTTTATCCTCAGGCCCGCACAATTATGGGTGGTTTTAACCTGAAATTTTAATAGGAGATCATCATGAAATCAACAAGACTATTTTTAGCCCTTTTCTTAATCCTGATTTCTTTTTCTTCTTGCGAAAAGTATCTGGATGTGCAACCTGCCTATGCTCAGGATGCGGAAAATTATTTTAACTCCGAACAAGATTATGAATTGGCCCTGATTGGTGCCTACGATCTCTTGCAAGCTTCTTACCTCACCCAATGGATAGGCGAAATCGCTTCTGATAATTCCATTGCCGGAGGTGAGTCGGTTACCGACACCGAAGGATTGCATGAAATCGATCAAATGAACCATGATGCGGTTAATAATGAACTGCGCGACATCATGCGCTTTAATTATGCCGGTGTTGCTCGTTGCAACTACATCATGGAGTATAAAGACAAAACCAATTTCGAAGGCAAAGAAGTAATCATCGGGGAAACCCGCTTTTTACGTGCCTACTATTATTTCGAATTGGTGCGCTATTTCGGCGCCATGCCCCTGATTATCGATAAGCGCATCGGTGCAGAAGAGGTAACCACTCTCGATCGCAACAGCGCCAGTGAAATCTATACTCAGATTGAAAGCGATTTGCAATACGCAGTTAACAATTTACCCTGGAACCAACCCGTAAAAGGTCGGGTAGATAAGGGTGCTGCCCTTTCTCTCTTAGGAAAGGTTTACCTCTATCAAAACAAATTTGGACAGGCCGCTACGGTTCTAGATCGCGTGGTTAACGAAGGTCCATATAGTTTGATGGGCAATTTCGAAGACCTTTGGTTTGCCGCCAATGAAGACAATTCCGAAACCGTATTTGATGTAGAATATTCCAATTTGGAAGGGGGTAGCTACGATTGCCTCATCTGTTTGGAAGGTAATGCTGCGGCCGGTTTCAATGGTATTCGTCAGTACGAAGGTCCTTATTATGCCGATGGCAACTCTTATAATTTACCTACTGCCAAGCTCTACAACAGTTTCGACCCTAATGATCCACGTAGAGATGCATCGGTGCTAAACCTGGATTCTTTCATTAACCTGCAGCCCGATCCCGGTTCTATAAGTTATGCAACTGGTGGCGGTGGCCATACTGGTTACTACAATAACAAGTACATCAAGCGTAAATCGGAACTAGGCTTACCAGATGATGACCTTACCAGCCCCTTGAACTATAAAGTTATTCGCTATGCCGATGTGCTATTAATGGCGGCTGAGGCCCATAATCGCAATGGCAACGATCCTCAGGCCCTTATTTATGTTAATCAAGTACGCAATCGAGTAGGCATGGGCCCTTTAAGTTCTGGTGGAAACACCCTTACTCAGGAAATTTGGCAAGAGCGCAATTATGAACTTGCAGGTGAAGGACATCGTTTCTTTGATCTGGTTAGAACCGGCCAAGCGGCCAATGAGATTGACGGCTTTGTAAGCGGTAAGCATGAAGTATTCCCAATTCCCCAAGTAGAGATTGACCTCAGCGGTGGAAATTGGAATCAAAACTCCGGCTATTAATAGAATATTTAAAACTGTCTAATAACTACTAAACCTCAAATAATGAACGTTAAATCCATTTTCTCAAAAACAAGCCTTTGGATAAGCATGGGCTTGCTTGTGGTGGCTTCCGCTTGTAAGGAAGATGATAAGCCTACTTTAGGTCAACCACCTAGCCAGGCTGATGCTGCCTTTACCTATCAGGCCTCAGCCAGCAGCGACAACATCATTGAATTTACTGCCGCCAATTCTTCACTGGCCGCCAGTTGGGATTTCGGTAATGGCTCTACCGGTTCCGGAAGCAATGTATCGGCCACCTATCCTTTTGCCGGTAGCTATGATGTTACTCTTACCGTGCAAAATTCCGGTGGTAGTGCCTCCAGTACTCAAACCATCGTAATTGCTCAGGATGACCCTAGCTTGATCAACAATCCACTTTTTGCCCTTCTTACCGGAGGATCCAGCAAAACCTGGGCGGTAGATTCAGCTAGTCCAGCTCACTTTGGTGTAGGCCCTGATCCTATTGGAGCGGCTGGTCGTTATCCAGAATGGTACGCTGCCCAAGCCAATGAAAAAGCAGGTGCTGATATGTACAATGACCGTTATACCTTCCACCTTAATGGCTTTGGTTTCGATCAGGTTACCGGTGGTGGTGTATATGTTAATGCCGAGCATGCCGGTATCGCACCTTTTGATGATACTACTGCCTCTCCGGTAGCAGATTACATCGCTGCTTTCCCTGATCAAATGGGCGAAACCTGGACATTGAACGACAGCGGAAGCGACACAACTCTTACTGTTAGTGGTGATGCCATGATCGGCTACTGGGCGGGTACTCGTACCTATACCGTAATTAGCCTGGAAGAGAATGAATTGTGGTTAAGCTTTGTAGATACCAAAGCCAGCAACCCTGCGCTAACCTGGTATATTCGTTTGGTTCCTGAAGGCTACAACAGTAATCCAAACCCCGCGGAAGACCCCGATCTACCATTAGATTTCGAAAGCGTAGAACCTACCTGGACTACCTTCGGAAATGGTGGCTACCAGTATATCGCTAATCCCGATATGAGCGGTATCAATACCAGCAGCAAGGTGATGGAAGTAACCCACGGTAACGAAACCTGGGCGGGCCAATATGTGAACCTGAAAAACAATTTGGACTTCAGTGCTCAAAACATGATTAAGCTTAACGTTTGGGCTTCTGACACCGGTACCTTCCGTTTGAAATTAGAAGACAAAACCAACTCTAACAATTTCGTAGAGGTAGACGCTCACATTACTCAAACCAATAGCTGGGAAGAGTTGAGCTTCGACTTTACAGGGGTGGCCTCAGACTTTGGTCGCCTGGTAATCTTCCCCGGATGGGGCATTACCACTGCCGACGTATTTTATGTCGACGACATTAAACAAGAGTAAGTTCCGATAAATTGGGGTGGTATTTTGCCACCCCTTTTTTTCCTATCCAAAAAAACACCGAAATGAAGCAGATTCGCTTTTTACTAATAGGACTATTAAGCCTCGGTTTATGGGGCTGCGGGGATGATAGCTCCTCTACAGTAGAGATTATTCGACCGACCAATTTGCGCATGGACCTCAATGTTTCTAATAGCACCGAAGGTTTGGTTGAAATAAGCATGACCGCCAATTTCACCAATTATTATCGGGTCTTTATCGAAGAAGGCAGCAAGACCGTAATTCTGGATAGCCAGGATGGCCAAGCTTCCTACACCTTCAGCGAAAGCGGTACCTACACCATTCGCGGTCGGGCCTATGCCAGTTTCGAGTACTATACCGAAGTAATAGATTCAGTAAGCGTTGAAGTAAGCTCCGGTGGTGGCGGTGGCGGCGGTGGTATCCCTACTACTGGCTATACTACGCCCCTAACTTATCCCGGATATACTCTGGTATGGAATGATGAGTTTGAAGGCAGCAGCCTTTCCAGCGATTGGACTCATGAAATTGGTACCGGTGGCAATGGCTGGGGAAATAATGAACTACAGTACTATCGTGCTGAAAACACTGAGGTGAAAGACGGTTACTTGGTAATCACCGCTAAAAACGAAACTTTTGGTGGTCGCAATTATACCTCCTCTCGCATTGTAACCCGTGGGATGCAAAGCTTTAAATACGGTCGTATCGACATTCGTGCGGCCTTACCCGAAGGGCAAGGTTTATGGCCTGCCTTATGGATGCTGGGCGACAATTTTAACAGTGTGGGCTGGCCCGCTTGTGGCGAGATCGACATCATGGAAATGGTAGGTGGAAACGGCCCCAATCGTGGGGATGAATATTGCTTTGGTACCGTGCACTGGGATAATAATGGCACCAAAGCTGATTTCGGTGGCTCCATCCGTTCTACTTCCGGTAAGCTATCGCAGGAGTTCCATGTGTATTCTCTGGTTTGGGATGCCAATGCCATTACCTGGTATTTTGATGATACCCAATTCCATCAAATCGATATAACCCCTGTGGCTCTGAGCGAGTTTCAGGAAAAATTCTTCTTCATCTTTAACGTTGCCGTGGGAGGCGACTGGCCTGGCAGTCCTAATGCCAGCACCGTTTTCCCGCAACAGATGGCAGTAGACTATGTTCGGGTTTTCCAATAAATCGGAATCCGAAAAACAATCAAAGAAAGCGCCTTAAGGGGCGCTTTTTTTATGCTTTACAAAGACTTATATGGAGGTATTAAAGCGGAGTCCTTTAGACTTTCCCCATTACCATGATGGCTTTTCCGAATGGGATTTCCAGCCCGACTTAATCCTGCAAAGAGACCTTGATCCACCAAATCCCAAATGGGCATTTTCGCTTGTCCGTCTACCGTGAATAAACCAAAGTGATTTTCGGAACCAGCTGGGTTTTGCCCATCTTTCCAAGGCTCATCAAAGGCTTCAAAATAAAAGCAAGACATCCCTAAAGAATCGGCCATTTTGCGCAGTCCTTGATAATAGAGCATTTGTTTATACTCATCAGCTGCATGCGAGCCCTTATCGCCATAAAGGTGATTATCTCCACTGGCCCAGCCACTTTCACCAATGTGGATTTCCTTTTCCAAGCCCAGCGATTCCACATAGGAGGCCACCGCCGTCAATTGACTTTGCACCCGATCCAAAGCTTTTTGAATGGCGGTATTTATCAAGGAATCCTTCTTTAGGCTATCCGCACTGGCTTCCAATTGCCACCATTGCGGATTGTAATGGCTATCGTGAAAAGGATAGGAATGTACACTGAGATAGTCTACTGCTGCGATTAAGGAATCCAAGGCCGGCACATGATATTCGGGCCCTTCCCCACCCCAGGAGGCGAAATTATCGGAACTGGTTATCCAGAGATCATCAGCTAAAATCCCATCGGCTTTAAGCCCTTGTAATTGCTGCACCCATTTTAAAACAATGCGCGGATGCACGTGATAGCTTGCGGCCCAATGCACCATCGACTCATTTCCTACCGCAATTACCTTAACGATATCCGGATACTGCTGCGCCAAACGAATGGCCTGATCAATTTCGGCCTTGTTCTCCTTTACATCGCCCTTTAAATGTTGAGGATTATCTGTCCAGGCACCCGCGCATTGTATCCAGGCACCCAGCATTACATACATTTCAAAATTGGGGTCTTCGCTCTTCATTTCGCTTATCGCCGCCAATAAGCGCGGGGCATGCTCATACAGGCGAGCATGATAGGTGCGTAAAACGCGAATCCCCATGGCATGAAGAATCTTTAGATCCTCCTTTAATTCTGCCTTGCTTGGCGCCTGAGATCGATCTACATTTCGATAGCCACCATAGGCGATGGCCTGATAATCGGGGTTACCGAGTATAGAGGCCGCATTAGTGGTTTTAGGCTGATCGCAGGCCGAAATAGCGAGTAGGGCAAAGCCTAATAAGCCCGCCTTAAAAGCCTTAGTATTTGCGTAAAACAATTTTGAAAGTCGCTGATTTTCCATCCTTGTTAAGCTTTAAGAAGTACAAGCCTTCCGCTCGGCCTTCTAAATTAATTTCACCTTTTCGGCCCTGTACCTCCTTTTCCAGGATTAGCTTTCCGCGAAGGTCATAAACGCTAATATGCGCTCCGGCTTCTATAAGGTCAATGTAAAATTGGTCAGTGCTGGGATTGGGATAAACTGCAATTTGCTCCTCCCAATTCTCGGCCAATCCAATATCACTACAAGTACCTACCACATAGCTGTCTTTATTGGCCGAATTGTTTCGTTCCCCGGCTCCCGGATAAGAGTAGGTATAGTAGAAGTAAATCAGATCGCCCTTATTCGCATTAAGCGGGTAGGGCTGATTGGGTGTAACCGGATAACCCGGCAAAGCCCCTGGATTAGTGCCATAATACAGAATACAGGTAGGCACTCCCACTCCCGCTTGAGAAGGAATAAAGGTGAGGGTGGGATTACTATCATCCGAAGAAAACTTCCAGGAAAAATCCCCGTTTTGGCTAATTCCCTCGCAGGAAGGCGCAGTATCAATCTGTAAACTTAAGGGCGCCGACCAGGCTGAATCACCCAAATAATCATAGGCCAATAAACGCCATTGCGCCGGGCCTAATTGAGCGGTCCAATTCAAATTATAAGGCCGGCTGTTAAAGCTTTGGAACAATTGCCCATTGAGGTAAAAGTCCAGCTTTTGAATACTATCGTTTAAATCATTGGCCGTTGCTTGTAGCATTACTGTTTCACCCTCTACAAAGCGTGAACCCTGCGCCGGACTTAAAAAGGCAGCGGTAGGCGGAACATTGCTATGATCCCCCACAATTACATAGACCTCATCCTGATCCGAATGCGAGCCATTATCTACTTCCAGTCGGTATTTATAAACCCCCTTTTGTAGGTTTTGAAGGGAACTTATGGCCATTGTTGCATTGCCAGGGCTGGCCGCCGATGGACCATAAAGCTGCGTCCATTGATAGGTTAAGGAATTGGAGGCCGGACTAAAGCTCGCACTACCATCTAAGCTCGCTTGATTTTGAGGCCATACTATCATTTGCACCGGACCTGCATCGGCCACCGGTTGATCATAGGCCAATGGACCCTTAAACTGAAAATCGAGTTCTCCCAGATTAAACTCTCCATTCTCGATATATATCCGCAGAATCTGCTCTCCTGATTTCAAAGGCACATTGCTTATGCTCTTGGTCGCCCAGGTATCCCAACCACCGGTTTGATTAAAACTTATACCAGATGCCACAATTTGCCCATCCGACTCCAAACGCATCGGGCCACCGCCAGCAGAATTATCTGAGGCATAGCGAATATCTACATCATAAAGACCGGCCATTTGTACATCTACCGTAAATTCCAGCCATTCACCGGCATTTAGCCAACCTACTACCGGACCTTCGCTAGGGTGATTCGTAGCATCTACCCACTCACTGAGTCGGAAATCACCTTGATTATCCGGACTTAAGTCGAGATAGCTTATTTCATTGGCAAAACCCCCTTCAAAAAGATCGTATTCTCCCGGCCAAATACTGCCGGGAATTAAAGCCGGACTGCCACTAAATGGCACTTGCTCTCCCACTACAATCTTTAGCAAATTAGAAATGGCACAATTGCCACCCTGGTACATCTGCACATAAAAGCTATGGATACCGGCTTCCAGGCTATCTACCGTAAACTGATAGGGCGCCTGTTGCAGGCTGGTGATGCTATCTTCATTTTGATAGAGCACCATATAATCGGGACTGCCCTGTTGCAGATTAAAGCTCAATTGAGCCGTGCCCCAGGTATAAGCTCGGTCAAATAGGGTGCTTAATTCACCCTCTAGATTTACATCCATGGAAGTGACCAATTCACCCGGAGCAACCGTTAATTGATAGCCGTCTGAGAATTGAACGTTTAAGCTGGAGCTGCCATAATTCTGGGCTACGTAAATACGATTGCCATCACCCTGAAAAGCCGCTGCCAGAGGATGATCTGCCGTTACTGTCGCATCGGGGGCACCTAATACCTTAAGGCTATGCAACCAATAATACGTTTGGGCATCCGAAACCCCGAATTTCAAAGCGCGGTTAGGATAAGAATCATAGAGATTCAAGGCCTTATCGGGATCGCTAAAAGCAAGATACTGCCACATTACATCATGCCAGAGGTTCACATTGGGAGCATTGCTTAGAATTCCGGTATTCTGCTCAATTTCTGACCATAGGGTATTATGATAATTCAGATTATGACCCAAGTAGAGGGAACCGCCGTGAATAGGATAAAGCTCAATGCCATAGGAGGCGGCAATATCTGCCGTCCAAAAAGTGACATTATCATAACTATTGCCCCAAACTCGCGACACCAAGGAATATTGCTGGTTAGCACCAAAATTCCGTTGATACATATCGAACCAATATTCTTCAACCGCCGATTGCTCGGTGGTATAGAGGTAAATGCCCAAATCGCGAATAGAATCATTCCCGGTAACCGCTCCCCAATGAATAAGGGAGGAATTAAACTGCATACTCTCGGAGGTCGATTCCTGATCATTCCCTTGTGGGAAGCTGGCAAATCCATTGGCCCAGCAATGCCCGGCATAAGGACTGAAATTTCGCAAATAAGGAAAGAGATTATCACTGCGATTACTGCTGGCCGCATCACGCACCAGCATGTCAATCATTGGTCCCCAATTAGCGGCCCAGCCAGGCTCAAATTGCTCCACAAATGAAGCTGCATGAATAAAATAACCCCAGTGGAAATGGTGATCATTAATATTTGCATCCTGACCATGGCCGGCCGGATAGCCAATTAATGCATCCCAGGTTTGATTGTAATAAAAGAGGAATGCCACCTCGCCAGATTGGTAGGAAAGCCAATCTTCCAGGCGCTCTTTCACGGTTTTTAAAATGCTATTCAGGGCGGAGGTATCACCCACCTGCTCTGCAATTCGCGCCGTTTGGATTAAGCGATTCATCGCCTGACCTTCATTATAGGAGTCGGTCCAAGTGGCTAATCCTTCGTTTTTAAGTAGATCTACCTTCTCCTGCAATTTCCCAGGGTCGAAGGAATTGCTGTGGCAATGCACATTAGGTAAGGTGGGTAAAATGCCGTAAAAAGTATTTTCTACCGCAAAATGATTGCCCTCCATTAACTTCAAATCCCCACGAACCGTGCTGTACACATGATTGGTATTTATCTGGCTGGAGCCGGCTAAATTCGCCCAATGATGCGGTAAAAGACCTTGGAGCATTAGACTGTCATTGCCTTCCATTACTTCGGTTTGCACTGTAAAATCGGTATGCACGATGGAGGTCTGTTCATTGTATTGCCAATCGGCCTGGCAGTGCTTGGGGAATACAAAAGCGTACTTCTTTAAATCGCTGGCTTTTTGGTCGGGATTACCTCCCGGAGGAATAAAGAGCAAAGACCAATAATCATTGCCATTTAAGCTAGAGGTATAGGTAGATCCATTTTGTTGCCAGCTGGAACCGGAAGGTCCATAGATCACAAAATCAGCGCCATTGCGCACGCCTTTTACAATTAGGAAGGAGCCCGAATCGGTAACCGCTCCCTGATTAATATTGATTTCTACGGTACTGTTTGCATCCTTATTGAAATATAAAAATGGCATGCCAATACCGGTACGGGCTTGTAAATGATGGGTTCCACTTTGCCAGTCGAGGCTTATCATCCAATCATCGTGATCGGCCACATTAGCAGCGCTGGCATTTAAGCCCGTCAATCCAATTTGCACCGGTTCAATATTGTCGATAGGCCCCCATGGAATATAGGTAGCCACCAAACCTTGATTGATGGTTTTTAGGGTAAAGGGATAATTAAAGAGATTGGAAGAATGCGCATTTTTCACTTTATGTGACCACCACTCATTGGTTGGCACCGGTTTATTAGCCGCATTGCCCGTTACAAAGGGCGTTCCGGAGGGATAGCCATTTCGGCCGGCCGCATCTGTACCCGGAAAGTTGGTGGTATAAGAGCCTTGACCTTTTTGCACTACCTGAGCCTGAAGCAGACTTCCGAGCAGCATCAAAGAGCCAAGCACTCTACGGGCGAGCGTAGTAGTCTTAGTCATAATCAGCGTATTTATTCCGACCTAAATTGCTTAGTGCAAGGGCAGATCCACCCTTATTACTTGTATTTCGTGATGTCGATCAAACAGCGATCGACTCCATTTTTCATTGATTTGCTGCTCTGAATATTCTTCGGGAGCCGCTCCAAAGAATTCAATTCGCAGCTCTGCTTTTTGGGCCTTGCGGTAGATAAAGGGCACGGAGCAATAGCTAAATGCCAGCTCCCCGGCTTCAACATCCAAGCTTTGCCATTGGCCGGCTGCATCCACATATTTAAAGCTTCTCCCTTCCTGTAAAAATTCATCTTCCGCCAGGAAAAAAGGATCCAGATGCAATTGTCCGGCACGCACTTCGAGGCCCAATTCGGACCAGCGGTTTAGCACATCTTCCTTCACCTGGCCGGTCATTCCCGGTTGCTGGGCTCCAGCGGTGGAAGGGGTATGGGAATAGGCATCAAAGGGAAAGGCACCGTATAGCTGTGGACTCTTATTGGCACCAATTCCCGCTCGGATTTCGTAATAATGATCGATCAAGCGGCCCAAAACATCGGCCGAAGCGCCATTGTGCTTCGCGGCCCGCAAATTCTCCTGCACTGCTAAAAGCAATTTGGAAACCATGTGCCAGTAAATACTGCCCAGCCCTTCATAGCCGTAAAAAGTTCCGGAGCGTCCGGTAAACTCGCGATGCACAAAAGATTGCTCATAGAGCTCAAACCAAAACTTAGCCTCGGCATCTACTGCTTCGGCCTGATCTTCCAAGGCCAGTTTTTCCAGAGCCGCCTTGAGGTCCTTGGCATTGCGAAACTGACCTTTAAAATGATAATCCCCTTGCACATCTTTTTCGAGTAAGGCATGGCTTAATTGCTTGCCTTCAATTTGCTCGGGGCGAATGCGATTCTTCTCTAAAAAGCCCGCCAATTGCCGATCGGGATAAAGCAAATAGGAATACTGATTTTCGCGGTACATGGCCGATGCTTTTAAGGCATCCAGCACTTCCAGGGCTTCCGCCGGATTGAGTTTCTCGGCACTCAACACCGCTACCTGACCTTCGAGCATTTCGTACAGATGCTCTATCTGCGCTTCTTTCTCTTCTAAGGCCAGTAAATTATAAGCATGGTACAGGGCATTCTCCTTGCGGTTTTCAGCAATACTGCGGTCTACCAATTCCAGGGTCTGTTCACAGAACTCGTGAAGGTCCTTCAGCCTTAAAGGCTCCTTCACCCCTAATTCGCCGCGGTAAGCTAATTGCCGGTAGGCCTCACCTGCTAAGCCCATGCGATCCATAAAGTCTTTGCGTTCGCTATCGCTGAAACGCTCTTTATTGCTATGCTCCTTAACAATCAAATTCAGGTCTTTGTAAAGAGCCATTAGGGTCGAATTCAAATGCCATTCGCCCTCATCATTGGAAATCCAATCGAGCATAAAGGCCATAAAACGACGCAGATAATAAAGGCTTACCATACTCAAGCCCTGACCGACTAAGGCATTATTGGCATCATTCCATTCTGGCCTTTGGGTATTCATCCAAATACCACCGCCGGGCACCAAATTGTAGAGCTTAGTGAGCAGGCTAAGCATAATTTTCTCACCCAGATTTGCTCTTAGAGGTTTGTCAGCATTCCAGATCAATTTACCATCGGCACCGATTTCCTTAAAGCGGGATTCGGCCTGCGCATGGAGCGCTTGATCAAAAAGAATGGTATCCTGCGGATCTTGAAGAATCTCCGCATAGCTTTTCAGTCGGTAGGGTACATCGGCGTACACAAAGCAATTTTCATTGCAAAGGCCGGCCAGCTTTTGCGGATAATGTTTTTCGCAATGCTCCAATAAACGCAGGAGGTAGATCAATTGATGATCGCCCCAATAGCCAATAAAAGACCAGGAATCATCCGGCTCAATCACTTCCCAATCGATGCCATTTTTGGCGATGCGATAAGGATTGTAGCCATCCACCGTGCTGGCATTCACAAATTTGAAAATCATGCCCTCGATAAAGGCAGGAAAGGAATAAGCCAGGGCCTCCCAATTTTGGAAGATATCCCGCCAATTGCCTTCATAATTGAGAATTTTCTGCCCTTGTTCATCCAAATGTTGGATGCTAAAACGATTCCAGGGACGCGAGGGATCGCCATGGCGACGACTAAAACTCAGGGGTAAATATTCACTGGCCAAACGACGCATATCGAGATTGGCACTATTCTGAACAAAGCTTAAAAGCTCCGAATAAGTCAGTTTAGCGGGTAAGGAGTCCAGCAAGCTTTGCTCCTTTAGGGCTAGGGGCCGATTGCTAAGTTTGAGGTATTGCTTAAAATCCTGACTATCGATTTGATAGCCCGATTCGAAAAGCCCACCCCGCATGATATTATAGAGCACATTGCTGTAATGACGGCTTTGCACCAAAGCATTTCCACTACATTGCAAGCCATCGGCCTTAGCCACCAGGCTTTCGAGCTCTAGGCGACTCTGGGCAATTTCTTTCTCCAGGCTGGCGGCTATTCCAGGTGCTTGCAGCTCGGCTTTTAAATTATGCACCTTGGCGGTGGATAGGCCTACTTCTGCCACCAAGCTCCACTGCACTTTTTGCCCGACCTTTAAATCCCATCGGCGTAAAGCCAACCAGGCCGCTTTTTGGGCCTTAGTAAAAGTTTCTGCTTCCAGATCTCCACCTTGCTGGAAGTTCTTAATCTGCGCACTGCTTAAGAGGCAGAGATCTGGCTTTTGAGGCGACCAAACTACATTGGCAATTAAAGATTCGCTAGGCTCGGCCTTGTCTACAATATTGGAGCTAAGGCTGAATATACCCAAAGCAGTTTCGGGCTCCAGCTCATTCTTTTTATAGGCGTCTACCAAGGTACTGCGGCGATCTTGCATAAGGGTTTCTACCCCATAAGGCAAGAGGTTCTCCAGACCATCGAGACATTCAATTTTTTGATTTTGATCGGATAAATTCTCCAACCAGCAATCGCGCACAAAACCATGCTTTTGCGAGAAGGCCCAACGATAGGCGAAACGCAGTTGAAGATCTTGGTTAATTTCTTCAAATACCAATTGATCAGCTTGCAAGCTTTTGTAGAGATTGCGCTCGATTTGATACCAGCCCCTTTCATTAGGGTCGAAAGGCTCCCAAAGGGAAAGGCTCTGATCGTCCTTATTCTCTGCTCGAATAAGAGTACGCGGACCAGTGAAGGCCGCATTATCAATTAGCTTATCATCGGTATAATAGGGGAAAAGTGCGTTTTCAGCTTCAGCACGACCGGCCGTAAGACCGCCATTGCTAGCCACAAATAACCAATGATCGTAGGGACTCACCAAAGTCATAAAAAAGGGAGGCAAGGCATTTACCTTTTGGATACGGTAAAAGGCTTGCCCTTCAAAATTTACAAAGTCACCTTTGGCTTCCATGGCTTGCGCTTGCAATACTTGCGATCCCAGCTTTACTTTCCTCATTTATGCTTTTCCTTTAACCGGAACCACCAGAGTTTGTAGGGCTGATGGCGCAATTGCCGTTAAGCCTAGATGCTGATTTTCCAGTTTCAGTTCAATATTTAGTTCTTGATTAGTCGTGTTTAAAACAACTAAAGCCAGACTACCATCCGGATTGCGAACTGCGGTAAAATGCACGCCTTCCGGTAAATTCGATTCGGCTTGAATCTTATATGCTCCTGCCTTAATGAAATGGCTAAAATGACGTAGCGCATCATAGAGCGGAGTGTAGTAAATCTGCGCGCTGGTCGTATCTACAATCACCGGCGCTACACACCAATTGGAAGCATGATTGGGACCGCCTTGCCGATCGAGAACGATATTCCAATCTACCCAGGCGCTTACCTCATTATTAAGACAGCCAATAATATCACGGGCATAGCGATACACGGGAACATATTTGGGATGATCTGGCTTATCTGATTCAGGAGCCCAGGTATAACCCCAGTCGGTGGCCTCTTTTTTCCAATACCAGGCATCGTCCTGCCAGTGTGGAACTTCGGCATCTACACAGGCCTCGGTATTCCAAATTTGCTTTTTAGGAGCTAGTTTATGGGTATGTTGTAAAGATTCGGGGAACCACTTATAAGTACTGGTATACCAATGCACCGCGGTGCCATAAATTTCGGGAAGCAGGCTGCTATCACTTAAGAGATGATCGGCCCATTCTTCCAGTTCTTTACCTCGATTTTGATCGTAGATAAAAAGCTGAGATTCCAATCCTGCGGCTTTCAAAGTGGGAGCCAAATGCCCTTTAATGAATTGAGCCATTTCTTCGGGACTAAAATGCATGCTCTCCCAATTGGCATCATTACCCAAGGGTTCATTTTCGATGGTAAAGCCCCAAATGGGGAGGCCTTCATCGGCGTAAGCCTGGGCATACTTCACAAAATACTGAGCCCAGAGATCATAGTATTTGGGCAATAGCTTGCCGCCATACCAATGCTTATTGTCCTTCATCCAGGGCGGAGCCGTCCAGGGAGAGGCAAAAAAGCGTAAATCCCCATCGGCCAAAGCCAGGGCTTGCTGGGCGGTGGGAATGATATCATCGCGATCCGGAGCCAGATCAAAACTGCTCAAGGTGGCATCGCCCTCCGCCACATAGGCATAGGAGGAAAGAGAAAAATCGCAGGAATTGATATGCAGACGGGCCAAATTATAGGCCGAAGCGCTATCACTAAAATAGGCCGCCAATAGCGCTTGGCGCTGATCTGCCGGAAGGGCTTGAATCAAATGAGCACTGGATTCGGTGATGGCCCCTCCAAAACCTTCGATGCGCTGAAAATGCTGAGTGCTATCCAAATGAATTTGAAAGTCTGCCTGACCAGCCACCGCATTAATCTTCTTTAAGCGATCTCCGCTGGCCGAACTTTGGTAAACCTCCAATTCAGGCTTTTCCTGCGGTTGACAAGCCGCCAATATCAGGCTTAAAAACAAGGATGTTTTGAAGATCCGCATTAGTTCGCCCCTTTCCTTTGATAGACCCTTACATAGTCGAGGATATACTGATGCTTTTCCCATTGGGGATCAATACCCTGGGCACCACCCCAGCCGCCGCCCACTGCGAGGTTGAGGATAATATTTTGAGGCTTATCAAAGGGCCATTCCAGTTCATTGGCATTCTTATCGTAAGTATAATAATGCTCGCCATCCAAATAACCTTCAATACGATCGGGGTACCATTCAATAGCATAGGTATGGAACTTAGTGTTCATGCTGTCGACTGCAATCTCAGACCCAATCTGATTGCCTTGTTTAAAGTAATAGGCACGGGTATGGCAGGTGGCATGGTTCTTACCCAAACCGGTACTGTCATTAATTTCGAAGCCCACACATTCCAGCACATCAATTTCCCCACAATAAGGCCAGGAAAGCTCATCGCGATAGGCATCACCCAATAACCAACCGGCAGCCCAGGTTCCACGACCTACGGGAACTTTCGCTCTAAATTCAATTCGACCATAGGTAAAGGCATGCTTGCCTTGGGTAGTAAGGCGCGCTGAAGTCCAGGCTTGCCCTTGATCATTTTTACGCGCTTCAATAATTAAGTTGCCGTTCTCCTGACGGGCATTTTCCAGCCGTCCTTCGGTATAGTATTGCGGCTCATTATTTCCCCAGCCCCAATTACCAATATTGTAAGACCATTTTGTGCTGTCTGGCAAACCCGAGCCCTCAAACTCATCGCTCCAAACCAAATCCCATTCCTCGCCCTCCATAGACTGCTCATGGATCGCAGGTGTTTTCTGTAGTTTCTTGATCAGTTTAAAAGACAGGCTTTCGATTTGTGCTTTCCCGCCAGAAACATGCAAGCGCATGGCATGCTTACCGGTATCAAGCGGACTGCCCACAATGCCTACCGGACTGCCATCGGCTAGAGCCAGCATATTTCCCGTGATATTATAAGTCCGTCCGTCCGGATTATGGATATAATCTTCAATCCAAATCAGAGCACTATCGCTGCTGCTGGCCTTTAATCTCACCTCATAGCGACCCGCCTCAGTAATGGGAAGCGTGAAGTCGATTTGGGCACCGCCCTTAGCGATTAAAAGACTGTCTTGAGGCGCCCCTAAATCTTGAGCATTTAAATGCAGGGGATCCTTTTCGACCGGACTTTCGGGACCTTGGCAGGACCAAAGGGCCAGGCTGAAAATTCCCAAATAAATAGCTTTCATATCAATCTTCTTTGATCAGGATTTTCTCTAATTCCTCCAGCGAACGTCCCTTGGTTTCAGGAATGCTGCGAATGATAAAGATCAGGCCTGCAAAGGCGAATAATCCAAATAAGAGGAAGGTGAGCGAGCTCCCGATGGTTTCAAGTTCCCAGGGGAATACAAACTGTACAATGGTGCTTACCAAAGAATTGATTACCCCTACAAAGGAAATGGCGATTCCGCGAATGCGATTGGGGAATAATTCGGAAAAGAGCACCCACATTACCGGTCCAATGGAAATCGCAAAGGAGGCCACAAAAGCCAGCAAGGCTACTAATATCAAATAGGTATTGAGGTGAATCGCGGAATTAAGGAAATCCTGACGATGACTTTCCATATCCAGATCAGGCATTAAAGCCGCCACCTCTGCTAAATACAAATCACCATCATTAAAGTCCTTGGCAAGCATGGGCTTAATCTTACTTTCTTGAACCAGAGCGGCCTTTTCTGCTTCGCTCCAATCAGCAAAATCTTTTAATTCCTGCCCTTCTTCGGCAGCCGCTGCTTGTATTTTGTATTCCAGAGAAGCAATGGCCTGCTCATCTAAACTGTAGGTAGCTTTATTGAAGCCATAACTTAAAACCAACATGGAGATGGTAATGCCCGCCACCCCGAAGGTTAAAAGCGGTTTACGCCCAAGGCGATCGATAAAGAGAATGGCCAGAATGGTGAAAACCAAGTTGACTAATCCCACTAAAATAGCTTGCATAAAAGCGGCATCGGTACCTAAACCGCTTTGTTCAAAAATCATAGGTGCATAGAAGAACACCGCATTAATACCGGTGATCTGTTGTAATATGCCTACTACCACTCCGATGGTAACAACCAAGCGCAGACCGGGTTTGAAAAGCTCTCCCAAACTGGCTTTTTCAACCTTACTGTCTTCCTCAATATTCTTGCGGATCCGATCCAACTCTTCCAGGGCTTTCTCCTGACCAGCCACTCGACTCATTACCTTTTGGGCTTCATCATTATTGCCCTTCATCATCAGCCAACGTGGACTGCGCGGAACCATAAAGAGGCCGAAGAAATACAGTATGGCGGGTAAAGCCTCAAGGCCCAACATCCAGCGCCAATTGTTTTGGTCAATGCCAAGATTTTGCACCCAGGCGGCATCACTTTTCCCCAATTGGAGAATCCAGTAATTACTAAAGAAGGCCAGTGAAATACCGATCACAATATTCAACTGATTAAAAGAAACCAGGCGTCCACGCTTATCCTTGGGGGCGATTTCGGCAATATAGAGTGGCGCTAAGATTAAGGAAGCACCTACCCCAAAGCCGCCAATCATACGGGCGATAACCAGAGTTGTATAATCTGGCGCCAAAGCCGAAGCAATGGCAGAAATGGCATATAAAATCGCAGCAATGCGCAATACCGCTCTACGACCGAACTGATCGGATAAAGGTCCGGCCACAAACATGGCCATAGTAGAGGCTACGGTAAGCGAAGCCACCGACCATCCCAATTGCAGGGTGCTCAAGTCAAATTCGACCTTAATAAAGCCTACCACTCCCGATATAACGGAAGCATCGAAACCCATGAGCAGTCCACCCAGGGCTACAATCAAGGCAATTAGAAATACATATTCGGAATTACCCTTTTTCATAGGCTGTTAGTTTTAATCTCAGATTAGCGAAGAATTACAATTCGAAAGAGAAGCCTTTGGCAATCAGCTCATCGTAGCGCTGCTTATCGAATTTATAGAGACGGGCTGGGCGGTGGGGCACATCTTTCTGGTTCTCCTTTAAGGAGATCAAAAGGTTCATGCTAAGGATCCGCTTGCGGAAATTGGCCTTATCGTAACTCTCATTCAAAATGGCCTCGTACAAAGCTTGTAGATCGGCCAAAGCGAATTTTTCCGGCAATAATTCAAAACCCACCGGTTGATGACGCACCCGCTGTTGTAAGATTTGCAGGGCATCTTTGAGGATATCGCTATGGTCGAATGCCAGTTTAGGCACTTCATTTAGATCCATCCAATACACTCCATCGGCCCAAGCGGAAGCGTGAGGATCGTGCTTGGCAATATCAATTAAGGAGTAATAGCCAGTGGTGATTACCCGTCCGGCAGGGTGACGATCTACCTGACCATAAACCTTGGTTTGCTCCATAAAGAGATTATCAATACCGGTGAGGTCGCGTAAAATCCGCTGCGCCGCCACATCAATATTCTCATTAGGATATACAAGGTCTCCCGGTAAGGCCCACATCCCCATAAAAGGAGCGGCCCCCCTTTTAATAAGGAGAATTTTAAGGCGATTCTCATGGTAGCCAAAGACCACACAATCGACGGAAACACCGAATTGAAAAAATTTATCGTAGGATATCTCGTAATACGGAACTGCAAACTGGGATTTCTGACCCTTGGGAACCGTGCTTGTAGTCTTTTCAGCCATGATTCTGATTGATGTCGTTTTCAAAAATACCAAATTTTCATTTAGTACAAGCTACCAAAAGTGTAAAACACACATTTAAGACTTAGTGCTCATTTTCAGGCAATAATAAAGTTTTTCAGCTTACTTAATGTCATTTTTACCAAAAGTTATACATTAGAGCTCAAATTCAGTACTAATGAAAAAGATTACCTTATTAATGGCTCTGTTTGCGGCCTTTAACCTATCGGCACAAACAGACACCGTGACCTTTAAGGTTGACCTGGCCGGCTATTCCGGAACTGGTTTTACCTCGGCTCACGTAAATGGAACCTTCAACAACTGGTGTGGCGCATGTAACCCCATGTCGGATGCTGATGGTGATGGCGTTTGGGAGGTTGCCCTTCCTTTAACAGCAGGAACTATCGAATATAAATTCACCATCGACGGTTGGAATGATCAAGAAAACCTGACCCAAGGTTTACCTTGTACCATAACCACCGGTGGATTTACTAACCGCGTTTTGACCTTCAGCGGCGACACCATTTTAGATGTAGTTTGTTGGGAAGCCTGCGGCCCTTGTGGTGCGGCCAGTCAAATGGACCTCCCCATTACCTTCGATGACCCGAATGTAAATTACGTGTCTTCGGAGTTTGGTGGATGTACCGATACCATTGTAGCTGATCCTACTGATCCTACTAATATGGTTACCCAAATCGATAAGGACGGATCTGCTCAAACCTGGGCAGGAATTATCCTTTCTGCCAATGGCCTAGCTAATCCTATTCCTTTTGCCAGTGGCAATACCACTATGACCATGCGCGTATACTCTCCTGATGCTGGCATCGAGGTACGTATGAAAATTGAGGATGCTAATGATCCTACAGTTTCCGTAGAAACCGTAGATACTACCACCATGGCTAATGGTTGGGAAACCCTCACCTTCGATTTTGCCAATAACGCTTCAGGAACCGCGGCTATCAACTTTGCCAATACCTATGATAAGGTAGTAGTATTCCCGAACTTCGGTGTGGATGGTGCTACTGCTGGTGCTAAAACCTATTATGTAGACGATATTCAATTTGCTTCTACCGGTCCGGTTTTACCTTCTTTACCCATTACCTTCGATAATTCTGCCATTGATTACAGCAGTGACGAATTTGGTGGTTGTACCGACACCATCGTAGTGGATCCAACCGATCCTACTAATATGGTATCCGAATTTACCAAGGACGGTGCCGCTCAAACCTGGGCCGGTATTGTTGTTACCAAAAATGGATTGTCCGCTCCAGTACCTTTCACAGCCAATGACCATTTAATGAGTCTGCGCATTTGGTCTCCCGATGCAGGTATTGAAGTGCGAATGAAAATTGAGGATTCTAATGATCCTACTATTTCAGTAGAAACTGTAGATACCACTACTACTGCTGCTGGCTGGGATACTTTGGTATTCGATTTCAGCAATCAAGCAGCCGGAACCGCGGCTATTAACTATGCTAACACTTATGACAAAGTAGTGGTATTCCCCAACTTCGGTGTAGATGGTGCTACCGCAGGTGCTAAGACCTATTATATTGACGATATCAGCTTTGGCGTGATTATGCCTGCCGCTAATTTGGATACCATCGACTTACCCATCACCTTCGATGATCCCAATGTAGATTACGATGTTACTACCGAATTTGGTGGTTGTTCAGATAGCTTAACCGCTGATCCAACCAATGCCAGCAATATGGTATTGAAGATCGACAAATCTGGCGGCGCAGAAGTATGGGGCGGTATTACCGTAACCACTGGTGGTATGAAAAACCCCATTCCTTTTGTTGCCAATCAAACTGGCATGAAAATGCGCGTTTGGTCTCCTGATGCCGGTACCGACTTCCTCTTGAAGGTTGAAAATTCCGCTGATGGAACTATCACTTGCGAAACTATAGCTACTACTACTGTGGCCGGAGCCTGGGAAACCTTGTACTTCAATTTTGCCAATAACAGCGCCGGTACTCCTGCCTTGGATTTAAGCAAAAGCTATGATGTGGTAGTAGTATTCCCGAACTTCGGAACACCGGGTATTGCCGTGGGTGCTAAAACCTATTATGTAGACGATATTGAATTCGATCCTAATGTAGGTTTAAGCGAAAACAGCATGAGCAATTTCAGCCTGGCGCCTAACCCCAGCACTGGCTTGGTACGCTTAGAAGGCCTTAATGGCGAAGCCCATACTGTTCAAGTAACTGATCTTAATGGTCGCACTATTTTACATACCAATACCAGCAATTTAAATCATGCTGAACTCGACCTCAGCATGTTGAAAAATGGTATTTACCTTATTACCGTCTCCAACGAACAATTCGCTGAGAGCCGGAAACTGATCATCACCAAATAGTTCATTAGTAGGTTACATTTGGTAGCCCCGTCTTGGTTCTTCCGAGACGGGGTTTTTTATTTCCCGCATTTAATGGGCATGGCCAATTTTAGGCTTAAAAAAATTCCCTCCTTTTTACAACCTTTGGAAATCATCTGCATCCTAAGGGTGTAAATGCCCCTAATGAGCATCGACCTTAAGAAGACTATCCGCCAAATGCGCAAGGGAAATCAACTGGCCGGCTTTCAGCTGTACCAGAATTTTTCCCGGGCCACCTACAACAGCATACTGCGCATTATTCCGCGGGAGGATATTGCCAGAGACCTTTTGCAGGACAGCTTTATCCAGGCCTTCGAAAAGATTGATTCGCTCGAAAACGAGCTGGCCTTTGGTGGCTGGTTAAAGCGCATCGCCATTAATAAGGCCCTGGCCCATTTGCGGCAGGACTTAAAACCCTTCATTTCTTTGGAAGAAGTTCCCGACTTCGAATCCAGCGATGAAGAATTGGAAATGCCCGATTTGCCTTTTAGCCAAATCAATGCCGCCATCATGCAATTGCCAGCCGGATGCCGCTTAATCTTTCAATTGTATTACCTCGAGGAATACAGTCATGCAGAGATTGCCAAAGAGCTGAATACGAGCTTATCCAACTCCAAGACCCAGCTGCGTTACGCAAAAAGTTTGCTTCAAAATCATTTAAAATCGGCTTATGAAACTCGATGATTGGATGAAGGAGCACCGCACTGAATTCGATCAGGCGGAAGCCCCGGAAGGAATTTGGTCTGAACTGAAAAAGTCCATTCCCGAAAAATCGAAACCCCGAAACTTTAGGCCCTGGACCATTGCTGCTGCCTTCATTTTAGGTGCCAGTATCTGGTGGTTCTATCCGGAAAAGCAATTGCCACCCGAAGCCGAAAGCCTCTTGCCTCAGAGCTTTCTAAAACAAGAGGAGGGCTATCAAGCCGATTTGAAAATGATTGAATCCCATTTAGACCTGGATCAACTTCGGCAAAAGCCCGAATACGATTGGGTTTTTGAGGAACTGGCGGAATTGGAAAAAATCAATCAACGCTATCGTGATGATATCGATGAATTGGTGCCCCGTGAAGAACTGATCACAGTTCTGATCGACAACTATGAAAAACGTTTGCGCCTCTTACAGCGCATTCAAATGGAACTGGAACGAAACGAAAAACATGCAAAAAATGAAAACATTAATTTATAGTCTGGCCCTCAGCTTATGCTTGGAACCGCTGCTGGCCAAGGAGGCCATTAAAATTGAAAAAACAGCCCATGTTAAAATTGATGTTGCTGTAGATGCCGACATTGAAATTGACGCTAGTAATACCGATGTCCTAATCGATGTTTGGGATGAACCGCGAATTGAAGTAGAAGCCGTTTTTCGCTTCCGCGGAACGGAACATGAAGATAAAATCCAGGAATTCCTGAAAACCTTTCAGCAAAAGGTAAGCGATGGCGTAAGCAAATCCGGGAATTCTGTACATATCAATACCTATCACTGCATGCCCAGTAAAGTGAAAATTGGCTGGGAAGACTTTATCATCGTAAACACCACCTTCTCACGAGAGGAAGTGCAATTTCAATATCACATCAAAATGCCAACTCAAGGTAAGCTCAAGATAAAGCACTCTTACCGCGACCTTCGCATTAATGGAGATGTAAACCTCTTTATCCTTAACCAGTACAGTGGCCGGTTTGCGGTCAATAATATCAAAAAAGGGGAGCTCAATTTGCATTATGGAAAGGCCAGTGTTCAAAATATAGACAAGGGTTCACTAACGCTCTATGAAAATGACTTCCAAGCCAAGCAATTAGGCAAAATGCTTTTGAACATTAAATATTGCAACCTACAAGCCTCCTCAATTGCCAATCTGGAAGTAGAAGCTTATGAAAGTGAAATTGAAGCGCTTTCCATTGATCGCATGGAGGGAAATTTAAAATACAGTAGCGTTCGTGCCGATCGTATGCAGGAGTTGGTAGTGATTAGTTATGAATGCCGCTATACTATTCCAGAGCTTAAAACAGTAACCATCAGCAATTCTAAATACAGCCGCTTTGAATTTGATAAAGCCGATATTATAACGGTGGGTGTTTCTTACGAGGATAAAGTGAATGTTGGATCTGTCATTGATTTTAATGCCGGCAATAGCAAGTACTCTCAGCACAATATTGGCCGACTGGAGAAAAACTACCGCTTGGAAGGCTATGAATGCGATTTAAATATTGCCAAGCTTCAAGGTCCGGGTGGGGAAATTAGCATCAATGGTAAATACCTAAAAGTGGCCATCAATACCGAAGCCGCCATTTTTGACCTGCAGGCATCCTTACAATATGGAAAATTGGAATACCCTGAAGAAGCAGTAGACGGTCAGGTGATGAAAAACGGCAATAATACTTTGATCAATCTCAGCCAAAAAAGTCCGATCTATAAAAAAGAACAAGCTTATCATATCTTGATCAATGGCTATGAGGTGAAAGCTAATTTGTATTAATCACAAGCATTTGAAAGGGGCAGTACATTCGTTTTGCCCCTTTTAACAAAAATTTTTGGTTCTTCTTTTTGAGAACCAAAAAAACCAATTACCTTTGTACCATCATTTAAGAGATGAATAAAGTAGAATTAAGCAGTAAGCAACGCGAATTAATTGAGCGACTGGGCGTAAGTCACGAGAAAAGCGGGATTCCCCCTGCCCCTTCTCGGATCTTAGGTTTACTGATGGTTTCTCCCGAACTGGCTTTGAGTTTTGATAGCATCCGGGAAACCTTAAACCTCAGTAAAAGTGCCACTAGTAATGCGCTCAATATGCTGCTCACCATGAATAGGATTGAGTACATCACTCAGCCTGGTGATCGCAAACGCTATTTTAAAAACCGTTTGGTTTCTTGGCGCGAAGAAGCCAAAACCGCCTTTGAAAGAATTACCCAGGTTTCGGCCATTTTAGAGGAGGTCTTGGAGAATCGCCCCAAAAACACCCCGGAGTTTAATGAGAATCTTCGCGATGCCATCAGCTTTATGCGCTTTATGAATCAACACCTACCCGAACTTTATTTAAAATGGGAAAAATCTAAAGACTAAAAAATTTTCCCTTTTTAGTTCTTTTTTTCCCGAACTAATTGGTTTTTACCGAATAAACTAAAACTAAGTATTATGACAATCAAGCCAGTCCGGCTCTTCATTTTTGGACTCGGGCTCATGCTAATGCCCGCCGCCACCTCGGCCCAGGCAGCCAACGAAAGCCTTAGCCTGCAGCAAGCCCTGCAATTTGCTCTGGAGCATAATGCCGAACTGCGCCAAGCGGCCTATGATCAGGAAATTTCCGAATATCAAATCAAAGAAATTCGCAGTTCCGGTCTACCACAAATTGAAGCTGAAGGGCAATTTCAAGGTTTTCCCAATCTACCAACCCAGCTCTTACCTGGTGAAATTGTAGGCATGCCCGGCACTCAAATTCCGGTTCAATTTGGTACCACCTATAATACCAGTGGAACCATTAAAGCCTCACAATTACTCTACAGCCAAGAATTATTTAGTGGCTTAAAAGCGGCTAAAGACAGTCGGGAACTCTATGCCCTGCTCAAAATCAAATCCGAAGAAGATCTTATTTATCAGGTGGCCAGCGCCTACTATCAATCGCTGGAAATTGAAGCCCAGATTCGCTCTCTAGACAGCAACCTGCTGACCCTTGATAAAATGAGCAAGGTGATGTTGGCCCGCTATCAAAATGAGATGATCACCGCTAATGAGTTGGACCGGATCACCGTGCAAAAAACCAATCTGGCCACCCAATTGCAATCCCTGCGAGCGGTACGCGATCAGCAGGTGAACTACCTCAAGCTTTTAATGGGTTTACCCATCACCGCCGAGCTCAGCCTAGAAGAACCCTTAGATCTGGAAGACCTCAGCTTAAGCCTGGCCAGTTACGAAAGTCAAAGCCCTATTGAGCTTAAAATTCTCGAAAAGCAGAAGAAGCTTAACCTCCGCAACCTCGAAGTTACTCGCGCAGGCTACTATCCTACCCTGGCTCTTTTTGGTCAACAAAGCTGGCAAGCCCAACGCAATGAGTTCAATTTCTTTGATGGCAATCAACCTTGGTTCCAACAAACGGTAATTGGAGTGCAATTGCAGGTTCCCATTTTTGATGGCGGCAGCAAGCACCATAAAATTCAGCAGAATCAATTGCAGATCGACAAACTCCAATTGCAAAAAGACTATGCTAGTAGTCAGCTCGACCTGCAAACCGAAAATGCCCGCAAGCAATTGCAATACAGCTTTGCATCTGTATCCGCTCAGGCCGACAATAAAGAATTGGCCCGCAAGGTATACGAGCAATCCCAGCAAATGTATCAGGAGGAAGTAATCGGCCTTACCGAACTACTGGATGCCGAGCAGGCCTTCCGCTCTGCCCAAACCAATTACTACAATGAGGTTCTCAAATTCAAGCGTTCGGAACTCGATCTGCTTAAATCCTTGGGACGCATTCAACAAATACTTCAAAACACCTAAATAATTCGATCATGAAAAAAGCTCTTTTAATCTTAAGCGGAGTGGCCATCCTGGCCCTGATGGCTTTCCAACTCTACAACAATAAAGTGGAAATGGCAGAAAACGCTAAACTCTCTGAAATTAGCAGCGATGCCATTCCGGTAGAAACCACCAAGGCCAGTCGTAAAATTTTGGAAGAAGAAACCACTGCCGACGGCCAATTGGAGCCGGTAACAGACCTTATGGTAATTTCTGAAACCCAAGGTCGGGTAATACGCGTGCTACGTAAAAAAGGAAGCACCGTAAGCAAAGGCGATCTTTTAGCCGAAGTAGAAAATGACCTGCTCGAAGCGGAAGTTGCCGCCACCGAAGCCAACTACCTTAAGCTTAAAGCGGATCAGGAGCGTTTCTCCAAATTGGCTGAGCAAAATGCCGTTACGCAGCGTCAGTTAGAAGATATCGGCATTGGACTTAAAAACGCCGAGGCCCAGTACAAATCGGCCCAAAAGCGCTTAAGCAACACCTATATCCGCGCTACTGCCAGTGGTTTTATCAACGATGATTTCATTCAGGAAGGCTCCTATATCGGAGGAGGTGCAAAGCTTTATGAGATTGTTGATGATCAACAATTGCGACTCAATGTAAAGCTTACCGCTCGCGATATCTTACGCATCCAAAAAGGAGATACGGTTGAGATAAGCAGCAACCTATATGCAGGTGAAACTTTTAAGGGTATAGTTTCGGCCATCGCGGTGAAAGCGGATGCTTCCTTGAAATACAATGTGGAAATCGAACTCCTAAACTCCGCTGCCCAAAAATTGAAGCCTGGCATGTACACCACGGCCCACTTTCACTTTAAGCAAAAGGAAGAGGCTTTGTACTTAGATCGTAATGCCTTAGCCGGTTCCCTGCAAAATCCACAGGTTTTTGTGGTGAATGGCGAAACAGCTGAGCTTAAAAATATTGAAGTAGGTGCCAGTCATGGTCCCTGGGTGGAGATCATCAGTGGTTTAAGCAGCCAGGATCAAGTGGTATCCAGCGGTCAAATCAATTTGACAGACGGCACTAAAGTTAAAGTGCTGCACTAAAGGCCTAAATTCTCATGAAGATTACCAAAACTTCCATACTCCGCCCCACATTGGTGGTGGTGCTATTTACCCTACTTATCGGTGCCGGGTCCTTCAGTTATAAGGCGCTCAACTACGAGCTGCTCCCTGATATGAGCACCCCTATACTTACCGTTTCTACCATATACCCCGGAGCTTCGCCTACTGAGGTGGAGAACTCGGTAACCAAAGAAATTGAAGATGCCGTTTCCACCCTCGAAGGCTTGGACAGGCTGAGTTCTACCTCCATGGAAAGTGTTTCCATCGTTACCATCGAGCTGAAACAAGATGTAGATGTAGACCAGGCCATGCAAGAGGCCCAAAGGAACATTAATGCCATGGTAAGCGATTTACCCGATGATGCCCAACAACCATCGGTAGGTAAATTCGATTTGGGTGATTTACCCATTATGAACCTGGGCGTTTCCGCCGACCTCTCCGGAACGGAGCTCTACGACCTTATTGATCAAAAGCTAAAACCTCAGCTATCCAAAATTGAAGGAGTAGCGCAGGTAGATGTAATTGGTGGTCAGGCCCGTGAAATCCGCATCAACATCAACGCCGATAAACTGGAAACCTACGGCATTAGCCTCTTGCAATTAAGTCAGATTGTGCAAAATGCCAATATGGACTTCCCTACCGGTAAGATTAGTGATGACGAAACTCAAACCCTGATCCGCTTGAGCGGGAAATACCATTCGCTGGATCAAATTCGGGCCCTGGTATTACGCAGCATGCCCAATGGTTCCGTGATCCGCCTGGGAGATGTTGCCGAAGTGCAAGACACCGAGAAAGAAGCGGAAATTTTATCCCGTGTAAACGGCGAAAATGCCATTGGTCTTAATATCCGTAAACAGGGGGATGCCAATACCGTAGAGGTTAGTGCCGCGACCAAAGAGATTATTGCTGATTTGGAAGAGGCTTATGCCGATAAGAACCTTAAAATATCCATCGCTAAGGATAGCTCCGACTTTACCCTCGAAGCAGCAGATGCGGTTATTCACGACCTTTTCTTTGCCGTAATTCTGGTAGCCCTGGTAATGCTCCTATTCCTGCATAGCTTGCGGAATGCTGTAATTGTAATGGTATCAGTACCCGCCTCCATTATAGCCACCTTCACGGCGATGATGCTCCTGGGCTTTACCCTCAACCTGATGAGTCTTTTAGCCCTCTCCCTGGTAGTTGGTATCCTGGTGGATGATGCGATTGTAGTAATTGAAAATATTTACCGCCACATGGAAATGGGTAAAAGTCCCTTCCAAGCGGCCTATGATGGTATTCGTGAAATTGGAGTAACCGTAATTTCCATTACACTGGTAATTGTTGCGGTATTCGTACCGATCTCCTTAACTGGTGGTATTATTGGAAACTTACTGCGTCAGTTCTCCTTAACCGTTGCCATTAGCACCCTGCTGAGTTTATTGGTGGCCTTTACCTTAATTCCATTATTGGCCTCACGTTTCTCGCGCTTGTCCAATTTAAAAAGCAAGGGCCTTATCGGGAACTTTATTCGCTGGTTCGAAGGCGTGCTCAAGAGCTTTGAGGAGGGAATGACTCAAGCCTTAAAATGGTCTTTCCAACATAAGCTGGTGGTTTTGGCCATCACCTTTGCTCTCTTTATTGGCTCCTTCACCTTGGTAACCAAAGGCTTTATCGGATCCGAATTCGTTTCGGCTGGTGACCGTGGTGAGTTCTTAATGCAAATTGAATTACCTAAAAAGGCCAGTTTGCACCAAACCAACCTCCTCAGCCAAAAGGCCGAATACTTCGTTAGTCAGTTTCCGGAGGTTAAAGAAATCTCTACCGTAGTTGGACAGCAGTCTGGCAGCCGATCTGGGAATACCAATACCCCATATGTAGCGGAGCTTAGCGTTAAAATGATCGACGCTGATCAACGGACGGTTACCGCACCCATTTTCTCTCGTCAGTTGCAAATTGCCTTGCAAGAGAATATCCCTGGAGCCAAGTTTAAGGCCGTTCCTGCTTCTTTAGTAGGCTCCGGAACTCAGGCTCCCATTCAAATTGTATTGAGTGGATCCGAAGCGGAGCAAATGAAGAGCTATGCCGATAAGGTGATGGAGATTGTGCAATCAGTGCAAGGTACCGCCGAAGTGGAAAGCAGCTTAAAAGACGGTAATCCTGAAATTCAAGTGCAGATCGACCGCGATAAAATGGCCAGCCTGGGCTTAAGCCTCGAATTAGTAGGAGGAACCATGCGTACCGCCTTTAATGGGGTGCAAGAATCCAAATACCGCGATGGCGACAATGAGTACGATATCAATATCCTTTTGGATCAATTTGATCGTCAGAAAATTGAGGACATCCAAAGTCTGGTGCTGATGAATAATAAGGGCGATCAAATCCGCTTAGATCAATTCGCTAGCGTAATTGAAGCTTCAGGACCTGCTCAGCTTAATCGTCGGGATAAGGTGCCCACCATTACGGTGTCGGCTCAGGTTATTGGTCGACCTGTAGGTACGGTTGGGGAAGAAATTCAGAACCAATTAGCGAGCATTGACTTCCCCGCCGGATTGACTTACAGCATGGGAGGTGATCTCGAAAATCAGGCGGAAGCCTTTGGCAGCCTCTTGCTGGCCCTTTTAACCTCTTTGGTATTGGTGTACTTGATTATGGTAGCCCTTTACAATAGTTATGCTTATCCACTAGTAGTGATGTTCTCCTTACCATTGGCGGTGATTGGAGCCCTCTTAGCCCTGGCTTTAAGTGGAAATGCCTTAAGTATATTCTCCATTTTGGGGATGATTATGTTGATTGGTTTGGTAGCCAAGAATGCCATTCTGGTGGTTGACTTTACCAATCAATTGAAGGAAAGTGGACTGGAAGTACGCGAAGCGCTGATTCGCGCTACTCAGGTGCGGATTCGTCCCATCTTGATGACTACCCTGGCGATGGTAATTGGTATGCTACCTATTGCTTTGGCCAGTGGTGCCGGTGCTGAATGGAAAAACGGATTGGCCTGGGTGCTGATTGGCGGCCTCACCAGTTCTATGTTCTTAACCCTGATTGTAGTGCCCTTGGTGTATTACATCTTCGACCGGGTGATGGCTCGTTTTGGATGGGATAAAGAGCAAAAGATCGAATTAGTAGAAACCCCTCGAGAAGAGCTGAACACCGAAATCGAAGAGACGCTTCAAACCAGTATGGCCTGATTAATTCTGTTTTTCTTCAATCAGTTATCTCGCTTTAGATGACTGACATGGTTTACGACGAGAGGAGCACCTGCAGGGGTGCTCCTTTTTTGTTAGAGCCAGTGTTTTAGAATATAATTACGAAGGGGAGAGTCTAGAGCTTCAATCACCAAAGCTTTTTCAGGCGCAGATGGATGATAGATTAGTAATTCTTCATCTTGAAGCTCTAATCCCTTGTAAGATTGAAAGCTTGTTGTATACTCCTTTCCACTTACATCCGTAAAACGATAAGTAAAATCACAGCCCCTTTTATTCATGATACGCCGATCAAACCACTTTTTATACGTGAGGTTCCCTTTTGTAATTCGTCCTTCCAACAAGGTGGGCAAATCATAACGAGCCTTCCATATTAGATGAAGCCAATAAATTGCCAACATGAAATACAATAAAAGACCTGATAATTGACGAATTGAGGTCACATGACCCTCCATTATAATAGGAAGAAATAGGGCTGAAAGTAAAAAGACCACACCCAGTACCTGCAATCCTTCTTTTCCATTTAATAGAACTAAAATCTTTATCCAGATAGGTAGGGATCGCGTCATAGGTAGGTCTTAGTTTTCGATGCTTTAGCTCTCTTTAAAATGGCCGTTCCCTAACCAAAAATATTGACTCTTACCGGTCTTTGTTTCAGTCGCCTCCTTCGGGTTTTCACCCGGATTTGGATGCACTTCGGACCATTGATTAACTGTATCCACAATTTCAATAGTCCTACCCTTAGTTACGGTAAGGTATTCCACGCCCTGATACCAGGGGTCCCAACCCGATTTATCCCAGGGATTAAGTGAATCCAGCTTGTTTCCTTTTAAATCATAAGACATAAAAACCGGAACCATGGCTATATCACCCGGAACCAAATCCACCACTAATACCTTAGTAGAATCCTGAAATAATATTCCCAAAGGTTCCGTGGCCCACTGGTACTTGAATTTGGCATGAAGCTCAGGATTGAAATTCTGTGACTTCAGCTTTAATTCAAAGTGGGGATTGCTATTGCAGTTAAAAGGGATCTCGAGCTGATCTAAAGAAGCAAGGTATTGATCAAATGCCTGTACTTGCTTTCGCTCCGCGGGGTTTTGACAAGCAGCTAAGAGTCCAATAAATAGAAGGGGTATGCAGTTTCGCAAGCGCATGAAATGAGGCATTATTTTACCCAGATCACGGAATTATAGTCATCGTATTCATTGGGTTCGAAAAGCGGATTGGAGGGGTCTTTAATCCATTTTCCGTCTACAATAAACTTATAGCGGGTCTTGCCTTTCGGCAGATACAGATCTGCATGCCAGCCATCCGCACGGCGCTCCATATAATAGCCATGCTCATTCCAGCCATTAAAATCACCCGTTAGGATTACTTCATCCACTCCTCGTGTGCGGGGGAAAAAGAAATGGTGATTGGCCTTTACGCTTACTACTGAATTCTTGGTTTCATAGGGCCCGGAGCTAATTGGATTTAGTGGATCTAATTGCCATTCCATTTTATCCGCTACTCTAAAGCGATACTCATAATTTCCCGCTGCCAGCACATAAGGCAGTACCCAGCCACTGTCAGTTTTCTGCATGCGCAGTTCCTCGGCATTCCAGCCATTAAAGCTGCCACTGAGCACCACAAAGCGGGCATCCAAATCGCGGGGGTAATAGAAAACAATACTATCGCCAACCGACATAAAAGAGTTCTGGTTACCAGCGCCGTCATCGCGCTTCACCGGATTATCCGGATCAAGTATCCATTCACCATCGACTACATACTTATAGGCATGGGTCCCTTCCTTCACATAGCATTTACGCTGCCAGCCGCCCGGCACCCTACGCAGGGTAAACCGATTATCATTCCAATCATTAAAGGAGCCCGCCAAATTCACCCGTTTGGCATTAGTATAGCCATTTAAGCGGAAGGTATAATTGCATTTGAAATACACTGAATTTTCATTGCCTTCCCCATCCGATTCCTTCAATTGATTACGGGGATCGAGCAGCCAATAGCCATTTACGATGTACTTATAATAATGTGGACCTACGCCCAATTTAAGATCAACATAGTAACCACTGTCGCAGGCTTCCATTGGATTAGCGCTGGTGCTCCACTCATTAAAAGTGCCACTGATAAAAATACTATGCGGCTTGCCCCCTTCTACCTTGAGGAAAAAGCGTGTTAATCCGTTTTCCAGCTCAATCACAGCAGGTTTGTGAAACATATTATAGCCAAAGCGGTAATCCTCAACGCTAGACTCAATTTCCTCATTAAGGAGCACAATTAAATCCTTCTGATTTTCCGCTTTACCCGTGAGGCTTTTCAAAGGTTTCTTAAGTACGATACGATGGGGCTCAATGGCCTCCACCTGCCAATGGTCGGCGCTGCTTTCTCCGCTGCGTAGCATGGCTTCCAAATTGCTGAAGTCGATATCGCAGGTGCCCAATAAACTATCAATTTGACTTTGGGGCAAAGAGCGATCAATGGAACAATAAAGGTCTTTACCTACAATTTTATAGGCGATACCCTTATCCTGCGCCAAGCTGCTAAAAGCGGTGCCAATTAAAAGGAGTACTATTCCAATTATCCTATTCATGCTCCTTCCTAAAAACATTGACAATAAGTTCCTTAGTCTTAAAATTAATACAGACTGAGCCCATTCGCAAGAGATCATAGCCCACAAATCCATCGACGGGAAAGCCATAGGCCCGACCAATTTCTTCGAGGTCGGCAATCATCACCTGACAGCTTTTTAAAGTGGGTCCAAACTCCATTTCCCGCAGGGCTCCAAAAAGCACCTCGGTACTGGAACCAGCCGCACCCGTTAGAGTTGAGCGACGTACAATACGCATTTCGGTATACACATCTTCATCCAAATCATTATCCAGCAATAAAGCCTCTGCTCCGGTATCAAAGCAAAAATTCAAACTTTGACCAGCAATGGTACCGCTGGCGATAATGGCGTTGTTTCGTAATTCGAAGGATTTGTGATAATCGCCTTCCATTCGGTAGGTCGGCTGTTCTAAACGTCGGCCTTCGCGATCGGTGCGATACACGATTAATTGTTCGGCTTGCAGATTGATTTCGATCTCCATCCGCATAAAGAGATTCACTCCTAACAGGCCTAAAACCTGAATGCCTCTCTTATTTTCAATAGTGGATAAATCACTCACATCGGCCTCCAGGTTTTCATAGTACATCCCCATTACTTTGAGTCGCTCCACTTCGGTGGTACGCTGGGTATTGAGTTTGCCGGTTACATCGGTAGCAATATGACCTTTCTCTTCTTTGTAATCGCGGAAATAGGTGGCATTTAAAACCAAATAAGGCGCACCGGTATCGAAAATGAAATTGCCGCGAATCCCATCCACCGTGGCCTCAACGATAATCAAATTACCCACCCGCTTTACCGGGATTACCATGCGTTGGAAATCGCCCTTGGGCACAGGGCGCTGCATAATTAAGCGCTGATTATAAGCTCCCGAACTAAAGGATAGTTCAGGCGGCTCTTCCCCCCAAAGGGAGATGCTGCAAAGCATTAGGAATATGCCTATCCAGGTTCTCATTCAGAATCTTGCATTTCCGCACGGAGCTGGGCACTGGTTTTTCGGGAACCATCATGACTCCAGCCCGGTGGGCCGAATAAGTAAGACCAGAAATATTTAGGGTGTTTTCGGATATCCTGAAAAATCGCAATCCATTCATGCGTAGCGATATACAGTGGGTTAAAGCTATGAATATTCTTGGTGAGCCCATAATGGGGATGCTCATCCTCTTCGATAAAAGTGCCAAACATCCGATCCCAAATAATTAATATCCCGGCATGATTGCGATCCAAATACTTGGTATCGCTACTATGGTGCACCCGATGATGGGATGGAGTATTAAAGATATACTCGAACCAACGGGGCATGCGGTCAATAAGCTCGGTGTGAATCCAAAACTGATACAAAAGACTAATGCTGTGCATAAAGAGGATGGCCAGTGGATGAAAGCCTAAGAGGGGCAACCAGAGGTAAAAGATAAAACTTCCGGTAAGGCCTCCAGTCCAGGTTTGGCGCAGGGCAGTGGCCAAATTGTAATTCTGTGAACTGTGATGTACAATATGACTGGCCCAGAAATAGCGCACATTATGAGAAGTGCGATGAAACCAATAATAGGATAAATCATCTCCCAAAAAGAGTAAGATCCACATCCACCAGCTAAAGTCCAAGGTGAAAATCCGAAACTGATAGACCAGGGTATAAGCCCCAAAAATCAAAGCTTTGCTAATAAAGCCCACGCCTACATTACCCAAGCCCATGGCGATGCTGCTTAAAGCATCCTTAGCCTGATAAGTAGGAATACGCCGCCAAGCCGTTAGCACGATCTCCAGCAGAACAAATGCCACAAAAAAGGGGATGGCATGATGGATTAGATTGGGGAACTGGATGTCCATCTCCCAAAAATAAGAATTGCAAGCGTCCCAAATACAGATTCTGCAATCTGGCTCCCAAGAAAGGGCAGGTTTGCTTAGCATTTAGTTATTTTGATGCTTCAATACCCTCAAATGATTCTGGACCTTTTACGTAGTATTCTTTCAGACAGTATTTCACTCTTCACCATTATGAATCCCTTATCCGTAGGGGTAATCATGCTGGGACTTTTAGATGAGAACGCCCCCCGTGAAGAGATTCGTCATGTATCCAGGAAAACCATGAAAGCGGCTTTCCTTACCATGATTATTTCCTTTTTGTTGGGTACCTATATCTTTCAATTCTTTGGCATTTCCCCGGCTGGTCTGCGCATTTTCGGGGGTACTATTCTCTTTATCATGGGTTTAAACATGGTGCAAGGCCATGGCAAAAAAGTGAATCATAATGAGAAAGATCAAAAAGCAGCGGAAAAACGAGATGACATAAGCGTGGTGCCTTTGGCGATCCCCGTTATGGTGGGCGCCGGTATGCTTACCACCATAATTAATATGAGCATCGCCGCCGAGGGTTGGATGGACTATGTAAGTGGAATTGTGGCCATTATTATCGTTAGCATTGCTGCCTTGATTATCTTACAGCGCATGCCCTTTATTAAAAAGGCTTTGGGCGATAATGGCCTCAAAGTATTTAACCGTATTATGGGTCTGGTAGTAGGTTCGCTGGCCGCCCAAATGTTCTTAAAAGGTGTCTTTACCCTCTACCATAATTTTAGTGTATGAGTTTAGTGTATCTCTTTATCCCCCTGGCATTTGTACTGGGTTTTGCCCTGGCCTGGTGGATTAACCAAAAAAGACCCCATCCGGCTCTGGAAGCCGAAAAAAACCAATTGAAGAATGATTTAGCCCTTTGGCAGTCCAAGGCACAAAGCGCCGAAGAACGCATCCAAAGCGTGGAAGCCGAGCTCCAAAATCTGCGTCAGCAAATCCAATCTTATAGTGAAGATAAGGCCAGGCTCAGGGCCGAAGTAGATCATGCACAAGAGCGTTTAAAGGAGCAGAAATCTGAATTAAGCGATCTCCAAAAGCAGTTTAGCGAGCAATTCCAAAACCTGGCTCAAAAGATCTTGGAGGAAAAAAGCGAGCGCTTTACCCAAACCAATAAGGAGAACATCGAGGGTATTTTAAAACCCTTGAATGAAAAGATTAAAGAGTTTCAAGAAAAAGTAAGTCGCACTAATTTGGAGGGTGCCGAGCGTAACTCTGCGCTCATTCAGCAAATCAAAAGCTTACAAGAGCTTAACCACAGCCTTAAGGCCGAAGCGCATTCCCTCACCCAAGCCCTTAAAGGAGAGAGTAAAACCCAGGGTAATTGGGGCGAATACCAATTAGAGCGCATCCTCGAATCGGCAGGCTTGCAAAAGGACATCCACTATCGTAAGGAGGTGAACTTTAAGAATAGCGAAAATCAAAATCAACGTCCCGACTTTCTGCTTGACCTCCCCGATGGAAAGCATTTAATTCTGGATTCTAAAGTTTCACTTACCGCCTACCTGCGCTATGTGGAAAGCGAAGATGAAGCCGAGAAAGCACGCTTCTTGAAAGAGCATTTGCTTAGCATCCATGGGCATATCGACAGCCTGAGTAAACGAAATTACCAGGATCTCCCTGGGGTTAATCAACCGGATTATGTGATGCTCTTTGTGGCCAATGAACCGGCTTTGCATTTGGCTTTAGCCGAAGATCCTCAGCTCTTCGATAAGGCTCTGCAAAAGAATATTGTGCTGGTGAGCACCTCTACCCTGCTGGCTACCCTACGCACCATTAGCTATATCTGGCGCCAGGATGCCCAGAATAAAAATGCGGAAGAAATTGCCCGTCAGGCAGGAGCCATGTTCGACAAATTCGTGAACTTCTCGGATGACCTAATGAAGTTGGGAAATCAAATGGCTACCGCCCAGAAGACCTACGATGCGGCTATGAATAAACTCAGTGAAGGTAGAGGCAGCCTGGTTAGCCGCGCTCAAAAATTACAAGAATTAGGAGCCGTAAACTCTCAGAAAAAATTGGATAATCGCTTAATCGACAGTCATGATGAAGACTAAATTCCTTTTGGCCAGCCTAGCGGTATTGAGCCTTAGCCTTAGCAGTTGTGGCGTTGGCGGCACCGAAGAAAACCCCAGTCCCATCATTAGCATTATCAGCCCTAGCGATACTCTCAATTTATCCGATAGCATTGATGTGCATATAGTCTATTCCGACGACAGTGGACTGACCTTTACCGAAGTTAGCCTGGGTACGGAGAGCGGCGGCAATACCGTGTATCACTTTTCTCAGAGAGGGATTTCGGGCTTAAATGATGAATTGCGTTTTAAAGCAATAGTTCCCAGTACCCTGAATATCACGGGGCGCAATTATATTCTGGTTAAGGCGGGCGATGAAGATGGTCAGGAAAGCATTGTAGAACAAAGCTTTGTGGTGCTAGACCCCGATACCGAAAAACCCCAAATTTTGGATGCCCAAACCAATGGGGTGCTCAGTCAAAATCCCAGTGTTCTCTTTGAAGTAAGCTATGTGCTGCAAGACAATAAAGCCCTGGATGAACTCAAAATCCGATTAATTGAATGGAATGGGTCTTTGGGCTCGGATATCTACAGTCATAGCATAGCTCTGGCCGGACAAAGCAATGCGGCCTCCTACCATTCCATTCCTGGCAGCAGCACTTATCAGGCAGGCACCAGTTTTAAAGTGAAATTGGAAGTGAAGGATGCTGCAGGTAATAGCAGTGAATGGCTCTTGCCCGATATCTACAATGTGCTTTAGATTAAGCCCCGCTGCTTAATCTCTAGGTATTTATTGAGGGCCTTGATATTGAGGTCTTCCGGACGAGTCAATAGAGTTTGAATTCCCTCCCTTTGCAGGGCATGGGCAATGCGGCGTTTCTCCAAAACGAAATCTTCCGCCAGGGCTTTTCGATACACTTCCTGAAGGCTATTGGCCTCCTTCATGCTAATGTCTTCCACTTCTTCATTCAGGAAAAAGATCAGCAATAAACGATGGCTGCGATTGATCAATTTGAGATAGGGCAATTGTCGTTTTAGGGCATGCAAGGATTCAAAATTGCTGTAGAGCATAATCAAGCTGCGCTCCTTAAGGCTGTAACTACACCATCGGTATAAGGCCCTCATATCCGTTTCCTTATAGGCCGTTTTCTCTGCGTACAAGGCTTCCATAATGCGCATCATCTGGCTGGCACGCGATTCGGGTAGCACCTGGCCCTGCACTTTATCTTGGACGCTTACCATTCCCGCTCGATCGCCTTTCTTTAAGGCCACATTGCTAATCATGAGACTGGCATTAATGGCATAATCCAATAAGCTCATTCCGCCGAAAGGCATTTTCATAGCCCGGCCTTTATCGATGGCCATCAAGATGTTTTGGCTGCGCTCATCGCGATAGTGGTTCACCATTAAATCGCCGGTACGCGCGGTGGCTTTCCAATTAATACGGCGGTAATCATCGCCTTCTACATATTTATCAATCTTCTCAAACTCCTTGCTCACCGCAATTTGACGCACTCTTTTTTGGCCCTGCAAACGCAATTGATCGCTAAAGGCCATTAATTCATAGCGTCGTAAATCCAGGTAAGAAGGGTAGGTTTTTACCGTTCGACTAAGGTCGTGAACCAAAGCTCTTTGGATCGAATGACTTAAAAAGGAAACGTAAATCCGCAGCTTCCCAAATTCATAGGGTCCGCGTTTAACCGGGCGTAAATGATAGTCCCAAGTTAATTCTTCCAAAGGTTGAATGGTAGCTTTAAAGGAATGATTCCGCAATTGAAATTGGGCGGGAATTTCATCCAAGACCTCAATTTTTACCGGACTATTATAAAGGCTCAGAAGCTTGATTTGAACCGGATTGGCATCACCATTCGACAAACGATCCGACACTTCTCTTTGGGCTTCGATATTAGCTTGGCGCCGAAAGAGATAAACTATTTCCCAGAGCAATACCACAGCGTATAGCAGACTAATGATTTGCACTGGAAATAGCAGGAAAGGCAAGGGATAAGCTACTATCCAAAGCCCAATTAACAGACCTGTAATTCGGTAAAAATTAGGTCCGAAATATAGATTCCTAATTAGCTTCAAGAACCGGGTACTTTGATGCTTCTTACAATTTGATCCAATACTTCTACGCTGCTTAAGCCTTCCATTTCGCGTTCGGGACTTAGAATTACCCGGTGGGCTAAAACCGGAGCAGCGAGGAAACGAATATCATCCGGACTTACAAAATCACGGTCTTGAATGGCGGCCAGCGCACGGGCACTATTTAACAAGGCCAAGGAAGCTCGTGGTGAAGCCCCAAGGTATAAGGAACCTTGATTGCGAGTAGCATCTACAATCGCAGCGATATAGCGTAAAATATCCTCTTCAATATGAATCTGTTTGGCCGTGGCGCGCAATTCCTGAATGTCTTCCTTGGAAAGCGCCTTCTGAATCATGGCCTCTGGCTTGCCTTGCAGGGATTGATGCAATTTTAAAATCTCAAACTCCTCATCTAAACTAGGATAGTCCATGGAAATTTTAAAGAGGAATCGATCCAATTGCGCTTCCGGCAAACGATAGGTGCCCTCTTGCTCAATGGGGTTTTGGGTGGCTAAAATCAGATAGGGTTCATCCATTTTATGTTGATGTCCATCTATGGTTACCTGCCTTTCTTCCATCACCTCAAATAAGGCCGCCTGAGTTTTGGCTGGGGCCCGATTAATCTCATCCACCAATACCACATTGGAGAATACAGGTCCGGATTTAAACTCGAACTCCCCTTGTTTTTGGTTGTATACCGATGTTCCCAGGATATCTGAAGGCATGAGGTCTGGCGTAAATTGCACCCTTGAGAAATCTAAATCCAGGGCACGGGCCATAAGCTTGGCCAATTGGGTTTTAGCAATCCCGGGCACCCCTTCAATCAAGACATGACCATCCGCGATAAGCGCCACCTGTAATAGTTCTACGGCCTTGCGCTGCCCAACGATATAGGAGCCAATTTGCTCATTCACCCTTTCCAGCGATGCTTTAAATCGACTCAGGTCTACACGCTTTTCAAAAGCATCTGATTCGGGATTAGTGTTTTCTTCCATATTGATGTGCTTGATAAAATTCTTGTAATGCTTTTTCGGCTTCTAAGAGGCTGGAGGCAGATACTTCTGTTTCGGAATAAGCGATCATCCAGGCCTTGCGAATACGTCCCAATAACTCTGGTTCGGGCTCCAGTTTTCGCACCACTTCATCGAAGTTTTGCTGGGCCTCGCCTTTAAGGCGGATGCGATAATTACGCTGCAAAAAGTCCTGAAAATAGATCATTCGCTTTTCCAGCAAATTGCGATGATGGGCATTGCGATGATAGAGCTCACTTAGGCTATTGAGAAATTCGAGATTATCATTTTCGAAACTGGCTTTTTCCGGAATAATTCTCTGCCGACGTTTACCACCAAAGAGCAGGTATATTAAGCCAAGAGCCAGCAAAATATATAAGGCTCCACGCAGTGAAATAGGTTTTAATAGGGCACGCATAGGGGTTTGCGCTTCCATCCTTCCTAAATGATAAAACTCGTAATGATAGGTGGGGGCATCTTTTAGCAAATTGGAAAGCACCGCACTAGGATAGGCTCGTGTTTCCTCCTTCATCATAAAATAGTTGCTAAAGGCCAAAGGATTTGCAGCGCAGAGCAATCGTCCTTCCCCAATGTTGTAGGATTGTAAAACAGGTTTATCTGCCCCATTGACAGCTAATACCCGAGCTTCCAAACTACTATCCCCAGCTGCCTCAACTTTAAAACTCAAGGGCATAGCTTTATGGGGATAGGGAATCTTGTTTTGTGGATAGGATTGTAGCTCCTTAAAATGAATAGAACCCTCTAGCTCACTCAGTTTCTCCACAGAGCTTATGGCCTCCTCCATCAAGCCCCCATCCGTTTCAAGGTTTAAGTAATCCACCAAAAATTGGGGCCATTGGTAGGCGACCATAAGTGCGGTGCTGCCTTCCGAAATTTTAGCTTCTATTGCTTCCCAATCTTGTTCTGTAATCCCTATACCGTGACCAATAAAAATCAAATTGGCATTAGGGCCCTCTTGAGCGGCTTCATCCTCCTTAAAGGGAATAAACATCGACTTAGGTTCATGCAGGCTATAGTCTGCTAGATACCGATGTAAAACATAGCCTCCGAAGGCCTGTTTATCGGCTCGGTGCCAGGTTTCTGGAGCCGAATCCTCAGGCTGAAATAGCCAAGACAGGCCTAAGACAAGAAGCAAGGCAATCGCAATTCCGTATTTAAAACCTTTGCTCATAAATGCCTTTCCAATTCCTTGCTTTCCAATTGATAGCTCCGAGCACGATCTTCATCGGCTTCAAAGCCTCCAAACCAGATGTATTCGAAGGTGCGACTGAAATCCTTAAACCTAAGGGCGAGGTCCCTTTTCTGAATTTCATACTGATAATCGAGGGCTGTTTTTTGCGGGCTCACTTTCAAATGGCCTTTTAACTGCATTTGCTTCAGGCCGATTAAAAACTGGAGACGGATATACTCCCGCCAATCACCGGCCTGTTCTGCCTTTAGCATTAAGGCTTCCAGGCTTTCGGCACTGCGCTCAAAATCACTGAGATGACTGGGTCCAGAATAGCGTTCATTATGTCCTAGACCTAAACGATCCGGACCAATGATCCGATACAAAATATAAAGGCCTAGCAGCACTCCCAGGAAAATCAAGATTGGCCTGGTCAATGGGCTTCTCCCGGCTGTTTCAAATAGGTTTCCGAGGTACTTTTTCAATAGGGCGAGAAGCATTTGTCCCGGCGATTCGGATTGTTTGCTTGATGGCTCCTTATACTCTAAATCACGATCCTCCTCTAATTCGGCAATCAATTCCGAAGAGGCTTCACGATAGGATGGCAGGCTATCGCTGGCCTTAAGCCAAGGACCTAAGACTAAACCTAATAAGATGAAACTTAATCTAATACTCACCTTCCTGCTCGCTGCTTTGCTCTGATTGCATAGATGCTTCTATATCTCTTTGAATACCCACATTCTCTTTACGATCTACCAGGTTTCCGAACCAGGCAGCAGATGCCACACCACTAATTAAGGTGGTTATTAATGCCACAATAATCGCAATGAGGCTAGTTAGTGCTAAAAACCAAGCTTCGGTGGTGAATTCCAAGTTTGCTGGATCAACCACTTGATAGTCTAAGTACGAAATTGATCCATCTAATAAGGTAATGGGTAACTGTACTGTTTTATCCAAAATTGAGGTTATTAAGCCAATAAGGAAAAAGAAGCCAAAAGTGGCCCACCAGTTCTGATCGACTAAACGCCATGACCTTGCCAATGAATCTATGGAGCGCCCCTCCATCACAATGGCCACCGGAAAGAGGCTAATACGCACTAATAAATAGAAAAAGGGAATAAAGAATAGGAAAATCAATAATGGTTGCATGAAGCCTAAGAGGCTAATAATTGCAATGGTAATAATCCCTGCAATAAGTAAAATAAAAGCGATTCCAATCAAGGGTAAAATACCTCTGCGAACTAAACGCCACACTTCAATTAATCGAGGAGCCCTATCCTCTTCATAGGCTTTACGAACCCAAGCATAAATACCAAGCTGAGAGAACAAAGTGAAAATTGCATAGAAGAACAAAGCAAAAATCACCTGCCCAAATATGCCAAATGAATCAAATGATACAAAGGTTCTATTCCCGGTGAGAATCCTTTGCGCCTCCTCCTGCAGAAAGAATATGGAAATGAAATAAATCAGAGCGGCGGGCCCAGCAATGGGTAGTATCACACTAAAAATATCCTTGGCATGACCGCGTAGCAATGCAAAGGTTAAATTGATGCTGGCGCCCACGGAGCGCTTGCGAAAAGGATCGTACTTAAGATACATGTTTCTGTTGCTGTTTGTAAGATTGGTATATGAGTCGAGGATACCAGGAAAAATAGAATAGGATAAAGCCTAAGGAGACCACTATAATAAAGACCTTTAATGCGGTTGGCATATCGGTTAAGCGGGTAACAAAGCCTTCCAAAAAACCAGCGGTAATAAAAATCGGAACCAGGCCAATTACCAGTTTCATGCCATCGCGCGCCCCACGTTTAAAGCTCTCTACTCGAGAATAAGATTTGGGAAACATAAAGCTATTGCCCAAAATCATTCCGGCGGCACCGGCAATAACAATCGCTGAAATTTCGAGGGTACCGTGTATCCAAATGGTGAGGAAGGAAGTCCAAAAAAGGCCCTTCTGAAAAAAGAAGAACTGAAAGGCACCCAGCATTATCCCATTACTTACCATAATGTAAACCGTTCCCACTGCTGTAAAAAGGCCCAGAGCAAAAGCATAAAAGGAGACCATGATATTATTGAAAGTGATCCCCAGAAACATTTCGGTTTGCCCGGATTGTTTGTATACGGCCATCGGATCATCGTCTTCAATAAAGCTCTCCGTCATATCCACATAGCGATCGCCCATAATTAAACGGGTATAGGTAGGATCTTTGGCGGCGCTAAACACACCGATCCCCACACTCAAAAGAAATATGAGCACCGAATACAATAGAGTTCGGCGGTATTTATAGGAGATCAAGGGTAATTCCTGAGACCAAAAACGGCTGAATTTAGCCCAATGAAAAGCCCGTCTTTTGGTAACTGTGGATTGTAATTTATGACTGAGTTGCTGCAGGTAATTTTCGGCCTCCCCACCCTTAAAAAATGTTTGGGCATAAGCCAAATCATCGGTGGTTTGCAGGAAAAGACTTTTAAGATGATCCGGACTTTCACCCTTGGGTGATTTTAGGCTTCTTTCAAATTCTTGCCAGCGGTTTATATTAGCGCTAATAAACGCAGACTCTGTCATCAGTTAAATTAAGGCTGGGAAAAATACCAAAAATGGAAAGCATTCGCATTCAAACTTCGCAAAATGTAGCCATCGAGCAAGAATTGGCCGGTGTGGGCGATCGACTTATTGCAGGCATTATCGACCTGGCGCTTATGATCTTCATTGGTTTAATCGGCTTTGCCATTTTAAGCTCAATTGGAACGGATGAAAACACTCAAATCTTTTTAATCTTAGGCTTCAACTTTATTCTCCTTACTTATCACCCACTTTGTGAAATCTTCTTGGGTGGGGCCTCTTTGGGCAAGAGGGCAATGAATCTAAGAGTAATTCGCCTGGATGGCAGTGCCTTTCGTACTTCGGATGCGATTATTCGCTGGCTCTTTTCGCTAATTGAAATTTTTATGACCATGGGAGGTCTGGCCACCGCTGTAGTTGCCTTAAGCGCCAAAGGTCAACGCCTTGGTGATTTAGCTGCAGGAACCACAGTTATTAAGATCAAAGACAGCTTGGGTTTATTGGAACAGAGCCTGGAAAAGAAGCCTAAAATTGCGGAGGACTATGTCCCCACCTTCAATGGTGTGCTGCGCTTAACTGATCAAGAAATAGATCTTCTTTCCAAGAGCATTGACATCTTCCGAAATTCCCAAGATCGCAAGCCCATGGAAAAGGCAAAGGCCATGGTTGAGCAGCGTTTAGAGATTAGCTCCGAAATGCATCCCATTAAGTTTTTGGAAACCATCCGTAAAGATTACCTCTATTACAGCCTAAAAAGCCAGGAACAATTGGAAAAAGGCCTTCATTAAAAAAGGCCCCCAATGGGAGCCTTCCTTCCTAGTGTTTCAGCAGTTGCCCTTGCCTTAAACCCTGCGGCCCTTTTACCTGCAACCAATAGAGGCCCGCTGGCAAGACACTCAGGTCTACCCCTAGATTAGGTTTGCTGAGTTCAAGCATTATTCGCCCTTGTTGATCTAAAATTCGTAGCAGATCAATTTGCTGATGATCAGGAATCTGAATCCGACCTTCAGTAGGATTAGGGTACCAAAAAGTTTCTTTGCTTAGGCTAAAGTTTGGAACCGACACTCCGGAGGAACCAGTAGAACTCGTATCTCCTCCATAAAGGGCGGTAACCTCCCGGCTGTTTAGCACTCGATTGTAAATCAGCACATCATCCAAAAATCCTTTGTAGGAATTCGAATAATGAATCTGCGAGCCTCCGGTGGGAGTAGTTTGAATGAAATAGCCATAGCGAGGATTGGAGCTAAAGGAAGTAGAAAATGTATTCCAAGCCAGAGTTTTTTGCCCTACCAGGCTATCGTTTAAATACATCTTGGCCGTATCACCATCATAAGTAGCCACGATATGATACCACTGATTAAACTGAAGATTGTAATTTACGATAAGGTCATTTTGTACCCCCAGAAAATAAACCTGACCTTGGGCATAATCTACCGCCACACCGCAACCTTGACTGGGTTGTTGGTTTCCATAGAACATCACAAATTGAATTTGGGCCTCGAAGTTTAAATCGAGCGACTCCTTCATAAACCAGAAACTAAAGCTTCTTGCCGAATCTCCGGATGGATATTTTGGTGAGGCATTATGACTGATAAACTCATTAGGGCCGTTTCCATTTCCTAAAATGTCCATAATTCGCACGGCACCAAAGCCTCCTTTACGATCAGCATGGCCCATGGCCGTACCTTGGTAAGTCATGGCGGTATTAACACCTGATGTATCATGAAACTGAAGGCTGTTGAAATTTGAGTCGATCTCAAAAGGATAGGCCCCAATCAAACCTGAACTCAACTGAATTGGTTGCGCTTTTAGGGCGATCACGAAAATCAAAAGGAATAGGCTGTAGTAATTCTTCATAGCATTTGGATTTATGCCCAAAACTAGACTTACTCCCCCAAAAGCCTTGTAAACAGTGGTATACAAGCGGTATACAGCAGGGGGATTTTCTTGATTTTTTTGTTTTCAGAGCATCCTCTTAGCCATTTGGGCGAAAAGAATACGGCATATGCCCTATTTCCGAAACTGCCTATCTGCTGGAATTTTGAAAAATTAAATATCCCCATCCCTTATGCACAAAATAATCTACAGCTTTGCTTTCATCCTTTTTAGCTTCTTTGCTCAGGCTCAATACTGGCAAAGAACCAATGCATCCATTGCTGCGGTAGGTAATGATACCCGCCTCCTAACCGCTACTACCGGCGATACCATTTATGCTTTAGCCCGTAGTACCAGCCATCGAAATATAATCAGCACCTCCTTAGATCAAGGTCAAACTTGGTCTGCCGGAGCCCCAATATTCGATACCCTGATAGATGGCATCGTGGCAACCGTTTCCCAATTGGCTGGTATTAATGGTCGACTTTATGCTCGTGTAAATCTGGGTACCTCCAGTTATGTGAACTTGTATTACTATTCTGATGACCTGGGCGCAAACTGGACTATCGATACCGCCGGCTTGCCTGCCTCCTTCAACCCCGCTTATAAATTGGGTTTCCGCTTAAAGGCTATGAATAATGGCTATATGGCCGCAATCTCAGAATTTGACGGTGCCTATTTTAAACAAGCCGGACAAAATGCTTGGGTGTTTCGCAATACCTTTAGCACTACCAGTCAAAAGAATATCCAAGACATCACCTATGCTGGTAATACCTGGTATGCGCTTAACAATTTTGTGGCCAATGAGGCGGATCGAATTACCAAATCAACCGACTTTGGTCAAAGCTGGACTTCTACGAATACCAGCGGCCTGCCTACGGGTTTTGCACCTTATAATTTGGTGAGTAACCATCAATCTAAGTTTTACCTTTCTGGTTCCATTTCAGGTGCCGACGCCAATGTAATTCTCTATTCCAATGATGGCTGTGCTACCTGGGGGGCCACGAATACCGCCAGTTTAGCTTCCTATAATTTGGCCAGCGTTTACCTCCACGATTTATATGCAGTAGACGATTATGTCTTCGCCACCTTTTTCCCCACAAGTGGTGATACCGTTTCCCGGATTTTGATCTCCAGTGATCCGGTTCCCAATTTTTCGCTTTGCAGCGTAGATGGCTTACCAACCTACCCCAGCAATCAATTTGCTTTGGCACCGCCTATTCTAAGCTATTTCCATATAGGACCCAAACTCTTCATTGCTTACGCAGATGATTTATACACTTCCAGCCCAGGCTTTGTAGGTGGAAATCCTGGCATCGGAACGAAAGAAAATTCAAGCCTGGAGAAACTAAGCTTTTATCCAAATCCCGCCAAGGATCGCTTAAAGATTGAAGCCTCACAGCAGGGTCGCTTTCAAATATTCTCCCTCGACGGCAGCTTAATGCAGGAAATGGAATTGAATTCTGGTCATCACGAAATTCCTCTGAATCTGCCTCAAGGCCTTTACCTCATCCATTACAATAATGAGCTCAGTAAGCTGATTATTACAGATTAAAAAATCGGAGCGCCCCCTCGGGGGCTTTTCTTTTTTAGAAACTGGCGCTAAAGCTTTCGATATCCTGATCCGCAGGTAAATTGAGTTTCTTTTTTAAGCGATAGCGAGCGGTTTTTACCGAAGCGGGCTCCACATGCAATAGAGCAGCAACCTCCTTAATGCTTAAGCCCAGGCGTGCAAAGGCTAGCAGTCGGAAATCCTTTTCACTTAAGTCAGGATAATCGGCCTTAATCTGAGCAAAGAATTCTGGATGGATTTCCTCAAACTTCAGTTTAAAGTCGGCCCAAAGCGGATCTGCATTTAAATTGGTTTCCAACATTTGACTCATCTTAGCCTGCAAGGCCGAAAGCGCGGTGGATTTTTGAGTATCCAATTCCTGTAAGTCTTCTTTCAGTTGCTCTAAAAGCTCATTACGTTCAGAAAGCTGCAGCGTATTAGTTAGTAGCTGGCGCTTCTTTTGCTCCAACTCCATCTGCAAATTGCTTCTTTGCAATTGCTCGGTTTTAAGTTCCATCTGCAATGCCTCCTCACGGTATAGGGCCAGCTTTCGCTGATTACGCCAAATCCAAATTGCGGCCACCATCAGAATGAAGAAGATTAAAACCAAGACCAATAATAGCCATTGCGATTTTCGCTGAAGGGCATTCTCTGCCTCCAAGAGTTTTAATTTTTGCTCCTTCTCTTTCAAGCGAAAGCGCGCCTCCAATTGCGCAAGGTCCGCTTCTAATTTCTCCCGGTGCAGGGTGTCTTCCATCGACATCCTATCTTCGGCAAATGCCAAGGCTTCTTCAAAATTTCCTTGCCTTTTGTGAATTCTCCGCCCTATTTCCACCAGGGACAAATAATGCTCCCGGTAGCCATGCTTTAGGCAAAAGGGCATCGATTCATCAATTAGAGCTAAAGCTTCCTCATCGCGATCTAAAAAATAGTAGGCCGTTGCCAATTGCACTCGGGCAAAAGCGCCCTTGTAGGTATCTTCAATGGAATCGTAAAAGTTTCGCGCCTTTTCCAGCATTCCAATGGCATCATGTTCTGCTGGATTGTGCATAGTCCAGAGAGTAGCCAAGTAAATCTCCACTTGCTTTTGCAGGGCCGCATCGCCATCTTCTTTAGCTGCTTTTAGCGCATCCAGAAAATAAATTTCGGCCGTATCCATATTCGCACTATCGATAAAGTACTCATTGGCATAAGCCTTACCGAGATTAATGCTGGCAATAGCGCGCAGGCTATGAAAATTACTATCTGCAAATTCCGCCAAGAGCTTTTTATAACGCTGCTTTTGTTCCTGTGGCTGATCCATTCGCGATAGTCCTGTAGTGCGATTAACCAGCAGGCTTAAGCGAATTTCAGTGGGTATGTCTTCCCAGGATAATACGGCTAAAGCGCTATCGGTATAAGCCACCTGAGCTTCTACATCACCAAGTTTGTAGAGCTCAATGCCCATTTGATTAAAAATCTTAATGCGCTCAATCTTGGCGTTCTTATCGCTGCCCACCAGTTTGGCCAAGGCCAGGCGATAGGCATACAGAGCAGAATCGCTTTTATTGGTCTCCTTATAATGATCCCCCAATTTGCGATAATAGGCGGCAAGGCTGTCTATTTCTTCCTGAGCTTGCAGGGAAAAAGTGAAGAGGAGCATTAAACTCCAAAGGCGAATAATCTGAAAAAGGGGCTTTGAGGATATCGGCATTTGCTGAATAACGCGCATTGGGCACTCCATGGTTGGATTTCTATCTATCCTGAACATGAATTAGAGCAGAAGATCCATTATCCAGTACTAGAACAAAGAGTCCCTGAACAGCCTCCTTAAAGCTTAATTTGGAGCCCTCCTGCCTAAAGGCCACCTGCCGACCATAGAGATCATAAACGGCCCGAACCTGATGATTGGCCGGAATATAGAATTCACCCTCCGAGGGATTAGGATAGACTGCTATTGCAGATTCTTCTTCACTTAATCCAATACCCTGACAGTTAAGCGCATTGATATAAGACCATAATTGACTATCGAATCCTGATAAGGCTAATGCCGATGAATCTGCCGCTTGCCCCTGGCGCACCACCACCAGATTTTGAGAGGGCACTACATAAATGCGTTGATCATTTTTTCCGGCGGCCATATATAAATCCGAAGGCGCATTCGGAATAATGGGACCATTAAAACTGATGGGCAATCCCGGCTGGATGAAACTGCTTTTTCCATTTAACCAGGTGAGGTATCCATAGGCAGGGTTTAGGCTTTGGCTGCTTTGTTGCATAGCCCTCAAATAATTGGTATCGGCCAAAACCTTTTGCCCGTTCCATTCTCCTTCCGCCAGGAGTAGCAAACCAAAACGAGCCATTTGGCGTGCATTCGAAAAGTAGAGATTATCCAACCATAGTCCTCTAAATCCAATGCTTCCCGCTAAGGTATTTTGGGTATAGCGATTTAGCCCGGTCCCGGAGGCCTGCTCCAAAACATCTTTTAAAAGGAGATATGGAGCATTGTGATAATACCATTGTGTTCCGGCATCCATTCGATAGAGCAAGCAAGAATCGGCGGTACAATCCAGATTAGGCACCTGATAATCTAATCCGGTGGTCATTTGCAATTGATCCTTGATGGTGATCAAAGCTTCCTTATTGGCCGGAGCACTGGTCCAGCCCCTTCCTAAATATTGCGAAGTACTGTCGTTGATATCTAATAAGCCTTCCTCTTGAGCCTTACCGATCAAGAAAGCCATCAAGGTCTTTCCGGCCGAAGCCCAGTACCAAACTGAATCTTGCGTATAGCTGCCATAATAGGCTTCATGCACGATTTTTCCATCCTTTAAAATCAATAAGGATTTGGAGTGGGCAGCAAGGGCAAAACTATCTAAAGCGGCAATTTGAGGAGGGCACCAGTTAAGGCGGGTCGGACTTAGGGTATCCCAAGAACCATTGCTAGCGGGAAAGTAAAGCTGAGCTTTGACACCAAAACTCATCAAGATTAAAAAAAGTAGGAGCTTTCGCATGAAGCAGATTTAGCTTTAAATCGAAGGGAAAATTACAAAGAACTCCCCTCATCCTACCTCATAATTCTCTGATTTATAGACCCGGACCCAAAACCAAATCCGGACTTAAATCATCAAAACCCGGACGTTTAAAGGCCATGGCCTGCGGAAATAGGCTTAAGCACTGCTCTTTAAAATCTTCACTGGCCAATTGAAAAGCGGCGATGCTTTGGTGGTATTCCGGATACAGCCGATCCATGATTTCCAATACCAGTAGAAGATGATTGAGAGCTAGAATTAAGACCTTGGCGCTTCCATTCCAATCGCTTTGCAAGGGAATCTGACCTCCGGCATCAAAGCGTCCGCCCAAAGCTCGATGGAGTTTAGGACCTAAAAAATTACGGTAATGCAGCAAGACTTCCCGAGCGTTTAAGCGCTGTAGAAAATGAGCTTCCCGCACAAAGGAATCCTGCTTTTGCATGGCCTGCTCCCAGCTTTCGGTTAAGTGCTGCAATACTTGGCCATAATGCCCTTGCCACTGATCGTAAATCCCTAAAATTGGGGAAGCATCCGGATTAAAATCCCCCTGGTCTTCGAGCTCTTTAATCTTAGCTGGCAGGGCCTCCACCTTCTTAAGATCGATCTCTTCAAAAACATGGCGAGGCTCTTCTCCTGAAGCAGGACCAGACCATTCCTGAGGATCTAATTCCTCATCGCCATAGCGGGCATGATATAAACCACACAAACTGCTTAAGGGGCAGCGTTGGCACCAGCGATTGCAATACTGTTGGATGGAAGGAATCCGATACAAGGGAATAATTTCCCTAAAAATAAGAAAGGTCGGCGAGCTGCCGACCTTCCAGGTAATTTCATCAGGGCCTAGTCCTTGTATTCGGCCGAGCGACTGTCGATAATTTCATTGGTGCGTTCAATGGCTTTTTTGAGCTTGTAATCGCTCCAGCTATTCTTGTAGAATTTATTGAAGTACTCATCCAATTTGCGAATCACAAATACATTGTAGGCTCCTTGCAGTTTCCCCATTCTACTAGGGTTTAGAGTTCTCAAGCTTAAGGAGAAAGAGCCGTCGATGTATTGAATATAGTGCCAAATACCGCTAGGCATAAACAAGGTTTCGCCCGGCAATAAATCCGTTTGCCAACCCGAAGCCAGTTTCAAGGCCGGATATTTCTCGTAATCGATATTCCCAAGATCGGCCGCACTGTGGGTGGTAAAGGGTAATTTATAGAGGTACTTAGTTTGACTTTGATCAAAGAGGGTAATGCGCTTGGTGCCTCCAAACTGGGTGATAAAGACATTGGAAAGATCAATATCATAATGCAGGCGAACATCACTCCCTGCGCATCCGAAAAACATATATGGATAGTCTTCCAAGTATCCATCCATGATGGGTGGAAAATCGAAATCATTAAGCAGGGAAGGCTCCAACTTGAAAAGGTTAAACAAGAAAATGCGGAGATCAGATTTTACATCTCCCTCCAACATATCTAAATACTCTCCAAAAGTGGTCTCCTTTACATGGGGCATCACAATTTGCGTGGGCCCATTATCTTGCCAAGCACCATGAAGTTTTACCTTATGGTCACCGGCTATTTCTTTCAAAAAAGGATAGGTCCATTTTTCACGAGCCTCCCAGTTTTTAGAATAGTTCTTTAGCTTAACCGGAATACGAGTTTTGACATATTTCTGATAAAACTCTTCCGGACTTATATCGTCTACAACGTCTACCGCTTGCAGTTGCATGCTATGGAAATTTGATTGGCAAAATTACAAAATTGCTTCGCTGAGGATGGGCTTATAACGCATAAACCTCAAAATTGATCTCTGCTTCATCAAAGAAAATACCGAAATAGTTTTGCGCCAATATTTCAGGCGGGCGTTGAGCTTAACCTTTATTTGACTATAAAATCTAGCTTATTTTTCTTCAAATTTCTCTTCCAAAATGCTGGCAATCAATATCACTAAAAGCTCAATTTCTTCTTTGCATTTCTTCTCCTACATTAATGCATTTAGTCGCTTTAAGAGTTCATCTTTAAATTGCCTTCCTACTGGAATTTCTTCTTTCCCGATATATATGGTATTTCCATAAATTTCATCAATTCGGTTTAAATTAACCAGATAGGACTGATGCACTCTAACGAACTGCATGGGCAAGGAGAGGCCCGCCTTTTTTAAACTCAAATGCAGGGTGTAGGTTTTCTCTGCGGTGATCAACTGCAGGTAATTGGAAAGTCCTTTTAAAAAGAGTATCTCCGAATATTCCAATCGCAAATAGCGACTACCATCCTTCACAAAAAAACTTTGTTCTTCAACTTTCGAAGCCGTATTAATCTGCAAGTATTCGCGCATTTTATAGGTGGCCGCTAAAAATTTAGGATAAGCCACTGGCTTGGTGAGATAGGCTATTGTATTGTAGTCATAGCTCTGTACTGCATATTGATCGTAGGCTGTCACAAAAATTGTGGGGATAGGCTCATCGGCCAAAGCCAATAATTCTTGCCCATTGATATGCGGCATTTTCACATCCAGAAAAAGGAAATCAAAGTCAGAACGGCGATCCTTAATAAAATGCAAGGCCTCTTGGGGGTCACTAAAAACACCAGCCGACTGCAAAAAATCCGTCTTACGAGCATATTCCTCCAGCAAGGCGATTGCCGGTGGTTCATCTTCAATAATCAAATACCTCAGTGCCATATCAATATTCGTATTTGGAAACGCTCCCCTTCTTCCCTTCTCTCAAGGCGATAGTGTCCGGGGAAGTTCAAATCCAATTGTTTCTTTAAACTTTCCAAACCCAAATTGCTACCTGGGCTTTCCGCCGATTGCGAACCAATTTTATTATCCGTAGAAAAATAGAGATAGCTCTTTGTGGAGCGCAGTCGGAGCTTTATCCAACCTTGGCGGGATAAGTCACCATGCTTAAAGCAATTTTCCACCAGATTAATCAAACTGAAGATCGGGATTTCGAATTGCGGGTTTATGGGGCGAAACCTGGTATCTACCGGAAAATCCTTCAAGAGTCGCTGTTGCTGTACAAATAGATAGTCTTCCAAAGGCCCAATCTCCTCTTGAACCTCCACTAAAAAACGCTCTCGATTTTCCAGATTATAGCGCAATATGCCCGCCAGCCTAAGCAGGGTTTCCGGCAATTGCTTTTGCTGATTCAGGCTTAGGGATAATAGGGTATTGAGGGCATTAAACAGAAAATGCGGATTTAGCTTGGTCCGTAAAAATCGCGCTTCAGCCAGGGCTTGCTCTCGTTCCAACTGGGCCTGTTTTTTCTCCAATGCTATAGCATTACGCGCCCCGCCATAGAGGTAGCCTGCCAATACAAATAGGATTCCATTAGTAAGGTAATAGAGGTAGAGCTCTAAGCTATAGGTCATAAACTCCACGCCCAAAAACCAGTGGTATATACTCATATATACCGCATAACTAAGTACCGGGGCAATTAATACCATGGCCAAAGCCCCTAATCCCGACCAGGGTTTAGGCCGTGGAAATATCAATAAGGCGGTGCAATAAAATATAAGTGCATTTAAGCCCTGCCCGAAAATAGCCTTGGCAATTACCGGGGCAATTTCATAGGAATGATTAAGCGCTTCGGAGAAAGCTTCACTGCAAATGATTAAAATCCAAAGCAGGAAATGCACCCATTTATTGGCCAGAAAATTCTTCAAAAAACTAAAATTAAAGGACCAAAAATAGCAGGCTCCACCTGCGAGCTGGAGATTTTCAATAAAGATTAACTATTGTTTAACTTATTGAAATTTAGCAAGATAGAACAAGCTAAAAAGTCATTGAAAATCGGTTGATCCCATTAAAATTTGGGTCGATCGCATAAAATGTTTTTCCCTTTTAGAGCGGCATCAATACTTCGTAGGGTAAAACGAAAATTATGATGCGACTTTGTCTTTTCCTCCTGCTCTCCTCTATGGCTTTTGCCCAGAGCACCGGTTCCTTTCATCAGGATCACACTTTTAATACTAGCGACTTTAACAATCTCAATCGCCGTTTTTCCTTTTATGTTCCGGCCACTTATCAGGCCAGTCAAAATCATACTTTAATTCTGGCCTTACCCGGTTGTGGGGTGGCCCCGAATGATTTCCGCGATGACCTTCGCAATATTGCTGATTCCCTCGATGCCATTGTAGCCTGCCTCGATGCCGGGGGCAATGCGATTACCGATGAATATGGTGGCCGCGAAGTAAAATTGCTCGAATACCTCTACGATTCTGTTCAAGCTCATTATTCTATTGATTCCAATGCTGTTTATCTCACCGGCTTTTCTTGCAATGGTCGCGAAGCCATGCGCGTGGTTTTAGAAGAACTTACGACGGTTCCTTTTGCAGGTGTAATACCCTATTCCGGGGCCTTCAACCATCCTAATTTCAACCCGCCCAGTTTTGCCCGTTCGCAAGTAAGCCCGGTGTGTTTGTGCATGGGCACCCGCGATTACTTTTATACTCAGCTGCCCTATTATCATGATCTAATTGATAGCCTGCAAGCTCGCCAGGCACAGTTTCACGAAATCCTTATGCCCAATGTAGGGCATACCACCGTGCATCCACGCTTTGATGAATATATGCTGGACTGCTTCGAGTATTTGTCCAATACTACCACCATTGGTTTAAGGGAAGATTCTGGTCAGGAAGCTCCCTTCCAATATCGTCGCCAGGGAGAGAAGGAAGTTTGGGTTTATTCGAATAGCCCGGGAAAGGCTCGGGCTAAAATTTTAAGCCTCGATGGTAAAATGCTATTTGATGTGCTATTTCAAGATGAGCAGTCCTTCAGCTTGCCTCAAAAAGGAATCTACTTTTTGCAGCTCAGCAATACTCAGGGCCAGCAATATGAAGTAAAACTTGCCTTGTGAAAAGCCTGAGCTATTTAGTTCTGCTTTGCTGCATCCTGTGTGGAAAGACTCTATCCGCACAGGATCAGTATCGCCTGGAAATAGACACTTTGAATTATCAAAGTCGAAGCGGTGGCACATTGCTTTTTCCGGCTTCAAATTGGGATCCTTTTCAAACGGCCCAAATAAACCTGGGCTTCAATTTCCCTTTTATGGATACGGTTATTAGTTCCGTGAAATTAGAGGCGAGTGGCCGTTTGGTTTTTGATGCGCGACATCATTATTGGCTCGACCTCAATACTATTGCCTGGCTAAGAGCCGCACCTGGTTTAAGTTCATCTCCAGTACGACTAATCCGCGAAAGCTTTAGCAACGGCAGCCAAAAGGTGATCCTTCAATTTGAGAATGCCCGCTTTGACCATAATCCCTCTAAGGCTATCAATTTTCAAATTTGGTTTAATGAGCATGATGCTTCTCTCAGCTTTCACATGGGACCCCATGATAGTATAGATGTGCAAAATTTAAGCATGGGACCCTTTTTAGCCTACAGCAAGCTGGAAAGCCTCAATCCCTTAAAATTTGAGCAATACCATTGCTGGTACGGCAGCCTTGGCCAATTGAAAGACACTTTGGTGGAGAACCGCAGTTTTAATGCCTTCCCCAATTATCATTTAAATGGCCTTTGGGAGGAGAACACTTTAATCAGCTTAATCCCCAACAATGGCATTGGACAGGCCGAAATCCGAAAAACCGATTACCAATTTATACCTACTCGAGACCGCATCCTTTTACCAGAAGGTCAGTTTCAATACCGCATTTGCCAGCTTAATGGTCTTTGCTTGGAAGAAGGACGCATTCAAGAAAGCCTTGACTTAGAATCACTCAAACCAGGCCTATACCTCATTCAATTCGCCGCCGATCAGCAAGTTCAAACCCTTAAAATTCAAATACTGTGAAAAGACTTTTCCTCTTCGTGCTCCTTATTCCTTTTAGCCTTTGCGCGCAAAATTTCAGTGCCGACAGCGATGCTTGGATATGGTCCTTACCCGCAGCTCAAAATATCAATTTTGGAAAGCCTAATGCTCAAAACAGCGGCTTACACAATGTGCTTCGCGCAGAAAGTTGGCAATGGCAAGGCACTCGAAATGATACCATCCGTTTTCTCATTCACTTTCCGGCCGATACCATTCCGCCCCAGGATATAGATAGTGCTTTTCTGTATTTGAAGTTTTTTGCCAATCCCAATTTCACGCAGCAGGTTGGGCAAAATGCCTTTCGCATTCATCCCATCACCGAAGCCTGGCAAGAAACACAGGTTACCTGGGCCAATCAGCCGGCCATTGATGATCAAGTATTTGTAGAAGGAGCCACCAGCCAAAGCGATACCCAAAGCTATCGATTGGATGTAACTCAATTATTGAAATCTGCCAACCAACAGCAGGCCACTGGCTTTATGGTAAAGCTACGCACAGAAACTCCTTTCGCGGGTGTAAGCTTCGCCTCTAGAGAGCACAATCAAAGCGCATTACACCCCAGATTAATAGTACATAGACCCAGCGGTATTGGTTTAAAAGAAAAAGCCAAAACTGCAATTGAGTTCAATAATCCTGTAAATGACAAATTGCAATTGAAGGCCTCAGATGCTGAGCCGCTGGAAGTACAAATATTGGATAGCCAAGGTCGCAAAGTTTATCAAGGTAGCCTCGACAACACTTTGAACATCAACACGTCGGAATGGGCTATTGGTCGCTATTATATGTGGATCAATGGAGAACAACATGCCTTGGTAAAGCTTTAGTTTTCAGCAGAGCATGACTTTGGCTATGGGACCCGGACCTCTCTTAATCCTCGGATGCACACGAAGAGAGGTTCGGCTCTCCCGATTTTTAAGATGAATGTTTAAGCTCAGGGAAAATTGTATTTTTGAGGACCCTCATTCGAGGATAACCGATTTTCCCTTTACCACAGCCCCTATTGTATGACGTGGCATTTCCGGGAATATAAAGCAGAAGGCTTACTGGCAGAATACATTGATTGTTTCTGGTCCGAAAATTATATGGACCGGAGTGAGAGCAAACAATTAATGATTTTCCCGGATAATACCGTAGAACTCATTTTTTCGGAAAATCCATTTATTCGCAATGGGCAGCGCTATCTCAGTCATTTAAGTGGCTTAAAAACCCAAAGTCAGATGGTAGCGGTAGAACGCAGTCCCTTAGTAGCGGTGCGTTTTAAACCCTATGGCTTAAAGCCCTTCATTAATTGCGCAAGTCAGGAACTTCTAAATGGCAGCTTTGCACCCGAAGAGGTATTCGGTCCGGAGATTCGTGCAATTGAAGAACAATTATTTGAAGCCGCTGATTTCGAGAGTCGGGTTCAAATCTTAAGCCAATACTTCCTCTTTAAGCTTAAGAAACAGACATCCGAAAAACCTTTTGCATCCCCTATAGCGGCTTATATTTCTGCACAGCAAGGCCAGGCAACGGTGCAAGGTTTAATGAATTGGTCTGGGCTTTCCCTCAAAAGCTTAGAACGTCATTTTAAGAAACATTTCGGCTTAAGTCCCAAGCAATATCTCAGGCTGCAACGAGTGCTTATGGCTCTAGTTCGCACCAAGGCTGATCATCAAAGCTCCCTCACCGCCATTGCTTATGATTTTGGCTATTTCGATCAAGCCCATTTTATTCATGAGGTGCAAAGTTTTACGGGTTTAAACCCGATGCGCTTCCGCAGTGAACTTAGCGATTTACAAGCCCAATTATTCGTGTAGGGCCAAAAGCTAAACTGTCGATTTTTTACAATTTTCCTTTCGTCCATCCGGCTTCTTTTGTTTCTAAATGAAGATCCCTACCACTCTGTTTCTATTGCTATTGGCACTAGGTGCTAAGTCGCAATGGCTCAATGCCGATGGCTATTCCCTAGCCTACTATGGCGAATTTATTAGTCATCCCGGGCTTAAAGGAAGCTTGCATTATTCGCTTAAAGATTGGAATTCGAGCAAAGATTCGCAGCGCCAGCGAAGTATAAGCTTAAGTCCAAGCCTCGGCTTTTTCTACCATGCTAATTATCAAAGCAGCTTCTTTGTGGATGCAGAATTGGCTTATCAGCGCAGTAAAAAAAGACATGCCTGGGAATGGGGCCTAATCGGAGGTTATCAGCGATCCTTCATCCCAAACTCTTGGCGCATTTTGCACAATGGCATTGTTGAACAACATCATCCATCCTACGGAGCCTTGCGCAGTGGCCTCTTTGTGAAATACCAGAGACGGATCTATCAAAATGAAGAGTATCATTTAAACCTGTATATCAAACCCAGCACGCTGGCCGCCTGGACCGGCTTTCCCTCTTACACCGGTTATTTTTTCCTGGAAATCGGTCTTAATATGAAGCACAAAGCATGAAAAAGCTAATCACTCTAATCTTGATTGGAAGCCTTTTTGCTTGCCAAAAATTTGAAAGCAGTACTAGCGCCGAAACCTATTTTCACCTTACGGTGGATAAGGCTAGTATTCCGGTTTTGCTTCGCGGTAATACCGCCTCGAATAAAATTATGCTCTTCGTAAACGGGGGCCCAGGCCTAACCAGCTTGGATCTGGCCGAGGCTGATCTTTTTAAATGGAAAACGAATCTCGAAAAATCTGTAGCCATTGCTTATTACGACCAAAGGGGCTGCGGAAATGCCCAAGGTAATTTTGAAGAATCGAGTATTAATCTCCAACAATACCGCAAAGATCTTCATTACGTTTTAGGCGTTTTAAAGGCCCAGTATCCCGATGCGGAGCTCAGCCTCTGCGGGCATAGCTTTGGCGGCTTCTTAGCGAGCTCTTATCTCTTGGAATATGGCGATCAGGCCCTGGCCGATAAGCTCATTCTAATAGATGGTGCCTTGAATTATGACTTCGATCTCACTTGGGAATATCGCCGCATTTTCCTTCAGGAAATGGCCGAAGCTCAAATCAATTTGGGGGAAAATATAGCCCATTGGCAAGCGGCACTAGATTGGCTAAATACGGAGCCAGATCTCAGTGATAATGCCCAAAAGAAAATCTGGAATCAATATGTAGGTCAACCCGGTGAATACCTTATCCCCGATGAATATTTAGCACTTTCCCTACGGGACTATATGAAACTAGGCTTCGCCTCCTCCTATAATCCATTCCCTGCTTTTTTATCCTCCAATTTGGAGAAGGTAAATGATCTTCTGAATGCAGAACTAGAAGGTCAAAATTTACAAAGTGACTTAAAGCAGATTAAGCTTCCTGCCCTCTTCTTGTGGGGTCAATACGATGATCTTATTCCCCCCCAAGAAGGCAAAGCTATGTTCGACAGCTTAGGCACGGTAGACCATCAAAAAGAATTCATCAGCCTCCCTAATGCGGGTCATGAACCGATGTTTAGCCAAAACGGAGCGCTGCAAGCCTTTATTAAAAACTTCATTCTGCACTCTTAATTCTTTCTTATGAAAACAAAGATTCTCAGTTTCAGCTTGGCCCTTATAAGCAGCTTGACCCTCATGGCTCAGCGAACAACCACCCTTCGAACCAATAATTTTGAGGCCGTCCTTTGTGATAATGGCGGGCTATTTCAGGATTACAACGGCATAGGTAAATTAACCATTAAAAGCCCAGGTGGTCAAAGAATTATGACTAATGGCCTGCTTTGGATTGGTGCCTATTATAACAATGCGCAATACATCGCAATGCAAAAAGGCTACAACCCCGACTTCGATCCACAAGGCAGTAAAACTGACTTTCACACGGGACCAATTAGTAATGATTTTAATGATCCCAACTATATCAATCAGTTTGTAAAGCTTTGGCAAATCAGTCGCATAGACATTGATTACCACAATGCGCATTATAATGAGGCCAATTACCTGATGCATAGCACCATTCGCGATTGGCCTGCCCATGGAGACACTAATCGCGGAGAGGCCTTTTATTTAGCTCCTTTCCATGATCGTGACAGCAATGGTATCTATGAACCTTCTCTAGGTGATTATCCGATGATTCGAGGTGATGAGGCCGTGTATATGATATTCCAAGATTTAAACCGGGATATAGCCTTTTCTGACACCAATAGCATGGGCCTAGAAATCCATTTAATGGTCTATGCCTTTGACCAAGCCCAGGTTTACCATCTCAATAACTCCATCTTCCTTAATTATCGGATCATCAATCGTAGTAACCGAAGCTATGAGCAATTCAGTACGAATTTTTATCAAGCAGTAAGCGTTGGAGGTGATTGGAATGACCTGATCGGAAGTGACTCCAGTAGAGCCATGATCTACGCTTATAATCGCGATTCCACTGATTCTGGATATAGATCTTTTGGAAACTATCCAGGTGCCGTTGCAGTTTACGATTTAGACTATAAAGCCAATGGCTCCCTTTATTACAATAACTACATTCCTACAGTAGACACTAACACCTGTTACCCTAAAAATATAAACCATTATTTCAACCTAATTCAGGGACGTTGGCGAAATGGTGAAGTCTTGCGATTAGATAATCCGAGCGGACTTTTTGATACCCTAAACGGAGAAGGTTACCAAAGTTCGCCTCCTTTTAGTCCACAAACCAATTGGGTTTATAATGACCAAAACAACTGGTACAATTCACCTAATAAATCGCTTGTAACAGATTGTCTTTTACGTTATACCAAGCCCTCTTTTCCGCCTGGAGATACCATTTGTTGGAACTTGGCTATTAGCTACGCTAATGATTCAACGGACCTCAACCCCTATGCTTCGGTGGTAAAATTGAAGTCCAAATCTGATGCCCTAAGAGCCTTTTATCAGGCGCAAAACTATGACTGCCAAACCTATAAGATTGGCTTGAATGAAAAGGTCACATTGCCTCAAATCCAAGTTTATCCGCAACCTGCTCAGGGATATCTGCAAATTGAGGCACCCTATCCCCTGCAAAAGGTGGAGCTGTATCGCTTGGATGGACAAAAGTGCCTGAGTTTAGAAGGAAACCAAAAGCAGATTCAAATCAATTGCGCTGGCCTGGCTCCGGGCATTTATATCCTGCGTATGGAATCTAAAGAAGGAGAGCCTCAGACTAAAAAAATTCTCATTCAATAAACGGAAATGAATAGCATCCCCTGGTCTACTTTCCGCATTCCAATCCTACTGATAAGCTTGACTGCCGCAGTCTGGGCCTGTCATCCGGAAGCCCCCCAAGAAACTGGTTCGCAAGCACCGGCTAATGGTTATCCATGGCTACCGGATGACTTGGGTCCGGTCCCCCAAATCCTGCGGCCCGGTGAACTCTCTACCGCCATCGACAAATTCAATTTCACGCTAAGCCCTGGTGGAGATACCGTTTTCTATTGTGCCACCAATCAAAAGCTGGGTTTTACCGCTCCCGTTTATCAGGTTTGGAATGGAACCGCATTTGACCCACCACAATGGCTTCCCTTTGCCGAAGCGGAAATACCGATGGCCGATGTTCAAATGAGTCCCGATGGTAAGCATTTATTCTACAGCACCTTTAAAGATTATCCCGGAAAGGCAGAAGGTTTTCATTTCGATCTCTGGCAAGTGCAATGGAAGAATAATGCCTGGCAGGAACCTCAGCCTGTAAAAGGTGAATTGGCCAGTGCTGGCAATGAATTTTACCCGGTGTCTACAAATAGTGGTCGACTCTATTTCAATTCGGATTTCGAAAACACTTCCGACCTCTATTACGCCGACTTTAAGGATGGTCTGTATGGAAAAGCTATTGCCCTTCCCGCAAATATTAATACCGAAGCGCGCGAGGCCGATGCCTTTGTGGCGGCCGATGAATCGTATATCGTATTTGTTCGAGTAGATGCGGAAGACGGTTTTGGCAATAGCGATCTCTATATCAGCTTTCGCCGATCCGACACCAGCTGGACCGATCCTCAAAATTTAGGTCCTACCATCAACAGCGATCAAATTGACGGTAGCCCTTGGCTGAGTCCGGACGGGCAATATCTGGTTTTTACTACCGGCCGAAAAGAAGCCCAAATATGATCCCGTTAAAATGGAAGCAGATTACGAGCGCTTCATCGATTCTTTGAAGGCCTTCAAAATAATGGCCGATTATCCTGGCGCAGTTCGAAAACTACTGTCCTCGGACAAGGAAAAACAGCTAGCCGGTATGAAGCTTTTAGCTGATAGTCATGAACCCGAAATTATGCCTTGGCTGGTTTCCTTTTTACATTCAGAGGATGATGATTTGCAAAGGGCAGCCTATGCTGCTATGGAAGAGCTAATCACCTATCATGCCCTAAAAAGGCGTGACCCGGAGATCGGCGAAAAGATTGTAATCCTGCCCCTGGGGCCCGATGATTTTAACCTTCAAGCTTTAGCCTGGCCCATTTTCCAGGCCCTAAATCGACCCGATCTGTACCCCTCTAGCGTTTTAGGCACCGCAGCATTTAGTGCAGGCTATCTCCTCCTTGAGGATTTTGAGCCCCTCCTTAAGCGCTTACTTACTAATGAACATCCCGCCAACCAACATGCAGCTCGAAGTGCTCTAGAGATCATAGAAAATTCAAGAAAACAACAGACAAACTAAAGCTCCCCTAACTCAAAATCCCTTTTTATGAAAAAGCAGTTTTTAGCTCTGATTCTGGGCCTTTCCTTCTCTGGAATGGTTCAAGCCCAAAGCGATGCCAAAGCCCAAGTTAGCTTTGTGTATCCATTAGGTAGCAGTGGCATTCATTCCCTTTCTGAGGTTCACAATTTCTCCTTCAATATTCTGGTAGGATTAAATGGTGGCCTCAATGGCTTTGAATTAGGCTCTTTGCTCAATTACAACAATGCCGATGTGCAAGGTTTCCAGATGGCAGGCCTCAGCAATATTAATATGGGCAACCTGAATGGCTTTCAGAGTGCAGGTCTCTTCAATTTAAATTTGGGCTCTAGCGGCGCCGTCATTGCCGGTTTAGGAAACCTAAACTTAGGTCGCGTGGAAGGCATTAATATGGCCGGACTCTTTAATATGGCCAGCGAAAGTCAGGGAATAGCCATTGCCGGTTTGAGCAATCTAAACTTGCAAAAATTCCAAGGCATTCAAATGTCTGGCATCTTAAACCTGGCTAAGCATATGGAAGGTTTCCAGATTGGAATGATCAATCGTAGTCGAAGCCTTGGTTCCAAAGAAAATACCGGCTTTCAATTGGGCTTGGTTAATATTGTAGACTCCGCTTCCGAAGGTTATTCTTTAGGCTTAATCAACATCATCAATAAAGGTTATTATGCCTTTGAATTGAGCAGCACCGAAATGCTGTACAGCAATCTCCAATTTAAAATGGGGGTCGAAAAGCTCTATTCTTTTGTGAGCCTGGGCTATGGAAGTTTTGATCAAGAAAACACTCTGGGCCTGGGTCTGGGTTTAGGAAGCCTGTATAACTGGAATGAAAAACACGGAACCGCATTAGAGTTTGGTTTCCAGCATCTGCGGAATGATTTTGATGGTCCGGATAACTATGCCTTTTGGACCAGTGCCCGCTTAAACTATCAATACCACTTAACTGAGGTATGGTCCCTAAGCGGCGGTTTGAGCTTTAACCACTATCGCTCGGATGAATTTGATGAAGCCCATTTTGCCCGCGTGAACAGCGCTTTGGAGTTGAATAGTTCCGTTGGGCCCGAAGCCCAGCAAAAAGCCTGGATTGGCTTCAACCTGGGTATAATCAGTCGAATTTAATTTACGACTTCTCTCAAGAAAAAAGGCCCCAATTTGGGGCCTTTTTAGCTTTTAGTTTGGAAGCTTAGTTTAAGCTTTCCTCAACATAGGTCTTGAGCTCGCCCTCTTCCATTTTCTTGGATAGCTTTTTAAGGCTACGATCCTTAGACAGCTGATCCTTATACTGATTGTAATAGTTGATTACCATTTCCAATCCGGCTACATTTCCTGCAGTGGCATCTTTATCGCCTGTTTCTAAAACATATTTGGCCCATCCTCCCATAAAAAGGATTAATAGTTCTGGATTCTTCTCAGAATACTCAATCATCTCAGCATGCAATTCCATGCTAACTGCCGGGGTTCCGGTAAGCCACATCAGCAAAAATGCAGAAGCCTTTTTTCGCTTGCTGCTTTCTTCCTCCGGTCCATGACTGCTAAGCCAATTGATACAAGCCAAAACATCTTCTTCATAGGCCTTATAGTCTTCGGCCTTTTCCATTTTGGGTTCTTTAGGTACTTTAAACTCTTGCGCCCCAGCGGGCAACATAAAAGCCAGTAGAAATAGCGAACAGATAAATACTTTCATTTTAAACTTTGATTTGGCAAGGAAGTTAAGCAATGATGCTTGGCTAGAAAAGGTATCCGGAAATTTCAGAGTACTTTCTCAAAACAATAACTAGTTTCCACACCTTCATAAGGCGGATAATTGGGAATCCGCTGATAGCCGTTCTTCTCGTACAAACGAATGGCTTCTGGCTGATTGATACCGGTTTCAAGAATCAATCGAACAAGCTATCGCCATTGAAGCCACAAAACCGATCAGGAATTCTAAACTAATCATAGGCGACACCGCTCAGGTGACAATTGAGGGTTCCCAAATCAAAGCAAATGAATTCCAGATATGGGATAAAGCTCATAATTGTAAATTACCTGCAACTGATGTCTGGAATTAAAAACAAAGATGCCAATCGTGAGCAAGAGATATCAAGAATTTCTGGAGGATTGAAAATGGTTGCCAAGGAACTAGACATCCCTGTTATTGCACTTTCACAACTCTTGCGTAGTGCAGAAAGTCAAGGTGGGCATAAGCGACCTATGCTATCCCATTTAAGAGACTCAGGCTTCATTGATCAAGACGCTGATGTGCTATTGTGTTTGAATCGACTCGAATACTACGACATTGAACAATGGGACGACTATCATAGTGAACCCACTAATGGTGAAGCGAAATACATCCTTACCAAAAACCGAAATGGAGACCTTGTTCGCAACCGAATGGGATTCGAAGGCCAGTACACCCGATTTTTTGATTTAGAAGACTTTAAAGACTTGAGAAAAGGCAAAAAGCCCTAGTTAATCTCAGAAAAAGCCCTTTTTAAAATTCAGGGAAAACTCCTTAACAGTTAATCTGCGATTATTTTCACATTTACTAAGCTCATGAAAATCAATAAAATGATAAAGAAAACGATTCTTTTTGTAGCATCATTCCTTCTTTCAATATCTCTATATAGCCAAAAAGCTAAAACCAAAGATTGGAGATTAGGTTTAACCGTCCCCGTTGTATCCGTTGATTCATATCAAAGAGAAATGTGGAGCGGAGTATCTGCATCATACAAAGGGTTCACTTTAAATTATTATGGAGTCCTAACAAGTGAATTTATTGCTGAAGGACGCGGGGAATTTCGGAGACTAGTATCCCAACCATGGGTCTATACCTCACGAATGTCTTTCGGGTACAGCTTTATGTTTGGAAGAAAAGAAGAATCAAATTTTAAGCCCATTGTAGGCTTGTACTTTCTTACAATGCAAGGATTAGAGCCAGATATTGATATGGGGTTTAAGTATAAAAACCTAGTTTTCTTTATTTCACCACATTTTGAAAGTCAATCAAACGCGAAGTGGTTTCCAACATTTGGTCAGGCTACATCAAGAAAAATAATATTGAAGTTTAAATTTCAATATATCTTATGACATCCTACAATAAAGTCTCCTAAGCAAGGTATATACTATGCGTTTTAAAAATTTTATTTACGTAACGGTAACATTCTTTTCTACCGGATCTTTAGCTCAAGATGAACTTTCAATAAGAGGTTTTCAAAAAGAAAAAGCACTGTCAATGCTGGCAGGAGATACTTAAAACCATGACGGTTACAATGTCTATGGGGGCCGATTTGCAATAAACAGCGTAAAAATAAGAGCTGCCTCAGAAATGAGACAGCTTCCTAATTCAATATTTTCTCAAAACAATAACTAGTTTCCACACCTTCATAAGGCGGATAATTGGGAATCCGCTGATAGCCGTTCTTCTCATACAAGCGAATGGCTTCCGGTTGATTGATTCCGGTTTCCAAAACCAATCGCTTTAAAGCTAATTCGCGGGCCCAGTCTTCCAAGGCCCCTAATAATTGACTGGCCAATCCTTGGGAGCGCTGGCTTTCGACTACATACATACGCTTGACCTCCGCCGTATCCGCAGACTTGTTTTTAAATGCACCACAGGCTAGGGCTTGATCTCCCTGGTATAAAAGCAAAGCCTGCTTTAAATCTTCAATGCCATTAAACTGATGGTAAAAGCTATTCATGGGTCCATCGCGATGAACCAGCTCAGCATCCAGCAATTGGACCAGGCTTATAAAATCCGGATTCTTGGAATTCGTTCTTTCTATCCTGAGCTCCTGTTTAGCCATTGCGTACCAATATCATCCCAAAGACCAAAAAGGCGATTCCCGCCCATTGAAATAGGGTAGCACTGAGATAAGCACGGATGTAATCAGGCGGAAAATTGTTGGCCTTTAATAGGCTCACTGATTTACGACCGTAAAAAACGGAGTACACAATCAGGCCGGCAAAATAAAAGGCCAGGGTATAATTAAGATCGAGTAATTCTGCCTGCCAAACTGCATATAGCCCGCCCATTAAGAGGGCCAACCAAACATAGCGCATGGGTGATCGATTGGAAAACAGGTCCACCATTTCGGCTTTCTTCTCGGGTTCCAATTTGCGATTAGCCCGATCCATCATCATCCTCGCCAAAAAGTAGAAGAGGATAAAAGGAATAAATGCGATCAGGTAATTACTCATACATTCTAGTAATTAAAGCAAACGTTCTTGGCCTCGGTAAAGAACTTCAAAGCTTCAAAGCCGCCTTCGCGACCGACGCCGCTGTTTTTCATTCCGCCGAAAGGCGTACGTAAATCGCGCACTAACCAATCATTAATCCACACAATTCCGCTATGGATATCGCGAGCCACGCGGTGGGCACGATTCAAGTCCTGTGTGAAGATGGTACAGGCCAATCCATATTCGGTGCTATTGGCCATCATCAAAACCTCTTCTTCTGTATCAAAAGGCGTAAGGGTTACTACGGGTCCGAAGATTTCTTCCTGATTGGTACGGCAATCAAAGCTCAATCCTTCAATTACTGTAGGTTCCAAGAAATAGCCCTTATCATAAGGCGCCGGCATTTCTACCCGCTTTCCTCCATGCAAAATCTGGCCACCTTCTTCCTGCGCTAATTGGATATAAGACAATATCTTTTCCATATGCGCTTCGGAAACCACGGCTCCCATGCGAGAGCTTTCTTCTTCTGGAGCCCCAACTTTTAAGCCTTTCACACGCTCAACAAAAGCCTCCTTAAATCGATCGTAAATTCCGCGTTGTACGAAGATGCGACTTCCACAAAGGCAAATTTGCCCCTGATTGGCAAAGGCCGCTCGAGTGCTGATTTTTACAGCCCGTTCAAAATCACAATCATCAAAAATGATATTGGGGTTTTTACCCCCCAATTCTAAGGACATCTTCTTGAATTTAGGTGCCGCAATGCTGGCAATACGCGCTCCGGTTGCGGTTCCGCCGGTAAAGGAAATCGCCTTGATGGTATCATTCTCTACCATGGCCTGCCCGGCCTCAGCGCCTAAGCCATGCACAATATTGAGTACCCCGGCCGGGAATCCTACTTCGATGCAAATCTGCGAAAGTAAATAGGCGGTATAAGGAGTTACCTCCGATGGCTTGGCAATAACACAATTCCCACTGGCTAAGGCCGGAGCAATTTTCCAACTGAATAAATAGAGCGGTAAATTCCAGGGAGAGATACAGGCCACAGAGCCTAAAGGCTGACGCAGGGTATAATTAAATCCCTTGCCCCCCATATTGTGAAACTCATCTTCCTGATGCAAAATAGCGGTGGCAAAGAAGGCAAAATTGTCGCGTGCTCTGGGGATATCCACCGACTGAGCCAATTTAAAAGGCTTGCCATTATCCCGACTTTCGGCCATGGCCAATTCATCGAGGCGCTCGGCAATGCGATTGCTTAGTGCCATTAAGTGCTTACTGCGCTCAGCATTACTTAAGGCCGACCAAGCGGGAAATGCTGCTTCGGCCGCTTTTACTGCCGCAGTTACATCTTCGGCCCCCGAGCGAGGAATTAAGGAATAAACTTCGCCTCTGGCAGGTTCATAATTATCGAGGTATTCCCCTTTTACCGGAGCACAAAGTTTGCCTCCAATATAGTTCTGTAATTTTTCCATCCTTATAAGTTTGGCGTACGACCACCGTCTACCGGCACATTAATTCCGCTGATATAAGCTGCCGCCGGGGAGGCTAAAAAGGCAATGGCATTGGCCACTTCCTCGGGCTTAGCGAAACGGGCTAATGGAATTTCGGAGGTCATTTCGGCAGAAACCTCTGCTTCACTCTTTCCGGTTTTTTGGGCTTTATTGCTGATAATGGAACTTAAGCGCAGGGTTTCTGTAGCTCCGGGTAAAACATTGTTTACGGTAATTCCATCCGGACCTAATTCGCGGCTCAAAGTTTTAGACCAATTGGCCACTGCTCCGCGAATGGTATTGCTTACTCCCAAATTAGGTAAAGGTGCTTTTACAGAAGTGGAAATCACATTAATGATTCGTCCATATCCGCTTTTACGCATCCCCTCTAAAAGGGCCTGGCTAATTAATTGATTGGCTAATAAATGGCGACGGAAGGCCGTAACATATTCTTCCAAACCGGCTTTATGCGCAGGTCCGGCGGGCGGTCCACCACTATTATTAACCAGAATATTGTAATCGTTCCCGGCGCGAAGATGTGCGCTTAACTCAGATTCGAGACCTACTAAATCATCAAAGTCGGCCACCAAAATTTGATGCTGCTGACCATGGGCGGTACTGAGTTGGGATTTTACTTTTTCGAGTTTTTCAGGGTTGCGAGCCAATAAGGTTACACTGGCTCCCATGCGGGCAATTTCTTCGGCTGCCGCTTTACCGATACCGTCACTGCTGCCGCAGATCAGGGCTTTCTTACCACTAAGATTAAGATCCATGTTCGTTCTTTTCGTCGGATTCGATCATACCATCGCGCAAACGAATAATGCGATGTGCGTGCTGAGCAATGTCCTCCTCATGCGTTACCAGAATTACGGTATTCCCTCGAGCGTGGATATCGCTAAAGAGCTTCATAATTTCTACTGAGGTTTTGGAATCGAGGTTACCCGTGGGCTCATCCGCCAATATAATGGAGGGATGATTTACCAGGGCTCTGGCCACGGCTACCCTTTGACGCTGCCCACCACTGAGCTGATTAGGACGGTGATCCATGCGATCACTTAAACCTACGGAGTTTAAAACTTCTTCGGCTCGAGCCTGACGATCGGTGGTACTGGCTCCGGCATAAACCAAAGGCAAAGCCACATTCTCGAGCGCAGTACTACGTGGCAAAAGGTTAAAGGTTTGAAAAACAAAACCGATCTCTGAATTGCGCACTTCCGCCAACTCATTATCGGTCATTTTGCTTACATCCTTTCCGTTTAGCCAGTATTCGCCGCTGCTGGGTGTATCGAGGCAGCCCAATAAATTCATCAGGGTCGATTTCCCGGATCCTGAGGGGCCCATTAAAGCCACATATTCATTGCGACGCACATCCAGATCAATGCCTTTCAGCACTTTCACCACCTGACTTCCAAGGGGAAAGTCACGCTTGATCTGGCGAAGCTTGATGATCTCTTCCATGTTCTAGATTCTGGTTTGGCAAGATACAATATTGACGAGGTATGCGCAGGTTTTATTGTGTTTAAGGCCTCTCGTCCCCTAATTCTTTGAGGGCGAAATACTGATCTTGGAAAGCCGCCCCAATGGGCCGTTTAATTTATACCTTTGCGGCTCATTAAATTCATGATACAATGACGATGGCAAGCCTGTTTTTAGGATTTGTAGGTCCCTGGCAAATTATTCTGATTGTTGCCTTGGTACTGCTCCTTTTTGGCGGACGTAAAATTCCTGAATTAATGCGCGGCCTTGGTGGCGGCATTAAGGAGTTTAAAGATGCTGTGAAAGAAGACGATAAAGAAGAATCGCCAGAGAAAAAATCCTAAAGTCAATACCTTGAAAGATTACCGGAAGCTGACCGAAATCCAGTCCGACCTGGAATCAAAATCCATCAGCTGCGTACAGCTTGTAGAAAATTACCTGGAGAAAATTGAGGCGCATCAGGATCTGAACGCCTTTTTAGAAGTATATGCCCACGACGCTCGCGCCCGGGCCACGGTAATTGACGCCAAATTGCAACACGGCACTGCGGGTAAACTCGCAGGGATGGTAATTGGAATCAAGGATAATATTGTTTACAAAGACCATAAGGTTTCGGCCGCTTCCAAAATTTTGGAAGGTTTTCAATCTCTGTTCTCCGCCACGGTAGTCGAAAGACTTTTAGCTGAGGATGCGATTATTATTGGTCGACTCAATTGCGATGAATTCGCCATGGGTTCCTCTAACCGCTTTAGTGCTTATGGGCCGGTTAAAAACCCACTCGACACTACTAAGGTTCCCGGTGGAAGCTCCGGTGGATCAGCGTCTGCGGTTGCGGCAGGCTTATGCTTAGCTTCCTTGGGAAGTGATACCGGTGGATCTATTCGCCAACCCGCCAGCTTTACCGGCATTTATGGTTTTAAGCCCAGCTATGGACGAATTTCTCGCCATGGTTTGATTGCCTTTGCCTCCAGCTTCGATCAAATTGGTCCCTTTGCCCGCTCTGTAGAAGATATTGCCCTCCTTTACGAAGTGATGGCCGGCGCAGACAATTATGACAATACCGTAAGTAAACGTGAGGTAGAGTCGGTACAATCGGCCCCCGAGCCTGGCAAAAAGCGCATTGCTTATTTCCGCAATGCTATGGAATCTGCGCATCTCGATCCCGAAGTACGCAAAGCTTCTGAAGCTATTATCGAAAAGCTAAAGGCTGATGGTCATACCGTGGAAGCGGTAGATTTCCCTCTGCTCGACTATATGGTACCGGTATATTATATCCTTACCACTGCCGAAGCCAGCTCTAATTTGGCCCGCTATGATGGCATCCATTACGGATACCGCAGTGCCAATGCCCATGATTTGGAGAGCACCTATAAGCTTTCGCGCACCGAAGGTTTTGGCCCCGAGGTTAAGCGCCGTATCCTGCTAGGAACTTTCGTGCTTAGCAGCGGCTATTACGATGCCTATTATGGCAAAGCGCAAAAAACCCGCCGCCTGGTGGTAGAAAAAACCGAAGCCCTTTTTAAGGACTACGACCTACTTTTCTCCCCTACCACACCCCACACTGCCTTTGCCTTGGATCAAGAACAAAATGATCCTACGCAGGCTTATTTAGAAGACATTTTTACCGTACACGCCAATATCAGTGGCATTCCATCTATCAGCTTGCCGATGGCAACTCATAGCAATGGATTACCGCTTGGAATGCAATTTTCGGCTGCGAAATATCAAGAAGCCGATTTGCTGCGTTTTGTGGATACATTAGTTCACAATTAGCGGTTAAAAACCTCGTTAAATGCTTACTGGGAAAGGCATTTAATCACTTACCTTTTCCCTTAGATATTTCTGTGCTGAACATGAAACTTAAATTACTTGCACTGGGTTTTGGATTGGCTACTCTGCCATTGGCGGCCAGCCCCACTCAACCCGGTGGCGAACATAAGGATACCGATACCATCATAAAGCCTCAGTTTTTAGATCTGGAGGCTATTGATCTTAAGGATCATCCCGTGGCGGCCCGCCTCGACTCCTTGCTATACCTCAATTTCTTTCAGGCTACCGCCGAAGAATTTAGTACCCTCGACTCCAACTTTTTGGCCGATGGAGAATTACCGGATTGGCATGATTCGGTCTATGAAGCGCGCCTCAAGGAACTGGATGCTCTAAGTCCCATGGATTTAGATTACAATCCTGTTGTCCGCTCCTTTATCGATCTCTACAGTAAAAGACGCCGCGAGCAAGTGAGCCGCATGCTGGGCTTGGCTCGTTACTATTTCCCGCTTTTTGAGCAAACCTTGGATAAATACAATATGCCATTGGAGCTCAAATACCTGGCGGTAGTAGAGTCAGCTTTAAATCCAACCGCTCGTTCGCGTGTGGGAGCAGCAGGCTTATGGCAGTTCATGTATTCTACCGGTAAATTGAATGGACTGAGCGTTAACAGCTATGTAGATGAACGCCATGATCCCATCAAATCAACGGAAGCCGCTTGTCGCTATCTCACCACCTTGTACAATATTTTCGGTGATTGGAACCTAGCTCTAGCGGCCTATAATTCGGGTCCTGGTAATGTAAACAAGGCCATTCGCCGCTCTGGTGGACAAACTAATTATTGGGCCATTCGTCCCTTTTTGCCTCGTGAAACAGCGGGTTATGTTCCCGCCTTTATCGCGGTGAATTATATCATGAATTACCACGAGGAGCATTTGCTTTTCGCTACCGACATAAAACCTTCCTTCTTCTCGACAGACACCGTTGTTATTCGCGAAAAAGTAAGCTTTGAGCAGCTTTCAAAATTGATCGCCATGGACGAGGAAGAATTACTCTTCTTAAATCCTGCTTATCGCTACAAGGTGATTCCCAAAGTTTCCAATCATGCTTATCGAATCGTTCTACCTTCGGATAAGGTAGGCTTGTTTATTGCCAATGAGGATTCGATTTACAGCATTGCGGAAAACGATTTTGCTAAAAACAAGACCGTAGCACCAGCCGTGGTGGAAATGAATGATCGCATTCGCCACAAGGTTCGCCGGGGTGAAGTTTTAGGCACCATCGCCGAAAAATACGGCGTTAGTGTGAGCAGCATTCGCAGATGGAACGGTCTGCGCGGCAATACCATTCGCGTTGGACAAAGATTAACTATTTATCCACGCCGCATGCCCAGCAGCTCTACGGTGGCATCCAACAGTAGCAGCAGCTCGCAGACCAAAACTTCCACCGATGGCAAATACGAAATGTATCGGGTGCGCAGTGGTGAAACCTTTTATTCCATTGCCCGCAAATATCCCGGTGTAAGCGCTCAAAATATTATGTCGTGGAATGGCATTAATAATGCGAAACGCCTGAAAGTGGGAATGACCTTAAAAATCTACCCTCAAAGCTGATCCTATGAAACTAAAAACCGGCCTCTTATTCCTGCTTGCTCTTAGCTTAACCATTTCCTGCTCAAGCCCCGAAGGTGAAGAGTCGGCTTTAGAGAAAATCTTTAACGATGATACCCTGCCTCCTGCCAATGGGGGTATTCTGGATATTTTGGTGGTAGCCGAGGACAAGGTTTGGAACGGTGGTCCCGGTAGAGCTTTCGAAGAACATTTTATTGGCATGGTCTACGGCCTGCCTCAACCCGAACCGCGCTACACAGTACGTCAGGTGGCTCCAAAAGAATTTAGCGACCTTCTTAAACGCTCCCGCTATATTGTGCTTTTAGACGCTAATGCTGATAGCAGCAGCCTGGTTTTCGAAATGGATAAATGGGCGCGTGGCCAAATGGTAAGTCACCTGAGCGCTCCCACCGAACTGGATTTACGGAAATTGACCCTTCAGCAAAATGATGCCATTGACGCCCGCATCAGTGCTTTAGAATCTGAACGTCTCTATACCAAAATGCGGCCGCTTACGCATAAAGAGTATCCTGAGTTTTTCAGCAAGCACAATCTCAAGTTAAATGTTCCCAAAGACTTTGCTCTTTCGGTGTCTACAGACGATGTGGTAGTGTATTGGAAAACCACCACTTTGGCCGATAATGGTATAATCATTTACGTAGGTGACTTACCAGCAGACGAAGCTATTATTGGCAATAACATTATTCCCCTAAGGGATAGCCTCACCAAACTCTATGTTCCCGGACAAAGAGATGGCAGCTATATGATTACTGAGGACTTAGTAAAACCGCAATTGAACCCAACCGAAGTACAGGGACGCTTTAGCATTGAAGCGCGTGGCTTATGGCGTACGCATGGCGATATTATGGGTGGCCCATTTGTGAGCTATACCATTTACGATGAAGAGAATAATCGATTGATTTACATCGATAGCTTTATCCTAGCTCCGGAGAAAAAGAAGCGCAAGAGTCTTTTCGAATTAGAGAGCATTATTCGCAATCTCGAAATTCTTTAAGCCAGTACTTCGCGTAAAACCGCCAAGGATTTCAAGTCACCAAAATCATGTAAATGAAGGCGGTAATAATCTATTAAGCTGGCTAGAGCCTTGCGGCGGATAGCGGATCCTTTGATATTCAGCTCCTCGTAGTTTTCCATTCCTTTGGCTTGAAGCTCACGCCAAATCTGCAATTCATCTTCTTCAATAAAATGGGCATGATCCGGAGGCTGAATGCTTAATTGAGAATTTAATAAGTCGAAATATCGGGCAGTACCTTCTTCCAATTGAGGCCGCAGTCCTAAATGCGCGCTTAATTCCATTAAAAAGGCCAAATGGAAATTGGCCAAACCTGTTTCGGCTGAATCCAATTGAATTAGGGCCTTCCGTACAAATCGATAGAGTTCCGGATGTCCTTCTTCTTCCCGCAATACCTTGTAGAGAAACTCGGCTAAGAAGAGCGCCATACAGGACAAAACCGGATCAAAATACAATTGCTGATAAGGATAGAGTATGCGGGCATCCTGAAGGCGCTTTAATTCGCCTTTATTCCGCTCAGCATGCTGAATTTCGAGAATCTGGAGGTTTTGAAAATGGGCCTTCTTTAAACCGCTTTTTCCCTTTTTAGAAAGGGTAGCGATCAAGCCGATAGTTCCTAAATCCGGTGTAAGAAGATTGAGAATAATGCGGCTTTCACCATAGGGAACACTGCTTAATACGATGCCCTCCCGAATCTCGGCCATTAATTCAAAATCATGATTTTAGCCACCTCCGTATTAACACCTAAATCATCACTGATAAAGGCCAGATAAATTCCTGAAGCTACTTTCAGTCCATCGAAATTTTTACCATCCCAAATTGCCTGACCACCTTCGGCCACCGTTTCGAAAACGATATTTCCTTCCACATCGGTAATCTTAACCTGAGCATTGGTTACCAAGCCACGAATTAAAATCGGACCGCTGTATCCCGGCTCTACCGGATTGGGATAGGCAAATACATCACTCATGGTTTTCTCCCCGGCTGTAGCCTGACCTTGATAGGAAACAATTCCCTGATCCGTTCCAAAGTACACCATTCCGGTTTGATCGTCGATTTCAATATCCAAAATCACATCACTGGCCAAAGGGCTATTGGTTTTACTGAAACGCTGCAATTGAGTACGGCCATTAGAATTGGTATAGAACACTCCATTATTGGCGGTTCCGAACCACTTCTTATTGGCTCCATCCACTTCAATATCATTAATGGCTTCCGAGCCTAACACGCGCTCCCCATTACCATCACCATCTTCATCAATTACCAGGATTGAAGCATCGTAACTGCGATTGGGCTCAAAGATATTCTCGGGGCTAAACAGTACGGCTAGGCCCTCATTGGTACCAATCCAAATCTCTCCATCCTGATCTTCTGCAAAGCAAAGTACCGACTCCGAAGGTAGGTCGCCACTTCCCTCACTGGCCCCTAAACGCACCGTTTCTTGAGGCACCCCATCTTCCAGGCGGGTTACTAAAATCCCATTATTCCGAATCTGTTGCCAAACCTGACCACCCGAGGTAACCATTAATTTCAAAACATTGGCACCGGCACCAGCGGCACCTAAACCATAGCATTCTACCGTTCCATCCGGACGAATCACACCCAAGGGACGATCGGTTAAAGGATTACTGAACCAGATATTTCCATCGGCATCCAAATCCATATCCGCCACCCGATGTTCGCCACTTCCGCTAATGGAAGGCATTGCGCCATCGGTAGTGGCCTCATTAATTTCGCGCTCTATAGAAACGCTCTCACCATCAATGGCCAATTCCAATAAACCACTTCCAAAGCTGGAAGCATAGATATGATTCTCTTTTGTTGGATGCGGAAGGATTTTAACGATGTCTTTAAATGAACCAAAGAGGGCATTGGGATAATTGGTCCAATTCAATCCTTCGAGGTGAAAAATACCATCATTATTAAAAACGGGGGTACCCACCACATCGTAACCACCGGGGGCTACCCATATTTTACCTTCATCCTGTTGAAGGCGAAAAGCATTACGAGTGGCCGGGCTATTGGGAACTACCTCGAGCGGGAAAATTTGAAAAACCTGGTAAATTCCGCTACCCGCATCGGCGATCCAGAAATTATCGGATCGACTGCCCATAATTGCTGCTACTGGCGAAAAGGCCGTATCACCAACGGTGGTGCTGTTCCAGTTTTTCACTCTTTGAAAAGCCGGATCATAAGCACGAGCACTAAAATTATTTACGACTACCAGATTCCCTCGCGATTCACGTAAATCCCGATTATCTGAAATTTCGTTGGCCGGAAAGAAGGTCCAGCTGCCATTCTCTTTATACCAGATCGAATCATTATTGGGAGGAATATTGCGATTGACGAAAAGCTTGCCATCGAAATAAGCCAAATGATCAATTTCCCTCGCCATTGCTGGGTCTACCGACCAATTACCAAAAAAGAATTTAGCAGAACTAAGGGGCGCACTATACAAACCTTCGGGAGTAGCGGCGTACAAATATTGATCATCATTCTCCACTTGATACACAGCCAAAGTACCACCTCCAGGTCCGATGATATAGGGCGCTTCTCGCACTAATCCCTGGGCAATATCGTAGGCCACAATCCCAAAATCAGTCGCGATAAAAGCCACAGAATCCATCACATGAATGTGATTAATCCGTTTTAAGCCGCTGTAATTTCCGGAAAGGCGGATATCGGGAAAACTGATAATCTCATCCCCATCGAGAATATCGAGGGTGCCATTTTCATAGCCAATAAAATATTGATCAAATTGCTCACTATAGGCAATACAACTTAAGCCAACATCACTTAAGCCATTAACCTTGGAAACACGGTGAATGCTGCGATCTTCAAGCTCATAACGATACATACCTTGTTCGGTGGCAACGTAGGCCACACCGTCGTTTTCGGCGATGTCTACCGACTTGGTATAAGGGAAATGATCGACCCAAACCCCCAGGTTATTTGATACCTGTGCAGAGAGGGAAATGGTGCCAAAAATGAAGAGCAGCCCTAAGCTAATTCTCATGCGGGAAATCCGTTTTGGGAATGAAACGTTAAAAGTAGCCAAAAATGATACTGCGGACGGCAAATTGTCAAAGATGTGAAATGGTATCTTTGCGCAGGTCCGCGAAAAAGGACCCTAAAAAAGAGACCTTACAATGGGATGTGGAAGTTGTAGTACAAGCGGGATTCCCAAAGGCTGTAAAAGTAATGGCTCTTGTGGCGTAAAGGGTTGTGAGAAACACACCGTTTTCGACTGGTTAAGTGATATGGAACTACCGGGGCACCTCGCTCCTTTTGAATATGTCGAAGTTCGTTTTAAGAACGGCCGCAAGGAATATTATAAAAACCCAAGCCAAATTCGCCTCTATATGGGCGATGTGGTTGCAGTAGAAGGAAATCCCGGACACGATATAGGCGCTGTTTCGCTCACGGGCGAACTGGTACGCCTACAAATGAATAAACGCAAATTGCGCCCGGAGTCTCCGGATGTGCGCAAATTATATCGCAAAGCCAATCAGCGTGATATTGATATCTGGCAAACTGCTCGCGATCGAGAGCATGAAACCATGGTACGTAGTCGCGAGATTGTAAAAGAGCTAAATCTCAATATGAAGCTCAGCGATGTAGAGTACCAGGGCGATAATGCCAAGGCTACTTTTTACTATATCGCTGATGAACGGGTTGATTTCCGTGAGCTGATTAAACTATTAGCTTCTGAGTTTAAGATTCGCGTAGAAATGCGCCAAATCGGAACTCGACAAGAAGCCGGTAAAATTGGGGGTATTGGCTCTTGTGGCCGCGAATTATGTTGCAGCACCTGGCTTACGGATTTTCGTTCGGTTAACACTGCCGCGGCCCGGTATCAGCAGCTTTCGCTGAATCCGACCAAATTGGCAGGACAGTGCGGGAAATTAAAGTGCTGCCTTAACTATGAGCTGGACACCTATTTAGACGCCCTCAAGAATTTCCCCGACACCAATAAAAATTTGGAAACCAAAGCGGGCCGGGCTTACTTCCAGAAAATGGACATCTTCAAAGAATTACTGTGGTATGCCCTTCCTGACCAAGGGAATGAATGGGTAGCCGTAAAGCTTGAGGATGTAAAGCATATCATGGCCTTAAATGAGAAGGGCGAAAAGCCTGAAAATTTAACGGATTTTAATGCCAATAAGCCTTCGGAGGAAAGTGTCGCCTATGAGAATGTGGTAGGTCAGGATGAGCTAACCCGCTTCGATCAAAAAGGCAGAGGCTCTGATAATCGCCGTCGGAAAAGCCGTAATCGCCCGGCTAAAGGTAGAAGCAAGCCCAATGCGCAAAGCAATGGACCCAAGCCCGAAGCCAAGGCTAATCCTCAAGCGAAAGCACCATCGCCTCGCAACACGAAAGAAGGCGGTAGCCCGAATAAAAGTGGTGGCACAAACCGCAATCGCAATAATCGCAATCGCCGACGTAAAAACAGCAATCCCGGAAATAACGATGCTCCGAAGTCTTAAGCAGCTATTTCTATTAGGCCTATTGGTCAGCCTTGCCTTTGCCTGCTCCGAGAAGCCTTGGTACGAAAGCTATTCGCCCGTATCTCCTGAAGGTTGGCATGCAGATAGCATTGCCAGTTTTGAGGTGGAAATTGAGGATACCCTGAGTTCCTACCTCATCTATTTCAATATGCGGGGGAATAATGATTATCCCTTTTCAAATCTGTACCTTTTCAGGAAAATATATTCAGAGGGAGGCATGGAATACAGTGATACTGCCAACCTTACCCTGGCCGATCCCTTTGGTAAATGGTTGGGAGAAGGAGTGGGTGAGCTTAAGACCTTTCAAAGAGTATTCAGAAGAGAACCTCTGCGTTTTACCAAGGCCGGCACTTATCGCTTTGAATTTGTGCAGGCCATGCGCGAAGATCCTCTTCCCGGCATTGAAGATATTGGCATAAGCATTTACAAACAGGAAAATGGCGAAGCGAAAAACTAAGACCCAAAGAACTGCGAAGAACGATTACCGCAAGCTGGTACGCTTGATGTGGATCCTCTATTTTTTGGGGATCTTAAGCATCGTAATTGTAGTTAGCCTTACCACTTTAGGGGCCTTTGGAAAACTCCCCACCTTCGAAGAAATTGAAAACCCTAAGAGCAATGTGGCTACTGAGATCTTTAGCTCGGATGGCGAAACCCTGGGGAAATTCTTCAAAGACAATCGCACCCATATTGAGTACAGCGAATTAAGTCCACACTTAATTAATGCCCTGGTTGCTACTGAAGATGAGCGTTATTACAGCCACAGCGGAATCGATTTCGAAGCCTTGGCCAGAGCCATTGTTCGAATGGGCCAAAATGGTGGGGGTAGTACCGTTACCCAACAGCTGGCTAAACAGTTATTCCATGACCCTCCGTCTTCGGTTGTTGAACGAATTTTACAGAAATTCCAGGAATGGGTAATTGCCGTTCAATTGGAGCGCCAGTACACCAAGGAGGAAATTGTAGCGATGTACCTCAACCAGGTCGACTTTGTATATGATGCCGTGGGGATTAAATCGGCGGCTTCCACTTATTTTAACAAAACACCAGATAGCCTTAATCTGCAAGAAGCGGCCCTATTTATTGGCATGCTGCAAAACCCCTGGCAAATCAATCCCCGACGGGAGCAAACCGCTCCACGAGCCTTGCAAAGAAGAAATGTGGTCTTTGGACAAATGCTTCGCAATGAGATGATCACCGAGTCTGAAATGGATTCCCTCTCTGCCTTGCCTATTGAACTGGAATTTAATCGTCAAGGTCATATCAGTGGAACGGCCACCTATTTCCGAGAATACCTACGTCAGTATATGGCGCGATGGATTAAAGAACATCCCAAGCCTGATGGCAGCGAATACAACCTTTATACCGACGGTTTAAAAATCTACACTACCCTCGACTCTCGTATGCAGAAGTATGCCGAAGAAGCGGTAACCGAGCATATGAGCAATTTGCAGCGGGTATTCTTTAAAATGGAGGAGAACCGCAAATTAGCGCCCTTCCATTATCTTACAGCCGGTGAAGTTGAAGATCTGCTAGGCAAAGCCATGCGACAAACTCCGCGGTTCCGCCGCATGAAAAAGCAGGATATCTCCATGGACAGTATTATGAAGGTATTCCACACCCCTATCGAAATGAGTGTTTTTGCTTGGGGTGGAGATGTAGATACTTTAATGAGCCCCTGGGATTCTATTCGCTATTACAAGCATTTCTACCAATCCGGATTAATGTCGGTGGAGCCTCAAACTGGTTTTATTAAAGCCTGGGTAGGTGGTATCGATTTCCGCCATTTCCAGTACGACCACGTACGTCAAGGAAAACGTCAGGTAGGCTCACTCTTTAAACCATTTGTGTATACTACCGCCATTCGTCAAAAAGGCTACTCCCCTTGTTTTGAGGTGCCCAATGTGCGAACCTGTATCGAAAAAGGGAAATACGACTTGTTAAAAGATTGGTGCCCCAAAAATTCCGATGATAAATATGGCGGAATATATACCCTAAAATATGCCCTCGCCAATTCTGTAAATACAGTTACAACCTATTTAATGAAGCAAGTAGGTCCTGTGCCGGTAATCCGAATGATGCATGAAATGGGAATTGAAGATGAAATCCCGACTCAGCCTTCTATCGCATTAGGAACAGTAGACCTATCGGTGCATGATATTGTAGGCGCCTACACCACCTTCGCCAATAAAGGGGTGTATACTGAACCCATCTTTATTACCCGTATTGAAGATCGCAATGGAGTGGTACTGCAAGAAATTAGTCCTCGCACCAATGAGGTGATGAGTGAGCAAGATGCCTATGTGGTGCTAGATCTTTTAAAAGGCGTAACTGCTTCCGGTACCGGTGCTCGTTTGCGCTCGGCTTGGGGCTCTTACTCCAATGATGTGGTAACCGGCTTCCCTTGGAATTTCACCAATCCCATTGCGGGTAAAACCGGAACTACTCAGTTTAATGCGGATGGCTGGTTTATGGGTATGGTGCCCAATTTAATTACCGGCGTTTGGGGTGGTTGTGAAGATCGCTCTGCTCATTTTGGTTCCACTTATTATGGACAAGGGGCAACAGTTTCCTTGCCGGTTTGGGCCTTATTTATGCAGAAATGTTATGCCGATCCAAGCTTACAAGTAAGCAAAGCCGATTTTGAAAAACCGATCGATCCCCTTAGTATTGAACTGAATTGTGAACGCTATAAAGCAGCTTTGGGCAGCATTGATACTGCCAATGTTGATAATGGCATGGGACACGATCAATTTAATCCTGATTAGTGCCTCTTAAAATTATTAGATATGATTCGTAAAGTAGTAAGCGGAGCCGAAGAAGCGGCCCAGGGACTAAAAGACGATATGACCTTAATGCTGGGAGGTTTTGGCCTCTGTGGGATTCCTGAAAATTCCATTTCAGCCATTCGCGAAAGCGGAGTAAAAGGCCTTACCTGTATTAGTAATAATGCCGGTGTAGATGATTTTGGATTGGGCCTGCTATTGCAAACGCGTCAGATCAAAAAGATGATCAGCTCCTATGTGGGTGAAAACGACCTTTTTGAAAAGCAAATGCTGAGCGGTGAATTGGAGGTAGAGCTTATTCCTCAAGGTACCCTGGCGGAACGCTGTCGTGCTGCCGGAGCCGGAATTCCCGCATTCTTCACCCCTGCAGGCTATGGTACTGAAGTAGCTGAAGGCAAGGAAGTACGCTGGTTTAATGGCAAACCTCATATCTTGGAACATGCTTTTGAAGCGGATTTCGCCTTCGTAAAAGCCTGGAAAGGTGATGAAGCCGGAAACCTCATCTTTAAAGGCACCGCCCGCAACTTTAACCCCTTAATGGCTATGGCGGGTAAAATCACCATTGCTGAAGTAGAAGAGTTAGTGCCTGCCGGCGAATTAGATCCTAATGAAATTCATTGCCCGGGCATCTTCGTACAACGCATTTTTGAAGGAGTGAACTACGAAAAACGCATCGAGCAGCGCACGGTACGTCCTTCCGCCTAAATGTTTAAACGCCAGCATAAGCCCTTTAATTTGAGCTTGCTTTTTTTAGGCTTGCTTTACTGGGCTTTTCTCTGGATTCGGGCTTTTCAAAATCCTCTGGTTTTTGATGAGGCAACCAGCTTCTTTAGCTATATCCAAAGTGGAAATTTTTGGCCGGGAAGCGCTTATTGGTCTGCCAACAACCATTTCCTCAATTCCCTTTTAAGTCACCTTGTCTATCGCCTAGGCGGCATGGATGAATGGCTTTTGCGGCTTCCTAATCTTCTAGCTTTCCCCCTCTTTTATGGCTATGCCTGGCGCTTTTTAGCCCATTTTAAAAACCGCGAATTAGTGGTAGTTGGACTCCTTACTCTTTTGGCGGCCGGCTATCCCATGGAATTTTTCGCCTATAGTAGAGGTTATGGCTTAATGTTCGCCTTTATGATGGCGGCGGCCTATCATATCCAACAATTGGAAGCCAAAGGAAAGCTCTCCTCCTCATGGCGCTTTTTACTTTTTGCCAGTCTGGGCATCCTCAGTAATCTGAGCTGGCTGCCCCTTTTAGGCTTCCTAAGCTTAATGCACATTTATGTGCTCTGGCGAAAAAATCACTCCGTCAAAACCTATCTCCTCTTCGCATTGAATCTAATTCCCATTGCCTATGCACTTTGGATGAGCTTCGAATTAAAAGCGCATCAGCAATTGTATTATGGCAGTCAAAATGGCTTTCTGCAAGACAGTATAGGCAGCCTTATTCAAGTGGATTTCGGTTTAATCCCAATTTTCCTTTTTCAAATTTTCATCCTCATTTTAGCTTGGATTAAGCGCGATCAAATTTCCCAGCCCTTTGCCTGGTTTTGGGCCTTGTCCTATTGGCTTATTCCTCTCTTTTACATCCTTGGCCACTGGCTTATAGACTTAAACTTCCCCTTTGACCGTGGTCTCATGTACTGGTCTTTCTGGGCTTTGATCTCCGCGCTCCCCTTAGCCAGCCAAATTTGGCAAAAAGCCTATTTAGGTCGTGCCTACTGGATCTTGGCCTGCTTTATTCCCCTCTGGTTTTTAAGCCCAAGAATATCGCTTAATCACTCATTGGCAAGATCCTGGTCCAAAGAACAAATTCCGGATTCCTTCTATCAATCCCTGGCTGATCAAGAAGTGCAAAGTTTAAGTGGCTCTTATCTCTTAGCCCCGCAATGGAACTACTTACAGGTTAAAAATGGGGCGGCCATTCCCGCTTTTCAGAAATCGGAAAACATAGCCAGTCAATTCCGTTTAAGCTTTGCGCCTTTGCGGCTTTCGCCGAAATACGACTTAATCGCTACCAGTCCCTCCGAAAATTTATTCCTTCTCCAAAGAAAGGAGAATTTATTCTGGACCAATTCAAGCCACGGCTCCATTCGGAATTTAAGCAATCATCAAGAAGGAAAACAACTTTTCGAATGGACCAAAGACTCTATTCCCCAAGCCCTTCAGCTCCAGCTTAACATTCAAAGTCCTGAGGCACTGCATAAACTGGCCATCGCCTTTCAAAGCTTTGATGAAGACGGAAATTCCATTGCTTTTGAAGCCTATGAAGCGCGTCATTATTTAAGCCCAAAAGCAGGCTGGCAAGAATGGAGGCTTTTTGTAGTTTTGGGAACAGTGGCTCCGGAAACGGAGAGAATGAAGGTTTTTATCTGGAATCCTCATTCCGAGACCTTTAGCCTCAAAGACGCTCAATGGCGCACACTTAGAAACGCTAATTAAAGACCTATGCTCGATAAGAACGGTATTGCCCAGCGCATTGCTCAAGAAATGCAAGACGGATTTTATGTGAACCTCGGAATTGGCATCCCCACCCTGGTTGCCAACTATATTCCTCAAGGCATTTCAGTTGAGTTTCAAAGTGAAAACGGCATCTTAGGCATGGGGCCATTCCCCACCGAAGATCAGGTGGATGCCGATCTTATTAATGCAGGCAAGCAAACCATTACTGCTCTTCCTGGTGCCACCTTTTTCGATTCGGCAACCAGCTTCGGAATGATCCGCGGACAGCATGTACAAATGACCGTTTTAGGGGCCATGGAAGTTTCTCAAGGTGGTGATATCGCCAACTGGAAGATTCCCGGTAAAATGGTAAAAGGCATGGGGGGTGCGATGGATTTAGTGGCTTCGGCCGATAATATCATCGTGGCCATGATGCACACCAATAAAAAAGGGGAGTCGAAACTACTTACCAAATGTACCTTACCTCTTACCGGTGTAGGTTGCGTTAAAAAAGTGGTGACCAATTTGGCGGTACTTGATATCAAAGACAATGCTTTTTACCTGCGTGAATTAGCACCCGGCATTAGTGTGGATGAAGTACGCAACGCCACCGAAGGACGCCTGATTGTAGAAGGCGATATCCCTACCATGAAATTGGACTAAATGAAGTCCCGCTGGTTTCGTCTGGAACGCATTTACCAGCTCCTCATTCTGGTATGCCTGCTGGTTTTTATTTCCTCCCGCTTTTGGAATAAAAAGCCCACTATCGATTGGGATATTACTCTCTATTACCATTATCTCCCGGCGCTTTTCATTTACGATGACCTGAAATTTGAGCATCCGGTGGAAGAATGGGGTAAGCGCCATTTTTATATGAAAACGGATGCCGAGGGCAATCGCTTTGTAAAAATGACCGCCGGACCCGCCATTTTATACAGTCCCTTCTTTTTTGCCGGCCACCTCTATGCCAGCCTTAGCGATACTTATGAAGCCGATGGCTTTAGTGCCCCCTACCGCTTAGCGCTCCTAGCCGCAGCCTTGGCCTATGCCCTCGCCGGGCTCTATTTCTTGATACGCTTTTTACAATCTTTTCTCAGCCCTGGAATTGCCTCCCTTGCGGCAGTTCTCATTTTCGCCGGCACCAATATGCCCCACTACAGTTTTGTGGAGCCCATGAGCCATATTTTCAGCTTTGCCCTGGTAAGCTTGGTCCTCTGGCGCTTTGAAGTCTATCGCAAAAAACCCTCTATTAAAGAGGTAGTAATCATGGGTCTGGCTGCAGGGTTTATCATCTTAATACGCCCCACTAATGTAATTGCCTTAGTCTTCCCCATATTCCTTTTGATTTGGGATAAACCTTTAAAAGGCATTCAATGGTGGATACACGGTGGCCTTGCCGCTTTACTGATCTTAATAGCCGTATCGCCCCAGCTTTTTTACTGGAAATACATGACCGGCCACTGGATCATTTACTCCTATACCGAAGAAGGGTTTTTCTTTCTCAGTCCAGAAATTTGGAAGGGCCTCTTCAGCTACCGCAAAGGCTGGTTTGTGTACAGCCCCCTACTCTTTGTAAGCTTACCTGGCTTTTACTTCCTATTTAAGGCCCATCGCAAAGAAGCAATGGCAACGGTGCTTACCCTGCTCCTGGCTTTTTGGGTCACCTTTAGCTGGTGGTGCTGGTGGTATGGCGGTAGCTTTGGTGCCCGCCCCTTAATTGAGTTTTTACCTTTTATGGCCCTGGCCTTAGGCTTCAGCTTGCAGTGGATTTTAAAGCAAAAACTTTGGTTAAAGCTCCCCGCCTTTTTAGTGATCAGCTTCCTAGTGGTATGGTCCATCTTTATGAATAAGCAGTACAAAAGCACCATTATTCACTGGGACAGCATGAGCAAAGAACTGTATTGGAAGCAGTTTTTTATCGACCATTACGTTAAAGACCACGACAAATACCTCGACCCACCCGATTATGATGCGGCTTTGAAAGGGGAAGAGGAATGATGGCGCAAAAACACAAGGCGCAGCTCATCTTTATTTACGGTGCCATTCCGCTTGCACTACTAGCTTTATTCCTCTACTTAATCCAAAAGCCCGATTTCCTTTTTTGGTGGGATGAGCGTTTCCATGCCCTGGTCGCTAAAAACCTGCTAAACTATCCTTGGATAGGGCAATTATACCCTCTGGAAGTATTTGAAAATGCCAGTGCAAGCAGTGCTTGGTATAACAGTCATATCTGGCTGCATAAACCCCCACTTTTCAGCTATATCGAAGCCCTCTTCCTAAAAGTCTTGGGGGCCGGTTTATTTCAATTTCGCTTCGCCAGTGCCTTATCCATGCTCTTGCTTTATTTCAGCTTTCTGCGCATCCAAATCCTCCTGGACCTCGAAAAATGGACGGCCAGCTTTATTGCAGCTGGTCTCTGTTTAAACCCTTTCCTATTAAAACTCATGATGGGTTGGCAAGGTATGGACCATAATGATCTGGCCTTTATCACTTGCATTAGTCTGGCCTTTTGGATGATTTTAGCCTATCAACAAAAGAAAAGCACTGGCCGCCTCATCCTGATATCTCTCTTTATAGCCGCTGCGGTCCTCACAAAATGGTTAGCAGGTTTCTTGCCCTTTCTCTTCTGGTTCCTGGCCGATTTTAAGAAAGGCCGCATTCAGGGTTTAGCCCCAAAATTAAGGGCCCTGGGCTTAAGCCTGATTCTGATTGCTCCTTGGCACATCTATACTTTTTGGGCTTTTCCGGCCGAAGCAAAAGCCGCCTTCGCCTTTAATCAGGAACACTTTGCAGCGGTAGTCGAAAACCATCAACAGCCCTGGTATTTTCATTTCCAACAGTGGGGAAGTCACTTCTTTCTTTTGCTTGCCTTATTCCCTTTGGCCTTAATCCTAAATAAAACCTCGAAGAAAGCCAAGCCACAATTCCGGGCCGCAGTATTTAGTGTGGGATTCGTCCTGGTTTTCTTTAGTCTGGCTCAAACCAAATTACCGGCCTTTAGCTTCATTGCCTTGCCTTTGGTGCTGATTCTACTAAGCAGTTTAAGCCCCAAAAAGCCATTTTGGCGCTACATCAGTTTAGGTTTTCTGCTCTTAGCCTTGGCTCAAATGGCCTATCTCCCTTTTGTGAATTTCGCAGATCGTTATCCTGAAAATCACTCCCGAGCTCAATTCTACCGTAGTTTAAAGGGGCGGCTTTCGCCGGATGCGATATTAATCGGGGCAAGGGAATTCAGCAATATTGAAGCACAGTTCTATTGCGATTATTTGGTTTTAAATCTATCCACACCCACGGCCTTCCTGCAAAAAATGGAAGCCAGCCAAAGACCCATCTATCAGATAGTTTATGATGAGAAAGGGCGGGAAAAAGAATTACGTCCTCTGCCCTAATGAAAGGACCTAAACACAATTCAAAATCTGTTAAGAACCGGTGAAACTAAAATTATTCCTTATTTCCATTTTTTTGGGTTTAAGCGCAAACATTGCCCGCGGCCAGTCTACTCAAAAGAATTTCAGCTTTGATCTCAGTCCAGGATACAAGGCCGGTCTTATCAATACTGACTTTTTAGCTTTCACCAGGTTACGAGTAGATGATATAGAACGGTTTCATCAGTCCACTATGAGCCTCTTTAACCAATTATCAATTGAGCCTAGAGTACGATTCGGAAACCATTATTTCGGACTGGGAATTGCTTATATCTTTTCTAAAGCTTCCTATCCAAACTCAAGCTTTAACACGCTCGGAGCATCTGGAGGTATATACCCATCAGATCTCAGGTATCTCAGTTCAAGCTATGCGGCCATAAGCTTAAACCTTAATTACGAGAAAAGGCTTCGTTTTAAGAAAGGCTATCTTGTTCCTAAGGTTTCTTTGGGAATAGGCTTTGTGAATAGAATGCATGTACTTTACGAAGGCATAAATGGAGGTACTTACGAAACGAATAATACCCTCGCACCTTCTACACTAAGCCGAAATCCTCTAAGCTTTGAAATAGCTTGCCACTATCAATCAAATCAAAGGCGATCTGGAAAGGGTCTAATGCTAAATTATAAAGTGGGCTCTTATCTAGGCCTCATCTCCAATGCAGAGTTTGATCAAATATTCTTTCTTAATGGCGGGCTATCCTTGCAATTCCCCTTTTCATTTTAATCCATTAAAAGACTTTGGCCAACTCTAATGCTGATCCGCTATTAAACGAGCGGTATACTCCTCCTGCGGATTTTGGAATAAGCTCTCTGCAAATCCCTCTTCCACCAATTGCCCGTTTCGCAATACCAATACACGATCGCAGAAATAGCGCACCACCTGCAAATCATGTGAAATAAAGAGGTAGGTAAATCCATACTCCTCTTTTAAATCATTTAAGAGATTAAGGATTTGGGCTTGCACACTTACATCCAAAGCACTTACCGATTCATCACAGACCAAAAATTTAGGACTTAAGGCCAGAGCCCGGGCAATGCCTAAACGCTGTCTTTGTCCACCACTAAACTCATGGGGATAACGACCGGCATAATCCTTCAGGAGCCCTACTTTCTCTAATAAATTCAGTGCTTCTTCTTTAGCCTCCTCCTTGTTGCGATGGGCATTCACCCGTAATACTTCCGCGATGCTTTCGCCCACGGTAATGCGGGGATTAAGGCTACCATAAGGATCCTGAAATATGATCTGAATCTCCCGATTCAATTTGCGCCAGGCCTTTTTGGATAGATTGCGAATATCCTGACCTTCATAGAAAATCTCACCCGCCTCCGCATGTTCAAGGCCTACCAAGATTCTGCCGATGGTACTCTTACCAGAACCCGACTCACCTACCAGACCCAGGCTTTCGCCCGGATAAATATCGAGATTGACTTCATGAACCGCTTTCACCTCTTTCCAACGACCTAATAATCCACTTTTTGAGCGGTATATCTTGTCTATGGCCTTAATGCTTAAAAGCGGACTTTGCTTGGCGCGGGCCATCGCTTTTTGCTCCTTCTTGGCCGGATCGATTTGCTCCAAATCCTGAACATGACCCAATAAAAAATCCTGCACCAAAGGCAAGCGTTTAAAATGGGTATCGGGTCCCGGTCTGCAAGCAATTAAGCCCTTGGTATAGGGATCCTGAGGCTGATTAAAGATTTGCTCAGCACTGCCCTGTTCCTTCAATTGACCTTGATAAAGCACCAAAACCTCATCGGCGATTTTACGCACCAGGCCCAAATCATGGGAGATGAAAATCATCGCCATATTGTATTCTTCCTGAAGCTTTTTAAGCAATTTCAGAATGCTAGACTGCACACTTACATCCAATGCCGTGGTAGGCTCATCCGCGATAAGCAATGCCGGATTATTGGCAATGGCCATGGCTATTACCACTCTTTGCTTTTGCCCGCCACTTAATTGATGGGGATAGCTTTGGTAAATTTCCTCTACTCGAGGTAGTTCAACTTCCCGAAAAAGGTCCAAGACCCTTTCCTTTATACCTTTATTTTGGCCGTGTACGGAGAGAATTTCAGCTACCTGCTTACCACATTTCATGGAAGGGTTTAGGGCCGACATGGGTTCTTGAAAAACCATCGCCACCTCCTTACCACGAAGTTTAGACCAGGCCTCTTCATCTAGGTCCTGTAAATCCCAGTCCTTTAATTTCAGCTTTCCCTTTAAGCTTAAGCTCGAAGGCAGTAAACCCATCAGCGCTAAGCTACTCAGCGTTTTGCCCGAACCTGATTCACCTACAATAGCCAAAGTTTTAGCCGGGGCCAATTCAAAGCTCAGGTCCTGAACCAAAATTTGGCCGCCTTTCGAAATTTCCAAATGCTCTACTCGCAGTAAGGGCTTGTTTAACATGCCTCTAAATTAAGAATCCTGATGGCCTGATTTAAGGATTTAATGTTCGCTTTAAGGCTTGATTCATAATTTATTGCGAAATTCAGGGGTCTGAGATTGTTTCTAAATCCGACAAGAAATCTACTATGCCTCGAACGATTATCGTTTCCAACCGTCTTCCTCTCCGCGCCGAACTTCATGAAAATGGGTACCAATTTAAAGCCTCAGAAGGAGGTCTGGCTACCGGCTTGGGCTCCATATATCGTGAAGGAGATAATGTATGGTTGGGTTGGCCCGGAAAGGAATTCAAGGATAATCAAGAACAAAAGCAGGTCCGAAAAGAATTGGCTAAGGCCAATATGGCGCCGGTCTTTCTTAATCAAGATGATTTGGACGGCTATTATCTGGGTTTTAGCAATCAAACCTTATGGCCGGCTTTTCACTATTTCGTGCAATACATCACCTACAATGAAGAGCAGTGGGAAGCCTATGTGCGCGTCAATCAAAAATTTGCGGATGCTATTCTAGAACTGGCCGATCCCAATTGCCGCATCTGGATTCATGATTATCAATTAATGTTGGTACCCAAAATGCTCCGCGATAAAATGCCGGAGGCCAGCATTGGCTATTTTCAACATATTCCTTTTCCTTCTTACGAGGTTTTCCGCATGCTTCCCTGGCGCAAAGAGCTTTTGGAAGGAGTCTTGGGTAGTGACTTCTTAGGCTTTCATACCTACGATGATATGCGCCACTTTTTAAGTTGCGTGCATCGACTTACTGACTATGAATATCGCAGCAATACCATTTCTGTAAATGGCCGCCACGTAGAGGCAGATGCGCTACCCATGGGAATTGACTATGCCAAGTATGCTGAGCAGGCTCGCGATCCTGAAACCCTGGCTATCGTTGACAAATACCGTAAGGCGATTGGCAATCAAAGGGTTATTCTTAGTGTCGATCGTCTGGATTATTCTAAAGGAATCCCCGACCGCCTAACCGCATTTCGGAAATTCCTGGAGCAAAACCCGGCTTACCATGGCAAGGTTTCTCTCATTCTAATTGTGGTGCCCAGTCGACATCGAGTACCTTCTTATGGCCGCCTTAAGGATGATGTGGATGAACTGGTAGGAAAGATTAATGGCTACTTCTCCGATATGAACTGGCAGCCCATTCACTATTTCTACCGCAGCTTTAGCCTGCCAGAACTTTCGGCCTTTTATGTGATGAGTGATGTGGCTATGATTACCCCTATTCGTGACGGCATGAACCTGGTATGCAAAGAATACATCGCCTCTCGTACCCAAAGGGATGGAGTATTGATTTTGAGTGAAATGGCTGGTTCGGCAAAGGAGCTTTCAGAATCTATTCTTGTAAACCCCAATGATCAAAAAACCTTGACACAAAGCATCGGTCAGGCTTTGGAGCTGAGTAAAGAAGAAATGGGTCGCCGCATGGCTATTATGCAAGAAACCCTGCAGAACTATAATATTTTCCACTGGGTAAACTTCTTCACCGAAAACCTGGATCGTGTGAAAGCTGAGCAGGCTAAAATGCACACGGTAAGCCTTAATGATCAACAGCGAAAGAAAATTGTAGATGCCTATAAAAGTGCTTCCCAGCGATTATTGCTTTTGGATTATGATGGCACTTTGGTTGACTTTCATACGGATCCCTCTAAAAGTGTACCCGATGCAGAGTTAAGAGATGTATTGGAGAAATTAATGTCTAATCCCAAAACTGAAATAGCTATTATCAGTGGTCGACCCGCTAGTTTTTTAGAAGAGCATTTAGGGAATTACCCTATTGCCATGGCGGCTGAGCACGGTATGTGGTTCAAGAAAAAAGAAGGCCAATGGCGGGTAAACCCGAATATCCCCAATGATAAAAGTTGGAAAGATGAAGCTCGCAAGGTGATCAACTTTTATGTGGCCCGAACTCCAGGCTCCTTCTTGGAAGAAAAAGAACATTCCTTGGTTTGGCATTACCGCAAGGTAGAACGTGGGCTGGCCGCATTTCGCAGCAGCGAACTCAATAGCCATTTAAGGCATAAACTGGCCGATAAAGAAATTGAGGTGATGAGTGGCAATGCTGTGATTGAAGTAAAGCCCAAGGCATCCAATAAAGGGAAAGCTGCCCTGCGCTTAAAAAATCTATTTAAGCCAGATTTTGTTTTAGCAGCCGGAGACGATCAAACCGATGAATATATTTTTGAGGTATTAAACCCCGATGACTACTCCATCAAAGTTGGTAATGGGGTTACCCACGCCGGACTGTATGTTCAGGATTCGCAAGAAATTCGCCTTTTACTGAAAGAGCTAGCTGATCTGGATTAAAGAAAATTGGGTTCGTTAATCTTATTGTTAATCCGATAAGCAGCATTTACCAGACCCACATGGCTATAGGCCTGAGGGAAGTTCCCCCATTGACTGCCCGTTTCGGGATCAATATCCTCAGCAAAAAGCCCTAGGTGGTTTCCATAATTACAAAGCTCTTCAAATGCTTCACAGGCTTCATCAATTCGGCCTACACAGGCCAGAGCCTCAGCATACCAAAAACCACAAATCATAAAGGTGTTTTCGGGCTTTCCAAAATCATCTTCGTGAATGTAGCGGAAGAATAATCCTTTACCCACCTTAAGCTCCGACTCCAGGGCCTTTAGATGATCCCGCGCTTTTTGTGAATCATGCGGAATGTAATTCATCAGAATGAGTTGCAAGGTGCTGGCATCCAAATGGGGCGAATTGATAGCATGAGTGTAGGCCCTTCTTTCGGCCGAGTAGGTTTTTTCAATATTAGCAGCCGCTCGTTTTTGCAAGGCCTGCGCCATTCGCGCTAAATTCGGATGTTCAAATTGCTCGGCCATCTTTGCGGCCGCAGCGCTGCCTGCCCACTGAAATAAATTAGTATAAGTATGCTTTAAGGCCATCCCTCGGAACTCCCATAAACCGGCATCCGGATCATTAATAGTGCGTTCAATTTTTTCCAATACCGACATGACCAATTGCTCGGAACTGGCGCTGCTAAAATTGTTAAAGCGACGGTCTACATAAAGCGGTAAAATGGCTAAGAGAATCTGACCGTACACATCGTTCTGGATATGAGTATAGGCATCATTACCAATGCGCACCGGTCGGTTATTACCCATATAACCTGGCAGGTCGAGTATTTCTTCCGTCAACTTACTTTGACCTACAATACCGTAAAGCGGTTGAATTTTATCCTTTTCATGCATGGGGATATTGGCCAAAAAGGAAAAGTATTTCTCCATTTCCTCAAAGTGACCAATATGGTTAAAGGCATTCAGAGTATAGAAGGTATCGCGCATCCAGGAAAAGCGATAATCCCAATTTCTTCCACCGCCATTAATCTCTGGCAAAGAGGTCGTAGGCGCGGCTACAATGGCACCGGTATCCTCATACTGGCAGATCTTTAAGGTTAAGGCAGAACGAATTACTTCTTTCTGAAAAAGCTTGCCAATACTGGTCGACTTTACCCAACGCTGCCAGTACTTTGTAGTCTGGCTAAGAAAGTTTTCTGCGGTTTTTACGATTTCACCTTCTAAGGGAGCACCGTAGGTAAGGAACAAATAGAAAGGACGATCCACCACAAACTCCCGCTCTTCAATAATATAATTGAGAGGTATGTCGGTGGTTAAGCGCAAGCTTTCATCCAAGCCAAAAAAGCGCAGGTGATTACTACCGCGTTCTCTATCCAATTGTTTCTTGCCGTAATCCCCGGTTGGGCGGCAACGTACTTTTACTCTTGGCAATCCCCGTATTGGCTCTATTTTTCGCACCAGCATTAAAGGCCGATAATAGCGATCGGTTTGCATAAAACGCGGAGCCATATCAATCACCTTATAAGCATCAGAGCCTTGGTTAACTTCGGTCTCTAAAATGTTGGTGTTGTTGCGGTACTCCTGGCGAACCAGATATTCACCTTCAGCGGGTTTAATGGAGAATTCCCCTCCCTTTTCACCGGCAATTAAGGCTCCAAAAACGAAAGAAGAGTCGAAGCGAGGCAAGCACATCCAATCAATATTGGTGTCCTTATTAATCAGAGCTAAGTACGCGCAGTTGCCAATAAGTCCATGCGGATACTGGTGGAAATCGGCCATAAATGATCCTTTGTAAGAGCAAATTACAAAAGGAACACTGCAAGACCTAGTCTACTGCTGATTATTGTAAACTTCAAAATCCATCGGGACTTCCGCCTGAGTGATCTGTATAAAGACCTTCACCAGCGTTACAACATCCTTTTCGCAATAAACTCGGATGCGGTCCAAATCCTGTTCCTGCCAGTACACTGCTCCTACCTGCGAACCATCGATATCATCCTTAGGACTGGGAATTCCAAATAGAGCAGCCAATAGTTTAAGACTGGTAAAGCTTTTATAGTCCCCAAATTTCCAGAGTTCCATGGTATCGATATGGGGAACTTCCCAGGGTTTTTTACCGGCATTATTGAGTTGACCCGGAAGTTTAATACCATGACTAATCATCCTTCTACTGAGGTAGGGGAAGTCGAATTCCTTACCATTATGTGCGCAAAGTCTGAAATTGGGCAGACGCTCCAAAAGCTGGGCAAAATCTTGCAAGAGCTGTACCTCATCCGAATCGCAAAAGCTCTTCATACGTAATTCCCATTGACCATTTTGCAAGCTGAAGAAGGCGCAGGATATGCAAACCACTTTGCCAAACTCGGCCAAGATAGCGGCACGTTTAGGATAGAATTCGGCCGGACTTTCCTCCTGCCGCTGAAAACGGGTCTTATCGGCCCAAAGCCCCTGCCAGTCCTCACTCATTTGCTCGAATTCGGCATGAGAACTTACGGTTTCTATGTCTAAAAAAAGGACTTGTTGAATCTGTTGTAAACTGATCATAATCGGAAAATTAATGACTTAATACGAAGCTGCAACGTGCACGACCCATTTCACCATCGGCAAAACGATATTCCAAATAAGCTAGGTAGACGCCGGCCGCACATAATTGCCCACCTTCATCCTGACCTTGCCATACCACGAAGCCCTCAGCACTCGCTTGATCTCCGGCAATTATCTCCTTCTGCAAATTACCCTGGCGATCATAAATGTGAATCTGAATCCAGGCATCTTTTGCCAGATTATAATGGAGCTCCAAATAATCGCGATAGCCATCTCCATTTGGGCTTAGGTATTCTGGATAGGCTTGCCATTGGACTTTAGAGGCAATATTCCGTTTAATATCCGGACACCAACCGGGAGTCGCATAATCCCAAGTGGCAGGGCTACTTTGCCATTGATCTAATCGCAAAGCATTTTGCTGAAAATCGAGCCGATATAAACTGACTCCCTCGCCAGAACTTAAGAAGGGAGCATGCGATTCTTCACTGAGAAAAACGCGATCTAAAATTTCGAAATCGGAGCGCATCAAGACCAGTTCCAATCCTTCATCCGGCATGGAGGGGAGCTCTGCTACCGCCTGAAAATTCGCTTCTCTGAGTTGGTAAAATGCATGGAGTGCTGCTGCCTCAGTGGCCAATACCAGGCAAGAGTCTGCTGCTATAAGTCGATGCTCTAGGCTTAGGACCTTGGCATCAATCGCCTCTTGCAATTCGGAATTCCAGCTAGCCAAACGCAGATCGGCTAAATCCACAAAACCGGGACCTAAATTCCTAATTTCAACAAAGTCCTTCCCTTTGGGATATGGGTTAAAGAGAACTTCGGAAATGCGCAGCTGACCAGGCTGGGGTTTTAAGGCTAAGCCGACTTTTAAGCTATCCGGCTGATAGATTTGATTGCGGCAGTCCACCAAGCCTTCTTCGGTAAAAACCCGATATAAAAGCCCTTCTTCCAGAGCTTGGGATAAATAGATGTGATGGCTTTTCCCCTCTTGGGATAAGGCCAGGCTATCAATTAAAATTGGGGGATCTATTTGCCAGGGACCAAGGCCGAATAAACTGCGGTTAAAATCGATTTGAATTTCAAAGGGTGATGGGATTTTTAAGGCTAAGACTTGTGCTTTGAGGCTATCGTGATAAACATCAGCAATAGAGTTCCTTCGGCCGGGACTGGCCCCGGAAGGATCTTGGCTCGCCTGCCAATTCCAGATAGTATGACAATCGGAAGAGGGATCTTTCCTTTCCAAACTCCAACCTCCTTCTGCCTTCAGGGCCTCCTGATACCAGTCTGAACTGTAATGCAGGGATTCAATTTCTTCGGCCTCAGAACTATAAAGTGTGATACGATTACCATCATTCGTAAGAGCCGAACTTGACCAATTTAAGCCCAGAACCGGGATCTGCGCTGGCCAATAGACCGCAGTATTGGCAGCGCTAAGTATTAGGAAGGAATCAGGCTGCAGCCAAAAGGGAGGGCAAGAATAAAGACGCTCTCCAATTTGTATCTCAATTTGATCCATGGGAATCGCCAGTTGCGAAACATTAATCAATTCGATAAACTCCACTTCCGGAAAGCTATTGGGGTTCAAGTCCACTTTGGGACTAGGATCGGCCATGATTTCATTAATGCGGAGTTCCCCAGCTAAAACTTGGCGATAAAGTAGGTTGAGGCTATCAGAATAATGATTCCCGAATAGATCGGATAGCTTTTCTATCCGCAAAAGAATAGGCTGATTTGGAAGTAATGGATCTTTGAAATGGAGCATCAGCTCATGCGGATTATGAGCCTGCCATTCCAAGCTAGCCAATTGTATTCCTTGTTGAATTTCAAAGGCGCTAAGCTGAGGGGGAGCCAGCTTTTCAGAGAAATTCAACTGCAGGGCACTGTCTCCCTTCAAGCTCCAGCTTATGAGCTCAGGTGCGATACTATCCGGATAGGCTGCACCCACAACATAGAGGCTATCGAAATAGAATTTCGTGCTGCGGGTTTTGGTATAGTGGCATGTCATAGCCAAACCTGCACTAAAACGATGATTGCTATCCCTAACACTGGCCTGCAAATACCATTGCTCAAAGGAACCGGTATCCGCATAAAGTTCCCACAGAAGATCGGCATTACGCCTAAGGCTGATGTGATACTGAACCGTATTTAGATCTAAATAATCTGCGGCTGAGGCTGCCAGTAATTGATCGCCATTGGGATCCTGCCGGTAGAATTGAATTTGATCTTGAGCGTTCCCTCCCAGCTTAAGGTAATAGCCAAAATGACTGCTATCAGGCGGTAATTGACTGAGCATCACTTCGATTTTCAGGTAATTTGAGCTGCTGGGATTAAAGTCCATCCGACCATGAAAATCCCAACGAGCAGCCGTCATTACCCCCGAAGTATGATAAAGCGTGCTTTGCCCGGCCACCGAATCGTTTAAGGCTAAAGCTGAATCGCGAAACTCAAAATTTTGGAGATCCCCCTGCCAGAGGGAGTCTAATGATTGGCCAGCACTAAAGTCCTGATGAATTAAGTTTTGGCCACAAAGACTAAGGGGCAATAGAGCCCATAGATATCGCATCATAAAATCAGGTTTTAGGTTTAGTTTTGCGGCTTAAACTTAAAAGAATGAAAATAGCCGTAGTAGGCGCAACCGGCATGGTTGGTCAGGTAATGTTGCAGGTTCTGCACGAAAGAGGTTTTGAGAATCATGAAATTCTGCCCGTGGCTTCGGATAAGTCGAAGGGTAAGGAAGTGGCTTTTGCCGATAAGAAACTCAAGGTTATTGGCCTGAAGGATGCCCTGGAAGCGAAACCTGACATGGCTCTATTTTCTGCCGGAGGAGGCACTTCATTGGAGTGGGCTCCGAAATTTGCTGAGCAAGGTTGTTATGTAATCGACAATTCCTCAGCTTGGCGTATGGAGGAAGGTATTCCTTTAGTGGTGCCTGAAATTAATGGGGACCTCCTCGAAAAAGGCAAATACATTATTGCCAACCCTAATTGCTCCACCATTCAGATGTTAATGGTTTTGGCTCCCTTGCATCGTAAATATGGTATTGATCGCGTGGTGGTTAGCACTTACCAAAGTATTACCGGCACCGGTGTTAAGGCCGTACAGCAATTGGAAAACGAAAAACAAGGCCTGAGTGGCGAAATGGCCTATCCTTATCCCATCCATGAAAATGCTTTGCCCCACTGTGATGTATTTATGGAAAACGGGTACACCAAAGAAGAAATGAAATTGGTGAACGAAACCCATAAAATTTTGGATCCAACCATTGCCGTAACCGCTACTGCCGTGCGTATTCCCGTAAAAGGAGGGCATAGCGAAAGTGTGAATTTGGAGTTTAAATCCGAATATCAAATCAGCGATTTAAAACGCCTTTTGGCGGAAAGCCCTGGAATTAGCCTCCAGGATAATACCGACGTGAACCAGTATCCTATGCCCCGCTATGCCGAAGGTAAGGATGAGGTTTTCGTAGGTCGTATTCGTAGAGATTTAAGCAAGGTAAATGCCCTGAACCTTTGGATTGTAGCGGATAACCTGCGCAAAGGAGCTGCTACCAATGCGGTGCAGATTGCCGAAATGCTTCAGGAAAAAGGCATCGTTTAATATTTCTTTATTTTCTGGGGTTCAAGTGGATTCGTTAAAAAAAGCTTAATTCCGGAAACAAAAAGAGCTTGCTCTCGTCTAGTATAAAAATGCGAGCCATGCGAAAAATATTGATCCTTTTAATTTCCTTTATCGGACTGAGTTTAAATGCCCAAAAAATGAGTGAATCCAAAGAATACGCCCGTGCCCTCTTTGCCTCTGGTTGCTATTGGGGTACCGAGTACTATATGCAACAAGCGGAAGGTGTAATTGAAACCAATGTAGGTTATGCTGGTGGGCATGTTGCCAACCCTACATATAGAGAAGTATGCACTGGAAGAACCGGTCATGCCGAAACCGTAGAAGTAATCTATGATCCGGAAGTAACCGACTATGAAACCCTTTGCAAGCTTTTCTTTGAAACCCACGATCCCTCTCAGGTAAATCGTCAGGGTCCGGATATTGGCACTCAATATCGCACTGCAATCTTCTATTTAAATGACGAACAAAAAGCGATTGCCGAAAAGTTGAAAGCTCAATTAGAAGCCAAAGGCATTAGTGTAGCTACCGAAATTACGGGTGGTGCCACTTTTTACAAGGAGCAAGAAGAATACCATCACGACTATTACCAAAAGAAAGGTGGCACTCCCTATTGCCATACTTACACCAAGCGGTTTTAGTAAAGTTTGATAGAATTAGTGAAGCCCGGAGAGTTCTGCTTTTCGGGCTTTTTTATTCGGCGTACTCGCTAAGCTCCAGCCAACGCATTTCCTTTTCCTCCAATTCGGATTGGATAGCTTCTAATTGCGAGGAGAGCTCCATGATTTTATCTGCATCCGTAGCCGCCGCTTCTAATTGCGAGGCCAGGGTCTCGCGTCGGGTTTCCAGGTCCTCAATTTCCGCTTCTAAAGCCTCAAATTCCAGCCTTTCTGCATAGGTCAGCTTGGTTTTCTCCTTGGGCTTTTCCACCGCTTTAGCCTTGGTTTTCACCATGCTTTCATTCCGCAATTTGCGTTGCGCGGCTTCTTCAACTTGCGCCACTCGATACTCGGAATAATTCCCCGGAAAATCCTTGATTTGACCCTCTCCTTCAAAGGCAAAAAGGTGATCGCAGATCTTATCCATGAAGTAACGATCATGGGTAACCACCAATACACAACCCGGAAACTGCATCAGAAAATCTTCCAATACATTGAGGGTTAAAATATCCAGATCATTGGTCGGCTCATCCAATATCAAAAAGTTCGGATTGGCCATTAATACGGTACAAAGGAATAAGCGGCGACGCTCTCCACCACTCAATTTGGATACGTAGGTATATTGCTTGTCTCCATCAAAGAGAAAACGGTCTAAAAGCTGTGTAGCACTTAAATCGCCCCCCTTGCCTTCACGGGGAATGTACTCCGCAATATCCTTCACTACATCAATTACCCGCTTATCTTCCTTAAGCTCGAGACCCGTTTGGGTATAGAAACCAAATTGGACTGTTTCCCCGATTATGATCTTCCCTCCACTGGGTTCTTCTAGGCCGGTTAGCATTCTAAGCAGGGTTGATTTCCCTGATCCATTGGCGCCGGCTATTCCTATTTTCTCGCCCTTCTTAAAAACGTAGTTGAAGTTTTCAATCAGCTGCTTATCCACGTAGGACTTCTTCAGTTTATGAACTTCCAAAATCTTACTGCCCAGGCGAGTCATCTTAATATTCAGCTGGAGCTGATCTTCACGAAGGTCCTTGGTCGCCTCCTTTTTTATATCATCAAAGGCATCAATCCGGGCCTTGCTTTTAGTGCCGCGCGCTTTGGGTTGCCGACGGATCCACTCCAGTTCCTTACGCATCAAGTTGCGGGCCTTATCCACATTTGTGGCTTCTACCTCCTGACGCTCTGCCTTACGCTCTAAGAACTTACTGTAATTACCCGGATGGCGATACAATTTCGCATCTTCCAATTCCAAGATCGTATCACATACCGACTCGAGGAAATAACGATCGTGAGTTACCATTAAGAGGGTAATACTCTTTTGGCTCAGAAAGGTTTCGAGCCATTCGATCATATCCAAATCCAGGTGGTTGGTAGGCTCATCTAAGATTAGGAGATCTGGTGAAGAAATAAGGATTTTGGCTAGGGCCACCCGCTTCTTCTGTCCACCGGAAAGGGACTTAATCTTTTGCTTTACCTGATGCAGTCCTAATTTACCCAATACCGTGCGCACCTGACCTTCAAAATCCCAGGCTTTAAGCCGATCCATGGCGTCGAAAGCCCTTTGATAAGCTTCGGTGTCCTCCATGTTCTCCAGGGCTTCTTCATATTGAATTAAAGCCTTGCTCATGGGGTTTTCGGCGGCCAATACGCTTTCGATAATACTGCGTTCGGGATCCAAATCTGGTTCCTGACTAAGAAACTCCACTCGAATTCCTTTCCTAAAAGTAACCCGACCGGTATCGGGTGCTTCTATACCCGCAAGGAGTCGTAAGAGGGTAGTTTTACCACTTCCATTTCGGGCAACCAAAGCTGCTTTTTCGCCCTCAGCCAAACCAAAGGAAACCCCTTCAAAAAGCTTCCGGGCTCCATAGGCTTTGGCAATATTTTCAACTGATAGGTAATTCATCACGCAAGGCGCGAAAATACGGATTAGTTGAGGGCTGTGGTGGCTAGTTGGCGGCTAAATTCCTGATACTTATCCTGAATCAAAAGTGGGCATTTACTATCCAGCAATAAGCGTCCATAAAGTCTTTGTTTATGCTCCCAATCCGGGGCCTGTATTAAGCTAGCAATAGCTAAGGCTCTAAAGTAATGGAGGTAGTTAAGGCTTTTATTCGGGTTGGGATGCATTTCATTTTTACCAATCCATTGATGCAGCTCTGGCAGCTTTTGCCACCGACTTAGAAGTCCAAAACCCTCGCGGCGAAAGAAATCCTTAATATGGGCCGCTAATCGATCCAGATCACCAGCCTGAGAAAGCAAGAAATGACCTTGATCTTCCTTTTTAAAATTCAGGAGCGAACATTCATAGCTGTTCTCATTTGCCAAATTCTCCCCTAAACTTCGGGCATAAGGCTCTACCAATTGCTCCACAATATTGAGGCGCAATCCAAAACGACAATCGATATAAGATTGCTTTTCATGTTGCACTAAGCTCAAACTAATGATTTGCCAGCCCCAATCTTCGTTTTTCCGAAAGTGATAGCCCAGGGGTGCATAGCTAAAACCCGCTTTTTTAAAGAAGGGCTCCAACACTCGAAAGCTTTGACTATAGAGGGCATGCCTTAACATTGGCAAGTTTGGGATAAAGGTTTTTCCATAAGCTTGGAAAGGGGATTTTCCAGATCCTTTAAGCTTTCGCAGACCTGCGCTTCTCCGTACCTTAGCTCTTTGGTTTTAATGGTTGATGGTTTTGACATATTCTTTATCAACCCTAAATAAGACCAGAGGTTTACAGAAACGAACCGAAATTGCGCAAAATGTCCGATTCCGATAAACCCCTCAGCTTTAGCGGAAACTTAAGTCATGTAGGGGAAACCATTTTCAGCAAAATGACAGCCTTAGCCAACAAGCATAAGGCGGTGAACTTATCACAGGGTTTTCCCGATTTTCCGGTAGACCCCGAATTAATTGAGCGGGTTCACTTTTACGTTGATAAAGGACCGCATCAATACGCGCCCATGGCCGGGCATCTGGCATTTCGGCAAGAACTCTGCAAGCTTAGCGATCAAGAATTTGCCAGCCCCTACCAGGCTGAAACTGAAATTTGCATTACCGCAGGGGCCACCCAAGCCCTAGGTACAGCCCTAGCCTGCGCCATTCGTGAGGGTGATGAAGTGATCGTTTTTAGCCCCGCCTACGATTCCTACTTCCCCATGATAGAATTGTATGGTGGTCGCCCTATCACCATTAAACTTCAGCACCCCGACTATAATGTAGATTGGAATCAGGTTAAAAGGCTAATTAGCCATCGCACCAAGATGATCATCATTAACAGTCCGCATAATCCCAGTGGCCGCACCTGGAAAGAAGATGATTACCTCAAATTACAGGAGCTGGTAGGTGATTCCAATATTCTCATTTTAGCTGATGAAGTGTATGAGCATTTGGTTTTTGACCCAAAAGAGAAACGCAGTGTACGCCAGTTCCCAGAGCTTAGAAAGCGTTCCTTCGTAGTAGGTTCCTTAGGGAAAACAGTGCATGTTACCGGTTGGAAAATTGGCTATTGCATGGCCCCGGAGAATCTGATGCGGGAGTTTAAAAAGGTGCATCAATACTTTGTATTTAGCATTAACCACCCCTTGCAATGGGCCCTGGCTGATTACCTACCCAATCTGGATTTGAACAGCTTGGGTAAGCTATTTAAGGAAAAGCATGATTGGTTCTTTCGCAATCTACAGGAGCGCACGCGCTTTAAGCCTTTGGCCAGCGAGGGAACCTATTTTATGCTGATTGATTATTCTGAGATCAGTCAGGAGCCAGAATTGGCTTTCGCCGAAAGGCTTACCACCGAATTTGGAGTAGCCAGTATTCCGCTTAGTCCCTTTTACAGAGATCCGGTAGATAATAAAGTATTACGCTTGTGCTTCGCCAAGGATGATCAAACTTTAGAGCAAGGAGTAGATGCCCTATCCAAGCTCTGATTACTGCAACTTCATTTGCAGATTGAGGTTTAGACCCATTGAATAAGGGATTACCTCAAAAGGATAGTCTTCTGTATAAATACTATTGGTAAAGTACATCAAGGTAGGCTCAAGTCCGATGTTCATATTGGGACTCAAATAATACTGTACCCCTAATTTAAGGCTACTGGAAGCCATATACTTACGGTAGCTGCGATCCTCTAGGTCGATAAGCTCCAAAGTACGATAGTCGATGGTAGAGCCTTGTGCTTCAAGGAAGTAAAGTAAGCTAAAGCCAAATTCGAGATTAATCCGAAGATGATCTGAAGCCCAAGGCTGGTAGCTAATGTTCAAGGGGAAGTTTAAGAAGTGAAAGCTATTGAGGTCGCTAAAGGCAATACGCTGCGGGTCCTTCAACAAGGTGTAGTTGATGATCTCCCCATCCTCATCAAAGTTTGCATGACGGAAATTAACGAAATCGAACTCCGCATTATAGCTATTGTTAATGTACTCTATTCCACTATTTAGGTAAGTGATCGGTCCGATACGCTTGCTAATTTCCAGACCGATATTGATGTTCACCCCGGAAGTCTCTGACGCCTGCATGGCATCAATAAAGTCGCTATGAAGTAAAGAACGTTTTAGAGGATCGATCTTAAACTCGCGGAATGCGAAATTGGGATAGATGTTTAGACTGTAAGACCAGGGACGCTTTTCTTGTAGCGGACTGATATAAGGGCCGGTTCTGGTTTGAATAGTAGGTTTAAAGCCTGGCCTACGTGCCTTAATATCGTTCTCATTCAAGGTCATCTTAGGCAATTCATAATCGAAGGGGAAAGGGCCTTCGCCAATCTTTTCACCATCTTTTAGAATGCTGCCCGCAGGTAGGTTTTTGATTTTTGCCTGATGCTCCGGGCGGGAAATGATTTCCTGTAAACTCCATTCTTCGAGAACTTCATCATCAGTATTATCCGTAGTCGCCACCTCAGTCGCATCGGCCATAGCCAGCAAAGGGCCCTGAGCTTGCGCCGGACCTTTGGGATTGTTCTGACTCAATATTTTAGGAGGCGCTTCCAGTTTTGGACTTTGCTCCGAAGTAGAATTCTGGTCTAAGTCCACCACTTGGTTATTGGATGCCGGGGTTCGAAGTACTTCCAGAGATTTGGTACTTTCCGACTCCTGCTCCATTCTCGTAGCTGGTTTGCTTTTCGTTTCCTGGACCGGAGCATCGAAAGCCTGCTCCTGATTCCGCCGAAGCGGCCAATCACCACTAATAAAGGTTTGGCTAAAGCCCAAGAGGAGCAAAACGCTCACCATCCCTGCCACGCGTTTCATTTGTCGGATGCGCGTAGCCCGACGCAATTTGCGCTCAAAATCCAGCCAGTCCGTTTGGGAATCTCCATCCAGAAGACCCAATTTACTGCGGACAAAATCCTCGATATGTCGTAATTGCTTTTTCACTTATGCTTCACCTCGTAGTTTTTTTACCAAGAGTCTCTTGGCTTTGGCTAGTTGGCTTTTACTGGTTCCTTCACTAATGTCTAGTTCCTCAGCTATTTCGCGATGGCTATATCCATCTAAAACATACATGCTGAATACGGTGCGGTAGCCCAAAGGCAGTTCATTGATCTTTTCAAAAACCTCCCTTGCACTCATTTCTTCGCTTTCTTCCATTTCAAAGAACTGAGGATCGGGTTCCGGAATTTGTACATCTTCCAAATTCACCTTAATTCCTTTGCGAACTTCCTTGCGAATAGCGCTAATGCTATTGTTAATCATAATCCTGGTAATCCAGGTTTGCAGGGAAGCCTGTCCTTTAAACTTTCCGATATTCAAGAAAACCTTGATAAATCCGTCGTGCATTAAATCGCGAGCATGCTCCTGATCCTTTGCATAGCGACGGCAGATATTCAGCATCTTGCCTGAGAACAATTCGTAAACCCGTTTCTGCGCAAGCTTTTCCCCCGCCGCACAGGCGATCACCAACTCTTGCTCGGAGTTGTTTAGCAGAATTTCCTTGGGGGGTCGATAAGCCTCCAGGTCCTCCAGCCGCATGATATGGTCGGGTTTAGAGCTCAATGGAAATCGGGTTCTTTTGATAATAGACGCAGAGTAAAATGAAGCGTTGTCCAATTTAGTAAAAAAAAAGAGGCCTTCTTTGCAGAAGACCTCTTTAACATCTCATTATCCGAAACTTAGACTATGAATCTATCACAATCCATTGGCCACTGGCCACCATATTTTCGGCTACTTTATACTTTAAATCGCGCTTTTCACCCGTACTAAGATTCTGAATAGTAACCTGTTCATTACGTCCAAACTTCTTTTCGGCTACTACCGGTTGACGTTTTGGAGCCGCTTTGGGCTGCTCACCGGAAGGGCTGCTTCCATCTGCTGATGGATGCGAAGTTTGCATATTATCATAAGCACTGCGCTGTGGGGCACGTGCTTGCTGTACCTGCTGCGCATCTTGATTAGGCAATTGACCTTTAAAGAGGAATGAAGCAATTTCTCGGTTCATTTCATCCACCATAGAACGGAATAGTTCAAAGGCTTCGAACTTATAGATCAATAATGGATCTTTCTGCTCATACTGGGCCGTTACTACGCTCTGGCGCAAATCGTCCATATCGCGTAAGTGTTCCTTCCACTTATCATCAATCAAGCCCAGGGTAATGGATTTTTCAAAATCGCGAATCAACTGGCGACCTTGGCTATTTACTGCTTTCTCAAGATTGGTAACAATCTGCATTTGCTTGGCCCCATCCGTAAATGGAATCACAATATTCTTGTATTGCTGGCCTTGATTTTCAAATACATTATTGATAATTGGTAATGCCATTTGAGCAATGCGCTCATTCTTGGAGGTGTAGGCCTTCATTACCGCTTCATGAATGGAGTTCACCAATTCATCCGGAGTACCTTTCTCAAAGCTTTCCTGACTAACTGGAGTGTCCATACTGAATACTCTCAGCATTTCCAGCTTAAAGCTTTCGAAGTCCTTAGTTGGCTGGGTTTCATTTACCACTGCCTCTACGGTTTCGTAGAACATATTGGCAATATCCACCTGCATACGCTCACCGTATAAGGCATGGCGACGACGACGGTAAATTACCTCACGTTGTGAGTTCATTACATCATCATACTCCAATAGGCGCTTACGGATACCGAAGTTGTTTTCTTCGACTTTCTTCTGGGCTCTTTCAATACTGCGGGTAACCATACTGTGCTGGATTACCTCACCTTCTTCCAGACCCATGCGGTCCATAATCTTGGCCACACGCTCCGAATTGAAGAGACGCATCAATTCATCTTCCAGAGAAACGAAGAACTGAGAACTACCGGGGTCTCCTTGACGACCAGAACGTCCGCGTAACTGGCGGTCTACCCGACGTGAATCGTGACGCTCCGAGCCAATAATCGCCAAACCTCCGGCGGCTTTTGCTTCAGGCGTAAGCTTAATGTCGGTACCCCGACCTGCCATATTGGTTGCGATGGTCACCTTTCCGGGCTGACCGGCTTCGGCTACGATTTCGGATTCCTTCTGGTGCAATTTCGCGTTCAGAACATTATGCGGAATCTTACGGATTTTAAGAGCACGGCTTAAAACCTCCGAGATTTCTACATTGGTGGTACCTACCAGCACTGGGCGGCCTTCTTCTACCAGTTTGGAGATTTCTTCAATAATCGCATTGAACTTCTCCCGACGGGTACGATAAACCAAATCTTCACGGTCGTCGCGAATAATTGGTCTATTGGTAGGAATTACGGTTACCTCCAATTTGTAGATATCCCATAATTCTTCGGCTTCCGTTTCTGCTGTACCGGTCATCCCGCTCAGCTTATTATACATCCGGAAGTAATTCTGTAAGGTAACGGTCGCATAAGTTTGCGTGGCCGCTTCGATCTTTACATTTTCTTTGGCTTCAATCGCCTGATGCAATCCGTCAGAATAGCGACGCCCGTCCATGATACGACCGGTTTGCTCATCAACGATTTTCACCTTATTATCCATCACCACATACTCATTGTCCTTTTCAAACAAGGTATAGGCCTTGAGTAATTGGTTCATGGTGTGAATGCGCTCACTCTTAATAGAGAAGTCGCGCATAATTTCATCCTTGCGCTTGGCTTGCTCATCTGCCGGCAGGCCTTCTGCTTCCAATGCGGAAAGCTGAGTGGAGATATCCTCCAAAATAAAGAAGTCCTTATCGGTATCGCCAGAGATCAGCTCAATACCGCGATCGGTAAGGTCAATTTGATTGCTTTTTTCATCGATGGTGAAGAAGAGTTCATCATCAACAAGATGCATGTTTTTATTCTGCTCTTGCATGTAGAAGTTTTCCGTCTTCTGCAAGAGAGTCTTAATTCCTTCTTCACTCAAGAATTTAATCAGAGCCTTGTTTTTAGGCATCCCGCGATGCACTCGTAAAAGCTTTTTAGCTCCTTCTTCTTTTTCTTCTTTATTGCCGGATGCAATTAAGCTCCGTGCTTCGCGCAATTCGCTGGTAGCTAAAGCTTTTTGGGCATTTACCAATTTTACCACATGGGGTTTCAATTGGTTAAATTCCTGGCGATCGCCTTGTGGGGTTGGTCCGGAAATAATTAATGGTGTACGAGCCTCATCAATTAATACGGAATCCACCTCATCCACAATCGCGTAATTATGGACTCTTTGTACCAAATCCTCGGGGCTACCCGCCATATTGTCGCGCAGGTAGTCGAAACCGAATTCATTATTAGTACCATAGGTAATATCTGCCTGATAGGCCTTGCGACGCTCCTCGGAATTAGGGCGGTGACGATCTATACAGTCTACACTTAAACCGTGGAATTGATACAAAGGTCCCATCCATTCAGAGTCACGACGCGCCAGGTAATCGTTTACCGTAACCACGTGCACCCCGCGCTTGGGAAGGGCATTTAAATATACAGGGAGGGTAGAAACCAGGGTTTTACCTTCACCTGTTGCCATCTCAGCAATAGAGCCTTTATGTAAAACCGATCCACCAATAAGCTGCACATCATAGTGCATCATATCCCAATGAATATCGGCACCAGCGGCTTTCCACTGGCTACTCCAAATCGCCTTGTCTCCTTCTATACGAACCCCATCGAGAATGGCTGCCATTTGGCGATCGTGCTCATTGGCACTTACTACCAACTCACCGTTTTCTTTCCAGCGACGGGCCGTTTCCTTCACTACAGCGAAGGCCTGAGCTCTAATACCATCCAAAGCACTTTCAATGCTTTCGGTTATTTTTTCGTTGAGCGCATCAATCTGCTCGTAGTATTGTTCCTTTTGCTCAACCTCCTCTTCTTGCTCAATCTTTTCGCGCAATTCAGCAATTTCCTGCTCCTCATTTTGGATGGCTTCCTGAATCTTAGCCTGGAACTCAGCGGTACGAGCACGGAGTTCGTCGTCAGATATTCCTTTAAGTTTTTCGAACTCAGCGTTAACCTCGTCTACTAAAGGTTGAAGGGCTTTCATATCTCGGTCACTCTTGGTGCCGAATATCTTGGCGAGAATGTTTCCCAACATTTAATTTCAATTTTGTCTTAAGCGAAGGATCGCAAAGGTATTAAAAGGTGTCGCGTAAGCCTCATAGAAATTAGGCGCTAAAAGCCTTTTTTCACTCAAGGCTTAGGAATATTCGTAAATTAACTTCCTTAAAGCCCCTGCATGAAAAGCTATCAATTAAGCCTTCCTCAAAATTCGATGGACGGCCTCAATCAAATTGATTTCGAGCCTCAACTTATTTTGATCTTCGGAGGAAAAACGCTTCTCCAACAAAGCGACTGGGTTCAAGAAATACGCCGGAAATTTCCGCAAGCCATAATGGCAGGCTGTTCCACGGCAGGAGAGATTTCGGGCACCACCGTAAGCGATGAAAGCTTATCGCTTAATTTTCTGGCCTTCGAAAGAAGCGAAGTACGCTATCAAGAATATGAAATTCAGGATAATGCCCAGAGCTACGAAGCTGGGAAAACCCTGGCCCAGAGCTTCGAAGCGGAAAACTTAAAGCATCTCTTTGTTTTATCCGACGGACTTAATGTTAATGGTAGTCAATTGGTAGATGGATTGCGAGAAGGAATTCCAGAAAATGTTTCTATTACCGGTGGATTGGCAGGTGATGGCCCCCTTTTCGAGCAAACTCTTTTAATTGATAATGAAGGCCACTTAAAAGATCAACTCTTAATTGCCCTGGGCTTTTATGGAGACCTTGAGGTGAATTACGGATCTATGGGAGGTTGGGATTCATTTGGAATTGAGCGACTGGTTACCAAAAGTCGAAATAATGTGCTCTATGAACTCGATCATCAACCGGCCTTACAACTCTATAAAAGCTTTCTGGGTGATGAAGCCCGAAATCTACCCGCCTCCGGCCTGCTCTTCCCCCTAAGCATGCGCTATTCGGAAGACAAGCAACCTCTGGTGCGCACCATTTTGGGGGTGAGCGAAAAAGATCAAAGCCTAACCTTTGCTGGTGATATCCCAGAAGGTTCTTCGATCCGACTGATGAAGGCGAATGTAAATCGTTTAATTGATGGAGCCGAAGAAGCCGCTGATCTAGCAAAACTGCCTTTCACCGAATTTGCCATCTGTATTAGCTGCGTGGGTCGTAAATTAGTTCTACGCCAAATTGTGGAGGAAGAAATTGAAGCGGTAGCCGAGCTTTTAGGGCCCGATTGCCTCTTAACTGGCTTCTACTCCTATGGCGAAATTGCTCCTTTCAAAAAGGGCGCAGACTGTGAGTTACACAACCAAACCATGACCATAACCAGCTTCTCCGAAATTGAAAAACACTGATCTCCATAGATTATTACGAAGACAAATTCGGAAGTACCTCAATGATGATGAGGAAATTCCCGCTGGGTTTTTAAAGGCGGTAAACCAAGCCTATCTGGATTTTGATCAGGATATAAAACAAGCTGAAAACATTTTAGAGCTCAGTTCTCAAGAACTCTTTCGAGCTAACCGGGAACTGCGCAAAACCATCGAAACCAAAGCGGCCGAAGCCGATGCTTTAAGCGCACGCTTATCGCGGATCGTTAATAATGTTCAGGAGGTAATCTTTCAGACCGACATTAATGGTTGCTGGACTTTTTTGAATTCGGCCTGGGAGCGAATTACCGGCTATTCTGTTGAAGAAAGCTTGGGTACCAGCTTCACCACTATGGTGTATCCAGAAGATAAGGAAACCAGCATGTACCATCTTTCGGAGCTGGTAAATGGCACAGAAACTACCAGTCGCTATAATTTAAGATACATCACCAAATCGGGAGAAACCCGCTGGACCGAAGCTATTGTTACGTTAGACCTCGACCCTGATGGTCGATTACTGGGCGCCTCCGGAACCCTTACGGATATTAATGCCCGTTATGTGGCTGAAGAAAAGTTACGTCAGGCCAGCTATAACCTCAATCAGGCGCAAGCCTTAACCAAATTGGGCTCTTTTGAGCATCCGATATCCGCGAATGGGAATTCCTATTGGTCTTCTCAAATGTTCCGCCTCCTAAACCAACCGGGAATAAACGCACCGCAGCTAAGTGACCTGCTGGAAGTGGTAGATGAACCCTGGCGGGAAAAACTAAGTATTGCCTTTAATCAGCTTATTGAAGACAATCAGGAATTTAGGATGGAAGTTTCGGTGAATCAGGAAAAAGCCTGGATGTTGGTTCGCGCTGAAAAGCAAAAAGGACGATTAAGCTCCGGCGAGGTTATCACTGGAACCCTTATGGATATAACCGAAAGAAAGGGCTTTGAAAAAGAATTGATTGCAGCCAAATTAATGGCTGAAAAGGCTCTCGCCGCCAAATCGGATTTCCTGTCTAATATGAGTCATGAGATCCGTACCCCCATGAATGCCATTGTGGGACTAACCGAGATCTTACTGCAAGAAAAAAATCTGGACCCCACCGTTCTTCGCAATTTGGAATTAATAGAATATTCCGCCGATAACCTATTGGTAATTATTAATGATATTCTGGATTATTCGAAGATTGAGGCCAATAAAGTAGAGCTGGAACAGATTCCCTTCGACCTCCGAAACCTACTTAATAAGCTACTGGAAACCTGGCAATTAAAAGCTCGACACAATAAGGTGGAGCTGCTATTGGAGATCGATGATCAAATACCCGATCAGCTGCTGGGCGACCCCTATCGTCTCAATCAAATACTCCTAAACCTGATTAGCAATGCGCTTAAATTCACTCGTGAAGGAGCGGTAAAAACTTCGGTGCAAGTAAAGCTCAATAAGGGTGAAGAATGGGATATCCTCTTTAAGGTGCAGGACAGCGGCATTGGCATTTCTGCCGAAAAACTGGGTAGCATTTTCGAAAGCTTTACCCAAGCTTATACCGATACCACTCGCAACTTTGGCGGCACTGGTTTAGGGCTGGCCATCTCCAAAAGATTGGTAGAACTACAGGGCGGTGAAATTTGGGTGGAGAGTAAAATCGGCGAAGGCAGTTGCTTCTACTTCAATGTTATTCTGCATGAAAGCCATGAAAGTGCTAGGAAGGATCCCGAGCTAGAGGCAGATCTGAGCAATGGCCTAAATGGCATTGAGATTTTGGTGGCCGAAGACAATAAGGTGAACCAAATGCTGATTATGCAGGTTTGCAAAAATTGGAATGCGCTCATAGAGATAGCCGACAATGGTAAAATCGCCTTGGAAAAAAGCCGCGAAAAAGAATACGATGTAATCCTAATGGACCTCCAAATGCCCGAGATGAATGGCTTTGAGGCGGTGCAGAATATTCGACATGATGAAAGCAATCGCAATTTTAAAACGCCCATACTAGCGCTTACGGCGGATGCAATGCCGGAAACCAAAAACTATGTGAAGCGCAATGGCTTTAATGGCTATATCACCAAACCCTTTAAAAGCGAAGAACTTTTAAAGGAAATCACCATTTGTATGGAGCAAAATCAGAAATAAAAAAGCCCCCAAAATGGAGGCTTTTTGTTTTAGTATTCATCTTCATTCCACAGGAAATCCTCTTCCGAGGGGTAGTCAGGCCAAATGTCTTCGATGGATTCATAAACTTCTTCCTCCTCTTCTTCCATCGCCTGAAGGTTTTCTACCACTTCCAATGGCGCACCGGTTCTGATCGAATAGTCAATCAGTTCATCTTTAGTAGCAGGCCAGGGAGCGTCGCTCAAATAGCTTGCAAGTTCTAAGGTCCAGTACATACGCGTTCGCTAAAGTGTTAGAGTCAAAATTTTTGCAAAAATAATTTTTTCAAGGACCTACGCAAGTGGAAATTCACAAGGATTGTCCTAAGGGTCTCAAGGTTTCCATTTGGTTTCCACCCCATTATGCTTAAGCGTGAAATAGCGCGCCAGCGTAAAAAGGTAGTCACTCAGTCGGTTTAAGAAAGGGACTATTACTGGATGAACGGCTATTTCTTGGAGCTCCAAATCAATTACTCGTCTTTCGGCTCTGCGGCAAATAGTGCGTGCTACATGGGCATAAGAAGCACTTAAATCACCACCCGGAATAATGAAACTTCGCAATTGCTCCAGCTCCAAATTCATGGTATCCATATCCTCTTCCATCTTTTTAATGAGCTCTTCTTTAATCTCCGGAAGAGGGTATTTGTTCTTTTCGGTAGCCGATAAATGCGAGCCAATCGAAAATAGGGTGCTCTGAATTATTTCAATATCCGCATTAAAATCACGGAATTTTGCACTGTCCTTCATTACCGCAATGCAGGAGTTCAGCTCATCTACGGTGCCGTAGGCTTCAATTCTTGCATGATTTTTAGCAACCCTCTCCCCTGATACTAAGGAGGTTTGCCCTTTATCGCCAGTTTTTGTATATATCTTCATTCCCTATAGGGTCTATTTTAATAAATTCACGAAGCAATATTAGCATATCAAGGGGGAAGGTAAATTGTTCAAAGAAATTCAAGGTGTCACAAATACTGATTGTCGGGCAAGAAAACGCCATTCGAAGTCAAATGCTGGAGGGAATATTAAAAAAGATACTGGGCCACAAATCCCGAATTTACAGTTGTGGTTTTGAGCCCAGTGGTGTGGACCCACAAGCGATACGCGCTATGGCCGAAGAGCAGGTCGTTATTGCTGGCCATACTTCCGATGCCCTCGAAGAATTCCACAGTTTTCAGTTTGATCACATTTTCTTCTTCCCCATAGAAAAGGAAGAACATATCCAATCACTTTTCCCTCAAAGCAAGCTTATACACTTAGCCATCCCCGAAATTTCAGGCTATGGTGGCCTCGAACGTTTAGAGCAGATTAGACGTTTACGAAGTGATTTGCAAGAAAAGGCGCAGGAGCTTATTGCCGGCTACCTTTCCTGAATAATCTTTGTCGTATATTAAAAAACCAAAAAGCACCTGTAGATGGAGGGAATGGCCGAATTAGCCAGCATTCTGATTCTTAGCGTATTTGCGCAATGGATGGCCTGGAAAATTAAAATTCCAGCCATTCTACCATTAATTGTAATTGGCCTGGCCCTGGGACCTGGTTCCACTTATTTCACTGCCAATGGTGAGAAAATTCTGGATGGCGATCATATTTTTTCTGGAGACCTCCTTTTTGCTTTCGTATCCATCTCGGTAGGAGTTATCCTTTTTGAAGGGGGCCTTACTTTAAAGCTGCGCGAAATTCGGCATCAGGCAGGAGTAGTTCGTAACCTCTTATTTTTTGGACCCATTATCACCTTAGTCGGTGGTGGCTTTGCTGCTCATTATTTAATGGGCATGGATTATACCCTTTCCTTTTTGTTTGGAGCCCTAATCATTGTGTCCGGTCCAACGGTAGTAACCCCCATTTTACGAAACGTAAGACCCAATATTCGCATTAATAATGTGCTAAAATGGGAAGGTATTTTAATTGATCCCCTTGGGGCCTTAATTGCGGTTTTGGTTTATGAGTTTATCCAAACCTCCGACTTTGCCAGCCCTAGTACTACCGGTGTTTTTAAAGAATTCTTTTTAACTGTAGCCTCCGGAATGTTTGTAGGGGGCATGGCCGCTTTTTTCCTGCGCTGGCTGCTTCAAAAAAATCGAATCCCCTCCTACCTCCGCAATGTGATGGCCTTGGGGATGGTAATCTTCGCCTTCACCTTTGCAGAGTTTCTGGCGCATGAGGCAGGCTTAATGTCGACCACCTTTATGGGTATTATTCTGGCCAATGTGAAAGTGCAGGAACTCAAGAAAATCCTCTCCTTTAAGGAAGACGTGAGTATCATTTTAATCTCGGTACTCTTCATCCTGCTTTCCAGCCGAATTCATGTTGAGCAAATTGAAAAACTCGGCCTTAATGCCTTAATCCTCTTTGGGATTGTAATTCTCATTTTACGTCCCTTGGCCGTATGGCTCAGCACCCGAAACTCTGGCTTCAATTGGCGCGAAGTGGTGTTTATGTCTTGGGTGGGCCCGAAGGGAATTGTGGCTGCAGCAGTGGCCTCTCTTTTTGCCCTGCAACTAACTTCTGGGGAAAGAGCGGATGTAAATGTGGCTCAGGCCGAATTGATTTTACCCCTTACCTTTTTAATGATTGTGGGAACGGTAATCCTGCAAGGCGCTACAGCTAAGCCCTTTGCCCGATTGCTAAAAGTAGAGCGTGAAGAGCCCCGCGGTTTTCTGATCGCCGGTGCTAATGAGAACTCCCGTTTCCTAGCTCAGTTCCTACAAGATCAAGGCGTGGATGTGATTTTAGCAGACACCTCTAAAACCAATCAACAAGAAGCTCGACGCATGGGCTTCGAGGTTTTTGAAGGCAGTATCCTCAGCGATAATGTATACGAAGAGCTCGACCTCAATAATATTGGGATACTCATGGCCATGACCTCCAGTGCGGAGATCAATGGATTGGCTTTGAAGTATTTTGATGAAGAATTCGGATCCAATAAAACCTTCAGACTCTGCAGCAAGAAGGAGCAGGAGCTGCCAGAGATTGAGCATCCCCCCTGTGTTTTATTTGGTGGGCGGGTCGACTATCTAAACCTGGCCCAATCGGTTAGGCAGGCGAAGAAAATGACCATTCGGGATTGCAACAATATGGAAGACTACGAGCAAATTTGCAAAGAGTACCATTCGCAGATCATCCCCATGTTCCGAATCCACAAGGAAAATTTGGAGGTTATCGCAAGAGACCTACCCGATTTTAGCAAAGGTGATCAATTGGCATTCATCCCGCTGCACAATGCCAGAACTTCATCCAAAGACGCTTAATTTGGTGATGAAGGGCTCATTTTAGAGTGTGAATGTTAATATCTTTAGCCTGTCGCTAAGTCCATTTAGTAAGGTTGGGGGTTTTATTTAAGGAAGATTTGCCCGCCCGAGCAAGCATTAATCGGGATTTCCCAAAATTGATCTCCATTGGAAAAAAGCAGAAAGACCAAGAATTGATCTGCTCGAATGAACTTATCGAATGTTGAAAATTAGCAGATTCCGAAATATTTTAAGCATTAGGAGCGTCTAAGTTTGTAAAATGCCAATAGTATCAATCCCCCACCAACTGACATAAGACGCTGACATGCTTCGCCTTATACTAATACTATTTCTTTGCGGACTCTTAGCTTCCTGTCAATACCAGAGGCCTGAAGATGCCAGGGTTCAGATTCAAGAAATCGAAGGACAGGCACGCTTTACCATTGATGGGCAGGTACATGAAATTAAAGGCCTAGCTGGTCATACTCATTTGCAGGAGGCCCATAGTATAGGTGCCAACACCATCCGCACCTACGATACCACCGGATTGCAATCCATTTTAGATAGCGCTCATCATTTTGGACTTAAAGTAGTTGCCGGCATTTGGCTTCCTAAGAGTCATGTTCCTTGGCTTTATAAAAACGAAGAGCAAAGAGTTAAGCTGAGTAAGGAACTAGCAGTTTTAGGCAGGAAGTATCGCGATCATCCGGCGCTTCTAAGCTGGTGCCTGGGCAATGAGCTGATCTTTTACGATCTGATGGATTTTGATTTCTCCAGCACTTATAATCGCCTTTTAGATTCACTTCGCAGCGGAGATCCGGAACATCCTGTGGGAACGGCTTTTGCCAATTATGGCCATAAGGCTATTCTCAATTTTGCCCTGAAAATTCGTAGCCTGGATTATCTCATCATCAACACCTTCGGGCGCTTACCCAAATTAAGTGAGGATATGAATGACCTGGACTTTCTCTGGTCGAAACCTTTCTTAATTGGGGAATTTGGTGAAAATGGGCCCTGGGAAACAGAATGGACAAAATGGGGTGCCCCTTTGGAACCCAGCAGCAGTCAAAAAGCGGAAATTACCGGAAGGCGATTTAAGGAGCTCCCGCGCGAGCATCCTAATTTTTTAGGAGCACTCTTTTTCAATTGGGGCTGGCGCCACGAACAAACCGACACCTGGTTTAATGTCTTCTCTAAAGATGGAGAACGCAGCGCTCTTTATTACGCCCTGGCAAAGCAATATGGCGATAGCCCGGTGCCAGAAATTCCAAAAATCAAAAACCTTAAAATTGACCATGGCACTAATGCCAATGACTTTTGGTTTGAAAGCAATCAATGGCATGAAGCCCAATTGGAAATCCCCGAAAGTCTAAACCAAGACAGTTTAGAAATTCGTTGGTCTATACGCACCGAGGATTGGTTTTTCTTAAAAGCTGATAGCCCGCCGCCTCTGCCTGATCTGATTGAGTACGCCAGTGATCGTCAGAAAATTCGCTTTAAAACTCCTGGCAAAGCTGGTCCTTTTAGGCTCTATGTAAGTATTCACGATCGCTCCGGGCATTTTGCTGCGGCTAACCTTCCTTTCTATGTGGTACAATAGAAGTCGCCCCAAGCCTGTTATTGCGCCTAGTCCGCGCCAGCGTTTCGTAATTCGGGCGATGATCATAGTGGGTATTGCAGCTATGGTACTTTTCTTCACCGAAATTACCAGGAAGGAGTACATCGGCTACCCTTACTTTTACTATCCCTTACTCTTTTCTTTGGGATATATGGGCCTGCGTATTTTATACGAATGGTACCATTACTGGGATATGTCAATACCGGAAACCCCAGCGCTAAAGCAAGATTTTTCGGTAGACATCTTTACCACCTTCGTTCCGGGAGAGCCCTATGATATGCTCATCCACACGCTGGAAGCGATTCAAGCGATTAGTTATCCCCATACCACCTATCTCTGCGACGAAGGAAACGACCCTTACCTTAAAGAGCAATGCGAACGCCTTGGGATTGTGCATGTATATCGTGGCACAGTAAAAACCAATGCCAAAGCCGGAAATATCAATCATGCGATATACACCCATGCAAAGGGAGATATCTGCTTGATTTTGGATCCGGACCATGTTCCGGCTCCTGACTTTCTGGATTGGGTTTTACCACACTTCCAAAATCCCGAAGTGGGCTTTGTTCAAGTAGTACAGGCCTACGACAATATTTACGAGAACCTCATCGCCAAAGCCTCGGCCCAGCAAACTTTTCAATTTTACGGGCCCATTATGATGAGCATGAACAGTTATGGCACTGCTCAAGCGATTGGCGCTAACTGTACCTTCCGCCGCAAGGCTTTGGATAGCATTGGCGGACATGCTCCGGGCCTCGCCGAAGACATGCACACCTCCATGAAGCTGCATGCCGCGGGATGGAAATCGGTTTATGTACCGCGAGTTTTAAGCCGAGGCCTGGTACCCAATACCTTATCTGCCTATTACAAGCAACAGCTTAAATGGTCGCGCGGGGTTTTTGAATTATTGGTCACCACCTATCCCCGTATTTTCAGCAAACTAAGCTGGCGACAAAGGTTTCATTATGGCCTGCTGCCCTGGCATTATTTCATGGGATTCCTCTTCCTGATCAATTTCATGATCCCCATTTTATCGCTGTTTAGCTCTTACATTCCCATGCAAGTGGGCTTGGCCTACTTCCTCACTTTTGCAGCGCCGCTCTTGGTATTCATTATCCTCATTCGACATTATGTCCAAAAATGGGTTATGGAAGAAGACGAAAGGGGTTTCCACGTACAGGGAGGACTGATATCGATTGGTACCTGGTGGATTCATGCCTTGGGTTTTGTATATACCCTGCTTCGCCGCAAGGTGCCCTATAATCCTACTCCCAAAGATGGACAAGAGGAAAATACCCTGCGCTTAAATATCCCCAATTTGGCCATGGCCGGCCTAAGCATTGCGGCAATTATCTATGGCCTTTGGCGCGACTTCAATCCCTATAACCTAATTATGGCGGGATTTGCGGGTCTTAATATCCTGTTTATTGGTTTCGTATTCTTTGCCAGCATGCAAAATCGCTGGCGAGCCTATAAAAAGGAAGTGCCCTGGCTCGAGCGATTGTTTGTTCGCATTTGGTACCTTAAAGATTGGTTTTGGAAGGTGCGCCACGGCTCCTATCAATTTGTACGATCAGTAGCTTTTCCAATAGTTATTCTCTTGGCTGGTTTCCTTTGGTATATAAGCTTACAGCGCGATATCACCAATATGGAAACCACCAAGGAAGACCCCAAATTGGCGCAACATTTTGTGGCCGATCAAAATGCAGAATCACCCTATCGGGTTCAATATCGCTCCTTTCCCTTTTTAAGTCCGGCTATCCCAATCGAAGGATTTTTACTGCGTTGCAATGGCAATCAGAAATACCCCTATATCCATTGGCAAATCCAGAATGACAGCATCAGCTTAAAAGCTTTCCATAAACTTCTCCTGGATGGACATTTCGATAGCCAACTTGGTATTTGGTCCGAGGCCATTAAAGTCTTTAAACATCCCATTTATTTAGCTCCTTTTCCAGAATACGGAGCCAGTTCCAGTCTACAAATCCAAAAGAAACATAAAGAACTCTGGGAATACTTAAATCACTTCTTTAATCTGGAAGGGATCAATAACCTCATGTTGGTTTATAACAGCCCCAGCCCTGAACTAATTGAAGCCTCCTTCCCCGGTTTTAAATATTTGAAGTTTATTGAAATTGATGCCGGGGTGATGCTCCAAAGTGAAAATCCTTTAGACAGCCTCCAATCCTATTTAGTGCGGGCCAGTTTTCAAAATGATGTGCCTTGGGTACTACGTTTTAAAGAAACGGTAAGTGAATCTAATCGGGATCTCCTGGACAGTATAAGCAGTCTCTATCCGAACTTTAGCGGTATCCTTTGCACAGATGCTAAAGACCCTATTGCTGATGGTTTAAGCAGGCCCTTCCGATTTTTCCGACAAAACCAGGTACCCGAACCCCAAATGGTGGAGCGAGAAAATAAAATCACCCCTCTTAAATCCGCATTCTACTCGCAAACAAAAATGGCCTGCAATTATTACAAAGGCTTGGATTGGAAACACACCAAGCATCCTCTATTCCGCAGGGTTATTGAATCGGATTTTAAGGAAATGAAAAGCCTCGGCATAAGCCATATCAATCGCTACGGACCGAGCTTTTACGATGCTAACATATTTAAGGAAGCGGAAAAAGAAGGACTGGAAATCAGCTATTGTTTCTACATCGGCGATATCAAAAGCTTCAGTCCGGAGAATGAAGAATTGCAAGCGGTCGAAAAAAGCATTTTGGACTTAGTTCGCGATAATCGTGATGAAAAGAGTATTGTGGCCTGGCATTTAGGCGGAGCAGCCTTTAGCCAATTATCCCAGTTCTACCAAGCACCACAGCTCTTGTACGAAGAAGATCATCTTATCCGCTGGTTAGATAAAATGAGTAAGGAAATAAAAGCGCTGGATTCTACCCGACCGCTTTCTGCCGAATTAAACTTTAGCGTAAACCTTATAGAAGAAGCCCGAAGCATCTTTACTGGAGCTAGATATTTGGATGGCATTGGGGTAAATATTGAAGAAGGACAAACCAATTTGGCCGAATTGCAAAAAAGGATGGCGCAATGTCAAAGTCCGCTTTTTATCCAATCGGTTGGCCCGGATTTAGGTGTTCCCCTGGCACAAATGGGTTTTAGGGTTAGCTTTAATGCCTGGCAAGATGATATCTTCTCCAGCCATGTTGCTTTACAAGGCCTTAAGAATTTGGATGGATACAAAAAGCGAGGCTATGCTAAGTTGGAAGCCGCTCAGATAGACTCGGCTACTAATCCACTAAGCAGGGCCGAAGAGTTTAAGGTGATTCCTTTGGCAAGAGCGGCCTTTAGCGGGCAAAATCAATCCTATCTCTGCTTGCTCAAAGAAAATGGAAAGTGGCGGGCCTTGGATGAAGAGAAGGTCCAAGTAGATTGGTACCTCCTCAAGCTCGATAATTTTAATGAGCCAGCTTTAATCAAGCGACTGCGGGAAAAAGGGCCCTATATATCCATTCAGCTGCCGGAGGCCAGCCATCGCTATCAATTAGTGGCCTATTTGATTAAAGATGGCTACACCCTGGGTACGCGCAGCAGCCTGAGCACTCCTCTCTATTTTGGTACTGAGCTACATAAACCTACTCGTGAAGAACTCGAGTATCAGCGAAAGAAAAGCCTCTGATTGCTTTAGTACCTTTGTCCAAAATCCACAAACATGAGCAAAGCACCCAAGCCGGTTGGTTCTTATCCTTTAGCCCGTAAAGCAGGCGGACTCCTATTTTTAAGTGGGGTGGGGCCCCGAATTGCCGGTAGCGATCAGCACGACTCCGGGGTACCGGGTTTAAGCCTCGACCACAATGGTAATTTCAAGGAATTTGATTTTGCTGCTCAGGTGCACAGTGTTTTTGCCAATGTTAAAGCCATCCTCGAAGAAAATGGCAGTTCCTGGGAAAAGCTGGTCGACATTCAGGTATTCCTGGTTGATATGAAAAGGGACTTCCACACTTTCAACCGTATTTACGCCGAGTATTTTGCCGATGTAGATCCCAAACCTTGTCGCACAACCATCGCCATTAATGCCCTGCCCACCCCAATTGCCATTGAATTAAAATGCGTGGCGGAGCCCAATGACTAATTCCGAGCTAATTAAGGCTTGTGAAAAGGAAATCCTTGCGCTTAGCGCTGATGCCGAAAAGGGTCATGATTGGTTTCATATCAATAGGGTGCGTAATAATGCCTTGAAAATACAGGCATTGGAAGGCGGCGATCGAGACAGCCTGGAACTCGCTGCCCTCTTACATGATATTGATGATGCGAAGTTTAATGGTGGTGATGAGGAGGCTGGGGCCGAAAAAGCCTTTGCCCTGCTTCAGAGATTAGGAGCATCAGAACCGATGAGTCGCCAGATTGCCGATTGGATTGCCGATTGCTCTTATAAAGGCGGGAATCAAAAAGAAAGCGATCAATTGGAAGTTCTGATTTTAAGGGATGCCGATCGGCTGGATGCCATTGGGGCCATAGGCATTGCCCGCTGTTTTCATTATGGTGGCTTTAAAAATCAGGCGATTTATGATCCGGAAATAAAGGTTCGAGATCAAATGAGCACCCAAGAATACCGCCAGGGTAAGAGTAGCAGTATTAATCATTTTTACGAGAAGTTGCTCAAATTGAAGGACGGCATGCATACTGCTACCGGGAAGGCAATGGCCGAAGAGCGCCATCAGTTTATGCTAAACTACTTGGAGCAGTTTTATCAGGAATGGTCCTAAAAAGAAAAGGGAACCTATCGGTCCCCTTTCCCATCTATGGATCGCCTCACTATTCCGGGTTTTGAGGATTCTCCGGTTTAGTATATTCAGTCACTTTTAATTTGCATTCTGCACAGGAACAGGCAAAATCGCCAATTGCACCACCGTGCCGAATCAGACATTCTGCCTCGCAAGGCTGTTCACAAACCGCCCGAATTACCGTTCCTTCTTCCTTACTGTACTGCACAATGAGATTGTCTACAGTACCATCATCTAAATGATAGAGGTATTCATAAGAATAGAAGTCCAGCGTATCCCCGGTAAAAAAGCGGATTTCATCAATATCATAATTGCTAATACCCTTGCTACTTAGATAATCTGCTAAATGATCGATGGAATCCAGAGGATAGGTTCGAAAGAGGTTTTGCAAATAAGCATCGCGATCAGCCGGAGGCACCGCAATTCCATTTTCAATAATCAGGAAGCCACAGCCCTCGCAGCTGCATTCGATATAATGCATGGAATGCGTATCGCCGGGATACATAGGTCCAAACTCGCGCTTTTCTTTACAGATCCCACCATTATTGCAATCGGTTTCGCAACCCATAGACAGGTAAACCAGCGGTGGGTGCCAGGAATTCCCCCCCGGATCTTCCTTAAATCGGTGGTCGTTGATGTCCTGAGTTGTGCTTGGTTCAAGGCTATCCTCGCAGGAAGAAGAAAGGATACTAAGGCTGGCAACAAGCACCAGCAGTCCTGCGCCCCTCAGGAGCGCTTTGGTTTTCAATTGTTTCATGAGAATGAATGTTGAGGTTAAAGCTGTGGCCGATAAATAATCAGCTCACCGGAACCCTGGATATAGTAGGCGACTACTTCTTTGATTGTGGGGTCTTCTCGATAAATGAGCTTTCCCTTAGTTTTAAAATCTTCTCCCAAACCATAAATCACGATATAGGCCATGGGGCCCCAGTGATCTACTACTCGCCGAAAGTCTTTGGTATTGATAAAGCCATAAAGCGAATCGGATGAATGACCTTCGAAACTGCAGTTTAGAGTTTTCGGCTCATATCGAAACCCACCTTCGGTAATCAAATAGATCCGCGTGCTATCCGTAAAGGAAACGGAACAACTTGGACCTTTGAGTTCCTTTCCAAAAATACCCTTCGACTGCCCATGTAAGGCTAGGCTCAAAAAAAAGCAAAAGAGAAATTTTATTGATTTCATCCTATTTTAATATTTTTAAAGGTTCATTTTAATAATTTAATTTCATCAACTGAACCTTTACAAACCTAAATATTATAAAGGGTAAAAACATGAATAAAAAGTTCAACTATAGGAAATGAAAGTTCAAGCATTGAACCTGTGGTTTCTTTTATTAACTTGACACCGCCTTAATTAAAGCCCTTTCACTAAGCCGTCCGCTAGAGGGCTACAAAATAATTCCTGTTAAGAATAATTATTACTAGACCGAATAATTATTCCATTTATGACAATGGGAAGTTTAAAAAAGTGGAAAGTTCTTTTAATATTACAATATTTTATTTTCCTTCGCTATTAATTGACACCCCCTCAATAACTAATCTCCATTTCACAAATGTGGATTTGAATACTTGAAGCCTGGAGGGAAATGATACTAGACGAATATGCACTGAGCCAAAAAATCCGCAAGGCGCGAGAAATGCGGAATTACACCCAAAGCTATATGGCCCAAGAACTGGAAATAAGTACTCGTGCCTATTCTAAGCTGGAGTCTGGAGAAACCCGTCTTAGCGTTAAACGTCTTTATCAAATTGCGGAGCTCTTAGAAACCTCTGTATATGAATTCCTGCTTTTAGACAAAGCCGATCTGAGGGCCTTAAAACTAAAAAGCAGCGCCAATAATACCGATGCTTCCTCACAAAACGGAATCTTGGAATTAAAGGCCTTGCTTGAAAAGCTTCTGGAAGATGAAGCCTAGAAAAATTGATAGCTAAGTCCAAAATTGGATTTTAAAAGGCGGTCTTCAAAAACCTTCCTTTCATACCTTCGCTGCAAATCCCCTACCTTATGAAGGATCTGGTACGCGAAAAGGAACTGCAACTGGCCTATGACCGCATTATGGCTCGCGAAAACCTCCAAATTTCAGGTGCTCCGGGCATGGGCAAATCTTACCTGCTAAGAGCCCTGGGACAAAAACTACAAGGCCGTAGAATTCTCCTTGAACTCAATTTTACCGGGGTTTTTCAATTTGAAGAACTGGTCTTTCGCCTCCATGAGGGTATCGAAAAAACCAGTGCCCAGCACGCCGGACTAGAGTACCAGATCAAACGCTTACATCAAGAGCATCCTCCCCATCGTATTCGCCAGGCACAAGATTTACTGGAATACTTAAAAACTCTTACTACCATGCTTTTTCAAGCAGGGCAAGACGTTATCATTAGTCTCGAAGATCCGGAGTACTGCGAGGTACAAGAGATAAAGCCCGAAGAACTGGTAAAGGAATTCAAAAAGATGAGCACTGCTGCCAATATTCAGCTAATCATCCTTTCGGAGTTTCCGCATTTAAAGGCAGCGGAGCAAATCCACTTACAAAAACCGGAGGCCCATGAAATTTGGGTAGAAGCCACTACCGAGCAAAGAAACTTAGTCGACTATTCCCTTGGTAATCTCTCCTTTTTAAAAGCCTTGGTTGAAAACATCAATCAGCATCAAGGAAATTTCAATCCCGAAGCTTTTTTCAAGAGTCATCAAAATCAATTTCTAATGCTGCGCCAACGTTTTACAGACTTGCAATGGCGCTTACTTAGAGCCCTGGCTTCAGAAGAAGTGGTTACTCAACCGCATGCCTTCGACTTTTTGGTACGCCACAAACTCGGTGCCGCCAGCTCCGTAGAACGAGCCTTGCGAAATTTACTGGATAGCGCCTATATCCTTCGCGATGAAAAAGGCTATCGCATTAAAGATCCACTGCTCCATCGCTGGTTGCAGTATTTATATTACCGGAAGACTTTTTAATACATAAGCAGTTTTAAAACCGCTAATTCACTGCAATTTTATTTTGATAAATAACTTCTAAACCCTTTAGCACTCTTAGGTAATAAACTCCTGGACCAAAAACATTCACTGGAATACTTAATTGATTTTCGGTCCACACTACCTTAGACTCAGACCAAAGGACTTTTCCGGTGGCATCAAATAGCTCAACTTTACCTGAACCCTCCAAGCCTTGCTCATACCAATTCCATTGTAATATCGCATAATCAGTTGTGGGGTTGGGGAATACGCTAAAATGGCTGGTAGAATTTAGGTCTAATTGCGGCAGACCAATACGGTGGCAACCCGGGCTATCACAACCATATTTATCCGTGCGCAACAACCAGAAATATTGCAGCCTATCTGGATTAAGGCTATGATTTACATCCACATAACTACCCAAATGCATAATGCCAGAATCCGAAGTTTCGAAAAAACGCCAAGCATAATGCCAATCTGTAGATTCATCATGATAATAAGTTCTAAACCAAAGACTATCCCCTGCCGAATTAAATTTATACCCGGCTAACAATTGTTGATTTGCCGTATCCAAGAGTCCTGAGACATATAAATTTCCATCACTAGTTTTAATTAAATCGGTGAAATCAAAGCGTTGTAAAATTGGGCCACTCCTTCGATCCCATAAAACCGTACCGTTCGTATCAAGTTGACCAATAAGTAGCTCATTAGTAATAGACCAATCAGTTCTTGGCCAATAACGAAGAACCTTCCGGCGTATGAAAGTATAACTTCCGTTTTCATTATCTACAGCCGAAAAATTTTGACTACCAATGTCTTTGTCAAAATGTTTTAACCAAATCAACTTACCATTAAAACGATCAATACGAGCAGCATAAGAATAATGTACAAATTGGTTTAAGGCCGTAGGGTCTCGCCCTGTTGCCTTGCCAGAGACCAAAAGAGAACCGTAGGCATCTACCACCAAGTCCTCTCCAAAATAGCCGCCATTCATATAGGCCAAGCTATCCTCTATGCGCAATTGCCATAGTGGATTAAAAAGGGTATCGAAACGGCCCACCCAGAGGTCGTACTTATTGCGACTGGTATTCCGATAAAGGTATCCCGATATCAAAAATGTGGAATCAGTATCAAACTTTAGATCACAACCTACAGGCATTGCACCTTGAAACTCCAGAAGCTTTTTGGTCATTACAGTATCTAGGTTCCCGTCCAGTTTTGTAAATCGAGTAAGCGCAGAGTCACCTCTAACAAGGTCATACTGCGTAAAATAAATTCTCCCACCATTTTCTTCCAAACAAGAAAAACATGGAATTGAGCGGTAAATGGAATCACTGGTGTAATCGTAGGTCTTCAAGCTTAAAATACCTCCCAGAGAATCAAAACGACCAAATTGTATCGCGCGAATGTTAGATAGATCCGATCCGGCAATGAGATAGTCTCCCTCCTTGCTTTCCATCCCAGCCGCAACCGATGCACTCCCAAAATTGGTATAAATGCGATTTATGGGTTGTGCAAACAAGCTAGCGGTTAACAAAAGGAAGACTAAAGTTATTCTCATAAGCATTGACTGATAGTAATTCCCTACAAGCTGGTATCTTCTCTCAGAATGATTACCCATTATTCAATTTGCAATTTCTGCTGAAATAAGGTTACTCCAGCTTGTTCCAACTTCAACAAATAAAGGCCGGCAGCTAAATTATGCCATCGAAATAGATGGGAATTATCCTGTAAATCCAAAATAGGATCGCTTTTAACCAAATGCCCAGATACATCATAGAGTTGAACTTCACCTGAACCCTCCAAGCCTTGCTCTAACCAATCCCATTGTAGTATCACATAATCGGTTGCGGGATTGGGATAGAGTATAAACTGTGCATTCACCACATCCGGACGCATTGTTGAGCTAAAGGAGGAAGCTAATTTTTTCATTCCAAGCCCGGTTAAAACTGGCTCAACATAGCCTACATTCTGACCGTTGAGGAAAAGAGCCGCCCTGGCTCTACCCACTGCATAACCCTTCCCATTAAGCTCAATATCCCTTAAGCTTATCAATGCAGATTCACTCATTTCATCAAGGGGTCCAGACGAATTTATAATTAAGCTGTAATACTGCTTCATCCAGTTATAGGCTTGCTCTTCTTCTCTACCTAATGCACATTCTGTAGGAATTAAATCCAACTCCCCCTGGGCAGCCTCATGATTCTCTTCATAGATATAGAGGTCTATTAAGGCATAGCGGAAATAGACCTCATTTCTGTTCTTCAAATGAACTTTTATCAAATCTGAATTATCTATACCCATCGAATCGATATGCGAGGCATAGTACTCTAACAGGAGCTTGGAACTCCAATCTCGGCTTACCTGTTTAGAGGCAATTTGCATTTCCAAGAGGTCTTTAGCCGTTATCGTTTGGGTCCCGTTCTGAATATCGTCCAAAGTTTGCTGACTAAGTGCCGGCTCTTTTTCCAGGAGCATTTTCCATAAATAAGAATTACGGGCTCCATGAGGATTGGCTATTAAAATATTTCGCAAGGCCAGTTCTGGATAATTTTCCAAAGCAATTAATTTTTCTAGGCTTTGATCCGAAACATAAGGCGCCATATCCATCAGGTCTACATAAAGGCTTTGATAATCCGCCGGACTTGAGGCAAACAAAATCTGAGCTTCTACACTGGGCGTGCTCCCTTCATCTAATAGCTGTTGACGTAAATTAATGTCGTTTTGCAAGCTGGTGTTCAAATTGGCCAAGCCTGTTACTGTAGCGGATGGGCTTACAATGGGAGGCATTGGTAAGGACTGACATTCGCCATTAAAGTCCGCAGGTGCCGGTCGAGATTGTAATTGAAGATTCAAATAATGCGTAGGTACCACACGTGTATCTCCTGTACCATAAGGGTAAAAAACCGTGGGTCCAAAATTATCGAAATGGCGGCTGCCGGCCCCAGTACTAAAACGATTATTAGGCAGCCCAGCGCTGAGACCCTGCGTACCGGCAATAAAGCCCAAAGGATCCACCTGCACATCTTTTACATTAGGGTTTTGGCTCCCAAAATCGTTACAGATAAAGTTCAGTCCAAGCTGTTGATAATTTGAATTTCGATTATTTCCGATTGCTTGAGCCCCATAATAAAATCTATCCATCTTATTAAGCTGGATTTGATCTGAAGCTCCCCCATTGTCCTTAACCACAATGCCCACCGACTCCACATTGGTATTATCCAAATTATGAATGTCATTATCGTGCAAAGCAAAAATGGAACAGTAATCCAAGTACACCCCATAGCCTTTAGCCTGAAAGCCAACACCGGCTGGTGGACTATAATTGTGATCACTTTTTACATTAATAAGATTATGTGCAATCTTGGCATTTTCACAAGCATTTAAATAAATCGCATGAATGTTATTATGAAAAGTGGCTCCAACAATAGTAATTGGAAATGAAACGGATAAATCATCATCGCTCCGAAGTGCATCTGCATACCCTTGAAATTGACAATTTTCACCACTGGTCGCATTATGCACCCGGTATGAAGCCTGAATAGATTTTAGTCCCCCGCCATGGTATTGTTTATCACCAGAGTTCAGGTTTCTAAATAAGCAGCCTTCTATATTCACTCCTGCTACCTTCCACATACTAATGCTCGGTAACATTTCACTATGTTGATAAAGGGAATTCCGAATAAACTCACATCTGATAAAAGACGCTTGGTACTTTTCGTTTTTCGCATTAGGAGAAATATAAGCTAGAAGGGCAACATCCTTGCGATTATTGATAAATCTAGAATCGCGGGCATCAATTATGCCTCCTGTAGTTCCCCAGATCCACTCATTATTTTCCCCTATACCAATTGTTGTAATTGCATCTTTGGCGTAGGAAATCTGAGCATCATTTTTTAAGGTGATTTTAGGTTGTAAAAGTGCTGTTTGGACACTATTAGAATTCCCATGTAAGTAAACTCCCTTCCACTCTGTCTCATACTTAGTCTTAGTAAGGTGGCCACCGTCTAAGATTAATTCTGCACCTGGCTCAATGATTATTCCTGCTTCTTTAACAAACTCTATCTTACATTGAACCGTGAGGGTGCTGCCTGATTTAATCACTAAGTCTTGATACAACTTTATAGGAAAATCCCAAACTTCATTCTGACTTATTTCCAAAGGATCTTCCGAGTAGCCCGAAGCATAGCGCCACCGATCTTTATCCAGCGAGAGCAACCTGTGTATTCTACCCATCTGAAGAGGAGAAAAATAACCCGCACCACTGGTACTACCCATAATGTTATTCGTAGCGGTATTCGAAGAAGAAAAGGGATCCAATAACCATCCTCCTTGATGGTAACTATATGGCGGGCCCACAAATACATCCGAAAGGAAATCAATATTCGTAGGATCTATACTCTCCTTGCAAGGGTCACAACAACTGGTATGACACAAACCCAGAATATGACCTAATTCATGCGTTAATAACTGAGATACAGCCCAATTGCCATTCCCTACGGCGCCACTTCCTGTTCCTGTGCCATCTCCGTGATAGCCTGTCCAAATTAAATAGTTTTGCTCCAGAGACAGGCCAGTACGGGAAAATGTGGCATAAGCGTGTGTGGCAGTGGGGTTTGCAGACATATGAATATTAATGAAAGCTCTGCACTCCGGATTCTGAGCAATGGCAAATTCATTCATTCCAATCCCACTACTACTTTGAAAATAGGAAGTATTTGGATAAAAATAGATGCCTTCCAAATTCAAACGAATTTTTGTGTCGTTAATAAATGGCACTCCACTTATAGGGTCTGATGGCTGATCATTCGCTCCAAAAAATTGATTACTAGCAATATCTATAAAGGAGCTCAGCACCTGAATATCTGCAGGGGTATTTTGCCAATTCCCACCACCACTATGATCTTGCCAAACATGAATAGCCACCTTTACGGTTTTAGTTGCAGTGGTATTATTGCTAATAAAGCTCTGTTGTAAGCGATACTTACCCTGATAATCAACGCTTAAGCTTTGGCAATTAAGAGCTTCAGGGCTACCACTAACCAATCCGGATGAATCAGGAAAAAAGCCCGAACAGGCCACTTGAGACTTTAACTGAATAGCGAAAATAAATACGAGCAGAAATAGGATAAGTTTTTTCATTTTAATGTGATTTTTTACATCTATCAAGATGTTTATTTATCACATTAAAAAAACACGTTAAGCAAGTTGCACCATTAGAAATTCAATAATAGAATATCATGCTTAAAACAAATCATGCTCATTATTAGGGGCTTATCATCTTTTCCTATTTAATTTGAACTAATAATAATTATCGCATTATTATTATAATGATTATTAACTACCTTTAAATAAGAACACTAAAGGGATTATTTACTGGCTTTTAACACATGTTAATGCATTTTAAAAGCCGAAACCTTATTCCCAAAAAAGCGAGGTACATATAAAACCTGATCAGCAGCATTATAGCCAATATCCGCAGTTTGCAGTTCCTCAGCTTTGCTATCCAATAATTTGGTCGACTGTCCCCCATTTAGATACCAAACCTCACCCTGCCATCTGCTGGCAATAAAACGATTGGAACCCAAAGGCACCAAACCATCGCCGCCAGTTAATTCTGAATTAATGGTTTCCAATACTTCACCACCCAATGACAGACGCAAAAGACCTTGCTCCGTTAGCGCATAAAGCTCATTTTCGAAGAAGCTCAATCCATTAATACCGGTCAAATCCTCATTCAAAGTATGCACCACACCTTGCTCTAGATACTGCAATTTACCCGTATTCATATCCGAAAAATACACTCCATTTAATCCTGGGGTGATATCATTTAAGAAAGTAGATCCCGGCACGGGAAAGATCAATTCGTCCTTTGGATTTGCGAGGGACACCGAAACTATGCGGTCGATATCCGTAAAATACAAACGCCCATTACTAATACACATTCCCTTTGGGGCATTATAGCCCTGAGCCCAGGCTGAATCTATAATAGTGCCATCCAAGTTAAGACGAGCAATATGACCCTTGCCGTCTTTATCGGTCGGATTGCCCGCAATGCAGCTCACATACAAAAGACCCTGACTTTCATCCAATAAAACCGACTCATTGGTAGGATACCACATATCGGTTTCCCAAAGAGGCTCGAGGCTTACACCGGTCTCTGCATCAACCGGAGCCTCTTGCGGCGCTTCCTCTTTTGAAGAATTTTGACCCTCCTCATTTGCCGCTCCTGAATTACAGGCCTGCATGCCCATCAAGGCTATTAGCCCTAAACTAAGTACTTGCTTTTTCATCTTCAATTTGTTTATTCTGAATTCTTTTATTTCTAATCCTGTCCCTTGCTGGCTTTGCGCAAAATGAAATTCCAGGAATCCGACTTTAAGGCTCTCACAATTTTAGGGTCTAGGGCCTCTCGTAAAGGACTCCCCTTAGGATAGGTAAAACTGTAATAGTCGGTCTTCAAATTTCGGCTGTCTAATACCAAGTCTTGATTATCACTTTTCTCCAAATAGAAACGCAATACCGGGCGATCAAAAACAAAAATGTCAATCTCTTCCTTTCGCAAAGCCTCAAAGCCCTCTTCTACACTGGCATAATAATTATCCGGCAAACCATAATTCCCGAGATACTCTGCAGTTCCGGTTGCATCGATGGTCCCGGTTTTAAAGCGTCTTAAATCTTCAATGCTTTCAATTTTACTTTCCATGCTTTTCACCGTTAAGGCAGAGGCCACCCCGGCGGTTAAACCTGAGATGAGTAGTATGGCCGTAAACATCCAAATAAAAGCGATGGTTCTACCACCACTGGTTTCGGGCGATTTATCCCCATAGCCCACGGTAGTCATGGTAACGGCACTCCACCAAAAACCATCGAATATACCCCGCCAGTTTTTCCGGAATTGTACGCCCTCAGGATGCCGACGTTCGAAGAACCACACTAAGGTTCCGAAGAGTAAAATCACACCCAGTAAAATGGCGATTGCAGAAAAGAACTGCCGACTAAAAAAATTCTCCAGGAATACCATCCAACTGCTTTCCGAACGGCGGACCATGGCTGTACCAGAGATAAAGTAGGGTTGCGAAAAATCCAGGCTATCCATTCGCTGCTCGGTAACAGTAACGGGATTTATGGATAAATCCACCTCTCCGCGGGCCAGAGCCTCCAACATACCCTCCATATCATCGTACCAGCGGTACTGCACTCGCGCAGGCACTTGATCATCAATAAGCTCCCAAAAGCGATAACTCAAACCTGCCGGTCTACCTGAACCCTCTTGCACTATAAAAGGCGGTGTGGGTTTAAGGCCAATAGTTAAGGTGGAGTCCTGAGCCCAAATTGAAGTACTTATAATGAAGAGTAGGAAAGCTTTAAAAATGCGCATCATTCGGATTTAAGCCCGAAAGTAAGAAAGGGCTAGCGCTCTCACAATTGTAATGCATTCTAACAGCGAAGCGGTCTAACTTCTAATAGCGAAGCGGTCTAAAATCTAACAGCGCAGCGATCTTAACTCTGGAGCATAGCGACCCTTTTGCTTCAACACAGAGTACAGCCATCGTAAACTCTGGCTTCGAGAACTCGGAGGCACACAGAGAACTGGCACTGCAATCTAATTTCTCCTAGCGTAGCGGTCTAAATTCTAATAGCGCAGCGGTCTAAATTCTATGCTCTAACAGCGCAGCGATCTAAAATCTAACAGTGAAACGATCTAAGTTCTAAAAGCAAAGCGTACATATTTCCTTACCTTCGCAGTCTTTTAAAAATCGACAAGTAAATGTCTCGCAAATACCAAGAGTACAAGCACTTAAACCTCGCTCAAATCAATCAAGAAATCCTTCAGTTTTGGAAGGAGGATGAGAGCTTTAAGAAAAGCATTAGCAGCCGCGATGGCGCTGAAAGTTTTGTGTTCTACGAAGGCCCGCCCTCCGCTAACGGAAAACCGGGTATTCACCACGTTATGGGTCGTGCGATTAAGGACATTTTCTGTCGTTTTAAAACTCTGCAAGGATATCAGGTAAACCGCAAAGCGGGTTGGGATACCCATGGCTTACCAGTGGAACTGGGAGTGGAAAAAGAATTGGGCATCACCAAAGAGGATATCGGTAAGAGCATCAGCGTAGAAGAATACAATGAAGCCTGTAAAAAGGCGGTAATGCGCTATACCGACATTTGGAATGAGCTCACTGAAAAGATGGGTTATTGGGTCGATATGGACGATCCCTATGTTACCTACCAACCTAAATACATGGAATCGGTATGGTGGCTACTCAAGCAATTATGGGATAAAGAACTTATCTATAAAGGTTATACCATTCAGCCTTATAGCCCAAAAGCGGGTACCGGACTGAGCTCCCATGAATTAAATATGCCTGGTAGCTACCGCGATGTAAAAGATACTTCTGCTATTGCGCAGTTTATCGCCACTCGCGATGAGGCCTTCCAAAAGGTGTTTGGTGATGCCGTGCAAGCGGATGATCTGGTGTATTATATCGCCTGGACCACCACCCCTTGGACCCTTCCTTCCAATACGGCTCTTACGGTAGGACCGAAGATTGAATATCAGATGATAGACAGCTATAACCCTTATACCGGAAAACGGCAAAAGGTGGTTTTAGCGAAAAACCTGGTATCCAAATACTTTAAGCCCGAAGGCGCCGAGCTCGAAATGGATTCTTACGAAGTAGGAGCCAAAGTAGCCCCCTGGCGCGTAGTTTGGGAAGGTATTGGTCGTGATCTGGAAAACCTGCGCTACGAGCAATTACTGGATTGGGCCCTACCTTATGAAGGTGCTGAAAATGCCTTCCGTATCATTTTAGGCGATTTTGTTACTACCGAAGATGGTACCGGAATAGTACATACGGCCCCCACTTTTGGTGCCGATGATGCCAAGGTGGCGAAAGAAGCTAATCCCCCAGTACCACCGATGTTGGTGCTCGATCAAAACCAAAATCCTGTTCCTCTGGTTGACCTCCAAGGTCGTTTCCGTGAAGGTGTAGGTCCTTATGCTGGCTTCTACGTTAAAAACGAGTACTATGCCGATGGCGAAGCGCCCGAAAAATCGGTGGATGTAGAAATCTCCATCCTGCTGAAGGAGCGCAATCAAGCCTTTAAGGTAGAGAAGTACAGCCACAGCTACCCCCATTGCTGGCGTACCGATAAACCTATTTTATACTATCCATTAGATTCCTGGTTTATCCGCGTAAGCGAGGAACGCGAAAAGATGGTAGCCTTAAATAAAACCATCAATTGGAAACCCAAAAGCACCGGTGAAGGTCGTTTTGGAAACTGGCTCGAAAATGCCAATGACTGGAACTTAAGCCGCTCTCGTTATTGGGGTATCCCATTACCTATTTGGTCTACTGAAGATGGTAATGAACGTCGCATTTTTGGCAGTGTGGCCGAGCTTAAAGAAGCCTGTGATCAGGCGGTGGCTCAAGGCCTGATGGAGGAACATCCCTTTGCCAATTTCAATCCGGAAGACATGAGCGATGCCAACTACGATCAGGTAGACTTGCACCGCCATATTGTAGATAAAATCGTATTAGTTTCCCCCAGTGGTAAGCCCATGCGTCGCGAAGCAGACCTGATTGATGTTTGGTTCGACTCAGGCTCTATGCCTTATGCTCAATGGCATTATCCCTTCGAGAATAAAGAGAAATTTGACAGCCTTTATCCTGCCGACTTCATTGCAGAAGGCGTAGATCAAACTCGTGGTTGGTTCTATACCCTACACGCTATTGCCAGTTTGGTATTTGATAAGGTGGCCTATAAAAATGTAGTTTCCAACGGCTTGGTACTGGATAAAGATGGTGCGAAGATGTCCAAGCGCTTAGGCAATGCCATTGATCCTTTCGAAACCATTGAGAAATACGGCAGTGATCCCGTGCGCTGGTATATGATTAGCAATGCCTCGCCCTGGGATAACTTAAAATTTGATTTGGATGGGGTGGCCGAAGTGCAACGTCGCTTCTTCGGAACCTTGTACAACACCTATAACTTCTTTGCGCTCTACGCCAATATCGATGGTTTTGCCTTCAACGAAAGTCAGGAGACCCCTTGGGAAAAACGTCCTGAACTAGACCGTTGGATATTATCGCGTTTACAGGAACTGATTGTAAATGTAGAACAGGCCTATACTGATTACGAACCTACCAAGGCGGCTCGTGCCATTGAGTACTTTGTAGATGAGGAATTGAGCAACTGGTATGTACGCTTAAACCGCCGTCGCTTCTGGAAGGGTGAGATGAGCGAAGACAAGCAAATGGCCTACGAAACCTTGTATCGTTGCTTGCGTAATTTAGCTCAATTGATCTCACCAATCGCTCCATTCTTTGCCGATCGTTTATATCAGGATTTAGAGCCAGGAAAGGGTGATTCCGTGCACTTAAGCTATTGGCCAAACGTACGTGCAGAAGCCATTGATTTGCGTTTGAATGAGCGTATGGCCGCGGCTCGCAATTTGAGCTCCATGGTATTATCTCTGCGCAAGAAAGAACGTATTAAAGTGCGTCAACCGCTGCAGAAAATTATGGTACCCGCCCTGAGCGACGATAAAGCAGAGTTATTAGCGAGTATTAAGGATATACTTTTAGCGGAAGTAAACGTTAAAGAGCTGGAAGTACTTCGCGAAGTAGAGGGTATTTTGGTGAAGAGCATCAAACCCGACTTCAAAAAACTCGGACCTCGTTTTGGTAAGCAAATGAAGCAGGTGGCTGCGGCCATACGTGAATTTGATCAAGCTCAAATTTCTGACTTGGAAAGCCAAGGCGTCATTGAGTTGGAGCTCGAAGGCGAAAAGCTCAATATTGAACTGAATGATGTAGAAATTCATACCGAAGATATTCCCGGATGGTTGGTGATGAGTGAAAACAAACTCACCGTAGCCTTAGATATTCATATCGACGAAAAACTCAAATTAGAGGGTATTGCCCGCGAGCTGGTGAACCGCATCCAAAATCTCCGTAAGGACAGTGGTTTGGAGGTTACCGATCGCATTGAGGTGCAATTGCAGCGCCAGGAAATGCTGGAGCGTGCTTTATCCGAAAATGAAAGTTATGTTAAAGCTGAGGTTCTGGCCGATTCAATTGAGTGGTTTTCCGACAGTTTTGAAGGGGAAGTCCTTGATTTTGATGATATCCAAAGCAAACTAAGCTTAAAGCGAAGCCATTAAGGGATTTTTCTATATTTGGCAAATTCTAAAAAACGGGCTAGGTCCCGTAACGCAACTATTTTAATTTCAACGCATTATGAGCGAAGAAAAAATGAGATATAGTGACGAAGAACTGGATGAGTTCCGTCAAATTATCCTGGCTAAAATCGAAAAAGCCGAAGCCGACTTGGCAGTATTAAAAGAAAACTTCGCCAACGACCGTAATAATGGTACTGATGATACCTCTCCTACTTTTAAAGCATTTGAAGAGGGTAGCGATACCATGAGCAAAGAGGCCAACAGCCAATTAGCAGCGCGTCAGGAGAAGTTTATTCGTGATTTGCACAATGCAATTAATCGCATCGAGAATAAAACCTATGGTATTTGCCGGGTTACCGGTAAGCTCATTAGCAAAGATCGTCTGCGTTTAGTACCTCACGCAACCTTAAGCATCGAGGCTAAAAACCGCCAGTAAAATGCGAAAAGCACTTTGGATCATTCTGGGTGTACTGATCCTCGATCAAGCCCTTAAAATTTGGGTGAAAACCTCTTTTACCCTGGGTGAAGATCTGGTCATCACAGACTGGTTCATTTTACATTTTACCGAAAATCCGGGCATGGCCTTTGGGGTCGAATTTGGCGGTACCTGGGGTAAGTTACTCCTCAGTGTATTCCGAATTGCCACAGTGGTGCTGATTTTCCTCTGGCTTAAAAAACTGAGCAAGCGCGATATCCCCTTTGGGGGTATTGTGGCGGTAGCGCTGATTTTAGCTGGTGCCCTCGGTAATATTATTGATTCTGCACTGTACGGAATCATCTTCGAAGCCTCTACTTATGATCATATTTCCCAGGCCTTTCCGGCAGATGGTGGCTATGCGCCCTTTCTTTTTGGGAAGGTGGTAGATATGTTCTACTTCCCCATATTTAAAGGCTATTTACCCGAATGGCTGGGAGGAGATTACTTCGTTTTCTTTAGGCCGGTATTTAATTTAGCGGATGCCGCTATCTCAACTGGGGTAGGACTCTTAATTTTACACCAGAAATCCGTTTTTAAAGAGGAAGACACTTCGTCTAAAGAAGAAATTTCGCCTGAAAACCAAAACAAGCAACCGTGAAAGACTTAATCGCGAGTTTTAGTGCCCATTTGCAAGACGCCTTGCAAACCTTGCAAAATTTTCAATTTAAGGCTCCAGATCGCGCCATTCAAAATGTGATGATTACCGGCTTAGGTGGATCAGGCATTGGAGGTAGTACGATTTTAGATCTAACGATTAACGAAGCGAAAGTTCCGGTTACCGTAAATAAAAACTACGACATCCCCGCCTTTGTGGGTCGTCATACTTTAGTTATTGCCTGTTCTTATTCCGGCAATACCGAAGAAACTTTACAAGCAGTAGCTAAAGCGGAAGCGCAAGGAGCCATGATTGCTTGTATTAGCTCTGGCGGTCAGCTTAAAGCCATAGCCGAAGAAAAAGGCTACAATTGCTTAAGTATGATTGGTGGCAATGCTCCTCGTTCCATGTTTGCTTACCCCTTTACTTTCTTACTCTATTATCTGCGTGCATTTGGGGTAATCGGAAGTGATCCACAAACTGCAATCAGCGGTGCCATTGAACTCCTCGACGCCGAGGAAAACAATATTCGTCAAGACTCCGAAAAATTAGCGGAAAAGCTGCAAAATACCACCGTGCAAATTTTGGCCAATGCCGGCTATATTGGCGTTGCTGCTCGAATTCGTCAGCAGTTAAACGAAAACGCCAAAATGTTGGCTTGGGAGGCCGAGGTGCCCGAAATGAACCACAATGAGTTAGTTGGCTGGGAAGGTGGTAGCAATCAGTATTCTTGCCTCTTCCTACGCAATGACTCCGACAATCCTCGCAATTTGAAGCGAATGGATATTATTCGTGAGATTATTGGCGAAAAGACTCCCCATGTTTTCGAATTGCAGAGCAAAGGAGCAAACAATATTGAGCGTGCCTTGTATTTAATTCATTATGGTGATTGGTTGTCTTATTTCCTCTCCGAATTAAATCAGGTAGATATTATGGACATCAAATCCATTGATCTCCTTAAATCCGAATTATCAAAAATTCCACTGTAAATCAGGTACTGTTCCGCGACCTGGGTTTAATTGATTATCAAGAAGCCTGGGACTATCAAGAACAACTATTTCAGGAAACGGTAGACCGCAAGTTCCAAAACCGCAAATTGCCGGAAGCGGAGCAAAAGCCCACGCAGAGCTATTTACTCTTCTGCGAGCATCCCCATGTTTATACTCTGGGGAAAAGCGGCAAACGCGAACACCTATTGGTTTCTGAGCAAGAGCTCAAAGACCTAAAGGCTACTTTCTACCCTATTAATAGAGGTGGTGATATCACGTACCACGGGCCAGGCCAATTGGTGGGATATCCTATTCTGGACCTAGATCACTTCTTCCCCGATATCCATAAATACCTGCGCTACCTCGAAGAGGTCTTTATTAAGGTATTGGCCGACTATGGTTTAAAGGGAGAGCGTTCGGATGGCGAAACCGGAGTATGGTTTGATGTAGGTACTCACAAAGCCCGAAAAATTCTAGCCCTCGGAGTTAGAGCCAGTCGCTGGGTAACTATGCATGGTTGGGCTTTTAATGTAAATACCGATCTGTCTTATTTCGGGCATATTGTACCCTGCGGTATTTACGATAAGGACGTTACCTCCATGGAACGCGAATTAGGTCATCCGGTAGACATGGCCGAAATTGAAGCCAAGGCCAAGCAATACTTCTGCGAAATTTTTGAGGTAGAACTGATCTAAGTGGCTTTATTGCTGACTTAGGTATTTATCCAGATAAGGTAAAAGAGCCAGGTCTGCAATCATCATTTCGATCTCTAATAAATCTTCGATTTCAAACCAGCCCCATTCATCATGATCCTGGAGAACCATACCTTCCAAATCACTTTCGCAGATAAAGGCCTCCAATTGAAATACGCCGGTTTTGTTTTCCCAATTAACCGCATGTAAGGAGGGACCTATTTCTAAATCCAGGCCCAGCTCTTCTTGCAACTCTCTTTGGAGTGCATCGGCTCCCTTTTCGCCCTCTTCAATCTTCCCACCCGGGAATTCCCAATAGCCGGCAAAGCTTTTTCCGGGGGCGCGGCGGGCTGCAAATATCTTAGACTCAGGATTCAAAATAATGGCGCAAACCACTTCAGTCATTTAGCTCAGCATTTAAGTATTTTTGTTCCATGCCTGAGGAAAAAATCTCCAATATCTTAAAGACTTTGCCCAATAAACCGGGCATCTATCAGCATTTAGATAAGAATGGAAAAATCCTCTATATCGGCAAAGCTAAGGATCTTCGGAAAAGAGTTTCTTCTTACTTCACAAAAGGTCATGACAGCGCCCGCATTCGCGTGATGGTGAGCAAGATTGCCGATATCCAAACTATCATTACCGAGACCGAATTCGATGCTCTGATTTTAGAGAATAACCTGATTAAAGAGTATCAACCACGCTATAATATCAACCTGAAGGATGACAAAACCTATCCCTGGATTTGCATCAAAAAGGAACCCTTCCCACGCATATTCCCAACTCGGAACCCGGTAAAAGATGGCAGTGAATATTTTGGACCCTATGCCTCGGTAAAGGTGATGAAAACAGTACTGGGGCTGATCCGCCAACTATACCCCTTGCGTACTTGCAAGCTTAATTTATCGCCCGAAGCTATCGAATCCGGGAAATACCGGGTCTGTTTGGAATATCATATTGGCAATTGTAAAGGCCCTTGTGAAGGACTACAATCGGAGGAAGACTACCTCAAGGATGTGCAATCCGCCCGCGAGCTTATTAAAGGCCATCTTACTAAGGTGAAGCAAATGCTGCAGGAGCAAATGCAAATTGCCGCCACGAATCTTCAATTTGAGGAAGCCCAGAGACTGAAGGAAAAATTTGAGATCGTAGATCGCTATCAAGCCAAAAGTACCGTGGTGAACCCGGGAATTACCAATGTGGATGTTTTTACCGTTTTCAGCGATGCGGAATTCGCATATGTAAACCTGCTCAAAATAGTAGATGGCGCCGTGCTGCAATCTCACACCTTGGAACTCAAGAAAAAGCTGGAAGAAAGCAATTCCCGAATTTTGGAAATGGCTATCCCCGAATTGCGTCAGCGCTTTAAGTCGACCGCCCGCGAGATCTTTGTTTCCCACGAAGTAGATCTGGAAATCCCAGAAGTGAAAATCCATATCCCCCAGAGGGGAGACAAGCGAAGCTTAATTGAGCTTTCGCTGAAGAATGGCCGTTATTTCCGACTCGAAAAACTCAAGAACATTCAAATTGTAGACCCCGATCGGCATGTGAAACGCCTCATGAAGCAAATGCAACAAGATTTGCGCATGAAGGTAGAGCCGCGGCATATCGAATGTTTCGACAACTCCAATATTCAGGGGACCAATCCCGTTTCAGCCTGTGTGGTTTTTAAAGATGGAAAGCCCAGTAAAAAAGACTACCGTCATTTTAATATCAAAACGGTGGAAGGCCCTGATGACTTTGCCAGTATGTACGAAGCGGTATTTAGACGGTACCGCCGTTTATTAGATGAAGATGAGCCCTTACCCCAATTAATTGTAATTGATGGGGGCAAAGGACAATTAGGATCCGCTTTAAATGCCTTGGAGGACCTTGATCTCCGAGGAAAAATTGCCATCTTGGGAATCGCTAAACGATTGGAAGAGTTATACTTTCCGGGCGACAAATACCCCTTATATTTAGATAAGCGCTCAGAAACTTTGAAAGTAATCCAACGTTTGCGCGATGAGGCGCATCGTTTTGGTATCACCCATCATCGTAACCGGCGATCCAAGGGCACCTTTAAGAGTGAACTAAGCGAGATTAAGGGCATTGGCGATGAAAGTGTAAAACTGCTTCTGAGGAAGTTTAAAAGCGTAAAGAATATCCGCGAAGCCAGCCGCGAAAACCTGAAAGAGGTAATTGGCAGTAAGCGTGCGGGAATTATATATAATCACTACCACTCCGATACCGAGGGAAAATGAAAAAAACCCTGCTTCTGATTTTGGCTTGTCTAAGCCTAAATGCCCAAAACAAAGACCTTAAAATTGGTTTAGTCTTGAGCGGAGGAGGTGCCAAATGCATGGCACAAATCGGAGCCCTTAAAGTAATTGAGGAAGCCGGAATTCAAATCGACTATATCGGGGGTACATCCATGGGCGCGATTGTGGGGGCCATGTACAGCCTGGGCTATAGTGCCTCCGAAATTGAAAGCTACCTTGGACAGGTAAATTGGGATGCCCTGCTAACCAACGAAGTTCCACGCAACCGATTGAGCTTCTTCGACCGTAAGGCTGATTCTCGCTATATGTTAAGCTTCCCAATTGATAGCGGAGGGGTGCATATTCCGCGCGGTGTAAATTTTGCACAATATATCATGAAGGAGCTCAGCACCATAACCCAGCAGAGTTATCCTTATATCGATTTCGAAGAATTACCTATTCCCTTTTACTGCGTAGCCACTAATTTGGAAACCGGAAAACCCCGCATATTTAGTAATGGTCGTTTAATAGATGCCTTGCGAGCCAGCTCCGCATTTCCCTCCTTATTTACTCCATATCTATTTGAAGACAGTTTGTATATCGATGGCGGGGTTGTTATGAACTACCCCATCCAGATTATGGCCGAAAAAGAACTCGATTATATCATTGGGATAGATATGCAAGACTACCTCAACGATCGAGATGACCTGAACTCTGTGGTGCGAGTTTTGGAACAAACTTCCGCCTTTTTAAACTCCCGCAATAAAACCGCCTCCGAGGCTCTCTCTGATATTTGGATTACTCCTAAAATGCCGGAAGCAGGTGTAACCACTTTTGATCTTTTTGATGAAATTGTTGCCAAAGGAGAAGCCGAGGCCCGCGAGCATTGGGATGAATTGCGTGCCTTAGCCGAAAAAGACCAAGGACCTAAGCGAGAGATCATCAAAGCTACTCCCAAGCAAGAATTTTACGTAAAGAAGATTCAAGTGAATGGCCTAGTAAGCCTCACGCAAAGCTTTGTAGAAGGAAAACTAAGGGTTCGCGAAGCTGAGCTTTGTGAAGTGGATAAACTTGAGAAAGGTTTGGATCAACTCTATGGCACCAAGTATTTCACCAATATCGATTATACTCTGGTTCCTGCTGACACCGGCTATATCCTCAATATTAACCTCCGGGAACAGCACTATTTTCAGAGCCTAAAACTAGGCCTTAATTATAGCGACGACTACAATGCAGCGGTACTGGTTAATTATACCAACCGCAATCTACTCTTCAAAAACTCCCGGCTTAGTGTTGATTTTGCCCTTGGGGATATGCCCCGTGGTGAAATCAGCTACTTTGTGGATCGCGGCTTTATTCCTACTCTGGGTTTAAAGCTACGCAGCTATCGCTTCCGCTATCAAAACTACTTGAATAGGCAGGCCCTAAATGAGCGAATCTATCAGGATTATACCCTTGACCTTTTTCTACAATCTACCTGGCGCGATGCCTATGCCATTGGTGGAGGCATGCAAATTGAGGATATTGGCATCATTCAAAATTTTGATCAGGAAAGCTTCCCCAACTTCCAGAAGGGCTTCATTAATTACTACGCTTTTATCGACTTCGATTCCTTCGATGAGGCCAATTTCCCCCGCAAGGGATTCCAGCTCAATGCACGCTATCGCATTATTTCGGAAAGACAGGGTTTTGAGGTTTTCCGCGAACCCAGTTCGGTTTTAGACTTCTCCCTGAAGCAGGCCCTAAGCATCGCTCCAAAGTGGACCTTAATTAGCCGGGCTTTTGGCGCCACTACCATCGGACCTAATTTGGATGATCCCTATCGAATCTATTTTGGTAGCATGGGAATGTCCTATATCAATTATATCGAACCCTTCGTGGGCTACCGCTTTATGGAGCTCAGCGGCAGAAATGCGGTAATGCTGAGAACCGATCTCAATTATGAGCCTTTTAAAAATCACTTCATTCAGCTAAAGGCCAATATCGGACGTATGGAAAGCACCTTTGAGGAACTTTTTGATTACGATGATTTTATTCTCGGAGGCTATAGTCTTGGCTATAGCTACAATTCTTTGGTTGGACCTCTGGAGCTAAATATCGCCGGTAGCACCAATCACCCAGACCTTTACGCCTACGTACGTTTGGGCTTCTGGTTCTAAAATTTTTCATTGAACACGCGGTCAATTAAAACTTGTTCTATACATTTGACCAATCGTTCAATGAAAAATGAGTCCACGTAATTCTGCTCAAAACGAAGCCCAAAGGGCACAAACCCGTCAGCAAATCCTAATGGCAGGCTTAAAGGCTTTCGCCGAAAAAGGATATACCGCCGCCAGCATGGCTCATATTGCTAAAGAAGCTGGGGTATCCAAAGGTTTAAGCTACCACTACTTTAAGAGCAAAGAAGATCTCTTACACGGTATTTTCGAAATGCTGGTCGCCATGGGTGAAGGCATGGAAGATCAAATTATCGGCAAGAGCCCTAAAGAGCAATTGCGTCTCACAGTAGAAATGTCTTTTCAGTTTATGGAGCAGCAACTGGATATTGTTCGCTTTATGACCGCCATAGCCATTCAGCCTGAAGTAACCGAACGCCTTAAGGAGCTTATTACCAAGCATAAGAACCTCAGCATAGATATGTATCGCGACATTTTTGAGGCCCTCTCTTATGATGCCCCAATGGTGGAGGCCTATGCCTTTGGTGCTTTGATGGATGGTACCGTGCTTGGCTATTTAGCCCTGGGCCCCGACTATCCCCTGGAAGATATGAAGCAAAAAATTCTAACTAAATATCATTTATGAAAACGAAAATCCTCAGTCTGTGCTTAATCCTCTCTGCGGGCCTCTTTGCCCAGAACCCAGCAGAAATTGTGGAGAAAACCGAAAACAAATTGCGGGGAGAGCAGTCCTATGCCGAACTGTCCATGACCATTGTTCGCCCTAGTTGGAGCCGCACCATCACCATGAAAACCTGGAGTCGCGGTACCGATTACTCCCTCATTTTAATTACCTCTCCCGCCCGGGATAAAGGCACGGTATTTCTCAAGAATCGCAAGGAAATTTACAATTGGATTCCTAGCATCGAGCGTCAGATTAAGCTTCCACCCAGCATGATGAATCAAAGCTGGATGGGCTCCGACTTTACCAATGATGATTTGGTAACCGAATCTTCTCTGGTAAAAGATTACGAGCATAAGCTCTTGGGAGAAGACACTATCAATGGTCGTAAGGTGTGGAAAATCGAGCTAAAACCTAAAGCCGATGCCGCTGTAGTTTGGGGCAAGGTAGTTCTGCATATCGACCAACAGGAATATATCCACCTGAAAACGGAATTCTACGACGAAGAAGAGGACTTAGTTAATGTGATGACCGCCAAGAAAATTGGAAATCTCGGTGGTAAAATCCTCCCGGTAATTGTAGAAATGGAACCCGTGGCCGAGCCCGGACATAAGACCATTCTTCAATACCATCAATTAGACTTTTCGGTAAATATTCCTCGCGAACACTTTACCACTCAATACATGAAACGCGTCCGTTAAAATGCTATTCAAGATTGCCTGGCGAAATATTTGGCGCAACAAACGCCGGAGCCTGATTACTCTGGCTTCGGTTGCCTTTGCCCTCTTTTTCGCCATCGTAATGCGGAGCATGCAGCTGGGTACTTACGACAAAGCTTACTCCTCCGTAATTAATGCCACCACTGGCTTTATGCAGTGGCAAGCCAATGGCTACTGGGATAAGCAAACCCTGGAGCGCAGCTTTATCCCAGACAGTATGGCGCGTGAAAAAATGCTCAGCGACCCTGGTTTAGAAGCGCTATTGCCACGTCTCGAAAGCTTTGCTTTACTCGCATCTGATCAAAGTGAAACCAAACCCGGTTTTCTGAAAGGCGTTGATGCCGAAATGGAAAGCCAGTATTTCAACTTAAACGAAAAGCTCCTGCGCGGTGCCCTTCCTCAAAAAGGAGAACTAGGGGTTTGTTTGGCAAGCAAATTAGCCGAAAGCTTAAAGCTTGATGTGGGTGATACCCTCATTATTGTGGGTCAAGGTTATCATGGCATAAGTGCTAATGGCAAATATCCGGTATTGGGTGTGGCTGATTTGAAAAACCCGGTTGCCAATAAGAGCACAGTTTATCTGGATTTAGCCGAACTCCAATACCTCACCGGAGCTTATAATCGAGTGAGTGCCGAAGTATTGGTTCCTAAAGACCCTGAAGATTTGGAAGCCTTGCAAAGTCGATTAATTAGCGACATTGACACTGCCAGCACCACCCTGCTTACCTGGAGGCAAATGCTCCCCGAATTAATTGAGGCCATGGAGGCTGATAGCGCCGGGGGTTTGGCCATTCTCTTTATCCTTTACCTGGTGATTGGCTTTGGTGTATTTGGCACCATCCTTATGCTTACAGCGGAGCGAAAACCTGAATTCGGTATCCTCCTGTCCATTGGGATGAATCGCGGTCGTTTGGCCCTAAGCACCTTTATGGAAACTACCTTCCTCAATCTCTTAGGAATTATTACCGGCAGCCTTTTGGCCCTGCCCATTGCCCTTTACTACCATTACAATCCCATCGAACTCAGTGGTGATATGGACGCCATGATGGAGGACTATGGTATGGAACCACTCTTACCCTTTAGCATTGACCCCGACATTTGGTTTACCCATGGCGGAATTGTGCTTTGCATAAGCGTGCTGGTAAGCCTCTATGCTATTGCTAGCATTTACCGTTTGAACCCTGTAAAAGCCATGCGCCGATGAAAACTTTATTTAAAATCGCCTGGCGTAATATCTGGCGCAATCGCCTGCGCAGCCTGGTGGTTATCATCTCCATCATTTTGGGAATTTGGGCGGGTGTATTTGTAAGTGCCTTTAGCTTCGGATTGAACGACCAGCGCAAGGTGAGTATGATCCGCAATCAGATATCCCATTTACAATTCCATGATCCTCGCTGGGAAGAAGAGCCCAATGTTAACTACCTCATTTCGGATGCCAAAGCGGTTGAGAGTTGGTTAGAACAACAAAAGCCAGAAGCCTATGCCTTTCGATTGAAAACCATGGGCATGGCCGCTACCGCTCATTTTAGTGGAGGCGTGCAAATCATTGGAATACAGCCCGAGCAGGAAAGCCTCTTAACTGGTTTAGGTGGCCGCATTGATAGTGGTGACTATCTCAATGATAAAGGCCGCAATCCCATTCTAGTCGGTGAAGCCTTAGCCGAAAAGCTGGAGGTAAAACCCGGTTCCAGAGTTATTCTCAGCTTTAGTGATGGCGCACAAAATTTAGTTTCGGCTTCCTTTAAGGTGAAAGGACTCTATCACGATGTTTCCTCTCAGATTGAAAAGTTGAATGTCTACATCCGAGCCGAAGACCTTCAAAGTTTATTAGGCCTGGAAGCCGATCAATACCATGAAGCCGCCCTACTTCTTAAAGATGACAATCAAGTAGAAGCCGAGCTGAGCAAAGCCAAAGAGGCCTTCCCCCAGCTATTGGTAGAAAGCTGGAAAGACCTGGCCCCCGAATTAGCTTATGCTGATGAACTGATGTCGCAAATGCTCTATATCATAATTGGCATCATCATGCTGGCCCTCTCCTTTGGCATTATCAATACCATGTTAATGGCCGTTTTGGAACGTCGCAAAGAATTAGGCATGCTAATGAGCGTAGGCATGAGTAAAAGACGGGTCTTTGCTATGGTGATTATCGAAACCCTTTTACTGGCCTTAATAAGCGGACCCTTAGGCATTATAGCGGGCTATCTGAGCATCAGCTCTACGGCCGAAAGTGGTTTAAATCTGGCCATGTTTAGCGATGGTTTATCCAGCTATGGTATTGGCACCATTATCTATCCCAGCTTACCCCAAAGCTTCTATTTCGGAACCGCCGCCATAGTATTCATCATGACCTTGCTGGCAGCGATCTATCCCGCGCGACATGCGCTTAAACTCAACCCCGTTGAAACGATGCGAACTCTTTAAAATATTTCTCCATGTCTGTAATTGAAGCCAAAAACCTCAGCCGCATTTACCAGGATGGTGAAAGCACCATTCATGCGGTAGATAAAATCAACCTTTCGGTAGAAGCCGGCGAGTTTACTGCCATTATTGGTCCATCCGGATCCGGTAAAACCACCCTCCTCAACTTAATCGGAGGATTGGACAGCCCCAGCGAAGGAACCGTGGTAGTAGATGGTAAAGAAATCCATGAACTCCGCGATAATGCTCTAATCAATTTTCGCCTGCGCCACATCGGTTTCGTTTTTCAGGCTTATAACCTTATTCCGGTTTTAAGCGCTCAGGAAAATGTGGAATTCATTATGCTCCTCCAAGGCCAAAGCGCCAAGGAGCGAGAAGCCCGAGCCAAGGAATTACTAAAAGCCGTAGGCTTGGAAAATCAAATGCATAAGCGCCCCTCCGAATTAAGTGGGGGGCAGCAACAAAGGGTAGCCGTAGCCAGAGCATTGGCCTCTAAACCCAGCTTCGTTTTAGCGGATGAGCCTACTGCTAACCTCGACTCAAAAAGCACTGAGGACCTGCTCGACATCATGCACCGCCTCAATAAGGAAGAGGGCATTACCTTTTTATTCTCCACCCATGATCAAAGGGTAATCGACAGAGCCGAACGTTTAATTTATGTGGAAGACGGTAAAATCAAAAGTGACACCCGACAGTGAAACGACTGATTTTCATCTTAAGCTTTATACCCCTGAGCCTTTGGGCTCAGGAATCTCCCTGGCAATTTCAGGGCTATCTTAAATACCTGGGGAGCTATAGCCATCTCAATGCGAACTTTTATCCGAAATCGCTGCGACCGGGTTTAAAAGTGGACAACTACGATCAATTGATCCATAATCGGCTAGATCTAAAATACTACAAAGGACACTGGAGCGGCGCACTTAGCATGCGTAATCGCCTCTTTCAAGGTGCCAGTCCGGCGCAAGGGGATGCCTTTATGGATGCCCTGGATACTGATGCCGGTCTCGTAGACCTCAGCTTTTTGTACTGGCGTAGTGATGAAGTTTTGCTCCATAGTATTTTCGATCGAGCCTGGTTGCAGTATGAGTTTAAGGATGGAAATATCCGCCTGGGTCGACAGCGAATCAACTGGGGCATCAACACCATTTTTAATCCTAACGACATCCTAAATCAGTACAATTTCTTCGACTTCGACTATGAAGAAAGACCGGGTACCGATGCCGTACGCATACAGTGGTTCCCCAGTTTCGACAGTCAATTGGAACTGGCCCTGGCCCCGGCCAAAGAAATTGCGCAATCTACCGCAGCCCTGCGCTATCGCAATAATGCTCTCACCTACGACCTACAAGGAATTGCAGGCTATTTTAAAGATAATCTTACCCTGGGTGCTGGCTGGGCTGGTAATATTTGGGATTTAGGTTTCAAAGGCGAGTTCAATTACTATTGGCCGCTGAATGATTTACAGCGGGAAGCCTGGATATTTAGCACCGGTTTGGATTATGTGCTAAGTAATGGCCTTTATATCTCCGCGGGTTACCTCTATAATCAAAGTGCCCCCCAACAAGGAGGAATTGGCGATTTCGGTCAATTAGGGGCCGGTCAAGTTTTAAGTCCTAAAAACCCCTTTATATTCCAGCATACCGCTATTGTAAATAGCAATTATGCTTTCAATCCGCTTTTCAATGGTTCCTTTACCTTGATGTACAGCCCGGATGCACACAGCACTATAATCTTCCCCAGTCTTAGTTATTCTCTAAACACCAATTTAGATTTGATGTTGGCAGGGCAGTTTTTCCTTTCGGATAATCCTATCGAAAACGATAATTGGCAGTGGCTGGTTAGTGCTAGCTACCTGCGCTTAAAATGGTCCTTTTAATACCTTTAGGGCATGCGAAAATTTCTGTTTTTTGGCTTAAGCCTGATGCTTTTTGGGGCATGCGAAAATGATTCCATTTACAAGGTAGAAGCTGTAGAACGAGAGCTTCTGAATGATGAGAACTGCTTGATACACCAACGCTATCCTCAAATTCGTGGGATCCAAGACAGCATGACCAGCATAGGCTTAAATGAAACCCTGCGCAAATCGCCTCAGCTAGAGCAATATCTGGCTCAGTGCCTTGAACCGGATAGCGGACAACGTAAGCTGGTCTTAAGCGATTATCGTTTGCACTATGTAAGTGACAGCCTTATCAGCCTAGAGCTGTACCGAAAGGTAAAAGCCAGCGCCAATCAAGAGTGGCAAGAGATGTACTTTCCAATCAGCTTGCACTTACCCGAAGCCTTTTTCCCTCCTCTGGACCTAGTTTTAGGAGCCGATATTTATCCGAAAGTCCTCGCTCATTTAGAAAAATGGAAGGCAGAAGAAGAAGGACGAAACTTTAATGAAAGGGCCTTTGTAACTGGCAATAATTATATGCTACCCTTTTGCCTTTCGGCGGATAGCCTGATCTTATATCCAGGTGCTGAAGGTGAATTCGTGGGCCATCAGCGTTTAGCGATCGCCTTAAATTCTCTTTAGTTTCCTACGCTGGCTAAGAATACCGGCGTTTCTTTGGTGGGAAGTTGATAAACCACATAGTGCTCGTTTAAATAGGCCACCGGTAATTTATCTACACTGCGATCTGCATAGTGCACCACATAAGCTTCGCTGTGCTTATCGGATTCGCGATCCCAAATATTCAAGAAGTCTTGAGATTGTAAAGTGCTGTAATCTTCCTTCAAATGATCAGGGTCAGTACAATTAAGACGCGACATATGATCGTACCAATATTCAGCATATTGCTCACTGAAAAAGGCCTTGGTACCATCAAACCAATCACCATAAGAAGTTCTCAAACTACGCACTCTAAAGCCTAATTCGGCTGGAGGCACGATAGCCAAAGCATCCTGAGCGGTATTCTCGCGGAACCAATCCTGCACCTCATACCAATCTTTTTCCTGGTTACCCTGATGAATTTCGAGACCACCTCTCATCAACATCGCAATCAATCCTAAGCTTAGATAGGCAAAAGAAAGTCCTAAACTGGCTTTGCGTTTAAAGCCGAAATAACGAATAACAAACCAGGCCAGGCCTATCAGGCTTAAAGCCGAAATGGTTTTAGCCCACTCTCCATAAGCGTATTGTGCCAGGAAAGGAATTGCCAATAGGTAGAATATCGGTTTCGGGTTTTTCACCAACATACCGGCCCACAAGATTAAGCTTAAGGTGCCCATAAAAAGGAAGGCGCGATAAAACTGAAATTGGATGATCAATTTCACCGGATAGAACTCGGTAAAAACTGTTCCTAATAGCATCATAAATAAGATACTTCCACCAAAAGCATGTAAGAAAACCTTGGCCTTAGGAGCAAAATTCCCTTTAGCTAAAATCACATAGTAGGAAAGGATGATCAATGCTGTTTTCAGGAAAATGCTAGGTGGAAATTCACTAGGGAAGGTATGATGTCCATTACGCAAGCGCATTACCTCCATCCAGGTTTCCGAAAAGCTTAAAGAAGATTCACCACTGGTATTGCTAAACTTAAGCAGTAATACCGGGCTTACCATTAACAGTAAGAAGAAGCCTTGCCAAATGTGTTCTTTCTTCAGCCCTTCATTCAATAGAACGGCTAAACCAGAGGCGGCAATCACATATATCGCGGAAAGTGGGTGGATATTGAAGGCTAAGCCCAGCAATAAAATGGCATACCACAAGCGACCCTTATAGAGGTGTAAAATCGATAATAGCAAAATGGGGTAGGTAATGGTACGCTCCATTAAAAGCGTATCCCAAATACTTACATCACCAATTACGGGAAAGGCAAAACTTAATAGCACCACGGCCAAAACCCCGGCTTCTTTAGAATTAAAGATCTCCTGACCTAAGCGATAAAAACTATAAATAGTAAGAGCCAGGCATATCAAGTAAAAGCTAAAGAAAAGCAAGGGCACATTCTCCCCAAAGAAGGGCAAGGCCCACTTTAAGAGGAATAGGAAGAAAGTGGGCGAATTGCTGTATTGCTCCACTAAAAGATCGTGAGGGTAATTGGAAGGATCAATCAATTCGTACAACCAGGGAAGGGAAATAAATTGATTCCACATCCCAAAATGGTATTGATTAATTCCAATCACCGAGGCCACGGCCACAATGATTAAAAAGAATGGAACTTTAATTCTGTCGATGATTGTCATTACCCTAAATCTTATCCGATACAAATGTGTAACAGACCTATTAAAGGGCTCTGAATCTTTCGATTAGAAGCGCCATTCACACGATGAACGGCTAAGGTTTAGATTTTTAGAGTATAGAACTATGCTCCTCGAAGCTCTTTTTGCGAAGCTCTGGAACCTGAGCATCCTCCGCCGGATAGCCAAGGGGCAAAAGCAAAAATGGCTTTTGATGTGAGGGTCGCTCTAAAATCTCCGAGAGGAAATTCATCGGGCTAGGTGTATGCGTTAAAGTCGCCAAGCCTAATAGATGAATCGCGGCAATTAAAAAGCCCGAAGCAATGCCCACCGACTCATTCACATAATAGTGCTTGTTTTTGCTGCCATTTTCATCCTGACCGTAGATTTCCTTAAACACTACTAACAACCATGGCGCAGTGGTGAGGAAAGGCTTTTGCCAATCGGTTCCCAGAGGAGCTAAATCCTCCAGCCACTCCTTGGGAGCGCGCTCTTCGTAAAAGAGTTTTTCCTCCGCTTCGGCGGCTTCGCGAATACGGGCCTTAATTTCGGGATTGCGAACGGCCACAAAATGCCAGGGTTGCTTATTGGCACCGCTAGGTGCAGAGGCAGCAATTTGCAGGAGGTTCTTAACAACAGCCTCTGGAATATCCCGATCAGAATAATCACGGCAACTGCGACGTTGCAAGATTTCTGCCTGCAATTGATCCGCGGCATTGAGCAAGGCTTCACCTTCGTGTTTAACGCTAAAAGACAGGGGAATAAAGGGGTATTCTTTGGCCATAGTACAAAAGAGATCTGAGTGCAAACTCCTCGAAACAAGCAAACTAATGTATTTTTTAGTACATTAGAGTGTTGTTCGAAAAAACAATGTTTTTTATTCTCTCCCCCTGGACCTGCCCTTGGCAGGTCCTCCCGTTTAAGGACCTAAGAAAGTTTAAGGGCCAATTTGGCCATTACCTTTTTAGGGTTCCGATTTTCGTAAAGAATCTTATAAACGGCATCGGCAATGGGCATTTTAACCTCATTTTCTTTGCGCACTTCACGAATCAATCGGGCGGCATAATAACCCTCGGCCACCATATTCATTTCTAACATGGCACTGCGAATCGTATAACCCTTACCGATCATATTCCCAAAGGTGCGATTGCGGGAAAACTGCGAATAGGCCGTTACCAATAAATCCCCCAAATAGGCTGATCCATTAATATCGCGCTTGATAGGATGAACAGATTTTATGAACTTCTTCATCTCCCGAATCCCATTACTCACCAATACCGCCTGAAAGTTATCGCCATATCCTAAGCCATGGAAAATACCGGCGGCTAAAGCATAAATGTTCTTTAATACCGCTGCATACTCAGTACCGTAAATATCATCTGAAGTTTTGGTAAGAATATAATCGCAAGTGAGGTTCTTGGCTACCTTTTTGGCCATGTCGGCATTGGTGCTAGCCACGGTTAAATAGCTCAAGCGTTCTAGGGCTACCTCTTCCGCATGACAAGGACCGGTAATTACTCCAATCTGATCCAGAGGCACCCCCAGATTCTGATTAAAGTACTCGCCTACAATCAGGTTCTCATCTGGTACAATCCCTTTAATAGCGCTAAATACATGCTTGTCTTTTATATCTACTTCCAATCCGGAAAGAGCAGATTTCAAGAAGGCCGAGGGAATAGCGAAAATCAGGCAGTCGGCATTACTAACGATATGGTTGAGATCATTCGAAATGTCGATACGCTCGGTAGCCAATTCCACGGAGCTCAAATATTTAAGGTTATTGTGATACTTCTTAATATGCATCACATTCTCCTCATCCCGCATCCACCAACCTACATAGTCGTTGTTCTCGGTTAATATTTTTACAATCGCTGTGGCCCAGCTGCCGCCGCCAATTACTGCAATATTCATCCTAAAACTGAATTTGAGCTTTTTCTACTTTGCCTTCCCGCTGATACAATAAGGTGGCTTTATCGCCTTGATTAAACTGCGCCAGGGCCTGCATATAGCTCTGCATATCACTTACCTGTACTTCGCCCAATTGAGTGACAATATCCCCGGCTTTTAATCCGGCTTTGGCGGCAGGCTTATCGGGACTAACCCCGTCGATTTTCATTCCATTGCCGCTGTAGAGATAGTCGGGCATTACGCCTAAGGTAACAGAGAATTTAGGGGCTTTGGTACTTTCAATCTTGGTAGTAGTAAAAACAAAATCTCCTCCCTGAGGAGTATTGCGAATAATTGAACTCATCAAACCTAAAACCCGATAAATTCCTACTACATTGATTTTATCTGCATCATCACTAGGCTTATGGTAATCAGGATGAGTTCCGGTAAAGAAATGCAGGGCTGGTACGCTGGCATAGTAAAAACTGGTATGGTCACTGGGCCCTACTCCGCTTTCGCCAAACTCGAAGTTTAAGCCACATTCAATCGGCTCAACCAAATCGCGCCATTGGGGAGAGGTACCCATGCCATTCACCGCAAGGCGATCATCTTCCATGCGACCAATCATATCCATATTAAACATATAGTACCAACTTTCCTGGCGGGTGGCGGTGCGCTCTACAAAGGCTTTCGAACCTAAGAGGCCCATTTCTTCGCCCGAAAAGGCTACTAAAAGGTAGTTGAAGCGACGCATAACCGGATCCTGAGTTTTAGAAAGGAAACGAGCCATGCCTAATAAACCGGCTACTCCACTGGCATTATCATCTGCTCCATTGTGAACCATAGGTTCCTCGCCAGTATAGCGTGAGCTTTCCCCACCAAATCCCAAGTGATCGTAATGAGCGCCTATAATAATGGTTCTTCTTTGGCCATTATTTATCATTCCTGCAACATTATAGGTCACGTCCTCAATGGCATGCAAGGAAACGGAGCCTTCCACTTCACGACTACGACGAAGCTTTTTAGCAATCTTAGGATCACTCACGTAAATCACCGGAATCCCGATACTCTCCAAACTTTTAAACTCACTTTTAGGGCTGTTTGCGTTGCCCTTGGTATGCACCAGAATAACGGCTTTGGCGCCCTTAGTTTTTAGAAGTCGAATACGCTTGGCGATATCGTGCCAGTCCTTGAATTTCGAATGGGGATGAATACCGTCGGGGGAGCTAATTTCCATTACGGCGATGGCGCCTTTCAAATCTTCATCATCGAGATCATCCCGATCCAATTTCTGGCTTTCAATACCAAATGAAACGTATTCTGTTTCGCCCTTAAAGCTGCCATTGCCAGAATACATCACCGGATAATAAGCTTCATCCAATTTGAGGGCATCTCCCTTAAAGCGGAAATAATTACCATCCGCAGGACGATCTACCCGATTGGGGACACTAAATTCCTGTAAATAGGTTTCTTTAAAATAAGGTTCAACTCCATGGTTTCTAAACTGCGCCATGATGTATTCTCGGCTCAGTTCATCTCCGTCGCTGCCGGGTTTACGGCCACCTAATTCATCCGAAGCGAGGTAAGCTACATCCTGACGAATTTGCTCTACCGCATCCCGAGGAAACTCGTAACAGCTGGAAACATTGCCCTGAGCCCAGAGTAGGGGGGCCCAGAAAGAGAGTACTAGTATTTTGCGAATCATTGTTCCATTATTAGGGCCTCAAATATAAAGATTGCAAAGGGCGCGTTGTTAATAGTGCCGTGTAGAAATCCGCTTGATTTTAGCGGCAGCGTTTAGAGCGACACCGTATTTTAGCTCCCTGCACTATGTCTTCACTTCGAAATTTAGCCTCGCAAACGGTTATCTATGGTTTAACCACCATTTTAGCGCGCTTGCTCAATTTCGCCCTTACGCCGCTGCATACCGGTCAAATCGATAAAGCGGATTATGGGGTGGTGAACGATTTATACTCCATGATTGCCTTCTTAATGGTGATTTTAACCTTTGGTATGGAGACCGCCTTTTTCCGTTTTAATCGCGATAAACGCTATGATCCGGATACAGTATTTAGTCATGCCTTGCTCTTTACCCTCTTTAGTAGCGGACTTTTAATCAGCCTCAGCTTTATTTTTCGCGATTCCCTGGCTAGCCTGCTGCAGTACGAAGAGCGTCCTTTCCTACTAATTTGGATGATGGGCATTGTGGCCATGGATGCGATTGCCGCGGTTCCTTTTGCCCGCTTGCGCGCCGATAATAAACCGATACGATTTTTAGTAATTCGCTTGGGCACCATCGGTTTGATGGTTTTACTCAACCTCATTTATTTCTGGCTCTTACCTAAATTGGCCGAAGATGCCAGTACAGACTCCTGGGTATTTAGTGTTTACAATGCCGAAAACGGCGTGATTTACGTTTTCCTCTTCAACCTGATTGGCAATGCTTTTATGATGCTTCTCTTTTTGCCGGAGCTTCTCAAAATCCGCTTTAAGATCAATCAGGATTTACTGAAGAAAATGCTGATTTACTCCAGCCCGCTGGTGATTGGTGGTTTAGCGGGCATCGCCAATGAAAAGGCCCAGTATCAGTTCATGAAGTACTTATTACCATTGGAAATCAACACAGTTTCTATGGGAATTTTCGGCGCTATGATGAAGATCGCCACCTTTATGATGCTCTTTATACAGGCCTTCCGTTTTGCGGCAGAGCCCTTCTTCTTTAGTGGGGAAGGTGATTTCAAATCGAAAATGGCTCAGGTAATGCGCTATTTCGTGTTGATCCAAAGCTTGATATTCTTGGGATTGGTCTGCTTTACTGATTTTCTGCAGTGGACTCACTTTATCCATCCCAAATATTGGGAAGGCTGGCATATCGTACCCATTTTGCTTTTTGCGAACCTCTTACTTGGAATCAATTTCAACCTCAATATTTGGTATAAGCTCGAGAACAAAACCAGCATGGGTATTTATATCAATTTTTTTGGTTTGATTTTCACCGTTTTGGCCAACCTGCTCCTGGTTCCCCTATTTAATTATACCGGCGCAGCCTTGGCAACCCTCATTAGCTATGCAGCCATGACGGCTTATTCCTATTACCTCAATCAAAAACATCAGCCTACCGCGTATCCCTTACGGGCGATCAGTTTTTACCTGGGACTTTCTTTGATTGGAAGTATTGTTAGCTTTTACCTTTTAGATCATTATTGGCTCTACAGCCTGATTATATTCAGCGCTTATAGCAGCTTAATTTTATGGCTGGAATGGCCACAACTTAAACTCCTCAAACGTCGATGAGTAAAGTAAATATCATTAACCGCTCTCCTTATCCCTTACCCGAATATCAAACCGAGAATTCGGCAGGATTGGATTTAAGAGCCGTATTAGATGAAACCCTGGAGCTAAAACCTCTGGAGCGCAGCTTAATTAAAACCGGATTATTCATGGCCCTGGAGCCCGGTACCGAAGCCCAGGTTCGCCCTCGCAGTGGATTGGCCTTAAAAAAGGGCTTGTCGGTACTAAATAGCCCTGGAACTATTGATGCCGATTACCGTGGCGAGGTGGGCGTGATTTTAGTGAATCTCTCCAATGAAAATGTGCTTATCGAACCCGGTGAACGCATCGCCCAATTAGTGCTGGCGCGCTACGAAAATATTGTCTGGAATGAAGTAGACGAATTGGATGAAACCCAACGTGGCAGCGGGGGTTTCGGCAGCACAGGTAGCTAAAGAATTAAGACTAAGATAATCCCATGAATATTAGGCAAAAGCTATTTTTGTAAGTATCATTGCCCCTATAACAAACCATCAGAATGAAAATTATCGTTCCTATGGCCGGAAGAGGAAGCCGGCTTCGCCCCCACACCCTCACCATTCCCAAGCCCCTGATTCCTATTGCTGGTAAACCTATCGTTCAACGATTGGTAGAAGATATTGTTAAAGTAGCCGGAGAAAAGGTAGATGAGATCGCCTTTATCATTGGCGACTTTGGTAAAGAAGTAGAAGCAAACCTAAAGTCCATCGCCGAAGGTTTAGGTGCTAAAGGAAGCATCTATTATCAAGATGAACCATTGGGTACCGCCCATGCCATTTTGTGTGCTAAAGAAAGCATGCAAGGCAATTTGGTAGTCGCTTTTGCCGACACTCTTTTCCGTGCCGATTTTAGTTTGGATACTGCCAGTGATGGCGTTATCTGGACCAAAAGAGTGGAAAACCCTAAAGCCTTTGGCGTAGTAAAGAAAAACACAGAAGGGGTGATTACCGACTTCGTAGAAAAACCCGAAACCTTTGTTTCCGACGAAGCGATTATCGGTATTTACTATTTCAAAGACGGAGAGTTCTTGCGTGATGAACTGCAATACCTCCTCGATAATGATATCCGCGACAAAGGTGAGTACCAGCTTACCAATGCCCTGGAAAACATGAAAAACAAAGGCAGTCAGTTTACCAGTGGAACTGTAAACGAGTGGATGGACTGCGGAAATAAAAATGTAACCGTTGAAACCAACGGTAAGATTTTAGGCTTTATTGATGGCGAGGAAGAGCTGATTAGCCCTGAGGCCAAGCTTGATAATTGCGAAATCATCGCTCCGGTATTTATCGGACCGGGAGCCAAAGTAAGCAACAGTACCATTGGTCCCCGCGTAAGTATTGGCGCCGGAACTGTAGTAGAGAATAGCAAGCTTAGCGATGTCCTCATTCAAGAAGACAGCCAGGTTTTAAATGCTAATCTGAGTAATTCAATGATCGGAAATAAAGCTAAATTCGACGGTAACTTTAGCGAAATCTCCATTGGTGACTATAGCGTATTGGAATAAATATATCGCCTCAATCTGTATCTTATTAGGCAGTCTCAGCCTTTCCGCTCAATCGAAAATTGAGGGCGAAAGGCTGCGGCTTTTTAATGAGCAATTTTTTGCAGCCGAAAATGCGAAGCTGCGGGAGGAGTATGATAAGGCCCTCGTAATATTCGAAGCCCTTTATCAAAAAGACCCGGAGAGCGCCTTGGTTTGTTATGAACTGGCCCAGCTTTATGCCCGCGAAGAAGAGGAGCAAGATGCCCTTTTTTATGCAGAAAAGGCCTGTGAAATTGAGCCCGAAAACCCCTGGTACTTCCGCCTAAAACTGGCAGTGTATGGGCAGTTTGGGAAATCGGAGCTCCTCATTAAAAGTCTGGAAGAAGCCACTGAGAAACATCCACAGGATGAAGATCTACTCTTCCAAATGGCTGAAGCCTATTACCGCAATGGCCAAGCCGAAAAAGCCATAGAAAGCCTCAATAAGCTGGAGGCGATTAGTGGTCCTCACGAGGAAATATCCAATCAAAAAAAGAGCATTTACCTCGAAATGGGTAATCTCGAAGGGGCCATTGCAGAATTGCAAAAGCTCATTGAAATCTATCCTAAAAACTTAGATTATCGTGGCTCCCTGGGGCAATTGTATCAGGCCAATAATCTGGATGAAAAGGCCTTTGAGGTTTATCAAGACATGTTGGCCATCGACTCCTTAGACCCCAGACCCCATTTGGATTTAGCCAATTACTATCAGCAAAAGGGCGAGTTCCATCAATCTCTATATCATCTTAAAAAGGCGATGAGCAGCAAGCAGCTCGATATGGAACGTAAAATCGCGGTTTTATTGAGTCTCTTTGATGCCTCTCGTTCCGACAGCCTTCTCACCGCCAAGAGCTTTGAACTGCTTGATGAAATTGTAAGTCAGGAACCTGCCGATGCCAGAATCTACGCCATGTACGGCGATTATCTTTCCCGTGAAGGTCGTGATGATGAAGCCCTCACATACTATAAGAAAGCCCTGGAATACGGTGAGAAATTTCAAATATGGGAGCAAATCCTCCTCATCGAAATTCAGAATCGAAAATTCGAGGCTTTAAAGCAAGATGCACCCCTGGCCTTAGAAAGTTTTCCTAATCAACCTCTCCCCTATCTATTGGCAGGTATTGCCTTTAAAGAGTCTAAAGAGTACAGCAAGGCACGCGACTATTTAGAAGACGGTCAAGTTTATGTTTTCAATAATGCCCGCTTGCAAACCGAGTTCAATTTGCATTTGGCAGAGGTTAGTCATGAAATGGGTCAGCACCTGGAAAGCGATCAATATTTTGATGCGGTGCTCAGTGTAAACCCCAAACATGCAGGTGCCCTTAACAATTATGCCTATTACCTCTCCCTCCGCAATGAGCGTTTAAAAGACGCTCTGCGTATGAGTACCGATGCCAATACCATTAGCCCTTCAAATCCCGTTTACCTCGATACCCAAGCCTGGGTTTTGCATCAATTGGGTCGCGATGAAGAGGCACGGGAGGTAATTGAAAAAGCCTTGAGTCTATTGGCCAAGCCAGAACCCGAATTAGCGGAACACTATGGCGATATCCTTTTAGGACTGGGTGAAAAAGAATTGGCTCGCAAGCAATATGAATTGGCCAATGGCCTGCAATCGAGCCCAAGCTTGAAAGCGAAAATTAAAGCTCTACCCTAATGCGCAAAATTGGGATCATGCTATTGATGCTACTTTTTGTAGCCTCATGTAAGCCAAAGGTAAAACTACCTGAAGGTGCTCCCGCCTATCTTAAAACCAAGGACCTCATCGAAAAAGTGAAGGCCGAAAGCCTGCCTTTCGAAACCTTAGTACTGGAGGGTAAAGGCCGCTATCAAAGCGGTAGTAGCAAGCAAAGTTTTCGCTTCGAAATGCGCATTGCCAAAGACAGTTTGATCTGGGTAGATCTGGCCGATCCTTTTTTAGGTTTAAAAGTGGCTCGAGGCCTGATTAGTCAGGAGGAAGTTGCCTATTACAATCGTTTAGAACGCAACTATCAAAAAGGCTCCAGCTCCGAAATCGCCCAAAAGATTGGCTTTCGCTTCGACTTTCAACCTTTAATGTCAGTTTTAAGTGCCAGTTTCCTGGATTGGAATCAAAACTGGTATCAGGATTATCAACCCGGAGTTTATCAATTGGTGAATTATCCCCTAAACGCTGATCAAATTCCCCCTTCTCCGGAATATCCCTTAATGACGCAAAGCTTCTCAGCCAAGAGCTATCGTCCATCCAGCTTCCGCTTTCAGAGACCTCAGGAAGGTCAAAACCTAGTAATCCGCCTCGATAGTTATCAAAACTTCGGCGAGATCTTATTTCCGGCACAAATGCATTTTGAGTACCTGGAAAAGTCTGAGATTATCATCGACTTGGAAATCACTGATCTTAAACGTAATGAAAGCCTAAGTTATCCCTTCCGCATCCCTGGCAATTATGAGCAACTTTAAGTACATAGGTCTTCTGGTTTTCGCCCTCCTTTGGAGCCAAGGGACAATGGCGCAAAGTAAAAAGCGACAGGAATTGGAAGCGCGCAAAGTGCGCATTATGGACGAGATTGAACTGGCTAACCGTATCCTGGCAGAAACCAAGAAAGATCGCAGCAATACCCTAGGTACCATTGAAACAGTACAGCAAAAAATCAAGCTACGCGAAAAACTCATTCGCACCCTCGATCGCGAGGTGGAGTTAATGGAAGAAGAGGAAGCCGAAATGCAGCGCGAAATCGACACCCTAAGGGTTCGAGTGGAGAAGCAAAAGGCGCAGTACGCTCACATGATCCAACAGGCCTATAAGAGCCGAAAAAATTCCAGTCGCTTAATGTTTATCCTCTCCTCCGAGGATTTTAACCAAGCCATGCGCCGTATCGAATACTTAAAGCAATACAGCGCTTATCGCCAGCAAAAGATCAAGGAAATTGAAAAGCAGGAACTCGAGCTAGGAGAAGCTATGGAGCGATTACGGGTTCAAAAAGTGCGCAAAAACGCTGTGCGTGGTCAATTACAGGAGGAAAACCGCAAACTGAGCAATGAAAAATTGAGTCAGGAAGAGGCGATTAAAACCTATGCCGCCATGGAGAAGGACCTGGAGAAAAAGCTCAAGGAAAAGCTCAAGGAAGCCGCCAAGGTAGAAGCGCAAATTGAAAAAGTTATTGCCGAAGAAATAGCCAAGGCCCGTGCTTTAGCAGCCCGCAAAGCCCTAGAAGACCGAGCGATTGACTTAGGCTTAATTCGCGGAAAAGATTTTAGTAGCAACACCACCAACAGCCGCTTAGAAGAGTTAATAGATGCCGCGGTAAAAGCTAGAGCCGCTGAAAATAAACCGGCTATTGCCAAGCCAGAAAGCTTTGAATTAACTCCGGCCGCCCGCACTCTGGCTGCTAATTTTGAGGCCAACCAAAAACGCCTGCCCTGGCCGGTAGAACGCGGTTTGGTAACCGGAAACTTTGGTCCGCAGCGACACCCGGTGGTTAAATCGGTTATTATCGATAGCAAGGGCATCGACATCACCACCGAAGGAAATACGCCTGTTAAAGCAGTATTTGGCGGAACTGTGACCCGTCGTTGGCGCCTACCTAACGGTCAATTAGCGGTAGTAATCTCACATGGAAATTATTTTACCGTTTACCTGGGTTTTAAAGAGGCCAGTGTAGATCAGGACGATGTGGTAAAAGCAGGGCAGCAAATTGGTATCACTTATACCAATCCTATCAACTCACAAACCATGTTGCACTTCCAGGTTTGGAAAGACAATCAGGCGGTAAACCCTCTACTTTGGCTTAGCAGTAAATAGATTGGGAATGAAACGCCCCGTCATTTTTTGATAGGAGGCGTAATTGGGAAAATAGGCTCTGAGGTTCTTTTCCTCGTAGCGACTTTTAAGGTAGAAAAAGAGGGCAAGGACTCCAGCCATTAAGATTTGAAATGGATCTCTGAAGTAGATGCCATATCCAGCAGCAAAAAGAATAATTCCACTGTAAATAGGGTGACGCACCAAGCCAAATACGCCCCAGGTAATAAGCTCGGCATCGGCCTTTGGTTTGGGAAAAGGGCTTAGGTATCTACCCATTTGCTTCAAGGCCCAAACCACTTCAATGATGCCAATGATCATGGCTAATTGAGCGGGCCAAAGCATAAGGTCGGGGATTTGCACTTCACTGAACCAATCCACCGGTATAAAAAACAGGATAAAAAGAAGCCCTTGCAGGCTTACTAAGAAGTAGTCAAGGGCTTTTAAAGGCATTTAATCGTCTAAATCATCCGATTCCACATCATCCATGTCGGCGGTGCCATCGTTTTCACCAACATCATCATTGTCATCGTCATCATCCTCTAGGAAGGCTTCGATCTGCTGATCCATTTGAACACTCACCTTCACCAGGTACTTAGTATCTGCTGTTTCGAAGGGCACAGCTTTTACCATTTCTCCCTTGGCATTCTTAAAGCGAATAATATCGCCATCGTCATAACCATAGGGGTAACGGTCTGTAAACAGATCCAAAATTTCGTTGGTTACATTCTTGTAATCTACGATTACGCGTCGTTTAGCATCGGATCCTTTAGAGACAGACATAGTATCGATTTTTAAAATTTTATTTAGTGGGTATATTCTGTTTCGTGACTACAAATATGCATTATCGAGGTTTTCAAACAAGGAAAAAATGGCCCTCTACTCGATTTTTTTCGGCTAGTAGATCAGCCTTTATAGCAGACTGATCATTAAGCACTTAGACAAGGTATAAAAAAGCTGGGATTAATCTTGAATGGGAAAATCTATCGGTCTGTCCAGCATCCAGCCCGTAATACTGCGTCGTAAAACCTTTGCTGGACGAACCGCATGCTCTACGGTGTCGCTTCGGAATAAAGCCAATCGACCCGCTAGTGGTTCCACATCAAAATGACCTCCCTCCTTAAAAATGCGCAGTTCGCCGCCATCCCCATCTTGCCAGCCCCTATTTAAATAGCAAGCAAAGGATAATATGCGGTGGCCATTCTTTTTAAACTGATCCACATGTTTTTCATAAAAAGCCCCCGGTGTGTATTCCGCCAAATGCATTTCAACATCCCTCAAGCTTAAGAAAAGCAAGGGATTTAAATCGGCCATCAAGGCTTCAATTCGCTTTTTGAAATCGGATAAAGCATCTTTATCGGGATTATCCGAAAGCCACATAATCCGATCCGAGCGAATGCTTTTATCCTGAGTGTATAGATAGGTATTACCAATGCCCGCCGCTTTAAAGTCTTCCTCTTGGGCATGGTAATCGAAAGCCCGGAGTAGAGCGTCTACCTCCTGCTGACTTAAAAACTGATCTAAAATCACCAGCTCCTGCTCAGCGAGAGCATCGGCTATCTCCTCCAGAGAGGATTGCACATAGTTCATTCAATCCCAAAAAAAGCGGGCAAATATAATTCGGTAATGTATGCCTTAAACAAAGGCATATAAAAAATAAAGGCCCTAAAATGGAAGAGCAATTTACTGCAAATCAGAGCACTAATTTCAAGCCTTCTTCTGAACCAGTACTTTTAGCAAAACGGTGATCGCTAAAAAGATTCCTGCCACGCTTACCATCGCTCCGGCAATGCTACCATTTAAACCCAGGGCCAAATAATAACCTCCCGCCGAAGCAGCAATGCCCAGAACCACGGCCAGGATGAGCATCGGAACTAAAGATCGCGTCCAAAGGAAGGCCGTTGCTGCCGGCACCACCAATAAAGCAACGATTAAAATGGCGCCTACAATTTCAAAAGCCAATACGGTAACCAAAGAAACCATGGCCATAAAGCTGAAATGCCAAACTTGAGTGCGTATCCCCAAGGACTTCGCATGGTCTTCATTAAAAGAAAGAAGCTTTAAGCCCTTAAATGAGATGATAATATAGGCAAGCGTCAACACAAACAAAGTAGCGGATATCAATACCGGACGAGGCCCGGTCCACAAGCCTCCAAAGCTTATCTGATCTAAAGGAACGTAGGCAATTTCGCCGTAGAGAACACACTCCTGATCCAAATCTACCTGGCCCGTATAAGCACTAATGAGCAATACCCCAATGGCAAAAAGCCAGGTAAAGCTAATGCCGATGGAGGCATCTTCTTGTAAGCGGGCTTTGCGATGCAAGAGTTCAATTAAAAAGGTCGCCAACAGCCCACTGGCCGCTGCACCAATTAAGAGGCTTAAGCTTTCGCGATGTCCCGAAATCAAGAAGGCAATTACAATTCCCGGTAAAACCGCATGGGATATAGCATCGCCCAACATAGCCATTCTTCGAAGCACCAAAAAGCTCCCCAATAATGCGGAGCTCGCCGCTACCAAAGCTCCGGTTAAGATGATGTAAAAGGCTTCGATACTCATGAGCGGTAGGGTATTGGGCTTTGATGCGGATCCTTATCGGGATAATCCAACTCTTCCAACAATTGCGCTTCAATCTCTGGAGAGATGATATGCTCCATGGTTTCGGCATTGGGATGGATATGATCGGACTTTAAGCGTAATCGCTGACTGAGATACATTTCCCAAAGACGATGCAGGCGAACTACCCTTCGCGCTTCATCCAAACCTGCCCGACTAAATTGAAAGGCCTCTCCCTTTCGCAGTAAATGGCCCTTATGGATAAGGCGTTTCAAAACTTTAGACTGATCTTCCTCGGCAAAATCGCGCACTTCCTCCAAATCCTTTAATTGAATCCATTGAGCAAGGTTGGCATGGCGTTCACCATAGTGGTAAAAGGCCTTGAGTAAGTTTTCATCATTGATCTTTTGCTGATGGCGCTTCTGCAAAAGCATCCGAGCCAACATACCTTTTTTAGGAGCTAAAAAGAGGGATAAGAGGGCAAGGATGGATAGGCACATCACAATCCAGGGTCCGGTGGGCATTCCCTTCGCACTAAAGCTAATTGCACTACCTAATAAGGCAGAGAAGCCGGCGATTAAAGCCGCAATGACTATCATGGCCTTGAGGCGATCAGTAAAATTTCGGGCTGCCGCAGAAGGCGTAATCAATAGAGCTGCCATTAAAACCACGCCCACTGCCTGAATTCCTAAAGCGATAGCCAATACCATTAGGCTGTTCATTAAAATTCGTAATCCCCGCACCGGCAATCCCAGAGTTTGAGCGAAGTCTGGATTAAAGCTTAGCAGTTTAAATTCCTTAAAGAAGATCAGCGTGCACAGAATTAACACAAGGGCCAGCCCTCCATAAATCCAAAGCTCACGACTTTTCATGGCTGCCGCCTGACCAAAAAGAAATTGATCTAAACCACTTTGATGACCACTCTCCAAATGTTGAATATAGGTGAGTAGTAAAATGCCTATCCCGAAAAAGACACTGAGCACGGTAGCAATTGCCGTATCCTGACTCAATTTGGTCTTTCTGCTTAGGAAGTCCATTAAGCTTAATGAAAGCCAACCGCTAATTAAGGCCCCTAGCATTAACCACCAAGGATCTTTGATTCCGGAAAATAAAAATGCCGCTGCCACCCCGGGTAAGATGGAGTGCGCTACTGCATCGCCCACCAGAGAACGCTTTTGGAGAAAGGTAAAAGAGCCCACCACGGCAGCCGATACCGCTAAAAGAAAAGTTCCGGCGGCCACCAGTATTAGGCTACTATCCAATATCCAGCTACTTGCTTGCTGCATCGCCCTCCCCACTTTTTTCTTTAAAGCCCTTTTCTCGCACGGGAAACTCAGAGCGAGCAATTAAATCAGACAGTTTGGACAAAACGGTTAAACGACCACCGTAGGCTTCTTGTAAATTCTCCCGGGTAAAAACATCGTCTTTGGCACCATAGGCCACCAAACGCGTATTGAGCAAAACCATGGCATCAAAGTACTGATAGGCAGTTTGTAAATCATGATGCACAATCACCACCGTTTTTCCTGCATCGCGCAGCTCGGAGAGTACCTTTAAAATGGCATCTTCCGTAGCAGCGTCTACTCCCACAAAAGGCTCATCCATTAAATAGAGATCGGCATTTTGAGCCAGCGATCGTGCCAGAAAAACCCTTTGCTGCTGCCCACCTGAAAGCTGGCTTATTTGTCGAGCTGCATATTCCAACATCCCCACTTTCTCAAGGGCCAAGTCTACCAAGTCCTGATCTGCGCTGTGCAGGCGACGCATCAAGTTAGAAGGTCGATAACGCCCCATTTCCACTACCTCACGCACCGAAACCGGAAAATTCCAATCTACCGACTCCCGCTGCGGCACATAACTAACCCTCTGGCGTACCTTATTTAAGTCCTGGCCAAATAAGCGCACATAACCACTATCGGCTTCCATTAAGCCCATGATATTGCGGAGCAAAGTGGTTTTACCGCTGCCATTCGGTCCCACAATTCCGATCAATTGACCACCCTTTAGGCGAAAGTCAATATCCCATAAAACCGGCTTGCGATTATAACTGGCGCTTAAATTATGCACCTCTAATACCGTGTCTTTATCTAATTGATTTTCAGACTTCATTTTAATGCACTAAGAATGGTTTCAACATTAGATCGGAACATTCCATAGAAATGATCGGCTCCACTTTGAGGCGGCCCCATGGCATCGGAGTACAATTCACCTCCAATCTGTAAATCCCATCCCCTTCTTTTTACCGCTTCACGCACAGCCTCAATGGCACGGGGCGATACAGAGCTTTCAACAAATACGGCCTTGACCTTTCGTGAGCTGATGAATTCGGCTAGATCACTAATATCGCGCAGGCCAAATTCAGCCGTTGTTGAGATTCCTTGTAAGCCCTTTACCTCCACTTGATAAGCTCTGCCGAAATACTTAAAAGCATCATGCGCAGTTACCAATACTCTTTGTTTTTCAGGTATTTGTGACAATTCTTTTAAAGCCCAATTGTGTAGATTTGCTAATCTCTTACGGTATCTTTCGGCATTATTTGCGATTAAATCTTTATGATCTAGTAGCTTCTCCTGCAGTTTAAGCTCCAGGCCTAAACAGATTTTTGACCATAAAGTCAAATCAAACCACACATGCGGATCATAGGCCTGCTGATAGGCGCTAGCATTTATTAAATCATTTCCGGAAAGCACCTCGGCCGCAGGATAAACACGCCCTTCCGGGAGCTTGTGAAAGAGCTTGGCCATTTTACCTTCGAGGTGTAGGCCATTAAAAACAATGAGGTCGGCTCTACTTAAGGCAAAAACATCAGCCTGACTGGCTTTGTATAAATGAGGGTCGGTTCCCGGACCCATTAAAGATTGAATTTCTAGAGAATCTATTCCCTGGCAAAGGGCGCTAGTCATATCAGCCAACATACCTGTGGTGCAAACGATCTGATATTTATCGCTATTGGGAGCTTCCTCGCAGGAAATGAGAAAAGCGACCAGGAGCAAAGACCACCAGATTCTCATATCCTGGAAATATAAATATTAGAACAGGCCATGGCCGAAAGACGAAACTCCTCACCTTGATGACTTACTAAAACACTGGAATCGAATGGCTCAATATGAATCACCTTCATTTCATCCCCCAATCGAATACCCAGCTTTGCGACATAGCTCAAAAAGTCGGGCGAGCTATCTTTTACGCCCTTTACCAAAACCTGTTCTCCGGCACTGGCCTTATCGAGAGTAAGATTTTCGCGCATGGGAAAAATTCCTCTTTCATCCGGAATAGGATCTCCATGTGGATCGAATTGGGGATTACCTAAATATTGAGATAGGCGCTCGGTTAATTTCTGAGAGCGCACATGTTCCAGCTGCTCTGCAATTTCATGCACTTCCTCCCAGCCGAAACCTAGTTTGTCTACCAGGAAAGTTTCCCAAAGTCGATGCTTTCGTAAAATGCGAATCGCCAAAACTTGACCTTCTTCACTTAAGCGACTACCCTTATAAGGTTGATAATGGATAAGCTCCTTTTGCTTGAGTTTTCGCAACATGTCTGTTACCGTTGCCGCCTTGGTATCCAAGCGCTCCGCAATAGCATTGGTGTTTACCAAATTGCCTTCCATACCACTGATAAAAAATATGGCTTTGAGATAATTCTCCTCGGTTAAGCTTATTTCCAATTTCAAAGGGAATCTAGAATTTTTTCAAAAGTATAAAAATCATTTTTAGATTTGCCTAAAATTTTTCTTTTGCGAACAGCAATTTCCTCATTATTAATTTTTTGGACCTTAGGCATAAGTGCTCAAGGTATAAGTGGACATATTCACACCAGTTCCGGCCAAGCCCTAGAAAAGGTAAATGTTCAGGTAAAATCGCTAGGGATCGGTACTAGCTCCGATGCAGAAGGGCACTATCATTTAGATTTGAAAATCCCGGCTCAAGGGCTAATCATCGAGTTTAGCCATGTGGGCTATTTAAGTCAGAGTCTTAAGCTTAAGCCTGGAAACCATCATTTGGATATCCAATTGCAAGAAGACCATTTAGGTCTGGAAGAAGTAGTGGTGAGTGGTAGCCGGCAAGCGATTAAGCGTCATCAATCACCTGTGATAGTTGAAACCATAAACAATAAACTTTTTGAACGTGTATCGGCATTGAGTTTAGCCGAAGGGCTTTCCTTTAGCCCGGGCTTAAGAGTGGAGAACAATTGTCAAAACTGCGGCTTTACCCAGCTTAGAATTAACGGTTTAGATGGAGCTTACTCCCAGGTCTTACTCAACTCCCGTCCCATTTTCTCCAGTCTTATGGCGGTTTATGGTTTGGAAATGATTCCGGCCTCCATGATCGAAAAAGTGGAGGTTGTACGTGGTGGTGGATCTGCTCTCTACGGCGGAAACGCTATTGGTGGAACGGTAAATATCATTACTAAAGAAGCCACCGAAAACGGCTTTCATTTGCAAAGCCAGGTTCAAGCTATAAACGCAGAGGCCTGGGAACAGAGTCATAGCTTAGGTACCAGCTACGCTGCCGATGACTTGAGTTACGGTTTTAACCTATTTGCCTTTAATCGAAATCGACAAGACTGGGATGCCAATGCCGATGAGTTCTCGGAAATAACCCGGCTTCGAAATCAAACCTTGGGTCTTAATGCCTTCTGGAAACCTAAAGCTCGGAGCAAATTGTCGCTTGACCTCTTTCATATTTCTGAATTTCGTCGAGGAGGCAGCGATTTTGATCTTCAAGCCCATCAAAGTCGAATTGCCGAGCAATTGGAACATCAGATCCTTGGTGGAGGACTGGCCTGGGAGCAACTTTCCAAAGATGCCAGCCGACAAATCTCCATTTACAGCTCTGCTCAAAATACCCAGCGAAATAGCTATTATGGTGCTGGTGGACGGATTATTCCCGCTGGTGATAGCATCCGCGAAAGCGATCTACTGGCGCTTAATGCCTATGGCGACGCCCTGGATTATACTTTAATTGGTGGCTTCCTTATCAATCAAAAACTAGACGAACAGTGGCAAATAAGCCTGGGAAGTGAATACCAAAACAATAAGGTGAAGGAGCAAATGCCGGGTTATCAGCGGAGCATTGATCAAAGCTTAAATACCTGGGGCAGCTATTTACAAAGTCAATTTGAACTAAATGAACGCTGGAAACTACATGCCGGTATTCGTTTGGATATCAGCAATCTTAATGGAATCTATCAACTGTCTTCCACTAATTTCAATCAAAATAGCCAATTCATTAATTGGTCACCAAGGTTTAACCTCCAATATATACTTAATGAAGATTGGCAATTTCGAGGTTCCTATGCCAGAGGTTTTCGCATACCACAAGCTTTTAATGAGGATTTACACATTGAAACTGTTGGTGGAGCCGCTCTCTTTATTCAGTTGGATGAAAATCTAAAATCTGAAGAAAGTCATAGCTTTACTGCATCCTCGGAATATTTGATTATCAATATCTTTGGAGAACATAAGCTATTATTTTCGGGATTTTACACCTTACTTTTGGACCCCTTTGTGTTAAGCAATCGACAGGCCTTAGCCAATGGCACCGCGGTTCAAACCAAAACCAATGGTGATGGAGCGGTGGTAAAAGGCCTCAACCTGGAATATCAGGGAGCCTTGCGCAGTGGATGGCAGTGGCAGGCTTCCTTCACAGCACAGCAATCTTTGTATACCAAAGAGCAACTTCTTTGGCAAGATGAAGAAAGCGAAGCCAATTCGGTAGGGAGCAAATATTTTCTGCGTAGCCCCAATCTCTATGGCTATCTAAGTTTGGCTTATGACCTCAATCCAAACTGGACCTTAAGCTCTGCTCTTAATTATACAGGACCTATGTATCTAAGTAGATTGGTAAATCCAGTTTCTGAAGAGTTGGAAATACTACAGAGCGAGGATTTCCTTGATTGGCAAATAGCGGCCGAGTTTAAAATCCTCCGCAGCAAAAAATGGAAGACTTCTATTAAAGCAGGAATTAAAAATCTAATGAATGCTTATCAGGATGATTTGCCCTATGGTCCAGAACGGGACGCCTCTTATATATACGGACCTATTGTACCGCGGACTTATTATCTGTCCATAAAACTGGACTTCCTCCCTTAAGCGGGTACTCCATCAACTGCATTTGTTCACCATCGAAAACCCCATAGGTGAAATATTGAATCCAGTCGCCGAGATTAATGTAGCGACTGCCAGCCTCATTAAGCTGTATATCCAAGGGCAGGTGACGATGGCCAAAAATGAAATAATCTCTATAAGCCTCTTGCAGCATTTCTTTGGCGTAGATCGCCAACCATTCATCATCCTCACCTAAGAAAACTGCATCTTTATGCCCGCTTTTTGCTCTGGAACTGCGCGAGAAATAATCGGCTAGACCGATGCCAAAATTGGGATGCAATCGGGCGAAAGCCCACTGCAAGAAGGGATTCTTAAATATTTTCTTGATGAACTTATAGCCATGGTCTCCCGGGCCTAAGCCATCACCATGACCTATATAAAAGCGCTTTTGGTTCCATTCTCTTTCTTGCGGCTCCCGATAGAGTTTTAAACCAATCTCCTTCGGCAAGTAATCAAAAATCCACATATCGTGGTTTCCGGTAAAAAGGTGGATAGGTATTCCGGCATCACTGAGTTCCGCCAGTTTGCCTAAGAGGCGTACAAATCCTCGTGGCACAGCCTTGCGGTATTCGAACCAAAAATCGAAAACATCGCCTACCAGAAAGAGCTCGGCTGCATCCGACTTAATATGGTCGAGCCACTGCACAAAATGCTTTTCACGCTCCAAGCTCGAAGCATAATCGGGCACACCCAGGTGCAAATCACTGGCGAAGTATATCTTTTTGCCGGGCTCTAATTGCATGGCAGCGAAGATAGGTAATGCTTACAATCCTTGCAGCCTGAATTTTGACTGAGGAAATAAAGGAGGCGCCTGAAAATCAAGACATAAAAAAAGGCGTCTATTTCTAGACGCCTTCGCTGTTTTTGCGCTCCCTCTTGGGCTCGAACCAAGGACCCTCTGATTAACAGTCAGATGCTCTAACCAACTGAGCTAAGGAAGCATTGTTGTGAATCCCTCATAAAAGGGCTGCAATATTAGCACCTTCCGATAAATTACACAATATTTGCGGCAAAATTTTTAAGCCTTCTTTTATGAGTCTTTTAATCGTAGGCACAGTTGCCTTTGACGAATTAATCACTCCCTTCGGAGAGTCTGGCAGAATTATCGGAGGATCAGCGACTTACGCCTCTCTATCTGCTTCTAATCTTTGTAAAGATATTTCGATCGTTTCCATCATCGGAGAAGATTTTCCGGAAGAAAAATTAGCCTTAATGCGTTCCAAGGGCATCGATACCGAAGGAATAAAACGCGTAGAAGGAGGCAAAACCTTTTTCTGGAAGGGTAAATATCATAATGATATGAACTCTCGCGACTCCTTAGCGACCGAATTAAATGTCTTAGCAGATTTCGATCCGATTTTACCCGAAAAAGCGCGCGAGGCCGAATACCTGATGCTGGGAAATTTAACCCCGGCCATCCAGATGAAGGTATTAAAGCAAATGAAGCAACGTCCGAAGTTAGTGGTTATGGATACTATGAACTTCTGGATGGATATTGCCATGCCCGAATTAAAAGAGGTATTAAAGGAAGTAGATCTGCTTACCATTAATGATGAGGAGGCCCGCCAATTAAGTGGCGAATATTCTTTGGTGAAAGCCGCCGCTAAGATTTTTGAAATGGGCCCTAAATACCTGATCATTAAGAAAGGGGAACACGGCGCTCTATTGTTCCATGGTAAAGAATTATTCTATGCACCAGCCCTTCCTCTGGAAGAAGTATATGATCCTACCGGTGCGGGCGACACTTTTGCCGGCGGTTTTATTGGTCATGTTTGCGATTCGGATGAAGTAAGTTTCGAGAGTATGAAGCGCGGAATTATTTACGGATCTGCCTTAGCTTCCTTCTGTGTAGAAGAGTTTGGCACCCATAAATTGCGCGATTTAGACCGCGGAGATCTTCACGATCGGGTGATGCGATTCATCAGTTTGACAGATTTCGACATGAAAATGTCTTAATTCTTAGAATCTTACCCAACTTATCAACAAGATTAAACGTCATTCTTTTCCCGGGGAATGGCGTTTTTTATTGAACCGAGGGCAAAACCCTTTAAATTCAATAAATTAGCCGGAAGAATTGGGATCCATGAACATCGAAAAGCATTTGCTGGAAGGTTGCATCCGCGGTGAGCGGAAGGCCCAGTATGAGCTCTACAAGCTCTGCTACGGGATACTTATGGCTGTGTGCTTTCGATATGAAAGGAATAAGGAAGATGCTGAGTTTCTGTTGAATAAGGCCTTCCTGAAAATTTTAAATAATCTGGAGTCTTACTCCAGCTCTGTGCCTTTCGAGGCTTGGATTCGGAGGATTACCATCAATACAGCAATTGATGAATATCGAAAGAATCAACGCTCGAAAGTGGATTATGTAGAAGAACCCATGCAGCTGGCTTCGCTCAGTGAAATGGACTACAATGAAGCAGAAAAACGCTTTGACGCCGAGGAATTATTAGCCCTGGTGCAAAAGCTTCCGCCAGTGAGTCAGAAGGTTTTTAACCTCTATATCATTGACGGATACAACCATAAAGAAATTGCTGAAAAGCTGGGAATGAGTGAAGGAACCAGCAAATGGCACCTCAGCAGTGCCCGCAAGAAATTGCAAGAGATGATGCGTAACTTAATGGACAACGTAGCCTAAGAGCAGTAATGACCGAAAAGGATCTAAAAAAGCTGTTTGAAGATAAGCTGGAAGGCCAGAACTTTGAGTTCAATGAGGCCAATTGGGAAGCATTTGAACAAATGTCTGACCCCGGCGAGCCTATGTCTGAGCAAGAGTTTAAAAAGCTCTTCCGCGACAAAATGGCTCAAGCCTCCTTCCCCTTTAATCCTGCTAACTGGGACGCTCTGGAAGAAGAGATGGGCCCAGAACATGGTATGTCCGATTCTGAGCTACAAACACTCTTCGACAAAAAGATTAATCAGTCACAGTTTGCCTATAATCCCGATAACTGGGCGCGAATGGAGGCCATTCTCGACCAGAGAGGACGCAAACCATTGGCTTTCTACTGGCGCAGTGCCGCCGCTATTTTAGCCGCTGCCGGAATTAGTAGCCTATTGCTTTTCCAAAATCAGGCGAATCAATTTGGGCCTGTAGAAATAGCAGTACCTCAGCAAAATATTGTGGAAACTGCTCCTGCCGCGAAAAGCCCGGTAGCAGCCGAAACTGTGGAAATGCCTGTCAGCCAAAGCTCCGAAACTGTTGAGAACAATAGTCCGGCCTTAAGCAGCAATGATGCCTCAACTACTGGCAACGGAATTGAAAGTCAGGATTTGGCTTATGTTCAGGATAATAGTGCGGTAGTAATAGGTGCTCGTCCAAGGGAAAGCAGTCCAGCTGTTCAAGCATTGTACATTGAACCAAATCCCAATTTACAGGCGAGTGATTTGCATCCTATCAATGTAAATCTGGATGCTGAATTAGCCCCCCGCCATTTTGTAATACAGGATCTTCCATCGTCAGAGCCAGTAATCGAACCTTATATTCCGCAAGCCTATTCTAAAGTTTACGCTAGTGGCGGCCCTGTTATTAGCCAAGCTTTAAACGGCAAAATGGGCGGCCCAGGCTTTAGTGCCGGTTTAGAGTATGAATATGGATGGAACAAAATCTCGTCTATCCGCACAGGAATTATCTATACTCAGACTGGTGATATAGGTTTGGAAACCATGCACGATAGCACCTTCTTCGGCTTGGGCCGTACCGAGGTACAAACGCAACGCCATTATAAGAGCTTGCAAAGTATTCGCATTCCTGTAGCCTATCAGTATAAACTGAACTCACAGCACAGCTTTGGATTAGGTCTTAATACAGATGTCCTCCTTTCAGTGCGAATGGATGAAACCAAAACCACCACCGTATTTAAGCAAGATCCAAAGGTTGAGCATAAAGAATACAATCAATCCATGAACAGCTTTGCTCCGGTGAACTTCTCTGCCAGCCTGAGCTACGAATTTCAATACTCCGAACGTTTGAGCTTTGCCTTAAGCTATGCTTTGCCGCTCAACGATATTACCCAAGACCAAGCTCAAAATTTTGCCGCTGACCACCGTCCGGGTCAGGCCAACCTCCAACTACGATACCTCTTATTCAAGAACTAATGAAAAAGGTATTTGGACTCCTTGGTATTACAGCGCTTCTTTTATCCAGCTGTAAGGATGATGATGGCATGGGTCAAACCAGCTTTATCGAAAGTCCTCGCTTCTACATCAACGCCACCGTAGATGGACTACCCCTAAACTTAAGGGCCGGAGAAAGTGGTTATCAGATGTATACCAGTTATGAGGTGCAAGATTCTGTTCTAAAGATGAAAGGCATCCTCGCGGTAGATACCCCTCAACTTAAAAGAGCATTATGCATCGTGATCCGGGGATCGGAAATCATCGCTAATAGCAGCTCACCCGATCCAGGAACGGCCCTTCAACAAGGACCATTGCCCTATAGCGACCCTAGTGGAAGTACCGTACAACCTGGTTATTACGATTATTTCTTTGCGGCTGATACTATCAACGGACATATTCCATTGATGTGGAAGACGCCCAATAGTAGCTATTATGGCGACAGCTGTAGCCTTATTGGAATTAATCAGGAGAATTACAATAGCTTCAGCGTAGAAATGCAAAGCCAAGGGCCCTTATCCTGCACCCCCTCGGTTAAGCACACCATTTACACCGGCCAGAGCGATAAAGCCCAGGTTTATATTTTAAAGAGCACCAACTCCGAATTACAAGCGGAGGTTCAAAGTCGAATTGGCAATGTGAAAAATGTAAACTGGCAAATCGCCGGTCAAAATGCAGGAAGCGGAACCATGGTAAATCATTCTGTGATTGGCTTTCAGCCAGGTTACCGCGTAAAAGCGGAGATTGAGTTTGAATCGGGAGGAATAGAGATAATCGAAAAAGTAGTACTTCCGGGTAGCCCTACTTGTGATATCAATATCGATTACCGTAAACAAGGTCACCGGGTTCCCAATGCACACAATTTAGCCACGGTAGAATTGCAATACTTCGACCAGAATGGTAAGATGTACAGCAGTGCCTACCCCAATGCTCAGGGCTATTTCGAAATTGAATCTTTGGGTGAATACTTAGATGCCGCCGCATCCAGCCACAAACATAAACGCTTTAGCTTCTTGGGTGATGCCATCTTAAAAAGTGCCGATGGATCTACCTTGCAGGTAAATAATATCTTCGGAAGTTTCGCAGTAGCCTATCCCTAGGCTTCGAACTCAATTAAGATCTGATTCTTTTCTACCGCTTGGCCGGTTTCGCAGCGTATTTCTTTTACCACGGCATCACTTTCAGCTTTAAGAACATTCTCCATTTTCATGGCTTCCAGTACTAATAAAGCCTGGCCTTTTTTGATGCTATCTCCGGGCTGTACCTTAATTTCCAATACCAAGCCTGGCATAGGCGCTTTCAAATCATTAACCGCAGCATTAGCTAAGTGCTCCATGCCCAAATCCTTAAGCAAGAGGTCGAAACGGTCAGCTCCTTTTACGGGGTAAGCCTCACCATTTACCTCAATTAAGAATTCTTTGCTGTCATAGTCCGCTTCCAAAATTTGAATTTGGTAGCTCTTTTGATCTTTTAAAAGGTGGAAACCTTTGCGGGCATCGCCCTTCAGGTCTAGCTCCAAAGGCAATCCATTCATGCGGATTTCACCACTATTGGGAACTACCTCAACCTTATAATCCTGGTCATTGACTTTAACTTGATACTTTTCACTAGCCATGATCGCCTACTTTTGCAACAGCTAAATTAAGCATAAGCCATGCATCGATCTGCTTTTTGGGCCCTTTTATTCATTCTCTTTTACGCATCAAGCCTTAGCGCCCAGCAAGGCAGCCTTGAAATAAACTGGCATTATCAGGAAGGCCAAAGTCAAACCATAGAAGCCTGGATTCATCCGGCCGATCGTGGAGAATCCTGTTATATTCTGCGCTCTGCAATTATTGAGGAAGTAAGGCTTAGCGAAGGTCGTTTAAAAGAATTGCTGCCTTATCAATATGAGGAAGATCGCCTTTGTTTTCGCCTTCCGGCGGAAGCCGATACTAAAGCCAGAGCTTATATCCGATATCGAATTGACTGGTCCAGTATGGAATCTTCTGCCTTTATCGCCTTGCTCGAACCGGGATTTGTTCTCAATGCGTTAAATGTAGAAGCGCCTTCCGCCAATGGAGATGCGGGTCAACTTTTTCCTGCACCTGCAGATGGAGACAAACAACATATTCGCTTAAACCTGTCACTTCCTGAAAAGCTACGCTTGGAATCTCCTTTAAAGGCAGAATTTGAAGTAGTTCAGGAAAAACAACTTTCACACTTTTTAAAATCTGAGCAGGCCCTTCGCATGAGCGACTTTTACCTGGCCATCGGCGATTTTCGGCATTTTGATCTTGATGATGTACAAGAAAACATTGCCGATCAAAACATGATTCTGGAAGATCAAAAGATTGAGGATTTTCAGGGTCGACATCAAAATTTGATCAATTATATAGCACGTGAAAAAGACTGGATGTTTACCCGCGAAGGCTTATTGGGTCTATCCGGCATAGAAGCTTCCACCGCAGTTCCAAGCTTTCCCAAGAAAGAGGATCTCAAGGGAAGTGCCAATCATCTGGCTATCCAAATTGCCATTTTGGAAGAGTTTTTTAGTGAGGATTGGCAGCAGCATTGGGCGCAATACTGGAAAGGGCAAATGAGCGATACTGATTGGCAGGAAATGCTTCGCAAATACAAAGCAGAAGGAAATGAAAATCCATTGTTTTGGCACTACTACCTAGCCTTTTATCTGGAAAGCAAAGGATTAAGCTGGGCAGACACCAACCAGGTTATTAGCCCACAGGATTCTCTCGAAATTGCGAAAGCAGGCTATTTTCGAAAATCACGAAAAGCCTTGATTGTTGATATTAACTACCGCTTGATGGCCCGCGAAAATCGGCTTTATCTCTACACTGAAATTGCCGATAGTATAATCCTGCCAACTGAAATAACAGGTCAGCTGAGCTTTCAAGCAGATAGTCAAAGCTTTGATATAAAAGCAAACTTGAAGCAGCAGGATACCCTCTTTATTGAAATTGCGGAAGCTCCCCGAAGCTTGTATCTTGATCCAGACCCATGGGGTTTAATTAGCTGGCGCGAAAACCGTCCTTTAACCTATTTACTTTATGACCTATCTCAGGGTCCTAATCCTGAAATTCGACGCCAGGCTTTGCTTAAATTATTGGAAAGTGCACAGCCCAAATTGCTAACTACCGTAGTAGGTGTAGCGCTGGATAGCGAAGATCCAGAACTCCGAAAACTGGGGCTGGAAAAGTTCTCGTCCCTAAGGCCGGATGGCAAAAATAGATTGCGCTCCAGCCTTGAAGCTATGGCCCAAGATGAAGCGGATGTTAAATTGAAGCAAAAGGCCCAAGAGCTCTTGCTCGAAATGGAACCTTGAACCATAAGGAATTGGTAGATTTGCTGCTTCCGAAATTTTGAAGATACTCGATGGAAATCATTATACAGGCCTCCCAGTTTTTACTCTCCTTATCCCTGCTCATTATTCTGCATGAGCTCGGACACTTTATTCCGGCTAAGATTTTTAAAACCAAGGTGGAAAAATTCTACCTCTTCTTTGATTATAAGTTCTCGCTCTTTAAAAAGAAGATTGGAGAAACGGTTTATGGCATTGGCTGGATTCCCCTGGGCGGCTATGTGAAGATTGCCGGGATGATCGATGAGAGCATGGATACCGACCAGATGAAGGAAGAACCCAAACCCTGGGAATTTCGTTCAAAGCCGGCCTGGCAGCGATTGATTATTATGGTAGGTGGGGTAACCGTGAATGTGATCTTGGCGATTGTGATTTATATCGGAATGTTCATGTACTATGGTGAAGCATACCTTCCGATAGATAATATCGAAAACGGCCTGATGGTAGGTGAAAAAGGTAAAGCTATTGGCCTGGAAACCGGTGATTTGGTTACTAGTGTTGATGGTAAAGCCATTGCCCGTTATTCGGAAATCAATAAAGAGCTAGTTTTAAGTGAAAACAGCATTGGTATTATCCGCAATGGTGAAGCCATGGAAATTCAGGTTAATCCAGAAGATAAAGCCAAACTTTTAGAAGGAGATGGCGCCATCGTTCAACTGCGTTTTCCCTTTGTAATTGAAGCATTTGGCGATACTTCTTCTGCTAAAGATGCAGGGGTTGAAGTTGGGGATTGGATTAAAGCTGTAAATGATCAAGAGAACCTTACGGCTGATATGATCCATGACATTATCCCCGAATATGCTGGCGATACCATTCAATTAGGTCTTTTACGTGGTGATGAATATCTGAATATCTCTGTAGCTGTGCCCGAGAGTGGGAAAATTGGCATCGCGCCTCAGAATAAAATTGAGCTGAAAAAATACTTCCAATTAGAAAGTCAAAAATTCACCCTGGCAGAAGCTATTCCCGCAGGATGGAACAAGACAACTGGTGTTTTAAAGGATTATATCCGTCAATTAAAAATGATTTTCACCCCCAGCACCGGTGCGTATAAGAAAGTGGGTGGTTTTATCGCAATTGCATCTCAATTCCCTAATGAATGGGATTGGGAATGGTTCTGGGGCATTACTGCCTTCCTAAGCATTATGCTCGCCTTCTTAAACATATTGCCTATCCCGGCCCTGGATGGAGGCCATGTGGTATTCGTTTTAATTGAAATGATTACCGGCCGCAAACCATCAGATAAGGTGCTCGAATATGCGCAAATGGTAGGCTTTTTCATCTTATTGGCGCTAATCGTACTGGCCAATGGTAACGATATCCTCGGCTTATTTAAATAGAGCGCTAGGCTTAGTTTTTTTCCTCCTTTGGGGCTGGAACTCCTATGCCCAGGAAGCTACCTTAGAAGTACAGCTCAAAGACCTTTACAAAGGAGAGGCCTTAGCAGGGGTGCGTCTTACCATTCACGAAACGGAGCAATCCAGCTTTAGCGACAGCAGTGGTTTTATCCGGATGAGTTTACTGCCGGGCCACTATCATTTGCATTTCGAAAAAGAAGGCTACCTGGCCGAAGAAAGGGATCTACATTTTCCCGAAGAGAAGAGCCTTATTCTGGCCATGATCCCCAGTAGGATTGAGCTAGATGAGCTTCTCATTGAAGATGGAATGCTCAATCAAAGTCGAAAAAAGTATTCTCAGGAAATGCTCATTCTGCATCCCAAAGAGGAAGAGCAAGCCTCCCAAATTGATTTGGCTTCAATACTGGAAAGAATGCCCGGGATTAATGCCCTCAATACAGGCCAGGGTATTTCGAAACCTGTTATTCGCGGTTTTATGGGAAATCGGGTAGCGGTTATCGATCAAGGAATTAAGCAAGAAGGTCAGCAATGGGGCTTGGATCATGGTTTAGAAATCGACCCTTTCCAAGTGCAAGGTATGGAACTGATCAAAGGACCGGCCGCGCTTCAGTACGGAAGTGATGCCCTGGCTGGTGCCCTGAGACTATTGGCGGAGGATCTACCGGAAAGAACCTGGTCTGGCGGACTGCAAAGCGTTTATCATAGCAATAATCAGGCTTGGGGAAATTCGGTACATGCTGCCTATCGAAAAGATAAATTCAGCACTAGCCTACGCCTTAGCCGCAAGCGCTACAGCGACTTTAGGGTACCCGCTGAAAGCTTTACTTATAATGGCTATATCCTACCCATTACCGATCACACTTTAAAAAACACTGCTGGCGAACAACAATCTGCGCAGTGGAATATTAACTGGAACAGCAATCAATACCGGGCGCGTTATAGCTTCTCTGTTTATGATCAGAAGCAAGGAATGTATCCCGGAGCAACCGGCATTCCTCGGGCATTTGATGTGGGCAATATCGGGGAAACCCGCAATATTGATTTGCCACGCCAGGAAATTCAGCATTACAAAGCCTATACCCTGCAAAACATTAAAATTCAGGATCATTGGTTGGAAATCGAAGCCGGTTATCAATTTAATGACCGGGCCGAAAAAAGCTTGCCCCACGCTCATGGCTTTGCTGAACTCGACAGTAATGACTATCTCGCGCTGGGACTTAAACTCCACAGCTTACAGGCCAATGCGCGCTATCGTTTCCATTGGCTAGAGCAAGATTTCGTCGCAGGAATCGCCCAGCAATATCAACGCAATCATCAAAGTGGATTCGAATTTTTAATCCCGGAATATGGAGCCTATCAATCCGGGCTATATGTACTGAGCAAGGGTAAATTTCAAAGCAATCTCTTTTGGGATGGCGGCTTGCGTTGGGAATACCGCCAACATCAATCTCCCCAAGGTATAACTCGTTGGTGGAATAATATTGATAGCCTGGTGCTGCGCTCTCCGGCGATAGATCGCCAATTTTCTAATCTGGCTGCTGCATTTGGTCTCTCCTATATCCTACGCGAATCCTGGCAATTGAAATTGCATCTGGCCCGTAGCTTCCGAGCGCCAAATATTGCTGAGTTAAGCTCCAATGGTGTGCATCATGGTACTTTTAGACATGAAGTAGGCGATGCCCAACTTAATCCAGAAATCGCTTGGCAAGTAGATGGCCTGGTCGAATATCAGAATGAAGAATGGTTAATTCGACTAAGCCCTTATTTCTACTATTTCGAGAATATGCTCTTCCTGCGGCCCACCGCGCGATTTTCCAATTTGCCAGAAGCTGGCCAGGTGTATGAGTATCAGCAAGCACCCGCTCTACAAGGCGGGGCCGAACTTTATTGGGACTGGCATCCCTGGAAACAATTGCATTGGAGTAATGCCAGTGAATTACTGGTCAATCGAAATCTCAATACCCAATTGCCTCTTCCCTTTAGTCCACCCTGGTCTAACCTTAGTACTTTAAAATGGGAGGCGAATAGCTGGTACCTTTCGGCGGATTGGCGCTATACCTTCGCTCAAAACCGTACCGATCGCAATGAAAAGGCCAGTCCTGCTTATCATCTATTTGGACTCCAAGCCGCCTATAAATTGAAATGGGCCGATCAACAACTGCAGGTACATATTGCCGTGCACAATCTCTTTGATACTTTCTATCTACGGCATCTTTCCCGTTACCGCATATTAAACCTGCCGGAACAAGGTCGAAATATAGTGGCCGGCATTTCTTACTCTTTTTAATTGCAACATTGTTGTAAAAGCAATATGTTTGCGCAAAAGAAAAACACATGCGTAAAACTGCTCTCTTTCTATCTGTTTTAGCTCTTGGCTCTGCTTGCTCTAATGACTCTGACAATCAGGATCTGGACGCGCCAGTGATCCTTTCTGCTACTTTAAACGGAGAAGATCATGATTTAGAATTCAATGCTGGAGAAGCCATTAACCTGGCGGTAGAGGTTTCAGACAATGAGGCCTTGGGTCAATTAAAGCTTGATTTGCACGATCAATTCGATGGCCATAGTCATGGTAAACTTTCCAGCACCTGGACCCTTAGTGAAGTTTATAATTTAAGCGGTAGCCAAACTACTTTTAAGGAAAGTCTGCAAGTGCCCGATCCGGTAACCGCCGGTCCCCACCACCTCATCTTAAGGCTATTGGATGCGGCTGGAAATGAATCTGAATTCACCGAACTCGACTTTGTCCTTCGCAATGGCAGCGAACCTCAAATTAGTATTACCGACCCTGATTTCTCTCAAGGTTTCCAGATTACTAAAGGTCAAAGCTTTAATCTTACTGGTAGCGTGACCGACAATATCGATCTGGCCGAAATAGTAATTCAAGTGCGCGAAGAATCTGAACACAGCCATAAAAGCTATTCCAGCACCATTTTCTCCTTTGATAAGGATTTGGATGGAGGCTCCGACCTCAGCTTTGATTTAGGAAGCCTTAGTATCAGCATTCCTTCTACAGCCGAGATTGGACATTATGAATTGTACATTAGCGCCAAAGATTCAGAAGGAAACTACGGTATTTATACCGCCGAAATTGAAGTGATTTAATGACAGATACAGCTGAAGAAATCTTACGCTCCCATGGCCTGCGCAGAACGCTGGGCCGTATTCAAGTACTCCATTTTGTGATGCAGCAAAAAGCCGCTGTTTCACATAGCGAACTCAGTCAGGCCTTTGAAGGAAAACTCGACCGGGCCAGCTTATACCGCACTTTACAAGATTTCGAACAGCAGGGTCTTATTCACAAGGTTCCGGATGATGTGGTTTCGGTGAAATACGCCTATTGCCACGGTTCTTGCTCTCCGGAGCATCATCATGATTCGCATTTACATTTCAAATGCCACAATTGCGATCAAACCTATTGTTTGGAGGAAAACACCTTACCTAAAATTGCTGTGCCAGAGGGTTTTATCCCAGAAAGCACGGAGGTTTTAATTCATGGTATTTGCCGGGCTTGCGCCTAATCCAAATGCTCCCAAATACGATCAAACTCTAAGCGGAAGGCCCTCAGCAATACAGGGTCTTCGCTTAATACAAGGTTCTCATAATTGCGCTCCGCCGCCGAACGGGTCCAATTATAACTGCCCGTTAGCAATACCTTATCATCAAAGAGGGCGAATTTATGATGCATGTGATCCTCGGTTTTATCCAAAAGAATAGGAATCCCAATTCGGTGTAAAAAATCGATATCCGAGCCCATATCTTCACTCTTGTCATTATCGCTAATAATGCGCACCCGCTTTCCTACTTTGTAGGCCGAAACTATGGCATCACGGATAATATCGTCGCTAATGGTAAATACACAGATATCGATACTGTGGGCGGCAGATCGCAACTGACTTAGAATAGCATCTCGACAATCCTCTCCCGGACTAAAATAGGCCCGGCCATGCGTAGATTCCGAACCTGCCGGTTCCTTTAAAAGCTTCACACATTCGTAAAACCAGCCCAAGATCAATTCGGTTTTAGCTCCCTCTACCCGATCCATCGCGAAATCTCGCACTCTACTAAGCAGCCAGTCCCGCTGTTGAGCGTTTAATTCATGTTCAGCTAGTAAGGCTTTAAGGCTGCGTTTTTCACTGCGCGATAAAATCAGATCTTCCAGACTGAGCAATAGCTCTTGCTCCAGATTCTTAAGGTGGCTATTCATGCGCCTAAATTAGCAGAAAGCGTGCGGTCATTGGGCATGCTTTTTATCTTTGTGGCCTCACCTAAATGAAAAACTATGTACGGTAAACTACAAGCGCACTTACAATCAGAACTTCAACAAATTGAAGCTGACGGACTTTATAAGCGCGAACGCATTATCACCGGCGAACAAGGCGCCGAAATTACCGTGCAGGGTGGGCAAAAAGTGCTCAATTTCTGCAGCAATAATTACCTCGGTCTTTCTTCACATCCTAAAGTAATTGAAGCAGCCAAAGCAAGTTTGGATACTCATGGTTTTGGCATGTCGTCCGTGCGCTTTATTTGCGGAACTCAAGATATTCATAAGACACTGGAGCAAAAGATCGCCGACTTCCTCGGAACAGAGGATACCATCCTTTATGCTGCAGCCTTCGATGCCAATGGTGGTGTATTTGAACCGCTTTTAGGTGCCGAAGATGCCATTATCTCGGATAGCCTCAACCATGCTTCCATTATCGATGGAGTTCGCTTATGTAAAGCCGCGCGCTATCGCTACGAGAACAATAATATGGAAGACCTGGAAAAACAATTGCAGGCCGCTTCCGAAACCGCTCGTTTCAAAATTATTGTGACCGATGGAGTATTTAGCATGGACGGCTATGTGGCACAATTGGACAAAATTTGCGACCTGGCCGAAAAATACGATGCGCTGGTAATGGTAGACGAATGCCATGCTACCGGCTTTATCGGTAAAACCGGACGTGGTACCCATGATCTTAATAATGTAATGGGTCGAGTAGATATTATTACCGGAACCTTAGGAAAAGCTCTTGGTGGCGCCATGGGTGGCTTTACCACCGGTCGAAAAGAAATTATCGACTTACTGCGTCAGCGCTCTCGTCCCTACTTATTCTCTAATTCCTTGGCCCCAGCTATTGTAGGTGCCTCTATCGCGGTATTTGACCTTTTAAGCGAAACCACCGAATTACGTGATAAGCTGGAGAATAATGTGAATTACTTCAAAAAAGGAATTCGCGAAGCAGGTTTCGATATTAAAGACGGAGACTCTGCTATTGTTCCCATTATGCTTTATGATGCCGCCCTTTCACAACAATTTGCCGATGCACTTCTTAAGGAAGGCATCTATGTGATTGGCTTCTTCTACCCCGTTGTACCAAAGGGTCAAGCCCGGATTCGTGTACAATTAAGTGCCGCCCACGAACAAGAACATTTAGATCGCGCCATTGCCGCCTTTACCAAAGTAGGTAAGGAGCTTGGAGTTTTAAAATGATTATCAGAGCTTTAGCTTTACCACCTTTAGCTCCTCCCCTAAATAAATTAGTACCGCTTTTTGTAATTCTATGCCGGCTTCTTTAAGAAGTTGGGCATAGTCTTGCAGCTGTTGCTGATGCGCCGCTAACTCAACCCCAGTCTTGTAATCGGCTAGGTACCACCGATCATTTAAAGACACCAAACGATCGGGAATCCGCTTTCCTTGTCCAGGTACCAATAAGCTTCTTTCATTATAAACCCGGCCATCAGGGTGGTAGAGTTCCGCCAAATCTTTGTGATTCAATAAATTATTAAGCTGAGGTTTCAGCTGAATCAAGTCCTCTTCATCCAACCAGGATTCATTTTGAGCTCTTTTTAATACCTGATCAAGGTCACTAGACTTGCGGATTTGCGCTAGTAATTGATGCATCTTGGTTCCCCAACGGGCATCTGCCAGTTTATCGTGTTGCCAGTGCCTAGGCACATTGCTTATAAGTTCCAGTTTTTCCATCCAGGGCAAAGCCTTAAAGCTTTGGGGTTCGAAACCAAACTGTTCTGCCTCTTCCTTAACTGGCCCCTGGCGGCTTCCGATCTCATATATACCCGGTTCTTCTGCTTCGAAATAGCGGCTTAAGAAAGATTCGAAGCTTTGCTGATTACCAGTCTTGGACGGCATTTGGCTGATAATATGCAGCTCCTGTTCCGCACGGGTAAAAGCCACATAATAGATATTAAGGTTATCCATCATTATCCTCGAAAGCTCCTCCTCATACCAAGCTGTATACTGCGGTTGAAATTCGGGGATTGGTGGTTTTACCAAATCAATAAAGCTAAAAGAGAGGCCAAAGCTATCCGGATCCAAATCTACCCAAGCGCGAGGATTAGTAGAGCCACCACCGCTTTGCAGGGCGCCATAAGCCGATAGATAAATCACCACCGGAAATTCGAGGCCCTTCGCTTTATGCACACTCATAACTTGAATGGCATTGGTGTCTTCCGGGATGCTCAAACTTTTTTCAGATCCGGTTTCTTGCCACCATTGCAAAAACTCCGCGGTTACTGGGCGACTATGGCTTTGGTACTCCTGAATCTGATCCAAGAAGAATTGCAAATAGGGATCATTTTGCCAGGGCATTTCGAAAAGCTGCATTAATTGATAGCATTTTTCCAAAAGCTCCTGGGCCTGCCATTGGTCAAAATCAAAGGAACCAAACAAGCTGTTTAATCCCTCCCCAATCTCCTTCAAGTTCTTTTCAGACCAGGCCTTTCTAAAATCATGTGGGTCTTGACCAAAAGGGCAGAAACGCTCCGCAAACAAAGCTAGCCAAGCCCGACGACGTTCTTTATCTTTTGGGAATTCCGACATCTCCAAAAAGGAAATAATAGCCTGCACTTCAGCGGAAGCGCCAATTAAAAGGCTATCGGCAGAAAGAATTTGCAGGGCCTCTCCGGGAGCTAAGTCCAAATTTGCCTCTTGTTCCAAAAGAAATTTGGCGGCTCTACGTCCGGTTTTATTGCTTCTCGACAAAAGACAGATATCCCTTTGCCGATAACCAGCTTGGAGCAAATCGTTTATCCTGTTTAGTAAGGCCTCGTCCTCCATTTCCGGGCTGGGCCTATTGTCTAAAAGCTCCAGACTTATATAGCCTCCTTCTGCCTTTGCGGGTACTTGTTTACCCTGTTTATAAATCTCACGGTACTCGGCATTGGGCAACTCTGCACTTAAGGTTTCAAAAAAGCGGTTATTAAAATCCACCAGGCCTGAGCGCGAGCGCCAATTATGCTCCATCGGAACTACCTTTCTTTGGTAGAGCTCCCGACCAGCGACTTTATTACTAGCATCTTTATCACTAAAAAGGTCCACAAACAATTGCAGATCGCCTCCTCTAAAGCGATATATACTTTGTTTGGCATCTCCCACAATCATAGTGCTACTGCCTTCAGATGCCAGAGCATTATTTAAAAGGGGTAAGAGGTTTTCCCACTGCAGGCGAGAGGTATCCTGAAACTCGTCAATAAAAAAGTCTTGAAAACGATCCCCTAAACGTTCGTAAAGGAAGGGCGCTGGTTGCTCTCGTAGTTCTTTAGAGATAATCTTGTTGAAATCGCCAATGGGCATTCGGCCACTTTCCTCCTTTATCTGGTCTATTCGTACTTCGATTTCCCCTAATAGGGCTAAAGCATGAATTCCTTTGAGAACTCGATCTAAAATCCAATATTCTTCGAAACTACCTTCCTCTAAGTCTTTGATTTTCTTAGCTCTTTCATAAAGATCCTGGAGTATATTGGCATCATTTAAAGCCGGCTTCTTTTTCCCCTTGGTAGATGGGATATGCTCAGGCCCTTTCTCTTCGAAAGTTTCAATCTGAGTCTTATTAAATGGCTTGAAGTCCGCTTGGCTTATCGCCTGAACCCAAGAATATAAGCCTCCTCTTCTAAAATCCTCCCCAGCTAGATCCAATTCCTCGCATCGCTGTAAAAAGTCAGAAGCCTCTTTTTGAAAAGATCCCCTTAACTGATTTAACCGTCCCCGCAGTGCTGCTTCAATGTTCAGCAAAGTTTCAGGGTCTAATTCTTTGAGAGCTTCCAAATAGGGAAAGGCCCGCTCTTGAAACAGTTCCTTTCCGCGATTTATCAAAAGCCTGCGACTGTCAAATGCGCTTTCATCATCAAGCTGTTGGCGGATATAACGTCGCAATACTTCCGTAAAAGGACCTTCCTCTTCCAATTCATCCAAAAGACGATCTACCGCCTCTTCCAGGATGCGGTCATTATCCAGCTCTACTTGAAAATGACCATTAATATTAAGGTCCTTGCTAAAGCTGCGAATCAGGCGATTGGTAAAACTGTCGATGGTAGACACATTAAAGGCCGCATAATGATGCAGGATGCCCGATAAGGCAGCACTAGCTCGGTGTTTTAACTCGATGGGATCAATCGCTAGTTCAGCGGCTAATTCCTCGGCATAAGCCCGATCTCCTGCTTCAATATCCGGATAGGACTTTAAGAGCTTTAATTGCTTGATGAGGCGAACTTTCATCTCACCAGCGGCCTTTTTAGTAAAGGTGATGGCCAGGATATGCATGAAGCGCTTTGCATCTTTAGTACTCAAACAACGCTTTAAGTAATTGCGCACCAGTTGAAAGGTTTTTCCCGAACCGGCTGAGGCATTGTAAATAAGGAAGCGTTCGTGCATGGAGGACATTTGAGCCTAAATTAGCAAATAAGAAAAGGTCTAAAGGATGGCGGCAAATTACTTTGAAAACAAGAAAACCTGGATAACCGGAGCCAGTTCCGGAATTGGCAAAGCCATGGCTGAAGAGCTAGCCAAAAAGGGAGCCAAGCTGGTTATTAGCGGACGTCGCAAAGAAGTTTTAATGCAATTGGCTAAGGAACTTTTAGTCTTTGGAGCTCAGCAGGTAGAAGTGTTGCCTTTTGATTTAGAAAAGGAAGCGGAGCGCCAAAATGCTCTTGCCGAATTGCAAAAAATTTGGTCGGCACCCGATATTCTCATCCTATCTGGAGGCCTATCACAGCGCTCCTTAATTAGAGACACAGAATTAAAAGTGTACCGCCGTTTAATGGAAGTTGACTATTTGGCCAATGTAGAACTCAGCAAAGCCTTTATGGACCGCTGGCAAAATGGACAAGGGCAAGTGGTCGTCATCTCCAGTCTGGTAGGTAAAATCCCCACTCCCTATCGCTCGGGTTACGCCGCCGCCAAACATGCCCTGCATGGATTTTACGAAAGCCTGCGTGCAGAAGAACCCCATATTAAGGTAAACTTGATCTGTCCGGGATTCATTCACACTCAAGTATCAGTAAATGCCCTCACCGGAAACAATGAGGCCTTGGGTGAGATGGATCAAGCCCAAGCCAATGGGATGCCCGCAGAAGTCTTTGCCAAAAAAGCTTTAAAAGCCATTCAAAACAACAAAGCCGTGGCACTAATTGGCGGGAAAGAGGTTTGGGGCGTTCAGCTCTTTCGTTTTTTCCCAGGCCTTTTTAGAAAAATTATTGGCAAGGCCCGTGTTCGTTAAAGCTTATATCGACTCAGGAAATCTATTCATAGTCAAAAACTAAGCAATTCTATTTTTTAATAAGTAATTTTGATGCCGCTTCAACAAAGAATAATTCCTGTTGAAGTTTGGGACAAACTTTCTTAGCGATAGATTTGTTTCGATTACATAAAGTATCAACTAAAAAATATCAAACATGGCTTTTGAATTACCAGCATTACCTTATGCTCACAACGCTTTAGAACCACATATTGACCAGCAAACCATGGAAATCCACCACGGTAAACACCATGCTGGCTATACCACCAAATTAAACGCCGCTATCGAAGGCAGTGATTTGGCAAACCAATCTATCGAAGACATCCTTGCTAATGTTTCCAAGCATGGCGGTGCCGTTCGTAATAATGGTGGTGGCTTCTACAACCACAGCTTATTTTGGACTGTAATGGGTCCTAATGGAGGTGGAAACCCTTCAGGTGAATTAGCCTCTGCTATCGACGAAGCTTTCGGTTCATTCGAAGCTTTTAAAGACGCTTTCGCTAATGCCGCTGCTACTCAATTCGGTTCAGGTTGGGCCTGGTTATCAGTAGATGGCAATGGTAAGCTTCAAGTAAGCAGCACTGCCAATCAAGATAATCCTTTAATGGATGTGGCCGAAGTAAAAGGTACTCCCATCTTAGGTTTAGACGTTTGGGAACACGCTTACTATTTAAAGTATCAAAACCGTCGTCCCGACTATATCGAAGCTTTCTTCAATGTAATTAACTGGGACGCTGTAGCTGCTAATTACGCTGCTGCGAAATAATTTAATTTCTGACTTCGAAATCCCTTTAAGGGATTAGAAAAATAAGCCCCGTCTCTCAGCAGAAAGACGGGGCTTAATATTTTTATAGGGCCCTAATGTTTTGGGTCCCTAGCTATTTAGACTCTGAAATTCGATCGATCAGAATCTTTTTATTATTCCGGCTAACAGGAATTTCCTGACCCGCTAAAAAGACCGTGTTTTCCTCCAGCTTCTGAATCTTATCGAGGTTTATAATATGTGATTTATGCACACGTAAAAAATTATCCGGAAGCTTCGCAACAAAGGCTTTCATGGTACTATGCACGATGTAGCGCTTCTCCTCAGTAACCACTTTAATATAGTCACCCAAGGCCTCTACAAAAGAAATATCATCCACGCTTAACTTCACTAAAACACCGTCTGATTTAATGAAAAGTGAATTTTCAATTTCTTGTCTTTTCAGGTTTTCTTCATAATAACGGGCTCTTTGCACCGCCGATGAAAAGCGATCCATGTCGATGGGCTTAGAAATATAGTCGGTAACATCGTATTCAAAAGCTTCAAAAGCGTAGTGCTTTTTAGCGGTTACCATAATAACTTGAGGAACTTCTTTAAAGCTAGCGAGAAATTCAATGCCACTCATTTCGGGCATTTCAACATCTAGAAAGATCAGGTCTACCTCCCTCTTTTGCAAAGCGATACGTGCCTCAATGGCATTAGGATATACACCTACCAATTCAAGGTCGCTAACTTTTGAGATGCATGACTTTATCGCTTCCCTTTGAATGGGGTCATCATCAACAACAATACACTTCATGTGAGAGGAATGAATTCTTAACAAAAATGGCTCTAAAATGTATAGTACGCAAGAATTCCTCTATTTTAGCGCTTAAGCCTTGCCCCACAAGCCTTTGAGCTTGTTTCTTTTTATTCGTTTCAGGCTTTCTTTCAACCACTTATCGACACATTTTGCAGTTCATCTAATAATTAACAGGCCTTGTTAATAAGGAGATTAGGTTTGCTGGGTAATTCAATTATTACAGCTATGAAATTCTGGGGTATTACATTTTTTGTAGCGTTGGCCTTAAGCTTACAAGGTCAAGTTTTAACCGTGACCAACACGAATGATTCGGGTCCCGGTTCGCTACGTCAAGCAATCACCGATGCCAATGCAAACTGGAGCATCGATCGTATCGAGTTTAACATTCCTACTTCCGACGCCGGTTACAATGCCAGCACCGGAGTATTCACCATTCTGGTAACTTCCGCTGAGTTGCCCAGCATTAACAACCGTGTTTTAACCATCGATGGCAGCACTCAAACTGCTTTCACTGGTAACACCAATACCACCATCTTCGGAGCCGGTGGTACTGTAGGTTGTGATGCCGTGGCTTTAGCGCAGGTAGACGGTCCCGAAATTGAGATCGTTGACGGTGCCGGTAACTTGAAGTGGGGATTACAAGCTACCGAGCGTTACATTACTATTAACGACCTGGCTATCCACAGCTTCGGTAACGGATGGTTCATCTATGACAATGCCAACCTTTTGGTTCGCGGTGGCGGTGGCTACTTCGAAGCCTTTAATATGGTTTTGGGTTCTGAAGCTCATCAGGATATGGCTCCTGCCGGAAGCGATATCAATGGTGCTCCTAACTTCCAAGCTTTAGGCGTTGACGATGGTAAATTCCACCACAACTATGTGGCTTATGGATCTACCATGGGTGGCTTCCTTCGCACCGGTTGTGCCGACTGGGAAGTTTATCAAAACGACTTTGCCCACAATGGTTTGGTAGATCAAATTACCGATGGTTTAGATGTAGCTGATTTCACTGAAAACTGTGTAGTTAAAGAAAACCTTTTCCGTAACAATGGTGCCAACGGTTTGGATACCTACAACTCTCACGGTGGTCACCAAATTGAGAACAACACTTCTTACAATAACGGTCGCTTAGGTAACGAAACTTCCGGTATGCGTATCTATGGAACTTACGGCGACACTATCGTTAAGAACCTTATTTATGACAATGTGGGTGCCGGTATCCTGGTTACCAGCGCGGCTGAAAAACACCATATTACTCAAAACTGCATTTACAACAATGGAAACGTTATTCCTGCTGTTGCTCCTTTAACTACTTCCAAGCAATTAGGTATTGACTTATTAAGCTCTAGCGATAACCATCGCAAGGGAACCGGTACCTATGTTACTTTAAACGACAACAATGATGTTGATGCCGGAGGTAACCAATTGCAGAACTTCCCTATTATCGATGCGGTAATCATTAACGGTGCTAACCTTACTGTAAAAGGATTTGCTCCTGCCGGTGCTACCGTAGAATTCTTCGAAGCTGATGAGTATACTGGTGCTTATATGCCTCAAGGTAAAAGCTTCCTTTTCTCTAAAGTTGAAGGTAGTGGCGATGATATGGATGCCAGCACCGGATCTTATGGTCCTGGTTTAGTAAATGGAATTGCACAGGGTACTGAAAGCAATGCCAACCGTTTCGAGTTTACCGTTCCTGTTCCTGCTGGCTTTGTAGCTGGAGATGCTATCACTGCTACCTCTTTCCTTACTGCCAATGGTACTTCTGAATTCTGTGGTGCTTTCACCGCTGTAAACGGAAGCGGAACCTTAAATGTAAACCCAGAATTGAACTGTGTTTATATCGACGTGAACAATGACGTGGTGGCTAAATTCGGTTACCACAACCCTAATAACTTTACTGTAAACATTCCTGTTGGAGCTAATAATAGCTTTAGCCCATCTCCACAAGGTCGTGGCCAAAACACCAGCTTTATTGCCGGTACCCACAGCAACGAGTTTACAGTTACCTTCCCTTCTATCAGCGCTTTGAGCTGGTACTTGGATGGAACTACTGTTACAGCAGACATTAACAGTGTTCGTTGTCCTGCCGACTTGCAGGTTACTCAAACCGTTACTAATAACACTCCTAATGTTGGTGATTTGGTAACCTTTACCATCCACATCGACAACCTTACTTGCGGTGTACCTGCTACTGCCGTACAGATTCAATATGTTATTGATGCGAACTTCACTTATGTAAGTCATGCCGGACCTAGCAGCGGAACTTACAATGCCGGAACTGGTTTATGGACTATTCCTGAAGTGGTTTGTGGTACTGGTCAAAGCTTACAAGTTACCGTTCAGGTAAACGGAAATGGTAGCAACACTGCCTCTGTATTGAGTCAAAATCAACCCGATCCTGTAAGCAGCAACAACAGTGCTAGTGAAAACTGTGCTACTGGTTCTTCAGGTTCCAATAACGGTGGTATCGAAAGTGAAGGTTCAATGGCCCGTTTAATTGCCGCCCGTAACTACGAGCGTATCATCCGCGGACAGCATACTTTCTACGATCGCATTGCTCAGCAACCTACTTTGAGTGATATGCAAAGTCAGCAATTAGGTAAAACCGGAGCTTTAAGCGACTACTTACCTGCGGTAGGTCCTCAAAACGCTCCTGCGGTAATTGCTACTCCAACCGATCTAATTGGTATCACCAATGCCTTAAACGTATTCTCTGTAGATTACTTAAACACTGCTCAGAACCGTTTAGGAAGCATCCTGGCCATCGAAACTCAGAATGAGGTGTATAACCACACCAAAGTGATTTGCGACCGCTTAAACGGTGCCACTTTAGAGAATATTAAATTGATCAATATCAAGGGTCACACCTTTATCCTTTCTCACTTAGATCAAGGTGAAGGTTTGGTAGACATGGCTGTAACCTTTGTAGCCTACAAGAAAGCCAATGGCACTATTGAAATCGATGCTCGTTGGAACCAACAAGAATATGATATCCAGCCTTCTGATAAAGTATACAACTTCCAGGTTTGGTCTGTATCTGAAAGCTTAACTCGCCAATTGGTAGAAGACATCCTTACTTTAATGGAAATGGATGGTCCGGTAAGCAGCTTAACCAGCAGCAACGTTGCAGTACCTACTGCCTATGTTAAAACCGGTCACTATAAGGATGGTAAAATCTTCCTTACTATGGTAAACACTGTAGGTGCCAGCGAGATTAACATCATGGCTAACCGTACTATCAACGAGCAAGCTACCCGTACTCAGTTTGGTGAATTGATCAGCCTTGATCCTGCTAAACGTGAAGAAACTGTAGTTTGGAACACCGGATACTTATTCGACTCTGGATTCGAAATCTTGAACGATATCGGTGGTGGTCGCGATGTATTGTACTTAGCCGATGGTGCTTGGGGAATTGACTTCGAGCGCGTAGTAGGTGCCAACAGCACTAACTTCAATACCCTTACTGAGAGTGGCTATACCTTCGATAACTCTAAAAAACACTTAGAGCGCGATGTACAGTTCACCGGTAACTTAAAGAACTATGTGAGCATTTACCGCATGTTGCGTCCTGGTCACAAATCTGTAGACTTAAGTGCCTACAACCAAATGACCTTTGAAGCCAGCTTAAGCGGATTGAACGAGATTATTGTAACCTTGGTAAGTGGCAATATCACTAACTGGAGCGAGCAATACCGTATCACTGTGCCAGTGCAAAATGCCGCTATGGGAACATACAGCATTGATTTTGCCGACTTGGTTTCTGCCGGAAACACCCCGCTTGACCTGAGCAATATCTTAAACGTGACTTTCTCACTTGTTGGTGACTATAACAACTTCGTTCCGGTAAGCTTCGACATCGCCAATGTAGAATTCAATGGCAATGGCAACCCTGTAAGCACTGCCGAGTACGGACAAGTACAAAATGGATTGAATGTTTATCCTAATCCATTTAGCGGTGCTGCTCAAATTGACTTGCACTTAGACAATAGCAGCGATGTGCGCGTAGAGCTTTACGACTTAAGCGGTAAGATGGTAGATCAGGCAGCTTTAGGCTTCCAATTTAAAGGAACCAACACCATGGTTTACCAACCTCAAGCCGAATTACTGGAAGGTGTTTACCTGATGAAGGTGATCACTGATAACCGTAGCTACACCCAAAAAGTGGTGTACCGTAAATAGTGTAATTACCCCCTCTATATCCGAAGGATCCCGGCACCCACTGTCGGGCTTCCTTTTTCAGCAGAGAAATTATAACGTGTAAATACCCCCTCTATATCCAAAGGATCCCGCGCAGTACGCTGCCGGGATTCTTTATTTTTGGCCCATGCGTATAGATAAGTACCTCTGGTGTGTTCGCAAATACAAAACCCGCAGCCTGGCTACAGATGCCCTAAAAAAGTCGCGGGTAATTATTAATGATGAGCCGGCCAAAGCCTCACGAGAAGTGAAGGTGGGCGATAGAATTGGTTTCCGTAAGGATGGTGTGCTTTACCAGGTTGAAGTTTTGGACATTCCAAAATCGCGGGTGGGCGCCAAATTAGTTCCAGATTTAATCAGAGATATCACCACGGCTGAAGAGCTCGAAAAGCAGCAATTCATCAATATGATGCATAAGCTGAGCCGACCTCGTGGCACCGGTAGACCCACCAAAAAGGAGCGTCGGGATCTTAATGACTTTATGGATGTGGATGAGTAGGAAAAACCTCCTCCAACAAGGCCTTTAAAGGCGCGTTATAAATATCATGCTTCCCTTCAAAACGATGAAGGTCGGGATGAAGACCCTTTTCCTTCAAAAAGTTTAAATGCTCCTCTAGTCGTTCCTCACTAATAAATTCATCATCATCGCCGCAAAGCATATGTAATTCCTTGGGGCGAAAGTTTTCGAGGGCCGCTTCAAAATCGAGATCGGGAGGAAAGGCTCCGGCCCAATTTATCAAGGTTTCGAATTTTAATTTGGTGCTATTGGCCCATCGGCAAGCGGTAGCTACGCCCTGCGAAAAACCAAATATGGCCACCTTTTCAAAGCGCTGGTACTCCATTATCATCGCCGCCACTTGATCTAACATTCGGCAATAGTCATCAATATCATTGAGGCGATCTTCCTTAGTCATCCAACTGGAGCCAACTCGGCCCGAAGATCCTTGTAAATAAAAGCGATGCAATCCTTCGGGTGCCACAAACAGAATATCGGAGCGCTGCGCCTTTTCAAACTTGCGCAGGAAGAATTCCGGATGCTGCCCATATCCATGCAGAACAAAGCAGAGATAGGGCTGTAAAGACGACGGCTCGTTACTGAGGTAGTAGCGAGCCGTGCGTTCTATTTTAAAGTCTTTGCGAATGCTCAAAACTGAGGTTTGCGTTTTTCTAAAAAGGCGGTGGTCCCTTCAGTAAAATCTTCGGTGCCGAAGCATTTTCCAAATTCTTCAATTTCCACCTTAAAGCCATTCATGCCATCGGTATAACCGGCATTCACACACTTAATTGCACTGTGAATAGCATTGGGTGAATTTTGGGCAATTTTAGCCGCTAAGCCTTTGGCCGTAGGAAGCAATTCGTCTAATTCAGTAAGGTGATTTACCAGACCCATTTCATAGGCACGATCGGCCTTGATCATTTGGGCGCTGAGAATCATTTCCAGGGCTCGGCCCTTGCCTACTAATTGAGCTAAACGCTGGGTACCGCCATATCCTGGAATCAAGCCCAGAGTAACTTCAGGTAAGCCTAATTTGGCATTGTTGGAGGCGATGCGAATATGTGCACTCATCGCTAATTCCAAACCACCTCCCAAAGCAAAGCCATTTACGGCAGCGATTACGGGCTTACTATAGTTCTCGATATAGTCGAAAAGACTCGTCTGCCCTAAGGCCGCTAATTCGGTTCCTTCGGTTACGGAGAAATTGGCAAATTCTTTAATATCGGCGCCAGCCACAAAGGACTTTTCGCCACTTCCCGTTAAGATCACCACCCGAACTTCAGCATCATTTTTCAGTCCTTCGAGGGCCTGATGCAATTCGGCGATAGTTTCTTTATTTAAGGCATTAAGTTGCTTAGGGCGATTAAGGGTAATTACCGCAATTGAATCGCTTATTTCCAGTAGCAGATTGTTGAATTCCATGATTGTTTCATTGGGTGCCCTGCAAAAGAAATGAATTCCCTCGGATTTAAAAACTTCCTAGTCCTCGCTTTGCGCGGATAGAGGCAGGTATACTCGAAAACAAGTTCCTTCACCCAATTTGGTTTCGAATTCGATGCGCCCGGAAAAGCCATCTACAATTCGTTTTACCAAAGCCAGGCCTAAGCCCATTCCACTGGATTTGGTGGTAAAGCGAGGTTCAAAAATCTTGGTATGCTGCGATTCCGGAATTCCACTGCCATTGTCGCAAACTTCAATAAGGGCCTGTTCTCCCTTCCGCGAAAGCGAAACTACCACCTGCTCCTTTCTACCCTCGGGCACGGATTGCAAGGCATTGTTGATGAGGTTATTCATTACTCGAATAAGCTGATCCGGATCAGCATAAATCTGCAGATCCTCATCTTCTGCCTTAAACTGCACATTATGCTCTGGATATAACATAGCCACCCTACGTACCAATTCCCTTACGGGGAAGAGTTTTAAGCGTAGTTCGGGCATAGAGGCAAAGCGAGAGAAAGCAGCGGCGATATTGCTCAGAGTGTCGATCTGATCAATCATGCTTTCCGAAAACTCACGCAGTTTCTCAGGGTCATCAGTGCGCAGGCTCTTTTCGAGGTATTGCACATTGAGTCGCATAGGCGTAAGCGGATTTTTAATTTCATGCGCCACTTGTTTGGCCATTTCACGCCAGGCACTTTCCCTTTCGGTTTGAGCCAATTTAGCAGCGGAGGCCTCCAGCTCTTGAAGCATGCGGTTGTATTCCGCCACCAGAGTCCCAATCTCATCCTGGTATTTCCATTCCAGTTGATAATTTCCTCCTTTGAGTCGGGTGTTTTTTATGTGCTCACCAATGAGTTGCAAGGAACCGGTGATGTAATTGGAAAGGAAATAGGCCATCAAACTAGCCCCTAAAAAGAGTAGGAAGTATATTTCCGTTAATCGCCAGAGAAAGTTCCTTAAATCCTCTCTGCTGAGGTCCTCCGCATCGAAATAGGGCAGGTTAATAATCGCCACTGGCTTGCCCTGGTAATTCCGGATAAAATCGAAAGTGGAGAGGAAGTCTACCGAATCGGTTTTATAACGACGTAATACCTGATCGGCGGTTTGGTAAAGACGCTCCATCAGGTCGGGATCAATCTTGGTCGGAATAATGCCACTTTCGTGGAGATGGGGTGTAGAGGCGATGAGCAAATTCCCGTTAAGCCCATAGATATTGATATCCAAACCATTGATCTGCGCAAGATCACAAACCTTGGTATCAAAGAGGCTTACAATGCTATCGGTATTGTTGATGAGCTCTTGATCGCGCAAGAAAAAGTTAATGGATTCCAATACTGCGAACTCCTTACGTTTGAGGCGTTCTTCGTGGTATTGCTCATTTTCTTGTTTAAAGTGATAGAAGGAAATGGTTCCGGTTAAGAGGAATGAAATGGCGAGGATAAGCAGCATCGAAAAAAAGATGCGTCCTCTAAGGGTAAAGGGTATCCAGCTCCTGTTGATCACGTGGGGAAGTTAGCAAAATGCGGGCCGGAAAACTTGATTCTAAAAAATCAATAAGGCCGCCCGCGACCTAAATTATAATGCAGTCCCATTTGCAAGGAAAGCGAGTAAAAAGGATCGCGTCTTTCGACCGTATTTAGGAACCAATACCATTGATAAGGAATGGCTAGGTGCAATCCCCACTTGCTTTTAGACCAGGGGTTCCATTCGAGGTAAAGCTCCGCCAATGCACCTAAACCTCCGTGTTTATCGTAGTTGATCTGAACTTGAGAGCCTGTCCAGCCTCCAGAATACAATAAGTTTGGCTTACTTACTACCGGCAGAAAGCTAAAGAGACCTAATTTTGGGTAAATGCTAAAGCTGCGACTCCAACGCAGTCTATAGCCATAAGCCAAAGAAAAGTCTAAATAGCGAAGCACATCCGATTGATATTCTGCGGGATCATTATTCTGACTCTTGATCTGCAAATCTTGATACTGAATATCTCGGAATACGTAGGCTCCTGCAAGCCATAAACTGGAGTGATCTTTTATTTGCCAATTAAACTGAAGGCCGGCCAGCAATTGTTGGCGAGGCAGGGCCTTATCATTTAGGTACTCTGCAAAGGATTTATAATGCGGACTATAAGATTCGCTTAATATGCCAGCCCCGATATTTAATGATAAAGAACTTTGGCCTGTAACATTTAGGCTGATAAGGAGTACGAAAATTTTAAAAATCAAAAACTTCATAGGCTATATGTCGTGCTAATTCCTATTGTTATTGCGCCGGTCGTAAAAGCTCCCACATAAAGCCCTGAAGAAATATGCTGGTTGATAGCATAACTATACTTTGCCCTTAAGCCCAAAAATGGACCGAACTTCGAAGGCACATGAGCGTGTCCACGGTATTCTTCAAAATCATTATCTGAAACTAAAACACTTAGGCCCAACGGCATAAGTAATTGAAACCGATGCTTTTGAAATTGAAATTCCTTAGCGAGTGCTAAATAAAAGTCATAATTACGGGCATGATTGATTGGCTCATATTGATCCTCCATAAACCAGCGATGATACTGAAAGCCCACAATTGTTTGAAGTTTACCCCGGTTTCGTATTTCGAGTTCCAGATAGCAGGAATATCCATTCTTGTATTGACTTCGATAATCTGTAAAAAATACTTCCAAAGTACTTAGGCCTATTTCAATTGCTGTCAGGGATGGCCAGGCTTTCGAGTTTTGCGCTTGCAGACTTGCTACGCTGAATAGAAAAAGCCAAAGGAAGTTTCGCATCAATACAGTAATAAAAAAGGTTGAGGTTCTTAAATGTACATTTTCCCATTAAAAGTTCCCAAGGCAAAAGTTAAGGCATAAAAAAACCCCGACTGTAAAAGCCGGGGTCTTTTAAACAATAACAAGAATTTCTAGCCGTCGGCCAGGGCATTGGCACCACCTACGATCTCGAGAATTTCGTTGGTAATAGCCGCCTGACGAGCTTTGTTGTATTCCAGACTCAGGTTACGTTTCAGTTCCTGAGCGTTGTCTGTTGCTTTATGCATAGCGGTCATACGCGCTCCGTGTTCAGAGGCATTGCTATCCAATAAAGCTTTGAAAAGCTGTGTTTTTAAAGACTTAGGAATCAAATCTTCCAAAATCTCTTCTTTGCCGGGCTCATAGATGTACTCACCAGCAGCAGTACCCTCGCTTTTAACCTCGCGAATAGGTAAGAACTGCTCACATTGTACACGCTGAGTAGCAGCATTAACAAAGCGGTTATACACTAATTCGATGCGGTCATATTCGCCATCAAGGAATTTCTGCATTAGCATTTCTGCTACTTCACTGGCATTGTCGTAGCTCAAATCTTCATAGATAGAGTTACGCTCACCAATGGGAGCAGAGGAACCACGTTTTACCAGAATTTCTCCGGCCTTCTTACCCATAAAGAAGGTGTCTACCTGGGCATTGCTTTCGGCTTGATAAGCCATTACGCGTTTTACCACGTTGGCATTAAAAGCGCCACAAAGACCACGGTTCGAAGAAATGGCAACCAATAAAACCTTTTTAACGTCGTCAGTTTGGCGGCTGTACTGCCCTTCTGAAGAGTCCAAAGTCGCACTTACGTTCACCAGAATTTCTTCTAGCTTTTGCGCGTAAGGACGGAGTTGGGTAATCGCATCCTGAGCTCGCTTGAGCTTAGCAGCAGATACCATCTTCATGGCAGAGGTAATCTGCATGGTGCTACCTACCGAGGTGATCCGACTACGTAGTTCTTTTAAGTTGGCCATATTTTAAGGCTTAAAGCTTTTACCGAAGCCCTCCTGATGGAAGGCCTCGGAAAAGAGAATGCTATTAATATTTAGCTGCCAGTTCTTTAGCAACTTTCTCGATAGTTCCGGTGATCTCGTCGGTAAGTTTACCGGCTTTCAATTGATCCAGAACATCGCGATGCTTATTGTCCATGAAATCCAAGAACTCTACTTCGAACTCGCGGATTTTCTCCACCGGTACATTGTTCAATAAAGCTTTGGTTCCAACGTAAATAATCGCAGCTTGTTTCTCTACTGGAAGCGGGCTGTTTACACCTTGCTTCAAGATTTCCACGTTACGCTTACCTTTATTAATTACCGCCATGGTAGCAGCATCAAGGTCAGATCCGAATTTGGCGAAAGCCTCTAATTCGCGGTACTGAGCCTGATCAAGCTTAAGGGTACCAGAGATCTTTTTCATGGATTTAATCTGAGCGTTACCCCCTACACGAGATACGGAGATACCTACGTTAATCGCAGGACGTACACCCGAGTTAAAGAGATCAGATTCCAAGAAGATCTGTCCGTCGGTAATCGAAATTACGTTGGTCGGAATATAGGCAGATACGTCACCCGCCTGAGTTTCAATAATTGGCAATGCAGTTAAAGAACCACCACCTTTTACCTTGTCTTTTAAAGACACAGGAAGGTCGTTCATGTTCTTCGCTACATTATCATCAGCGATCACCTTAGCTGCACGCTCTAATAAACGTGAGTGAAGGTAGAATACGTCACCAGGATAGGCCTCACGACCTGGAGGACGACGTAAAAGCAGAGATACCTCACGGTAAGCTACCGCTTGTTTAGAAAGGTCATCATATACGATCAGAGCAGGACGACCTGTATCGCGGAAGTACTCACCAATCGCAGCACCAGCAAATGGAGCATAGAACTGCATTGGAGCAGGATCAGAAGCGTTAGCCGCAACGATTACAGTGTAATCCAAAGCGCCTTTTTCTTCTAGGGTTTTAGCAATACCGGCTACGGTAGAACCTTTTTGACCAATCGCTACATAGATACAGAATACAGGCTCGCCAGCATCGTAAAATTCGCGCTGGTTAATGATGGTATCCAGAGCAACGGTAGATTTACCAGTCTGACGGTCACCAATAATCAACTCACGCTGACCACGACCTACAGGAATCATCGCGTCGATCGCTTTGATACCAGTTTGCATAGGTTCGTTTACTGGTTGACGGTAGATTACACCCGGAGCTTTACGCTCTAAAGGCATTTCGAAAGTTTCACCTTCGATTGGTCCTTTACCGTCGATTGGGTTACCTAAGGTATCCACCACACGACCCAACATTCCTTCACCTACATTGATAGAGGCAATTTGTCCGGTACGTTTTACGGTAGACCCTTCTTTAATATTTTCGTCGGCACCAAGCAATACGATACCCACATTGTCTTCCTCGAGGTTCAGTACGATACCGCGTAATCCGGAATCGAACTCTACCAATTCACCAGCCTGAGCATTGCTCAGTCCATAGGCACGGGCAATACCGTCACCTACCTGGAGGATGGTTCCTACTTCTTCGAGGTCTGCTTCACTTTTGAAACCAGAAAGTTGGTTTCTCAGAATTGCTGATACTTCAGCGGATTTTACTTCAGCCATGTTGCTTGAGCTTATTGATCCTTAAAAATCTTTGATGTAGTGATTGTCTTTAAACTGGCGACGCAGGGTTTCCAACTGATGCGCCAAACTACCGTTGTAGCGTTTATCGCCAACGCGTAATACCATACCGCCGATGATTTTCTCATCCACGTTCTGGGCTAATTCTACTTGCTTACCAGTATAAGCTGATGCTTTTTCGGTAACCGCTTTAACCTCATCATCACTAAGGGCATAGGCAGTGGTTACACTTACCTTTTCAATGCCTTTGTGCTGAAGGTACATATTTTCAAAAGCCTGAGCGATTACACGCAGGGAACCTTCACGACCGTGATCTACCACAATGTTCAGGAAACGAGCGCTTAAATCGCTGATTTTCTCCTTGAAGATTTCTTGGAGAATTGCTTGTTTTTTGTCGCCTTTTACGATGGGGCTACTCATCACGCTAGTCAATTCGCGGGACTCATTCAAAGTAGCAGAAACCAAACGCATGTCTTCGCGGATGGCTTCTACCTGGTCCTGTTCTTTGGCCAGATCGATGAGGGCTTTGGCGTATACGCGACCTAACTTGGTTACTACCATGTTAGTTTAATTTAAAATTGTCTAACTGGTCTTTTACCAAATCACCTTGCTTGGCTTTGTCATCGAGTTCGCGACGTAAAACCATCTCTGCGATTTCGATAGACATTTCTGCCACCTGGTTTTTAAGATCGGTAACGGCCGCCATTTTTTCGTTTTGAATTTGCTCCTTGGCGTTCGCAATAATCTTTTCGGCTTGGGCGCCAGCTTCAGACTTAGCATCGTTGATCATCTTGTCTTTGATCTCACGCGCTTCTTTCAAAATAGTATCACGCTCTGCGCGGGCTTCGGCTAGGATACGCTCATTGTTAGACTGAAGAAGCTCCATTTCGGCACGGGCCTTTTCGGCGGAAGCCAAAGAATCTTCAATGCTTTTTTCACGCTCTTCTACTGCACCTAAGATGGGTTTCCAGGCAAATTTGCGTAAAACAAACAGCAGGAGAATGAACAAAATAAGTTGCCAAAAAAACAGGCCAACTGAAAAATCTTCTAATAATGCCACTTTATAATCTTTTATTCGGTTCGTTCAAAAATCAGGGAACCAAAGGCGACAGCCAACCGCTGCTCACCTTTGGTCTTTAAGTTTCTTAGGCTGCAAACAGAGCAGCGAAACCAATACCCTCGATAAGAGCCGCAGCAATAATCATTGCAGTTTGGATCTTACCAGAAGCTTCAGGTTGACGAGCGATAGCTTCCATAGCGGAGCCACCAATACGACCGATACCTAATCCGGCACCGATTACGATCAAACCTGCACCTACAATTTCAGGAATTGCACTTTCCATGGTCTTTGTGATTTAGCATTAATAAAAATCTTAGTGGTGTTCATCATGTACCTCAACCGCAGAACCGAAGTAAAGGGCAGAAAGCATGGTGAAAATATAAGCCTGTAAAAAGGCCACCAGTAATTCGATAATCGATAAGAAGAAGGTTAATCCGAAAAAGGCTCCCGTTGCGAACCAATTTCCGAAAATAAAGATCAAGCTAATGATACTCATGATCACTACGTGTCCCGCCAGGATGTTCGCATACAAACGAATCATCAGAGAGAAGGGCTTTACAAATAATCCCAAAATCTCAATTGGCATTAAGATTACACGCATCAAATAAGGCACGCCTGGCATCCAAAAGATATGCGCCCAATAATCCTTTCTACCAGAGAATTGAGTCAAGAAGAAAGTAATTAAGGCCAGGCCCATAGTAACAGCAATGTTACCGGTAATATTAATTCCCAATGGAGTTTGACCGATCATATTGGCCATCCAAATAAAGAAGAATACGGTAAGGAGGTAAGGCATAAAGCGCTTGTAGTCCTTCTCCCCGATATTGGGCTTGGCAATATCATCGCGAACGAGGATTACCAAAGGCTCCATAAATTTTGCAATACCACGTGGTACAGGGTCTTTGCGGTATTTTTTAGCCACCGCTCCGAATAACCAAAGCAATAAAATGCCTACCAGAATGGTACTGAATACGGTTTTGGTAATGGAAAAGTCGATGGGTTTTGCGTTGGTCGCATGATGCTCCTCATCGTAATGAATAGTACCTTCAGCATCGGTTTTGTAAATCTTACTATGGTATAAACGGAAGTAAGAACCTTTGCTTTCTACGGTTTGATTTTCACTGTGATGGAAGGCCGAAGACATGAAGAAATGCAGTTCGCCTTCATCCCAAAGGATTATGGGTAAAGGAAACTCTACAGAGGTTCCGCTGGCATGATCGCCCCAAAGGTGAAAGCTGTGACTGTCTTTGAGGTGGTGCTCTTTAACTTCAGCAATCTGCTCTTTGATAGATTTCTCATCCTGTTCCTCATGGTGTCCATGTTCATCACCATGTTGATTGCTCGCATTAGCCGCCCAAGAAAATGAGAAGGCTAAGAGGAAGGCTAAGAATCCGAATCTTTTGATCTGCATAACTCGGCGTTCAGAGGTCGTTTAAAAATCAGCGCAAAAGTAAACATATTTGCTTTCCAAGTTGCCAATTTTTAAAGCTTCTTTTTTTCGCAGATTTTCAGGCCTTATTTAAGCTGCGTAATAAAACGAATGATTTGAAGGCCAAACAGATAAGATAGGGAACAAAAAATGAGCTGAACTCGAGGCTAGTGATTTCTCCGTCTTCCTTATACACCGGGTAAAAGGCCAAAAAGAAAACCAGGAACTTTAAAAGGCTGCCAGCCATGAATATAAAGCCCAAATAATCTTGTTTCTTTTGGGCGATTCGCAGCATTACCGTTAGTATAATTTGCGCGGCCAGGAGGTTAAAAAGGTAAGCTTGCCAGGTAAGGCTGGCCCCGATGGGTATCTGGAGATAGTTTAAAACGGCGTAGTGTATACCAAATGCCAGAGCTAAAATGAAGAGCAAAACGGCCTGCGGATATTGCGAAAGGCGATCATTTATCATCATCGGACTGAATTCCTTTTAAGAATAGATAAAGGCCCAAGCCCATACCTATAAGAGTGCCCAGCATAGTAAACCAGGCTTTGTTGAATTCGTATCGGGCATCCAGCCACTTGCCACCATAGGCCCCTAAAAATATCAAGGCACCCATTTGCAAGCCCAGTCCCGAATACTTGGAATAGGACTTAAGAGATCTTTTCAGATCGTCTTTCTTCTTTTCGGGCGGAGTCATTTTTATGGATATCGCGCACCACAGCTCCCATTTTACAGGATCCACTGAATTCTGCGCCGGGTTCAATCGCCAATTTAATAGTAAAGATATCGCCTTCTACACGGGCAGATGCTTCCAAATTAAGCAGGTCTTCTACCACCATAGTACCTTCCAAGCGACCGGAAATACGTGCAGATCCGCACTTCACCTCTCCCTTCACTCGGCCTTTTTCTCCGATAACCAGTTTGCCAGAAATACTAATGTTTCCTTCAATCTCACCATCCACCCGAAAGTCGCCCTCAGAGTGCACATTTCCTTCAATAGAAGTACCTTGTAGGATTCGGTTGCTACTGCTTGGTGCGACGTTTACTTCCTTCGTTTTTTTAATCATATCCCCTTATCCTATTTATAGTTCTCGTCAAAAAAGGCTTGGTATCCTTTAATGTCCTGATTTTTATAGAAATCTGTAAAGTTAGCGTTCGAAATTACAAATTGTTTAAAATCCACAGAGATCAACAATTTCTCCAGCGCTTTTTCACTGTTCAAAGTGCGATAGTACTCCTGCGCTTGTTTTTGATTGGCCAAGCCACTTACCATTACGACTTGCCATTCAGTACCCATTAAAATACTCTTTACCAAGAGGCGATTATTGGGGAAGTACTTACTGTTAAAGTCCGAAAGGTTAATCTGTACCTGATTGGCACTTACTTTTCCATTCGGTACTAATAAAACATATCGATGCTGCGAACTAAAGTCACTGCGATAGGTGGCAGTCTTTTTAGCGGATTTTTCATCGCCCTCCGCCTTGGCATCCTGACCCATGGCGTTCAATATTTTTTGAGCTTCCGCAGATTCTGGGGTTCGTGGGAAACGCTTTAGTACCTCTTCCAAGCTGGTACGAAGCTCCTCCATTTTACGCAGGCCGGCCTCGCAATAGGCTGTTAATAAGAGGAAGCGGGCACCATAACGACTGTCTTCATAGGCCTCGAAGCCAGTCTTGGCCGCGCTTAAAGCTTGGCGATAACGCTTGGATTCATAATCCTGATAAGCTGCAGCATAAGCTCGTTTGGCTTCCGACTCATCTACATCCTTCACATCTTTTCCTTCATTAAGGATCAGGTAGGCGTATTCGGATTTAGGATAAGTACTTAAAATGAGGTTCTTATATTTCGTGCTATTGGCCTCATCCTCCTTTAAAAGGTAAATACGATACAGTAAATACCAGGCCCGAGCGCGATCTTGATAGTCTGGATAGCGTTGTAAAAGCTCGAGTACACTTTCGGAGGCAGCCAATAAATCTTTAATATCCTCTTTATATAGGATGGCATTATCCAAGAGAGCCATTTGAATTAAACTATGGCTGGTATCCATCGCCGCAGAATCATTGGGGATTTGTGCCAAATAAGTTTGAGGATCATACCTAGGATCCAGTTCTTTTTCGCCCGTAGCCCCCTCGCCATTGGCTCCCGCCTCAGTATTGGTGGGATCTTCCAATATCACCGACTTATCCTTCCGACGCCAATTATCCTCCAATTTTCGATTGCCCCATTTGGCTACAAAGCTGGATACTCCGGATGAGCGAATAGAAGGATTATAGAAATAAAAGCTTTGGTTGGCATTTCCAACCCCGGCTAATCCGCCAATTCCACTGCCATTATTGGTACCTGAATTAAAAGCCAATTGATCCATTTCACGCTCCTTAGCGCGCAAGGCTTCTTCGTCAGCTTCTTTTACTCGGTCAATTATCTCATTAATCGCTTTCAATTGATCCGCATCACTCAAGGACGCTAAGGCTTGCAAACTATCTTGCAGGGCAATAGTTTGCAGATTCGCTACCAATCGACCCAGGCTCTTTTTAAACATCGCCACCTGAGCATACTTAGGGTGGTTTTTAGGTAAAAACTGATAGCAGCTATCGTAATAAGCCTGGCTCTTTTCGTACTCTTTATCGTCAAATCGAATCTCCGCCAACCACAGGTAACTCAGGCCCTTTTGCTTGTCATTTTGGGTACTTACCCGGATCGATTTATTTAAGTAATCATCACGATCCAGCTCTTCACCCAGCTTTTGGGCTACTTCGGCCATCACATAATAAATCTGATCGCGGTTATCGTAGTTCTTTTCATCGCGCAGCATTTTTTCCAGGTCATCGTAGGCCTTGCTGGGATCCATTAATTCGATATCGTAATTGCGGGCTTGATTTAATTGCGCATTAAAGAGCAAATCATAAGGCGGTCCCTTGCGAATTACCCGATCAAACATTTGGCTGGCCTCATAATCCTGACCTTGTTTTGCCAAAAGCTGACCACAGATATAAAGCCAGCGAACTTCCAATTCCTTATCCTCTGTTTTTTCCGCCGCTTGAATTAAAAGCTGATAGGCTTCCTCATAATGTCCCTGAACAAATTCGAGATGAGCGAAGGAGGCAAAAACATCTGCATTAAGATGTCTGGCCAAGCTGGTATTGCTGTATAGTTTTTCGAAACGCGCCTTAGCTGGAATAAAATTTTCCATTCCCGTTTCAGTTTTCGCCGCCCAAAGTTCCGCTTCCGCTCTAATCTCCGCGTCCCGAAACTTTTGGATCACATAGTTGAAGGTCTCCAGAGCCGCCGCATAGTCTTGCTTAAAATAATGCGCCTTACCCATTAATAGGTAGGCATCATCTATATAGTTGTTCTTTTGCTTGCCATCGATAAGCATCGAGTGGTTCTGGATGGTTTTACTGCCCTTTTCCAGAGATTTCTCCAGATCGGGTTTAACCCCACTAATAGTTTCTTCCGTGCCTTCTCGGTAAATGGATAAAAAGTCATCGTAATCGTCAACATGCTGTTTTTTCAGCTGAGTACGAGCTTTTAATAAGGCTTGTTCGCCATTAAAAAGGATATTGTACTTGCTGACCATACGGTGGTAGGTCCGCGCGGTAAAAATATCTTTAGTGCGAGAGCAGGCGCCCAGGATAAGCAGAGCGGCTATTATGAATGTCGAATAGCGTAATAATTTCAAGTGACGCGCGTGATGTCGGTTCGGTGTGAAATAACAATTATTGCGCAAAAATATTGTAATCTCAATACTAAGTTCCCTATTCCTGCGCTTTTAAGTCTTTTAATCTTTCCTTTCCTAAGAATCGCAAGGCCTAAAAAGCGCTTTGCCTTTGGATTTTCTGATATTTGCAAAACATGGCTTCAGAGAAAAAAGAATCCAAAAAGCTCATCACTAAGCTGCGAAATAAGTATCGCCTGGTGATCCTGAACGATGATACTTTTGAGGAAAAGCTAAGTTTTAAACTCAGCCGGCTCAATGTATTTGTGGTTTCAGGCTTATCGGTAATCCTCCTAATTGCCGGTACTACATTATTAATTGCCTTTACTCCTTTACGAGAATATATCCCTGGTTATTCCAGTACTGCGCTTAAGCGCGATGCGATACGGTTGGCCCAGGTTACGGATAGTCTCGAAAATCAACTGAATTACAATTCCCTCTTTTTGCAAAATATTCAAGGGGTAATAAATGGACAGGAGCCTCTGGATTTGAGTGATGATCAAGTGGTAGATAGTCTTAACCAAAGCCGCATTAATCTTGCCATCAGTAAAGATGATTCGCTGCTGCGCAAAATGGTGGAGGAAGAAGAGCAGTTTAATATTCCGGTTGAAGGTCGGCGACGTCTCAATTTAGAAAGCCTCAATTTCTTTATCCCGATCAAAGGATTAGTAACTCAAGCCTTTAACCCCGAAGAGGAGCACCTGGGAATTGACATTGTAGCCAAAGAGAATGAGGTGATTAAAGCAACCCAGGATGGTCGGGTAATTTTTGCCGAATGGACCGCAGAAACCGGATATGTAATGATTATCCAGCACGCCGAGAAGTTCATCTCGGTGTACAAGCATAATTCAGCCTTATTAAAAGCTCAAGGGCAGGATGTTTCTTCCGGTGAGCCCATTGCCATTATTGGTAATTCGGGCGAATTAAGTTCTGGTCCACATCTGCATTTCGAGCTGTGGTATAATGGTTATGCCGTAGATCCGCAGGAATATATTTCCTTCTAAAGCCCTTCCAAATTCTCAAAGCCATGGTCAATCGGCAAGCCCTGACCTTCGCTCGCCGCCACAGCTAAACGATCGCAGCGTTCATTTTGCGGATGATCATTATGGCCCTTTACCCATTGAAATTGCACTTGATGTTTCTGCAACATCGGAATTAAGCGCTTCCAGAGGTCAATATTTTTCTTGCCTTTAAAGCCTTTTTGAATCCAGGATCGCAGCCAGCCTTTATTAATGGCATCCACCACATATTTAGAATCGGAGACCACCCGTACTTGCTGACCCGGATTTTTTAGGGCTTCCAAGCCTACAATTACCGCTAGGAGCTCCATGCGATTATTGGTGGTACGACGAAATCCGCCCGACAATTCTTTGCGATGGGGCCCTGCTTCAAGGACAATACCGTATCCGCCCGGTCCAGGGTTTCCCTTGGCCGCGCCGTCTGTGTAAAGGTGAATCTGCATTAAATATTAGGCAGCAGGTATTCGATTACAGAAGGGTAATGGCGGTATTCCAGCTCTCGCACTTTGTACTCTACGTCTTCCCAACTGTCTTCAAAATCAATCTCCACTTCTTCCTGAAAAATGATCTCTCCTTCGTCATAATTTTCATCCACATAGTGAATGGTGATCCCGGAAATCTCATCTTCATTCTCCACTACGGCCTGATGAACGTACTTTCCGTACATACCCGGACCGCCATAATCTGGCAATAAAGCAGGGTGAATATTGATGATTCTTTTTTCGAAAGCTTGAATTAATTCGGCAGGAATTTTTCGGAGAAATCCAGCAAGAACGACTAAATCGCAACGCAGGTTCTCTAATTTCCCTTGCAGGGTACCGTCTTCTATCTGACTGTTAGTGAGCACAGTAGCCTGCACTCCCAATTTCCGGGCCTTGTCTAAAACCCCAGCTTTTGGGTTGTTGGTAATTATTGCAACAACCTTAGCCAGATCGCTTTCTTCGAAATAACGCACTATGTTTTCTGCGTTAGTCCCTGAGCCAGAGGCAAGGACAACAATTTTCTTCATGGCAAATGTCTACCCGACGAAAATACAAAAGCAAACAAACCAAAGACAAATAAGCCGTGGCATTTTGATTTATTTCCTTTCTTTGCAGCTTATAATTTTAAACAAATTATCATGTCAGAAATCGCTTCTAAAGTAAAAGCTATCATCGTAGATAAGCTAGGAGTAGACGAAAACGAAGTAACCAACGAAGCTAGCTTTACCAATGATCTGGGTGCAGACTCTCTGGACACTGTAGAGCTGATTATGGAATTCGAAAAAGAATTTGACATTCAAATTCCAGACGACCAAGCAGAAAACATTACCACCGTTGGTCAGGCGGTTGCCTATATCGAAGAGGCTAAAAAATAATTCCCTCTTATGGAACTGAGAAGGGTTGTAGTAACAGGATTAGGAGCATTAACTCCTATCGGTAACGACGTGGAAACCTACTGGCAAAATTTGCTGGCGGGTAAAAGCGGTGCGGCCCGAATCACCCGTTTTGACCCTGAAAAGTTCAAAACCCAATTTGCTTGCGAGCTGAAGGATTTCAATGTGAATGACTTCATTGATCGCAAGGAAGCTCGACGGATGGATCGCTTTACCCAGTATGCACTGGTTACTGCCGATCAAGCCGTAAAAGATGGCGGTTTGGAAGGTTTAGACCTGGATCCGGACCGCGTTGGGGTGATTTGGGGTTCTGGAATTGGCGGCTTAGACACCTTCCTGGAAGAGTGTTTAAATTTTGCCAAAGGTGACGGAACGCCACGCTTTAGTCCGTTCTTTATTCCTAAAATGATCGCGGACCTGGCCCCCGGTCATATCAGCATTAAGTACGGGTTCCGCGGACCAAATTATTCGACAGTTTCGGCTTGTGCCTCTTCTACCAACTCCCTGATCGACGCCTTTAACTTTATCCGTTTGGGTAAAGTTGATGTATGTCTTGCAGGTGGTAGTGAAGCCGCCGTTAACGAAGCCGGAATGGGTGGCTTTAATGCCATGCACGCCTTAAGTACCCGTAATGATTCTCCAGAAACAGCCAGCCGTCCTTTTGATAAGGATCGTGATGGATTTGTATTGGGAGAGGGTGCCGGATGTATCATTCTGGAAGACTATGAGCACGCAAAAGCCCGTGGTGCTAAAATTTATGCCGAACTGATTGGTTCCGGTATTAGCGCCGACGCACACCACATTACAGCTCCACATCCTGAAGGACTGGGCGCTAAAGGTGTAATGCAACAAGTGCTAAACGAGTCTGGTGTGAAGCCTGCCGACGTTGATTATATCAATGTACACGGAACTTCCACCCCTTTGGGAGATGTTGCTGAATTAAAGGCAATTAAAGAGGTTTTTGGTGAAGATGCCTATCGTTTAAACATCAGTTCTACAAAATCCATGACCGGTCACCTATTAGGTGCGGCTGGAGCCGTAGAAGCGATCGCCGCGATTTTAGCGATTCAAAACGATATCATTCCTCCTACCATCAACCACTTTACCGATGATCCAGAGATTGATCCCAAATTGAACTTGACTTTCGACAAAGCTCAAAAACGTGAAGTACGCGTGGCAATTAGCAACACTTTCGGGTTTGGCGGTCATAACGCCTCCGTTATGTTCCGTAAACTAAGCTAATCTCGCTACCGCTTGATGTTATCTTTTTTAAAAAAATGGAATTCCCGCCCTAAACAAGGCGGGAATTTTTTGTTTCAGATCGAAAACTTAACCGGCTTTAAACCGCAAAAAAGCGATCTGTACGAACTCGCCTTTACCCATAGTTCTGCGGCTAAAGAAAACTCTAAGGGCCTCAAAATGAATAATGAGCGTCTGGAGTTTTTAGGTGATGCTATTTTGGGAGCGATAATAACGGACTACCTCTACCGGATTTACCCCCTTAAGGAGGAAGGAGAATTAACCAGTCTGCGCAGTAAAATTGTGAGTCGTAAGCACCTTAATGAACTAGGTGCCAATATGAATCTGGAATCTCTTCTACGCTATACGCCCACCCGTGGAACCCGCGCTAAATCGCTGAATGGCGATGCTTTTGAAGCCTTAATTGGTGCCCTTTATATTGACCATGGTTATGCCGCCTGTCAGCGCTTTTTAGAGAAAAGAGTACTACAGCAATTAGACCTGGAGAAATTAGCCGTGCGCTTGACTTCCTATAAAAGCTCCTTACTTGAATGGGGCCAAAAGGAAAAGAAGTCCGTGCAATTTAAATTGGTGCGAACCGAGGGCAAAAGTCATGATCCCATCTATCATGTAGCCTGCCTTTTAGGACAAAGAGAAGTGGCAAAAGGACAGGGCCCCACCAAAAAGAAAGCGGAAGAGGAAGCAGCAAAATCCGCCTTTCTGCATTTAAATTTGCCGAATGGCGAAGTTCAAACTTGATCTCGACGAATTTCATTCGGGTAGTCATACCGGCTTTGGCATTTTAAGTCGGGAGGGCGCATTAAATCTTTGTTACCATCTTAACCTTGAGCTTCCTGAGCTGCGGCTGAAACGATTAAATGAAGACCTTTATAGCGATCATAAGGGTATGCGTTTCTATTTTCGGCTCTTTGGTTTTTACGATGAAAATCAAGAATGGGACTTAAAAATGGTCGAAAATCGCTCCTATCGCAGTGATGGCGAAAGCCCTGCAGCTATTGGCCTTTTTGAAGAAAGCCCCGAAGCTGAAAAAAACTGGCTACCAAATAAGGAAGGTTTCAATTTTTTTCTTTGGTTTGATGGAAATAAAGAAAATGTAAATTTTACACTTAGTTGGGAAAAACGTCTTCGCTCCTGCTCCAAAATCCATCAGGCGAAAGCCTTAAGTGAAAAGGAAATGGCGCGAATCAACAAAACAATAAAATACACACATGGCCTATAACAAAGCAAAAATCGTAGCTACTCTCGGACCCGCTTCCAGCGACTATGAGGTAATGGTAGAAATGGTGAAAGCCGGCGTTAATGTTTTCCGCATTAATTTCTCGCACAGCTCTCATGATGCCGCCCGTGAAATTGTAGATAAAGTACGCAAGCTCAATGCAGAATTGAACACCAATATTGCGGTTTTAGCGGATCTTCAAGGTCCAAAACTGCGCATTGGTACCGTAAAGGAAGGTGCCGTTTTAAAAGTTGGGGATACCTTAACCTTTACCAATAAAGAAGTAGAAGGTTCTGCAGAACAAGTTTTTATGACCTATCAGCAGTTTGCAACCGATGTTAAAATCGGGGATCGCATTCTGATTGACGATGGTAAAATATTACTGGAAGCCACCAAAACCAACTCCAAGGATGAAGTAGAGGCCAAGGTAATTCAAGGTGGTCCTTTAAAATCGCGCAAAGGCGTGAACCTTCCTAATACCCGCATTTCCTTACCCTGTTTAACTGAAAAGGACCTAGCAGATCTGGAAGTAGCCATGGAATGCCGTGCAGAATGGGTGGCCCTTTCTTTCGTGCGAAATCCTAATGACGTTTATCAGCTGCGCGATATCCTGCAGAAAAATAACGCCCCCTGTCACATTATCTCCAAGATTGAGAAGCCTGAGGCCGTTGTAGAGATTGATGAGATTATAGAGGCCTCTGATGGTATTATGGTGGCTCGTGGCGACCTTGGTGTAGAAGTTCCTATGCAAGGCGTTCCATTGATCCAAAAAATGATCGTAAACAAGTGTCATTTGATGGCCAAGCCAGTGGTAATTGCTACCCAAATGATGGAAAGCATGATCGAAAACCTTACTCCTACCCGAGCAGAGGTGAACGACGTGGCCAATTCTGTTTTAGATGGCGCAGATGCAGTAATGCTCAGTGGCGAAACCTCGGTAGGTAAAAACCCAGTGGAGGTTATTAAAGCAATGAGCAAAATTATTGCCCATGTAGAAGAGAGTGGCCAAGTAAGTGTGCGTGAAGAAAACCCGCCTCGCTATCGCAACAAGCGTTTTATCACCGATTCCATTTGCTATAATGCCAGTAAGGTGGCCGATCAAATTGGAGCGGCAGCCATTCTTACCATGACCTTTAGTGGTTATACGGCCTTTAAGATTTCGGCCCACCGCCCTAAGACCAGCATTTTGATGTTTACCTCTAACCGTAATATTCTCAATACCATGAGTTTATTATGGGGGGTTCGCGGTTTCTATTATGATAAAATGGTAAGTACGGATGAGACCTTTGCCGATATCAAACAAATGGTAATCGACTCAAATTTGGTGAGCGATGGCGACCTGATCGTTAAAATTGCCAGTATGCCTATTCACGAAGAAGGCATGACCAATATGTTGAAGATTTCCAGCATCAGCGAAAGCTAGAAGCCCAACTTTTATAAAATAAGAAAAGCCGTCTCGGAGATTCCAAGACGGCTTTTTTATGCTGTTTATTCTTGAGAACTACTACTAATATGCAGCTTTAAATTGTTCCAGGAATTTTAAATCATTTTCAAACAACATACGGATATCGGGAATTTGGAAACGGTGCAATGCGATACGCTCCACGCCAATTCCGAAGGCAAAACCCGAGTATTTCTCAGGATCAATACCGTTGTTTTTCAATACATTAGGATCTACCATTCCACAACCTAAAACTTCGAGCCAGCCGGTGCCTTTGGTCATGCGGTAATCGCGCTCATTCTCCAGTCCCCAGTACACATCCATTTCGGCACTAGGCTCGGTAAACGGAAAATAAGATGGACGCAAACGAATTTTAGTTTCCGGCCCGAAGAACTCCTGTGCGAAGAAGAGTAAGGTTTGCTTTAAATCGGCAAAGCTCACGCCCTCATCAATATACAGGCCTTCTACCTGATGGAAAAAACAATGCGAACGGGCGGATATTGCTTCATTACGAAATACCCTTCCGGGTGATAATGTACGAATGGGAGGCTTGGAGTTTTCCATTACCCGAACTTGAACGCTAGAGGTGTGGGTTCTTAAAGCCCAATCTGGATCACGCGCCACGAAAAAGGTGTCTTGCATATCGCGGGCAGGATGCTCTTCTGGAAAATTTAAGGCGGTGAAATTATGCCAATCGTCTTCGATTTCCGGTCCTGCGGAAACATTAAATCCGATCCGTCGGAAAATAGATACGATTTCGTTTTTAACCAGGTTCACTGGGTGACGAGAACCCAAAGATTGGAAGTTCGCAGGACGACTTAAATCTTCACCAGATCCGAGGTCAATCTGCTCTTCTGCAGCTGATTTCAGCTCGTTAACCTTAGCTGCGGCCCTATTCTTTAACTCATTTAAAGGTTTACCGAACTCACGTTTTAGATCGCCGGACATTTCCCGAAAATCATTAAACAAAGCGGTGATTTTCCCTTTCTTTCCGAGCATTTCAATTCGAAATGCCTCTATCTCAGCGGCCGTTTTACTGCCGAAATCTTCCACCTCACGGAGCAACAAATCAATGCGTTCTTTCATTCTCTGATGCTAATAAGCCAATCGCCTGCGTTAATTATTATATTTGGGAGCACAAAGATGATAATTATTTAGCACAGTCATGTCCAAGTTTTACCGTTCCTTACTTGTTCTGAGCCTTGCTTTTTTCGTTCTCGGAGGATGCTCCAAGGACGATCGTGATTTTGCCCTCGACCTCTACGTGACGGTTGAAGATGGTACTATTGCCGCTCAAAATGCTTTGGTTCATATCTATGCCCCGGTAGACAATACCACGGTCGACTATTACTTGTACAGCGACGAGGAAGGGAAGGTATCCATTAGTCTGAAAAATAAAGCTGTGGTTGAAATCGTTGCCACTAAGCGCCCTTATAAAAGCTGTACTTTCGCAGAATTGGAGCGCGGAGTGAAAACAGTTTATCTTGATATGACTATTTCCGGAGATCCAGATAGCGGATGCAGAGACGATCAATGATTATGAAAAAAGCAATTCTTGGCCTGAGCATTTTGGGCACATTCCTACTTTTTTCTTGTGAGAATAAGGAGTTAAACCCCGAATATCCTTTCACCATTGTGGTTAAAACCCATGATGATTCTACTCGGGTTCAAAACGTATTTGTAGAAGTTGCAGCACCTATTTCTGGCAATGCTGTATTTATTGAAGGCTATAGTAATACTGAGGGCGAGGTAGATTTTGAATATGACAAAGCAGCGACATTAAGCGTTCGTGCTTCTCGTGGAACCCGCCCTGAATATACTTGGATTGGTTGTACTGAAATCCGCTTACTCCCTAATGAGCGTGTGATAAAAACTGTTTATATCGAGCCTTACGATACGCTTTTGATCGGTTGTTCTTTCGATCGTTAATCTTCCCAGATTTCTTCATCAAAATAGCGAATCACCGCTTCTTTCATCAAGATACTTTGTTCTCCAGCCTTTAAATGTGGAAGTTTTTTCTGCAGCTCATAATGAGGCCAGCCTTCCTGATCTTGTCCGATAAGCTCATAATAACCATAGGGGCTTAATAAGCGACATATGGCAATATGCATGAGTTCTAATTTTTGATCTTTTTTAAAGTTCTTTCGCTTAGGCGGAAGGCCTAATTCGCGCACTCCAATCAAAAACAGAACTACATCAATATCAGGTTCTTCTCCATCACCAAAGCGCTCTTTTACAAAGCTTATTATCCTATTCCACTTATTTCTGTTTTCTTGCTCTAGCATTTTCTAAGCATTTGTATTTATCTTGGCGCCTTCAAGCCCACTTAAAATTTGGAATATTCTGCTCTAGACATTGTCCTTTTAGCCCCCATAGTTTTCGGGATAATTAAGGGTTTCATGAAAGGATTTATTCGCGAACTCGCGGCAATACTCGGTATTTTTATCGGAATTGTGGCGGCTTACCTATTAGCGGATAATGTTTTTAAATACTTCACGATCTATTTCGAATCCGTGGATTTCGAATTGAAGATTATCAGCTACGTGGTGGTATTTTTCGGTACTATCTTATTAGTTAATTCCTTGGCCAGCCTTATGACCCGAACCATGAAGCTTATTGCTTTAAATGGAATTAACCGTTTGATGGGTGCTGTTTTTGGAGCCGTTAAATGGGCAATGATTGTAACATTGGCCGTTTTCTCCCTCAATAAAATACAGCAGAATAATACCATCTTCCAAAAAAGCACCTTAAAGCAAAGTCAGGTTTACCAGCGCTTTTTGGGTTATAGTGAAGAGATCGCCAAAGCAGTTGGCTTCGACGATCTCGTTGACAAACAATATCTGATTAAGGACGCTGACTAATTAATCGAGAATAGCAGCGATTCCTGGTAAAGTTTTTCCTTCTAAAAATTCGAGCATTGCTCCGCCGCCGGTACTTACATAACTTACCTGTTCGGCCATATTGAATTTTTTGATCGCAGCTACGGAGTCTCCTCCCCCTACTAAACTAAAAGCACCCTTTTCGGTTGCGGCCACAATTAGCTCACCAGCTTTCTTAGTACCCTCCGAAAAGTTCTCAAATTCGAAAACTCCGAGAGGCCCGTTCCAAAGTAGCGTTTTACTGGCCTCTATAATTGGCGCGAGCGAAGAGATCGTCTCAGGACCGGCATCTAATCCCATCCAACCATCTGGAATGCTCTTAGAAGCCACGATTTCGCGTTTTGCTTCATTGCTAAAATCGTCGGCAATTACAGAATCAATGGGTAAATGAAGTTTAACACCTTGTTTTTCAGCGGCTTCCATGATTTTTTGAGCAGTTTCCAGAAAATCATCCTCCACCAGGCTATTTCCAGTGCTTCCGCCTTGAGCTTTTAAAAAGGTAAAAGCCATTCCTCCACCGATGATCAGATGATCAATCTTGGGAAGTAAATTTTCGAGCACAGAAATTTTAGAAGAAACCTTCGCACCACCCACAATTGCGGTAACTGGTTTCTCACCTCCATGTAAAACCTTATTTACATTATCGATTTCCTGTTGTAATACTAATCCAAATGCTTTGCGATTGGCAAAATGTTTGGCAATGATGGCCGTTGAGGCATGCGCACGGTGTGCAGTACCGAATGCATCATTAATATAAAAGTCACCATTCTTTGAAAGAGCAAAGGCAAAGTCCTCATCTCCCTGAGTTTCGCCCTTATGGAAGCGCAGGTTTTCGAGAAGTAAAATGGTATTTGCTGGTAATTGATTCGTTGCTTCCTCTACGCCGGCTCCTACACAATCGTTAATAAACTGAACATCCATACCGCTCAGCTCGCGTAAATGAGCCACCAAATGCTCTAAAGAAAACTTAGCTTCCGGTCCATTCTTTGGTCGACCCAAATGTGACATTACCACCGGGCGGCCACCCTTTTCTACAATCGCTTTAAAGGTGGGAATATGCGCCTGCATGCGACTATCATCCGTAATATTTTGATTGTCATCTAAAGGAACATTGAAATCTACCCGCACTAAAACCCGGGCACCATCAAAGTTTAAGTCATTTAAGCTTGGCATTTCTTGTAATTTTGAAGCGAAAATACGCCGCTTTGGCTTAAATAATCGCAAAAGGCATGTTATTAAAAGAAGTACCCGGGCTAGAGGCCGAAAAGACCAAATTACTGGACTCCGTAAAGCGTGCCCATAATAGCCATGCCCAGCTTTTTTACGGCTTATCCGGAACCGCAGCCTTCCCCTTGGCCCTGGCCTACGCGCAATATCTCGCTTGTAAAAACCCTGGTGAAACGGATAGTTGTGGTGAATGCAATCATTGCAAGCAATTTGATAAGCTCACTTATCCAGATTTACATTTCTCCTTTCCCTTTGCTCGTGTAGCGGGTGCACCCCGAGAGTTAAATTGCGAGTACTTCCAGAAAGAATGGCTCGAATTCATTGCAAAACGCAGCATCTTTCATTTAAATGATTGGCTCACTCAATTAGATGTAGCCAATAAACAGGCCCAAATTAATGTGGATGAAGCGGCCCGTATCATTCAAAAGTTAAGCCTTAAGTCCTATAGTGGTGGACCTAAATTTGTGATCCTGTATTTACCCGAATATCTTCATGGATCTGCAGCCAATAAACTACTTAAAACCCTAGAAGAACCCAGTGATAAGAGTATAATCATTCTGATTAGCGAAAACCCTGAAAAGCTTTTACAAACCATTACCAGCCGTTGCCAAAAGCTCTACATCCCAAGGTTAAATCCAGAACAAATTGAAAGCTATTTGCAGGGCCAGGGAGTTAATGCCAATGAAGCACGTACTGCAGCCAGCGTGGCCGAGGGAGACCTGGTTCAAGCTTATAAAATTGCCCTCGATAGCGCTCGATATAAACTTTTCGGTCAACTATTTCAAAATTGGATGCGTGGCTGTTACGGTGCCAAAGTGAAGGATATTTTCGCCTTTGTAGATGAATTTTCATCTTTAGATAAGGAAAGCCAAAAAGAAGCCCTTCGCTTCTTTATTCAAACTTTAGAGCTAGCCTTTGCTCTACCTCGCAGAAGTTTAGCCCTTGCCCATCCCATTTACCAAGAACTATCCTTTAAGTTAGATGGCTTTGCCTCTGTACTGCATCCTAAAAACACTAGAATGGCAATGGAGGTTCTAGAAACAGCCATTCATGATCTCAGTAGAAATGGCAATGCTAAAGTGATTCTTAGCGATGCCAGCTTTAAGTTCAGTAATTTACTTAGAATTAAGGAAGCCTAGGCTTTAGTCCTTACGTAGCACATAAATTAAGCTACTCATATTCTTAGCCTTAGAACCGGCTAAATTAGAACGTAATCCCTGATAAAAAGCCTGTATCGGGCGCATCGCACCATGTCTATTCTTCTCACTTAAAAGTGAAACATAGAAACTATCAAAAGGCATATTCTCAATTTTCTCCAATTGGAAATGATGCTTCTGCGCTAATCTTTGTAAATCAGATTTTGCAAAATGCCAAAGGTGTAAAGGAACATCATAGGCAGCCCAATCATCACCATAATTATCTGCATCTAAAGATTCATGGTTAGGAACTGCGATAACTAAGCAGCCCCCTTTAACCAAGCGAGTATAGAAATACGCAAGCGTTTCATTTAAGTCTGGTATATGTTCTAAGACATGCCAAAGCGTAAACACCCCTACCGACTCCTCTTCCAAGGTCCAGCGTTCTTCCGGAGATAATAATTCCAATCCCTTACGTGCAGCATTCTCCCGCGCAACTTCAGAGGGTTCAAAACCCTTAACTGTCCAATTCTTAGTCTTGGCATAGGCTAAGAATTCACCAGTACCAGCACCATAGTCAATAAGAACTTTAGACGGTGCTGCCAAGGAAGCTACCAAATCAAATTTTGATTTTATAGCTCGCTTACGTACAGCTCCGTATACCTTATCCATCAATGATCCGGTACCATCAGTATGACTCACATAATCATCGCTCTCATAATATGCAGCCAATTCTGCACCCTCAGGGGCAGGATTGGTTAGCCAAAAGCCACAAGATTTGCAGGCATCAACATTGAAGGTTTCTTTGGTACCCCTGTAATAATAAGGCTTTCGTACCGACTCTAAATTTTTAGCGCCACATACTGGGCAAGAGGAATGTTCTTTCATGTTTCACGTGAAACTAACGGCCCATATAGACCAATAATACACTAATATCTGCAGGACTTACCCCACTTATCTTCTTCGCCTCCTTTATACTGGTAGGCTTCATCTCCGTTAACTTCTCACGAGCTTCGTAGGACAAAGATTTGAGCTTATAATAATCAAAAGCCTCAGGAATCTTTAAATCTTCCAAACGATCAATCTTTGCTGCGGCTTCTTTTTCTTTTTCTAAATAACCAGCATACTTAGTTTCGATCTCCACTCTTTCAATATTCTCCTTTTGCAAGGATTCTTTATCTACAACAGCTTTAAAAGCCACTAAACCTTCAAAATCTGAAAACTGCAACTGAGGGCGTGCAATAACCTTCTCAAATTTCATAGTCTGTTTTAAAGGACTTAAACCCTTAGATTCTAATATAGGATTAGCTTCAGCTTGACTGATACTATAAGAAGAAACCCAATCTTGTAAAGCTTTTGTTTTAGATTGTTTCACGTGAAACTCCTCGATTCGACTATCAGGTAATAATCCAATGGAATTACCTAAAGGACTTAATCGCTCATCTGCATTATCCTGTCGTAAAAGAATTCGATACTCTGCACGACTGGTAAACATCCGATATGGCTCCTCTGTGCCTTTGGTAATTAAATCATCGATTAAAACACCGATATAAGCTTGATCACGACTTAAAACTAAAGGCTCTTCCTCCTTCAAAGCTAAAACAGCATTAATACCTGCCATTAAACCCTGACTAGCAGCCTCTTCATAGCCGGTAGTACCATTAATTTGACCGGCAAAATAAAGCCCCCTAACCAATTTAGTCTCTAATGTATGTTTCAACTGAGTAGGTGGAAAATAATCATACTCTATTGCATAGCCTGGACGAAATATCCGCACATTTTCAAAGCCCACTACCTTACGCAAAGCCTTTTCTTGTACCTCTTGAGGTAAACTAGTACTAAAGCCATTTACATAGATCTCCACCGTGTTCCAACCTTCCGGCTCAACGAAGATCTGATGACGGTCCTTATCCGCAAAGCGATTGATCTTATCTTCAATGGAAGGACAATAACGCGGACCGGTACTTTGAATAGCACCATTAAACATCGGAGAACGATCAAAACCTTCCTTTAAGGTATCATGTACTTCAGGACTCGTATAGGTGATATAACAGCTTCTTTGTTCTTTTAAAGACTTTGTTTCAGAACTAAAAGAGAATTTCTCGGGAATTTCATCACCTCTTTGTTCTTCCATCTTGGAATAATCCAAAGAACGTCCATCCACTCTGGGAGGGGTACCCGTTTTCATTCGACCAGACTCAAAACCAAGTTGGATTAATCTCTCTGTAATACCAGTGGATGCACGCTCGCCGGCTCTACCACCACCATAATTCTTGTCGCCAATATGAATCAATCCATTTAAGAAGGTACCATTGGTAAGAATGACTTTGGAGCCAAAAATTTCAACTCCCATACCAGTCTTCACACCCTTAACCTGCTCTCCTTCCACGATCAAGTCCACGACCATATCTTGGAAGAAATGCAATGATGGAATGGCTTCCAAAGACAAACGCCATTCCTCCGCAAAACGCCAACGATCACTTTGAACCCGTGGAGACCACATTGCAGGACCTTTAGAACGATTAAGCATTCGGAATTGAATAGCGGTTTTATCACTAATAATTCCTGATAAACCACCCAAAGCATCAATTTCTCTCACAATCTGACCCTTGGCAATGCCTCCCATAGCAGGATTACAAGACATCTGGCCAATAGTCTGTAGGTTCATCGTAACCAATAAGGTCTCCGCACCCATATTAGCACTAGCTGCCGCAGCTTCCGCACCAGCATGGCCTCCTCCAACTACAATAACATCGTACTTCTTATTGATCATAACAGTTTCACGTGAAACGTTTTAAAGAATCTGAATTCCAATTATTTGGGCCGCCAAATTAAACATTTATCCTCTTCTGCCCTCATTTGATCACGTTCCTCAATACTCTTATCGTCCCAACCCATACAATGCAAGAGACCGTGCACCAAAACCCGGGCAAATTCCGCTTCCAGGGCTACCGAATACTCCTTTGCACTCCTTTCAATAAAATCTACCCCTATCCAAAGTTCAACGCGCAAACGATCTGTTCGACTTTCGTCAAGAGTGATTATATCGGTGGGATAATCATGATCAAGAATAGATTGATTAATCTCCTGAATTTGTAAATCATCCACAAAATGATATACCAATCTGCCTACACGATAGGATCTTTCTTCAACACACTGAGTGAGCCAAGATTGCCAATCAACCTCATTTGTCTCAATGAAATCTGGGACTAAACCCGTAAAATCAATTTTTGCCATAAATCAGGCTCTGATAAAAAGGCACCAAATTAAGGACAGACCGTTGATATGCATCCTTAGATCCTTCTTTGTTTAAAGAATCATTTGCAGAACCATCCAACATGGATTGAGAACCTCCAACTTCAGCCTCTCGTTCTTCCTTCTGCTTACGTTCCTCCATGGCCTTTTCATTTTCTAGTAGACGAGTCTCTACCCGTTTCATACGCTCCTTATAAGCATCAATATTCTTATCCAAAAGAAGGTCTTCCATTTCATCTAAATCCTCTAAGATTTCAGACTTTTGATCTCCATTGCCTCCTCCGCCTTTTTCTTCCGACTCGGCATTTTCAATCATTCTCCGTAAGGCTTCCTGTTCACTTAAGATTTCACCAATCTCCTGCGAGCTAGGACCAGGTTTCCCTTTACCATCCTTAGAACCCTTTTGCAGCTTATCCACTTTTTGACCCATTTGAGAAAGCTTTTCCGACATCTGTCCTGGCTTCGGCTTACCGCCACCAGGCTTTTCGCAATTTTGATTTCCCTTCTTTCGGGAAGCCATCATACTCATCATATTTTGCAAACTGGCATCCAGCATGAGGGCTAATTCATTTGCAGCCATCATAGAATATTGATGCTGCACAGCCGACTGTGGTTTCTCTTGATTTTGTAAATGCGTTTTTGCCAATTCCAAGGAACGCATCATTTTTGCCAATTCCTTAAAAACCTCATCCTTAATCTGAGGGGCCTTGGCCGCCAAAACTTCCAAACTATCCTGAATTACTTGAGAACCAGCCAGCAATCTACTTTGCTCGGTTAAGAGAAAACGATAACGAGGATCGTCTTTACCCAGATCCGTTACCTCCAATCCATTTTGCTCTACGTCCTTGCTAAACTGTTTTAAATTCTCCAAAATGCGACGCAAGCTTTGCATATTCATGGATAAAGCCTGGCTCTGCATTTGACTCATCATGGCCATTAAAGACTCACTCATTTCCTTGGCTCCCTCCGAGGATTTCTGTTCAGATTCATTGGCCTTTTTAGAATCACCCGATTGCTTCTGCTCTGATGATTCCTGTAAACCTTCCTCCGTTTTTTGCTCAGATTCTTTGAATTCCTCACTCTTCAATAAATCATCCAACTGCTTATTGGATTCAGCCAGTCTTTCTAATTCTTCCTTCGCTTCTTGTAAATCCTTTTGCGCTTCCTCATTTGTTTTCTGATCTAAATCATCCTTTTGCGCCTCTTCCTTAAGCTTCTCAGACAATTCATTCAGCTTATCGGCTTGTTGCAATAAATCACGTTGAAAAGCCAAATCTTCCAGAAGGTCATCCATGCGCTCTTCCTTGCGTAATTGCTCTTTATTCTCTGCTTGAAGTTGATCCAACTTTTGCTTGAGATCCTTCATGTCAAGCTTCTCCATTAGAGCTCGAATCTCTTCTTCCAAAGCCTTCAATTTATCCTCCTCCTTATTGGCTTCCTCCAATCGTTTTTGCAATTCCTCAGTAGGTAATTTCTCCTTATCTAATTTTTCTAAAGCCTTTTTCAGAGCTTCCCTTTCTTTAATCCGTTCTTCTTGTTGCTTAGCTAGCTTCTGAAGCTCTTCCTTAAGGTTCTCCTTTTCCTTCCAATCCAAAGAATTCTTATCGAGCATATTTAATTGCAGACGGTCTAAATTCTTTTCCATGCTTTGCAACTCCTTCCTCCGTTCTTGAGAGCTCGCACTAAAACTTTTAAGCTTCTGAATATTCGCTTGATCCTCCTGTTCTTTACTTAAGGTGATCAATTGTATCCGCTCCGAACTACTGGATTTTGCTCCATTAACCCCATCATTATCCCATACTCGATAATACACTGTTAAAGCAGTGCCTGCCTTTGCCAAAGAATCCACATTGAGCTCATCTCTAAAATTCGATCCTTTAGGATAAAAATTCTTTGTCCAAGTATTCTCTCCCTGACTTAATACTCGCTGTAAACGACTAATTCCATAATCATCCTTAAAGGCCAGGTCCAAACGCCACTGATTCAATTTCAAGCTATCGATAGCTAAAACCTTTAAATCAGGGTAAGCATCCGGAATAACTTGAATTCTACTTCCCTGAAAAACCTGACTATGCACCTTTTGATTTCGCAATTCCAAGCTAAAATCAAGATCCTTCAAAACCCTCAACTCTAATTCCTGATCCCGAAAAGGAAGCGTAGTATCCTTTAAAAACAGAGAGGCCTGATCCAAGTTCTCCGCATCCTTAATTTGTAATCTTAATTGTGAACCCACAGGAACACGATGCAAACTCGATAGAGCCAAATTTGATTTCGGCACACCCGTATAGGCCGGTGGCACTACTTCTAATTGTAAGGCACCAATAGCGGGTTTTTGATACACCCCAATACTTCGATCCTCACTGTAATAATCCAAGGCCTTGAAACGAATATTGAGGCTCTCCTGTACATTCTCAACTTTCAAGGTCCAGGTTTTGGGTCCGGTTTTAACAGGCAAATACTCCAGACCGTTTACTTCAGCACTTAATTCAGATGGAATTTGACTTCCCTCCAAACTCACCTCCAGAGATACCGATTCACCATAAGCGACTTCCAACTGATCATCGGGTAAGAGAAAACGGAAAGGTGCCGGCGGAATAAAATCCTGATTATAGTAGACCAATCTTCGTCCACTATCCAGGAATTTTTGACCCTCATCCGAATAAAAAAGAATCGCAACTAAAAGCAAAGGAACCCATAATAAAGGCAGCACCTTCAAGACCTTTCTCCAAGCAATAAATTGACCAAAATCGTATTGATCGAGATCTTGCAGCTTTTGCTCGATGGCCGCTACTAATAAACCAGAATCTGAGGTACCGGCCTTCTCTAAAGTAAGAGTATTCAAAATGCGGTTATCCAAACCAGGCAAAGCTTTTCCTATTTCCGTAGCGGCTGATTCGTAATTCAATCCTTTGGCAATTCGTAGCATCCGCAAGAGCGGCACCAAGACATAGATCATTAACCAAAGGCTAAATAAAGCGGTATAAGACCAAAACAAAATCGCGCGAGTTCCGGATGGAAATCGCCCGAAATACTCTACCCCCGACCACAGTAAATAAGTGATCAGGCTAAAGCCCGTCCAAAAGACTAAACCACGCACCAGCTTTAGAGCATAGTACTTCCGAATGTAAGCGTCGAGCTTCTTTTTGAGTGTATCTATTCCCGCCATAAATCCAACAGAACTTCAAAGGTAAAGAGCTGGCAGAAACACTATCTTTGCCGCCCTTTAAAGATTCGTTATGAGTAATGCTAAAGTACGCGTAAGGTTTGCACCAAGCCCCACAGGTCCACTACATATGGGAGGGGTACGTACCGCACTATATAACTACCTCTTTGCCAAACAGCAAGGTGGTGATTTTATTTTACGCATCGAGGATACCGACCAAACTCGTTTTGTTCCCGGCGCCGAAGAATATATTATCGAGTCCTTAAAATGGTGTGGCATCACTCCAGATGAAGGTCAGGGTTTCGGTGGAAACTACGGTCCCTATCGTCAAAGTGAGCGCAAAGCCATGTACCGTCAATATGCCGAGCAATTAGTTGCCGATGGACATGCCTATTATGCTTTCGACAGCGCAGAAGATTTAGATCGCGTTCGTCAAATGGCTAAGGATGCCGGTTCTCCAAACTGGCAGTACAACCACATCACCCGCAATAGTATGAAGAACTCTCTCACCTTATCTCAAAATGAGGTAGAGAAGAAATTAGAAGCCGGTGAACCTTATGTGGTGCGCATTAAACTCAATCGCAATGAAGAAGTAAAATTCGAAGACATTGTACGCGGCTGGGTAAGTGTAAATACCAACAATATGGATGATAAAGTGCTCTTTAAATCCGATGGTATGCCCACCTATCACCTGGCCAATATTGTTGATGATCATTTAATGAAAATCAGCCATGTGATTCGTGGTGAAGAGTGGTTACCCTCCGCTCCTTTACATGTACTACTTTATCGCTATTTAGGATGGGAAGCTACCATGCCTCAATTTGCGCATTTACCCCTGCTGTTGAAACCTGATGGAAACGGTAAACTCAATAAACGTGATGGCGATCGTTTAGGATTCCCGGTATTTCCAATAGAATGGCATAATCAAGAAAATGGTGAGGTATTTTCCGGATACCGTGAAAACGGTTATTTCCCCGATGCCTTTATTAATATGCTAGCCTTTTTAGGATGGAACCCAGGTACTGCCCAGGAGCTTTTCAGCTTAGATGAGCTAGTAGCCGCTTTCAGCCTTAAAAAAGTGAATAAGGCTGGGGCCCGATACGATCACGATAAAACCCGTTGGTTTAATCAACAATATTTACGTCATAAATCGGATGCCGAATTAGGAACACTCCTTCAGGCAGAAGCCTCCGAACAAGGCGTTGAAGTAAGCCTAGAAAAAGCGCAAGCCATTGCAGCTTTAATGAAGGAAAGAGCCTATTTCATAAAAGATCTTTGGGAAGATTCACAGTTCTTCTTTAGCGCGCCTCAAGTATATGATGACAAGACGCTGAAGAAAAAATGGAATCAAGAAGCCCGTACTCATGTTGCGGAATTACAAAAGCGTTTTGAAGCTATAAGTGATTTCAACACCGAGAATATCGAAGAAGCTTTTAAAGCCTATTTAAGCGAAAACGAATTAGGCTTTGGCAAAGTAGGCCCTGGATTCCGTTTAGCTGTAACGGGTATGGGCATGGGTCCATCTATGTTCGAAATTTGCGCTATCCTCGGTAAAGAAGAAACCCTATCGCGCTTAAACCAAGCACTGGAGCAATTACCTTAATGGATAAGATCAGCGTAGAAGGTATTCGTCTATATGCCTACCATGGCTGTTTAGATGAAGAGGGAAAGATTGGTACCGAATATTCGGTTGATGTTGAAGTATGGGGCGAAGTACAAGCCGCCATTGATAGCGACGAACTTTCTCATACCATGGACTACGTTACGATTAACCGTGTGGTGGCCAACCGTATGGCTGTTCGTCATAAATTAATTGAGACGGTGGCAGATCAGATTTTAGGGGATATTTTTAAGGAAATGCCTTTGGTTCAGAAGGCAAAAATTAAGCTCTCTAAATTACATCCGCCTATTAATGGAGATGTAAAGCGCGTAAGCATTGAATTAAAGCGCAAGCGCAAGCATTATCTCCCGCAATAATTTTATATTTGCCGTCCTTTCAGGGTTCCGTGGCCGAGTGGCTAGGCAGAGGTCTGCAAAACCTTGTACAGCGGTTCGAATCCGCTCGGAACCTCCAAGAAATCCCGGTTAAAGCCGGGATTTTTTTTGCCTATGACTTATCTCGAAGAAAATTACTTTTCGCAGCATAGCGCACTTCATCTTGCTCCTAAATTATTAGGGAAAATTATTGAGCGCAAGCATGAAGGTCAATGGCTTAAGGCCGAAATCACCGAGGTGGAAGCCTATCTGGCCCAAAACGATAGGGCCTGCCATGCCTATAATAATCGGCGCACTCCCCGCACGGAGATCATGTTTCAACTAGGAGGAAAACTCTATATGTATCTCTGCTATGGAATACATGAACTCTGTAATATCACTTGCAATTCTATGGATGTTCCCGAAGCGATTTTAATTAGAGCTGCGACGATTATAGAAGGTGAGGACCTCATCCAAAAACTCCGACCCAAAAAGAAAGGTGGAGAATTACTTAGTGGACCCGGAAATCTTAGCAAAGGCCTGGCTTTAAGTCGAAAAGATTATGGAAAAAGCATTCTTAGTCTAGACTTCCGAATCTTAGATATGCCAGATGTTAAAGCTGCTGAAATCCATGCCTGTCCAAGGATTGGCGTCGATTATGCAGGTGAAGATGCCCTCCTACCTTATCGATTCTATCTAAGAGATCGATCCAGCGTAAGCAAAAAGTGATAAATGTTAGTTCCTATTTAATTCCCAGTCTCTAAATTTGTCGCCTATTTTTAATTGGTCTAAATAAGATAGATGGTTCGGGTTGCTAGATTTTTAATGATTGTAGGAATGCTTTTTAGCTCATTTTCAAGCTTAAAAGCGAATGATGAGAATGCCCGCATGATGGTTCATTTACTGGACTATATCGCAGTTGACTACTCTGCAGCGGTAAATCAAGGTTCGGTAATTAATGCGGCCGAGTATTCGGAAATGCAAGAATTTATTGCCACCATCAGCACTTTGGGCGAATCTGCACCCGCGGCGGTAAAATCCGATATTAAAGTACTTTATCAACTTATCGAGCAAAAAGCCTCACAAGAGAAAATTGCTTCCGTATCCAATTCCATCAAACAAAAAATCATCTCCAGCTACAAATTGGAAATCGCACCCAAGCGTTGGCCCAATTTGGATAATGGTCGCGAACTCTATGCCCTCAACTGTAAAAGCTGCCATGGCGAAAATGGTTTTGGGGATGGTATTTTGGGTGCCGGTTTAGAGCCCTCACCTACCAATTTCCACAGTCCGGAAAAAGCCAATGGCCTATCTCCTTTTCAGGCTTATAATACCATTCGTTTAGGAGTTGATAATACGGCCATGCGTGCTTTTGATGAGCTCAATGATGATGAAGTGTGGGATTTAGCCTTTTATGTCTTGAGCTTACCTCATACCGCCTCTCAAGTAGATTTAGATGAGCATACCGAAATCGGTTTTCAGGTTAATCTGGAAAAACTGGCCTCACGCAGTAATCAAGAATTAAAAGAAAGCTTACAACCTGGAGCAGCAGCTGAAAACCTGATATCCGCCTTACGCCTTTATCCCAAAGAAATCGCTGAGAAAAGTCAAGGTGATTATCTGGATCAAGCAGTTCAATATTTAAAAGCGGCTAAAACCGCTTATCAGAATGGTGATATTTCTAAAGCCCGCACCTTGGCATTAACCGCCTACCTCGAAGGTGTTGAACCGGTAGAAGTACAATTACGTGCCAATGATGCCAGCTTCTCCGCTAAATTAGAAGGTCAATTAGCCAAAGTTCGTAGCAGTATCGAAGGTGGACAAAGTCCGGAAATTGTGGGCGCCGAAGTAGAAGCCAGTGTGCAGATGATTTACCAAGCTAAAGAAAAGCTGCGCAATAAAACCTTTACCGCCTGGCTGGCCTTTTTACTTTCATCTTCCATTATTCTGCGTGAAGGATTAGAGGCCTTTCTAGTAGTAATCACCATTTTAAGTATTGTAAGAGCTATTAAACTTCCTAAGGCTAAAACCTATGTGCATGCCGGTTGGATGTCGGCCATTGTGGTAGGTTTTGCCATGTGGTTAGCTGCAGGATCTCTCTTTAATTTCAGTGGGGCTCAGCGCGAATTAATGGAAGGTTTAATCGCCTTATTTGCAGTTGGAGTCTTACTCTACGTCGGCTTTTGGATGCATAGTAAATCCGAGGCGGGCAAGTGGCAGGCCTATGTGAAGGAGAAAATTCAAAACTTAGCCCGTACCGAAAACCTTATTGGTTTGGCCTTCCTTTCCTTCCTGGTAGTATTTCGTGAAGCCTTCGAATCCGTTCTCTTTCTTTCGGCTTTGAGTTTAGAAGTAGGGGATAGTCAACAAGCAGCCTTTGGTGGCGGAATCATTTTTGCCTTTGCTCTTTTGGCTATTATTAGTGTGCTAATCATGCGCTTCTCTAAAAAGCTGCCTATCTCCAAGCTATTTAAATACTCTGCTCTCATTATCTCTGGCTTGGCAGTAATCCTTACTGGGAAAGGATTAAATGCTATTCAAGAAGCCGGAAGTATTTCTATTAGTGTATTGCCTATCGATTTACGTATTGATGCCATTGGCTTCTATCCTACTTGGGAAACCGCCATCGGACAATTAGCAATTCTGATCTTGGTAATTGTTTTGTGGAATTTCGCGAATCGCAGCAGTAGTCCTAAATCTTCCAAAACAGTTTCCGCTCAATAGAAATAAGAAGTGCGTAATTTCGTTGGAGCTAAAACATCTCTGATGAAAAAATTACTTCTCTTCCCCATTCTACTTTTTGGATTTCAGGCTTTCGCCGATGAAGGAAAACGCCTTAGCTCCAAGCTTGATGCCGTAACTCTCTATGCTCAAGGAGCAGGATATAGCCGTGAAATAAGTACCAATCTCCAAGCGGGAGATCAGACCTTGATTTTTGAAGGCCTACCCCTAAATCTGGAACCCTCCAGTGTGCAAATCGGTAGCGATAAAAGCCTGGAGTTTATCAGTATTAGCACTGGGAATACCCCTTTCGACCAGCGTGAAAAGCCCGCTAAATTTCAGCAACTCGAAAGACAGATTAAGGAAATTAATCTGCAAAGTGAGGATATCCAAGCCGAGCTTGAAGCTTTGCAATTGGAATTAGAGTTTCTAACCAATAACACCAAACTAGGCGGTAATGAAGGCTTTAGTTTGGCCGAATTGCAGCAGATCAGCAGCTATGCACGCGATCAAAAATTACTCAATAAACGCAGTCAGCTTAAAAAGCAACGCGTACTGCAAGACCTGAACGACAAACGAAAAGAACTGCAAAGCGAATTGCAGAAAATCCGTCAGGAGATGTCATTATTGAGCGGTGAAATCATTGTGAAATTGAACAGCAACCGGGCGCAAAACGTGCGCTTCTCTATACACTATACCGTACGCACTAATGCTTCCTGGAGCAGTAATTACAATCTCTATTTTGATGGCTTAGATAAGGATTTACGTATGGTTCACAAGGCCAATGTGTATCAAGGCAGCGGCGAAGATTGGGAGAATGTAGCCTTAAAATTGGTTACCGGCAGCCCTAATCAAAATGTGACTATGCCACAGATCTATCCTCAGTATATCCAGTTTATGCACCATGCTAGTCCCACTAAATTAAGAGGGGCTCGAGCCGATGATGACGAAGTATACTTCATTGATGGTGTAAAAATTGAAGGCAATGTCAATAATAGCCAAATGGGTAACACCGTTTTCGCCATCAATTCTCAGCAAACCCGATTGGAATTTATCCCGGAGCGTCGTTACAGCATTCCCAATCAAAAAACGGAAAACATCGTTATTCGTGAGATGGCTTTAAAAGCCGAATACGAATACCAAAGCAGCCCCAGCCTTGATCCGGCCGCTTATCTAATGGCCATTGTTAAAGACTGGGAACAACATCAGCTATTGGATGGTGAATTGAGCATTTACAATCAAGGTTTATTTATTGGTAAAAGCTTTAGTCAGTTTGAAGCGACCAGCGATAGTTTACAGCTCTCATTAGGCAAGGATCCGGGTATTGTGATTACTCGTGATCGCCTTTTTAATGAAGAGAGCAAATCCTTCTTGGGTAGCGATCGCATCCAGAAATACGAATACCAGATCAGCCTGCGCAATACCAAGCCTCAGAATGTGAAAATCCGGGTATTTGATCAAATTCCGGTAAGCCAGAATGAAGATATCAAGGTAAAATCTGAGATTGAAAATCAAGGTAAACTCAACCTTAAAACCGGAATCATCACCTGGGAAATGGACTTAAAACCTAAATCCGAATCCCAATTGAAATTTAGCTTCGAAGTCCGAGCTCCTAAAGATCAAACTATAAGCTGGTAATGGCTTATATGGGATTTGGCATGAAGAAAGAAACTTATGCCAGAAAACCTCGTAAGATCTTCAAACACCTGAAAAATATTTATGGTGATAAGCTCGATAAATTTGATCATCACCATAAACAAACCGAACTCAATTCGCAAGAGTTTAGTGATGAGGATCGTAAGGCTTTACAAGCAAAACTTAAACAAAAATCCAAAGCAGAGAGTCGCCATAAGCTGCGACTTCTCTTGCTTTCCGTTGTTTTAATGATCCTCGGTTTAGCCGGCTTTGTTTGGCTCTTTCGCCTCTATTTTTCCTGGTGATTGGGATATAGGGTATCCGCCGCATGTTCAGCTAAAGAATTAAACTCCAAAAAGCATAAATCTTCCAGAGCTTCTACCCGATGTTTAATTCCGGGATTAATGCGAATTAAAGCCGGGGCTTCAATCAATTTAGAATGCTGATAAATACCTTCTGGCTCATCCGTCCATTCTAGCTTTAATCGACCGGAAATAATGAGCATTTCCTCCGGGTTTTTAGTAGTAGATTTTCCCTCATGCCAGTGATTACCGCTTATACTGCCTTTCTTTCGAAATGCTAATATTCTACCCTTCTGGCTATGGATACTTTCAAAATCATAAGTACAATTTCCTTCCTTTTCGGAAAGCAGATTTAGATCCAGAACTTCTACTTGCTTCATTCTTCAAAAATCAAGTATATCCAGTCCATTTCCCAACTGAAAAACTAATTTCGTTGCTTAAAATCCTAAGACATGAACCTCTCAGAAATTAACAACATTTTAGAAGGATTAGGTATATCCAAAGAAAACCCCGGCAGTTCTACCGGAAAAGAATTTTTTGGAGCCGGTCCTAAAATTGTTTCACATACGCCCATCAATGGTCAAGAATTAGCCAGCGTTACTCAAACCACTCGCGAAGAGTACGAAGCGATTATGGCTAAGAGCGATGAAGCTTTTAAAGTTTGGCGTACCATGCCCGCTCCTAAGCGTGGTGAAATTGTACGTCAGTATGGAAACAAACTGCGCGAAAACAAAGACCTATTAGGTCGCTTGGTATCACTGGAAATGGGTAAATCCCTGCAAGAAGGTTGGGGTGAAGTACAAGAGATGATCGACATCTGCGATTTTGCCGTAGGTCTATCCCGTCAATTATACGGTCTTACCATGCACTCCGAACGTCCTTCTCACCGTATGTATGAGCAATGGCATCCCATGGGTACAGTTGGTATCATTTCCGCTTTCAATTTCCCGGTTGCGGTTTGGTGCTGGAATGCTGCCATCGCCTGGGTATGTGGTGATGTATGTGTTTGGAAACCTTCTGAAAAAGTGCCTTTATGCGGGATCGCTTGCCAGAACATCTTCAATGAAGTATTGGAAGAAAACAATCTTCCAGAAGGTATTTCTTGCCTGGTAAACGGTGGTGTAGAAGTAGGCGAATGGATGACTCAAGACAAGCGTATGCCTTTGATCTCTGCCACTGGATCTATACGTATGGGTAAGATTGTTGGCCAAGCGGTAGCCGCTCGTTTAGGTAAAACTATCTTAGAATTAGGTGGTAATAATGCCATTATCATTTCCGAGAAAGCCGATATCGAATCTACTTTGGTAGGAGCCGTATTTGGCGCCGTAGGTACTGCCGGTCAGCGTTGTACCAGTACCCGTCGATTAATCATCCATGAAAGTCAGTACGACAATGTGATTGCTGCCCTTAAAAAGGCTTATGGTCAGCTGCGTATTGGCAATCCATTAGACATGAATAATCACGTAGGTCCCCTTATCGATACCTTGGCCGTAGAGCAATATGAAAAAGCTTTAGCCGCCATTAAAGAACAAGGCGGAACCATGATTGTGGAAGGTGAAGTATTGCAAGGTGATGAGTACAGCAGTGGTTGTTATGTGAAGCCTTGTATTGCCGAGGTGGAAAATCACTATGCTATCGTACAACACGAAACCTTTGCTCCCATTTTATACGTGATGAAGTATAAAGATTTGGACGAAGCTATTGCACTTCAAAATGGCGTGCCTCAGGGACTTTCTTCAGCTATTATGACTACTGATATGCGAGAGAGCGAATTATTCCTCTCAGCGGCCGGTAGCGACTGTGGAATCGCCAATGTGAACATTGGTACCAGCGGTGCTGAAATTGGTGGCGCCTTTGGTGGCGAAAAAGAAACCGGTGGTGGTCGTGAAAGTGGATCCGATGCTTGGAAAGCTTATATGCGTCGCCAAACCAACACTATCAACTATTCTAAAGAAGTGCCTTTAGCTCAAGGCATCAAATTCGATTTATAGTCCGCTAAAATCGAACTGATATTGAAATGTGAACCGCAGGATGTGGCGATGAAAAAATGCGCTGCCCCTGCGGTTTTTTTGATACCAGAATATATAATCCAAGCCATAGCTAAAGTCATTATGCTTATAGCTTAAACCGCCAAAAATCCGATTCTGATCAAAGAATTGATAATCGGTATTTCCAGCTATATTGATATGCAATTCATCGCCGGCAGATACCTTCCAAAACTCATCCAAAGCATAGCTGTATTTCGCTAAAAAGCGCAAACGAACAACATAGTCTAAAAAGTTGAGCTCCCCGTCTAAGGGATCGCGATCAAAATTGCGTAATTCACTTTTCCATTGAGTTCCTAGAGAACTCTTCTCCCATTTAAATTTCCGAGCTAAAAAGAGCGCATAACGTTGTTCATGTAAAACTTGATTTACCGGAATATCAGCGGTACCTGGGCCACTAATACTGAAATTGGTATATCCGATTCCGGTTTTCCAGGATGGGGCAAAATGATAGAACAATCGCACATCGGGAAATACTCTTTGATGCGCTCGATCAGGAGCTAAGAATCGACGCTCTTCCAATTCCAGAGATCCCGACCATTTTGGGTTGAAAGTAAACTGGGTTTGAATCCGCAGCCAATACAAGCCATCCACATAATGGCTCTGTCCATTGAGTTTAACTGGATTAATACTAATTAAGATCAGGCTTATCAAGAGAAAGCCCAGTTCCCGGCGATTCCGCAAAATCCTGAATATCTTTGAGTTTATAATTCTACATCATGAGCCCTAAAGGTCACGAAGATCGTATTCACGGTAGCAAATATCCATTGATTAATCGGTTTCAGGAATATCTGGGTGAATTCGTTTATGGCGGAATTGATGGCAGTGTAACCACCTTTGCGGTTGTAGCTGGAGCTGCCGGGGCCACCCTCGACAGTGCCGTAGTGATCATTTTAGGCTTCGCTAACCTTATTGCCGACGGTTTTGCTATGTCGGTAGGAAGTTACCTATCCACCAAAAGTGAAAAGGAAAATTATAAGAAGCACGAGAATATTGAATACTGGGAAGTAGAACATCTTCCTGAAAAGGAGAAAGAAGAAATCCGAGATATCTACCGCGCCAAAGGTTTTGAAGGCGAAATCTTAGAGCAAATTGTGGATACCATCACTGCCGATAAAGATCGCTGGGTAGACGTAATGATGAAGGAAGAATTAGAAATGTCGGAAGAAACCAAATCACCCTGGGCCATGGGTGGGGTTACCTTTTTAAGCTTTTTGCTCTTTGGATTTATACCCCTCTTGGTTTATGTTTTGGACTATCTAAAACTCATGTCGGCTGATAGTCCCCTATTCTTTTACTCTTCGGTTTTAACCGGATTAGTCTTTATGTTGATTGGTTATTTAAAAGCCATGGTTACCCAAACCAAAATAATTCGCAGTATGCTGGAAACCTTTTTCCTGGGAGCTGCAGCAGCAGGATTGGCTTATCTAGTAGGAGATGTATTAGAAGGACTTTTCAGTTAGCCTATAGAAAATCCTGAACCGCTTTAATATTACTGGCTGAGCGTAAATTCACATCAGGACCCATCGGCATATTGATAATGAAAGTTGTTCCCTCATTGATAGTGGATTCAATATCAAAATAAGATTGATTTTCGCGGAGGAAGTCGCGCACGATCACCATGCCAATGCCAGTTCCTGATTCATTAAAAGTGCCATTAATAGAATCTACCGCCTGATCTCCGGATACCAATCGCTCCTTTTGGTACTGATCCATACCGATACCTTCATCGCGGATATAGAGGTATACTCTCTTCTTCTGGGTATTGGCCTTGGCCGATATATGAATGGTTGAATTAGCCGGAGAAAATTTATAGGCATTGCTAAACAAGTTTCGCAATACGCTATCAAAATGATCCTTATCAAAAACGATAGAAAGCTGATCCGGAATATCAAAAACCACCTTGATCTTCTTTTTATCCAAGGCAATACTAAAGTGAAGCAGGGCTCTTTTTACGGTATTGGCTAAAGCCAAATGTTCGGGTTTCAAAGTAACTCCTGCAAATTGAGCTTTGCTCCAAGTAAGTACATTGGTAACTAAATCGGAAGTTGATTGAACAGAAGACTTTAAACTGCTTAGGATACTCTTACGATCAGCAGCTTCTAATTGCTCACCTTCCAGTAAATCTATTACGCCAATTATCTGATTAAAGGGCTGTCTTAGATCATGCGCTAAAACGGAGAATAATCGATCCTTACTACTGTTTAATTTCTCGAGCTCTTCATTGCGATCTTCTAGGTCTTCCGCCTGATTTTGAATCTCTTGCTTCTGACTTTCGATCTGATTATTTTGAAGAACCAATTGCTCATTGGCTGCATTCATCTGCTTATTGCTTCGATAAAGCAATACCAAGAATCCCATCACTCCGATCAATAATATAAGAGCGAAAACCAAGAGGGTATTCTGTAAATTAATTTCCTCCTCCTGCAAACGAGATTTGGTTTTCATCAATTCCCGATAGCGGTTTTCCATTTCCTCATCAAATTGCTTCATGGCAGCAATACCATCCACCTCATTGATAATTCTACGCGCTTCAGAGCTGCGTTCCAAATGTTTTAGAGCCTGGGCATTATCCCCTTTCTTTTTAAAGAATTTATAAAGCTCATCATTCATGTCTACCACAAAAGTTGGGCTGCGCTCAAAAGGCTCCATATTTTTGAGAACCAAATCCGCATAATACTGTGCCTTGTCAAGCTCATTTACCAAGGTATAATGCGACATTAGGAATAAGTGGCTGTAGGTAATGAAATAAGGATCCCCATAAACTTTATTCAGCTCCAAAGCCTTTTGTGCATAAGCCAGAGCTAAATCCATATCTCCTCTGCGCTCAGCTGAAAGACTCAATACTTCTAAAGCACCAGAACGTGTGGTTAACAGAGAATCATTTGTTGTATAACTATAGGCCTTTTTAGCATAATACTCCGCCAATTCAGTTATTCCTAAATCGTTATATAGCCAAGCATAATTTAGATGTAAAGCCGGACTTAAATAATAAGCCGAATAACCACTTTCATGCTGTGCACGCCAGGCTTTGTGTAAATAGCGCAGGGCAAGATCCAGCTGACCTTGGTTGTATACAATATCACTTAGGCGGTTGTAGTAAAAAGGGTCATTATCCTTTTTATTACCCAGTTTAATATCAATTTCACGAGCTAAATGCAGATAGCGCAATGCAGTGGTGTATTCACCTAAATACTCGTGGTAATTACTTAAATTATAGATAGCGGTACTAAGACCGATAGAATCTTTAAGAATACGGAAAAGCTTGATGGATTGATCGGCAAACATTTTGGCCGAATCTACCTTATCGCGCATATAAGCATCCAAGCCCTTCAAATCCAAGGCATAGGCCAAATTGCTACTGTCATTCAATAAAAGGGAGGCTCGATAATATTTATCGACCTCAATTTTTCCTTCCTGTAGACTATTGCCAATTTGATCAAAAGCGAGATAATACAGACTGTCCAGATCCCATTTCCGCACTTGATGTGCATCCATAGATATCATGCTAAAAGGCAGAATGCAAAGCAAAATGACCTTAATTGTATTTCCCCAACACGACTTCACTCCCAAAAAAATATTCCGCAAAGCTACGGATTAAAAAAAATACCTTAGTATAAAATATTGGAGGCTAGGCACTTTCGAATTGGAGGCATATATCAAACTCTAGTTCAATTTGACGGCCTATGGCAAAGCTTCCGCTTTCACCGATTCCAAATTCAAAGCGATCTAAACTGTAGTCAACGAAAAGTTGATAGCCATATTTATCCTGACTATAACCCACATAAAGCGCTACAGTTTTCCGATGCTCCTTTATAAACAAGTCCCCCGTTACAATCAGTTGATTTTTAGATTCCTTACTAATCTCCCTACTTTTAAATACAATTTCGGGATATTCCAGTCCATTAAAAAAATGGACGGCTTCTATCAACTGCTTATCGCGTTCCGGAATTCCGGTGCGAATACCATCTACAGGCCAGCGAAGATTTAAAAAACTCTGATCTAATGCGTGAATATTAAAATCAACTTCCAGCTTGGCTTCCTTGAAAAAGCCTTTGACCTTGTTGAAGCGCATATTGACTGCGGTGAAATTATAAGTGCAGGCATCATTCCTCACCTTGACGGCACGGAATTGCTCCTTATCCCCCAGTCCAAATACTTTCGCAAGTTTTGAGATCATTCCTTAATTATTCCCCTGCCCTAATTTTTCAATATTATGAAAATTTACAGAACCACCGTATTTTTCTACTAGCTTAGCCTGTATAAAAGTATAAGTTATGAAAAAATTCCTTTTAAGCATACTCACTCTTTTTATATTCAGTGGTTTACAAGCTCAAGAAAAAAGAGCTAGTCCCTTAATCAATACCAGTCAGGAGATTGGAAATCTGGAAATTAAGATCCAATATGGCCAACCTTCCATGAAGGGAAGAACCATTTTTGGCGATTTAGTTCCCTTTGATAAAGTTTGGCGTACCGGCGCTAATGAAGCCACCGTGATTGAATTTACCGAAGATGTAAGCATAAATGGTGAAGTAGTAAAAGCAGGGAAATATGCTCTCTTCACCATCCCTGGTAAAAAAGAATGGACCATTATTATCAATTCGGTTTGGAATCAATGGGGTGCCTATAATTACGACTCAGAAAAAGATGTGATCAGCTTTAAAGTTCCTGCCAAGCAAAGTAAAAGCCCGGCAGAAAAATTCAGTATTGAAATTTCCGATAAAGGTGTCATCAGCCTAAGCTGGGAAACCACTCGCGTTAATTTTAGTGTAGAAAAAGCCTAATTCGACTTTTTTAGAAGGGCATAATGCAGGATAGCAGCAACCGAAATGCTGTCTTTGATTTTACCTTCCAGAACCATTTGAAGAGCTTCCTGAAAAGGGAGCTTTTTTATTTTCAGCTTTTCGCTGTCTTCGGGTTCTGCTTCTTTTTGAACTAAATCTTTGGCTATAAAACAAAGGGAACGTTCATCCGAAACCGAATTACTTAAATGCATTTCTTGCATAAACTCCCAATGAGCGGCTTCTAATCCAGTTTCTTCCTTTAATTCCCTTTTGGCACTTTCCAATGGATCGATCTCCAGAGGCCCCCCTCCTTCAATAATTTCCCAGCTATATTCACCATCAAAAGGAAAGCGCTCCTGTCCTACCAAAAAAATTTCTTCTTCTTCGGTTAAGGCTAAAACTCCGATGGCCAGGTTTTTAAAATGAACTTTACCGTAAATTCCTTCTCCTCCATTAGGATTTAATATAGCACTGTGCTGTACTTCAATCCAAGGATTATCATAAACGATCTCACGGCTTAATTCGGTCCATTCACCAGCCTTTCGTGGAAATTCTGTCATGCTAAATTTTAGAGCTTCAAAGAAACTTATTCTGCTTCTTCCGAAAGACTTTTACGGGCTTTTTCTTCTGCGACTGCACGCTCATAGCGTCGACCATAATCGATTTTCTCGCCATTGTAGCGCACTTCTACTCCATCCTGGTACTCGATGGTTACAATTCGGTCTCCATTCTCTGTAAAGAACTCCCAAATACCTTGTCGAACACCTCCCGCATAATCTCCTCTTCGTTGTATCTGTCCATTGGGATAATAATAGGTATGGGTTCCGGATTCTAATCCATTTTCGAAGCTTCCTTCAAAACTTAATTGATCTTTATTCAGGTAATAATGCTTCCACAATCCATTGCGAAGACCTTCAAAATAAGGTCCCACTTCCTTGTGATCATTGATGGTTAGTACCCATTGTCCTTCTTTCATACCATCTACATAGGATCCCTGGGCTATAACTGCTCCGGTATCATTGTATTCGGTAGACATTCCATCTTCAAAACCAAAGGCATATTCTTCTTCACGTAAAAGTTGACCATTTTGGAAATACCATTCCCATAATCCATTGGCTTTGCCCGCCACGTAATTTCCTTGTTGTTCCAGCTTACCATCTCTAAAGAAATAACGCCAGGAACCTACCTTCAAATCATCTTTATACGAACCTTCTGCCTTGAGGCTACCATCTTCATAAAAGCTTTTCCAAGGGCCTTGCTTTCGACCTTGTTCATCGATTAATCCTTCAAATAGTTTATTACCCTGATCATAAACCCGGGCAGCGATAATCTCACCCTCCGAATTGTATTCGCGATGCACCCCGGTTGCTTTTCCATTCTGATAGGCTCCTCTAAAAATTACCGCTCCGGTTTTTGGATCAATCTCTCGCTTAATCTCCAGCTTAGCCACTTCAGTTGCTCCTTCCTGCAGCTCGCCATTAATCCACTTTTCAACCCGAATCAAATTGCCATTGGATTTATAATATTTCCAATAGCCATTTTTCAGATCATTGAGATAAGGCCCTTCTACGGCAATGCCCTTATTCGCATGAAACTCCATCCACATGCCTTGCTTTTGCTCTTGCTGATCAAAACGATTGATATTCTGCTTGCGGATGAGGGCTCCATTCTTAAATGTTAATAAAGTGATTACTCTACCATCCTGGGCATATTCATATCCCATACCCTCCATTTTCCCTTCCACATAAGGCACTTCCTTTTGTAGTGAACTATCTGGATAGAAAAACCGGGTGATACCTTCCTGAACATCGTCTTTAAACTGATCTATTTTCAGAAGTTTGCCTTCCTTGTAGAGCTTACTGGGACCGTTCTTTTTACCAGATTTATAATTGATTTCCGAGGTTCTTATCCCCTCTCGATCGTAAAAGATCCAAGGTCCATCCAGTTCAAAATTTTGGCGATTGCCTTCAGCTTTAAGAACCCCATTTCGATAATAGCTCTTCCAATAGGCATCGGGTTTACCATTGCGTAAGCTCCCCTCACTGCTTACTTGCCCATTCTCGTAGTAGTAGCGGGTGGGCTTGAGACTATCCCCGGCTGTTTGCGAAAACGAAGATAGGGGAATCACCGCTATCAGGATTAAAGCCAAGGTTCTTAATAACATATATATAGTCTTTTTTAAAATCTAAATCTTATGATGATAATAATGTGCTGTGAATAGACGGTATAAATTTCAGAAGGAAGCCTTGCTTTCTTGAGCTATCAAATCTTATTCACAACAAATCAAGGCTAACTTACAGCATAAATGCTTCATTTACCAGCTTAAAGCTATCGCTATTCACAATTGTTGATAAGCCTAATTCACGGAGCAGATTTAAAAAAATTTTGGCCGCTGCGCGGTTAATAAACTCGACTCAGCTGGTGAAAATTGTTGTGGTAAAAAAGAATAAGCTGAGACCTTAAAATCGGATATTTGCCTATACAAAGCTGGAATTGAAAAAGTCAAGCACTATTTTTAAGAAGAAATAAACAATCCACCCTGATTATTATTTCTTAGTTGTTAATAGTAAAGCTTTGTAAACGAAAACTTTACAGACTTATTAAAAATTACCCACTCATGAAAATTGCCATCGGAGGAGATCACGCCGCAGTAGAATTGAAAGCCGCTATTATTAACAAATTGGAGTCTGCCGGACACGAGCTGCACAATTTTGGAACCGATTCTACTGATTCTGTGGACTATCCAGACTTTGGTCATCCGGTAGCAAAGGAAGTCCTTAATGGAGATGCAGATTTGGGTATTGTGATTTGCGGCAGTGGTAATGGTATTAATATGACTGTTAATAAGTACGCCGGTATCCGTTCTGCCCTGGCCTGGAACGAAGAATTGGCATCCTTGGCTCGTCAACATAACAATGCGAATATCCTGGCCCTACCCGCCCGTTTCGTTTCTATGGAAGAAGGTTTAGCCATTACTGATGCTTTCTTAAATGCCAGCTTTGAAGGCGGTCGTCATGAGCGTCGCGTAGCTAAGATTGCTCCTTAAAATAAGGGAGAATTACCTCTTCTAATTGTTCCCAGTTTTCTTCACTAAAAGATTGGTAACCGCTTAATACTTTATAGGCCGCACTGGAATTGGCTTTGGTTTTATCCAATAGCTTCAGATAGTCAAAGTCGCTGGATTTATACAAAGGATAATCATCGTAGAAGATCCAATAATGATGACCGGGGCTTAAGCGGTATTCTTCCATCATATAATTGGCATGATAGCTTAGCCAGTACATATTGGTATAGGAACCTAAACTATAGAGTTCAGAGCTCAGGTTTTCTACATCCTCAACTTTTTGTTTAAAAACCCGCAGGGAGTCGATCCCAAATTTATCCTTCACAAAATTTTGCCGCGCTTTATTCCATTCCATGCGACCTTCGGCAATTCTTTGCAAAGACATATACATACTAAAGGGACTGGCCGTAATATAAATGGCGGTATCAATATGATTATTGGCCATTAAAGAGGGAATCATATAGCCTCCTTGCTCGATGCCCATAAGAATACTGTGTTCTGCTCCCGCAATTTTCTTTTCCTTTCGGAGATGGCTAATTAAATTTTGAGCATTTTGAATTTGTTGGCCTTTAAATTCCATGGCTTTTCGGCTGTAGAAGAAAGCGCCAGTTGCCGGAGGTTGATAGATGCAGAGGATATCATATCCTGCATTAAAAATGTCTTGATAGAGTTCCGTTTTTTCAAATTGAACGGTGTCTAAAGCTGGGGGTAGAAAGATGAGTAATCGCTCCGAAACTTCCTCATGATTAGCCAAGCTGTAGGGAATGCTATCCCTAAGATAGGGTTCCACATAAGCGGTATTTTGAACCGGAGCCCCACTTTTACAGGAGGCCAAGGAGAGCAGGATGATTCCGGCTAAAAAAACCATTCCTCTTAATTTTTGCACCTTTGCAAAGGTTTTGCCGAATCCCATAGATCTCTCCATATTCGTTTTTTATTTAGTTGCGATGCTCGCTGTAGGTTTTTACTTCATGCGTCGCAACAAAGATATTGATGATTATTATGTAGGCGGTCGCGGAATGAGTAGCGGCCATATCGGATTGAGCGTAGTAGCTACCGATGTAGGCGGCGGTTTCAGTATAGGCCTGGGCGGATTGGGTTTCGCCATCGGATTAGCCGGCAGCTGGATGCTTTTTACCGGATTAGTTGGCGCCTGGCTTTCAGCCTATTTCCTGATTCCAAAAATTTTCGGTCTGCTACGCAGACACAAATTATTCACCTTTCCCGAAATCTTTTTTCACCTTTTTAATTCCCGGGTAGCATTTTTAGCGGCCCTAGTAAGTGCAATCGGTTATATCGGTTTTACCGGCGCGCAAATCTTGGCCGGTGCGAAACTAGCTACGGCCACTTTCCCTGATTTAAGCCTGCAATCTGCGGTTTGGATCATGGGATTAACCGCCGTGATTTACACCGTATTTGGGGGTTTAAAAGCGGTGATTTATACCGACACCGTACAATGGATTATTCTCATGGCCGGCCTCATTTTTATCGGTATTCCCATGTCTTATTTCGCAGTGGGCGGTTATGATGCCATCAAGGCCACTTTGGATCCCTCCTTTTTTAATCTATTCAACTTGCCTTGGGTCGATCTCTTTAATTGGGCTCTAACCATTATTCCTATTTGGTTTATTGGTATGACTCTCTATCAAAGAATTTATGCCAGTCGTGATGAAAAAACCGCTCGAAAAGCCTGGTTCCTGGCCGGAATTTTTGAGTGGCCCATTATGGCTTTTATGGGGGTATTGTTAGGTCTCTTTGCTCGGGTGGCCTTGCAACAAGGAATGTTTGATGAATTGGGATATACCGATCTGGCCAGCATTGATGCCGAGATGGGCTTGCCCTTATTATTACGCAGCATTCTTCCGGTGGGCCTGATGGGTTTAATGATGTCAGCTTATTTTTCTGCTATCATGTCTACTGCCGACTCTTGTTTAATGGCAGCCTCTGGCAATGTATTAACCGATATTATAGGCCGTTACACCAATTTATCAGAGCATAAACTCCTGCGCTATTCACAGTATGTAACTTTTGCTATTGGAGCTTTATCCTTACTCCTAGCCACTCAAATGAATAATGTGCTCGACCTGATGCTGATGTCTTACAGCTTTATGGTAAGTGGCTTATTTGTTCCGCTCTTAGCAGCCTTATTCTTTAGACAGAAATCGTCAGTAGCCGCTTGGTGGTCCATTTTAATTGGAGGGAGTACCACCCTCAGTTTGGAAGTATTAATAGTGAACAATTCCTTCCATATCCCCTTAGATTTAAACCCCAACCTATTTGGGATTACCGCGGCCTTAATCACCTATTTCAGTATCGCTAAATACAAAAGCAATGAATTACCTACTTATCGAAGGTAAAGCCGGTCCTCATGCCGACTTTAACAATCAGAAGATATCCGAATTTTTATTCAAACACCTGGAGCAGTATGGCGATCCCATCGATCAAATTCAGGCTTGTTTAGACTATGTTTTTAATCCCGCCAAAGGAGGTTTCGTTGCGATCGCCTATACGGATGATCAAAAGATTATGGGCGCTACTATTGTTAATAATACAGGTATGAGCGGCTATATCCCAGAGAATATCTTGGTTTATATCGCAGTGGATGCCCAAACTCGTGGTCAGGGTGTGGGCAAAACATTGATGCAAATGGCCCTGGAACATGCGGAAGGAAATGTGGCCCTGCATGTAGAGCCCGATAATCCGGCACGTAAGCTTTATGAAAAGTTGGGTTTCACCAATAAGTATCTGGAAATGCGATACCAAAAATAATGGAGGCCCGGGCGCTTCGTCATCATTTACATCAAAACCCTGAGCTTTCCGGCCAGGAATTCCAAAGTCAAAAACTGCTTCAGGAATTACTTAGCGAATTGCAGATTTTTAATCTTGAAGCAGTAGGGGGCACAAGTCTTATAGCCCACTACAATAGCGGAAAAGAAGGGACACATCTATTAATTCGGGCGGATTTTGATGCTTTACCTATTGACGAACCCAATGATTTAGATTACCGTTCTCAAAAACCGGGAGTATCGCATAAATGTGGACACGATGGTCATACCGCGATCCTCTATGCTGTAGCTCAGCAAATAGCGAGTTCACCACCTCAAAAAGGGAAGCTCAGCCTTTTGTTTCAGGCTTCGGAAGAAAATGGACAAGGGGCGGCCAAGGTTTTAGCTGATCCGGCTTTCGCCAAATATGATTACCACTATGCCTATGCTCTGCATAATATTCCAGGTTATCCATTGGCTGAAGTGCTCTGGCGTAGCGAAAATTTTAGCGCTGGAGTACGCAGTTTAGCCTTTAAGTGGAAGGGCCTGGAAACGCATGCAGCCCATCCCTGGGAAGGTAAAAACCCGGCTTCGGCCATTGCTCAATTAATTAAAGAGGCCGCTCAACTGGAAAATCAGAATCCAGAAGATCAGGACTTCTTTTTATGTACGCCGGTTTATAGTCGCTTGGGAGCTAAAAACTATGGTATTAGTCCGGCACAGGGCGAATTGCACTTCACCGCAAGGGCCTGGCGAGGCGAATATTTAGACCAGCAAATTGAGCTCCTTAAAGAATCAGCTCAAGCGGAAGCGGCAAAACAAGCAATAGAGCTGGAGGTCTCAAGCTTCGAAGAATTTTGGCCCATTCAAAATCATCCGGAGGCTTTACAGTATTTGCGTGAGGCCCTCGATAAACTTCAACACCCCAATCAGCAATTAGAACAGCCCTTTTCCTGGGGTGAAGATTTTGGTCTTTTTCTAAAAAATAAAGCCGGTTTAATGTTTGGACTGGGAGCAGGGGAGGACTGCAAGGTTTTACATCATCCCGAATACGATTTTCCGGATTCCTTGATCGAAGAGGGAGCCAAATTATTTCTGCAATTAATAGCCTTACACCTTGATGGATAATACCAGCCATATCGAATTAAGCGAATCTGCTCTAGCCAATAATTTCCAATATATCCGTGAAAGACTGGCGCCAGGCGCGCGCTTATCTCATGTGGTAAAAGGAAATGCCTATGGCCACGGAATTGATCCTTTTGTACCCTTAGCCCATAAATTGGGAGCCGATCATTTTTCGGTATTTGATGTGCATGAAGCGGAGCAGGTATTAAAAGCTCTGTCAGAGCCTGTTGATATCATAATCATGGGCATGGTTGCTCAAGAGCAATTGGAGTGGGTAATACAAAAGAATATTGGCTATTTTGTATTTGATAGCAAGCGATTGGAGCAGTCGGTGCTACTGGCTAAAAAACTCAAGAAGAAGGCCAAAGTGCACATAGAACTGGAAACCGGCATGAACCGTTCTGGATTCGAAATGGAGAATTGGCCCCAGATTAGTCGCTTCCTAATTGAAAATGCAGCCTACCTTGATTTACAAGGACTCTGCACTCATTTTGCCGGCGCGGAAAGTATTGCCAATCATTTGCGCGTTAGGCAGCAGATAAAGAATTTCAGGAAGGGTCGAGCCCTTTTTAAAAATGCCAATTTAAAGCCGAAATGGTCCCACGCGGCCTGTAGCGCAGCCTTTCTTCGTTTCCCGAAAACCCATTTCGATTTAGTGCGGATCGGGATTTTACAATATGGTTTTTGGCCCAATATGGAAACCTATATCAGCATTGCGGGTTTAGAAGAAAACCCGGTAGATCCTCTGCAAAGGGTGATCAACTGGAAAAGCCGAGTAATGAATGTGAAAAAGGTCCATAAGGGTGAATACATCGGTTATGGCACCTCTTATTTAGCTACCCAAGAAATGACCGTTGCTTCTGTTCCCGTGGGCTATTCACATGGTTTTAGTCGCAGTTTAAGCAATTCAGGTCGGGCCTTGGTACGCGGCATGCGAGTGGGCGTTGTGGGCGTTGTTAACATGAATGTGATGATGCTTGATGTGAGTCATCTCGACCATGTTGAAATTGGTGATGAGGTAGTACTCATCGGTAGGCAGGGTGACCAAGAAATTAGCGTAAGCTCCTTTAGTGAGTATAGCGATCAAATGAATTATGAACTTCTAACGCGCTTACCTTTAGATATTAAGCGCAGAGTTAAAACAATATAAAATGGCCTATCTCACTTTTAATCGAACCAAGCTCAAGCACAATTATAAGGTCTTGAAAGCCCTGTTTGATCAGCATAATATCGAATGGGCGATTGTTACCAAGCTTCTTTGTGGGGAAGAAGTATTGGTAAAAGAAGTGGTGGATTTGGGGATCAAAGAAATCTGCGATGCCCGAATTTCCAATCTTAAAGTGGTTAAAGAATTGGCACCTGCCGATGTGCAAACCGTATACATCAAACCTCCCGCTATTGAGAGTATTCCTGAATTAGTGGAATATGCCGATGCTAGTTTCAACTCCGAGTTTGACACCATTAAGGCCATCAGCGAGGAAGCCGGAAAGCAAGGGAAGATGCACAAGGTCATCATTATGATTGAGTTGGGTGACTTGCGTGAAGGTATCATGGGGGAGGAATTAATGGATTTTTATGAATCCGTATTCGAATTACCCAACATTAAGGTAACGGGAATAGGATCTAACCTTAACTGCCTGCATGGGGTAATGCCCAGCACCGATAAGCTCATTCAATTATCGCTTTATAAGCAGCTGATCGAAGCTAAATTTGGTCGCGATATTCCCTGGGTAACTGGAGGTACCTCTGTGGTAATTCCTCTCTTGCAAACTCATCAACTACCAGCCGGAATTAATCACTTTAGGGTTGGAGAGACCTTGTATTTCGGGACCGATATCGTAAACCATGGCCCCATGGAAGGGATGGAGCAAGATGTGATTACCCTTTATACTCAGATCATTGAGATTAATGAAAAACCTATGCTTCCCATCGGAGAGCTGGAAGCGAATCCACAGGGAGAAACCTTTGAGATCGACGAAAGTCTATATGGCAAAACTACCCACCGCGCCATTTTAGACGTGGGCACCCTGGATATCTCCAGTGAGTACCTCATTCCATTTAAAGATCAGAATATCGAGTTTGTTGGCGCCAGCAGTGATATGTTGGTGATTGATATTCACGATAATGAACGCGGATATAAGGTGGGCGATTTTATACCATTTCACTTGAAGTACATGGGAGCTCTCACCCTTTTCAATTCATATTATATCGAGAAACGGGTGATTGATAACTAAGTATTTTTCCTAAATAATTCAGAAACTCCTGTAGAAGGAGGCCTGCAATCCTGACAAGGGAGTAATTTACAAACTCGTATCTCGAGGACTTCTGCGGATTATCATTCCTTTATTAAAATTTTGCAACTATCTTCAATAAATAGCACAAACAATACTTATCAATCATTAATAAACGATCTTATTGATGATTTAAAAAGTATGAAGGTCAAAGTGTTTCAAGAATTTACAAACTACTAAACAATTAGTTATATTGAAATCTAGCTTTGTCGAATTAATCAAATTACTCGCTATATTATTAGTAGTTGAGTTTATTTATTGGTTTACTCAGGATTTTATAATCTTTAATAGCCACTTTTTTAACTCACTACCAATATTATACTATTCGAGTGCTCCTTTAATCTCCTTGCTTTTACTAATTCCATTGGTGATGTTAAGGAAACAAACGGGATCATTTTCGTATAACCTATTCTTTTTGCTTTTTACTACTTATTTTCTGTTTTCAGCGGGGCAACTTTATGGACAATATTGTGCAGATATTAAAAACTTAAACACTAGTTATTTCCTATTAAACACGATTTTAATGGTGATTGTACTGGTTGTGGGAAGCCTTTTTTTACTTAGAGAGTTTATAAGTAAGAAACCTATCATTTTAGGAGTTGGCCTTGTTGTATTAGTCTTGGATTACTATTATTTCCTGTTTGGTTATAATATGTTCTATGTTAACCACGGCATTAGCTAATGTTCATGGATAAACCAAGCGGTAAACTCTTGTTCTAAATCACGTAATTTCAGGCCCTATGAAAAAGGCCTTTTTACTTATTCTAGCAATTGCCTTTGCCGCTTGTTCGGATGAAGACGCCGTTCCGGAATATCGTGCGGATGCAGATCAATACTTAATTCCAAAGGTTCAGCATTTCGAAAGCCGATCTGGGGCCGCCTTTATTTGGAAAGCAAAAACCCGCATTCAAGCTGATTCCAATTGTTTGGCAGAGGCGCAGTATTTACAGGACCTAATCAAGCAGCATAGCACTTTTGAACCTGAAATTCATGCTTCCAAAGGGGAGGTACAATTAGTGATTTCCGACGAAATGGAAGGTCCTGAAGAGGCCTATACGCTTGAAATTGAAGCCGCTAAAATTGTATTGAAAGGCAAAACAAAGGCCGGACTCATGCGGGCTATCCAAAGCCTGCGACAGTTAATGGTCGATGCTTTTCATGATGCCGACAAAAGAGAAGCATGGGCTTTACCCACTTTATACATTGCCGACGCTCCTCGCTTTAAACACCGAGGTCTTTTATTGGATGTATGTCGGCATTATTTTGATAAGGATGTAGTAAAGAAGTACATCGATCTGCTAGCCCTGTACAAAATGAATGTCTTGCATTTACATCTTACCGAAGATCAGGGCTGGCGCTTTGAAAGTGAGGCCTTTCCCAAATTACATCAAGAGGCCGCTTATCGGAGGGAAGAAGATGGCTCTAGATATGGGGGCTATTTCAGCAAGCAAGATTTAAGGGAATTGGTGGCTTTTGCCGAAGCACGTCATATCACCATTATCCCTGAATTGGAATTACCCGGGCATTCGCAGGCTGCTTTATCAGCCTACCCTCAATTCTCTTGCCTGGGGGCAGATGCGAATATTGAAGTAGCTAATGATTGGGGGGTATTCAAAGAGATTTACTGTGCTGGAAACGACTCTAGCTTTTTGTTTCTAGAAAGCATTTTGGAAGAATTGATGGAGATTTTCCCATCCGAGTACATCCACATTGGGGGCGATGAAGCGCCTAAATTTCGCTGGGAGCATTGTGCCAAATGCCAAAAGCGTATGGCGGATGAAGGCCTCGCTAATGAACACGAACTGCAGAGTTACTTTATAAAGCGTATCGAAAGCTATTTAAACAGCAAGGGACGCAAACTGATTGGTTGGGATGAGATACTAGAAGGAGGGCTTTCTCCTAATGCCACAGTCCAAAGTTGGCGTGGAATGGAAGGGGGAATTGCTGCCGCGCGCTCTCAGCATCAGGCCATTATGTCGCCCACTAGTCATTGTTATCTCGACTATGGCTTGCATCAAATTGATTTGAAGAAGGTCTACAGTTTTGATCCCATTCCGGCTGAATTAAGTGAACAGGAGCAGAAATTTATTATTGGTGGTGAATGCAATATGTGGACGGAGCATGTACCCAATGAGGCCAATTTAGACTCTAAAGTGAATCCGCGCATGCAGGCCCTAGCAGAGGTATTATGGACCTATCCGCAGAAAAGAGATTTTAGGGACTTCTTTCAAAGGATGCAAAAGCATTACCCTATGCTGGAATCCTTAGGGGTAGCTTATGGCCCGGAGATGATTCCCGCCGAAATCTATGCCGATGTGAATTTCGATAGCGCTGAGGTATTTATTGGCTCTAAGACCAATTTTGAGGCTATTGATCAAGAGGTTTATTGGAATGAAAAGAAGGGACCCTGGGGCTTTGTTTTAAAGGAATCCGGAACCTTAAAAGTACAGGCCTTAAAAAATGAACAGCCCTATGGAGATACCATAGAGCAGGAATTTGAATTCCATAAGGCCTTAGCGCGAAAACCGCAGTATCAATCCGAATATTCGCAATGGTATACCGGAGGGGGAGCAGCGGCTTTGGTGAATGGCCGCTTGGGCTCCCTAAACTTTAGGGATGGCCAATGGCAGGGCTTTTCGGGGCAGGATATTGAGCTGTGGCTGGATTTAGGTGAATTGAAAGAGATTAATTCGGTAAGCTCTAATTTTTACCACTACAACAATGCCTGGATATTTGTGCCACGGAGCTATAAAGTTTATGCCTCTCAAGATGGAAAGAGCTGGAGACTTATCGGCGAAAGCCAAGCCCAAATTCAAGCCAAGCAAAGAGGGCAGCATATTGAGCATTTGGAAGTAAAAAGCAAAACCCAGACTCGCTTTATAAAGTTGGTGGTTGAGTCGCAAGGTCGAGTGCCGGACTGGCATGAAGCGGCAGGAGCAGAGGCCTGGTTATTTATGGATGAAATTATCGTGCAATAATGGAATTTGAAGCTTGTATAGAATCTTTGGAAGGTGCGCTTTTGGCGGATAAATACGGTGCCGATCGGGTAGAGCTTTGTTCGGCATTACATGAAGGAGGACTTAGTCCGGGTACGGCCCTTTGCCGGCAGGTAGTGCAGGAATCTCAACAAAAAGTCTTTGCCATGATTCGCCCGGTAGCGGGAGGATTTGTTTACAGTGCTAAGGAGCTGGAGCTGATGAAAATGGAAATTGTGGAATTAGCTCAAACTGGAATTCAAGGGGTGGTTTTTGGGGTTTCCAATCCGGATGGAAGCTTAAATGCCGAAGCCAATCAAGGCTTAATAGCTGTGGCTAAAGAACAAGGCTTAGAAAGTGTTTGCCACCGCGCTTTTGATTTTACCCCGGATCCCTTTGCGGCTTTGGAATCCATTATTGAATGGGGCTTTGTGCGCCTGCTAAGTTCCGGTCAGCAAGCCAAGGCAATTGAGGGTTTAGATCTTTTGGTTCGCTTGAAAGAAGCCGCTCAAGATCGTATTGAGATTATGGCGGGCAGTGGGCTAATGGCTTCCGCGATGCCAGCATTTAAAGCCTCTACTTTGGATGCCGTGCATTTTACCGTGGGTGCTTTTGAGGCAGATGTGCCACTGGGAATGGGTGCTCGCTTAATTTCGGATGAGGAGAAGGTAAAGGGGATTTTGGCTTTTAAGTAGAGTTCAAAGCTATTCTTTAGCAAATTGAAGAAGGTCGTTTATGCTACCCTGATCAGCAGTTTTCAAGGCGGCAATGTATTTTTTACGAGTATTGTTTGCTTGGCTCATTTGGTTCTGACTCCAGTTAAAAGCATTTTGATTAGTTAGTGCTTCCAAGACAAGGTCCGCCATTAGTCGGGAATGTCTACCATTTCCGTTGGGGAAGCAATGAATACTAACCAACCTATGTTTAAACCGTATGGCAATTTCTTCAGGAGGGTAGGACTTTTCTGTAATCCAGAATTTAGTATCGTCGAGCAGCTTATGCAGTTCGATGTTTATTTGTGTCCAGGTAACGCCTAGATTTTTCTCTGAATTGCGAAAACTACCAGCCCATTTCCAAACATCTCCGAACATTCTTTTATGGAGGTTTTTGATGAAAATTGCACTTAAAATTTTTTCGACTGTGAATTTCTGTTGAATAGTCCAGGCAATCGCCTTTTCAATATTCAATTGCTCAAACTCATCCAATTCGGCTTGAGTCACAATGGTGTTGATCCTTAATCCATCTTTTTCTTCTTCATTTATGGGGGTTTGTCCGGGTGAATAACTGAGGTTTAATCCCATAAAGATTTGTTTAAATCGCGTTTTAATTCTTCGGAAAGTTCACTGATAGCAAGTTTGATTTTTTTCTCGGCAATAGCTTGGTTTTCGAGCTTCATACTCTGGTGGGTTCGCAAAACAATTTTGCGAGCCAATTCTTCCGCTTTTTGATTTATTAAGTTTTGGATAGAGCCATCTTTAGGCACTAAAGCGTATACAAGCTTAAACTCTAAAGCCTCAGCTGTTTGCCGAAGAGAATTTAGACTAATACTACCATTGGCCTCGTTATCTTCCAATTTTTTTACTCCTTGTCGAGTAATATTGAGTTTAACACCCAGTTGAGCCATAGTCATGTTTAAACCACTTCGGATTGCTTTAATCCAACCCGCTTCTGGAATTTGTCCTTCTTGCGCCTTAGCAAAGGGTTTGAGCTTTTTCTCTAATTGTTCAAGTTGAAGTTTTTTAGCGCTTCTCATGACTATATTCTTGATGTTTGGTAAACTAATTAGTTTACTAAAATATAAAAATGTAAACCAATAGGATTACAAATAATTTAAAATGTAAGCTTATTGGTTTACAGACTATAGTGGTTTAAGTGGAAAATAGTTCTGTTGATTAATCCTGTGATCCATTACATTTACTCAATGAGGCATAGCACTTACATTATCTTTTACCTAATCAGCATGGTCACTTATGCGCAAGAAATGCCTTTAAGTGATGGCTGGCAATTCCGCCGAATGGGGGAAAGTGAATGGCTTCCCGCTCAGGTGCCAGGCACGGTGCATCAGGATTTGATGCGGGAGCAGCGGATTGAAAACATTTACTACGAGAACAACGAGCTTCGCTATCAGTGGATTGAAAAGGAAAATTGGCAGTACCAATCTCACTTTAACCTAAAAGAGGGGGCTCCACAGAATTTGGTTTTTGAAGGCCTAGACACCTATGCCCGGGTTTACCTAGATGATTCTCTGCTGGGGGAATGTGATAATATGTTTCGACGCTGGGTTTTTGATTTAAGCGAACTTAGACCCGGTGAACATAGCTTGAGGGTCGACTTTATTTCGCCTTATCAATATCATAAAAAGACGGTGGAAAGCTATCCACGGGCATTGCCAGCAGGCTCGGAGACCGGCGATTTAAAAGTGAGTCCATTCAGCCGAAAGGCAGCCTATCATTTTGGTTGGGACTGGGCCCCGCGCATTGTTACCTGTGGGATCTATCGCAAGGTCTATTTGCAATCAAAGGACACTCGAATACAGGAGGTTCGGGCGACTTTATTAGCCCAGAGGGATTCAGCTGCTTTTGTGCAATTTGACTATGCTATCGAAAACGGAACTGGGAATCTATGGCTAGAGTTTCAAGGGCAAAGAATAGAGGCGGAGAGAGATCCTATGGATTCTCAAAGTTTTTTAGCTTTTCGCAAGAAGATTGATCAGGCTGAATTGTGGTGGCCGCGTGGCTATGGTGAGGCCCATCTGTATTATGACACCCTAAGGCTATTTCGAGAGGATAGCCTCATTGATGTGTTTCCCTTTCACTATGGCCTGCGAAAGGTAGAATTGGTAAATGCCCCGGATAGTTTGGGCACTTCTTTTTATTTCAAGATTAACGGGAAGCCCATTTTTGCCAGAGGGGCTAATTATGTGCCTCAGGATATGCTTTTGCCAAGGGTTTCTGATGCGGGCTATCGACGACTTTTAAATCAAGCAGCATCGGCTAATATGAATATGCTGCGGGTTTGGGGTGGTGGCTTTTATGAGAAAGATCTGTTTTATGATCAATGCGATAGTCTGGGAATCATGGTATGGCAGGATTTTATGTTTGCCGGAACCATGTACCCTGCGGATCAACCAGGCTTTTTAAGCAATGTAAAGGCTGAGGTAGAAGACAATGTGAAGCGCTTGCGCCAACATCCTTCTATAGTGCTTTGGTGCGGAAATAATGAAATTGATGTGGCCTGGAAAAACTGGGGCTGGCAAAAGCAATTCGGCTATTCTAAAGAAGATTCTTTGCAATTGATCAGAGGCTATGAAAGCCTTTTTAAGCAGCTTATCCCAGAAAGTTTGGCTGCATTGGACGATCGACCCTATGTGCATACCAGCCCTTTGAGTAATTGGGGAAACGCAGAAAACTTTAAGCATGCCAGTATGCACTATTGGGGAGTATGGCATGGCCGAGAAAGCTTCGATCAGTTCAATGCTAACGTGGGGCGCTTTATGGTGGAGTATGGCTTCCAGTCATTCCCCGATTACAAAAGCCTACGTAGGGTAATTGCGGATTCTAACATGTATTTGGAGTCGCAGGCCATGCAAAACCGCCAGAAGAGCTATATCGGCAATGGAGAGATTCGCAAGCAGGTACTGCAGTATTACGGGGAGCCAAAGGATTTCAAAGACTTTATTGAGAAGAGTCAGGCAGTGCAGTCTAAGGCCTTGCAAACTGCAGCTCGGGCCCATCGTATGCAAAGAGGTTTTTGCATGGGTTCACTGATGTGGCAACTTAATGATTGTTGGCCGGGACCGTCTTGGAGTGTGATCGATTATTATGGTCGGGAAAAACCGGGTCTGGATGCCTTGCGAAATGCTTTTAGGCAGACCTTCTGGTATGTGGAAGACGGAGTGATTTATTTCTCTATCGAAGAAGATCAGCATTTTGATATTCGACTGCGTTTTAAACCCGAAGAGGGTCCTATGATAAGTCCACTTATACAAAGGGATTTTAAAGGCCCGGGTACTTATCAATTGCCATTGAAAGAGCTCCCGGAATCCAGAGACTTAATGAAAACTGCGGAGCTGAAATACATTGAGATATTTCCGAGTGAAATCTAAAATTTCTGAATTTTCACCTCATCTACAAATAACCAGCTTTCCTTGCCAGCGCTAATATGTCCGGCGGGCAAGGGGCCATAATTTTCAATTACAATTTTCACTTTTCGGGCTCGGCGTCCACTAAAGCTTAGTTCAATATCTTCAATATGAGTACCGCTGGCTGTATCCGCTGTTTCCGGCTTCACGGCTCCTAAGAATTCGAATTGATCATCAAACTGAGCGGCGTAAAAGCGCACTTGCTTGGGTAAGAAAATCCAGGATTTAGTATCCTGCAAAAGATTGGCGCTAAGGCGTGAAATATGCTCGCCCTCCGGTCCGAGGTCGATAATCAATTCCACATCCTGTCCTTGCCAACCTTGCCAGCCTCCGGTGCGGAAATCGCTGCCGCCATCCATACCATCCAGCAAAGTATTAGATCCACTGCCAGGATATTGAGGATCAGTAGGAGTGCTGAATTCTATTTTCCGATTGGTTTTCAATTTTACGAAGACCGTTCCAGCCGGCTTACTGGCCTTTTTACCCGGGACCTTTGCCATGGCATACAACATGGAGTTGTCTTTTAAAACAATGGGCTTTTCATAGAGGGAGGAATTTGTGTCCACCTGATTTCCGCGCAAGGAATAATAGATTTTAGCATCCGGATCTGCACAATGCAGGCTTAGTACCAGGCTATCTCTAAACTCAGCACTTTCTTGCTTAATAAAAGGTACAGGACTAATTAGCTCATCCTTGATTTCGGAAACCGGTGCTTCTAAAGCAGGACCAGGTTTTGGGCCCATCACAAATGTCAATTCACCACCATCAAGAATTGTCTTTTGATTGATCCATGCCTGGGTATACGGATTTCCATTCAGACGAATTTCCTGGATATAGACATTATTCGGCCCTTGGTTTTCAACTTGGATTTTGAAGCTCTGGCCGTTTTCCAGTTGTAAACTCGCGTTTTTAACCAGTGGCGATCCTATGATATAATCGGGGCTACCAGGCGTTACCGGATAAAATCCCAAGGCAGAGAGAACGTACCAAGACGACATTTGTCCGCAGTCTTCATTACCAATTAAGCCATCCGGACTATTGTGGTACATCTCCTTCATAATCCTGCGCACCATAGCCTGCGTTTTGGCAGAAGCTCCGGTATAATTATAAAGGTAGGCCATGTGGTGGCTAGGCTCATTGCCATGGGCATACTGACCAATAAGGCCGGTTATATCGGCCTGCTCTCGGCCCGAGGTTTCTTGAGGGGCATTAAACAAGGCCTCTAGCTTGGCATTAAAACCATCGGCACCACCTTGTAAAGCGATTAAGCCACTTAGGTCTTGCGGTACATAAAAGCTGTACTGCCAGGAGTTCGCTTCCGTAAAGTTGAAATTCACTTCTGCCGGATCGAAGGGCTCCATAAACATCTGCTTGCGCTTGGCTCGCATAAAGCCCGTTTCAGGGTCGAAGATGTTCTGATAATTCTGAGCTCTTTCAATAAAAACACGGTAAATACTATCCTTACCCAGTTCCTTGGCAAATTGGGCAATGCACCAATCATTGTAGGCATATTCCAGATTTTTGGATACGGATTCATGCTCATCATTAGAAGCCATGTAGCCTTGAGCGATGTAATAAGCTTTGCCTAATTCATCCTTTTCAGCTTCTTCAATCATGGCTTTAAGGGCCAGCTCCGTATCAAAGTCGCGAATACCCTTTGCATAGGCATCAACGATTACCGGAATAGCATGGTAACCAATCATACAGCCGGTATAATTTCCCGCTAATTCCCACATGGGTAGCTCACCACCGTTTTGGTATTGATGTAAGAAGGTCTTAATAAAATCGAGGCTACGTTTTTGCTGCGTTAAGGTAAAGAGGGGGTGGGTGGCCCGATAAGTATCCCAGAGTGAGAACACCGAATAATTGGTAAAACTGCTGTCTTGATGTACTTCAAGGTCGGTGCCTCGATACTGCCCATCTACATCTTGAAAGATATTGGGGTTTAAATAAGAATGATAAAGGGCGGTATAAAAGATCTTTTCGTCTTCTGGGCTTTCGAACTGGGCCTGGATTTTAGACAATTCTTTGTTCCAGGCCGCCTCACAGTTTTGACGAAGTGCCTTAAAATCCCATGCAGGAATTTCTTTCTTCAGGTTTCTTTCTGCGCCTTCCATTGAAACCGCGGAACTGCCAATTTTCAAATAGAGTTCCTCTGGATTATCAAAGTAAAGCAGGAGCTTGGTGCTATCTTCATTATAACGACTCTCCTTAATGGCTTGGGAGAGTTCCAGATAAAAATAGAGATGTTGTTCCTGAGCCCAAGCCTTGGAAACACGATAACCGCGAATATGGCTAGGATCTATAATTTCTAAATGAGCATCAAGCAGTTGATCCCGATGTTGCAAATCGACTACCAAGCCTTGGCTTGCGCTTTTTGGGTATTGATAATGATGCATTCCCGTTCTTTGACTGGCAGTTAGTTCTACCTGAATATTGTAGTCTAGAAGCTCAACTTGATAATATCCCGCATGGGCCGATTCCTTGCTATGATTAAAGCGGGAAGCATAGCCAGAATCCGGACTGCTTTCAGAACCATTGTTAAAATGGCCTTCGCCGGTAAAGGGCATGATTAACACATCCCCGTAATCGGAAATTCCGGTGCCGCTGAGGTGGGTATGCGAAAAGCCATAAATCACCGAATCGCTGTAATGGTAACCACCACAACCATCCCAGCCACTTAAACGCGTATCCGGACTTAACTGCATAAAACCAAAGGGTGCCGATACACCTGGATAGGTGTGGCCGTGTCCGCCGGTCCCAATAAAAGGGTTTACTAATTCGGCCCAGTTTTTGGAATTAATAGTCTCTGGCTCCGGACCAGAACAAGCAAGGGCAAGAATTAAGGGAGCGAAAAGGATAGATTTACTGCGCATGTTGGGCCTTTTTTTCATTCCATACCAGGGCAGAGGCACCTAGTACTGCGGCATTTTGTTCGGTTAAAGCAGATATTTCGATTCGCACTTTGTTTTTGTACAAGTGCAGAAGGTATTCTTCAAAGTATTTTTTGGTAGGTCCCAGCAGGAGGTCGCCGGCGCGCGCCATTCCTCCAAATAGGAAAATTGCTTCCGGACTGGTAATAGCAACTGCATTGGACAGACTAAAAGCCAATCGTTTGGCAGTATAATCCAGGATATCCAAAGCCAACTTATCGCCTTGGGCTGCTGCATCGCCAATATCCTTGCCACTAAGTTGATCCATGGAAGTATTGCGGAGTATAGAATGTTGCGAAGACTTAGCCAACATGATTTGGGCGGTGCGCAATAATCCGGTTACCGAAGCATAAGTCTCCAGGCAGCCTTTACGGCCACAGGCGCAATCTCTACCATCGTGTACAATAATGGTATGCCCTAATTCTCCGGCAAAGCTATCATGACCATAAATGAGTTCGCCATTACTCACAAAGCCACTTCCAACACCGGTACCCAGGGTAACCACCATAAAGTCTTTCAATCCTTTGGCTTTACCAAAAACATACTCCCCAATGGTGGCTGCATTGGCATCGTTGGTAACATAGATAGGCAAAGTAAAATGCTGTTGAAAAAGCGCGATGAGGTTAACGACTCCTTTCCAGGGTAGATTGGGCGCAAATTCAATGGTACCTTGGTAATGATTACCATTAGGAGCACCAATGCCTATGCCCAGTATTTGCAGCTCTTCTCCTAATTCGGAGAGACTTTCTTTAATGCTTTGAGATAAGGCTCGGGCAAACTCTTCCGGATTATTATAATCGCGGGTTTTCACAGAACCCTTGGCGAGAACCTCCCCCTTTTCGGTTACAATTCCATAAGGACTATTGGTACCACCAATGTCAATACCGATACTAACTTCCATACAAGGCAATTGGCTGCGGAAGTTACGAGAAAAGCCTGTCTTTCGGCAGGGCTTGGGATTATGAGCCTTCTAAGTAAAAGAAGGAGCGCCCGTCGGGGCAGTTTTCAAGGTAGGCTTTCGCCTGATGGGCTTCTACTACTCCGGGATAATCTCCCTTGGCCCCTTGTAAATCCAGGATCAATTGAAAATGCAGATGGGGAGGCCAGCCACCATTTTCATTTTCGGCCCCAAGATGACATATTATTTCACCGGCCTTTATTTCCTGACCAATTTCATGTCGGTCCAAATCGGCTAAACAAATATGTCCGTAGAGGCTGTAAAAGGTTTTGCCTTTTTGTTCGTGTTCCAGGATTAAGGTAGCGCCATAATCTCCGGGATGATCATTGAACTGGAAGGAATGCACTTTGGCATCGCGTGGACAGTAAACCGGCGTTTTGGCCGGAGTCCAAAGATCAACCCCCAGGTGGATGCTGCGTTTACCTCCATCCGAATCGAAATGCTTGAATTGACTGTAGATCTTGCGGTTTTCGCCATATCCACCAATGGCATAAAGCCTATGTTCCTGGCGAATACGTTGCTGAATGTATTTACCCAGTTTTTCTTGGGAATCGATATACTTTAAATCCGGGTTCTCGGCCGAAAGGTTTAATTCCAGGCAATTACGCGGGTGAAGATTTAAACGGAATAAGGGGAATTGGGCTTTCGGTTTCATGATTGCAGATTTTTAATTTTCGGCGCGTCTTGCTTTACGTTTTTTGTGAGAAGCGGCTCTGGACCCACCGCCAATAGCAGAGCTTAAGCCAATGAGAAAACCTAACCAATAAGGCCAACCGGTATTATTTAGGGCATGAATCCCAATGTCTCGATCAAAGATTTTACCCAGGGTGGAGAAAAAGATGATGAAGCCATGCCAAAGGCCGTAGAAAAAGCCGGCGGGCTCTTCTTCAAAACCGGAAGGGGCACAGCTGCTGAGGCTAAGAATAATCAAGCCCAGAGCAATTATTTGGAGGCTTTTAGTTTTCATGGCGCTAGCTGATTTGAGGGACCATTAAGGTACGAAAAAGGATCGTCTAGGGCAAGGGATAACACTAAAATAGAAGGCTTCAAAATATTGAGATTCAAAGGCTTAAAACCATAGCCATAATTGGTATTTCTGATGCTTGGGAGACTTTATACTCAACAATTCCAGGCTCGAACGGATCTCTATTAATACCTTAAAATAGTCTTGGAAATGCTGTTGATCCCAGTTTTTAAAATGAAAACCAAAGCTTGTTCTTTCCTGAATAACATCCATTAAAAGCATGGGGAGAAGGTTTAAGTCAACGGGTTCACCATTCAATAGTATGTGATTCGAATCTAAAGGCTCAATGCGAATCACTTTGCGAAAAGGGCTCTCTATGCCATCGAAATCAAAATGATTATAGTTCCATATCCATATTGGAAAATTACAATGCACCGAGGGCTGAAAGCTACCCAATTCATCCGAGGCTTGAACCGCATAGAAAAACGGACAAGTATTTATATCAACCATAACTTTTTGGTGAAAAGCAATTAAGGTTCTCATGCTCAAATCACGATCCACCACAAGGCGGGTTTCTGAGCTCCGCCAATGGTGATAGGTGTAAATGCTGTAGAATTCATGTAATTCATGTTCTCCTTGCCAGTAAGTATAAAACCTGGGTTTAGGGTTTTCAAATAGAAAGACCTCATTCATGCTTAAGACAGATTCGGACTTTAGATAAAAACTGCTTTTTGGAATTTGAATATCATAAAGGGAATAGGGTCCTTGCTTCGAAAGTGTTTGGGCCGTTTTATCAAAATCTCGTATTTCCCATAGAGCTAAGCTGAAGCTTAAACCAGCAATGATGACCGTGCTGAGCAACAATGCGATAAAGCCTTTTCTCCGAAAGTGCAATAACAAATTGGACCAGTACCTGAAATAGATAATAACTAAAGCGAATGGCAGAACCCATCGATTATTAAAAAGGATTTCAAAACCATTGCCGAGATCTCGAAAAGCAACTAAAAACCAATAACTAAGGATAAAGCCAATATGTAGAAATAGGAAACTGAACTCCCATATCAACAGACTGTGGTCATTTAATATTCGATGACGTCTAAAAGTTTTGCCGAAGCGAGTTTTTTCAGGTTTTTGAAACCAATAGCGCAGTAGAAGATCGAAACCTAAGAGAAGGGACCAAAGGGCGATGATCCAACGATGGAAATAATTTTCATGGTCTCCCGGACTCCACATCTGTCCGTAGCGATCTACACCTAGGACTTTCATTATTTCAAAAAGAAGAACAATGAAATGGTAAAAGCTAATCGCCAGACCCAGAGACAAGAATAGTCCCATATAGAAGCGGTCCGCGGTGAGTTTCAGCGAATGCCGAAATCTTTTAAGCATAAACGAGGATCAGGTTTTCCCGAAATTACAAATTAGTTCACCAACCTTTATTCTGATACTTGGGATTAGCTGAAAAGCCATGCAAGCCTAAATCTAGATCGCCGCTGTTCGGAATGCGCAATTCTCCCCAATTACAGACTTTGGATTTTTCAGAACTATACTCGCGCCAAGTACCCTGATACTGATGATTGCGATCTGCTCGAAAGGGGTCAATTAGGCCTCTTTTTACCTGGGCATCCTTATACTGGATAAAATGACTTTGGAACTGACCCTCAAATAAACCCACATGCCTTTGATGAGGATTTTCTGCAAGCTTATAAGTTCCACTTAATTGAAACCGCTTGGGGTATTCAGTACTTTTTTCGTCGGAGCTTAGAGCTTTATAGTTTTCAATAACTAAGATTCCGTTGAAGTCACAGCGATTATCGAATACAGTACTATGGCCAAAAACCTGATACTGGTTATCAAAACCTTCCACCTTATGCAGGGAATCAAAAACCATATAGATCCTCTGTTTGTCCTCACCAATAAAACCCAAGAATTCATTTTCGGGAATTAGGAGTTCCGATAAGTCTTGAGCGCAGATTTCCCTTAGTTCCGAGATAGGGATTATGGTTTTGTTATCGCCAGGATTTGAAGCGATAAACAGTCCGCTAAGTGCGATAATAAACAGACGAAAGGGCATAATCTACATTTCTGATAGCCAATTTACCGATAATCGACGACAAACGGTTTTCTTTAGTTTACTGATAATGATCATGTTACAAGTGGTGTTGCTGTTAATCGAAGATAATCGACCGTTTATCGAAAAGATTATCGGTAAACGGTAATCAAGCACAAACAAAAAAGCCGGAGTTACTTACTCCGGCTTTTTTTACTCTTTTATTTGATGCTTAAGAGGCTCTCAATTCTTTGATATAGCCTTCGTAATCTTCGGTTTTAGCACCTTCTTTCTTAGCCAGGTCAATGGCTTCTTCTTCAATTTTAATCGCTTGTTCCTTTTGACCGTTTACAGCCAAAAGGTGCGCGTAAGTGTCATAGATATAATGACTGGGAGCTAATTCCACGGCGCGCTTAGCCCACATCACCGCCTCTTTTAATACCGCGGGATCTTCCACTTTTTCGTAAACGGTCCAGGCAATATCATTTAATTGGCGGGCATCATCCCAGCAATGTTCCTTAGTCCCTTTTAGGGCCACCATGCCATAAGCCTTATAATCTTCATTTTGCTTTTGCTCCATAAGGTTGATTTGGAAAGCCACCTTTTTAGAACCCGGGAAGTCAATGTTTAATAGTTCATCTTTTTGAGCATTGTAAGTAGCCTTAGCCTCTTCGCTACGAGCACGATAAAGGCCATTAGCCAAGGCATAGAAAACAGTTTGCTCCATAAATTCCTGAGCCACTTTCCCCTTTTTCTTAACTACCATATCGGCATTTCGCAATAAGGTCTTAAAGGTTTTAGACTCTACATCATTGGCGGTATACTGAATGATTTCCCAGTTTTTTGACTTCAACCACTCTTCAACCTCAAATTGCTCAAAGTATTTGTCAACCATTCCAGGGGCTACCATATTAGCGGCAGAGGCCGTTTTGAAATAATTGAACATAAAGTCGGCATCCTTAAAATTCGCCTCCACATTTTTAAGTAAATAAGGCAAATTACGTTGGGGGTCTTTGGCCTGCTCTCCTGCTTCGATATAGCTTTTAGGGTCGCGGTTGGCACCAACCGTTACGAGTAAGCGCTCACCTTTATCATCTAAATAAAGGAGGGTAGGATAGGCGCGAATGGAATATTTCTTAGCAATATCTACACCTTCACCTTTTTCCATGTCAATTTTCAAGCACACATAATTTTCATTGTAATACTCGGCCACTGCCGGATCAGTGAAAATATTGGCGCTCATCCATTTACAAGGTCCACACCAGGTGGTAAAGCAGTCGATAAATACGGGTTTACCTTCTTCTTTAGCTACTTCCAGACCTTCTTTTAAAGAGAGATCACGAAAAACTATTTTATCGGCATGTAAGCCATAAGCCATAAAGAGGCAGAGAACTAAATAGCGCATGTAAATTCAGTTTTTAGGATTCCGGGTTCTTTTCCGAAATGTTAGTTAATTGATATTCAGGTTTAAGGAAGTCTAACAAATATATGTAGGGAATATCTACAAACAGATGTCCCATGGCGTAAGGGCCAATTTCATAGGGATTGTAATGAAAATGTAAACCTTCACGATCGAAGGTAAAAACCTCCGGTAGTTGAAATTGATCCTCCTCAAACCAAAAGCCATGCTCATTAAGACTTCCGGTTTCGGCTAATTGATATTCCTTTCGAAATAAGGATTCAGCCAAACGCAGTAAATCATTTGTATAGGCCGGGTTAATGAGGCTATCAAGATTTAAGTCGGCTCCATCCCTTAATCGGATTAATTGTGAGCCTCCAAAAGTATTAGGATGTGCTCCACCGGTATAGGCAGAATGACTGCTATGATAGGAGAAAAGGCCTTCTTCATTCAGGGCGATGGTCACAGACTGACTTAAATCCCAGGCAGATACCGGCGCAAAGTCACTTTCGCTAAGTCGTAAATATTCGGTACGAATACTGTCGTATAAGCCTTGATAGGAATTAATGTTTTCGGCAAAGCTGAGATTGCCCTCCAATAAATGCCTTTGTATTTTTTGATTGATAGCTAGGTGCAAGCTGTCCTCTCCTTTAACCTGAAGATCTTCGATGTAAAAATTGAAAAATACCTCGGCGCTATCATTTTTAGCTTGCAGGGAAAGGGTATCCATTTGCAGCTCTAAACTCTGAAGGGTTTTCACCGGAGGAAGGGGCTCATCACAAGCAGAAAGAAGGAGAATACTGATTAAGAAAGGCAGGTATCGCATGGCAAAATTTAACCGCTCTATTTTATGACTTATTTTTGGGCGAATCCGTAAACTAAGCTATGAAATTATATTCGGTAAATCTGGGAACATTTAAGTTAGACGGCGGTGCCATGTTTGGCGTGGTACCCAAATCCATTTGGCAACGAACTAATCCGGCCGACGAAAATAATTTATGCAATTGGGCCTTGCGCTTAATGCTTATCGAAGATGGGAAGCGCTTAATTCTGGTTGACACCGGAATGGGTCATAAGCAAAGTGAGAAGTTTTTCGGTTTTTACTTCCGCGGAGGTGAACACAATATCGATAAAGGCTTGGCAGAACACGGTTTTCACCGTGATGATATTACCGATGTTTTCCTAACCCATATGCATTTTGATCATGTGGGAGGTGCCGTAATGTATGAAGGAGACAAGTTGGTTCCAACCTTTAAGAATGCCACATATTGGTCTAATAAATACCATTGGGATTGGGCAGTAAACCCTAATCCTCGCGAGAAAGCGTCTTTCCTCAAGGAAAACTTTGAACCCCTACAAGCCAATGGCCAGGTGCAGTTTTTAGATGTACCACGTGAAAATGGTTGGTACGATACCGAGCTTCCCTTTAAAGTTTGTGTGGTAAATGGTCATACTGAAGCGCAAATGCTTCCTTATATAGAAACTGGCTCCGAAAAGATTCTTTATACCGCCGATCTTATCCCTTCTGTAGGGCATATTCCACTGCCTTATGTAATGGGTTATGATGTTCGACCTCTGGAGACCATGGCCGAAAAAGCTCCGGTACTTCAGAAATGTGTGGATGAAGGGATTAAGCTCTTCTTTGAGCATGATGCTGCTAATGAAATGGCCCTGCTTAAAATGACTGAAAAAGGAGCGCGTTTAGATCATGCCCTGCGCTTAAGCGATTTAAGTTTATAAAAACCCCGGCCCCTTTGCCTTTCAATTTAATTATGAGAAAAAACACCCTCAAGACTCTTCTGGCTCTGCTTCCCCTTTCTGTAATGGCTCAAGTTCCACAGGGCTACTGGCAGCAAGAAGTGGATTATTCCATTCAGATAAAGCTCAATACCAAGAACCATCAGTTCAACGGAACGGAGCAGCTCAAATATTTCAATCATTCTCCGGATACTTTAAATGAGGTTTTCTTCCATTTATACTTTAATGCTTTTCAGCCGAACAGTATGATGGATGTGCGCTCTCGCAATTTGCCAGATCCCGATGGAAGGGTAAAGGATCGCATCTCCAAATTAAAGCGCGATGAGATAGGAATTCAGAAGGTGAAAACCTTTAAAATGAATGGCAAAGAAGCCTTTACCCAAACTGAGGAAACTCTTTTAAAGGTCCTTTTACCGGAAGCCTTATTACCGGGCGACACCGCAATTTTCGATCTGGAATTCGAAGGTCAGGTACCGGTGCAAATCCGCCGAAGCGGCCGTAATAATGAGGAGGGTATTGATTATACCATGACCCAATGGTATCCTAAAATTGCCGCTTATGACAATATGGGCTGGCATGCCGATCCTTATGTGGCAAGAGAGTTTTACGCTCCTTTCGGAAAATTCGAAGTGCAAATTGAATTACCCTCGGATTATAAAGTAGCGGCCACCGGAAGTTTACAAGACTTCGATTCCTATTGGGCAGCGGGTGAACTTGAGGATGGAGTTCAGTTTTTAGACTTAAAGCCTTGGAAGCCGGATGTACGGACCTGGACTTTTAAAGCGGAGAATGTGCATGATTTTGCCTGGGCAGCTGATCCGGACTATATCCACAGCACTGTTCCTATGGATAGCACTCTGGACCTTCACTTTTTCTATTTGGAAGATTATGATAAAACCTGGGAACGCTTACCTAAGTACACCCAGCAGTTTTTCCGAGAAATGAATAAGCGCTACGGTCGCTATCCTTATCCACAGTTTTCGGCTATTCAAGGTGGCGATGGTGGTATGGAATATCCCATGTGTACCATGCTAAAAGGAACTGGCAAGATTAGCGGATTGGTGGGCGTAACGGTACATGAGGGAGCCCATAATTGGTATTATGGAATTTTAGGAAGTAATGAATTGCGTTTTCCCTGGATGGATGAGGGCTTCACATCATTCGCGGAATCCGAAGTATTGAATGCCATCAGTCCACGCCCGGTCGCTAATCCGCATGCCAATGCCTATGCTGCCCATGCCTTTTTGATTTCTAAGCCGGAGCAGAATGAAGCTTTGATCACCATGGCCGATCGCTTTGAACGCAACCGTACCTACAGCATTAATGCTTATTCCAGAGGGGAGGTATTCTTAGCTCAATTGCGCTATATCATTGGTGATGAAGCATTTGATCGCGGAATGAAGCGCTTCTTCAATACCTGGTGCTTTAAGCATCCCGAACCTTGGGATTTGATTCGCATTATGGAGCGCGAAAGCGGAATGCATTTAGATTGGTATTATCATCAATGGGTAGAAACCACTAAGACTATTGATTATGGTATTGCCCGTATCGAAGAAGGTAAAGGAGCTACCAAGATTTATTTGGAGCGATTGGGAACAATGTCCATGCCTTTGCGAATCCGCGTTTACCTAAAGGATGAAAGTGTTTTCAATTATTATATCCCCACTTTGATGCAGTTTGGCGAATTGAAGGAGGAAGGCTACAATACCCAAAAAGCCTGGCCTTGGACTCATCCTGAATACGAGTGGTTGATTCCATTCGAAGCGGATAAGATTGAAAAAGTGGTGATTGATGAAGAAGGCTTTATGGCCGATATTAATCGAAGCAATAATTCCTATCCTCGCGAAGAAGGGCAAAATTAAGTCCAGATCGCGCGCAGGGCAATAAACAGCCCAAAGCCAATCAGGATTAGGGAAATTCCTTTTTCGATAATACGCATTCCTTTGCCAGCCAGTTTTTCTTTAAAGCGGCTGGCAAAGTAGATTTTAAGGAAGTCTATTGAAAGGTAAACCCCAATTGTGGTTGCATAAAACAGCACCATTCTTCTGGGTTCATTGTCGACTAAGTTTCCAATGGTAACGGTAGTGGCCAGCCAAAAAAGCAGCACGCCAATATTGAGGAAGTTGAGCAAGAAACCTTTGACCAGGAGTAAGCCTTTGGTGTCGAGTTTCAAAGTGGAATTAAATTGACTTTGATTGGAAGATTTGCGGAGGTAATACGCTCCAAAGGCCATTACAGCCAGCCCGGAGCCAATGCCAATCCAAAGGTTGGATTTCAGGTTTTCCAATAAGGGTCTACTACCAAAATAAGCCAGCAGGATAAAACAAATATCCGCCAGCACGGCACCAATATCCAAGCTTAAAGCAGCAGCTTTACCCTTGCTTATACTGGTTTCAATAATTACGAAGAAAATAGGACCAGCCGCGAAACTGAGGCTAAGTCCAAGGGGAAAGGCGTAGAGAATCTCCACCGCTGGCTTTTTAGGTTTATTCGCTAGCCTCTTGCTCTGATTTCAGGGCGTCGAATTCCTTTTGCAAGCTTTGAAGATCAGATTCTAACTTCGAAATTTCTCCGTTTTTCTGATTCAATTCTTCGTCCTTATCGTTAAGGTTTTGTTGCAACTGAGCAATTTCAGAACGCTTGTCTTCCAATTCCTTTTTAGTAGCCTCCAATTGCTCACGAAGCTCTTTAATTTCCTTCTGTAAACCAGAGGTCGTAATGGTATTGTAGGCAATAAAGAAGAGGAAGCCAACAGCAATAATTACATTGGCATATAAGGCTTTGTTGGGATGGTCTCCCATTACAAAGTAGACGGTTAAAGCGGCGGCTACGACCAAGGTTCCAACGATCAGAACCAGGGTTTCCATTCTTTTTCTATCCATTCCCAATAGTTGCTCGGTTGAGGTTTTAAATGTACAGTTTTTTATACGGGCACAAAGTCCAATTGTTTCTTCTCGAGGTCAGCATTTTTCACCTGAATGGCAATATTATCTCCCAATTGGAAGACCTTTCCGTAGCGATCGCCAACGATGCAAAAATTAGCTTCATCAAAGACATAATAATCATCTTTAAAGTCACGAATACGGATCATTCCTTCGCAGTGATTATCGCGCAATTCTACAAAAATGCCCCACTCAGTTACTCCGGAAATGGTGCCCATAAAGGTTTCGCCCACCTTATCTTCCATAAACTTAACCTGCATGTATTTCACCGATTCGCGTTCCGCTTCGGTTGCTACTCTTTCTCGATCAGAGCTGTGCTCACATAGCATTTCATAATGGTCCTTAGAAGGTGATTGTCCTCCATCCAAATAGTGTTGTAATAAGCGATGCACCATCACATCCGGATAACGACGAATAGGAGAGGTGAAATGCGTATAATATTCGAAGCTTAAGCCATAGTGCCCAATATTATCGGTACTGTAAATGGCTTTGGCCATAGAACGAATGGCCAGCTTGGAAATCATATTGTCTTCGGGTTTACCCTTAACTTGGTTCAGCATTTTATTTAAGCTGTTGCTGATGGCGCGCGAATTGGTATAACTCACTTCGTAGCCAAATTGCTTCACGAAGGTTCCCAGGTCTCTCAGTTTATCCGGATCGGGATCATCGTGAATCCGGTAAACGAAGGTCTTGCCACTGGGCTTATTGCCTTTCTTACCAATAAACTCAGCTACCGAACGGTTGGCTAAGAGCATAAATTCCTCAATCAGGTGATTAGCCTCCTTGGATTCTTTGAAGTACACTCCGGTTGGATTGTTATTCTCATCCAAATGGAATTTCACTTCCGCCCGATCAAAGGCCAAAGCGCCATGTTGCATGCGATCGGCTCGCATTTTTAGGGCCATATCATTTAAGATATTGATCTCTTCGGCCAGCGGACCTTCTTTACTTTCAATTACCGCCTGGGCATCTTCGTAAGCAAAGCGATGATCGCTGTAGATTACCGTTCTACCGAACCAGGAATTGAGTACTTCCGCATTGCTGTTCATTTCAAAAACAGCGGAGAAGCAAAGTTTTTCTTCATGAGGGCGCAAGGAGCAAACTCCATTCGAAAGCTTTTCTGGAAGCATCGGCACTACTCGGTCTACCAAATAAACTGAGGTAGCGCGTTCTACCGCTTCTTTATCGAGGGTGGAGTTTTCGAGGATATAATGACTCACATCCGCGATGTGTACGCCAACTTCATAATTACCATTTTCCAGTTTTTGAAAGGAGATGGCATCATCAAAATCTTTAGCGTCGGCCGGATCAATAGTAAAGGTGAGAATCTCTCTAAAGTCGCGACGTTTTTTAATCTCTTCGGCCGAGATCTGATCAGGAATGCTTTCGGCTTCAAGCTCTACCTCTTTGGAGAACTCTCGTGGTAAACCAAATTCGGCTAAAATGGAATGAATTTCCACTTCGTGATCGCCGGGATTACCTAAGACTTCTGTTATCTCACCAAATGGAGAGGAAGCCTTAGGTGGCCAATCGGTTATACGAGCCACTGCTTTTTGGCCGTGTTTGGCCCCATTTAAATGCTCTTTGGGGATATAGATATCCACAAGCATTTTACGACTATCGGGTACCAGGAAGCCATAGTTCTTAGATAGCTCAATGGTGCCAACAAATTCAGTACGCGCTCTTTCCAGGATTTCAACAATCTCACCTTCGGGCTTCTTGTTTTTCCTTTGAGCGTACATTAAGACCTTAACTAAATCGCCTTGTAAGGCATTAAGGGTGGCTTTGGGAGTTATATAAACATCTTGATCCAGCTCTTCACTAATCACATAAGCCGAACCTTTGGAGGTTAAATCAACCTTACCGGTTATAAAGTGATCGCTGTGTTTGTATCGGTATTTGCCACGTTCGGGCTCTTCAACAAGATCTTGTTTGCGGAGGGAAGCGAGCGCTTGGAGAACCATGTCACGCTCCGTATGATCATTAATGCCAAGCTTGGAAGATATCTGTTTGTAATTGAATTGCTTAAGTCGGTCTTCTCTTAAGACCCCCAAAATCGCCTTTTCGATCTTGGCTAAACGCTTCAGGCGCTTATTCGTTCTTTTTGGTTTCATGTAATGCGAAGGTACGTTAGGGAATTAAGCTTAGGATTATCTCTAAGTCAAATTCGATAGAATTGGACTTTCACTGAGTTAACGAGCCGTCAATATTCCTTTTGCGAATGCTAAATGATTAATGGGCTTTACTAAGTACAAGCCAGTAGGCATGCGGCTTGTAGCGTGATAATAGATACTTTCACTGGAAATTAAAGAACCATGAAGAATCTATTTACACTAATCTTTAGCCTTATACTGCTGTCTTCCTCAGGGCAGGTGGTAGTTCCGGTAGGTCAGGGTTTACCTGCCCATCCTTTGTACAGCACATCTGATCAAAATTATGCCTATTTCGGCTCCTATGTCTGGCAAACGCAAGAAACTATTATTCATCGTTGGAATGGACTTTCCTGGTCGAGTTTGCCGGCAATTACGGATCCGGTATTAAAAATTCAGGCCCATCAAGGCCAGGTATACGCGGCTGTTCAAGGAGCTAATTGGTATGAAACCAAACTTTTAACCTTTAACAATGGCAGTTGGCAACAAGTAGGCCCATTGTTGAATGGTGTTATTCAGGATATGGATGTTTATAATGGTAACCTAGTTTTGGCCGGTGACTTTTCACCGTCCAGCAGCATTTTTGGCGTGATTAGTTGGGATGGTAGTAGTTTCAGTCAATTGGGTGACCTTAGCTTTGGAGATTCCATTTCGGATATTAATGTGATTAACAATAAACTCTGGGCTGCGGGTCAGATTAATCAAATGTGGAATAACGACACTGCAATGGTGGTTCGCTTGGATGATCAACAGAATGTTTTTGATTACCCTGCCACAAAGCGAGAGGCGAATGTAATCGCCAGTGGTTGGCCACGCGCAGTTTTCAGCATTAATAACAAGGTATATGTAAAATACTGGTCTGGTGTTTATGAGATACGCAATGATTCCTTAATTGAAATCGCCACATCCAATTCCTTCATGACCAATTATGCGGAGGCTGGAAATCAGGTTTACTTTACAAGTAGTAACAATTTGCAGGTTTTTGATGGAAACGCAATGATGTCCTTAAGCAATGTGCCTAGCGGAACCTATTCTCTGGAGTATTTTCAGTCTAATTTATATGTAAGTTTTCACCAGCCCACCTGGAACAATTGGACTTATAACTACATTTTTATGTTGCCTATTCAATTGGCCTCCATTGTACAGGGTAATTTCTACTTTGATGCTAATGCCAATTGCCTTCAAGATGGAAATGAGACTATGCCTGTTACCGGCTCTTTCGACCTTAGTTTAGGCTCCTATTCTATTACGGTTGCTTCTACCAATAATTACTATTTGCTTTTACCTCCCGGCTCCTATACCGTTAGTAATATTCAATCATTAGATCCTAAGCATAAGTATTTACAAGCTAGTAGCAATTGTAATACAGCATTGAATTTTACCATTGGACTAGGACAAAATCATCAATTAGACATACCATTTGAGCATAATCAAGTAAACGATCTTAGTGTACAGTTACGAAACTTCCGAGGATGGCGGGTGCGTCAAGGCTTTACTGAAGGCATGGAATTGTACCTGAGTAATCCTGGAGCTAATCAACCTGGCCCAGTTACAGTAGAGTATATTGTACCAAGCGGAGTTCAGTTTATCAACTCTTTTCCTCCTCCCACATCTTCGGCCGGAAATGTGCATACTTACACATTCCCTAGCATGTCATCCTTTACGGACCATAGTGTTATCATTCATTTTAAACCTACTGCCGGTGTTGGTAATAATGTGTGTTTTAACGCTCGAATAGTAAATCCCGCCAGTGATAGTTACATGGCTGATAATACAGATACCATCTGTCCAAAGGTTGTAGCCGCTTATGATCCGAATGATAAAACCGCTAATGTAGATCGCGCTTTGCCTGGCTTAGATCGAATTGATTACCATGTTCGTTTCCAAAATACCGGAACAGATACTGCTTATAAAGTGGTGGTAGTTGATACTCTGGAATCTTATTTTGATCCCGCTACCATTAAATTATTAGGTGCCAGTCATAATTACACTTTTAAAATTGTTGATGACAGCATTCTGGTGTGGACATTCGACAACATCCTCTTACCGGATTCAACCACCAACCTAATAGGTAGCCAAGGCTACTTTATGTTCAGCATTGGTGTTGATGCCACCTTGCCTTTAGGCTCAATTATCGATAATGATGCGGAAATTTATTTCGATTATCAAGCGCCGGTACATACCAATCATGCCCAGACCTTAATTACTCAGTTTATTGGTTTGGTGGAGAACCTGGAGCCTAGTATGAAGCTTTATCCCAACCCAGTCCAAAATGAACTTCAATTAGAATGGGAGGGCAGCGTACAAAACATTCGATTGTTTAATAGTTCTGGTCAGAGTTTAAGAAGCTGGACACCAAGTACTGGTCAGGAAAATATGACTATTGACTTATCAGAGTTTACTAATGGTCTGTACATCTTGGAAATCGGTAGTTCACGCTTTAGAGTCTTAAAGCTGGACTAGATTAATTAGATTATTGTTTACGTCAAGCCGGGACTTTGCTCAGGGGAGCAGGGTCCCGGTTTTTTTATTCGATGATACTTTGGAATAGGAAGCTTAATTTTTAAAATCCTTCGCTGACGCATTTGGCATAGGCAAGACTGTTTAAGATGTATATTTTTATTAAAATCTTAAGAATGCTTCGATACCTGTTTATCATATTTTTTGCAACCACTAAGCTGTGGTGTCAACAAGCGGTTCCAACCGGAGCTGCTTTAGCCAGAATCTCCATTCATCTTGCAGCAGATAGCAGCACTTTTTATGCCTTATCAAACGTAAATAACAGCCCCTTATCAGACTTTGTTATTTGGAAAGGCGATCAAAATGGCTGGCAAACTATTCCTGCGAATCATCTTAAGAATCAAGCCTTGATGGTCGTGGATAGTTCAGATATCTATTTCGCGGAAACAAGTGGTGGACCTCAATTACTGAAAATGAAAACCACCTTGAGCCGCTATCGAAATGGGAGCTGGACGGTTTTAGACTCCATAAATGGTGTCCCGAGGTTTTTTGGTTTTTTTGACGGTAAACCCTATCTAGCTGGTTTGCTGCATGATAGCCTTCGGCAAGTTTATAATGTGGTGTACTATGAAAACGGAACTTTGCATCAAGCGGGAAACTTAAATAGCTTGGATACGATTTATGGACTGCATGAGTTTAATGGTGATTTATGGGCATGTGGAAATTTAAACAACACTTGGTCTTCAAATACGGCGGGTATTGTTCGGCTTAATTCGACGAACAATACTTGGGACTATCCAATTAGGCAGAATCTTGCTTATCCGATTACAGATCGATATCATGGGCCTTTTTATGCAGACTTATTTCAACTGGGAAATCAGTTATTTACCCGCAAAGGGCCGGACCTTTTTAGAATTCAAAATGATAGTTTGGTTTTTATCGTGAGCCTACCGCCTTATCAAGGTTTTGGAACGACCATTGAAGCTCCAACCATTTTAAAGTCTAAAGCCTATTTCTCAAGAGGGGAACGAATAGCGGAGTTTGACGGCAATAACATTAGGCTTATTAACCCGGGAATTAATGATTATACCGTGATAAACCTTCGGGCAAATAAAGATCAGTTATTTGGAACTTATAATGGACTTGATACCATAAATGGCCTTTCTTTTAATAAATGTTTTTATCTAAATCCAACTAATACAATCGGCCAGCAAGAGAATCGGCAAAACTCTGGGCTAAGGCTTTATCCCAACCCAGTCCAAAATGAACTTCAATTAGAATGGGAGGGCAGCGTACAAAACATTCGATTGTTTAATAGTTCTGGCCAGAGTTTAAGAAGCTGGATTCCAAGTACTGGTCAGGAAAATATGACTATTGACTTATCAGAGTTTACTAATGGTCTGTACATTTTGGAGATTGGTAGTTCACGCTTTAGAGTATTAAAGCTGGACTAGACTAATTAGATTATTGTTTACGTCAAGCCGGGACTTTGCTCAGGGGAGCAGGGTTCCGGTTTTTTGTTTTGATATAGAGGTCCTTGAGTTTGGAAAATAAACGACCTGATTTTCAGACAATAAGCGTAAATTTGAAAAAATATCAACCCTCAAAGCAACCTGAGGGAGCCCAAGCAGTGTCAGTTTACTGAAGCCTCCAAAGAAATGGGAATAGTTCGCAACCTACCAAGCAACGAAAAGAGACTCGTGAAGCAGTGCCTTCGCGGGAATCATGAGGCGCAGCGCGAATTATATGAACGTTACAGTTCAGAAATGTTGGCCGTTTGCCGACGTTACACCCAAAATTTGGAAGATGCCGAAGAAGTTCTTTCCAATGGTTTTATCAAAATCTTCAATCGCCTAGATCAATACCGTGGCGAGGGAGCATTAGGAGCCTGGATTCGTCGCATTATGGTGCGCGAGGCCCTAAACTTCATCCGCTACCAAAAGAATCTTTTTGTAGAGGTAGAAGAAGAGCGTCGCCCGGAATTTGGGCACAGCAGCGTTAAAGATCACTACGATGCCGAGCACTTAATGTTGATGATTAATGAACTACCAACCGGATACAGAACGGTTTTTAACCTCTTCGCTATTGAAGGTTATAACCATAAGGAGATAGGCGAAATGCTGGAAATCTCCGAAAATACCAGCAAGAGTCAATTGAGTAAAGCTCGCCGACAATTGCAACAGAAACTGAGTGAATACGAATTACTAGCAAAAAATAACTGATATGAGTTCCAAGCATCCCATCGACTCGCTTTTTGAGAAGGAGCTCAAGGAGCATCAAATAAAACCTTCCGACAAGGTTTGGGAAAAGGTGGCCGCTTCTCAGCAAGCTGCCAAACCCAAGCGAGAAGCTTGGCTGATGTTGCGCGCTGCAGCAGTAGCCTTGCTGATTGGAATTTCTTCTTTGATCTATTATAATCGCAATGCCAGTGAGCTGGACCTTAACAATATTGGCGATACCGATCAAAGCTGGGTAGCTGGTCCTGAAACCACTCCCAACACCAAGAATGATGAGCCTAAGTCATCGGTAAAAACCGAGGACCCTAAAAAAGAAGAACCTAAAGCTAAAACCAATCAAAAGACTCCGGCCAAAAAGCCCAAGAAAACCGGCGCTCGAGTGATTCCAGTTTTGCAACAAACTATTTCGGAACCCATTTTAGCCTTTAATGAGTTGAGCGAGGTAGATTCTGATTTACCTCTGGAGGCAGCTGAAGAAATAGATAACCCTGAAGTCTATAAAGTACGGGTTCAATTACCTAAGCTGAATGGAGCTACCTATAGCACAGAAAAGAAATCTAAGGATTTGGGCGAGCGTATGTGGGCCTATGCCTCCGATCAATATGAAAGAGTAAAATCTGGAGAGTCTATTGAATTGCCCAAAGCGGAAAACACCAAAATTGAAATCCCGCTTCCCGATTTTATCAACCGTCGATTTAATAAATAAGCTGTGATGAAGTATCTAGTATCTCTGCTGCTGATTTGCGGCCTAAGCTTTCAGGCTTCAGCCCAATCGGAAGAGCGTAAGCAAGAATTGACCGAAAAGCTGCAAAAGGAATTAAAAACCCTTAGTGAAACTGTTGCCGAGTTAAGCAGGCTCATGGCAAAAGACCTGGATCAATCTTTGGAAGATGACAGTGTTCAGGTGCATATTGAGCGTTCCAAAAAAGCGCTTCGCGAAAGTGCCGCTAAAATTAAGCGCTACAGTGAAGAGCTAAGTGAAGACTACGAATTGTCGGATGAGCAAAAAGAGCTCTTGAATAAAAGTGCAAAAGCCTTTGGTCAGAGTATGCGAGATTTTGGTGAGGCAATGTCCTTAATCGCTCGCGACCTCAGTAAGATGATCGAAGAAAAAATGAATGAATCTGAGAACCAACCATCGAAATGAATACTTCCAATTTTAAAACAAACATAAAAATGAAAAAGTCTGTATTAACCGCCTTACTTATCGCCTTTGGCTTTGGTATGGCTGCGCAAAGCGATACTACCGCAAAGCGTAAAATCGAGCTTCAAATTGAAGAGAACACCCTTAGTTGGGATGCCAATAAGGATATGAATCAAAGTGATCTAGCCAGCATGATTGGCTTTGCCACTCAGCAAGTAGCCAAGCTTCAGGCGAATCATGAGCGCATTTTGAAAAAAATTGATGCTCAGGAAAAGGCCGGTAAACTCAATGAAGAGGAAGCTGAAATGTTACGTGATAAAGCCGAGGAAAGCTTTGAGCAAAGCATGGAAAACTTCGAAGCCATTATGGAAAACTGGAGTGAGTCTTATGCCGAGCGTATGGAAGCCTGGGCAGAGCGCTATGAAGAAAGCATGGAAGCCTGGAGCACTGAACTTGAGCGTGATATGGAAAGCGATTCTTTAGGAATGGCTAAAGCGCCTTTGATGCCTCCAATGCCCCCAATGCCTCCAATGCATGGGATGGAACAAGATTCGGGTAAGAAGAAGATTATTATCTCTAAAGAAGGTGTAATTATCGGCGACCAGGAAATTGAAATCGATACCGATGAGGATGATGAAGATTTTGATGCCAGTGATTTCTTTGATCTGAGCCAGCGTAAAAAGTCTAAAACCATTGAGCGTACCGAAGATTACTTTGACATTGCCTTTGGTTTTAACCAACAATTAGAGGATGGTCAGTACTTAGTAGAAAACGTGGCCGGTGAATTGGAGTTCTGGAAGTCTACTTCCTTTAATATGGGAATTGGCTACAAAACTCGTCTGGGAAGTCCATATAGCAAGTTTTACTTCAAGTATGGTCTTGACTTCTCTTGGCATAACTTCCGCTTAAAAGGTTCTGAAGTATTAATGGTAGATACTAGCGGTTCTTCCTTTGCCAATATCGGTACCAACAATGTGTACGAAAAGAATAAGTACCACATCGCTTACTTCAATATTCCAGTGATGTTCCAATTGGACCTTAGTGAAGCTGGCGACCGTGATGATTCCTGGACCTTTGGTGTAGGTGGATATGGAGGTGTTCGTCTCTTAGCAAAACGCGAGTTGGAATACAGCACTACTGTTTACCGTCGTGTAGAGGAGAAAGCCTACGATGATTTCTTCACCAATCAATTCCGTTATGGATTGATGGCCCAGGTTGGTTACGGATCCTTTAAGGTAACTGCATCTTATGACTTAAATGAGTTCTTCCAAGCCAATAAAGGTCCGGCTAGCTACAATATGCTGAACGTAACCTTAGGTTATACACTCTAAAAATACATTTGCCCAATTCGTGTGCTGGGCAAAAACCAAAGCGATCCATGGAGGGGATCGCTTTTTTTGTTTTCAGACGTATTTTTAAAGCATGATTTGGTCTACTAAGAATTGGGAACAGCTGACTACCCGAGAACTTTTTGAAGCCTATAAACTGCGTACAGATGTGTTTGTAGTGGAACAAGGCTGCCCCTATCCGGAGGTAGATGAGCACGATCTCCAGAGTCGACATCTTTTTGCATGGGAGGGGACGGAGCTTATTGCCTATGCCCGTATTTGTCCACCCAATACCGTTTATCCAGAAGCCAGTTTAGGCCGAATCGTATTGGCCAAAGAAAATCGCAATAAAGGGATTGGCCGTGAACTGGTAAGCAGGGCTTTGGCCGATTTAAAAAAGCAATGGCCCGAAGCACCTGTAAAAATACAGGCCCAACAATACCTGGAAAGCTTTTATACTTCCTTTGGTTTTGAAACCATAGGAGAATCCTATCCAGACGTGATGGTAATGCACGTGGATATGAAATTAAAAGAGGATTAAAGGATTTTAATCGTCGAAGCTAACAACCACCTTTTCGGTGCGAGGGTGACTTTGGCAAGTAAGTACATAGCCGTCTTCCACCTCATCATCTTCAAGGGCGTAGTTCATTTCCATCTCCACTTCGCCTTCAATCACCTTAGCGCGACAGGTACAGCAAACCGCTCCTTTGCAGGCATAAGGAACATCGGCACCAGCGTCTAATGCAGCATCAAGGATGCAATCGCCATCGCTATTGAGGTCGAAATGTGTTTCATCACCATCCAGAATCACGGTGATTTTAGAATCCAGCTTAGCGCTTTTTTCTTGGCTGCTAACCTTGGTTTTTCCGGCCAGACTTTGGGCTGGAGTATTAAAGAGTTCGTAGTGGATGCGGCTCTTATCAGCGCCCAAGCTCTGTAGCTCTTCGCTAACTCCATTAATCATGGCCTCAGGGCCACATAGGAAATAGCCATCTACTTCAGAAATATCAAAAAATCGCTCCGCAAAAACTTTACATTTTAAAGCGTCGATACGTCCTTTTAAGTAATCGGTACCCTGATCTTCGCGGCTCAATACATGATGCACTTCCAAACGGTTCATGTACTGATTTTTCAGCGCTTCGATTTGCTCTTTAAAAATTACGGATTGGGCCGATTTATTCCCGTAAAATAGGGTGAAGGTAGACTCGGGCTCATTTTCCAATACCGATTTCAAAATGCTGTAAACGGGAGTAATTCCGGATCCGGCAGCGAAACCCACATAATTGTGTTTTTCACGAGGGTCAATACTCGCGGTGAAATTTCCTTCCGGAGTCATTACGCGCATTTGGGTGCCTACCGTAAGCTTTTGGTTGGCCCAGGTGCTGAATTTACCCCCTTCCACTTCTTTAATGGCAACTCTTAGCTCACCATCAAAAGGGCTAGAACATAAAGAGTAGGAGCGACGAACGGCTTCGCCATCGATCTTAGCTTCGAGAGTGAGGTATTGTCCTGGCTTGAAGTGGTAGATCTCGCTTAATTCAGCGGGAACTTCAAAAGCAACGGAAACGCAGTCGGGGGTTTCCCGACATATATCTAATACTGTTAAATCGTGTAAAGTAGGTCGGCTGTGTTTTTTCTCTGCGCTAAATAAAGAGGAAGGAGCCTTTTTGACCTTTTTGAAAAAGTTAAGCATAGAATCTATCTATTTTGGCAAAAGTACGTTCTAAAGGCCTTTGGAACAATTCCAAATCAGCTTAGTTTTAAGTATAGATGCTATCTTTGTAACCCTCTCAAAAAAGACGATTATGACCAAAGAAATGAATTTGGAGGAGCGCTTTCAGGCCTATGTTGACGGAGAGAACAAGGTGGAGCCGAAAGACTGGATGCCGGAAAAGTACCGGAAGACCCTAATTCGACAGATTTCACAGCATGCGCATTCGGAAGTAGTCGGAATGTTGCCTGAAGCCAATTGGATTACCCGCGCACCATCTTTGCGCCGTAAAGTAGCTTTATTGGCAAAAGTGCAAGATGAAGCAGGTCACGGATTATACCTCTATAGCGCCGCCGAAACTTTAGGAGCCGACCGTATGGATATGGTTGATGATCTCTTGACCGGAAAGGCAAAATACTCGAGTATATTCAATTATCCCACTCCAACCTGGGCCGATATAGGTGCCATTGGCTGGCTGGTAGATGGAGCGGCCATTGCCAATCAGGTAATGTTATGCCGTACTTCTTATGGTCCTTACAGCCGCGCTATGGTGCGGATTTGTAAAGAGGAAAGTTTCCACCAACGCCAGGGATATGAAATCCTTATGACCTTGGCTCAAGGCACGCCCGAGCAAAAGCAAATGGCTCAAGATGCCTTAAATCGCTGGTGGTGGCCATCCTTAATGATGTTCGGGCCCACTGATGACAATTCTCCCAACTCTGCGCAATCCATGAAATGGAAGATTAAGCGTAAGAGTAATGATGAGTTGCGTCAGGAGTTCATCGATAAAACCATTCCACAAGCTGAGTATTTAGGACTTACTGTTCCGGATCCGGATTTGAAATGGAATGAGGAGCGCGGTCATTATGACTTCGGGACTATCGACTGGGCAGAGTTCTACCAGGTGATTAAGGGAAATGGTAAATGCAATAAGCAGCGTTTGCGTGCTCGCCAAGAAGCTCATGCCAAAGGAGAATGGGTTCGCGAAGCCGCTAATGCCTATGCTGAAAAGCAAGCCGCACGCAAAGCCAAAGAAGGCAGCGCAGCCTAAGCCATTTTTGTAAAAGACCAAACCGGCCATTTCGGCCCAAGTACATAGCTATGAGTAGCAAAGACAATTGGAAAATTTGGGAGATTTTTATTCGCTCCCGAAACGGATTGAGCCACAAACATGTGGGTAGTTTACACGCTCCTGATGCCGAAATGGCCATCAAGAATGCTCGCGATGTATATACGCGTCGCAGCGAAGGAGTTAGCATTTGGGTAGTACCCTCGGAAGCAATAACTGCCTCTTCACCAGATGAAGCAGAACCCTTATTCACCCCTTCGGATGACAAAGTTTATCGTCATCCTACTTTTTATGAAATTCCGGATGAGGTAGGTCATATGTAGACCCCTGATCTTGTAAAATCAAGCATCTTGAAAGCACAATTATTAGAATATACCCTCCGTTTGGGCGATAATGCCTTAATCCTTGGACAGCGATTAGGGGAGTGGTGTGGGCATGGTCCTATCCTTGAGCAAGATATCGCTCTTTCCAATATTGCCCTGGACCAATTAGGGCAGGCCCGCATGTTAATGCAATATGCAGCGGAGCAAAAAGGAGGCGATTATACGGAAGATAAGATGGCCTTTCTCCGTCCCGAAACCGAATACCATAATTGCTTATTGGTAGAGTTGGAAAATGGAGATTGGGGTAAGACTATTGTGCGTCAGTTTTTATTTGATACCTACAATTACTTTTTCTATTCAGCTCTTTTGAATAGTACCGATAATCGCTTGAAAGAAATTGCTCACAAAGCGATTAAGGAAATTACCTACCATGCACAGTGGAGTGCAGAATGGGTGATTCGATTGGGCGATGGCACCGAAGAAAGTCATCAGCGTGCGCAAACTGCCTTAAATGATCTTTGGGAGTGGACCGGCGAGTTGTTTAGCATGGATGCCATTGACGAAGCTTTGTTGGCCGAAGGAATTGCAGTGAATCTTACTGATATTAAAGTGCAGTGGGATCAAAAAGTAAATGAAATTCTCAGTCTTGCGACTTTGGAACGCCCTGAAGATGGTTGGATGCAAAGTGGTGGTAAGCAAGGAGAGCATAGCGAATATTTAGGTTATGTATTAGCTGTTATGCAGCATTTGCCACGCATGTACCCCGAGGCTACTTGGTAGGAAACACCAATCCACTCCATTGAAAGTCAGGCGACAGAAGAACCTGTTTGTGCATTCTTGCGCATTCATTTAATTGTTAGATATAGAGTGACAAGCCATGACAGAAGCTATCTGGAAAATTCTCAAAAACGTTGCAGACCCGGAGATTCCGGTACTTACTGTAGTGGATATGGGTGTAGTTCGAGAAGTGGAAGTCGAGGATCAGAAGGTCATTGTTAGCATTACGCCTACCTATTCTGGCTGTCCGGCCATGAATGAAATCGAAAGCAATATCCAATGGGCCTTGGAAGAGGCGGGTTATAATGAGGTGGAAATCAAAACCTTAATATCACCCCCCTGGACCACCGATTGGATGACAGATGAGGGTAAAGCCAAGCTTCAAGAATATGGCATTGCACCTCCGGAAGGCAGCTCTGCCGACAAGTCTGTCTTATTTGGAGAGGCCAAAAAAGTAATGTGCCCTCGCTGCAAATCGCGCAATACCACTATGGTTTCTCAATTTGGCTCAACCGCCTGCAAAGCGCTTTACAAGTGCGAAGACTGCAAAGAGCCTTTCGACTACTTTAAGTGTTTGTAAATTAAATCCCTGACTCTCTAAAGGGATTCGTTCGGAAAGCTGTAGATGAATTAATGCAAACACGTTAACTAGTTTGCCTTGAATCAAGTGATTCGATTATCAGTATATTAGTGCAGCCCTATTTAACTATAATTTCTCCGCCTATGTAGCATATCCTGAGATTAAGATTTTACTAAATAAACTTTACTCTGCAACCTTAAAGTTTATTTGGTCCCTGCCCTGTGCCGAAAGCCACCCTATGCTTTTTCGGTCACAGCTTTTTACTGTAAAAAATACCTATAAAATGAAGAAAGTAATACTAAGCCTCTTGGGCTTGGTAAGTTATGTGGGTGCCAATGCTCAATGTAATTTGAGTACGCCTGCAAGCCTGCCCTATGTCCAGAGTTTCAATTCCCTTTCGGGGACAATCAACACCGATTCTGTTTTTATTTGCGATCCTTCTGCTAAATGGTCTTTTGAAGGACCAGGCACCAGTGCCGTAATGGAAATGGGAATACCATCTGGTACCAGTGGAATTACTGGTGATTTCCAAGGCACATCTTTAGGAGTTGCATCTGTAACCCGGTCAGATACTGCAAACCTTATCTTAACTATTGATCTTTCGAATGTAAATGCAACAGATCCGGAAGATATTTATCTGAGCTTCTATTATGCCGATTTTGCGGATGAAGAAGACGCGATTGATCAAGTTTTTTTAAGAGGAAGCGACAGTGATACCTGGATTACAATTTTTGATTGGAACAATGGTAGTCCTTCAGATTGGCAGCGAGCCGATTTGAAAATTGATTCTATCCTTACTGCTAACAGTCAAAACTTTAGTGCCACCACTCAAATTCGCTGGAGCGAAAAGGATGATGTTGGCCTAACTAGCGGAGATGGTCTGGGTTTGGACCAAGTAAGTATCATTTCAACTACTACCGCTGCTCCAACATCAGCGAGTATTTCTAATGTTACTGCTACTTCTGTTGATGTAGCCTGGACATCAGTAAGTCCTCATACTCAGATTGTGGTTGGTCCAGCTGGATTCTATTGGCCTAATGCGACTAAAAATGTTTTTAGTGGTCAGTCCACGGCAACCCTTAACAGCTTAAGCCCGGCCACTCATTACGAGGTTTGGCTGAGAGATAGCACCGCCACCGGAAACCTAAGTGTTTGGAGGGGTCCTTTCGCCTTTATTACAAGCTGTGTTCCTTTCACCGCCCCATACTTCACTAATTTCGATATCACCAGCGATGGAGATTTTGAGCCCTGTTGGGCAGATTACCACACCTATTCCTCTGCATACGGTAGAGTAGAAGCCCTGACTAGTGGTAATGCTACCCAGCCTTTTAGCGGAGGAAATGTATTGGAGATTTATAATTCCTTTAGCTCTTTAACCGATACAATTCTGGCCATAACTCCCGAGTTTGCGGATATGACTGCCGGCGACAAACAAATCCGTTTTATGTTGGCCGCTAGCGATGCCAGTACTGATCTTATCGTAGCTACTTTAAGCACAAATAGCCTTGGCGCTATTGCTACAATTATTGATACCATTGATATTGCGGCAAACAATACCTGGCAGGAAGTTGCAGTTCCCTTAACCAGTGCTAATGGCTATAATGGTACGGACAAGTACATCGCTTTGATTCACAATCGCGGTGGTGGTACCTATGATGATATTTACATTGATGACTTCAATTATGAGGTGATCCCTGCGTGTCCAAGAATTTTGACGGCTAGCTTTACGAATGTGAGCTTTAATAGTGCGGTGATGAACTTCAGCAGCACTTCCGATTCTGTGCAAGTTGAATGGGGCCCTGCCGGATTTACCAAAGGAACGGGGTGTATAGGCAATGCAGTTAATGGACCTGTTACCATTTCGGATGCCTTAGATCCTACTTGTGCAACTAGCCTGGCTCCTGTTACTACTTATGATGTTTACATTCGTAACAACTGTACTACAGCGGGAGATGGCTATTCTACTTGGAGTGGTCCTTTCTCATTTACCACTACTTGCGCTCCCTATACGGCACCGTACTTCACAGATTTCGATGCTACAAGTGACGGGGACTTTGAACCTTGTTGGATAGATTTCCATACCTATTCATCTGCTTATGGTAGGGTAGAGACTCTGAGCAGCACTAATGCTACCCAGCCTTTCAGCGGCTCTAATGTCTTGGAGATCTATAATTCTGGAAGTTCAACAACAGATACATTATTAGCTATTAGTCCCGAGTTTTCGGATATGGTAGCCGGTGACAAGCAGATCCGATTTATGTTGGCCGCTAACGATGCCAATACAGACTTGATTGTTGCCACTTTAAACACGAACCTTCCTGGTGCAGTAGCAACATTTATTGACACCATCGATATCATTAGCAGCAATACCTGGCAGGAAGTTGCCATTCCTTTAACTACTGCACTTGGATACAATGGCACCGATAAATACATCGCTCTTATTCACAATCGTGGCGGGGGTACTTATGATGATATTTACATTGATGATTTCCATTACGAAGTCATTCCTCCATGTCCTAAAATTTACGGCGCTACCTTCAGTTCTATTAGCCATAATAGTGCGGTAATGAACTTCACTAGTACTTCCGACTCTGTGCAAGTAGAATGGGGTCCAACAGGATTTACCCAAGGTACTGGATGTCTTGCTAACGAAGTGAACGGACCGCTATTGATTTCAGATGCTTTAGATCCTTCATGTTCTATTAGTTTGGCACCACAGTCTACCTATGACGTTTATATCCGTAATAACTGTACTACAGCAGGAGATGGTTATTCCACTTGGAACGGGCCTTATTCCTTTACTACAGGATGTGCGCCAATTATTCCTCCTCATGTAGAGGATTTTTCAGCCGGATTTGTTCCTGATGTATGTTGGGATGAAGCGGGTGACGGAGACCCTTCTACCGGTCCGACTGGTCTTGGATCAGGCTCTTGGATCAGCGATGGTTTTGCCAATATTGGAACCACAGGAGCGGTTAAAGTAAATATGTATGCCGCCAGTAAAAATGAGTGGATTTTAACTCCTTCTTATGATCTGGGATCTACGATTCCAATGCAAATGGAATTTGACTTTGGTGTATTTGATTTTGGCAACAGCACCCCAGATTCTATCGGTTCTGATGATATGATTCAAGTGCTTATCTCTACCGATAATGGTGCCAACTGGAATGCCTTAGATACGATAGATCAGACCTTTAAAACCCTACCAGGTGGGAACCATCTGATTTATCCATTAACATCTTACAGCGGAGTAGTTCGCTTTGCCATTTGGGCCACTGAAGGCACCGTTAATGACCCAGGTGATGTAGACGCTATGGTAGACAATTTTGAGGTTCGCCCAATTCCTAGTTGTGCGGCTTCTAATGCGGTTATTCTCGATAGTGCCAGTTCTCATGACGCATCCTTTAGCTGGACTGCTGGCTCTGGTTTAAGTTTTGAGATTCAAGTAGATACTACTGGATTTACTGTGGGTACTGCTCGATTTGGTGACACTGTTACTGTTACCAATACCACTATTTATGGTCTTAGTCCTAATACCGAGTATGAGTTCTATATCCGTGATATTTGTGGAGGCGCAGACGGGACTAGTATTTGGTCTGGACCTTTTACCTTCCGCACAGAGTGTTTAGCGGTATTTGCCACTCCGGTTCTTTTCGACCTAGAAGATTTAACTATCGGTTCTAGCCTGGCATTTGATAACTGTTGGACCTCGGATCGTACCTCTGCTCCAGGATGGGAAATCGAGGAAGCTGATGGTACAGACCTAAACTCTACCAGTACCGGTCCGGATTACGATCATACTCTCGGAACTTCTGGTGGTAAATACTGGTTCCTTGAAACTTCAAGTGGAAGCACCGGTTCGGAAGCGAACCTTACTTCTCCTGCATTTGATTTAAGCTCCTTAACTGAACCTAGTTTATACTTCTGGTATCATATGTATGGTTCAAGCATGGGTAATCTGCATATTGATATTGAGCATAATGGTATTTGGTATACAGACTATTACTTAATAGAAGGTGAGCAGGATACATCCGGTGCCGATGATTGGAACCTGATGGAGTTAAATCTGGCAGCATTTGTTAATGATACTATTCATGTACGATTCCGTGGAGAGCGAGGAACTAGTTACTATTCCGATATGTCTATTGACGATATCGAAATTGCAGAAGCTTCTAATTGCAGCGCTCCTTTACTCTTTACTTCCTCTAATCTTAGTCCAACCTCTATAGATTTAGATTGGAGCTCCTATGGTGGTCAATATAATGTGGCTTGGGGAACTCAAGGCTTCTTGCAAGGAACCAATACCAGCGCCGGAAATGTGAATAGCGGAGTTAATCCTCCTTACACTCTTGGATCATTAACACCCAACAACTATTACGATGTATATGTACAGGATACTTGTAATAACGGCCTTTGGGTGGGGCCAATTTCATTTAAAACTCCATGTACATCACCATTGGCGGGTGGTACCTACACTATTGGTACGAGTCCAAGTGATGATTTCCCAAGCTTTGATTCTGTGGCTGCCGTTTTGAATGGTTGCGGTATTAGCGGACCAGTGGTATTTAATGTACAGGCGGGCACCTATGTAGATAAATTACACCTCCAAAGTGTAGCCGGTGTTTCCGGAACCAATACCATCACCTTTAATGGTACCGGTGGATCGGATACATTGATTTACAATGGTCAGTCACATCAAACTGCGGTCTTAATTGAGAACACCTCTCAGGTTACCTTAAATGCTATGACTATTGTTAATAATGGTAGCTCAGAAGCATTTGGTATCCTATTGATGGGTAACTCCGATACTGTAACTATCAGCAATACCACCGTAATAGTGGACACTACAGGTTCAGGATCAGATGTGATAGGAATCTTGACTTCAGGTAGCTATGAAAATGATTTTACCGAAGGAGCAGACGTGGATTACCTTACCATTGAATCCAGCACTATTATCGGAGGTTACACCGGTATAAACCTTGAAGGTACCGCTACCAATGACCCTGCGATGCATATCATGATTCGTGATAACCATGTGTATTCACAATATACTTATGGTATATATGTAGATGAAGCGGAGAATATTTCCTTCATTGGCAATACCATAGATAAGCCTCGTGCAACTACGGATGGTATCTACTGCTTCGACATGAAAAATGTATTGCTCGAAGGAAACCATATAGCCGTTACAGACTATGCTGTTTATCTAAGCGATATTAACGATGGATACGCAGTTACCACTCCATCTCGATTGGTGAACAACATGATTAGTAGTACTACTGATTATGGTATTTACTTAAATGACTTTGAGAATATTGAAGTATACCACAACACTGTGATGGGAGAGCCAGCCATGGCGATCAATGATCAGGATACAGTTTGGGTAGTAAATAACATCTTCGTTTCTACTGGAGACTTTGCTTTTGAATCCTTCGATAATTTCAATGCATCGGAGCATGTAGATTACAACTTATATCTCTCTGGTAATAGCGATGCTTTTGATATTGGAACGTCTACCCATACTACATTGGCCGATTGGCAAACTGCTGATGCGGTTCATAATGCGAACAGTCTTTATGGTGATCCATTATTTAATAATGCCCCCGAAGACCTTCACGTATTTGGAGTTATAGCTAATGATGTAGGTGATAACAGTATTGGTATTACCGTGGATATCGATGGCGACATTCGTCCACAAGCCCCTTCTACCACCGTAGATATGGGTGCGGATGAGTACACGCCTAAAACAGATGATGCCTATTTAACTGAGATCATTGCCGCAGCTGGTTGCGGTGATAGCACAACAGCGGTAAGCTTGGTATTCCAGAACTTAGGGCAAAATACCATCACTAGCCTTCCAGTTTCCGTTAATTTAAGTGGGGGCCTTACTGCTACTTTAAATGCGATATATTCTGGTAACTTAAGTGCATATCAATCGGATACCGTTTTAGTTGGTACTTACAACACTTATGCAGGTGCACAAGGTGTATTAATCGACGGCTTATTGAATTTAAGTGGCGATCAGGATGCTTCTAATGACTCCTTAAGCGCAGGTCCATTCAATTACTTGCCTTATGAGCCTGTCGGTTATGACAGCACTTATTGTCCACCTACTGACACTGCTTATTTGCGAGCTAAATCCATTACTGGCGTTAATTACGCTTGGTTTGCCAGCAATAGTGTTAATGACACGGTTCCAATTGCAACAGGCGATACTTTGGCGGTGCCTACTGCTGGTGCTCAATCCACTTATTACTTAAAGTATGAATCTGCTCAAGATTCATTAGGGACTCCATTTGTTGGAGGAAATAATCAGAATGGTAATTGTTTTGACATTTTACCATCTGCAAATATTGAGCTTACCGCTTTGGATTTAAGTATCATTGGAACTGGACCGCAAGACGTTATGGTTTATTACCGGCCGGGAACTCACGTTGGTCATGAGGCTAGCCTTTCTGGATGGATTCGATTAGATAGCTTGACCGTAAACGCTAATGGTTCGGGTAATCCAACTTATGTTCCATTGTCTACCCCTGCAACCTTATACGCTGGTAATACCTATGCCATAATGGTGGTGGCAGTTGGGGTAAACTTAAATTATACTGATGGTACCGCTGTAGGGACCGTATTGGCTCAGAATGATTACCTAACCATTTTTGAGGGAGCCGGTATTAGTTGGCCTTTAAGTAGTGTGTTTACTCCACGCTTCTGGAATGGTCGTCTTTATTACAATACGATTGCTTGCTCAGATATGCGCGTTCCGGTACAACTTACCGCTGGAGCCGATACTGCCACTGCTGCCTTTAGTGTAGGTGGTTCTCAGCCTAACTTCACCTTCGATGCCAGTGCTTCTGTAAATGCAGATACCTACACTTGGGACTTTGGTGATGGAAATACTGGAACCGGTGTAAGCACTAGTCATACCTATACCAGCAATGGTGTATACAATGTGGTTCTTACCGTGAACGATACTACAGATTGCTACAGTGTAGCCATGGATTCTACTACTATTGAAGTGAATATTGGATTGGAAGAAAATCCATTACAAACTTCATTAGCGGTCTATCCAAACCCTGCCAGCGATTATATCAATGTAGAGTTTGATGTATTGAACAGCGCAAATGCGAAAATCCGATTATTGGATGCCCAGGGTCGCGCCTTAAGCGAAAGCAATGAGCGTGCTCAGGGAGATCAATTCCGTTACCGTCTCGACGTAAGTCAGTTGGCCAGCGGAGTTTATATCCTCGAAATCGAATCCGGTGATCGCACCGCACAAGAAAGAATTAGCATCCGCTAATATTTTAGCTTATTAATCGAAAGGCCGTCTCGGATATTCTGAGACGGCCTTTTATTTTTACCTTTAGTAGCAAATCTCTGCGTATGAAAAGATTAGTACTCCTTGCTCTTATTTTAACTTCCAGTTTAAAAGCCCAGCATTTTGTGGGTTTACCCGATTCCAATGCCATTTGGACCAATAGTTATTCGGAGCTCGTAACGCAGCCCTTCTTCCATATGGAATTGGTGCATACCGTAAAACTGTGTTTAAACAATCAGGATACGACGATCCAAAGTCAGAATTACCATCAGCTTTTTCTCTGTGGCTCCAGTCAGGTGTATTTTGCGGCCATTCGCGAAGATGCAGGTAGAGTATACTTGCTGCCAAAAGACAGCGCCACAGAAATCACGGTGTATGATTACAACCTCTTGCCTGGGGATACGGTAAAGAACATTTACTCAGTTGCTTTTGGAAATTATTGGCCTCAACATCCGATATCCTATGTGCCTTTAGGAGGTCCTATGGATCCCTTAATTGTTTCTAATGTAGATACGGTTTACAGTACTTTAGGAGCGCATCGTATAATTGACTTTGGGCTTAGCAGCCTTTGGATGGAAGGCATTGGCAATAGCCAGGGATTTCTTTGGGATCCTTATCAGAATGTTTCGAATTTCGAGATTAAATTAGAGTGCATGAGCATTGGCGATTCCACCTATTTTGATGGCTATTCTCGTCAACCATTAACTCAAGCTTTAACCGGTGCTTGCGATTTAAGCCTATCGGTAGATGAAGCAATGGCCGAAGAGCAAATGAGGCCTTATCCTAATCCATCAAAAGGTAGGATACAGTTTCATAACCAATTACCTATAGACCTAAAAGTCTTTAATAGTCTAGGGCAAATTGTTTTCGAACAAAGAATTCTGTCAGGTGCGACCTTGGATTTAAGTCAATTAAGCCCAGGTCAGTATATTGTTCAGGCTGGTGAACAACGAAATATCTGGATAAAGCAATAATTGCCATGAGTCAAACCTATTACAAGTCGCTATTTGCATTTGTGTTTTTAAGTTTTTGTGGTGTATTACACTCCCAAAACTTCTTGGCTTTTCCCGATTCGTATGCCCGATGGGTTAATGAAAGGACCGAATTTGGGCAGTCCACTGGAGGTTCTTGGCTACGGTCTGCGCCAGAATACTTTGTCAATAATGAGGATACTTTAATAGGTGGACAATATCATACTAAGCTTTTTGAGCTATACCGTAATCAGGTAGTCTACAAGGGAGCATACAGACAAGATTCTGCTCGCCTCTATCTAGTTCCGGCAGATGATGAAACAGAATATCTGGTTTATGATTTTAATGCTCAGGTAGGGGACACCCTTGAAGATTGGTACTTCCTTGATTCGAGAGGGATGGAGAATTGGAATCAACATGGAACAGTTACAGTTGATGTCATTGACACCATTGAAACCTTTTTAGGAAGTCGGCGCAGGCTCGTAACAAGCATGGAGAGCTTTATTGAAGGGATTGGCTGTGAAACCGGTTTTTTGGAAGGCCCCTGCCCATGTCTTTCAGGTTGGTCCTATAACTTAGCTTGCTTTAGCATCGGTGATTCCACTTATTACGACAATCGGTTTATACCCTATTCAGCCACCGCCGGTAACTGCGAAGCCTATTTTGATTTAGCGGAAGAGGCGAAGGAAGAATTTGAGATTTATCCTAATCCTTCTGAGGGAATGCTGTATTTCAAAACACTGGAGCCTAGTAAAATAGAGCTATTTACTATTGACGGGCAAAAGCTGTGGTCAGGCTGGATAGAAAATGAAGGTCAATTTGATTTTTCCCATCTACCGAAAGGCCTATACTGGATAAGCCTTTCGGGGATGAGTAAAAAATGGATTAAGCACTAGCACTAGAGTTACCAGCTTATTTCAATTTACGAATCAGTCGAACCGGCACGCCAAAACCTCCTTGCCAGGCATCCATGTCTACTTCCTCGGCATGACTGTCAATGGAGTATACCTTGTCATATTCTTCCAGCATTACATAGGCTTTGGTTGCTAATATAGGTTTGTATTTACCAAAGCCACCGCGCATACCTGAAGCATGGAACATAAGGCGGTAAACCGGATAATTAGGGTTTACCTCTTCTTTGCGAATCATTTTTTCCACTTTTTTGCGGGATTCTTTTAAAACCCGGTAGCCATAAGCCCAGGATTTGGATTTATGCACATCGCCTTCCTTCAGCATTTCGGTAAACTCAGCTTTACTTGGAACCTTCCAGCCTTCAGGTGCAAAGCCACGAGGATCTCGCACTACAAACCAATTGTAGAGATAACCTGATGCAGCTTCTTGCCCGGTGGGGCCTTCAATTTTGCAATAGGCCGGACGACCTTCCCTAGCGGCACTATGCCAGTCTTCCTCAGATTTGGCCTCATAAATAGGATCACCATTGCGAAATTTAGTAACGGCATAATTTTCGGCCATTACCTCATAGTTGGCCACAATGGTAGTATGATAGGTGTTGCCATCATGGTCGGTCATGCTCTCTTCGCCTTCCTTAGCAGCGATGATAAGCAAACTGGCTAGTAGTAGGATATAATAGCGTTTCATAATACTTATTGAATTTTAATAAAGCGCAGACTAAGCGCTAGTCCGTTTTTTAAATGATCAGCCACCTTAGTTTCGAGATAGGCATCGCCATGTTCCAGTTCAAGGTATTGAATGGCTTCCTGAGCATTTGCCCCTTGATTGAAGGCCCAAAAAGCCGCCTCTTCTTCAAAATCACTGGCATTTTTACCCTTTATTCTTCCCGCACCTGGGGCGCTAAAACCATAATGGTCGTTGCTGAAACTCTCCTTATACCAACCTTCTTTTGATTTAAGGAAGCTGGCTTCTTTGGGATGATTAATAAAGTCCAGTAAAGCTTGCCAATCGGCGGCTCCTGGAATGCGGTATCCGATTGGTGCTAGACCTCGCGGATCCCACAATACATCCGAACTATATAGTAGACCCATAGCGGCGTTCTTTTCATCAAAATTGGGATAGCAGGCAACCGGGATGCCCAAATGCATATAATGGTAAAAGAGATTGGCGTCCTCTACTACGGGAATCGCATCACCATTGCGGAAATGCTTAGATGAAGCATTGGGGCCTGTCCAGGTTTGATCGCCAATACTAAGTGCAGTATAACTATTGCCACTTGCATCTTGGGGTCCACCGGGAGGAATTAAAATATTGAGAGGAGTTTTAACATCCAAAACCCAAATGCTTTGGTTTTCAGGGCCGAAGTCCACCTTGATGATATGATTAGGCATGCTTTCGGATTGATAAGTGCGTACAATGTGCAGGCTCTCACCCTCCGCTTGAATTTCAACACTTATAGCTTTGAATTTCCCCATTTTCGAGAGGATGCTTTCCAATTCAATCATGGCGAGGGCATTGCGCTGATCCATATCCTGTAGCTCCCAATTGGCAGGCTTCAGGTCGAGGAAGAAGTCGCGTTTTTCAGGATTATCCATATGCTCCCAAGCGGCTAATAGTGCCCCATCGGTATACTTAAAGGTAGATTTTAATTGATGGTAATCCGCACGCTCCGAATTTCTCTCAGGCAGCCATTGGGATTCATGGTACTTGCTGGCCTCATCCAATAATTGGTTGATGCTGAAATGAAGCAGGTCGGCGTCTTTTTTTGGTGCGGTAAATGCCGCTTTGGGGGAGCCCACTAAGCGCCAGGATTCGCATAATGTAGGATTATCCAATTCTACGGCCAAGCTAAAAATCAAAGCCGGAGCCTCATTAGGATGGTCGGCTTTAAAATGAAAAACTCGGCGATTCCAATCAAAGCCGGTTAGGGCATAAGCATTAAGGTCTAAGCCTCCTTCGAAGAAGCCTCCTTTCTGAAGCTGATCCATTACAGGACTCAGTTCCTTTACCACCTGCTTTCCTTTTTTATTGGCTGTTAGCCGATGGTCTTTTAGCTCTTCAAGCTTGGCTGGATTAAGATTGGAGTAAATGCCTTCGAGCCAGTCAAGGCTAAATTGTCGCTCAGGATATTGGCCCCACATAGGAAGGCTTAATCCCAGCAATAGACAGAAAATAAAGGTTTGTGCTTTCATGATTATTGGATTACTACATAGAGATCCGACAGGGAGCCGGAAATGGTTTTAAATCGGAATACTTGTGCATCGTAAGAGAAGAACTCTGTTTTGATAACCACATAGGGTTTTCCCTTGGAAACAGGAGGAATGCTGATTGTGCTCCTACGGTCGCTTAGGAGTCCGGGTCTTTTATAGGTGATCTCGACCTCAATATCATCTTGACTCAAATTCCAAATCACCATATGAGACTCTAAGTGAAGACCATGATTGGGGCGGGCTATAATTTCGGACTTAGCTAAACCGGCATACATCTGCTTAGATCGCAGGTTCAGGCCATGTTCCTTGCGGATATGCTCAATAATTTGCTGCCTTTCCTTTTTAGCATAAGCCTCTCTTTGCCGCTTCAGGAATTTCTCTGAATTGCCAACATAGCGTCCATAATACCAATCGCCGTGAATGGTTTCTTCACCCTTTTGCATGACCCCATAGCCATGAGGGATGAAATTGCTGAGTACCGGTCCATTGTACATCGAGTCTTTCCAAAAAATATTCACAGCACTATAAACCGGCACTCCATTTTCTGAATAGTACTTAATTCTTTTAGAGCCATCTTTTAATATAAGTTGACCCTTGCCATGCGGCTGAAGTTTTTGATTTAAGCCTCCATAATAATAGGCTTCTCCCACATCAATTTGGGCTGAATCCATGCTGGCAATACCTTCTTCATCCATCACTACCGAAGCATAGATATTGGTATTAAAGAGAATACCCTTTCCTCTTGGTTCCAGATTTACATTTACGGCCCCGCTATACCAAACTCCTAATTGGGGAATCGGTAGGTTTTTCACCCATTGTGCTTTGCTTTGGGGAGCATAAATGCTGATGTTTTTTTCACTGCCAGCAATGTAGGCTGAGTCAATTAATCGACCGGCTTGGAAGCGGCCTTGGATAAGGGTTTCGCCATTCAACTCAATTTGACCAAGCCCGCTTGGAAGGCCATTTTGAAAAGGCCCCGAATAGATTCTGGGAGGATTTTGATATTGGGCTTTGCCGATTCCATTTTGGCAATCGCCCGCCAAACATTCGTGATTGGTGGCCAGGTCTAGCTCTGGGCTAAAGCGTTCTTTTACCGTTTCGCCGATATGGCGTTCCAGGGACCAGCTTAGCGTCCAGGTATCGAAGTATTCAAAATTGAGATGAAGTCGCCATTCGTTTTTAAGGGCAGGACCACCATAGACTTTGTTCAGAACCACCAAGCCAAAGGGGCCGGAGCGTTGCATGTAATTTTGTTCTAAGACATTGGTTTGACCTAGTCCCGCCACTGCATATTCCAGTAAAACCAGTTGCCGGATCAATTCGGGTTTCGCTAAAGTCCAATCTTCAATGCTCCCCGGTTCGCGGATATGGCATACAAAGCGGTTATCCCAACGACTTTCGCCTGTAACTATAAGTGATTTCCAGGACCAGGGAATATGGACTTTCGCATTTAGACATTCATTGTCGCCAAAAATAAAGGCTAATTGATCGAGCGTTGAAGTTTTAGGACAATCGCAGGATGAGCCTTTTATTGTAAAATAGGCCTCCTCAGCGGAATGCATAACCGAACGAACGCCTCGTAAATAATAGCGGATTGAATCATACGCCACCTCCATAGGGGCAAGATCCATGGCAATAGGCTGCCATGTGCCAGCTTCTTTTTGAAACTGAATACCCATCAGGCTATAGCCTTGATTATCGAGTAATAGAGCAGCAATTTGGGCTTCTTCTCCATGCAGATAATAAACCGAATGATGGGCTAATTGAACCTTGGCGTCACCTTCTGGATGCAGGGCTTTGAGTTCAGTTGCTATTTGGGCAGCCAGTCCATTTTCGGCTTGAGGAATATCCTGCACCAATTGCTTTAAGCTGGCGAGATAGGGCTGGCCAAATATTACCTGTGGCCCCATCCAAAAAATGAGGAATAGGTAAAGCGATTGGATATGGTTTAAATGAAACAGCTTCATTTGGTTCAGGATGAGAGCCAAAACTAGAGTGCGGGGCATCGGAATTAAATAAGGCAGATGCACTATTTTGAGAAGGAATGCCAAAAGTTTTAGAGCTAAGAATAAGCCTGAAGGATATATCCTTCCTGCATTATCTCCTAACTTAGCCCAAAAGAAAATTCATGTCCGAATATATCCTTAGTTCACAGGAGGGCGCTGTGCTAACACTAAGTTTAAATCGCCCGGATAAATACAATGCTTTTGTTCGCGAAATGGCCTTAGCGCTGCAAGCGGAATTGGCCCGAGCCCAAGAAGATTCAAAAATTCGCGCGGTAATTTTAACCGGTATTGGCAAAGCTTTTTGTGCGGGACAGGATTTGGCGGAAGCCACTGATCCCAATGGTCCGGAGCTCACTAAAATTGTAACCGAACATTACAATCCGATCATTGAGGCTATTCGAGCTTTGGAAAAACCGGTGGTAGTAGCAGTAAACGGTGTGGCCGCGGGGGCAGGAGCCAATATTGCCCTAGCCTGCGATATTGTAATTGCCAGTGAGGCGGCCTCCTTTATTCAGGCTTTTTCCAAAATTGGATTGATCCCCGATAGTGGTGGTACCTATACTTTACCGCGTTTGGTGGGTTTGCAGAGAGCTTCGGCCTTAATGATGTTGGGCGATAAAGTTTCGGCCACAGATGCCTTAGATATGGGTATGATATACAAAGTGGTAGCCGCCGAAGACTTAATGCCGGTAGCTCAAAAAGTAGCAGGTCAGTTGAGTCAGATGCCCACCTTGGCCCTAGCTAGAACTAAGGCTCTCTTAAATGCCAGCTATCAGAATGATCTCAAATCCCAATTAGCATTGGAAGATCAATATCAAACCGAATGCGGTCAAAGTTATGATTACCGCGAAGGCACTGCCGCTTTTTTAGAGAAGCGTAAGCCCGAGTTTAAAGGAGAATAATTGATTAGGACATATTCCGCGAAAGCGGCCAAAAAAGAAATACAATGCAAATAGGAATTGTGGGTGCCGGAGCGATGGGCTCAGGAATTGCGCAGGTTGCGGCCCAGAATGGACATCGCGTGGTGATTGTAGATAATCATCGTGCTGCCTTGGAAAAGTCGAAAGCCGGACATCAAAAAATACTCGCTCGTTTGGTGGAGAAGGGCCGATTGGCCGAAGGCGAAGACCATAAAATTGCCAGTCGTATATCTTATGATAGCAGTCTCACCGAATTAGAAGGTTGTGGTTTAGTGATCGAAGCGATTATTGAAAAACTGGACATTAAGCAGGCTCTATTTAAACATCTGGAAGAGGTATGTGGTGCCGATGCGATTTTAGCTTCTAATACTAGCTCCCTTTCAATCGCCAGCATTGCGGCGGCTTGCGAGAAGCCCGAGCGCGTATTGGGAATTCACTTTTTCAATCCTGCGCCTTTAATGCCATTGGTGGAAATTATTCCCGCCATTACTTCGGATGAAGCAGTGGTAAACAAAGCCAAGTCCCTGATTGATGATTGGGGCAAGGTTACCGTATTGGCCAAGGACACTCCAGGTTTTATTGTAAACCGTGTAGCTCGACCTTTTTATGGCGAGGCGGTACGGATTTATGAAGAGGGCGTGGCAGATATTGCGACCATCGATTGGGCATTAAGTTCTTTGGGTGGCTTTAGAATGGGCCCCTTTACTTTGATGGATTTTATTGGTCATGATGTAAATTATGCCGTTACCGAAAGTGTGTTTACGGCCTTTTTCTATGATCCTCGTTATAAGCCCAATTTTAGTCAGAAGCGCCTAGTAGAAGCCGGCCTATTAGGTCGTAAAACCGGCAGAGGTTTTTACGATTATCGCGATGGAGCTGTGCAACCAGAGCCTAATAAAAATGAGGAGCTGGGGCAATCGATAGTAAATCGGGTATTAGCCATGCTTATTAACGAGGCCTCCGATGCTTTGCATTTGGGAATTGCCTCGGCGAAGGATATTGATCTGGCCATGACCAAAGGGGTAAATTACCCTAAAGGTCTCTTGGCTTGGGCCGATGAGATTGGATTAGATACAGTGCTTGCCACCCTGGATGGCTTATATGACGAGTACCGTGAAGATCGATATCGGGCATCGGTGCTTTTACGTCGGAAGGTGGCCAAAGGAGAACAATTTTTTTAGCAGGCACTCAGGTACTTGCGAATTATTTTTAAAGCTGCCGTAATTTAGAGCGGCAGGTTTATACTAACCTTATAAATCAACGAGTATGTATTCACAACTCATTAAACAGCGTTGGCTACAGGTTTTTCGCAGCACCTATTTTCGCCAAGGCTGGGGAGTAAAAATTTTAATGGCCCTTTTGGCCCTTTATTTCTTGGCTTCTTTTGGAGCGCTGGGATTTTTCATGAAGGAAATTCTCGCCGAAAGCTTTGAGGATGCCACTAAATTAACTCCCATATTTTCGGGAGGGATATTGTTTTATCTGCTGGCCGATTTGGTAATGCGCTTTTTCCTGCAGGATTTAAGTGTGATCTCCGTACAGCATTACCTAACCCTGCCTATTTCCAAGAAGAAGATTATTCACTTCTTATTGCAGGGATCGGTTTTCAATTTCTTCAACCTGCTGCCTCTGCTCTTTATTATTCCCTGGGCCTTTCGAGTTATTCCGGGCGAATATGGTCTGGATGTAGCTTTGGTCTGGATCGCTGGGATGCTGGGCGTGATGCTGAGCAATCATTTCCTCGCGATTTACCTCAAGCGGATTTTAGCGGTTAAGGCGGCTGTTTTCTGGGGCATTGCCCTGGTTTTTATAGCTAGTTATGCAGCTCATTATTTGGGATATATCGCTTTGGATGAGATTTCAGAAGCCATTTACCTGCCTTTAGCTACACAGCCGATTGCCATTCTTTGGCCCTTAGCTTTAATGTTGCTAATCTATTTTGTGAACTATCGATTCTTATTGGGTATGACCCATCTGGATCGCTGGCGCACCAAGGCTAAAGAGGCCAGCAGTCTGCGTTTCTCCTATTTGGAAAATCGTGGAGTTTTAGGATTAATGATGGCCAATGAATTAAAGCTGATTACTCGAAATCGCAGAACCAAAACCGCCCTTTTCTTAAGTGTATTTTTTGCCTTTTATGGATTGATATTTTATACCCAGGAAGCCTATAGTGACAACTACACCTGGTTGATGTTCGTGGGCATCTTTATGACCGGCATCTTCATGATTAATTACGGTCAGTTTCTGGTTAGTTGGGAAAGTGCCTATTTTGATGGGATTCTTACCCGTGCCTATTCTATGGAAGAGTTTTACAGAGCTAAATACTATTTGATGGTATTAAGTTGTGTGATAATGTACCTGCTCACCTTGCCTTATATGTATTTTGGGATGAAAGCGCTGTACATCAATACGGCGACCCTCCTGTATAATATAGGCATCAATACAGCGGTGCTTTTGTATGCCAGTACCTACAATAAAAAGGCGATTGATTTAAGTAAGGGATCGGCCTTTAACTATCAGGGTACTGGGGCCGCACAGTTTGTAATCGTTATTCCCCTTATGATTGTGCCCTTATTGCTGTTTCAGGCCTTTAATGTTTTCGATAAACCTTATTGGGGTTTGATTTTCCTTGGCGTACTGGGCATAGGTGGAATCTTGAGTCACCGTCTGTTTATTCGCCAAACCATCATCAATTTTAAAGAGAAGAAATATATCAATGCAGCGGGCTACCGTCAGCATGACTAAAAATATAGGAGCATGGAAATCTTAGAAGTAAAAGACCTCACTAAAGTTTATAATTCTCAAACCGTATTGGATATCCCCGAATTAAAATTTAAGGCGGGTCAATCCATGGGATTAGTTGGAAACAATGGCGCTGGTAAAACTACCCTGTTTCGCCTCATCCTGGATTTGATTAAAGCCAATCGCGGTTCCGTATGGAGCAAGGGTGAGGATGTATCTAAAAGCGAAATTTGGAAAAAGTATACCGGCAGTTTTATCGATGAAGGCTTTTTGATCGATTACTTAAGTCCGGATGAGTACTTCCAGTTTATTGGGCGCTTACACGGCTTAACTCGGGGAGACTTGGAAGCCCGTTTAGCACAATATGAAGACTTCTTTGCTGGCGAAATTCGCGGGGGTAAGAAATACATCCGCGACCTTTCCAAGGGTAATCAAAAGAAAGTGGGTGTAGTTGGGGCATTGTTAGGAGATCCAGATATTTTAATTCTTGATGAGCCTTTCGCAAATCTGGACCCCTCTACTCAATATCGCTTACGGGATGAGCTTAAAAAGCTGGATCAGCAAACCGATATTACCATGCTTATCTCTAGTCATGACCTGGGCCATGTTACGGAGTTCTGCGAACGCATTGTGATTTTGGATCACGGAAAGGTGGTGAAGGATATCCACACTAATACCGAAACCTTAAGTGAACTGGAGGATTTCTTTATTCAGAAAATAAAAGGAAAAGCCTCCCCTGTTGAGGAAGGAGAGGCTTTTAGCGAATCAAAGGAATAATTTTCAGGCACTCTGAAAGACCACTCTATAGGCCTCATCACTGGCCTGAGGGTCGATAATCTTTAGAAGTTTGTTGAGGGCGGCCCAGAGCCGCTCTCTTTCTAAACGCAAATCTTCAATACCTGCTTTGAGGCGATCGATTTCTGCTTCGTACTCCCATTTTTGTTTATCGGGAATAACCTGATCCATTAGGTCCCGGGGGTCAATTTGCAAATGGTCACAAATAATCAGAAAACGCTCTAAGTTGAGTGGACTCTGTCCGTTTTCCATTTTGCGATAAGCATCCCGTCCTAAGCTTAAAAGGAGAGCCATGTCTTCTTGGCTCTTATGTCTTTTTTTCCTAGCAATTTTTACTTGCTCAATAATGGAAGAATAAACAGTCATGATTAAGGGGCTTATTGAAAAGCTAAGGTGGGAAAAATACTAAGCAGCAAATAGAGGGTTTTCCCCTATTTTTTTTGTGGAAAAAAGCAGTATAATATTGCTAACTACCTAAAAAACAGGGATTAGTGTTATAATTCAATAATCTGTTATTTGTAGGCTTTGGATTGGAATAAGTCTTTTAGCGCCTTCAGATAGTCCTATTCAGAATACAGAGATCTGACTGAAATTCTCCTGAAAACGGAGACCTTGTTCTAGGCAAATCACGCCACAGCGAACAGAACAATTACCTTTGCCGCATGCAAAAGAAACGCGATCATATTGCCGAGTCTATAGCAGACTATATGGCAATGAGTAGTGAAGAACAAGGGGCTATGATTGCCCGTGTAATGGAAGATCAACCCTTTTTAATGGGTTTTTTAACCGATGTGGCGGATGAGTTTAGCGATGAACAACATGAATCCTTAGTTGATTCAGTCATGATTTTACTCAATGCTTTTATTGCCGCGGGAATGCCCGTAGGTTTAATTCCGGGCCCTGCTTTAGAGGAGGTAATTAAAGAACGTACCGAAGCCTATGCTGAGGCGGATGTATTATTGCCCGAAGTTTCAGAAAGCCCCAAGGTGTTTCAGGATCTCCGCAATTTGGCCATTGTTAAAGCCGATTTGAATGTGGATAGTGAGCAGGATTTAGCGAACTTCAATTTAATGCTTGACATCCTTATTACCTCAGTAGAGCGTATGGCCGATTATGAGCAAAAACAGAAAGACGGCTCCGAAGCATGAAGTCGGCCAAGGAAGTAGTAGATACCATGTACAATGGGGATGCTTTTAGCCAATGGCTGGGCATTGAGGTGCAATCTTGCGAAGCTGGAGCTTGTAAGCTCAGTATGCGAGTGCGGGAGGAAATGACCAATGGCTTTAAAATTGCCCATGGGGGTATTTCCTATTCCTTAGCAGATAGTGCCCTGGCTTTTGCTAGCAACGGCCACGGCCAACATGCACTTTCCATTGAAACAGCCATTTCCCATACCAAGCCGGTAAAAGCCGGTGAAAAAATTACCGCCACTGCCAGTGAGATTCGCAAAAGCCGCAGCATTGGCATTTATGAAGTTCGGGTAGAAAATGAAGCGGGTGATTTAATCGCCCATTTCAAAGGCACCGTATTTCGTAAAGACACCGAGTGGTAGAATAAATTCTTAGTGTATATTTGACACTAAGACCAATTGTCATGCATATAGAATTCTCTCCAGACGATTTTCAAGTGGCCTTAAGTACTTCAGTAGTGCTTTATGGTTTCGATGGGGAGGATCTCAAACTCTTAATTGGGACTAAAACCAATGAGCCCTATAAAGGTGCCGATGTATTGCCCTCTGTGGTGGTAAAGCCCAAAGAAGATCCCATTTTAGTGGCTCGGGAGTTAATGCGGTCCATTACCGGTTTCGATGATTGGTTAATAGAAAGGCTTAATGTGTTTGCCGATCCTTATCGCAATCCGGTAGGTCGAGTAGTTAATATTGCTTACTACGGCACTTTGCGCTTGAGCGAAGATTTGGAAAACGACCTGCGTCATTCGGAATACCGCTGGGTGAAGGCCGATCATATTCCACCTTTGGCTTATGATCACAATGATATTGTAGACTATTCCAAGGAGCGTTTGAAGCGTCGAGTAAAGCGCCGCCCTATTGGTTTTAGCCTCTTACCGCGTGAGTTCACCCTTAATCAAATTCAGCGGCTTTATGAATGCGCCCTGGGTCGGGAATTGGATAAGCGTAATTTTCGGCGCAAGCTTTTAAAGTCGGAACTACTGATCGATACCGGTAAAACCATTCGCAGCTCTCCGCGTGCTAAACGTCCTTCGGGTTTGTTCCGATTCGACGAAAAGAAGTACCGCACCCTCTCTTTGGAAGGTTACGATTTCGTATATCAGTAAGCCTCGGTTCCCGGGCAATTGCGATATTCGCAGCGGCGTAAAGCCGATCTGAAAAACACCTCTCATGAAAGAAGCATATATCGTAGACGGAATCCGTACTCCTATTGGCAGTTTTGGTGGTAGCCTATCAGGCCTCCGAGCTGATGATATGGGAGCCTTGGTGATCAAAAGCTTGATCGAACGCAATTCTCAATTAGATCCGGCGGTAATTGCCGATGTAATTATGGGCTGCGCCAATCAAGCGGGAGAAGACAATCGAAATGTAGCGCGGATGTCGGCTCTATTAGCGGGCTTACCTCATTCTGTTCCTGGTGAAACCGTAAACCGACTTTGTGCCAGTGGTATGAGTGCCGGAGCTCAGGCTATGCGCGCCATTCGCAATGGTGATGGTGATGTATTTGTGGCGGGTGGTTTGGAGCATATGACTCGTGCGCCCTACGTTATGAGCAAGCCCAGTAAAGCCTTTGGTACTGATTCTAAGATGTATGATAGTTCTTTCGGCTGGCGATTCGTGAATCCGGAAATGTTTAAGCGCTATGGTACTGATGCCATGGGCGAAACTGCTGAAAACCTGGTGGATCAATTCGGTATTAGCCGCGAGGATCAGGATAAATTTGCCTTATGGTCGCAGCAAAAGGCGACTGCCGCCACCGAAAGCGGACGTTTGGCCGAGGAGATTGTAAAAGTGTCTATTCCCCGTCGTAAGCAGGAGGATTTGATTTTCGGAACAGATGAGTTTATCAAGCCGAAATCAAGCCTGGAGATTTTAGGGAAATTACGTCCCGCCTTCCGCAAAGAAGGAGGAACCGTAACTGCTGGAAATGCCTCAGGGTTAAATGATGGAGCCGCCGCTCTTTTAGTGGCTTCCGAACAAGGTTTGAAAGATCAGAACTTAAAACCTTTGGCCCGCATGGTATCTATGGGTGTAGCGGGAGTTGAGCCTCGCATTATGGGAATCGGTCCGGTTTACGCCTCCGAGATTGCCCTTAAAAAAGCGGGTTTAAGCCTGGCCGATATGGACATCATCGAATTGAATGAGGCTTTTGCCGCTCAGGTATTAGCTTGTACTCGCCAAATGGGTCTCGATGATCAAGATGAGCGCATTAACCCTAATGGTGGAGCGATTGCCTTAGGTCATCCACTGGGAATGTCGGGAGCGCGTCTATTGCAAACCGCCGCTATTCAGCTCCAGAAAACGGCTAAGCGCTATGCTCTTTGCACTATGTGTATTGGTGTAGGGCAGGGTTATGCCGTGGTTATCGAGCGGGCCTAAGCAACCACTTTGGGGCTTTGCGTCTGTATTGAAGATGAAGCAGATCAGCCTATTTTTATTTTGCCTCCTGGCCATTGGCCTGCGGGGGCAGTATCTCGATTTAGAACTGGTAAATGCTAAGGGCCAGGCTTTAGCGGGGGTAGTCGCCATTGATTATTTGGGAAAGGAATACGGCCCCAGTAATGCGAAAGGCTCCTTGCGAATTCCGGAAACGGCGGGCTCGGTAGTACAGCTATTTAAGGAAGGCTATTACATTAAATTATTGGAGCTGGATTGGACTGAAATGGCTTCCCGAAAGGTGAAGGTAGAAATGCAGTCTAATGCCATGGAATTAGCCGAAGTAGAGGTGCAAGCCCGTGCGATTTCCTTTACCGATACCCTGCGTGTTCAGGATTTCGACTTCCAGAATGATATGCTTTTGGTATTGGGCTATGATTATCTGGTGATGGCCCAAGCCGACCTTAAAGCCCTTTGGAGTCTTCGTAACCGGGCTGATTATACCAGCATTGAGCGTGATCCACGAGGGAACCTCTTTTTATTGAGTGAGGACAGTGCCAGTCAGGTAATTCTGCGTTCCGATCAACTCTATTTCTATCCGGCGGTAAGCCGCACTCAATATGGGCAATATATTGAACCTTTGGTAGCGCAAATTGGCAAAGCCTTGATAGTTCGCAATAATCAGATGGAGTCTATGCCTTTACCGATTAGCGAAATGCGCGCCGGGACTCAGGGTAAGAGCATGAGCTTTCCGCCCTTCCATAATCAAGGAGTGCAATTGTTTATATATCGCGAAGGGCAGGAGCCGGAAGAGTTTTTCTTTAGTGTGGATACGCCCGCAGTTATGGCGGCTCATCAAGCCTTTATGCATGCCTATTCCATTGCCGCGGGAATTGAAAAGGTTTATGATATGTATGGGGTTTGGCAACATGAAAAGCTCTTTGATTTAGATGTGGCTCAGAAAATGTATCAGAGAGGTCATGCTAAATATTATCCCACCCCCATGTTTAAAGTGGAGGAAGAATATTGGCTTTTTGATCGCTATAATGATCAATTAGTGGTTTTTGATGCTCAGGGCCATCAGAAGGAAGCTCTCCCTTTTAAAATAGATGATGATTATATCGCGCCTCTAATAATTCAGGATTATCAGCAAAAAAAGCTCTATGCTCTACAGAAAGAAAGAGGCATGGTGTATCTCTATTCTTTTGAAGGAAAGAAATTAGGAGGGGCTCAAAAGGTGGCCTTATTTGCCCGAGAAACTAAGGTCTATGATGGGAAGCTATATTATATCGATGAATATAATTTTATGCATCTCCGCGAAAGCGGTATTTCCGGAATAGAACTGGCTGTGCGCCTCTTTTAAAGTAAAGCCCTTAACTTGCCTTTTCTAATAAAGGTAGCGATGTTTTACGAGTTTCAGGGCTTTAAGCCGGTGGTTAAGGAAAGTGCTTTTGTGCACCAATCGGCAGTTATCATTGGTAATGTTTTAATCGGAGAGAAAGTCTATATCGGACCGGGAGCCGTAATTCGGGGCGACTGGGGTCAGATAATCATTGAGGATGGTTGCAATGTGCAGGAAAACTGCGTGGTGCATATGTTTCCTGGGGTTAGTATTCGCCTGGAAGAAGGAGCGCATGTTGGACATGGCGCAATTATCCACGGCGCAAATTTGGGCCGCAATGTTTTAATAGGAATGAACGCCGTGATAATGGACCGGTCCACCGTTGGCGCAGGTTCTATTGTAGGGGCCTTGAGTTTCGTTAAAGCCGATACCCAGATTCCCGAACGCAGCTTAGTAGTAGGCAATCCAGCCCGCATTATCAAAGAGGTGAGCGACACTATGCTCAACTGGAAAAGCAAGGGAACCGAATTGTATCAAGAGCTGCCCGGAGAGCTATATGCCAGTCTAAAAGAATGTGAACCCTTGGCGGAAGAAGAGGCCAATCGGCCCAAGCAAGAAAAGCTCTTTCAAACCTGGAATGAGCAACAAGGCGGCTAAAAAAAATTAATCTGAGCTTAACACATTCATCTCGTTTTTAGTACATTCGGAAACAAGTTTTTAAGGATAAATTAACTGTACAAGTGTTTTAGAAGCTTTAGGGAGAGCTTTAGCACTTGATTTTAAGGGAACTAGGATTAACAGGTTACTGAACTGAAATGAGGAACAATTTCTTTCAGGCGCATGCTCGGCGGCATATTCGAGCCTTAAATGCGTACTTCGAACATCTTATTGATCAGGAAAAAATAACTCAGGCTTTATATAAGCTTGGAGTTCGGGAATTGTATGCATTTCCCCAAACTAAAAACTGTTTAACTGAGCAGTTTCAAAATCGCTATTCCTGTCATTATCCCCATTATTATTTAAACCATTAAGCACCTGAGAAGGGTGCTATTCCGCTTGGAATGCGGCATTTAACTGAATGTATAACCCTATAAAAAAAACAACATTGAGCACTAACCCGAACTAACCTATTCCAACTTGATAAACAGGCTCGCTACTAACAGTTGATAATTAACCATCTATTTATGAAAAACAAGTACTTCCATTTGTTAGGGCTGGTGGTCCTTGCCGTATTCGGACTTTCGCAGTCCGTTTTTGGGCAAGTTACCTCTTACCCCTACCTGGAGAACTTTGATTCTCAAAGCACATGCGGTACCTCTTGTACGTCGGTTTGTACCCTTACTGCGGGCGGCTGGACGAATAGCACTACAGACGATAAGGACTGGGCTGTAGATGCATCAGGGACCTCATCCTCATCCACCGGACCAAGTGGTGATCACACCACCGGAACCGGTAATTACATTTACACGGAAGCTTCCAGCTGCTACGGTAAAGTGGCGGACTTAATTTCTCCCGTATTTGATTTTACTTCACTAACCAATCCTAGTCTGGAGTTTTACTACCACATGTACGGACAAAGCATGGGAAGCCTCGAGGTTTTCGTGTCTACCGATGGTGGTACAAGCTGGACTAATGCATTGTTTAGCTTAAGTGGAGAACAGCAAACGTCAAATTCTGACCCTTACCTTCAAGCTGAAGTGCCTTTGTGTGCTTATGCGGGTCAGTCTAGCGTAACCATCCGTATTACCGGTACCACTGGTACCAACTTCTATTCGGATATGGCGATTGACGATATTCAGGTTTATGAAGCTACTACCTGTTTTGCACCCACATCTTTGTCTACTGCCAATGAGGTAGGAACCAGTGCAGATTTGAACTGGACGAATGTTTGTGCAGTATCTTATGACTACGTTGTGGTACCAATGGGATCTCCCCAAACTGCCACGGCGGTTGCTTCAGGTAACGTAGCTACTAATATGGCTACTGCCAGCGGTCTTTCTGCTACTACTAATTACGATGTATATGTACGCAGTAACTGTAGTGGATCTTCTTCTGCCTGGGCAGGACCCTTTACCATTTTCTCAGGTTGTACAGGAGCTTTAACTGGTAGCTATACCGTTGGTGGAAGCAGCCCTGATTATGCTACCATTTCTGAGGCTATTACCAGCTTAAGTAATTGTGGTGTTTCCGCTCCGGTTACCATTAACATTGCGGCCGGTACCTATAATGAGCAATTGGTTATTCCGGCAATTTCCGGAGCCAGCGCTACCAACACAGTTACCATTCAAGGGGCAGGCTCTACTTCTACTATCATCTCTTATGATGGTACAGGAAGCAGCGGTACTGCCGTAGAATTTAACGGTGCCAAGCATGTTAGCCTGAAAAATGTTGGCATTGAAAATACCAGCTCCAGCACTCCTGCTTTTGGTATCCACTTATGGAATGCCGCGGATACGATTACAATTGAAAATTGTGATATTAAAGTTCCTACTAATACTACTTCTTCTTTAGTAGTGGGAATCTTGAGCTCGGGCAGCCAAACCAGTACCGGTACTGCCGGAGATAATGCCAATGGCTTATTGGTAAAAGATTGTAATGTAACCGGTGGATATTATGGTATCCGCTTATACGGGTCTTCAACTACTGCAAGCGATAACCTTAATAACCGTATTCAAAATACAGTAGTAGATAGTGTTTATTTCTATGGTATTTATCTCTATTACCAAGGTTTACCAGAAGTAAGAGGCTGTACCGTTTCCAATACGCGCAACTCTTCTAGCTATGGTATCTATGCGGTTTATACTCCGGGGATCGAAGTTCATAAGAACTGGTTACAAAACTTGGGTACTTACGGAATCTATCTCTCCAATGTAAACACTACCACACAGCCTTTAGCTCGTCGTTGTAATGTGACCAATAATATGGTGAGCGCTACTGGTAGTGGTGATGCCCTGTATTTATCTGCGGCGGATTCGATCAATATCTATTACAATACCTTGTATGCAGATGCGGATCAAGCGCTGTGGATTAACTCTACCAGTGATGATTATGATGTACGTAATAATATTCTGGTTTCAGCCAATGAAACTCCGGTAGATTTAGATGCCGCACCAGACGCTACCGACATTATGGATTACAACGTAATGTATAGTGAGAATGGTAGCGATATCATGGATGTGAGTACTTCTTCTTATGCAGATTTAGCCACTTTACAGGCTGCTGCTTTAGGAACAAACTTCAACACCAATTCTGTAGAAGGTGATCCTTCATTTGTTGGCTCCCCTGATTTACACGTATTAGCCAGCACCGCAAATGATGTGGCTGTGGTAATCGCCGGAATTACCGATGATTTCGATGGCGATGCTCGTTCAGGCTCTACCCCGGATATTGGTGCGGATGAGTTTACTCCAGCATCTTGTTTACCTCCAACTGCTATGGCAGCGGCAAACATGACTGACCTTACAGCTGAATTAAGCTGGACTCCTGGTGGAACAGAAACTACCTGGAATATCGAATATGGACCTACCGGTTATACTCAAGGGGCAGGAACTACCGTTTCAGCGGTAACTGCTAATCCTTATACCTTAACGGGTTTAAGTCCAAACACTACTTACGATTTCTACATTCAGTCTGACTGTGGTACCGGAACCAGTATTTATGTTTTCGGAGCAACTTTCACCACTGCTTGTTCAGCTTTCAGCACTCCATTTAGTGAGTCCTTTGATGTTACTAGTATGCCTAGCTGCTGGTCTGCCTATGGATCAGATCCTTGGTTATTTACCACAACTTGGCCTGCTTATGGTGCCGGTTCAGCTTCTGATCACACAGGAAATAGTGGATCATTCGCTGGTATTGATGGATCTGGTGGCAGTTCTACAAATGATGGTACTCTGGAGTCGCCATTAATTGATTTGACTGGTTTAACCACCGCTCAACTAAGCTTCTATGTGTTTAGTAATAATACCGACTTCCCTGGCGATAATGCCACTTTAAATGTGGAAGTATGGGACGGTTCGGTTTGGACTAATGAATTGAGTTATGCCGGTGATAATGCTTCATGGGTAGAGCAAACCGTGGATTTAAGCTCCTATTCCGGTACTATTAAAATTCGCTTCATTGTAGATCAAACCACTATGACCAATAGTGCTTTCTATAATGATATCATGATTGACGACATCAGCGTTGCTGATGCACCAAGCTGTTCTTCCCCAAGTTCATTGGGCTTAGATTCAGTTGATCATGCTATGGCTATTGTTTACTGGACTACCGGTGGAGCTAGTGATTGGATTATTGAGTATGGAACTGCTGGCTTTACTTTAGGTTCTGGAACTCAAATGGTGGCAAGCAATGATACCGCTACTATCAGTGGTTTAATGGCTTCTACCGCCTATGAGTTCTATGTTGCGGATAGTTGTGGTTTAGGAGATGTAAGTGCCTTTACCGGTCCATTTGCTTTTAACACTACGGCCAATTGTCCTGGTACAGAATCCTTGCCTTATGCAGAGAACTTCAATACGGGTTCTGGTTGCTTTAGTACTATCGATGGAGGTGGATCTTCTGGCGATACTTGGGCACATACTGTAAATGGCTCTCAAAACTTAGACGGAACTGGTTACATGCGTGTAGACAGTGATGCTAATGGTAATGGAACGCACATGATTGAGACCTTGGAGTCTCCAGTGATTGATGCTTCCAGCGTTTCCAATTCATTGGTGTTGGAATTTGATCATTATTACCGTGCCTTAGGTGATTCTGCGACCGTTCAGGTTTATGATGGAGCCAATTGGGTAAATGTGGCTGTTTATAAAAACTCCACTGGTGGCTGGACTAGTCCAAGTCACGAAACCCTGGATGTTACAGCCTATGCCAATGCAAATTTCCAGGTGCGTTTCATGTATGATGATAACAATAGCTGGGCTTGGTATTGGAACGTTGATAATTTCTCTGTGGAGGATAAGTGCTTAACTCAAAGCCTTCCTTATGTAGAGAACTTTAATTCTGGAGCAGGTTGTTTCAGCACTGTTGATGGTGGTGATGCTTCCGGTGATACCTGGGCTCCTGCATCTAGCGGATCTCAAGATTTAGACGGTACAGACTATATGCGTGTAGATAGCGATGCCAATGGCAACGGTACTTATATGCGCGAAGAATTAGTATCTCCTAAGATCGACGCTTCTGGTTTTGCCGGAACCTTACTCTTGGAGTACGACCACTATTATCGATCAGTAGGTAGTGATACCGGTTTTGTAGATGTTTGGGATGGTACTGCTTGGGTAAATGTAGCTACCTATACTTCCAGCACAGGCGCTTGGTCTGCTCCAGCTCACGAAAGCATCGATATCTCAGCTTATGCCAATGCAGATTTGCAGGTTCGCTTTGACTATGATGATGGTAATAGCTGGGCTTGGTACTGGAGTGTAGATAATTTCTCCATTATGGATGTGGGTTGTTTAGCTCCTAGCGCATTGGGTCTTGATACCGTAGATCACTCTATGGCAACTGTATTCTGGACCACTGGCGGTGCCAGCGATTGGATTGTAGAATATGGTCCTGCTGGATTTAGCTTAGGTAGCGGAACTCAAGTTATCGCAACTAATGATACGATCACTATTACTGGTCTTTCTTCATCTACTGCCTATGAGTTCTATGTTGCCGATAGCTGCGGATTAGCAGATATCAGCGCCTTCACCGGACCTTTTGCCTTTAACACTACTTCAAGCTGTCCTGCTACAGAGGCCTTGCCTTTTGCAGAGAACTTTGATGTGGGCATCGGTTGTTTCACTGCTATTGATGGAGGTGGATCTTCCGGCGATACCTGGGCACATACTGTAAGTGGCTCTCAAAACTTAGACGGAACTGGCTATATGCGTGTAGACAGTGATGCTAATGGTAATGGAACGCATATGATCGAAACCTTGGAGTCTCCGGTAATTGATGCCTCCTCTGTTTCTAAATCTTTAATCCTTGAGTTTGACCATTATTATCGTGCCTTAGGTGACTCGGCAACCGTTCAGGTTTACGATGGAACCAATTGGGTAAATGTGGCTATTTATAAAAACTCTACTGGTGGATGGTCTAATCCTAGCCACGAGATTATTGATGTTACTGCATATGCCAATGCAAACTTCCAAGTACGCTTCTTCTATGATGATGGCAATAGCTGGACTTGGTATTGGAGCGTAGACAACTTCTCTGTAGAAGACAAGTGTTTAACTCAAAGCCTTCCATTTGTAGAGAACTTTGATGCTGATCAAGGTTGCTTTAGCAGCGTTGATGGTGGTGCAGCCAGCGGTGATACCTGGGCTCATACTACCAATGGATCTCAAAATCTGGATGGTACCGGCTACATGCGTGTAGATAGTGATGCCAATGGTAATGGTACTTATATGCGTGAGCAATTAGTATCTCCTATTATTGATGCTTCAGGATTTGCCGGAACCTTACTCTTAGAATACGATCATTACTTCCGCTCTATTAGCGGTGATACAGGCTTCGTAGATGTTTGGGACGGAACCGCTTGGGTAAATGTGGCTATGTACACCGCAACTACCGGTGGTTGGTCATCTCCAGCTCATGAGGCCATTGACATTTCTGCTTATGCTAATGCCGACTTACAAGTTCGTTTTGATTATGACGATGGTAATACCTGGGCTTGGTACTGGAGTGTAGATAACTTCTCTATCATGGATGTAGGTTGTTTACCACCTAGCGCTTTGGGTTACTTCAATGTAGGTACCAGCAGTGCAGAAATTTTCTGGACTACCGGTGGTGCCAGCAACTGGCAAGTAGAATACGGCCCTGCCGGCTTTAGCTTAGGCAGTGGAACCCGCGTGTCTGCTACTAATGACACCATCTTACTTAGCAATTTACAAGGAGCAACTACTTACGATTTCTATGTACAAGATAGCTGCGGCGCAACCGACCTTTCCACCTGGGCTGGTCCGGTAAGCTTTGCAACGGCTTGTCCTGCAAGCGTAATGGCTCCCTACAGCACCGACTTCGAAGGCATTAGCACAGGTAACTATACCACCTTTGATAATTGCTGGACTACCTTCGGAACAACTAATCCTGCTTGGTATGCCGATGTAAACGGAACCGGTTCATCAGGTACTGGTCCAAACTTCGATCACACTACTGGCGGTGGCGGTGTATATATGTTCTTGGAAACCTCTTCTCCATCGAGCTTAGGTGATACCAACGTATTGTATTCTCCTGCTATCGATATCAGTCCTTTAACTAATCCTCAGGTTAGCTTCTGGTATCACATGTATGGCGCTACCATGGGTAATCTGCGCATTTGGGCAGAAGATACCGGTGGTAACCGTACTGTATTAGATAGTATTATTGGTCAGCAGCAAACCACTGGAAGTGATCCTTGGTTGCAAATGCAAATTCCATTAAGTGGTTTAGCTAGTGGAACCTACCGTTTCCTTTTCGAAGGTATTGGAGGTAGCAGCTTTACTTCAGATATGGCGATTGATGATTTCGCTGTAGAAGAAGCTCCAAACTGTTTTGCTTCTAGCAATCTGGTATTTATTTCTTCTGATAATACCAGTGCCACTGTAACTTGGACTGCAGGTACTGGCACCAGCTGGGATGTAGAGTATGGTCCTGCCGGCTTTAGCCCTGGTAGCGGAACCATCATTAATTCCACTAATGATACTCTTACCATTACTGGTTTAAGTGCAAGTACTGCTTATGATTTCTATGTAACTGACAGCTGTGGAGCCTCTGGCTTATCCACTACTGTTGGACCACAAAGTTTTGTTACCAGTGCATGTCCTTTGTCTGATCAATGTATGTACACCTTCGATCTTTACGACACCTTCGGTGACGGATGGAATGGCGGTGGCATTAAGATCTACCAAAATGGACTTCAAGTAGCAGCCTTGGGTGGAAACTTTACTGCCGGAACCAGTTCCTTAGGTAATATGGTGCCACTTTGTGATAACTTACCTATCGTTGTTACACTTGATCCTGCTGGAGCATGGCCTTCAGAAATGGAGATAGTAGCTATTCAGCCTAATGGTGATACTGCTGGAGTACATAGTGCTTCTGCTACCGTTGGAACTGGTGATACCTTATTCAGCTTCACCAGCAACTGTTCTAGCTGTATCACTTACCAGGCTCCATTCTTTGAGAGCTTCGAGGTGAACTCACCAAGCATTACTTGTTGGACCAATGTATTCGTGGCCGATACCTTCTCTTGGTCATTGGGTACTGGTTCTTCAGGTGGCTCAGTAACCACTGCTTATGCTGGAGCAACCAACGCGGTATTTGTTTCCGCAAATGGTGGCCCAGATACAACCTTATTGGTTTCTCCGGTGATCAATTTGAATGCTTTGGTTTCTCCACAGTTAAGCTTCTGGTATGCTCAAGAAAGTTGGGCTGGCGATCAGAACGTAACAAACGTTTACTATCGCGCCTCAGCGAATGATCCTTGGACCTTCCTTTTCGGAGATAATGCCGATCGTAGTGCTTGGACCTTCGCAACCATGAGCTTACCGAATCCTTCCAGCACCTATCAGATCGCTATTGAAGGGGTTAACAATTGGGGTCGTGCTAACGTGGTAGACAGCCTGTCTATTACCGATGCCGCTGTAATCTGTTCTCAGCCTGATAGCGTAATGGCCAGCAATATCACCTTCGCTAATGCGGATGTAAGCTGGGTATCTAGTAGCAATGCTTCTTCTAGCTTTATCGAGTACGGTCCACTTGGATTTGTACCTGGTACCGGCGCCATTGTGAATCCTGCTTCTAACCCAACTACTTTGATGGGCTTAATGCCAGGAACCACTTATGAGGCTTGTGTATATGATATCTGTAGCAGTTTGGGCGACACTAGTATGGCCGCTTGCGTGACCTTTACTACCCCTTGTGCCCCAATCAGCAACTATCCTTATATGGAAGACTTCGATAACGGAGTATTCCCCGCCTGCTACAGTGAAACTACTACCAGTTCAGGATCCTATGTTTGGGCACCAGATGCTGGCGGTACTTCTTCTACAAATACCGGTCCTGCAGTAGATCATACTTTAGGAACAGCCGCTGGATATTACATGTATGTTGAGGCTTCCTCTCCAGCTGCGCAAGGCGACAGTGCCTTCTTGTACACTCCGGAGTTTGATTTGACTTCTCTCACTAATCCTGAGATTGTTTATTACTACCATATGTATGGCGCCGATATCGTGAACCTGGATCTTCAGGCTTATGATCGCACTAGCATGACCTGGGTAAGCTTAAACAATATCGTAGGACAGCAACAAACCGCTAATGGTGATGCATGGCTAGAAGCTCGAATTAACATTGCTGCTTATACCAGCGATACAGCCCAACAGTTCCGCTTCTTAAGCGTTCGTGGTGCTAGCTTCGATGGTGATGCCGCTCTGGATGATATTATCGTTCGTGAGACTCCTGCTTGTGTGGATCCTGCAAACTTGATGGTAGTTACTGCTGCTAGCAATAGTGTTACCCTGGCTTGGGATAGCGATACCAATATTGTTGCCTCTACTGTTCAATATGGAGCTCCTGGCTTTATGTTAGGCAGCGGTACCAATGTTGCAGCTACTCCTGGTGGGTTTACCCTAACAGGATTAAGCGGAACAACTTGCTATGATTTCTATGTGAAGGATAGCTGTTCTACCGGAACCAATTGGGTGGGTCCAGTAAGTGCTTGTACCATTGCTACTTGCTCTGTAAGCAGCATGCCAAGTGGCACTACTAATGACACTACCGATTGTGATGGTGGTCCTACTACCTTAATGGCAACTTCCAGCTCTAATAATGATTTGGTTTGGTTAACCAATGGTATGGTACGTGAAACTGGTGCTACTTATGTAACCGATTCAGTAGCCTTCACCACTGCCTTTGATGTAGCGGAGTATGTTACTACCAACCCTGTTCTGCATGTAGGTCCTTTAACCAATATTGCAGCTTCCGGATTCGGAAACTTTTCTAATGGTCAGTGGATTACAGTGGACGACACTATCCATATCGACAGTATGACGGTATTGCATCAAAATGATGTGGTGGCCTTTGCACAAATCTGGGATGCCAGTATTACCAACGTGATTCAACGTGGTGATACCTTCAGCACTCCAGCTGGTGTAACTGGTGATATGCGTGTACCAGTGAATATGGTGCTTACCCCAGGGGTGTACTTTATGAATGTAGACTTCCTTTCAGGTGCAGGTTCTTTATTCCGTGCTACCGATGGTGCTGCTTATCCTTATGATTTGCCAGGATTGATGAGTATTGACTCAACCAACTTCTCGGCTCAAATCCGGATCTACTACACCTTCGATCTTACGGTTAGCAAAGCCTGTATTGGTTCCGCTACTCAAGCATTGGCGGTTGTGCCCGGTGCAAATGCCGGTATTTCTGATACCAGCCTTGTTTGCTCTAGCGACAATGCAGCTAACCTTGCAGCCTTCTTAGGTGTGCATGATAATGGCGGTACTTGGGTAGATAATGATGCCACTGGTGCATTAACTGACAGTATCCTGGATGCTACTCAGTTAACCGCAGGTAATACCTACCACTTTAGCTACATCTTAGCAGGTGTAAACGGCTGTGCCGGAGATACTGCTGATGTATGGGCTGAGGTAGAAGCGGCTCCATTTGGAGGCGTAGATACCAGCTTAGCACTTTGTAGCGGAAGCGGAATCACCATCTTGCGTAACTACTTAACTGGAACCGCCTTCGGTGGAACCTGGGTAGACCTTGATGGATCTGGTGCACTGAATACTGGAACTGGCGTGTTTAACAGCAATAATGCTGCTGTTGGAACCTACCGTATTCTTTATGTACTGGCAGGTGTAGCTTGTCCTGCAGATACTACTATGTTAACCGTGTCTGTAGATGCAGTAGTTAGCGCTGGTATGGATATCAGTGATACTGCTTGCGACGACGAGACTATGGTAGACCTTAGCACTTATCTTGATCCTGCGGCCACTGCTGGTGGTACCTGGACCGACTTAAGTGGTAGTGGTGCTCTAAGTGGAAATATCTTTGATGCGACAGCCGTAGCAAATATGACTAGCTATAACTTCCAATACAAAGTGAATTCTGCTTGTGGCGACGATTCTGCTGTGGTTACTCTATACGTAGATGATTGCGATGTAAGCGTTCGTGAAATGCATACCGGTCTGATCAACATCTATCCAAACCCAACTACCGGTTTGATTAAGATCGATGATCAGAATGTACGCGGAACAATTAAGGTTGAAGTATACGCTGGAAATGGTCAGTTGATGATTTTCGAAGAATACGCTGAAAACGAAGAAATCCGTTTGGATATCTCCAATTTTGCAACCGGTATTTACACCGTAAAAGTGAATTCAGCCGCGGGTATTGATGTGAAACGCATCATGAAACACTAAGCTGAAGCTTAAATAATAAGGAGCCCCGACCCATGTGTCGGGGCTTTTTTTTTAGCCCAAAGTCGGCACCCTATAAGCTTAATTCTTGCTAAAAGATGATTGTCGGCCCAGAGAATTCTCAAACTAGTGCTCCTAAGCTTATATTTGTGCGTACCGATTCTGACCCACCTATCAAAAAATCAAACTATTATGAAGAAAGGACCATGGATCACGGGCCTGGCAATTGCCCTCTCAGTGGCCTGTACCGAAAAACCTAAGGAAAAGGAAGAAAGCATGAGTGCCGAACTGAATTATCCGGAAACCCGTAAAGACTCTACTGTTGATGATTATTTCGGGACTCAGGTGATGGACCCCTATCGCTGGTTGGAGGACGATCGTTCGCCCGAAACAGAAGCTTGGGTGAAAGCCGAAAATGAAGTAAGCTTCGGATACCTGGAGACTATTCCTTACCGTGATGAGCTAAAAGAAAAGCTTACCGAATTATGGAACTATGAGAAGGTTGGCGCTCCCTTTGAAGAAGGAGATTACACCTATTTCTACAAGAATAATGGCCTCCAGAATCAGTATGTGATTTACCGCTTTAAAACTGGTGAAGGCAATATGGATAATGCAGAGGTATTCTTGGATCCCAACACCTTTGCGGCGGATGGCAGTACCTCATTAGGCGGTATGAGCTTTACCAAAGATGGTAGCCTTTGTGCTTACCAAATTTCTGAAGGTGGATCTGACTGGCGTAAGGTGATTATCATCGATGCCGTAAGCAAAGAACAAATTGGCGATACTCTGGTAGACGTTAAATTCTCCGGCCTAAGCTGGAGAGGCAATGAAGGTTTTTACTACAGCTCCTACGATAAGCCGGTAAATGGTAGTCAGTTAACCGCCATGACCGACATGCATAAATTATACTTCCATCGCTTAGAAACTCCTCAATCGGAAGATGAATTGGTATTCGGTGGTGATGCCATGAAACGTCGTTACATCAGTGGATACGTAACCGAGGATGGAAAGTACTTAGTGATTTCAGCCGCAGAATCCACTACCGGAAACGAGTTGTATATCAAAAGATTAGACATGCCTAATGCAGCCTTTAAATCCATTATTACCGGATTCGATAGCGAGCAAGGAATTATCCATACCGATGGGGATATGATTTGGATTAAAACAAATCTGAATGCACCTAATGGCCGGGTGGTGAAAACCACTTTCCCTGCCATGGACCCAGAGAATTGGGTAGATGTAATCCCCGAAACTGAAAATGTATTGGAAATTGGTTCCGCTGGTGGTAAGTTCTTCGCGACCTATATGATTGATGCCGTTCACAAAGTGTATCAATACAATGTGGATGGGCAAATGGAACGCGAAATTGAGCTTCCTGGTCCTGGTTCTGTGGGAGGCTTTGGTGGTAAATGGGACGATAAAGAACTGTATTACAGCTTTACTTCCTATATCTATCCTGGAACAACCTTTAAATACAATATTGAAAGCGGAGCCTCAGAATTATACCGCAAGTCAGCGGTTAATTTCGATCCGGAATTATACGAGTCTAAGCAAGTATTCTATACCTCTAAAGATGGTACCAAGGTGCCCATGATTATTACCTATAAGAAGGGTATCCAATTAGACGGTACTAATCCAACTATGCTTTATGGCTACGGAGGCTTTAATGTGAGCTTAACTCCTTACTTCAGCACCAGCAATATTGTTTGGTTGCAACAAGGTGGGGTGTATGCCGTAGCTAACCTTCGTGGAGGAGGCGAGTATGGCGAAAAATGGCATGAGGCCGGTACCCTAATGAAGAAGCAAAATGTATTTGATGACTTCATTGCGGCGGGTGAATACCTGATTGCGCAGAAATACACTAGTTCTGAAAAATTGGCGATTTCAGGTGGTTCGAATGGTGGATTGCTAGTTGCCGCTACCATGACTCAGCGCCCCGATTTAATGGCAGTTGCCTTACCAGCGGTTGGTGTATTGGATATGCTCCGTTACCACAAGTTTACCGCTGGAGCGGGATGGCATACCGATTACGGTACTGCTGATGACAGCCAGGAAATGTTCCAGTACTTATATGGCTACTCTCCCTTACACAATGTAAAAGAAGGAGTAGAATATCCTGCAACTATGGTAACCACTGGCGATCATGATGATCGTGTAGTACCTGCACATAGCTTTAAGTTTGCTGCCGAATTGCAGGCTAAGTACTCTGGTTCCAGACCGATGTTAATTCGTATTGAAACCAATGCGGGTCATGGTGCCGGAAAACCAACGGATAAGATTATCCAAGAACAAGCGGATAAATGGGCATTTAGCCTTTACAATATGGGATATATGAGTTTACCTCACCCTTACTCAACAGAAACTGCCGCACATTAATTTGTGCCTTGTTATTTGAAAGCGCCCGGTTGCTATGCAGCCGGGCGCTTTGCTTTTAAACCACGGCTTCTAAAGGAGCTTTTTTCAATTTGCTGTAACGATAGCGAAAACCGCGCTGCCATTGAAAGAGATCGCTTAGTAGGGCAGAGGCGGTTGCATCGGCCCCGGCCCCGCTTCCGGAATAAAAATGTAAACCTCCAATGGCGCTGCGCACTTGAACCGCATTGCGTTCATAGTTAATTCGGTTAAACTCTGAATCCGGAGCTACGGCACTCAGCTTAATTTGTAAACTTTGAGCATCAAGCAGGGCTAAGCACTTATGGCTTAGTCCAGGTTCTAATGCTTGACTGCTCGACTCATCAATGGAGGTTCGTTCTACCTGGTTTAGGCGATATTGTTTCCCAAAGGCATGGGCAGCCAGAATCACCGCTTTGGCAGCCGCATCTTTTCCTTCCAGATCATTAGAAGGGTCACTTTCGGCAAAACCTTTGGCTTTAGCTTCGGCTAATGCTTCTTTAAAGCTCAAGCCTTCCAGCTGAATTTTACTTAGGATATAGTTACTGGTGCCATTTAAAATGGCTTCAATGCTCAGGATTTCCTCTTCCTCAAAATGGCTTTCCAAAAGCCGAATGATGGGAATGGAAGCCGCTACAGCTGCCTCGTATAAAAGCGATTGACCGCTATTTCGCTGATGGAAGATGAGTAAGTCCAAATTTTGAGCAATCATTTGCTTATTGGCACTAATTACATCTTTACCGCGCTTAAAAGCTTGAATACAGAGTTCATAAGCAGCATCCGGATCATCAATGCATTCCACAATCACTTTGATCTCCGGATCACTAAGCAAGGTCTCAAAGTTGGTACTTAGCAAATGGCTCGGCACCTTCCTTTCCTTTTCCGGGTCCTTTACAGCGATGCGACGAATATCAATGCGATCTCTATAATGCTTTTGCACCACATCATAAAGTCCCTGGCCAACGCAGCCTAAGCCCGCTAAGCCAATACAAATGGGTAAGTCCTTCATTTTATTTGACTAAGGATTTCGGTTTAGGCAAACTTTGAAAGGCGAATTCCAAGTCTTCAATCAGGTCTTCCGGATCTTCAATACCTACCGAAAGGCGAATTAATGAATCTTGGATACCGCATTGGTGGCGGACTTCAATGGGAGTTGATTTATGGGTCATTAAGGCGGGAATGCAAAGCAGACTTTTAGTGCCTCCTAAACTTTCGGCCAGTTTAAAGAGACGGGTCTTTTTCACAAATTCCAAGGCGGGTGCCTCACGATCATCTTTAAGGCTAAAGGAAATTACTCCACCAAACTTCTTTTGCTGCTGTCGGGCAGTAGCGTGGTTGGGATGGCTTTTTAAACCCGGATAATGTACTCGGTCTACGGCCGGATGTTTTTCCAGCCATTCCGCAATCTGATGGGCACTATCGCTTTGCTTGTGCACGCGCAATTCCAGAGTTTGAATTCCGCGTATGGTCAGCCAAGAGTCCCAGGGGCCAAGCACTGCACCAGTGGCATTTTGGATAAACTTGATTTTCTCGGAGTCGCTTTTGCTTTTGCAGACTACAATTCCGGCAATCACATCAGAATGACCGCCCAGATATTTGGTAGCCGAATGAATAACGATATCGGCACCTAAAAGCAGGGGCTTTTGCAAAACCGGTGAGGCGAAAGTATTATCGACCACTACCTTGATGTCTTTTTCCCGGGCCAGGAGGCTAATCGCTTCTATATCGCTAACCTTAAGGGTAGGATTGGTTGGGCTTTCCAGCCAGATGAGTCGGGTTCGCTCCGTAATGGCATTGAGGACCTGCAAGGGATCGGTTGTATCCACGTAGTTGACCTTGATCCCGAATTTCTCGTAGATGTGCGTAAAACATCGATAGGCGCCACCGTAGATGTCGTCCACTGCAATGATTTCATCGCCAGTGCTCAACAATTTGATCACGGAGTCTACAGCCGCCAAACCGCTGGCAAAGGCAAAGCCCTGATAGCCGCGCTCTAATTGGGCCAGCAGATCTTCCAGTGCCTGACGAGTAGGATTGTTGCTACGGGAATAATCAAAACCTTGGTTAACCCCCGGTGCCTCTTGCACAAAGGTTGAAGTTTGATAAATCGGAGTGCTGATCGCTCCGGTTTCAGCATTTTCGCTTAAAGCGTGAATAAGAGTTGTGCTTTCTTTCATAAGTGCTGTTTTTAAGGTTAAAATCAAACACTTATCACAGAGGGTAGAATTATAAAAACTCTCTTCCTCCTGCAAGATTTGTAGGAGGTCCGAAACACAATAGGAAAACGGAGAATCTCTCTACTTATCTTTCCACATTTCTGTGGTAGGAATTAGCACCTTTCCGCATTTGAAAACGGCAGGTTGCTAAGGTTTCACAGGGCCTGACCCTCCACCTTTCTGGATAAGCATTATTGAAAAGAACAACGCTGCAAATTTATTCGAATAAAATTTGAATCGAACAAATGCGATTTTTAGACAAGGGCTGGTTTGCCTTTTAAGATGCTGATATTCAAAGGAAAAAAATTTGAAAATATTTTAGTGCCGCCCATGAAAAAAGCCTGATCGACATGATCAGGCTTCTCAAATTATAGTGGAATTAGGTAAAATTATTCCGGCAAAAGGACCGCATCTATGAAGTGAACCACCCCATTGGTGCCAATCAAATCGCCTTGAACTAATACCGCATCTTCAGTCGCGCTATTGTTATCAATTAGCTTGATTTTGGTGCCAATATTCACAAAGAATTGGAATTTACCCCCCAGGCCATTATCTGCCAAGGTGGTGATGTTTCCTGTTTGCAATTCCGAGCTTAAAATACCGGTGTTTGTACCGTGGTAGAGTATCACATCAGCCAACTTATCCGTACCCAAGGAAGCTACCAATTCAAAGAGATTGGTCACATTGGGAGTTTGGTTTACCAGCGAATCAAAGGCTGCATTGCTAGGGGCAAAAAGGCTGTAAGTCTGACTCTCATTAGCCAGTACGGTTTTGAGGTTTCCATCTGCCAAACCAATGGCGGCTTCAAAACTGCTGTAGGCTGGATTCACCTCAATAAGGCCATAAACGGTCATGGGAAAGTTCACCGAGCTAATCGCGTGAATAGTTCCGTTATTGGCATCGATATTAGCTTCTTGAACTTGGACGGCACCATTTAATTTGAGTTGAGCTCCTTTATCAAGATAGAGGTGTAAGCTGTCTTTTTCCGCATTAATGGCCAATGTGGAATAATAGCCGCTCTGCAGTTGTACTGAAGTATAATCGCCCTTTAAAAGATGGTAAGCCAAAGCTTCTTTAAAGGCCTCCATGCCAATACCTTGAATAAGACCATCAAGATCAGAATAGCCCTGATCCGTAATCCAGGCGGTAAAAGCAGCATCGGTAGGTGCGAAAATGGTGAAGTTGCCATTGCTTTCCAGCATCGACTCCAGTCCGGTTCGTTTTAATCCATCCACCAAAATGCTAAAGCGGCTATCCGCAGAGAGGGTGGCATTTAAACTTTGACTTTGATTATTGTTGTTCGAGCCAGAGTCATCGTCATCAGAGCATGAAGCTAAGACTAAACTTAGGCTGATCAGTAGAACGCGAAAAAAGGGAAATTTCATAATCTTGGATTTTGGGTAAATCACTACAGCGAATTTGGTGATTTGATTGGCTATTCTCAAATACTAATTCAGAATCTTTTTTGTTAATTCGGGCTAATATCAATTCTGCCTCAGCAAGGATAGGAAAAAGGTATAGAATCTTTGCTAGCTTCTAAACGAGCGAGGAGCTTTGGAAGGTATATTTGATAGAGCAAAAATCGCTTTATGGAAGTCGAAATCCTCGCGCGCCTTCAATTCGCCTTTACGGTAGCTTTCCATTATATCTACCCTCCTCTAAGTATTGGCTTGGGTCTTTTAATGGTCATTTTCGAAGCATTATTTCTTCGTACTCGCAATCCCCAATATGAGCAGCTAGCAAGATTTTACACTCGCATTTTTGGATTAACCTTTGGGATTGGAGTGGCCACTGGTATTGTGATGGAATTCGAATTCGGCACCAATTGGGCAGTTTATTCGCGCTATGTGGGCGATGTGTTTGGCTCTGCCTTAGCGGCGGAAGGAATTTTCGCCTTCGCAATGGAATCGGGCTTTTTAGGCCTGCTTTTATTCGGATGGAATCGTGTAAAACCTTGGGTGCATTTTTTAGCCACGGTAATGGTATTAATTGGCTCCATGTTTTCGGCCGTTTGGATTGTGGTGGCCAACAGTTGGCAACAAACTCCCGCCGGTTTCCATGTGGTGGGTGAAGGTATAAATGCGCGCGCCGAGATCACCGATTTCTGGGCTATGGTTTTTAATCCTTCATCAGTAGATCGCCTTTGGCATGTTTGGAATGGTTCCTTTTTAGCCGGTGCTTTTTTGGTGCTCAGTATTTCCGCTTTCTACCTTATTAAAAACAAGCATGTGGCTTTAAGCCGAAAGGCCTTTAAAATTGCTCTGGTGGTAGCTACCTTTTTCTCTTTACTTCAAGCATTTAGCGGTCATTCCTCCGCCAATGTGGTGGCAGAATATCAGCCGGCAAAGTTGGCCGCATTAGAGGGGCAGTATGAAGACAGTGATGATGCCGGAATAATGATTTTAGGTTGGGTTGATGAAGAGGCCCAAAAAACGACCGGGATTGAAATTCCTTCGCTTCTTCACTTAATGACCAATAAGGAAATTGGGCAAGACACTATTCATGGCTTGAATCACTTTCCGGCGGATCAACGTCCGGAGCGCATCAATGCCATTTTCCAGTTTTACCATATTATGGTGGGTATCGGCTTTAGCTTAATCGGCCTCACTTTATTGGCTCTCTTCTTCTGGTGGCGGGGGAAATTATTCGAGCAAAAATGGTTGCTGAGAATCTTTGTGTTTTCGGTCCTTCTTCCGCAAATCGCCAATCAGTTTGGTTGGTTTTCGGCAGAAATGGGTCGACAACCCTGGGTGGTTTATGGCCTATTACGAACTAGCAATGCCCTTTCGGAAGCGGTGACAGCAGAACAGGTGCTCTTTTCCATCATCTTGTTTTTTGTGGTGTATGCATTCCTCTTTTTACTCTTCCTCTATTTGTTGAATCGTAAAATTCAACATGGGCCGGATGAAGCCGAAAAAGTGGAATACAGCGATGCGCCCAAGCGTACAATTAGTGGAATAATTAAATAATATGGAGGCAGAACTTTCTTATTTCCTGGGCATCGATTATCCAACCTGGTGGTTTTTAATAGTGGGTGGAGTATTTGCCGGTTATGCCATTTTAGATGGTTTTGATTTAGGAGCTGGAAGCATCCATCTCTTTTTAAAGAAGGAGCAAAGTCGGCGAATAGCCTTAAATGCCATCGGACCGGTTTGGGATGGCAATGAAGTTTGGTTGGTGATAGCGGGAGGGGCACTTTTTGCCGGTTTTCCGGTAGCCTATGCCTCTTTGTTTTCGGCCTTCTATATTCCCTTTATGCTCTTTTTGGTGCTCCTGATATTTCGGGCCATTGCTATTGAATTTCGTTCCAAGGAGGATATGAAATGGTGGCGAAATTTTTGGGATCGCGCCTATTTTGTGGCTAGTAATTCGCTTTCCCTCTTATTGGGAGTAGTGGTTGGGAATTTAATGATCGGCCTGCCCATAGATGAACGCGGAAACCTGGTGGGCTCTTGGTTGCAATTGCTTAATCCTTATGCCTTACTAATGGGCTTTACCATCCTCGCTCTTTTTGTGATGCACGGGATTATTTACCTCCTTCTCAAAACCGAAGGCCGTCTCTATGCCAAATTGCGCATCCTCTTAAATCGGGCGGTTATCCTCTTCATTATCGCCTTCACAGCGGCCAGTGCTTATGGCTTATATGCCTATCCCAAATTATCGGATGACTTGCAAAACTCGCTGAGCTTTTGGATTTTACCCAGCCTCGGAATCTTGAGCATTTTAAGTATACCTCAGTGGATTAAAAGACGGAAATTCCGCATTGCCTTTGTGTCTTCAGCCTTGGCCATTGCTTTGATGCTTGGGGTTTTAGCCTTTGAGCTTTATCCGGTATTACTCTATTCTACTATTGATCCGGCTTATCATATTGATATTTATTCGGCCGCTTCTTCACAAAAATCCCTGGGCATTATGCTCCTAATCGCAGCCATAGGCACTCCCTTGATCTTGGGCTATACCACCTTTGTCTTCTATACTTTTAGAGGGAAGGTACGATTGGATGAGAATAGTTATTAAGGAGTTCCTTGATTAGACAATAGACCTTAGACGATAGAAATTAGATCGCGCGCTGCGCTGTTAGAGGGATCATTTTTGAGCTGAGGTTTCCAATCTAAGATCTCTTTATTAGTGATGGCTATCAGAGTATAGCGTACTATTTACAATATCGATCTCTTTGGAGGCTTGATTTTAAAGGATATTTTATTCCTTTGGAATAGAGAAGCATGGTATGAATCTAGAAATTACCGGCACCGGAAGTTGCATTCCAGAACTTCAGGTCCCCAACCAGAATTTTAGTGGCAATGAATTTTACACTCGCGAAGGTGAGCGTATTAATCAGGAGGGTGAAGAAATCATCCGAAAGTTTCAAGAGATAACGGGGATTCGCGAACGACGCTATGCTCGTCCAGATCAGCAAACTTCAGACCTGGCTACCATTGCTGCCCAAAGAGCGATTGATGATGCCGGTATTGACCCTGAAACTCTGGATGGAATCATCTTCGCCCATAATTTCGGGAACATCCCACAGGGTAAAATTCAAAGTGATATCCTGCCTTCCCTGGCTACTCGGGTAAAGCATGACCTTAAGATTAAGAACCCTAATTGCATTGCATTCGACATTCTATATGGTTGTCCGGGCTGGGTGCAAGCGGTAATTCTCGCCTACAATTACATTCTCGCTGGCCAGGGTAAGCACTATTTGGTGATTGGTGCAGAAACGCTTTCGCGCAAATTAGATCCCCATGATCGGGATTCGATGATTTTCTCTGATGGAGCGGGAGCTGCAGTAGTAGAGGCTATCGACAAAGACCTGAAAAAGGGAATTCTCAGTACAGCATCCCAAACCTTTACCGAAGACGAGGCCTATTATTTGAATTACGGAGAGAGCAATAAGCAAGATGTAGGGCATGATACCCGCTATATCAAAATGCAGGGGCAGAAGATTTATCAATTTGCATTGACTCATGTTCCGGCAGCGATGAAGCTTTGCCTGGACCGTTCGGGATTAAGCATTGATCAGGTGAAAAAGGTCTTGATCCATCAGGCAAACGAAAAAATGGATGAAGCCATTATTAAGCGTTTCTTCCGTTTGTATCGCACACCCGAACCGGAGGGAATTATGCCCATGAGCATCCATCTTTTAGGCAACAGTTCAGTGGCGACGGTACCCACTCTACTCGATTTATTACGTCGCGGTGAGCTGGAAGGTCACGAGTTAAATGAGGGCGATGTGATTCTCTTAGCCTCGGTTGGGGCTGGGATGAGCATCAATGCCATTACCTATCGGATTTAAGCAGGAACTGTATATTCGCGCAAATTTTTAACCTGAAATCATGCGCAAATCGTATTTAGCGATGGCTAGTCTGGCCATTGTGGCAATTATCATGTCTTGTAATAAGGATGAAGAATTTATCATCCCTGAAATAACCGAGTATTCATTTAATCAAGAATCACAAGAGGTAGTATTAACTGCCGGTGAGAGTTTTGAATTTCAAGCGCAAGTCAAGGATAATGCACAGCTATCCAAGCTTAACTTAAGTATTGAAACGAATAATGGCAATTGGTCCTATTCTAAAAGCTTCAATCTCTCGGGTACATCGGCTAGCGTTAATCAGCAGATTGAGCTTTCTTCAGATGCTACCCCCGGTTCCTGTCTTATTAGGTTGACTGCCATAGATGCATCTGGAAATAAGACCAGCACTGCCTTTCAAGCTATGATTGAGGATAACCGTCCTCAAATTAGTTTAAGTGCACCCAGTATTTCTCCTTCAGATAATATCATTCATTTAAGCGCTGGATCACCGGTAACATTTATGGGCTTAATCACCGATAATGAAGATCTGAGCAAGGTGATCATTCAAATTAATGTGAAGAATAATATTGGCGGCCCTAACCAAGTTCTGAATGAGGAAATTGATTTTAATGGAAGCAATGATACAAGCTGGGACTTTAATGGTGGCTATACTGTTATGATTCCTCAGAATGCCATTTCGGTAAATTATCAATTGACCATTACGGCTTTAGATAATAAAGGCAATTATGGCACCTTTAAACACGATGTTAAGATTGCACCTTAATTTCAATTCCACTTTGGTTTAAAGCTTTTCGCTTGATTAATCTTAATTTGTAGCGATGATCTGGAAATTGATTCGCATCGGTACGCTGCTAACTGCTCTTACTATCTTTCTTACGGCTTGTAAAGAAGATTCGCAAGATAAAAATAATGCTGTGCTCTATGAAAAGTTCACCGCCTATATCAATGGCGAATTCTGGACGGAGCAAGGCGGGAAGTTTAATTGTTTTCCTCTGCAAACCACCTATGTGAAAAATCCGGGTTCTTATGGCGATAACCCAGGGGGATTTCTTGCTGTAGTTGCAAAGGATTGCCAAAATTCTAATGTGATGGGACTGATACTTGACAATATTTATTCTGAGGGTACCTATCTATTTGATTCCAACGATACTAGTTCTGTTTTCTTAGATAGAGAATCTCGAAACCTAGATACAATGGAAGTGTTCCCTACGGAACATTATAGCTATCATGCAGTATCAGGCCAACTTACCATTAAAGAGTTTCGCACTGTTTATTATGATACCATCTCACCGCCCCAGTATGCTCAAAACCGACCCGGCTGGATAGAAGGCACTTTCGAAATGGTTATGGTAAATGATATCAGTAAATCTCCCCCTGGCACTATTCAAGATACCTTGCAGATTAGGGATGGGAAGTTTGCCGCGATTTTGTGAGGATGAATCTGATTTATCTTTGAGAAAGAGCCCTGACCATTGCAATTTCTCTAGTGTTGCAAATAGATTAATCTAAATACGAAAAGATGAGTTTGAAAAAAATATACATCTATTCGATGCTATTCCTTACATCGATCTCTTTTATTGCTTGTGAAAAAGGGGAGGCGGATAATGGAAGTACAGTCCTTTATGAAGAGTTCAGTGCATTTATCAATGATGAGTATTGGTCAAAAAACCCAGGTGTAGGTTGCTTTTCCTTAATTAAAGTGTATACAAAAGAAGCTAATAGCTATGGGAATAATCCAAGAGGCTATTTAGCAATTGTAGCGACTGATTGCCCTACAGATAATGTGATGAGTTTAGTTATTGACAGCGTTGACCAAGAAGGAAAATATATATTCAATTCGAGCGATACGCTTTCAGCCTATATGGATTGGAAATCCCGTGAATTAGATACACTGGAGGTTTACCCTATTGAATATTATAGATATAGAGCAGTTTCAGGCTGGCTTAGGATAGAGCAACTAAGACCAGCATATTACGATACGATATCTCCACCAGAGAAAGCTCAAAATCGACCCGGCTGGATTGAAGGAAGCTTTGAAATGGTCTTGGTGAATAATATTAGTAAAACTCCTCCTGGTACTATTCAAGATACCTTGCATATAAGGGATGGGAAGTTTGCCGCGATTTTGTGAGGATGAATCTGTTCTAGCCTGATCAAAGAATATTGCTTACGCATGCACTAAATGTTCAGCAGTGTTAAAATCAATGGAACACCTAGCCAAAAGGATTAACGGGTTTATATTTAGACAATAACCCTGACCATTGCAATTTTTCTAGTGTTGCAAATGGATTAATCTAAATACGAAAAGATGAATTTGAAAAAAATATACATCTATTCAGCACTTTTCGCTATCTCTCTCTCAATTACTGCTTGTAATAAAGAAGAGCAGGATAACAACAATACGGTACTGTACGAAAAATTCACCGCCTATATCAATGGCGAATTCTGGACTGAGCAAGGCGGGAAGTTTAATTGTTATCCTCTTCGAACGACCTATGCGAAAGGTCCTCGCGTCCTTGGAGAGGACCCTGGAGGCCTTCTTACTGTAATAGCAGAGGATTGCCAAACTTCGAATTGGATGATGCTAAGATTGGACAGCATTTTTTCTGAAGGCACCTATCTATTTGATTCCGGTGACACGAGTTCACTTTTCAAAGATTGGGAGTCTATGCTTTTGGATACATTGGGAGTATTCCCTACGGAACATTATAGCTATCATGCAGTTTCAGGCCAGCTTATCATCAAGGAGTTTCGCCCTGCTTATTATGATACCATTTCTCCGCCCAAATATGCCCAAAACCGACCCGGCTGGATCGAAGGAAGCTTTGAAATGGTCATGGTAAATAATATTAGGAAATCCCCATCAGGTTCTATTCAGGATACCTTGCAGATTAGTGATGGGAGCTTTGCCTTGATTTTGTAGTCTTTGATTTACTTATCCAGGTTTAATAGCTATTCCTGAATTCTTTAAAACTACAGCCGTTTTTGTAATTGGGCATAAATCTCCAAGGCCTCACTATGAAGGGCCTGATCATAGTCCAAATCTACCTTCCGCTGATTTACAAAAGCCTGCGGAGCTTCATTTTCCCATTTTAATTGGAACGCTGCGAGGGCTCGATTTAAATAAGATACCGGCTCGGCACAGAAAGCCTCATAAGGGGTAAAATGGATATTAGGGCCTTCCAGCTCTAGGGCAAAACGATAGTATTCAATCCAGATTTGCAGCCAGTAATTGAGCTCACTTTTATTACCCTCCGGCAATTGACCACCCTCAAATAAAAAGGGCTTTTGATTTAAGCCAAACTCGTGATGCCCCAACCAATTCATATAGTCTAAAACAAAGGCATCTTCACTTTGCATTTCGCAATATCGCTGGTGCATGGATCTTAAGGAAGCCGCATGAAATAAGGGCTGACGAAAAAGTAGTACCAAATGAAACTCACTGTTCTCTTCCCTCAATCCGCGGTAGCGCAACAAGAAATTATTGTTCTTGGCCAGGTAAATTTGCTCGGGGCTTTGGCGGATAATACTTTGATAGTCTAAATAAGATTCATGCGCATCCGCCGAAAGGCGATATTCCTCCAAGCAATGCTCTTTAATATAGCTATCCTTACTGATGGCCTTAAAGAAATACTCTTCTAGGGCTTCATTAGAATTCATACCCAATTGAATGCCATCCTTATGACTACGCTCTTTACTCTTGCCCGTTTTAGGCTTGTAAAAACGCGACCATAAATGAGGGCTCAGCAAAAAGGGCATATTGCCATAATTCAAACTTTGAAATTGGGGCAAAGTAGCCAGATGATTCATAAAGCTGGTAGTACCTGCTCTTGCTAAACCACTGATAATTAAGAAGTCTTGCCTTTTTTCAATTCCTTTGCTTTTTACTTCGCGACGAAAAAGCTTAAGGCCCAAATGGTAATTATTCAGTACCATTCGATGTAAGAGCATTGCCAACTCTGAATAGCCGGATGGTGACTTCTTGAAAGGTATTAGAAAGGGTATAGTAGCACCTACAGAAAGAGCCATGATACTTTGCCAAGAGCTGAGTTCTGGAGCCGCTTCCCCATCTTCCAAAGCGATAAAAATATCATGGAGGTTTAGGCTAATCAGGATAATTGCAGCCGCAGCAATGAGCAGTCCAATAAAAGCGAATAGGTTAAGAATCAGCTTGCCGGTATGCGACTGTAATTCTTCGAGCTTTTCGTCATCATCCTGATCGCCCAGCATAATGTCGAGCACCCGAGTACTGCTAATAGCCAGTCGGTAAAAGCTCTTCCGCCCCCAGCGAATCAGGCCAAAAGCCAGGGCAGCCGAAAGGGCCAGAATGAAGTAAAAAACCATTTACTTTTTCTTCTTTTTACCCATGCGCTTAATGCGGAGGTAAACGATATAGCCTAATGAAAAAAGAACCAGGGCACCAATCAATAAGATCAGCACGATGGCGCCGGCGCTCATGCCCGGACCGATATAGAGAAAAGGACTTGTCATGGTTTTTTACTTAAAATTCGGGTCCAGTTCGAAAGGTGATGATGCCCTTCATGCTGCGAAGGAAGCACATTTTTATACAAGAGCTCTCCATTTTTAAATACCCAAAGTTTTCCGCTGTTCTGTTCTTCGATCCAAAGGCTGCCATCGGCTAAAACTTCTTGCATTCCTTCGGTGAAGGTTTGAATTTGATGCTCATCATAGACCTTCTTCTCGTAAGGGTACAGCCTTTCGTTTTTAAGGTCGTAGGCCATGGTATTGGAATAGTAATCTCCGGCATCGATGCGCTGATCAGCCACCCGCCAATTGCTCGGACGACTGCTCCAGAAGGTGTGCGAATTATTGTTGAAGAAGATAATGGTACTATCGTTCAAGAAATCAATATCGTGCTGGGAATAGAAATTACCTTCAATCAAGCGAATCACTTTATTGGTGGAAGGGCGATAGTGCATCAGCGCGGAGCAGTTTCTAAAACTCAGGAACAGATCGCCTTCTTGGTACCAAGCGGTAGTTTTTAAAGCGGGCTGTACATCGTTAAGGTGAATAGGATCCTCAATATTGGGTGACTTCATGATCAAATTCGAAAGCCCGTTTTCATTCAAAATCTCAGTAATGGATTTATGAAAGAGGAGCTTACCCGTATTGGGGTCTAGTTGGCTGATGGTATTATCGATATACACTAATTCTCGGCCATCCACATCGTAAAAACCTTTGTAGATAATGAAACCGCCATTTTCCTTAGTATAGGTGCAGGCCCAGATATTTCCGGCGCTATCGAGGTTAATCGAGTGGTGATGGGCAATGGTATCCTGATTCCAAATTTGGTTTCCAAGCGAATCCAAACAAATTAAGCCGGTAACACCATTGTAAGAATAAACCAAGCGCTTGCCTGGCAAAAGCAAAGGATCCATAATACGATCATGCGCCTGATAAGGGTTGGCAATATCCCATTTATGAAGGCTCTCGTCGTTTTTAAGATTGCGGATTTCTACGCTGCGCCCTTCTTCGGCATTGCTATAGCTGATAAGGGCATAAAGATCATTCTCCAATTTATTTACGGCCTCAAAACCGGCAGGGGTAGGCACAAAGGTTTCGGGAAGTTTTTTTACTTCTTCCACCGATTTTTCAAAGAGGTCGAGAAAGCTTACATAGGCATCCAGGCCCTTGCCCACTTTGTCGCCCAATATCTTATCACCGGTACTATTGTGCTTAACTAACCAGCCAAAAACAGATAAGCCAAAAAGGCTGAGAATGATGATGGCTAAGCGTAGGAAAAATTTCTCCATGGTTTACAATCTGGCGCAAAAGTAGGGAAGATAGTCAAGATCGAATCGCAGGCTGAGAGAGGCCTGTCAATTTTCGAGGGGAAGCAGAACCTTATTGAGTATCAGAGTCCAGCCTAGTAATCCAAATAGGCCCTTGTAAAGCCTTAATGCTAAACGTAAATTAGCCTTCTCAAAAAAGCACAAGATGCAGCAAATTCAGAATTATGTACAGGGTGAATGGGTTTCTGGCCAAGGCGAGGAACTGATTGCCCGCGACGCGATACACGGAACCGAAATTGGAATTGTTTCCAGTGCCGGATTAGATTATGAGGCCATTTTAGATTATGGTCGCAAGGTGGGTGGCCCTGCCCTCCGTAAAATGACCTTCCAGGAAAGAGGGCGAATGTTGAAGGCTCTGGCCCTGCATCTCGTGAAAATCAAAGATCAGTTTTACGAAACCAGCTTTAAAACCGGAGCCACAAAAATTGACTCTTGGGTAGATATTGAAGGCGGTTTTGGAAACCTCTTTGCCAATGCCTCATTACGTCGCCAGTTTCCGGATTTACCCTATTATGTTGATGGTAGCCATGCGCCTCTATCCAAGAACGGCACATTTATCGGACATCATATTATGGTGCCTAAGCGCGGAGTGGCCATTCATATTAATGCCTTTAACTTCCCGGTTTGGGGAATGCTCGAAAAAATTGCGGTGAACCTGATGGCCGGTGTTCCTGCAGTAGTGAAGCCTTCTGAGTACACCTCTTTCTTAACAGAGCATGTGGTGCGCGAAATTATCGCCTCCAAGATCTTACCGGAAGGTGCTCTGCAATTGCTAACAGGTTTAGGGCGCGGAATTTTGGATCATGTGACCACCGGCGATACCGTAACCTTTACGGGTAGTGCCGCTACCGGGAAGAAATTGCAAGCTCTGCCTCACATCATCGATCGCTCGGTTACTTTCAACCTAGAAGCCGACTCCTTAAACGCTTCGGTATTAGGTCCGGATGTGGAACCAGGTATGCCCGAGTTCGACATCTTCGTAAAAGAGGTTCAGCGTGAGATCACCACTAAGGCTGGTCAGAAGTGTACGGCCGTACGTAGAATTATAGTTCCCGAAGATAAGATAGACGCGGTGCAGGAAGCATTGATTTCTCGCTTGCAGAAAACAAGTATTGGTGACCCTCGAATGGAAGGAGTGCGCATGGGATCATTAGCCTCCAGCATTCAGGTGGAGCGCCTGGCGGAGAATATTGCCCGCCTTAAAAATTCGCAGGAAGTGGTTTATGGCGACCTCCGCGATTTTGAAGTGATGGGTGCCCAAAGAGATAAAGGTGCTTTTGTAAGCCCCACTTTGTTCCGCAACGACAATCCTTTTAGCAATACCGATGTACATGAAGTGGAATGCTTTGGTCCGGTATCAACCTTAATCCCTTATAAAGGCTTAGCCGAAGCGGCCGAGATTGCCAATATGGGTAAAGGTTCCTTGGTGAGCTCCATTATTACAGCCGATGATAAATTGGGTCGCGAATATGTAGTGGAAGCCGCACACATGCACGGTCGAATTATGGTGTTGAATGCTAAGAGTGCCAAGGAAAGTACTGGTCATGGTTCGCCCATGCCTCTACTTACGCACGGTGGACCCGGACGAGCCGGTGGCGGTGAAGAGATGGGTGGAAAGCGCGGTGTATTGCACTATTTACAGCGTACCGCCATTCAGGGACACCCGGATACTATTACTGAAATCACTCAGGTATACCAACCCGGCGCCAGTCGTCCGGAAGCGGAAAAACACTTATTCCGCCAGCATTTCGAAGAGCTCAAAGTGGGGGAAACTGTATATACCCACCGTCATACCGTTACGGATGCCGATATCGCCAGCTTTGCTCAGGTGAGTGGCGATAATTTCTATGCTCATGTGGATGCCACTTCTCTGGAGGGCACCATCTTCGAGGGTAAGGTGGCGCATGGCTACTATGTACTTTCTAAAGCAGCCGGTATGTTCGTTGATCCCCGCAAAGGACCGGTATTATTGAACTACGGTATTGATGAATGTCGTTTTACCAAACCGGTATATCCTGGCATGACTATCGGCGTGAAGTTTACCGTGAAGGAAAAGATCGATCAGGAAAAACGCAGTAAAGATGATATCGCTAAGGGCATCGTGAAATTCAATGTGGATGTTTACGATGAGGAAGGCGAGACTGTGGCTCTGGCAACGATCTTAACGATGGTGAAGAAGATGGATCAGAGTGTATAGGAGAGACTATAGATTTTAGACAATAGACAATAGATGGGTTGATGCCGCCTGAAAATGGTTGTCACTACCTACTCAGATATTTCTACTAATTTATACTTTTTGTTTTTAGTTCTAGGCTTACTGGGCTTAAGGTTTAAAGTGTAATTACTTGGACTGGATTCCATGGATTTGATTTTCCATTCAAAGTCTATTGGAGTGCTATTATTCAATACTCGCTTTTGCTGGAACTTGTTATGGTGTTCCACTGCTTGTTTGAGGCATAGTCTGAGCTCATGAAGGTTAGTAGGCTTCCAGTAATTGAGGTATCGGTTTTTAATCAAATCATTGGTTTTCTCTGCATAGGGGTTTTCCCATGAATAGTAACACATACTTTGCTTTAGGCCTTTGCCTTTGCAATACTCACGATAGCTACGCTCTTCATACTGTCGGCCTCCATCACTATGATGAATAAGACCGCTTAAGTTGGTGTAGCCGTCTTTCTTTCGAGTGGCAATGGCCTGCTTTAAAACCTCTTTGAAGTGGACTGCGCTAGCTCTGCTATAAGCCCCATAGCCTAGGATCCTTTGAGAATAAACATCCGTAATGAACATCAAATAATACCATTTTGATCCTTTCAGATAATAGGTCATATCGGCTTGCCAAACTTCATTGATGGATCGTACTTGTTTATCAATGAGAAGGTTGTCAAACTTACGTTGGTCGCTTTTGGTGGTTCGGATATACCTAGTATTCCTTTTAACCTGTAAGCCCAGTTCAGCAGCCAATGCCTCGAACTTATCCCGTCCAATGGAAAGCTGATCCGCATGAGCATAATAGATGGGTCTACAACCTAAGCCAGGGCAGGCCACACGCGCGGACAGGATCAGGCTACGCAGGCCGTCTTCAAGCCCAACAAGCTCCCTTCTTAGAGCTTGGGGCTTGTAGTAGGCCTGCCGGCTAAAGCCCAGCAAATGACAACTTCTCCTGATCGACACTTCAGTCTTTGTCTCCAGCTTTATTTGCCTTTGGATGCTCTGGCGCCAAAACTTTTTTTTAGATCCACCTTATATTCTTCTGAGGCCAGATCTACGATATGGCGGTACAAATCGGCTTCTAACTGCTTTCGTCCTAAAGCAGCCTCCAACTCTTTGGTGCGCGCCTCTAATTCCTTCAGACGTTTGTCAACACTATTGTTTTCCACTACTATGCGTGTTTGTGTCTTCAAGGTACGAGAATACTTGTTTAACCAGTTATAAACCGTTTGCGGTGATTTAATCTCGAAAATCCTACAGGCTTGATATACCCGAAGTTCTCCCGATTCAATCTGTTTGACCACTTCCTTGCGCAAGGTCTGATGCCGCCTGAAAATGGTTGTTGCTTCGAGTGGAGCTTTGGTGGATTGTTTTACCGCAGCGGCGCTAAGAAGCTCCTGCCTGCCGGTAGGCAGCTGTGAACCTCTGCGTCCTCTGTGCCTCGAGCGACGTAGGAGCGGGCGGTGAAGCAACCTCACAATGATTCAGACCATAAGCCAAAGCGTATCTTAGCTCCCTTCCGTTTTTACCTAAAAAATAGCAATTATGATAACCCACTGGAAAGGCGACCCACCCACAGCACCCTATTATGCGGTGATTTTTATTTCTCAAAAATCGGAGCAATTGGATGGCTATGCCGAGGCGGATGCCGAGATGATGTCGGAAGCCCAAAAGCAGGAGGGCTATTTAGGTTATTCTTCTTCCGGGGAGCCCAAGCAAGGAATCTTCATTTCCTATTGGAAAGATCAGGAGTCTATTCAAAAATGGCGTGCGCATAGCGGGCATATTCAGGCCAAGCAGAACGGTAAGCAATCCTGGTATAACTATTACCACAGCATCATCGCCAAGGTAGAGCGTAGTGTAATCCACGGAGAGTGGTTGGAGGGAATTCAGTAGATAGTAGATAGTAGCTGGTAGTTGGAGCTGAGACAATAGAATTTAGTCAGTAGACTTTAGATGCTAATGACTGTTGATCTATCGGATACAACTTTAATGGCTTTACCCCGGAGATGCACCTGTCTGCCGGTAGGCGGGAAGCTTCGCAAAGAGCTGATGGCTTGCTTGAAGCAGATTAAGGGCGAGCGGTGAATCACCTTCTACAACCTTTTAATCTCTAGTAAAAAATGAAGTGGATAGTATTCCAGTTCATCACTAACTTTCAGATCTATATCATGTCTAAAGTTGGCCCATAAATCGCCTGGCCCATATGTGATTTCATAGACTTTATTCTTCCGATAAAAACTTTTAGGGTGATTTACATAATCAGGCTGCAGTAAAAAGATGTCGTCCGTCTCCGTAGACTGAAACTTTAAGAATTCAAGTTTGCCAGTTTCATCAGCAAGCTCAAGCTTGAATTTGTCAATTAGCCGGGCTTCCACCACCAGAGCAGATGAGGGCGCAAGCGCTGAAAGACCGAAAATAAAGGGAAGCGATAAGAGAAGGCTTTTCATGTATTTATTCCTTTAATCGAAAGGGAAGGTACTTCAAAGCGTCTGGCTTACCTATGAATCTTCATTTTTGCAAGGTCTAAACCTTTGCGTCCCTTCCCGCCTACCGGCAGGCAGGAGCTTCTTTGCACCATTAGCGAAGCGGGCGGTGAAAAGATCAATCAACAGCAAAACCCCTCTGTGTACCTCTGCGCCCACCGAGTCTCGAGCGACGAAGGAGCGGGCGGTGAAGCAACCCTATAAAGCTTTATTACCTTTTCTCCTCCACCCTAAAGAAATACCCCGATCCCACATAGTTGTCGGCGTTTCGCCAGATAGGAAGCCAACTATAGCGGACAACCTCCCCACCATCTTTATCATCAATCCCCACATTCAAGCGTAGGTATTGCCAGTTTTCACCTTGGAAGCTTTGGATATAGGAAATGGGCAGGGCTAGCTCACCTTCATAACCATAGTCGGTTTGGCGACAAATCATTTTTGTGCCTTTGGGGAGATTATTGCGATAGGCCACGGAAGGCGTGGTATCATTCGCCGGGCTAAGCTGCTGAACGAAGTCTTGGGCATACCAATCATGACCTACACTTACCGCACTGCGTCCCATCTTTTCAGCATTGGCCACAAAGCTTAAATTGTCTTGCTGCCAGGTAGCTCCACCGCCATAAGATTGAATGGTGTCGTCTGTAACTCGCGCTGCAACGTAAACGTATTGCTCATCATAAGCCAGGTCGAATTCTACTTTTACTGTACCGGCATTGCGTTCGAAAGCATAGCTCATGGCACCCCACTCTTGGGTGGAGCCATCCACTTTAGGCTTTTGGGAACATTGTTTCAAGGCTCTTTTTCGCAGGGGCTTAATCCTGTAAACATAGGGGTAGGAGATATGGGCGGGCTCGCCTTCAGCGCCCAGTTCTAAATCGGCAAACAATTGGGCGGGAATTAAGGAGTCTCCCTCTTGGGAGAGGAGCTTAAGATTCATGAAAGCCACGCTATTCGGGGCGACCGAAATTTGGCTGCTATCTGCAAAGAGCGCCAAGTTAGGACTGTTCTGGGTGCGGAAATTCAAGCGCATCGGAACATTTTCATCATTGGTGATCTTCAGGCCTAGACTGCCTGATTCAAAACGCTCACCTTCAAAAAAGAGAGGTTCAATTTCGATGGGTGAATGGGCACTAAATTTCTCAATTAGATTTTTGGTGTCTTGGGTAACCACATCTTCGGTCCAAATACCATCCAAAGCCAAATTGGCCATAATGGGGCCTTGATCGGTCATGGTCACCCACATCATATGATCGAACTCCCCCAATTTAGGTCCGCGCAGGCCTGATCCTCCACCGGTAGTAGCCAGGGTAAAGTACTTGCCATTATTGCGCTTTTCCTTCACATAGCGATGCTCATGCCCGGCATAAACAGTATGATTGCGATCGCCTAAAAGGGCTTCCAGCTCTTGCCAACGTACTGTATTTCTCTGATGCCAAAGGGGCTGATGCATGAAGATCAAAGTCCAGCGCACATCGGGATTATCCTTCAAAACTTTGGCGGCATATTCAAATTGGGCATCGGAAATAGTGCCATGTCCGGCTCCTCTTTGTTGGTCCTCGGAATTGAGGCAGAGGAATAAAACATCTTTATAGGTGAAGTGGTAATAAGTAGATCCAAAGCGCGAAAGCCACTCTTTCTCCATTACCGCATTGGTGATATCGTGGTTACCCGGCACATAGAAGAAAGGCATTTGCAGATGACCCACAAAAGAATTGAACTCATTCCATTGGCGGGCCAGCTCGATGGTATCCAGGGTATAGCCTTCGATGAGGTCGCCAACGCTCATCACAAATTCGGGCTGCATTAGGTTGAGCTTATTTACCCCATCCATAAAAACTCCGGGACGATGACCGCCAGTACGATCGGTTACAATCGCAAATTGAAAACGACAAGGATCATTCTGAAAAGCCAGGTGATTAAAGGGCTGAGCCGCCTTAGTGGTATCTACCGAAAAGTTAAAATCAGTAGAACAGTTTTCCTGGGCTTGCATCGATCCAAAGCAGAGCACGGAAAAGTAAAAAAGCACTTTTTTCATAGATCAAAGGAACTAAACTAAGGTTAGCCAGAGGTTAAGGGCAAATATCTATTCGGGCTGAAAATGTAAATCATCTTCGGCATTCGCGCTAAGCGCTTTACCTTTGCGGCAAAATTTGAACTATGTCGGACGCATTACAACAAGGATACATTCAAACCAGCATTGAAGAAGGTGTAGCGAGCATTGAGTTTTTTCACCCAATGAGCAATTCGCTGCCCAGCAAACTTTTATCAGAATTGGCGGCGGCCATTACTGAGGCCGGTACGAATGATACCGTGAAAGTAATTGTATTGCGTTCTGCAGGTGAGCGTGCTTTTTGCGCGGGTGCCTCTTTCGATGAATTGATTTCCATTCAGGATTTAGATCAAGGCAAGAAGTTCTTCAGTGGCTTTGCCAATGTGATTAATGCCATGCGCAAATGCCCCAAGTTTATTGTAGGTCGCGTGCATGGCAAGGCTGTGGGTGGAGCGGTAGGCTTGGCCTCGGCGGTAGATTACTGTTTTGCCACAAAATTTGCTTCGGTAAAATTATCAGAGCTGGCAGTTGGTATCGGGCCTTTTGTAGTTGGACCAGCGGTAGAACGCAAAGTGGGCTTAAGCGCTATGAGTGAATTAGCAATTAATGCTACCGAATGGCGCGATGCACAATGGGCCCATCAAAAAGGGCTCTATTATCATTTACATGATACAGTGGCCGAGATGGATCAGGCAATGGCCGAATTAATAGAACGTTTAAAAGGCTTTAACCCCGAAGCGATGCGTCAGTTGAAAGAGGTTTTCTGGCAAGGATGCGAAAACTGGGATCAGCTATTAGCAGATCGTGCGGCGATTAGCGGTGAATTGGTTTTATCAGAATTTACCCGCAATGCCATCAATGCCTTTAAGAAGAAATAATAATTTTGCAAAAAATTGCACTAATGCCAAAGGCCGCCCTCCTTATTATCAGCCTCTTGAGCTTGTCCCTCCACGCTCAGAATAATGCTTTGGTAAAAGAAAAAGATGTTCTGGAGTTTCGGAAACTCTCCATTCAACGTTTGGGGCAAGATGCTCTGGACACCACCAAGTGGGATTTAGGAGGAAATTTCGGGATTCAATTTACCCAAGCCAGCTACAGCAATTGGCAGGCGGGTGGTGTGAACTCGATTGCCGGGAATACCATTTTCACGGGTTTTGCTAATTATACCGGTAAGGGCAAATGGGTGTGGAGCAATGCCATGACCTTGGCCTATGGGGTTAACTTTCAGGATACCATTTTCAATAAAACCGACGATCGAATTGAAATCGAATCACGCTTAGATTACCTCCACAGCAAAAAATGGAGCTATTCGGCTTTACTTAATTTCCGTACTCAGTTTCGTCCCGGTTACGAAAACCCCGGAGATATAGGTGACGATGTTAAGATTTCGGATTTTATGGCCCCGGGCTATTTTCTTTTTGGTTTAGGAGCTACCAATAAGCCGAATAAGCGTTTTACCATGTTCTTGTCTCCAATTACCGCAAAGGCTACTATCGTTACGGTTCAAAGACTAGCAGATGAAGGAGCCTATGGTGTTGATCCAGGAAGTAGTTACCGTTTGGAAGCAGGGGCTTATGCCAATATCACCTATAAGCGCAAGCTTTGGATGAATGTGGATTTGCAAGGTCGAATTGATCTCTTCTCCAATTATGTGGAAGACCCAAGCTTAATCGATATCAACTCCGAGCTGATCATGTTCTTTAAGGTCAATAAGTTTATCAAAGCGAATATTTCTTTGGCCTACATCTATGACCATGATGTGAAGTTCTATTTGGATGAGAATAATCCAGATTTAGGTGTTCCTCGCTCCCAGTTTAAGCAGGTATTGAGCATTGGCTTTAGCTACGATTTTGGCGCTGCAGCCAAAGACGAATAAGGCCATCTTAGCAGATATTTTTCTTTTTTAAGCCTGTCCTATAAAGCCTTTCGGCTGAGGGGCCATCCTTCGCTGTGCATTTCCGATATTTGCAGCAGCAAAAAAATACGCATGTCTGCACCTACCGAAAAAGCACCTCTGGTTTCTATCGATATTGCAAAAAAGGCTTTCCGCCTGATGAGTGCTGCCAAACAAATGGCAGAGCTCTATGAAGAGAATAAAGCGATCACAGCTAAATATGTACACGCGGCTTCTCGCGGTCATGAGGCGATTCAGATAGCTTTAGGCTTACAGCTTCAGTCTTACGATTATGTTGCCCCTTATTACCGCGACGATTCTATTCTGATGTCAATTGGAATGCGTCCCTACGATTGCATGTTGCAATTATTGGCGAAGCGCGATGATCCTTTTAGTGGTGGACGTACCTATTATTCGCATCCCAGTTTAAATGATGCGGATAAACCTAAGATTCCACATCAATCTTCGGCTACCGGTATGCAAGCTATTCCTACCGCTGGGGTAGCGATGGGAATTCAGTACCGCGAAAAGATGGGCCTTACGGAAGGAGATGAAAAGGCTATTGCGGTATGTTCTATTGGAGATGCAGCCATGACCGAAGGTGAGGTTTCCGAAGCTTTGCAGATGGCGGCTTTGAAGCAATTCCCTTTGCTCTTTTTAGTGCAGGATAATGAATGGGATATTTCGGCGAATGCCAAGGAAACTCGTGCGCAAAATGCCGCCGAATTCGCTCAGGGATTTAAAGGCATTGAAGTTCGCAGTATAGATGGTAGCAATTTCGAAGAGTCTTACGCTACCTTGGAAGAGGTAATTGAATTGATGCGTAAGGAGCGTCGACCATTCCTCGTACACGCTAAGGTGCCTTTATTAGGACACCATACCTCCGGAGTGCGTAAGGAGTTTTACCGCGATGATTTGGAAGAACATGCTTTACGTGATCCCTGGCCTAAGTTACGTGCCTGGCTTGCGGAGCATGGACTTGAGGAAGCGGAGTTAGATACTATTTACAAAGAGGAAGGTGAGCGTGTTTTAGCCGATTATAATGAGGCCCTGGCTCAAGAAGATCCTCGTCCCGAAGATTTATTTACCCACGATTTTGCCCCCAGCCCCATCACCGAAGAAAAAGGGGAACGCAGTCCACAGGGCAAGGAAAAAACCGTGATGGTAGACGCAGCACTTTTTGCGATTCAAGAAATTATGGCCGAGCATAAAGAGGCCTTATTATATGGTCAGGATGTTGGTGGTCGCCTGGGCGGTGTGTTCCGCGAAGCCGCAACCCTTGCACAAAAATTCGGTGATGACCGAGTATTCAATACGCCTATACAAGAAGCCTTTATTATTGGTTCTACGGTAGGGATGAGTGCTACTGGCCTTAAGCCTTTTGTGGAGGTTCAATTTGCAGATTATATCTGGCCCGGTTTAAACCAGCTTTTTACGGAGGTAAGTCGCAGTAGCTATTTATCCAATGGCAAATGGCCGGTAAGCTCGGTAATCCGTGTGCCTATTGGCGCCTATGGAAGTGGTGGTCCTTACCACTCTAGCTCAGTAGAAAGTGTGTTGACCAATATCCGTGGAATTAAGATTGCCTATCCCAGTACGGGAGCCGATTTAAAAGGTTTGATGAAGGCTGCTTATTATGATCCGAATCCGGTAGTGATGTTGGAGCATAAAGGATTGTACTGGTCTAAGGTGAAGGGAACTGAAGATGCTAAAACCGTTGAGCCTTCGGCAGATTATGTATTACCCTTTGGTAAAGGACGCATCGCTTATGAAGCCAGTGCAGAAAGCATGGCAAATAATAGCAGTTTATTAGTTGTCACCTATGGAATGGGCGTGTATTGGGCTAAAGCAGCGCGTCAGGCCCTAAACAATAAAGTTGAGGTGCTTGACCTTCGAACGCTTTATCCTTTGGATGAAGAACTAATCCTGGAACGTGTAAAAGCGCATGGTAAGGTATTGATCGTAACTGAGGAACCTTCTCGCAATGGCTTCTCTCAAGGATTGGCAGGATGGATTCAACAAGAAGCTTTCCGTGACCTGGATGCACCCGTAATGGTGCTGGGTTCCGAAAATATGCCGGCCATTCCCTTGAACAGCACATTGGAAGCCACAATGATCCCTAATGCAGAAAAGGTACAGGCGAAATTAGAAGAGCTCGCAGCATATTAAGCTGGAGCTTCAATCAAAATAAAAAGGGCCGCTGATATTCAGGGGCCCTTTTCTTTATTTAACTCGCAATTGGTTCAAATTTCTTTAAGCGGAACTGGTAGTTGAACTGTTTAAACAGCACCCGTCGATTGCTGGTAATACTAGGTCCGCTGCAACGATTGTTAATCAAAGACACTTGGCCGCCTTTGTCGCTGGCCTTCGATCCTGATTTGTGATTTGTAAATATTCCCATGTCTCCCCGTATATTGGAGGCCTAATGTAAAAAGTACGATTTAGAATCACAAGCTTAAATCGTTATTTATCAGTAAATTATTTTGGTAAAAAAATTTATATAGTTAAAAAGCGCCTATTTTACTAACGGTTTATCAACAGGTTCGAATTTCTGTTAGTAGATTATTGGCAGTGGCGATGCGCACCACAACTTGCTGCCCAGGAATGGGGTTTTCCGGCTCCTTCGAAGCCCATAGCACTAATTAGGCCTATAGAAGCATCATATAATTGATGAGATCGAAAACGAGGATTCGAGTTAATATCAACGTGTACCGTTATTGCAGTCAGGCCTTTGAGCTCCGAAGCTACTGCCACCGCCTTTTCTACTTCTGTCCATAATCGGGTATATTGATCGGGTGGAGTTTTCACGACTTCATTCTTGTAAATCTCACTTACGCCTCGGCCAATGTCCCACATACAAATGGCGGTGCTGTATTTGGTTTGATGGCCCCTGACTTTGGAATCGCAGCCCACGAAAATCTTACCTCGCGGATGCTTATTAAGCCAAGTGGCTACATAGGCGCGAGGATTTTCAATTACTTTATCGTCGTAGTTACGGAATACAGGATTTGGAATGGCCCTCATTTTCAAATATTTGGGAGAATTTAGGAAAATGTGAGCGAAGGGCCTTTACCGAAAGGTTAAAAAGAGAAAGGGAGGCTTATTGCCTCCCCTTGTTTCAAACTAAATCAAAACAATTAACCAAACCTTAACCACAGTAAATAACGGTGCCTAAGGCAATAGGTTCACGGTTTTGAGAAATATTTTCTTCTAGGATTTACAGCCCACACAAAGATCATCGCGATCCATCAACCAAATTAATGCAGCGAGGCTGGCAGAGCCCATGGTAAATTCCCGTGCATTAACTGAGTTGATATTATCCAAAGCTGAGTGATGCACTTCGAAATAGCGATGATTGTCGGGACGCAGCCCTATTAAAATAATGTCATCGTTCTTAAGCTGACCAATATCGGCCCCCGAGCCGCCTTTAGAGAACTGGTATATTCCATAGGGCTCAAATAATTTGCGGTAGGCTTTCAGCTTTTCCACCATTTCATCCGAGGCATCAATGCTAAAGCCCTTGGGGGTAAAGCCACCGCCATCGCTTTCAATGGCAATCACATGTTTTTCTTTCGCACTTTTTGCCGCCTTAGCATAAACACGGGCGCCATTTAAACCGAATTCTTCATTCATATACCAGACCATGCGAAGGGTGCGCTTGGTTTTAAAGCCCATCTCTTTTAAAAGGTAGAGACTTTCCAGGGCATGCATAGCCCCAGCGCCATCATCGTGAGCTCCAGTTCCTAATTCCCATGAGTCGATATGGCCGGATACCACAATTACATCATTGGGCTTACTACTGCCTTTAAGGTCGGCAATAAGGTTATAGGAATAAACGGAATCTTGCCATTCGCAGGCCATCTGCAATTTGATTTGCAAGCCGGGATCCTTTTTCAAAGATTTGCTTAAAAGCTCCGCGTCGAAGGTACTTAGGGCGGCAGCAGGAATACGCTTAACCTCATCGGCATAAGCCATACTGCCGGTATGTGGATATTTATTAATGCTGCTGCTTAGGGAGCGGATTACTACTCCAATAGCCCCTTTTTTAGAAGCTTCAATAGCGCCGGCCCAGCGTTGCTTTACAGCTGATCCATAGGCATAGCCCGTGCTAATAAAGCTGGGGTCCATTTGGATATTGAAAAAGGCAATTTTTCCTTTAAGATCCAAACTGTCTAGGGCTTCGAAGGAAGGGATTTCAACCACATTGCCGCGTAATCCTCCAGCGGGGGTGGCAATTGATCCACCCAGCGCGGTAACTGCCATAGCTGTTTGATCGATGCCCTGAATAAGCCAGGCTTGTTCCTGCGGGCCGCGAACCCAGCGGGGTACTTTCACTGCTTGCAAGCGGGTTTCGAAACCCATGGAATCTAATTTAGCCTTGAAATGTAATACGGAGGCTGTGGCCTGATCACTACCCGCAAAGCGTGGTCCCATGCTGCAAAGCTCTCGCAGCCATTCGTAGCCCTGTTGTTCAGTTAAGGCCTGGGAATAAATTTCCCTGAAGGTTTCGGCTTCTGTTTGAGCACTAAGCTGGAAGCCGGCAAAGGCCAATAGGCCAAGGAGCCAAGTCTTTTTCATTTAAGAAGCAACCATTTGCATTAATAATCCACAGAGATAGGCGCCATAGGTTCCTACGGCATAACCTAATACCGCCAGCAGTACGCCTACCGGAGCCAATGATGGGTGAAAAGCAGCTGCTACCACGGGAGCTGAAGCGGCCCCACCAATATTGGCTTTGGAGCCTACCGCCAGGAAGAAGAAGGGGGCTCGAATAATTTTTCCAACTATAAAGAGTAGTCCAACGTGAATGGCCATCCATACTAACCCTACCAAGAAGAGTCCGGGGTTTTCGAATATCCCCATGATATTCATTTTCATACCGATGGTTACCACCAGAATGTAAATGAAAACCGAACCTACTTTAGAGGCCCCTGCACCTTCATAATTGCGAAGGGAAGTAAAGGACATGATAATACCGGCAGTGGTGGCCAATACGATTAACCAGAAAAAGCCACTTCCCAGGCTAAAGGTTTCAGCTAAGAAGGGAGAAGCTTCGGCAATGGCCGGTGCGATAATGTCAGAGAGTAAATGGGCTAGTCCGGTAAGGCCAAAAGCGATCCCTAAAATCACAAAAAGGTCGATAGTTGTAGCGATACGCGAAATGCGGGACGAAAATTCCTGCATGTGATTCTTAAGCGTAGTAACGGCTGAGGCGTCGGCCTTGAAAAATTTATCAATCTTATCGGACTTACCCACACCTAAGAGGAGGAAGAACATCCAGATCTCGGCAACGATCACATCTACGGTAATCATCACCGAATAAATCTTGCCAGAAATAGCGCCATTTTCACCAAAAACTTCGAACATGGCGGCCTGGTTCGCACCACCTCCAATCCAACTACCGGCAATGGTGGTCATACCGCGCCAAATTTCTTCGCTGCCAGCTCCTACGACATCCGGGGCCACCGCGCCAAAAAACAAGAGCGCCAAGGGGCCACCGATAATAACCCCTAAAGTTCCGGTTCCAAACATGATAAGAGCTTTTGGCCCTAAGCGGAACACTTCTTTAAGGTCGATGCTCAAGGTTAGCAGGATTAAACTGGCGGGTAATAAATAGCGAGAGGCCATAAAGTAGAGCTGCGACTTGCCCATAAAGGGTTTTAGCAGGGCCGCGTCAATCTCCTGGTTTATCACAAAATTTTTGAAGGCCTTAAAACTGTTTAGGCCTTCAACCGCATAACCTTGCTCTAAAAGAAAGGCCTTGGCGGCGGTAACGTCGATCCACTGCGGAGAAATAATTCCCAGGGTACTGAATACCGATGGAAGGAAATAACAAAGTAAAAGGGTGGGTATTACCGCATAAAACTTCTTGAAGGCCGGCATTTCGCTACTGCGAAAAATAAAGAGTAATAGGGCCATCAGGATGCCAAATACCACGGCATCATTGGTGATTAAGGGAATATCCGAAACGACTTCTTCCATGGGCGTGTTTTCTTTGGAGCCCAAATGTAAGGATTGCCGCCGAAGGGTTTACTGCTCGCCGCTTTTCGATCCGGGCTTTGCTTGATTTTGCGCTTTTCTACCTTTTGCTTGGGGAGCATTTTTCTTCTTTCCCTCAGTTTGAACGCTTTGCTTCTCCTTAGCTTGGGCGGTATCAGCTTTGGCCGTATTTGGCTTGCGGAAATTCTTCTGCCTCTGCTTTTTTCGAGGCTTCTGGCCTAAGGGTGCATCGGCACGCACAAATTTGCTGCGTTCCATTAAGGCGGTCATATTTCCACCCAGGGCTAATAGAAATTTGTCGCCCTTTTGTTCCAAAATGCTGCCCTTGATACCCGATTCAAGGATGCGCACCTCCATGCCCATCTTAACCTCTTCCTGAAGGTAGCGGTCCAAGTCTTTATGATGTTGCTTTACTTCCTTGCGGTGACTTTTTTGCTCTTCCACTTCCACTTCGCCAGAGCGCTGGTTAAGCATAGCAATGAAGCGAGCTACAATGGCCTTCTTATCTTTTTGGGTTTTTTGATCCATCCAGCTATCAATAAGCTTTTGGAACCTCTGACCCCAGTACATCAAGCGATCTTGCTCCTCATTAATGCGGCTATGCTTCTGTACTTTCTCTTCTAATTTCAAAATGCGATCCTGCTGCATCCTTTCCAGCTTGCGTAGCTTCTGCAATTCTTTTTCCTGGGCGCTGCGCACTTTTTCAATCGCCACCTTATCCTGCTGAATTTGCACCAACAACTTATCTACTTCCAGGGTGTTTTGCTGCACCCGACCGCGAGCATCATCAATTAAATGACTGGGAATGCCACTGCGTTGCGCTACTTCGAAGGTATAAGAGCTACCTGGTTGCCCGATTTGCAATTCGTAGCGAGGATCGAAAGATTTTTGATCAAAGAGCATGGCGCCGTTTACCACTCCGGGCATTTCAGCCGCCAAGGCCTTAATCGCATTAAAGTGAGTGGTGATGATACCGTAAGCGCCATAGGCATTGAGTCGATCGAGGAATACCTGAGCTAAAGCCGAACCCAATTCGGGATCCGAACCACTACCAAACTCATCTATCAGCAATAAGGTGGATGAATCGGTATAGGTGAGGAAGTGATCCATCTTTTGCAGCTTGGAGCTATAGGTGCTCAGTTCATTCTCGATACTCTGGGCATCGCCGATGTCGCCCAGCAATTGATCAAAGAGGCAAAATTGGCTGTCGGGGTGCACTGGAATTGCCAATCCACTTTGCAACATGATTTGTAAAAGGCCGACTGTTTTTAAGGATAGGGACTTTCCGCCAGCATTAGGTCCGCTAATTACCAGGATCCGTTGCTCCGCATCGAGCGTCAAATCAAGGGGAACCGTGCTTTTATTTTTCTCTTTATTGAAATGTCTTAATACCGGATTATAGGCATCCTTGAGGAAGATTTTCTTTTCAGATAAAATTTCGGGATAACAGGCTTCTTGTTGGTAGGCGAAAATGGCTTTGGCCCGACTAAGATCCAACCATACCAGAGTTTTACAAACCGCATCTAAATAATCGTGATAGGGGCTAAGGTCGGTGCTTAATTGCCTTAAAATGCGTTTGATCTCTTCCTTTTCTGCTTCCAGAAGTTCCGAAATCTCATTATTGATTTCTACCGTTTCTCCCGGTTCAATGTAGGCGATGCTGTGTTTGCTGGAGCTGCCGTGTAAGATCCCTTGAATTTGTCCTTTATAAGAAGCAACAATGGCCAATACCCTGCGCGATTCGGATACGCTTTCATCGAAATCGGCGATATAACCTTTGTCCCGGTATTTCTTTAAAATGCGGTTAAAGATGCGATCGGCAGAAGCTCTTTTTCGGGTAAGCTCGCGGCGGATATGGCTTAATTCGGCTGAGGCCGAGGAGCGTACCTGAGCCCTTTCATCCAGGACTTTATCAATCGCCTCAATCACAAATTTTTCGGGAAGCAAATATTCCAGGGGTGCCCAAATTGCCGGCAAACGTTCTTGTTTATTGGCAACAAACTGGTGTATATGGCGGTAATTAATCGCCAAGCTGCGGATATCCGCAAATTGCTCTTCGCGTAAAGCGTGACCTCTAACCTTTAATTTACTTAGAAACTCACTTAAATCAGGATGTTCCGCACTGGGAAAGCTCTCGTCGCTCAATAATAAGGACAGTATTTGATCACTTTCCGCAATCTTTTGCGCGAGTAAATCGGCCTGTGGCTCGGGCTTCAAGGCCAGGGCTAGGTCTTTGGCTTTGCGACTGGAACAATAACGAGCTAGCTCTCGCTGTATAAAAGGAAAGTCTAAAGCTTGGGCCAGATCAGGTGGATAGAGCTGCAAAAGGGAAATTTTTGGCAAAATAAAGACAGTTTAGCGGGATTATGGTCTTTGAAAGCCAGTAAATAGCAATTTGCTTTATCGGGCCGATGGGGTAATTCACAGTGAGAGAAAGACGGTCTAACGAAGATTTATGTGCAGCCTAAGCTCAGATTCTACTTTTCGGGAAAATTCGAAGATTATGGCAAGCTTAATCCCACTTTTAAACCAGTCACTAGGGGGGTACCTCCGTGAAGCAATGGCGGCTTATCGGGCGAAAGCCTATCCTAAAACCACGCATACAGAGCGCTTTGTTTTATTTGGCAGAGGACGCACCGGAAGTACTTTATTAAGTGATTTGCTAAATCAGAGTACCGATATTGATTGCGATAAGGAGATTTACAATCGCAAAGTGCTTTTCCCAAAATTGTTCTTGAAGCACCGCAACCGCGTTTTTAGAAGTAAGGTGTATGGATTTAAATTACTCTCTTATCAATTGCGGGAAAAGCTGGGCCAGGAAGATGGTCGGGATTTCTTAAAATATTTGGTGGAGAAGCAGGGCTATAAATTGATTTACCTTACTCGGGATAATTTGGTGCGCCAAACCTTATCCAAGCATTACGCCCGATTTCGGATGTCATGGCATGAAACCCAAAGTTTAAAAAGTCGCCCTAAAATGAGAGTGGACATCCCCGCTTTTATGACTGAACTTCGTGCGGGTAAGGAGCTGGAGCAGTATGAAGAGAGATGCTTGGAAGGACTGAATTACTTCAAGGTTTCCTATGAGAAGGATTTAATGAAGGCCTCCGACCGATTTAAATTAGTGGATCGTTTGTACCATTATTTGGGGGTTCGCCTCTTTAAGCCTGAAAATCGTTTAAAGCGCATCAGCGCTGATCATATCGGAGACTTCGTAGAAAACTGGGAGGCTCTGAAGCAATGCTTGGCCTATACCGAATTTGCGGAGGATCTTGAAAACTGCTAATTGAACAAAAAGGAAGGCCTGCTGTTGTGAGGCAACAAAACAGGCTAAGATGCGCGTGAAACCCACTAAGAAAGAATATGCCGGTCAGGAGGTGACTATCATCTGGCAGGCCCATAAATGCATACATTCCGAGCGCTGCTGGCGAAATTTACCCGAAGTATTTCGCTATGGGCAAAGACCCTGGGTAGATCCCGATGGAGCGGAAGGAGAAAAAATTCGCCATCAAATAGAGCAATGTCCCTCCGGAGCCCTCACTTATGTGGGTCAGGAGAAGGGCCTATCTATAGAAGATGGAGATTTGAAAGCCAAGGTTATTCCCAATGGCCCCATTATGGTACAAGGTAGCATTATGTTTAGCCATGCCGATGGCAGTAGTTCCATAGAAAAGAATCCCGTTTTATGTCGCTGTGGCGGATCAGCCAATAAGCCTTTCTGCGACGGCACGCATAAGCGAATCGGTTTTGAAGGATAAAAAAAAGGGCCCCATTTCGGGGCCCTTTCCATTTTAGAAATTGTAGCGTAACTCAATCCCTCCATAGCTGTTTAAGCGATCCGGAGCGGGTAAGTAGGCATCCGCTAATTGGTTTACAAAAACCATATAGTAATAGCGGCTGCTGAGCATATTATTTAAGCCCGCAAAGACATGCAGATTAAAGCCTGCTGCTAAGGCAATCTTATAGCCCGCCTTTAAATTGAGCACATCAAAAGCCTCAGTTTTATTGGCGCCATCCGAAGTAATATTCATAGCACCTTGATGGCGAAGACTTAGTTTGGTATACCAACCGGCAGTACCTTGAACGTCAATCCCCGCATTATAACTTAAGGGACTTACGCCGGCTACTGCCTGACCATCGTATACTTCGGTCACTGCCTGACTGGCACCACGGGGTACCCCTTCATAATAGAAATCGCGGTAAACGAAATCATTGGCGGTAACATTGGCCCAGGGCTGTACATGCTTAAAGATGCGGTTTTTAGAGCCGATTATCTCATAGCGCAGGCTGGCTTCCAGTCCTTGATTATCCTGCCCACCAGCATTAATCAAATAAGTATACGCGGTGGTAACACTATCCAATGGTACTGCAACAGAGGTCATCTTATTACGGAATTGGGTACTAAAGGCTGCAATCTGGAAATTGAGTCGGCCATTAAGCAAATTCCCCTGGGCGCCAATTTCAATTTGACTGCCACTTTCGGGTACCAGATCGGTATTCAGTTCACCGGTTGCGCCGATTATAATATTCCCGCTTAAGGGTGTTTTATAGGAACGATTATAAGAGGCAAAGAGGCTCCATTTTTTAGCAAAGCTTTTACGCAGAGCAATATGGGGCGACCAGTAATTTTTATAATCTATCTGATAGCGCGGATCCAAATCATTGCCATTTTGGTACATGCGATTTTCGAGGTCAATGCTTAAGGAGCTTAAGCTGATGCCGGCTTCGAAAGACCAGTCATGGGGCATTTGCAATTCCCATTGACTGAAGTACACCTGATTTTGATTGCGAACAAATTGGTTGCTCTTTAATGGTCCCACGATATTATAGCCTGAGGGATAAAGGCTGTCCTCAATCATACTATGACTTAAGGCATGGTTGCGCTGAAACTGAATTTCAATACCGGTATGTCCGGAAAGCAGATAGTCTTCGGCCAGTTTAAAAGAGCTGCCAAAATCACTGCGCAGTCCGAAATTGATAGGCTGCTCATCATTCCAACCACCGGCAGAACTCGAGGTGCTGCTAGCTCCGGATCCAAATACGGTAGTTTGGTTATTCCAGTGGCTGTTGAATTGATAGTGATTGCTAAGGCCGAAGCGAAGGCGTTCTACCTTGCTGTGCGCGTTATTCTTGATATAACGGGCGTTTCCGGTATTGTCTCCCGCTTCAAACTGCGCGATGGTGAGTTCTCCACCTCTTTCATCATAACTATCGCTATATCCGAAATAAGTTTCTACTCTTTGTTTTGCCGAAATTCGGAAGGAGCCAACCAAATTCACAAAGTCCTTGCGAGAAGCAGTATGCTCCATATAACCATCCGCTTTTTGATGACCATAGTTTAAAAGCCAGGAGCCATTTTCGGTACCTCGGGCAATGGTAGTGGTATAGCGTTGTAAACCAAAGTCACCAATGGTAGCACTTTGCTGTACATAGCTTTCGCCTTCCTTGGCGGGAAGAATGCTCAGATTAATGGCTCCGGCAATGGCAAAACCATATTTAGAGCCGGCCGGTCCTTTTTGGATATTCACCGCACTGATGCTGGCGAAGTCAATATCATCCAAAACGGTTAAACCTTCTGCGTCTGTAAGGGGAATACCATTTAAATAAACCTTGGTTCCCTGAGTATTGAAGTTATTGCTGGCACCACGGAAACCAACACCATTTCCATAACCTCGAATATTGAATTGTTGGCCCCCGGATACTGTACGACGCCACATATTAACACCTGGAACATGGGTATTAATGGCTTCGTCCATAAAAAGGCCTTTGCCCATTTGTAATTCACGGGGATCGAGGTTTTGCACCGCCTGACTTTCCTGATAGCTGGCCTTGCGTGGCGCACTAACCTCTACCATGGGTAGTTCTTCATTAGAGGCTAAAAGGGCTATTTCGTAAAATTGATTGCAATCATCAATTTCTACGGTTTGTGTGATAAAGTCAGGATGGCTGATGCGAATTTCAGCACTGCAGTTTAGGCTAAAGAGACCTTCTATATCACTGCGTACCTCTTGACCTTCGGCATTGCTTACCAGCACTCCGGCTAGGGGCTGGCGATTTTCCGCGTCGCTGATGCGGCCACGGACATTCTGTGCGAAGCTCAAAATAGGACTGAGCATCAACACAATTAATAATAATCGTTTCATTGATTCATTTTTTAAGACTCGCAGGCATATAGCCATAGCAAGCCTTGCCCTTTTCCAAGGGCGATTATTGGAAAAACGGAAACAGATTCGCGTTAAGGCGGATATTTAGGCCGGAAATTCGGGAGGTGGAGTTTCGACTCCTAAGTATTTCTCCAATAAGGGAAAAGCTCCAGGCAAAGATGGGTGGAGCTTAGAATCCAGTTGATAATTGAGGCTTTCGCCTGAGAAGATTAAAAAGAGGTCGCTGAGCATTAATTGGGCCATTTGACGTTCCTCTTTGGCGGGCCCAGAATGGTATTGCAGGCGACAGATTTGGTCGAGCTGTACAAAGAGCGCTTCTTCTTCACGGTCTTCGATACACCAAAGGATGCGTTCTGAGGGGCGATTTTCTTCGCGTACAACATCGTACATGCTGCCATTATAACGCAGTTCATGGTCGTTTACCCAGTGAAATTCTCGGGTATTTTCGTTGTTGATTTTAAGGGCATGCAGTTCCTTTTGCGGAACTCCGGTTTTTATCCGAGTCTTAACCGCTCTGCGGATTTGCTGGCGCTGAATTTGGAAAAAAAGACCATTCCCACCGATGTGAAACAGCAGTAAAAAGACCAGGAATAGGCCTGCAATTTTGGGTATGATTTCGGTCCTCTGCAAATCTTCGCCAAGAAAGTGAAAAACCCCGGAAGATACCAATGGCTCAGCTCCCGGGGTCCCCCATCCAAACAATTATGACTTATTGCCATCCTCCACCCAGGGTTTGGTATAGCACCACCTGAGCGATTAATTGTTCTTTCTTCGTTTCTATTAATTCAAACTTGGACTCCAGCGCATCGCGTTGGGTCATTAATACCTCCATATAATCAGCGCGAGCCGATTTAAACAAATCATTGGAAATGGTAATGGATTCGTTCAAGGCATCCACTTCCAGTGATTGGAATTTCAGGCTCTCATTGAGATTGGTAATCTTCGAAACCTGGTTCGAAACCTCGAGATAGGCTTGCAGCAACTGCATTTCATAGCGATAAGCCATTTCAATTTGGGTGGCCGATGCATTGGCGTAGGAGGCCTTAAGTGCTCTTCGGTTTATAAGGGGGGCACTTAAATCGCCAGCCAAATTGTAGAGCATAGACTCCGGACCGGTTACCAGATAACTGGCATTAAAAGCCTGCATGCCTAATCCTGCACTCAGATCTAAGGAAGGATAGAATTGGGCTCTGGCTACTTTCACTTGTAGTTCAGCCGCTTCTAATTCTCTCTCTGCTTCTCGGATATCGGGACGGTTCGCTAATAAGTCAACCGGCTTACCATAATGAATTTCGGCGGGCTTAATATTGAGGAGTTCCTCAGAGCTACGTCGGATCGGTCCGGGGTAGGAACCTAAGAGGAAGTGCAATTTGTTTTCGGTTTCCCGAATTTGCTGAAGCACGCCAAAGCGCAGGCTCTTAGTGCGGAGTACCTGAGCTTCAAATCGGCGTACTGCCAACTCATTCACTTTGGAGGCGATTTTCTGAAGCTTCACAATTTCCAGAGCATTATTCTGCAGGGCGATGTTGCGATCCAGAATTTTAAGCTGATTATCCAATGCCAATAACTCATAATAGCTAGAGGCGATTTCAGCGATAAGCTCAGTTTGCATAAAGTGACGCCCTTCGATGCTAGCCATATATTCGGCCACGGCGGCATCTTTTGCATCATGCAATTTGTGCCAGATATCAATTTCCCAAGAGGCGGTGGCCCCGAAAAGTAAATCGGGCACCGGATCCGGCATAGCACGTCCGGGAGCAATATCAGTAGTTGCCTCATTCGCCCCCAGTGGGGTATAACGAGCGGTTTTGTCTACTCCGGCTCCGGCCTGCACGCCAGCAAAGGGAAGGTATTCCCCCTTACGGGCCAGGATTTCGTTATTGCGGCGCGCCATTTCCTGGAGATTGATATTGAATTCCTGATTGTACTTTAAAGCGGTATCAATCAGAGCTACCAAATTGCTATCCTGGAAAAATTCGCGCCAGGCAATTTGGGCGCTGTTCAGGGTATCGGTCTCAGCCTGAAAATTTTCAGGTACTGTCCGGTTCTCTTCTTTTAGCTCATGCACGGGGGCACAGCTAAAAAGCAGTAGAGCCGGTAAGCTGAGAACTAGGATTCGTTTTGCTGTATTTTTCATGATCTTAATTCTTAGGGCTTAAGATTCTGATTCATCCGTTTCAATCGCATAACTCTCGGTATAAGGACGGTTATCTTCATCCTTAATCAGGCTTTTACCTTCGGCCAGACTACCAAATATGTAGTAGAGACCCGGTACGATAATCACCCCGAAGAGGGTACCGAACAACATACCGCCCAGAGCCGAAGCACCAATGGTACGGTTACCAACAGCACCAGGTCCATGGGCCATAACCAGAGGAATCAAACCTGCGATAAAGGCAAAGGAGGTCATAAGAATAGGTCGGAAACGAACTCTCGCTCCTTCAATAGCCGCTTCTAATACGCTAAAGCCTTGCTGGTTTTTCTGTACCGCAAATTCTACGATCAGAACCGCGTTTTTACCCAAGAGACCTACCAGCATTACCAATCCCACCTGCGCGTAGATATCATTGGCCAATCCTAAGGTTTTAAGTAAGAGGAAGGAGCCAAACACCCCGGCCGGTAAAGAGAAGATTACTGCTAATGGCAGGATAAAGCTCTCGTACTGAGCAGCCAGTACTAAGTACACGAAACCGAGTACCACCAGGAAGATGTACAGTGCTTCATTACCCCTTTTTACCTCATCGCGGGATAAACCAATCCAGTCGATATCAAATCCGCGTGGTAGCTCTTTAGCCACTTCTTGAATGGCGGCAATGGCCTCACCACTACTGTAACCATCGGCAGGAGCACCGTTAATGGCGGATGAGGTATACATATTGAAACGGGTGATCTCATTCAAACCCTGAGTTTTCTTCACTTTCATAAAGGAAGAATAGGGCACCATTTCATCTCGATCGTTTTTCACGTAAAGCTTCATCAAGTCTTCAGGCAAACGACGGTATTCCGGTGCCGCCTGCACATAAACCTTGTAGAAACTACCAAAGCGAATGAAACCTTGCTCGTAGGTACTACCAATTAAAATTCCCAGGTTATCCATGGCCTTACCGATGGATACCCCTTTTTGCATGGCAGCCTGGTTGTCGATTTCCAATTCGTATTGTGGGTAGTTGGCGGCGAAGAAGGTAAAGAGACCGCTAAGCTCGGGCCGCTCATAAAGCTTGGCCATAAACTCATCGTTCACCTTCTCAAAGGCTTTATAGTCGCCACTATTGGTTTTATCTAAAAGTCGCAGGGCAAAACCACCGGCGGCACCATAGCCTGGTACAGCAGGAGGTTGGAAGAATTCGATAGTAGCACCCGGAATTTTATGGGCTTCTACCTCCAGTTCTTCGATGATTTCCCAAACGTTTTGTTTCCGGGCCGACCAGGGTTTAAGGTTAATCAAACAGGTACCGGCATTGGAACCCCGACCTTCGGTAAGTACCTCATATCCGGCCAAAGCTGAAACCGATTGAATTCCGTCAATTTCCTCAGCGATCTCTTGCAATTGGCGTGAAACATCATTAGTACGTTCCAATGTAGATCCGGGAGGAGTTTGGATAATCGCATAGATCATCCCCTGATCTTCACTAGGGATAAATCCGGCCGGAAGAATATTGCTAACACCAATAATTCCTACCCCGAAGGCCAATAACATTCCGAAGGTTACCAAGCGACGGTTTACAATCTTCTTCAGTAGGGCAGCGTATTTGCCGGTAAGGCGATCGAAGGCATTATTAAAGGCATCCAGACCGCGTTCCAGAATATTCATCTTGCGCTCCTTACCGTGATTGTTCTTCAAGATCATGGCACTTAATACCGGAGTTAGGGTAAGCGCTACTACCCCGGAGAGGATAATTGCCGTGGCCATGGTGATGGAGAACTGGCGGTAGAAAATACCTACCGGACCCGACATAAAGGCTACCGGTACGAATACCGCGGCCATCAATAGGGTAATGGCGATTACAGCACCGCTAATCTCATTCAGTACCAGCTTTACTGCTCGGAAGGGGTTCAGTTCCGGGAAGTCGTGCATTTTGGCGTGCACCGCTTCTACCACTACGATTGCATCATCCACCACAATACCAATGGCCAATACCAAAGCAAAGAGGGTGATGAGGTTAATCGTGAGGCCAAAAGCCTGCATAAAGATGAAGGTACCGATCAGCGATACGGGTACCGCCAGAGTGGGAATTAAGGTAGAACGCCAATCACCCAGAAAGAGGAATACCACAAAAGCTACCAGAACGAAAGCTTCGCCCAGGGTATGCAGCACCTTTTCGATGGAGGCATCGAGGAAGCCTGAAACGTCGTAGCTAATCTCATAATCCATTCCAGGAGGGAAGTTTTCAATCTTGAGTTCCTCCAGTTTTTCTTTTACCTCTTCAATAACCTTAGAGGCATTACTACCATAGGTTTGTTTAAGGGTAATAGCCGCAGAAGGGCGGTTGTCGAGATTGGAATAGATATCGTAGAACTCACTACCAAATTCAACTTCGGCGATGTCCTTTAAATGCAGGATTTCGCCCTCGGCATTGGCGCGGATAATTACATCCTCATATTGCTCTGGCTCATTATAGCGCCCGGGGTAGGTAAGTACATATTCCAGGGATTGGGAAGTTTTACCTGAGCTTCGACCAATCCGGCCGGGAGAGCCAATTACGCTTTGTTCCGATAGGGCCTCCATAATTTCTTCGGTAGACACATTGTAGGCTCGCATCCGATCCGGTTTTAACCAGATACGCATGGCATATTGGCGGCTACCGAGAATTTTAGCTTGCCCAACCCCCTTCAAGCGTTTCAGCTCGGGGAGGATGTTTACACTGGCGTAGTTATAGAGGAATTTTTGATCAGCCCTTTCATCCTCACTGTAGAGGTTCACATACATCAGCATGTTAGGTTGGGATCGACTTACGATAATACCTTCCCTTTGCACCAGTGGCGGCAGTCGGTTGGTAACCTGCTCAATGCGGTTTTTAACACTTACTACCGCCTGGTTGGGGTCGGTGCCCAAATCAAAAACTACCTGAATGGTGGCCTCACCAGCCGACGTGGCATCGGAGGTCATATAGTTCATCCCCGGTGTACCGTTAATGGACTTTTCCAGAGGAATAAGTACCGACTTCACCAATACATCTGCACTGGCACCGGGATAAGCGATAAAGATATTTACCCGTGGAGGGGCAATGGAGGGGAACTGAGAAATGGGTAGGGACTGGATGGCCAGCACTCCCATGAATATGATTACCAACGAAATACTGATCGACAGTACTGGTCGGCGAATGAATTGCTTAAACATGATGGCTGAAATTTATTCGGCGTACAGTTTCAATTCTTTCCAAACCGCTTTGGGATCCTTCAATTCGAAGTTGATATGATCGCCATTACGCACTTTTCGGAGTCCTTCCAATAAGATGTGCTCACCTTCTAGCAAGCCACCTGAAATGAGGTAGAGGTCTTCCAACTCATGTGCTACTTTTAGCTCACGCAGATGTACCACATGCTCTTCGTCGATCACAAAAACATAGTGTTTATCGAGAATTTCGAAGGTGGCTTTTTGAGGAATAATCAAAGCGCTTTCGAGCTTGTCTTGCATAATGATGTTCCCGGTTTCACCGTGGCGCAGCAATCCACTGGGATTGGCGAAGGTGGCCCGGAAGGGAATGTTCCCAGTCTCATTATCGAAGTCAGCCTCAATGGCACTTACTTTTCCTTCATGTTGGAAGATGCGATCATTAGCCATTCGTAATTGAACGGGCAAGATATGCTCTTCTTTCAGGCGTTCCTGGTAGTCGAGATATTCGGCTTCAGGCACATTAAAGTATACCCACATTTCACTGTTATCGGAAAGGGTGCTTAGCAATTCCCCTTCGTCGATTAAGCTACCTTCTCGAACGTGGAAGCGGTCGATAATCCCACCAAAAGGCGCTTTAATTTCGGTGAATGACATATGTGTTTCAGCCAATGAAAGCTCCGCTTTGGCTTTGGTATAGCGGGCCTTGGCCATGGCTAATTCGGCCGAAGAAACCACGTCGCGATCGGCCAGAGATTTGGTATTCTCGTATTCGATGCGCGCGAGTTCGGCCTCTGCTTTGGCTTTCTCCAATTCGGCTTTGTAGATATTAGGCATAATGCGAAACAACAATTGCCCTTCTTTTACTTGATCACCCTCATCCACATAGATGTGCTGCAGATAACCTCTTTCGAGGGCCCGCAATTCGATGTGGCGGATGGAGTGAATTTGACTTACGTATTCTTTGGAAAGTGCGGTGTCTACTCGCAATGCCGTGGTGGCAGTAAAGACAGTTTCAGAATGGTGGTTTTCAGAATGCTCAGATTCGCAGGCACTTAAAATGCTTAAGGCCAGGATTCCGAAGCCAATGATTCGTCTCATTTTGAGAATTTTTGAATTGAATAATGGATGGGGTTGAACTAAGAATTAGCTAATTCTTAATCCTTCCGGTGCTTATTTGCAGAATGCAAAAGGAGTCCGGAGCTCCGGTTTCAGAATGATTAAATCCTGGCAGATGGAATTTTTAAACTGCAGAATCGCAAATAGAGAGGAATATCCCTACTGAATGAAATAGGGCATTCCAGAAGGCTGATATGCTCTTCTGAAATGGCAAAGATGAAATCTTCGATTTGCTGAGGCCAAGCAAAAAGGCTCCAGTCTAATAAATCTTCTTCCGACTCGTTTTCCGAGGTGAGACTTTGGAATAAGGCGTGAATGCTATTCTCCTTATCCAGCTTTTGAATGTAGCTAGATTCGGTTTTTTCAAGCAGAATTAAGTCAGATTCTACTGTGCTTCCGGAACCGCTAAAATGAGCCAGGGCAAGGGACAGACCGAGCTCGCCCAATAGAGAGAGTCCAGTTAATAAGAAGAGTATCCGTCCAAAAGCTCTTTTCAAAGCATGAGAATTACGGCGCGAAAGTATTAAAGAAAAGTACAGGAATAAAAATCCTAAGCTTAAAGTCCTATTAATATCGATTATCGGTAATGTTAGGACAAAAAAAGCAGGGACCTAAAAAGATCCCTGCCTGTACTTACTTTTATATATCAAACACCTCGAACCATTACAGTTCACCTGAGATGTGTTGTTCTTTACCCCCTAAATAACTTTCATCCGCAGATTCCATCAGGAGAGGTGTTTGATGGAATCAAAGTAAGGGACTTCAAGCCTTTTAGACTGTAGCTCTTTGTTGGGGATTAACCTAAACTTTAACTACAGAATAGTCTTTTTGGGAATATAACAATCAAGCAATGAATAGAGCGGAAATTAAGAAGCCTTAATGGCGATGCGCAGTCCGGCATCGGTCTTAGTTACTTCTGTTAATCCATGCTTGGCTAATCCTTTTAAGCCTTTGTCCCATTGTTTATTGGATAGGCCTACTGCTGATTTTAATTCGTCTAAGTCCATTTCTTCTTTCTCTTTCAAGATTTCAAAAATGGCCTTCTCGTTATCGGCAAGCTCTACTTTCTTTTCGGCTTTCTTCTCCGGCTTCATCTGAGGGAAGAAGAGAACTTCCTGGATAGAGGCATTATCGGTTAACATCATAGTTAAACGATCAATTCCAATTCCCATTCCTGAGGTTGGAGGCATACCATATTCCAGAGCACGTAAAAAGTCCTGGTCGATAAACATCGCCTCATCATCTCCTTTCTCACTTAGGCGTAATTGCTCTTCAAAACGTTCGCGTTGATCGATAGGATCATTAAGCTCCGAATAGGCATTGGCCACTTCTTTACCATTAATCATCAGCTCAAAGCGCTCGGTATATTCAGGATTATCGCGGTGCTTTTTACAAAGCGGCGACATCTCTACCGGATAGTCGGTAATAAAGGTTGGCTGGATATAATTGGGCTCACACTTCTCACCAAAGAGCTCATCAATCAATTTGCCCTTACCCATGCTGGGGTCGGTTTCAATACCCAAATCGGCGCAAGCTGCACGTAATTCGTCCTCACTCTTACCGTCAATATCAAAGCCGGTATGCTCCAAAATAGCCTCACGCATGCTCACCCTTGGGAAAGGCGCTTTGAAGCTAATCTCTTTACCACCCAGGCTAACCGTAGTATTGCCTTTATGCACGGTTTTCACCACATGCTCCAGCATTTGCTCGGTGAAGTCCATCATCCAGAAGTAGTCTTTATAGGCTACATAGATTTCCATTACGGTAAACTCCGGATTGTGGGTGCGGTCCATTCCTTCGTTACGGAAGTCCTTCGCAAATTCATAAACTCCTTCAAAGCCCCCTACAATCAGGCGCTTCAAATAAAGCTCATTGGCAATTCGCAGGTACAATGGCATATTCAGCGCATTGTGATGCGTAATAAATGGACGAGCCGCTGCTCCACCAGGAATGGGCTGTAAAATGGGGGTCTCTACCTCCAAATAGTCAAAGCGATTGAAGAATTCTCGCATGGCATTAATAATGCGCGTACGAGTAATAAAGGTTTCTTTCACCTTGTCATTCACCACCAAATCCACATAGCGCATACGGTAGCGCTGCTCAGGATCGGTAAAGGCATCGTAAACATTTCCTTCATCGTCTTTTTTAACGATCGGAAGGGGTTTAAGGCTTTTGCTTAATACCGTTAGACTATCGGCCTCAATGGTGATTTCGCCCATTTGGGTGCGGAATACCTTACCGGTGATGCCAATAAAATCACCAATATCAAGGTGACGTTTAAATACAATATTGTAGAGATCTTTATTCTCATCCGGACAAAGCACATCGCGGTTCAGGTAAACCTGGATACGGCCTTTGCTATCCATCACATCTAGGAAAGAAGCCTTTCCCATGATGCGTTTAGTCATGATCCTCCCGCTAATCTTAATCTGTTTCCATTCCTCAGCTTCTTCCGATTTCTCGAAACCTTCGAGAATGGAGCTTGAAAAATGACTGGCCTCATAACGTGCAGCAGGATAGGGCTCTATGCCCATCTGCCTTAAGGCGGCCAGCGATTCGCGTCTTTGGATTTCCTGTTCGGAAAGATGTTGACTCATGACCTGAAATTTCGCGCAAAAGTACCGAATTTCTAATGCCTGACCTCAAGCTTTAATGGGCCATTGGTTTTAGCTATAGCGGATGCGCTTTTATTGGACTTAGTCTAATGAAGGAAGTATACCGTGCTGAACACGATGAGCAGTCCACTGCTAAATCCCAGCACCAGTTCTTTGCCATTATGGGCCTTGAGACTTAAGCGGGCCGAAGCCACAATTCCCGCTACTAATATTAGGGCTCCAATAAAGGGTAGCAGGTTTAAACTGTACTTGGCAGAAACTGCCATTAACATTCCTAAAAAGCCGCCTAGGCCTCCTAAATGAGCACTGGATTTTAAGAAGCTAAGCAAGACTAAATGCAGTAGAATTACATAAGCGGCTCCGGCCAAATATTGATGTGCTTCGGCGGCCAGGCCGGCATTTTTTATGAGTTGAGAGGTAAGGTAAAAGCTCAGTGCTCCAATGGTATAGGGCCAACGTCGATCTTCAGCCTTGTTCATCATCAAGCTGCTAATCACGCGAAAGCGGTAGAGTAAAATGCTAATCAAAACCGGGATGAGGTAGGTGCCGCAAAACACCATCAATAAAGAGAGCAGCACTACCTGGCGTGGATAGTGATAGGGCAGATATTCGAAAATGAAATACAGGCCTATTAAAGGGTATATCGCCGGATGGAAGAGGATGGAGATAAACTTGGCTAAGCGAATATTCATCTAGAGTTGCTTGCGTAAGCGGGCTACCGGAATATCCAGTTGTTCCCGGTATTTGGCTACAGTACGGCGGGCAATGGGATAGCCCTTGTCTTTTAGGAGCTGGGCCAGCTTATCGTCGGTAAGAGGTTTACGCTTATCTTCTTCAGAAACGGAAACTTCTAAGATTTTCTTGATTTCACGAGTACTTACATCCTCTCCGGCATCATTCTTCATGCTTTCGCTGAAAAATTCTTTGATCAGGAAAGTACCATAAGGAGTGCTTACATATTTATTACTGGCCACCCGGGATACGGTAGAAATGTCCATTCCAATTTCATCGGCAATGTCCTTCAGGATCATGGGGCGAAGCTTTAATTCATCGCCGGTCTCGAAATATTCTTTTTGATATTCCATGATGGCCCCCATGGTGAGCATCAGGGTTTGCTGTCTTTGCTTGATGGCTTCGATAAACCATTTGGCCCCATCCAGTTTTTGCTTCACAAAGAGGGCAGCTTCCTTTTGTGCTTTGTTTTCTTTTTGGCCCTGACGATAGGTCTCGAGCATTTCGCGGTACTCCCGACTTACATTTAGCTCCGGAGCATTGCGACTATTAAGGGTTAATTCCAATTCACCTTCCACAATGCGAAGGGTAAAATCAGGCACTACAACCTGTACTTCGCGATTGCTATTACTGGTGCTATTGCCGGGCTTTGGATTTAGGCGGGTGATTTCAAGTATTGCCAGTCGCAAATCCTCCTCATCCAACTCCAGGCGTTGAATTAACTTTTCGTAATGCTTTTTGGTAAACTCATCGAAGAAGTCCTGCAGAATTTCCAAGGCCAGTCTTTGATGGTAGCTACTCTCTTCCTGACGCAGTTGAATGATCAGGCATTCCCGCAAATTGCGCGCTCCCACTCCGGCAGGCTCCAGGGCCTGAATAAGTTTTAGGTAGCGCTCCAATTGCTCCTCCTCCACAAAAATGTTTTGGGTAAAGGCCAGGTCATCAACAATGGCACTTAGCTCACGACGGATATAGCCATCATCATCAATATTCCCAACCAAATATTCGGCGATCTGCCGTCCTTGCTCATCGAGGGGATAGGTGCCTAATTGCTCCAATAGAAATTCGTGAAAGCTTTTACCACCGGTAATGGGCACCTTGCTTTCTTCATCGTCGGGCGAATAATTATTGGCTTGTAAACGATAGTCAGGAATTTCATCATCACTCAGATATTCATCCACATTGATGTCTTCCGCCTCAATGCGTTCCTCTTCTCTTTCGTTTTCCTGATTGTCGAACTCGAGATCCTCGCTGTCGTTTTCGCTTTCCTCTTTGCCTTCTTCCAAGGCGGGGTTGCTTTCCAACTCTTCCTTAATTTTTTGCTCAAAAGCCAGGGTAGGCAACTGAATCAGCTTCATGAGCTGAATCTGCTGCGGACTGAGTTTTTGCAGTAATTTTTGGTTGAGCTGTTGTTTAAGCATGGTGCAATTTGGCTGGGTGAAGTTAAGAAAAAGCGGCTCGACCTATCAAAGATTTTGCCGTTTTTGCTCAAGCTTAACAAACTGCGTGCCAGCCCCCGATTTTAAAGGATCAGTGCCTTAAAACTCGGCGTTGCCCGGAGTACGTGGGAAAGGAATTACGTCACGAATATTGGTCATTCCGGTTACGAATAATACCAATCGCTCAAAGCCTAATCCGAATCCACTGTGTACGCAGCTGCCAAATTTTCGGGTATCGAGATACCAGTCTAATTCTTTCTCGTCGATACCGAAATCATTCATCTTACCACGCAGTACATCGTAGCGTTCTTCCCTTTGCGATCCCCCTACAATTTCGCCAATGCCTGGGAAAAGGATATCCATAGCACGCACGGTTTTTTCATCCTCATTTAGGCGCATGTAGAAGGCCTTAATTTTGGCGGGATAATCGAATAAAATTACCGGCGCATTGAAGTGCTGTACCAGATATTTTTCGTGTTCCGATTGTAAATCAGCGCCCCATTCGTCGATGAGGTAGTTGAAACGCTTTTTCTTGTTTGGCTTCGAATTGCGTAAAATGTCGATGGCCTCGGTATAGCTTACTCTGCGGAAGTTATTATCAACCACAAATTGCAGCTTTTCGCGCAAGGGCTCGCTGCGGTCTTTTTCGGGTTTGGACTTTTCTTCTTCCTTTAAACGGCTTTCCAAAAATTCCAGATCATCGCCGCAGTTTTCGAGGGTGTAGCGAATCACATGTTTTAAGAAATCCTCGGCCAAATCCATATTGGCATTTAGATCATTGAAAGCCACTTCGGGTTCAATCATCCAAAACTCAGCGAGGTGGCGTGAGGTATTCGAGTTTTCGGCCCGGAAAGTTGGTCCGAAAGTATAAACCTTAGAAAGGGCCATGGCTCCTAATTCGGCTTCCAGCTGGCCAGATACGGTAAGGTTGGTTTCCTTGGCAAAGAAGTCTTTGCTATAATCGATATTGCCCTCCTCAGTTAAAGGCGGGTTTTTTTTGTCGAGTATGGATACATTAAACATTTCCCCTGCCCCTTCGGCATCGCTACCGGTAATAATAGGCGTGTGCAGATAGAAGAATTGCTTTTTATGGAAGTAGTCATGCACGGCATAGGCCAAGTGATGACGAATTCGCATTACGGCACCAAAGGTATTGGTACGCATCCGCAAATGAGCGATATCACGCAAGAACTCCATAGAGTGTTTCTTAGGCTGCAAAGGATATTCCTCCGGATTGCTCTCACCGAGAACCTCTAAGTCAGTTACGTGGATTTCAACATCCTGACCTTTACCTTGGGAGCTTAATAAATCACCTTTGGCGCGGATAGCCGCACCGGTCGCGATTTTTTTCAGCAGACCTTCTTCGAGGTTTTCAAAGTCCACAACTAACTGCAAAGTTTTAATGGTAGAACCATCGCTAAGGGCAATAAAACGATTGCTGCGAAAGGTTCTTACCCAGCCTTTTACTTCTTGGGTGGTACCAATGGGTTTTTGCTGTAAAATATCTTTAATGGATAAACTCATTTTCTTCCGGTTTGGGCCGCAAATTTCACAAATTTTCCACTGTAAACAGGCCTATCAATAAGAAACCTTAACACCAAGAAACTTTTTTTAGAAAATAGTTTCCGAGTGCATTTTGTTTCCTAGTTTTGCCGCCGTTATGGAGACAATGGAGATTGAAATAATTGGGAAGGCCCATGAAATGTTTCAGCGTTACGGTTTAAGGCCGGTAACGATGGATGACATTGCCAAGGAGCTGAGCGTATCTAAGAAAACCTTGTATAAATACTTTGCCAACAAGGAAGAATTAGTGGAGCGCGCAGTGGAGCGGGTAATGGACAAAGTAAGCGCTCGCATGGTTGAGCTCTTAAAAGCAGAAGGCAATGCGATTGATATGCTTTTTGCGATGGACGAAGTGGTGTGTGCCAATATTGAGGCGCATGATCACAGCATGCAATTTCAGCTGGAACGCTACTACCCCGAATTGTACGCCAAATTGGAAGGCCGCAAGCGTGAGATGGTTTTAAAAATGATGCACGCTAATATCGAACAAGGGAAGCGCGAGGGCTTGTTTCGCGAAGAACTGAATAACGATGTGGTGGCCTTCTTATATTACAGTCGGGCTCGCCTAATGACCGAATCCGACATTGCGGAATTTGAACAAATGAGCATGCCCGAGCTCATGCGCGAAATCTTGATTTATCATGTGCGCGGAGTGGCAAATGCCAAGGGGATTGCCTATTTGCAGGAAAAACTAATGACAACTACTAAAACACAATCATGAAAAAACACCTGGTGCTTGGATTAGCCCTTTTAAGTGCACCTTTATGGGCACAGCAAGAGGCCAAGCAATTTTCACTTCAGGAGGCCCAGGACTATGCCGCCCGGAATTCCTACACGGTCCAGGATAAAATTCTGGACTACGAAAAAGCCCGGAAAACCATTAAGGAAACGGCAGCCATGGGATTGCCCCAAATCTCAGGTTCCTTTGGATACAGCTACAATGCGCAGGTTCCAAAGCAACCTATTCCGGCGCAGTTTTTCGATCCTAATGCTGGTGAAGATGATATTGCCTATGTAGCTTTTGGAGTAGCACATTCCAATCAAGCGCAGTTTCAATTAAGCCAGCTCTTGATCGACGGATCTTACTTCGTGGCTTTGCAAGCTACCCGAGTGGTAAAGGAAACCAAAGCTTTGGAGCGTGAGGAGGCAGAGATTAACGCTCGCCGCAATACGGCTCAGAGTTATTATGGTGTCCTGGTAGCCGAAGAAACCCTGGAAATCTTGAAAGAAAACCTGAAAACGGTTAAATCCAATTTTGATGAAACCCAAAAACTTTTTGAAAACGGATTTGTAGAAGATCAGGATGTAAGTCAGATGGAACTGCTTTACAATAATTTGCAGAACAATGTGAATAATGCTGAGCGTCAAGTGAACTTGGCTTACCAATTACTCAAGTTTAATATGGGTATTTCTTTGGAAGAAGAAATCACTCTGAGCTCCAGATTGGAAGAAGTAATAAATCCCGTTCGTTCGGATGCGACTTTAGCTCAAAACCCTTTTCAGGTAGATAAGCATATCAGCTTCCGTAATCTCTTGAGTCAGGAGAAAGGCGCCAGCCTTCAATTGGCCAATGAAAGAGCGAAGTACTTCCCTACTTTAAGCGGATTTGTAACACATAGCCAGAGTAATTTCTCGAATGAAGCCAGTCAGGCTTTCAGTTTCGATACCTATTGGATTCCGGGAACCACCATCGGCGCAAGCTTAAGCTGGAACATTTTTACCGGCTTGGCGCGTACGGCCAGAGTGCAAAAAGCGAAAATTGATTTAGAACGCATCCGCCTAGCTAAAACTGCTACCGAAAGTCAATTGGAATTACAGTTCCATCAAGCGCAAAGCGACTATGACTTTGCCTTGGATAACTTGAGTAATCAAATGCGCAACCGCACCTTAAGTGAAAGAGTGCGCGACCGTATGCTGCGCAAATACAAAGAAGGTTTGGCTAGCAGCCTCGAATTAACGCAGGCTGAGAATCAATATCTCGATGCCGAACGCAATTACATCAACGCAATTTTAAACGTTCTAAACGCCAAAGAAGCCCTGGAATACGCATTGGGCCAATAATTTTAAGCTCTTCAATTAAACCATGAAAAAATTAAGCATCTTATTCATTTTCGCGATTTTGGCCTCTTGCGGGCAATCGCCTAAGGATCTTGCCGGTCTTCAAGCGAGCTTGAAGGAAAAGGAAACCGCATTAAAAGGTTTACAAATCGAGATCGATAGCATTCAGGCCCAAATTGAACGTCTGGATACCACGCATGTGGTAGAAGCCTCTTTAACTCCGGTTGAAGTGCGCACCATGGCAAATCAAACTTTCCGTCACTTCGTACGCTTAAGTGCTACGGTAAGCTCTAAGGAGAATGTGCTTTTAAGCGCCGAGGGTAATGGTCGTGTAGTTTCGGTTAATGCCGAAGAAGGCGATCGTGTTTCTAAAGGTCAGACCATCTTACGTTTAGAAAGTGATTTTATCGAAGGTCAGTTAAAAGAAGCCGAAGCGGCTTATCAATTGGCCAAAACCACCTTCGAGCGTCGTGAGAATTTATGGAAAGACAGCATTGGTTCCGAAATCGAATACCTCAATGCTAAAACCAATTTCCAAGCAGCTGAGAATCGCGTAAAGCAAGCCCGTGCCCAGTATGAGCATACTTTTGTGAAAGCTCCGGTAAACGGTAGCTTAGACGTGATCCGCGTAAACAAAGGTGAATTTGTGGGTGCCGGTACTCCGGTAGCACGCGTGGTAGACCTTAGTAATCTGGAGTTGGAAACTGACATCTCCGAAAGCTATTTGAAAGCGGTTAAAGTGGGCGACTCCGTAGAAGTGAGTATTCCTGCCTTAGGATTGAAGCAGGCAGAAAAAGTAATTTTCGCCAGTCAGTACATCAATCCAGAGAACCGCAGCTTTACCATCAAAGTAGGTTTGAAAAACAACAATGCATTGATTAAGCCTAATCTTTTAGCTGAAATTAAGCTGAAGGACTACGAAAACCCCAATGCCTTGGTATTGCCTTCTATGGCTATTCGCAAGGACTTAAAAGGGGATTATGTATATCTAATTGATAAATCAGAAGCTAAGCCAGTCGCTCGCAAACGCTATGTGAAAATCGGTCGCTCCTTTGGAGAAGATGCCGAGATTATCGAAGGTCTGAAGGCCGGAGAACAAGTGATTGTGGTTGGGGCTAATTCTGTAAACGAAGGACAGGAGGTAGAGATCCAGTAATTCGAAAACTATGGCAACAAATACCAGTCGAAACTTCGGGCTTAGTACGCTAGCCCTTAAAAATAGCATCAGCGTCTTTATACTTTCGGCGCTGTTGATCCTCTTCGGAGTGTTCTCCTACATCACGATGCCTAAGGAGTCCTTCCCGGAGATTGTATTCCCATTGATTTACGTGCAAACGCCGTATCCGGGAAACACCCCTCAGGATATTGAGAACCTGATTTCCCGTCCGCTCGAGAAAGAGATTAAATCGGTGGATGGTATCAAAAACCTCAATTCTGAGTCGGTGCAGGATGTATCCATTATTAATGTGGAGTTTAATATCGATGTTGATACTGAAAAAGCCCTCCAGGATGTAAAGGATGCGGTGGATCGCGCGATGAGCGATTTACCTTCTGACCTTGATCAGGATCCGGTAGTATTGGATATCGACCTGAGTCGTATTCCGATCCTCAACATCAACCTATCCGGTGATTATTCTATTGATGACCTGGTAGACTATGCGGAGCTTCTTCAGGATGAGATTGAAGAACTGGGTGAAATTTCGGAAGCTACCATTACTGGCGACAAGGAAAAAGAGGTGCAGATCAATGTGGATATGCCCAAAATGCAGGAGAACAAGCTCAGCTTTAATGATGTACAAAATGCCCTGGCGGCTGAGAACATCAATATTGGAGCAGGAGATATCCTTCTGGGTAAAACCCGACGTAGTATTCGTACCGATGCGGAATTTACCTCTATGGATGAAATCCGCAATGTGATTGTTAAGCATGAGAATGATAATATCGTTTACCTGAAAGATATCGCCGATGTAGCCTTTACTTATAAAGAGGTAGAGAGCATGGCGCGCTTGGATGGTGAATCGGTAGTATCCCTGAACGTAATTAAGAAGGGCGGTGAAAACCTCCTTGATGCTACAGATAAGATTCGCGAGATTATCAAGACGGCTAAAAAGAGCCTCTTGCCTAAAGATCTGCGGATTACCATTACTAATGATCAGAGTACTCAAACTCGTAATCAAATTGCGAACCTAGAGAACAGTATCATTTCCGGGGTAATTCTGGTAACCTTAACCCTCTTGTTCTTCTTAGGGTTACGGAATGCCACTTTCGTGGGATTGAGTATTCCTTTCTCCATGTTTATCTCCTTCCTGATATTAAGTGCGGCGGGTGTAACCTTGAACTTTATCGTTCTCTTCTCGCTGATCTTAGCCTTGGGTATGTTGGTAGATAATGCCATCGTAACCATTGAGAATATTTACCGGCTTTATGCCGAAGAAGGGCTCTCGGCCTGGGAGGCATCCCGTCAAGGGGTGGGTGAAATTGCGGTGCCTATTATTAGCTCAACCGCTACTACTTTGGCTGCTTTCTTCCCTCTCTTATTCTGGGATAGTATTATTGGGGAGTTTATGGGCTATTTGCCCCGTACCTTGATTATCGTATTGGGATCATCCCTATTCGTAGCCTTGGTAATTAACCCGGTAATTGCCGCCTCCTTCATTAAGAATCAGGATTTTGAGTCGGATAAAAATCACCGCAAGGCATTGCTTTGGTTTGCAGTATTCCTGGTACTAGGCGTACTAGCACATATGGCCTCCAGTACCATTTTAGGAAACTTGCTTTTAGCGATTTCCTTTGGAGTTCTAGCCTTCACCTATGCCCTGAATCCACTTTCGGCCTGGTTCCAATTGGTATTGCTACCCCGGGTGGAGAGTTTCTACGCCCGCACCTTGGCCTACTCCCTGCGTAAGTGGAGACCAATGGCCATTATTGTAGGTACCCTCTTTTTGATGGTATTCTCAATCAACTTCTACTTTGGAACCAATCCTAAGTATGTTGACTTCCCTGAGAATGATCCGAATTATATCAATGTTTTCGTAGAATTACCCCTGGGTACGGATGTGTTGGCAACCGATAGCATTGCGCAGCGTGTAGAGTCGGAGTTGAACAACATTTTGGTGCCTTATCAGGATCTGGTAAAAAGTGTGGTAACCAATGTGGGTGCGGAAACTGCCTCTCAGAATGAGTTTGGAGGCGGTGGTCAAAATACCCCGAACAAAGCCCGTATTACGGTTTCTTTTGTGGAGTACGAATTCCGTAATGAGATAAGTACCAGTGCCATTCAAAGAGAGGTTACTCAAAAATTGAATAACTGGCTGCCAGGTTTAACCATTAGCGTAGAGAAAGAGCAAAATGGTCCGCCTACTGGTCGTCCGATTAATATTGAAATCACCGGTAGTGAATTTGATATGTTAATTGCCGCTGCCGATGATGTGAAAAAGGTGGTGGACGCTGCTGAGATTCCTGGAATTGAAGGTTTACAAATTGATTTGGAGACCAATAAACCAGAGATGTTGGTGCGTATTGATCGCGATCGCGCCGGACGCTTAGGTGTAAGCACTCAGCAAATTGCCATGGTTCTGCGTACTGCCTTATATGGCTCAGAGGCCAGTAAGTATAAAGAAGGTGAGGACGACTACCCGATTGAGATTCGCCTTAAGAAAGATTATCGTTACGACGTAGCCAGCTTAATGAACCAGTTGGTAACCTTCCGCTCACAGGCCAGTGGTCGCATTGTTCAGGTGCCTATTTCGGCGGTAACCAGCTATGAGTTTGTGAACTCTTATAACTCTATTAAGCGTAAAGATTCTGAGCGTTTAATTACGGTTTACTCGAATGTGGTGGAAGGTTTCAATGAAACTGAAATCAACAATGAGATCAAAGAGGTATTGAAGGATTACAAATTGCCAGAAGGCTATGATCTGAAGTTTACCGGATCTCAGCAAGAGCAACAGGAAAGTGCTGAGTTCTTAACTCGTGCGATGTTAATTGCGGTATCCTTGATCTTCATCATTTTGGTGTCTCAGTTTAACTCTGCTCTTAAGCCTTTCATTATCATCCTTACCGTACTCTTCAGTACCATTGGTGTATTCCTTGGATTGGGAATCTTCCAAATGGAGTTTGTGGTAATTATGACCGGTATTGGTATCGTTTCCCTGGCGGGGATTGTAGTAAACAATGGTATTGTACTGATCGACTTTATTGAGCTGAGTAGAGCGCGTATGCGTGAAGAAAAGCAATTGGAAGAAGGTCAGGAATTGGATGATGAAAGTTTGGTTTATGCCATTGAGTTAGGGGGTAAAACCCGTTTACGTCCGGTATTGCTCACCGCAATTACTACCGTACTAGGTCTCCTGCCTTTAGCAGTTGGATTGAACATCGATTTCATCGGATTATTAGATGGTCGTGGTGCTAATATTTACTTCGGTGGAGATAATGCCGTGTTCTGGTCACCTATGGCCTGGACGGTAATCTTTGGTCTGGTATTTGCAACCTTCCTAACGCTGATTGTGGTCCCAGTAATGTACCTGGTTTTAGAACGCTTGAATCGCATTGTGCGATCTTGGTTCGGCCGCAGTAGCAATTAGGTTAAGGTTTGGTTAATTGGTTGACAAGGCCCCGGTTCTCCGGGGCCTTTTTTGTGGGGTGTATATCCTACTTTTGCGCCATGACCTATCCCATTCTGGAAAAGCTCAACAGTCCGGCCGATCTACGGCTTTTAGATAGCCATCAATTGGAAGAATTGGCGGCTGAATTACGTCGCTTTATCCAGGAGCAAACACGCACCAAAGCTGGGCATATACGCTCAAGTTTGGGGGTAGTCGAATTAAGCATCGCGCTGCATTATCACTTTAAGACTCCAGATGATATTTTGATTTGGGATGTGGGGCATCAGGCTTATGCCCATAAAGTGCTCTGCGAGAGACGGTCAATATTTCAGAGCAACCGTCAAAAAGGCGGAATTTCAGGTTTTACCAAACGCAGTGAAAGTGCTTACGATCCTTTTGGTGCCGGGCATTCTTCAACTTCCATTTCGGCACTGGCCGGGTTCGTAAAAGCGGCCCAGCTGGAAGCAAATCCGCGCAAACATGTGGCGGTAATTGGTGATGGAGCTTTAACCGGCGGTCAGGCTTTTGAGGCCCTAAATTATTTGGGTGATTTGGCGGCCGACTGTCTGGTGATTCTCAATGATAATAAGGGAAGCATCGACCCCAATGTGGGAGCATTGCAAAAGCTGAATAGCTATCAGGGCTGGGCAGAATCCTTAGGCTTCCAATATCATACTTGCGAAAAAGGAAATTCTATTGCCGATTTATTAGCGAAGCTGAAGGAATTGAATAGTCTTTCGGGTCCATTGTTCTTGCATATCCAAACCGAAAAAGGGCTTGGTTATAATGAAGTCATTGAACGGAGAGGCAGCCCAGCTGCTCCGAGCTTTCAATCGGTATTTGGCGAAACAATTTTAAAGCTTTTAGAGACTGATCCAAAACTGGTGGTATTAAGTCCGGCCATGTTGAGCGGTGCGCAATTATTGGAAGCTCAAAAGGCTTTTCCGGAGCGGGTGATTGATGTAGGTATTGCCGAACAAAATGTGGTGACCATGGCCGCTGGATTGGCCGCATCCGGCTTTAAGCCTTTGGTGCATTTATACAGCACTTTTGCCCAAAGAGCCTTGGATCAGATTATTCACGATGTAGCCTTACAGCAATTGCCGGTGGTTTTTGTTTTTGACCGAGCGGGCTTTGTGGGGGAGGATGGACCTACCCATCATGGGGTATTCGATCAGGCCTTATTGGCAGATGTTCCGAATATGCGTTTAATGGCACCTGCTGGAGGCAGGGCTTTGAAAGCAATGTTAGAGGAGGCGATGCAAGCGGAAGGCCCAATGGTAATTCGCTATCCTAAAGCTAGTTTCGATTTGCAAACCGATAGCCTTTGGCAGGGAATGCAGGCCCATTGGTGGCGTCAATCTACTCAGAACTCTGCTATACTATCTTACGGCTCTCAAGCAACATTGGCCCAGGCCGCGGCCGCGGCAAAAGATTGGAGTCATTTGCATATACCTCAATTCCGGCCTTTGGATCAGCTGCATTTAGTAGAGCTTTTGGCCTCTTATCGGCACTTGATTTTGGTGGATGAAAATCCGGCTGGCGGTAGTTTGCATCGCGATCTACTGGCCTTGCTGCAATCCGGAAAGCTTAAGGCCGAGTATCAAGCGGTTTTAATCGACAAAGCATTTAGCGAACATGCACCTAGGGCGGAGCAGTTGGCGGTTTCGGGATTTAGTTTGGAAAAGTTATTGGAGCGGATGTTTTTTGGAGAATGATTCCAAAGATGAAAGGCAATTATTTCCTTTTTGCAGTTATTGTTTCTGCGTCAAAGTACCTTTGGATTGAAGGTAGTAGTCTGTGGAGTATTTTAAAATCGGGATTCTAGCTCAGAATTTAAGTACAATCTAAAGAGCACTTTTAAGATTCCCAGCCTTCAACAATAATAAGGGCTTGGTCTACCTGACTTAAGTTTTGGGCGGTATGGCTATATAAACTGTAAGTGCCATTGGCGAAATTGCCATTAGGCCAGGTTTCTTCCCCATAATAGGGTATCGTTGCGAAAATAGAGTCGCTATGCTGAAATTGACCTGGTAATGCTAGTGAATGTAAAAGGATACAGCTAAATAGAATTAAGTGAAGAGGATTTTTCATCGGCGGCTTTTAATAATGACTAAGCTCAACATTTTTAATGGTTCCATCACTTACCTGCACTACTTCATTGGAGTCTTTAAGATAGGCAGTAAAGGCAAATTCTCCATCGATGTAAGATCTTTGGTTATTGGAATAAAAGCGGCTGATATGAACATAGCCCTCAGAGAGGCTATCGGTTTCGTAAATCTTTGTATCGATTTCTGGATCTAGGTTGTAGATTATAAATGAACCATGGTGTTCCCGTATTGGATAATAACCAGTGTCCGTAACATTTAACTTAAGATACAGACCAGTGCTTAAATCTGTGTACAACTTGCAAAAATCCAAGGCGTCTATGTCTAAGTAGTTTCCAACAAAGTATTGACCGTAATTATTAGCATAAGGTCCTGCAATACCTTTTCGGCAGTCTCGCCATAATTCTCCATTCACATAACAAATGACTTCACTAAAGCTGAGATTTGGCCCCTCTGGTTTGGGTTCTTCATCGCAAGCAGTGCTTACCATAATTAGAACCACCAAACAGAGCTTATGAAGGTTGGGTTTGAAAGAGAAAGAGATCATAGCTGAAATTAATGAGGCTAAGGTTTTTCAGGGATACTTATTTTCAATTTTTTATCGAAATGCGGCTTAAAAATTAAGAATATTCATATCCTCAAATCTACCGTGCTCCACCTTAATAGTTAGATCAAGAGAATCTATGCGGGCGACGAATGAGAAAGTTCCGCTAATCTTATCGTTTTTAAACTTGGAGATATGCAGCTGACCGGTGCTGTTTTGATTTGTTGTTGCATAAAAATGGTTCCAGTTTTCTATCCAACCCGCAACTCCACCTAAATTTTGATCATCAAGTTGGTATGTTTGGCCTTCTTTCATTGGCTCAGAAATATCCATGTATAGGTTAACTATAGTAGTATCCACACCCTCGTGACTATTGCAAATATTTGCGGAAGAAATTGTAAATCTCTGACCGCCATAATCTGCTGCCGAAGATTTCTCGCGATTAAGCCCGGTGAGTACACTAACAATGCAATCCCCCCATAATTTGCCGTTGACATCCGCTTTGGTTACACTCCAATGAAAAGGAGGCTTGTTATCCTGTTTGGAATTATCAGAGTCCTTCTCACAGCTAGACTGTAAAAAGCTTGTGGCTAAAATGAAAGTTATAATCCTCGATAACTTCATTATGAAAGTTAAGATTTATGAAGTATAAAAGATAAAGTTAAATATTGTTTTAAAAGCTTATTTAGTAATTTATAGGTGTGAAATTGTCTTTCGGGCTAGATTATATCAGGCTTCTCTTTTATTAATGCTGATCTAAGTTAAGAGAGATTAAAGTGCCAGCAGGACTTATTTGGGTAGAGGTTATAACTTGACAGTTGCCAAGCTTTGCGAACAAACATTTAACGCTAGTTTATGCCACATTCATGAGTACTTCAATGTGTACTGGTTAAGGCAAAAGATTGGAGTCATTTGCTTATACCTCAATTCCGGCCTTTGGATCAGCTGCATTTAGTAGAGATTTTGGCCTCTTATCGGCGCTTGATTTTGGTGGATGAAAATCCGGCTGGCGGTAGTTTGCATCGCGATCTACTGGCCTTGCTGCAATCCGGAAAGCTTAAGGCCGAGTATCAAGCGGTTTTAATCGACAAGCCATTTAGTGAACATGCACCCAGAACGGAGCAGTTGGCGGCTTCGGGGTTTAGTTTGGAGAGCTTGCTAGCGAAGCTATTTTAGCTTGAATTGGGTTTTTCGAGTATTGTGTATTTTCGGAGTCAATTCTATTATATCCTGATTGATGAATGTCTTCCGTTCTCTTTTGTACACACTTTTCTTTCTGGTTTTTATTGAGATCCTATCACTTTGGATAGTGATTGGCGAAGCATGGAACGCTGATTTTGTTGGCTACCCATATATCTATTTTGGAAATGGATTATTGGAGCTAATTGGTCTATTCCTTTTTATGCATTTCACAAAGCGATTTAGGTTTTCGGACCTAAAGGCTTCCAAATCCTATTTTTATCCTTTAGCGATGATTTTGGGTATTGGTTTCTCTTTTCTTCAGATCCCTTTAAATGTGGTTTATAACCTTATAAATGGGGATGAATATCAAATCGCGCTGGATTTTCAATGGAATGATCACTTTAGCTTGAATACTTTCGGTTTAGTGTTCTTTATTCCCATTGCTGAAGAATTATTTTTCAGACAGTTTTTGCAAAAGGAGCTGGCGATGAAATACCCGGTTTGGCTATCAATAGTTTTATCTGCTCTTTTGTTTGCCTTGATTCATCTAGGGCTTTTGAGTATAATAGCTGGAGGTGACTTAAACTGGCATTCAGCTTATATCTCACTTTTTGGAGGCTTCATTGCCGCAAGTCTATTTCACTTTTCTAAATCCATAGGACCAGCCATCCTGTTTCACGTCTTTTGGAATGCGTCAGTTGCCGTATTCTAAAAAGCTCAAAGGGATATTTTGAAGTTAAAACAAAAAGTTGGACTAAGCCCTATCTCCCAACATTCTCGCTACATACTTCCCTAAAATATCGAACTCAATATTTACCAGAGAGCCTAGCTTCAAATCCTTGAAATTGGTGTGCTCATAAGTGTAAGGAATAATGGCCACTGAGAAGTGCTCGGGCTCGGAGCGCACCACCGTAAGGCTTACTCCATTAATGGTAACGGAGCCTTTTTCAACGGTTAAATGTTGTTTACCGGGGGCATGCTTGAAATGAAATTCCCAACTGCCATCTTTCTCTAAGACTTGCTCGCATTCCGCGATGGTATCCACATGGCCCTGAACAATGTGTCCATCATAGCGGCCATTGGCTTGCATGCAGCGCTCCAGATTTACCTGATCGCCCTTTTGCAGTTGACCCAAATTGGTTCTTTGCAGGGTTTCTTCAATGGCAGTTACGGTATACTCATCGCCATTAATGGCCACCACTGTTAAGCAAACCCCATTATGGGCCAGGCTTTGATCAATCTTTAATTCAGAGGTGAAATCACAGCTGAAGTCGAAATGCAAATTGCTTCCTTCACGACGACTGGCCTGAAGGGTGCCGAGGCTTTCAATAATACCGGTAAACATATCTTTATTTATCTCACAAGATGTACAAATCCCGAAGCGGTTTGTTCCATGGTAGGTCCAATACTTTCGGCGGTGTAGCGGCAAACATAATAATAAACACCATCGGGCGCCGGACTGCCATTATCTTGCACATTACCATCCCAGCCATTGCTAAGGAAATCCTCTAAGTCGGTAGTGCGGTATATTAAATTACCCCAACGACTGTAGATTTCAATTTCCAGATTGGCCACCTGCTCAATTTCTACAGGTAGGAATCGCTCATTATAGCCATCGCCATTAGGGCTGAAGATATTCGGGAATTTAATCGTAAAGCAGCTTTCAATGCAGAGCTCTTCGCTAAAGGCACTTTCATTCGCTTGTCCACCCGGATCTTGATCCGCATCATCTACCGCGGTAATGGCATAGCAGCCAAATATGGCTTGGTCACTTACAAAGCGGATGGTAGAGTCGCCATTTACCGGAATGGATAAGAAGGGTTGATCACCAAATTCATTTTCACCGGTGCGGAAGTAGATGTTGATTTTACTAACATCGTTTTTACAGCCATTGCCCTGCGCTAATTTCCAAGAGAAATAAATAGTATCGGGGCAGGCATTGTACAAGGCAAATTGCGGTGGGCAAGGAGCGGTGGTGTCTCTGGCGGTAGCGCAAGTAATCTGACTACGATTAACCAAAGGCCGGGGCAAGGAGTCGCTGGCGGTATAGCGGCCATAGCTCTCGGCATAGTAACAGTAGTTTTCGCCGTTCACCAAGCCGGTGTCGGTATATTCGGGTACAAAGCTTTCGCCGATGCTATCAAATTGTCCTGATCCAGTGGGGTTTTCCCGATAGATTACAAAACGTTCGTTCTGCCAGGGGGTATCAAAATTGAAGTCGAGCATTACACTTTGATCCGATCCGGTAGGCTCTGCATACACCGAAGAAGCCAAGGGGCTGGAGCCTACAAAATCCTGATTAGGACCGGCATACACATCCAAATGGTATTCGTAGGAAAGGTCCTGAGTATTTAGATTGTTATGGGTGAAATTGCCCGCGTCAATATTGTTGGCGGTGTTCAAGAGGTTAAAGGCGCCATTGTCTTTTTCTCGTCCCCATAATTCCAAACGATAAGGAGGCAGGTAAATAGTACTATCGAATTCGGGGGCTTCAATCCATTCAATGCCAATAGTTCCGCTGGCAGGGTCGGTACTTTCTACGTCCACCTTGGTAAACATCGGCAAGGTTAAGGGCAGAGCCGCACAGAACTCTTCGCTGGCATAGCTTTGAGCCTCATCCTCAAAATAGGCTACTACCATATAGCAATATTCCTTACCAAGCTCCACATCGAAGCTATCGAGATAAGTAGTATTGTTTACATTCAACAAGCTATCATGAAATTCATAGCCGGTATAAGCCGGGACTCCGGTTTCACAAACTCCCGGCACAAAGCCATAGGGCGATTCGCGGCGGTAGAGTAAATAACCATCCGCCTCGGTGCAGAAAGAAACATCCCAATTAAGCCTTAGGGCCAGACCTTCTGCTTGGGCATCCGGATTTTTGGGGGCCGGCGCGATAACCGTAATTTCGGTGGTATAGATGTCCGACAGGGCAATGTCATTGGGGTCTTGGGGAATATCGGTGGCCTTAAAGCTTACCTGATAGGGCTGTTTGCGCACATGATGGCAGCGGGTATTCCAGTTGAAGAAACCACTCAATGGGCTGGGGCCATTTACTTCAGGAAAAGTAGCCGGAGGAGTAGGTACTTCGAAGGGGCCACCAAAAGCGGTGAGGATCAAATCATCTGTATCCGGATCGGTGGCCGTGACACTAAAGTTTAAGCTGGTGCCCGCCTCTACACAGAAAGGCCCCACCGGTATAACTTCCGGAGGATTATTCCCACAATCTTCGATATCCACCTGTAAATCGCGGGTAACGTAGCCTATCCGCACATAGCGACCCTGGGCATTTTTACGGAATTCTACAATTTCGAAGGCGAAGTTAAACTGACCCACATTTCGAGGTAAGTCCCAAAATAGTAATCCGGTATTGGGATCAATTTCAATCGAATCCTGCACATATTGAGGATCGTAAATAGTTTGAATAGGATCGCCATTTTGAGCTTTGGAATACACCAATCGATAAGCTAAGCTATCCCCATCCGGGTCATAGGCGCCGGGATTATGTTCAAATCGCTTACCCACACAACCTCGTTCTACCGGAGGGTTGGTTAAAATGGGAGAGCTATTGGCACCTAAGCTGGGGCTGATGTATAATTCAGTTTCAATATAAAAGGGTACCTGATCCGAATTGAGAATATTGCTAATCCCAGCATTTCGGTTCCGATCTTCCATTTTAATGGTGTAGATCCCTGGGGCATCATAGGTATGGGTGCCTATGTATATATTTTTTCGAATTTGATTGATGGGGTCAATGATTTCTCCATCCCTGGCTTGCAAGCAAACAATGCGGGGGCCATTGGATCGAGCGAGAGTATCACCCGAATTATCACCCCAGTCGATAGACAGTTCACAGCGATCGGCACAGAGCTGACAAGCCCGGGTATAAGTCGTAATCGTAACCTCGTAAGTAAGGCCAGTTATCCAGCGATAGGTGATTTCACCGGCCCGGTTATGGGTGGCATGCAAGGCCATTCCGGCGAAAAGGAAAATAAGCAGTAGGCTTTTTCTCATAATTGGGGAAAATCCGCGATCTATACCTAAACGTTCAAAAGCAGGTTTTGTGTTGGGCAATAGCTCTTATCTTCGAGGCTTTTGAATTGGTAACTTTGCTCAAATTTAAATATTCTTATGTTGTTTTTCAGTGAAAGCAAGGTCAAGCATGACCTGGATCACCAAATATATTTACTCAATCGACCTGAAGATTATTCTAAGCTCGATTTAACAGAGGCTGAGAAAGCTTATCTGGCAGATCAACTCAAGGCGGATAGCTTTGTTCATTTTAGTCGCCTACCGGAGCTTAGCGTTGCCTGCTTGCCGGAAGGAGAGGATGCTCAAGCTTTTGAAAAAGCCCGAATCCTAGCCACTAAGGTTCAAAAATCTTGCAAGGCCAAACATATCGCCATTCATGCAGAAGCATCGGATAAGGCCATGGCTTTCGCCGAAGGATTAGCCTTAGCGGCGTATAAATTTCAGAAGTACTTCAGTAAAAAGGAGGACCTTTTGGAATCCATTCAAGTGGATGCCTCCTTCAGTGAAGCGCAATTGCAGGAATTGAATGCCGTGGTATCTGCGACTTACCTGGCTAGAGATTTGGTAAATGAGCCATTATCGTATCTCACTGCTAAGCAATTGGCGAAAGAAGCCCAAAAGGCTGGTGAGAAATTTGGTTTTAAAGTGGAGGTTTTCAATAAAAAGAAAATCGAATCCTTAAAAATGGGCGGACTCTTAGCGGTAAATCGCGGAAGTCAGGATCCCCCCAGCTTTAGCATTCTAGAGTACAAAGGCGAAGGTGCCAGTGGTCAACCGATTGTTTTGGTGGGTAAGGGCGTAGTTTACGATACCGGAGGTTTAAGCTTAAAGCCTACTCCCGGATCTATGGACTCCATGAAAAGTGATATGGGAGGTGCCGCTGCTGTTATTGGGGCGATCTCCGCTGCTGCAGCCAATAAATTACCCATTCACGTTATTGGTTTGGTTCCGGCCACCGATAACCGCCCGGGCTTAAATGCCTATGTGCCTGGTGATGTAATTAGGATGTATGATGGATCAACCGTTGAGGTTTTAAATACCGATGCAGAAGGTCGTATGCTTTTAGCTGATGCTTTGGCCTATGCTAAAAACTATAAACCTGCTCTGGTGGTAGATTTAGCAACCCTAACCGGTGCGGCCGCGGTGGCCGTTGGTAAATACGGTGTGGTAGTAATGGGTACTGCCTCGGATGAAGAGTTCAATGCCTTAAGCACAGCCGGAGATATGGCCTATGAGCGCACCGCTCGTTTTCCATTCTGGGAAGAGTACGATGAGCTCTTAAAATCCACGATTGCTGACCAAAAGAATATTGGTGGCCGCGAAGGTGGAGCTATTACTGCCGGTAAGTTCTTGCAAAAATTCACCGACTATCCTTGGATTCATATCGACATTGCCGGTCCGGCCTTTTTAAATGCGGCCCATCACTATCGCAGTCAGGGTGGTACCGGAGTAGGCGTTCGCCTGATGTATAACTTCTTAAAGTCGAAGGTATGAGTGAAGAGGCTTTACCACGGATAGGAATTAGCATTGGCGATTTAAATGGGGTGGGCATGGAGCTCATCATCAAAACTTTTGGCGATGCCGAGATGCTGGAACTTTGCACACCAGTGGTTTTCGGTTCAACCAAAGTGGTTTCTTACCATCGCAATGCCATTGATCGACGGGATTTTAACTTCCATATTATCAATCAGGCAGAAGATGCTCTGGAAGGCAAGGCCAATTTGGTGAATTGCTGGAAGGAAGAAGTGAAAATGGATTTTGGCAAGGTAGACCCGGAAGTTGGGGCCTATGCTGTAAAAAGTTTAGAGGCAGCCTGCGAGGCTTTGGAAGCCGGTACTATTGACGCACTGGTTACTGCTCCTATCAATAAGGAGAGTATTCAGAGTAAGGATTTTCGTTTTTCTGGACATACCGATTATTTAGAAAGCCGCTTTAAAAGCAAGGCAACTATGATGTTCCTGGCGCCTGAACTACGTTTGGCTCTGGCCACGGTGCATGTGCCATTAGCGCGAGTAACGGAATTAATTACTCCGGAATTAATCGAGCAAAAGATTATGGCCTTGCATCAAAGCTTGAAAGATGATTTTCATCTGCCGAAAGGCCGCATTGCAGTATTGGCATTAAACCCTCATGCAGGCGATAAGGGAGTTATTGGTAAGGAAGATCAAGAGATCGTATTGCCAGCAATTGAAAGAGCGAAGGAAAAAGGAGCCTTAGCCATGGGGCCCTATCCGGCGGATAGCTTCTTTGGTTCATCCGCCTATCAGGATTTTGATATGGTCTTGGCGATGTATCACGATCAAGGTTTAGTAGGCTTTAAGAGCATTACCTTTGGAGAAGGGGTAAACTATTCGGCCGGCTTACCTATTGTGAGAACCAGCCCTGATCATGGTACGGCATTCGACATTGCCGGCGAAGGAAAAGCGGATCCCGGATCATTTAGATCAGCGGTCTTCGCGGCCATCGATTTATACCGTTCCCGATCTGGTACCGCAGAAATGACGGCCAACCCCTTAAAAATCAAAGGCAAAAAAAAGTAAATAGCCTTTGTGATTGTTGAATAATTTATACATTTGCGCTCCCTAAAAAATCAGGCATGGAGAAACGTTTGAAAGACTTCGAAATTGCGTTCTCTGGTTTGAAACTAGGAGAGCATCAATTTGATTTTCAGATTGATGCAACGTTCTTTGAAGTCTTCGATTATCAGGATTTCGAAAAAGCCGACCTTCAGGCGAAGATGAAATTGCTAAAGCGTGAAACGCAGATGGCATTGCACTTAGAGCTCGAAGGAAAGGTTTGGGTACCCTGTGATTTAACCAATGAGATGTTTTGGCTGCCTTTGTCGGCTGATGCGGAAGTGATGGTGAAATTCGGGGATGATTTCGATGATAGCGAAGAAGATTTGCTAATCCTTCCACATGGAGAGCATCGCTTTAATGTGGCTCAATACTTCTACGAAATGGCAGTATTGGCAAAGCCCCTAAAAGTTGTGCATCCCGATGTTGAAGCAGGCAAAATGGGTCAGGAAATTCTGGAAAGACTGGAAGCTCTGAGCCCTGAAGAACACAGCAATGAAGAGCAAAGCGAGGATACTGATCCTCGTTGGGATAAATTAAAGGACTTATTGAACTAAATTAGAGAAGATGGCGCATCCTAAACGCAGACAAAGTACTACTCGCCGCGATAAGAGAAGAACTCATTACAAGGCTGAAGCGCCTACTATTGCGGTTTGTTCCGTAACCGGCGAAGCTCACCTTTACCACCGTGCTTACTGGCATGAAGGAAAACTTTACTACAAAGGTAAAGTGGTAATGGAGAAAGAAGAAGCAGCCGCTTAATGGCGCTTCTCTAAGAAGAGAATTTAAGAAGGCAGTCCATGAGTCTGCCTTTTTTCGTTATGAGCAGGATAGGAATTGACATAAGGGGCGGAGACCGTGCACCTCAGGTGGTGCTGAACGGTTTACAGCTGGCATTGGGTGAAATTAAAGGAGATACCCAGGTGGTTCTCTATGGTCTAGAAGAAGATCTTAAAGAAGTTCCCGCTCAATGTGAAGCCCGGATTTGTGGCAGCGCCATTGCCATGGATGAACATCCGGTTCGTGCCTTACAACAGAAACCTGACTCTACCCTATTGCAGGGCATCAGCGATTTGGCCCAGGCTAAGATCGATAGTTTTGCCAGTGCCGGACATTCCGGAGCTTTAATGGTAGCATCTATGCAAGCTTTGGGTTTGCATGAGGGTATAAGTCGTCCGGCGGTGGTTTCACTATTCCCCAAATTAAAGGGTGGCCAAACCGTGGTACTCGATGTGGGTATTAATGTAGACGCCAAGCCCGAGCAATTTTTAGAGTTTGCTCGTTTAGGAAAAGCCTATGCTCAATCGGTTTTAGCTTGTAAGGATCCACGAGTAGCACTACTCAATACCGGTTCTGAGGAAAGCAAAGGAAATCTACTTTATCAGAAAGCCCATCAAATATTAAAGGAGCAAGAACCTTCTTTTATTGGCAATGCGGAAGCACGAGAATTATTTAATCTCGAAGCGGAGGTATTGGTATGTGATGGTTTTACAGGAAATATGCTCCTCAAACAAACCGAATCCTTTTATTCTTTGAGTCGACAATTGGATTTGGAACACTCCTTCCTGGAGCTTCTCAACTATGAAAAATACGGGGCTTCCCCCATTTTAGGGATTAAGGGAAAAGTCCTTTTAGCACACGGGGCTTCGGGCCCTGAGGCGATAAAAAGCATGATATTAGGCGCCGAATCGTTTGCTCTTGCTAATTTTGCTGAGCAATTTTCCGCATCTAGCACCATTTAATATGGCAAAAACCGCAGCAATCACTGCCGTTGGAGGCTACCTTCCAGAGTATCGGCTAAGCAACTCTGTTCTGGAAACTATGGTAGATACCTCTGACGAATGGATCACTACTCGAACAGGAATTAAAGAACGTCGCATTCTTCGTGAGAAGGGCAAAGGCGTTTCCTATATGGGCATTAAAGCCGCCGAAGAATGTTTGGCCAAGGCGAATGTAAAGCCCGACGAAATTGAACTCGTAATCTTTTGTACTGTAACCCCGGATATGCCGGTAGCCAACTCTGCCTCCTTTGTAATTTCGGAGATGGGCATGAACAAGGCTTTTGGTTACGATTTACAAGCCGCCTGTTCCGGGTTTTTATTCGGATTAAATGCCGCTTCTCAGTACATCGAATCCGGTCGTTATGAAAAGGTATTGGTCGTTTCTGGCGATAAAATGTCTTCCATTATCGACTATAGCGATCGTACCACTTGCGTAATTTTTGGTGATGGTTGCGGTGCTGTGCTCCTCGAGCCTAATGAAGAAGGCTTAGGTGTACAAGACAGCATTTTACGTAGTGATGGTATTGGCCGCCAATATCTGCATATTAAGGCAGGTGGCTCCATGTATCCTCCCAGCAAGGAAACAGTAGAACTGGGACATCATTTCGTGCATCAAGAAGGTCAGCAGGTATTCAAATTTGCCGTGACCAATATGGCAGATGTTAGTGCTCGTATTATGGAGCGCAACGATCTTACTTCTGATGATGTAGCATGGTTAGTTCCGCATCAGGCCAATAAAAGAATTATTGATGCCACAGCCAAGAGAATGGGCTTGGGCTCAGATAAAGTGATGCTGAATATCGATCGATATGGCAACACGACCAATGGAACTCTTCCCCTTTGTTTATGGGACTATGAGAAGCAGTTGAAGAAAGGCGATAACCTGATTTTTGCTGCTTTTGGCGGAGGATTCACCTGGGGTGCAATCTACCTCAAGTGGGCCATCGACGCCAAGTAAATTTTTTTAGCTTTGTTTTGCACCCTGAAAATTTAAACACCACCCTTCCATGGACTTAAAAGAAATTCAGAATCTTATAAAGTTTGTGGCCCGTTCCGGTGCCGCTGAGGTAAACCTCGAAACTGAAGATTTCAAGATCACTATCAAAACCGAATCTGCGGTACTGAATGAGAATAAGACTCAGGTAATCAGCATGCCACAAGCTATGGCTGCTCCAGCTCCGGCTCACCATGCCCCTGCTGCTCACGCTGCCCCTGCTGCTGAAGCTCCAGCCGCTACTGCTGCTCCTGCTGCAGAAGACGATTCTAAATACATTACTATTAAATCTCCAATGATCGGTACTTTCTACCGTCGCCCAAGTCCGGATAAGGATCTGTTCGTTAGCGTTGGTGATGAAGTATCTGAAGGTACCGTAGTATGTATCATTGAAGCGATGAAGCTTTTCAATGAAATTGAAAGTGAAGTAAGCGGAAAGATCGTTAAGATCTTGGTTGATGATCAGTCTCCAGTGGAGTACGATCAACCGCTCTTCCTGGTAGATCCATCTTAAAATTCGGTCTATGTTTAAAAAAGTACTCATCGCGAATCGCGGAGAGATTGCCTTGCGTGTCCTACGTACTTGTAGGGAAATGGGCATTTCTACCGTTGCGGTTTACTCTAAAGCCGATAAGGACAGCTTACACGTGCGTTTTGCCGATGAAGCTGTATGTATTGGCCCAGCCGCCAGTAGCGAATCTTATTTGAATATTCCCAATATTATTGCTGCCGCAGAGATTACCAATGCGGATGCGATTCACCCGGGATACGGTTTCTTATCTGAAAATGCTCGTTTCTCTCGTATTTGTTCGGAGAACGGGATCAAATTCATCGGCCCCAGCCCTGAGATGATCGAGCGCATGGGAGATAAGGCTACGGCCAAAGAAACCATGAAAGCCGCCGGTGTACCTACCATTCCTGGTTCAGAGGGCTTACTCGATTCTTATGAGGAAGCCTTGAAGATTGCTAAGGAAATCGGTTTTCCGGTAATGTTGAAAGCTACCGCCGGTGGTGGTGGTAAAGGAATGCGTGCCGTTTGGAAGGCAGAAGACCTGCTGAAAGCATGGGAGTCTGCTCGTCAAGAAGCAGGTGCTGCCTTCGGAAACGATGGTATGTACATGGAAAAACTGATTGAAGAACCTCGCCACATTGAAATTCAGGTGGTAGGAGATCAAACGGGTAAAGCCTGTCACCTTTCTGAGCGCGACTGTTCCATTCAACGTCGTCACCAAAAGCTTACCGAAGAAACTCCTTCACCATTTATGACCGCCAAGTTGCGTAAGTCAATGGGTGAGGCCGCAGTAAAAGCTTGTGAGTATATTAAGTATGAAGGCGCGGGAACCATCGAGTTTTTGGTGGATAAGCATCGCAACTTCTACTTCATGGAGATGAATACTCGTATTCAAGTAGAGCATCCGATTACTGAGCAGGTAATTGATTATGATCTGATCCGTGAGCAAATTAAAGTAGCCGCAGGAATTACCATTTCAGGTAAGAACTATGAGCCTAAATTGCACTCTATCGAATGTCGTATTAATGCCGAGGATCCCGCGAATGATTTCCGTCCTTCGCCAGGAACTATTACTACATTCCATGCCCCTGGTGGCCATGGTGTGCGTTTGGATACGCACGTATACGCGGGTTATAGCATTCCTCCATATTACGATTCAATGATTGCCAAATTGATTACTACGGCTCAAACCCGTGAAGAGGCCATTGATAAGATGCGTAGAGCATTGGATGAATTTGTGATTGAGGGTATTAAAACCACCATTCCTTTCCACCGTGCTTTAATGGATGACCCTGATTATATCGCAGGGAACTATACCACTAAATTTATGGAGACCTTTAAGTATAAAGATGCTTAGGTTTTAGAATACACAAAAAAGGCGGGTCCGAAAGGCCCGCCTTTTTTTATGCCTTATAATAATGGTTATTTAACCAGTAAGAGTTTTCCTTGCAAAGGAGCTTGAGATCCTTTAGCGGGCCCTGTAAACTCAATTTCGTAGAAATAGACCCCTGTGCTTAAGCTGCCGCCATTCCATGCATTAGCGGGCGTATTTCGGTGGTGATATTGGGCATCACTAAAAACTAGCTGACCAGTTTGATTAAAAACTTTCAAGCTGATGTGAACATCTTGCGCAGTGGAACTTTGGTTTTGGATGTAAAAGCTTTCGTTTTGACCATTCCCATTTGGGTTAAGGATGTTCGGGATCTGCCAATTAAGGGCATTTTCGGACAAACCAATAGGAGTTTGGGAATCAAAAATAATCCAGTTTGATTGTGAGGGTAGTGCTTGATTTTGGGGATCCTTTGCTATAACTCGAATCGCATATAGACCTGTTCCATGAGATTTGGGAATGCTAAGCAAATGCTGATTTAGGTTCGTGCTGATACTGTTTAACCATACTACAGAATCCACTCTAAAGAAATGCCCATATTCTATTAGATAGCCTCTTTGATTCGGGTCCAGACAATCATAGTCGTTCCAAGTCAAATCAATTTCATAATTGCTTCCAGTGTCTTTACTAGAGTTGGCTTCCAAAAGAATGGTCTCGCAGCTGCGGCTTGAGCCCCAGTTTTCGCCAGCATAGCGCAAATCAAGAAAGAACTCGTAATTATTGTGATCCACAGGATAGTTGCTTCCACCAAAGTCGATGGTATGGTTTCTGGCCGCTGGACTTTGTAAACTATGGATCAGGTTCCAGGGACCTTGGTTTTCACTGGCAAAAACATTCCAGCTTCCAAAGAACTTCTGAACATTACTGTCTTGTAAAGCGGAGTTTGCCGACCATTGGAGGGTGATTTTTTCGTCTTCTAGAACGCTTATTTGATCAAGCTCAAAATCTGGAACCGGACAACCATTAATAGGTATAATCAAGCTGCTGAACTGGGGTATGGAAACTCCACATTTGCCGATAATAGTGTTTCCATCATTACCTAGTCTTATTTGTAAAAGGTAATTGCCATTATAAACTAGAGGTTTATAAAGATGGAGATCTAAGTAATTGGTGAAAAGAGAATTTCCTGTGTCCGAAACGGAGGTAATTGGAACAGAAACAGCGCCAGGTGCGAAAATGCGAAAATCAGTTGCGGTTACTGACGATTTGATGATAGGGCTCTTGAATTCAAGTCTTATAACTGTATCAAAGCAATGGTAGCCTGATAAAAGTTTTAAAGCATGCGTTGTAGAACCAGTATCTATATATACATTTTGAACCTGATAGGCATTGCGTATGCTGTCTTTTTGGCTGGAACTAATGTTTCTTTCTGTATAAGTACCATTTTGAATTAAGAGACCATTATTAAACTGCGCATTATTGCTGCAATTAGCAGTGACCGGAACCATCAACTCCCGCACAGCATTTCCAATGGAGATCCAAGTATAGGTAACCGTATCCCAGCGATAATTGTGAACTTCAAGTTTTAAGACATAAACTCCTTGTTGGGAGGGGCTTAATGTAAATTCACCTGAAAACGGATTAAGCACAAATCCTGTATTGCTCGGAATTGGATTGGCAGCGGTAAATCCAGGGGAATAAGCTATTGGGATGCCTGGCCCGCAATTAAGGCCTGACTCAGGTTGACCCAATGAATAGGTTATAGTATCTCCGTCCGGATCATAGGCTGCTTGTGAGAAATGTATAGGTTGAGCGCCTGGCATCTGTACGCAAAGTGCAATCGCTGCTGAATCCAGAAATTGAGGGGATGAGGATTCTCCCAAAGTATTATTTAGATGAGCGGAGATAAAGAGGTTTGGCGAGCTATTCAGATTACTTGAAATATCTCTGCAACAAGCAGCACTGGCCGAAAATTTAAAGTCTGAACAAACTCCGGGAAGAGATACATATCCGGCAAATTTATGAGCAGCCAGATCTCGATAAGATGAGTCTTGGGTATTAGCACAATCATCTAAACCAGCTACAATCCAACCACCATTATTATCATTTGGGGAAGCCAGGCCTGATGGTGGCATAAGCTTGTTTAAAGTAGCATTGATATTAGCGTAGCAGCTGCTACTTATGCATATTGGAATGCTGGTGTTAACAATAGTGGCTCCGGCAGTATTCCTAAAATATGTAACCTGAACTCTATATCTGCTTGAGTCGTTGGCAGTCGGAGCCCAACGATAGGTAATTTCACCACTAGAAAAATGGGAGGCATTTAAATTCCAGCTTGTACTTAAAAATAGAAGGCCAGTACACAAAGAAAGCCAGAAGCGCGAAGAAGTAGGCATAGTAATCAATTTCAACAAAAATAGAACTCCTTGAAGCTGAGGGCAAATAAAAAAGGCGAGACTTAGTAAAGGCTCACCTTTTTTGATCGAAACAGAAAAAGGAATAATAGTTCCTTAGGGATGATTAGTTAAACAGCCCTGTATTTGAACCGGATATACACTTTAGAAATCCGGATATTGGATTAGCTAGATTTTAGGATTTTGAAAGAGGCTTACTTTAGAGTCTTGGGACTTCTTAATCCAAAAGAAGGCCCGGCGAGCAGAATGATTTAGAAGCAGAACTGTCGCGAGGCCTTTTTGCGAATAAAGACATTTCATGGTTGGATTTTGCTTAAAAGTAGAAAGCTGCTTAAGGTCGGGCAATCCTCACTTTGTGTAGCAGCTTTTCGATTGAGCTTTGGAGGATAGACTAAAAAAAATGCCGCCCGATTAGGGGGCGGCATTGAGTTAAAGCGAATTTAGATTAGAATCCGTAGGCGTTTATAGTTAGAGTACCCTCCAAACTTTGAGCTTCACCACTGGAAGGATTGCTCATCTCAATGATGTAGAAGTACACCCCAGAGCTCAGTCTTTGTCCGGATTGGTTTACTCCATCCCAACCTTGAGCCGCATCATTTACCGCATCGAAATTGGGGTTTTGATAAACTCGCTCACCATGGCGATTGAATATACGTAAGGAGATATGCTCGTACTGTACCCCATTTGCGGGACTTTGTATGTAGAATCGATCATTAAGGCCATCGCCATTTGGTGTGATAATATTGGGAATTAGAACTTCACCAACCCTGGGTTCTGGATCTTTGGGATAATGCACGATATAGTAATACACCCAGTTAGATTCAGATGAATCTGTTCGGCTACCACCATTTACATTGCGGGCTACCACTCTTGCGGCATAGGTTCCCTGGCTATTGCTGTCGGCAGCAGGGATAGCTATATTGGCAATGGTATCGGTGGTTTGAGAATGCAGCTCCCAAACAATTCCCGGGGCAGGTACAGAGGTATCGCGTTTTCCGTTAAACACATCGTAGTTTCTTACCGAAGGATCAATGCACTTAAAGTGATTCCAGTACAATGGAAGGTTGTTGTCAGATCGCTGAGCACTGTCGATACGCAAATTGATATTGGAGCAGAAACGACTGGGGATTCGTCCTTTACCGTTGTACACTAATTGCACCTGATAGTCGTAAATGAAATTGTCTACATAATATCCATTGGGCGCAAAGCTATCTACCATAAAGCGGGCACTGGGGTCCTTGATAACCTTAAGGAGAGAGAAGGGTCTTACGCCTGCATCCGCGCGATAGATATTCCAGGCATCGAAAGAAGCTTGTACCGCAGGATCTGTGAGGTCGGCATTACCAGACCAATCCAGACGAACATTTACATCGCCTTCCACGGTTAGACCATCCAGTTCGTAAGTAGGAGCAGGGCATCCGCTTACCGGAATTAGGAAGGTATAGAATTCTGAGAGCTCAATACCACATTCATTAGTAAGGGTGTTTCCATCATTACCACGACGGATCTGCAATACATACATACCGTCTACATCTAAGGGTTGATTTAACTTCAAATCAAGGTTACGAGTAACCAGGAATTGGCAATTAGTTTCCACTTCAACCACCGGACGAGCGACACCATCCGGACCAATTAAACGGAAGTCGGTAGGATCTACAGATGAACAACGCACATTATTATTGAATTCAATCGATACAATAGAGTCGAAGCACTGATAGCCCTGGAAGATTGGAATATGATGAATAGTAGCGGTACCATTGCTTATACTGTCATCACCAAAGAAGACTTGCATGTCATATGCCTGCTTCATACTGTCTATTTGGGCTTGACTGAAGTTTTGGATAATAGCATTATTGCTAGAAGAGGTCAGGGATAAGCGTGGGCCGGCCTGCGAGGTGGGATTACAATTCGCGGTAACCGGGATTTGAATTTCACGGACCATCTCACCGATTTTTACCCATAGCAAATGAATGGGGTCGAATCGCCAATCCTCTACCACGATTTTAATTACATAAGAACCTTGTTGGCTAGGGCTAAATCGGAAGATTCCGGTTTTTTGGTCAATCACAAAACCAGTGGAGCTAGGAAAGGGATTGTTTACCGTGTAACCAGTAGCAAAAGGGATGTTCGCTTTGCCGCCGCAATAGGCATTGTTAAAGGCATCAGGAAAACCGGTGGCCTCTTCTGGATGACCTAGGCGATAAACCAAACTATCGCCGTCTGCATCAAAGGCAGCCTGTAAAAATTCAAAAGGTTTAGATCCAGGTTGTGATAAACAAAAGGCCTTTCCAGCTGGGGCCTGAATTTCGGCGGATGAATTATGCCCTAGAGTATTGTTTAATTTAGCTGTAATTACCATGCTGCGAACATTGGAGTTTACCAGATTATCGGCTTCATCACGGCAACATGGTGGTCCGGCGGTAAACTCAAAATCACCACAGATACCGGGAAGAGTGGCATAGCCACACCAGATATGGGCAGCAAGGTCCTTATAATCTGGATCATTTACATCGGCACATTCGTCCAAACCATTAACAATCCAACCGCCATTATTATCATTCGGCGAGGCTTGACCGGGAGGCGGCAGGTTTTTATTTAGAGCTACGCTAACATCTGGATAGCAACTGCTGGAGATACAGATGTTGATGGGTTGATTGGGAATGGTGGCAGGGGAACCTGTATAGCGATAGAAATAGACACAGATTTCATAGCGCAAAGAATCGGTGGGAGTTGGGGACCAGCGATAAAATATTTCACCACTGGAGTAATGCGAGGCCTTTAGGCTAAAGCTTATGGTGAGAAGCAATAGAACGGAAAGAAACCGAAGGAAGACCGAAGTTGATATTTTCATGGTTGCTAATTTTTAAGCAAGCTAGCAGCCTAAGGCAACCATGTAAAGACAGACTAATTTGTGGGGATTTATGACTGAGGATTAGCACTTTTCGCATAAAAAAAGGCCGTCCTAAATTGGACGGCCTTGAGTTATCGCTCAGTTTTATGATTTACTACATACCAACCGTGTTGATAGTAATATTCCCTTGCAGGGTTTGTGATTCATTAGAGGCGGGGTTTTCCATTTGGATGATGTAGAAGTACACTCCAGAGGCTAATTGCTGACCGGAATTATTCACACCACTCCAGCCTTGATTTTCATCATTAATGCTGGCAAAATCTTCATTCTTGTACACGCGCTCTCCGTGGCGGTTGAAAATACTCACGGAGATATTTTCGTATTGAGCTCCTCCATCAAGAGGTGCTTTAATGTAGAAGCGGTCATTAAATCCATCACCATTAGGGGTAATAATATTCGGGATAATTACCTCACCTACTGTTGCAGGTGGTTCTGGAATTACCGGTGGGTAATATACAACGTAGTAGTACACCCAGTTGGATTCTGAAGAATCAGTACGACTGCTACCATTTACGTTTCGTGCTACTACGCGAGCGGCATAAGTTCCTTGAGTGGTGCTATCTCCGGCAGGGATCGCAATATTGGCAATGGTGTCGGTAGTTTGGGATTGTAAAGTCCAGGTTATGCCAGGAGCAGGAACCGTAGTATCGCGTTTGCCATTAAACACATCGTAGTTTCTTACGGATGGGTCAATACACTTGAAATGATTCCAGTACAATGGAAGGTTGTTATCGGAACGCTGAGCACTGTCGATGCGCAGGTTGATATTTGAGCAGAAACGGCTAGGGATACGTCCTTTGCCATTGTATACCAATTGCACTTGATAATCGTAGATGAAGTTATCTACATAGTATCCATTGGGCGCAAAGCTATCTACGAAGAAACGAGCATTGGCATCGTCTACTACTTTGAGCAGTGAGAAAGGACGTCTTCCGGCATCAGCACGGTAGATATTCCAAGAGTTAAAGGTAGCTACGATGGAAGGATCTTGCAGGGCTGCATTACCCGACCAGTCTAAACGAACGTTCACATCACCTTCAACGGTAAGACCATCCAGTTCATAAGTAGGAGCCGGACATCCACTTACCGGAATCAGGAAGGTATAGAATTCTGAAAGTTCAATACCGCACTCATTGGTAAGGGTGTTACCATCATTACCACGACGGATCTGTAGTACATAGGTACCATCTACATCCAGAGGCTGGTTTAATTTGAGATCGAGGTTACGTGAAACCAGGAATTGACAGTTGGTTTCTACATCTACTACCGGACGTGCTACTCCATCAGGACCAGTCAGACGGAAGTCTGTTGGATCTACTGAAGAACAACGAATATTGTTGCTAAACTCAATCGAAACAATAGAGTCAAAACATTGGTAACCCTGGAAAATCGGAATTTGGTGAACTGTGGCAGTACCATTGCTGATACTGTCTTCACCACGAAACTCACGAATATTGTAGAGGTTTTTAAGACTATCTACCTCTGCTTGGGTGAAGTTTTGAATGGCGGCATTATTAGAAGCGGCCGTTAAAGATAATCGTGGACCTTCTGCAGAAGCAGGGTTACAGTTAGCCGTAACCGGAACCTGAATTTCACGCACGGTCTCACCAATGTTCAGCCATTGTAAGGTAATGGGGTCAAAACGCCAATCTTCAACAATGATCTTAATTACGTAAGAACCCTGTTGATTAGGACTGAAGGTAAAGATACCTGTCTTTTGATCAATAATAATCCCGGTAGAACTTGGGAAGGGAGCGTTAACGGTATAACCGGCAGAGAAAGCGATGTTGGTACCAGGACCACAGTTGTTACCAGACTGAGGATGACCAAAGCGGTAACGAATACTGTCATTGTCTGCATCAATAGCAGCTTGAATAAACTGGAAAGGCTTGGCACCGGGCTGCGTTAAGCAGAATGCTTTTCCCGCCGGAGCTTGAATCTCAGGAGAAGAACTTTCTCCCAAAGTATTATTCAATTTGGCTTCGAGGTACATGTTCGGAGAAGTTGCCAAATTGGTTGATACGTCACGACAGCAAGGAGGTGCAGCGGTAAATTTAAAGTCACCACAAGTACCGGGTAAACTCACAAAGCCACTCCATTTATGTACGGAAAGATCTTTATAAGAAGGATCCGTAGCATTGGCACACTCATCCAATCCGGGTACAATCCATCCACCATTGTTATCGTTAGGAGAAGCTTGACCTGTAGGAGGTAAAAGCTTGTTAAGGGTTACGTTGATGTTTGGATAACAACTACTGGTAATACAAATTTGGAAAGTACCACCGGGAATTGTCGCACCACCGTTATTCCGATAAAAGTTTACGAAAACTTCGTAACGACTAGAATCGCTGGCGATTGGAGACCATTTATAATAAATATCACCACTGGAATAGTGGGACGCCTCTAAAGGGCTAAGGCTCAATGAGAATAATAGAACTAAGCCTAGTAATTTTAAAAATTTCATACCTCGAAAATTTTGGAACGCTAATGTATAACAATGTACTTAGTACTGAGACAGCAAAATACTTATTGACTTATATAAATGAGTAAAAGGTGTTTCCAACTAGTAAAAAAGCCGATTTCAGTGAAATCGGCCTTTTCTAATCGAGTCTTCGAAGCTTGTTTATAGACCACCGGTGTTGATGGTAATATTCCCTTGTAGGGTCTGTGATTCGTTAGAAGCCGGATTTTCCATTTGGATGATGTAGAAGTACACTCCGGAGGCCAATTCTTGCCCTGAATTATTCACACCATTCCAACCTTGATTTTCATCATTAATGCTGGCAAAATCTTCATTTTGGTATACGCGCTCACCATGACGGTTGAAAATACTAACGGAGATATTTTCGTATTGAGCTCCTCCATCAAGGGGTGCTTTAATGTAGAAGCGGTCATTAAATCCATCACCATTAGGGGTAATAATATTCGGGATGATTACTTCGCCAACGGTTGGGGGAGGATCTGGAATTACCGGTGGGTAGTACACCACGTAGTAGTACACCCAGTTGGATTCTGAAGAATCAGTACGACTGCTACCATTTACGTTTCGTGCTACTACGCGAGCGGCATAAGTACCTTGGGTGATACTGTCTCCGGCAGGGATCGCAATATTGGCAATGGTATCGGTAGTTTGCGATTGCAAGGTCCAGCTAATGCCAGGAGCAGGAACGGTAGTATCGCGCTTACCATTAAACACATCGTAGTTTCTTACGGATGGGTCAATACACTTGAAATGATTCCAGTACAATGGAAGGTTGTTATCGGAACGCTGAGCACTGTCGATGCGCAGGTTGATATTTGAGCAGAAACGGCTAGGGATACGTCCTTTGCCATTGTATACCAATTGCACTTGATAATCGTAGATGAAGTTATCTACATAGTATCCATTGGGCGCAAAGCTATCCACGAAGAAACGAGCATTGGCATCGTCCACCACTTTGAGCAGTGAGAAAGGACGTCTTCCGGCATCAGCACGGTAGATATTCCAAGAGTTAAAGGTGGCTATGATGGAAGGATCTTGCAGGGCTGCATTACCCGACCAGTCTAAACGAACGTTCACATCACCTTCAACGGTAAGACCATCCAATTCATAAGTAGGAGCAGGACATCCACTTACCGGAATCAGGAAGGTATAGAATTCTGAAAGTTCAATACCGCACTCATTGGTTAGGGTGTTACCATCATTACCACGACGGATCTGCAGTACATAGGTTCCATCTACATCCAGAGGTTGGTTTAATTTGAGATCGAGGTTACGTGAAACCAGGAATTGACAGTTGGTTTCTACATCTACTACCGGACGTGCTACTCCATCAGGACCAATCAGACGGAAGTCAGTTGGATCTACCGAAGAACAGCGAACATTATTATTGAATTCAATCGATACAATGGAATCGAAGCACTGATAGCCTTGGAAAATCGGAATCTGGTGAACTGTGGCAGTACCATTGCTAATACTGTCTTCACCACGGAAAACTCGCATGTTGTAGAGGTTCTTTAAACTATCTACCTCTGCCTGGGTGAAGTTTTGAATGGCGGCATTATTAGAAGCGGCCGTTAAAGATAATCGTGGACCTTCTGCAGAAGCAGGATTACAGTTAGCCGTAACCGGAATCTGAATTTCACGTACTGATTCCCCAATATTTAACCACTGCAAAGTGATGGGGTCAAAACGCCAGTCTTCCACCACAATTTTTACCACATAGGAACCTTGTTGGTTAGGACTGAAGGTGAAAATACCCGTACTCTGATCAATCACAATCCCGGTAGAACTTGGAAAAGGAGCGTTTACGGTATAACCGGCAGAGAAAGCAATATTGGTTCCCGGTCCACAAACTACTCCGGATTGTGGATGTCCAAAACGGTATAAAATACTGTCATTGTCTGCATCAATAGCCGCTTGAATAAACTGGAAAGGCTTGGCACCGGGCTGCGTTAAGCAGAATGCTTTTCCCGCCGGAGCTTGAATCTCGGGAGAAGAACTTTCTCCCAAAGTATTGTTCAATTTAGCCTCCAGATACATGTTGGGTGAGGTAGACAAATTGGTGGAAACATCACGACAGCAAATCGCATTAGCCGTAAACTTAAAGTCACCACAAGTACCGGGTAAGCTTACAAAGCCTGAAAATTTATGTACGGAAAGATCTTTATAAGAAGGATCGGTAGCATTGGCGCACTCATCTAATCCAGGTACAATCCAACCCCCATTGTTATCATTGGGAGAAGCTTGGCCGGGAGGCGGCATAAGACGGTTGAGAGTAACATTTACATTGGGGAAACAACTGCTGGTAATACACACTACCTGAGTGGTTTGGGTAATGGCAATCCCCCCATTATTACGATACCAGTTTACAAAAACTTCGTATCGGCTAGAGTCGTTAGCGGTTGGTGCCCAGCGGTAATAGATTTCCCCACTGGAAAAGTGAGAAGCTTCGGCTTTTTGATTTCCCAGCAGGAGAAATACAAAGGCCAAAGCGATTAGTTGTTTGAATAATTTCATGCCACAGTTCATTATAAACCGTAAATGTAAGAGATAGCGCCTAGTATCCCAAGAATACACTTGATTCTCAGTACTAAACCATAAGAAATGGGACAGATAAGGGGGCTTAGTATGTGAATCGATTTTTAGGTCGTCCTTTTACGTACTTTCGCAGTTTAAATGAAATTGCGCCCTATGAAGATGAATAACATCCGAAATTTCTGCATCATTGCTCATATCGACCATGGTAAAAGTACCCTGGCAGATCGTTTATTAGAGCATACGCAGACGGTTACGGAGCGTGAGGCGAAAAACCAGCTGCTCGATGATATGGACCTGGAGCGCGAACGTGGTATTACCATTAAGAGCCACGCGATCCAGATGAATTATATCCATGAGGGCAGCACTTATACCATCAACCTGATTGATACCCCCGGACACGTAGATTTCTCCTACGAAGTTTCTCGGGCTATTGCCGCTTGTGAAGGGGCTCTTTTGGTGGTGGATGCCGCGCAGGGTATTCAAGCGCAAACCATTTCAAACTTGTATTTAGCCTTAGAGCATGATTTGGAAATTATTCCCGTGCTCAATAAGGTAGATCTTCCCAGTGCCAACCCCGAGGAGGTAAAGGATCAAATTATTGATTTGATTGGCTGTGAAGATGAAGATATTATCATGGCTTCCGCTAAAACCGGAATTGGTATTTCCGATATTTTAGAAGCGGTAGTGAAACGGATTCCCGCTCCGGAAGGAGATCCCGATGCACCTTTACAGGCCCTAATTTTTGATTCCGTTTTTAACCCTTATCGTGGTATTGAGGCCTTCTTTAAGGTGGTAAACGGTTCTATGAAATCGGGTTCTGCGGTAAAGTTCATGAATACCGGAAGTAAGTATGATGCCGATGAAATTGGAGTTTTACGTCTTCGGCAAGAGCCCCAAAAAGAAATTGGCACCGGTAATGTAGGTTATATTATTTCCGGGATTAAAGAAGCTAAAGAGGTGAAGGTGGGAGATACCATCACCACCGTAGAGCGCCCAGCAGATAAGCCTATTGCCGGTTTTGAAAACGTAAAGCCCATGGTATTCGCCGGAATTTATCCGGTAGATACAGATGAGTTCGAAGAGTTACGCGCCTCCTTAGAGAAACTTCAGCTGAATGATGCCAGTTTAACCTTCGAGCCTGAATCTTCGGCAGCTCTAGGTTTTGGTTTTCGCTGCGGATTCTTGGGTATGCTCCACATGGAGATTATCCAGGAGCGTTTGGAGCGCGAGTTTAATATGACGGTTATCACAACTGTGCCCAACGTAAGCTACCATTCCTTTATGAAGAAGGATCCGGAGCGCTGCGTGATTGTAAATAACCCTACCGAATTTCCAGATCCAACTAAAATGGATCATATCGAGGAGCCCTATATCAAAGCTCAGATAATTACCAAGGCCGACTATGTTGGTGCAGTAATGAATTTGGCTATTGAGAAGCGCGGTATCCTTACCAATCAGGTTTACCTTACTTCCGAGCGGGTAGAGTTGAGTTTTGATATGCCCTTGGCGGAGATTGTATTTGACTTTTACGATCGATTAAAGTCTATTTCCCGTGGTTATGCTTCTTTCGATTATCACCCCACTGGCTACCGCGAAAGCGATATGGTGAAGGTGGACGTGATGTTGAATGGTGAGCCCGTAGACGCTTTGTCGGCCTTAATTCACCGCAGTAATGCCTTCGATATTGGAAAGAAAATCTGTGAGAAGCTGAAGGAATTAATTCCTCGCCAGCAATTTATGATCGCCATTCAGGCAGCCATCGGAGCGAAGATTATTGCCCGCGAAACCTTGAGTGCCCTGCGTAAAGATGTAACGGCTAAATGTTATGGTGGTGATATCTCGCGTAAGCGTAAACTGCTCGAAAAGCAGAAAGCCGGTAAAAAGCGCATGCGCCAGGTAGGGAACGTAGAAATTCCCCAACAGGCCTTTTTAGCGGTATTAAAGCTAAACGATTAGAAGCCTAAACTTCCTCTAACACGGTTTAGAACCTCCCGAGCAATAGGACGAACTTTTTCGGCACCAGCCAAAAGGTAGTCCTCGATTTGCTGTGGGTTTTCAATTAGCATTTGGTATTTCTCTCGGGCATCGCCATAGCGCTCCATGATCAATTCCAGAAGGGCTTTTTTAGCGTGACCGTAGCCATAGTTTCCTCCTAAATAATTGGCGCGCATTTCTTCAATTTGCGATTCATTTGCCAATAACTGGTAGAGGGCAAACACATTACAAGTGTCTGGATTTTTGGGCTCTTCCAAGGGAGTGCTATCGGTAACGATGCCCATTACCTGCTTTTTTAGGGCTTTCGCCGAAGCAAAAATGTCGATGGTATTGCCATAGCTTTTACTCATCTTTTGCCCGTCGGTTCCCGGTACAGTTTTTACCGATTCACGAATTACCGCTTCTGGCAATTTGAGCACTTCCTCACCTACACGATGATTGAGGGCACTGGCCATGTCGCGGGTCATCTCCAAATGCTGTTTCTGATCCTTTCCTACCGGCACTTCATCCGCATCATACAAAAGAATATCAGAGGCCATTAGTACCGGATAGGTAAATAAACCGGCGTTTACATCCGATAAGCGATCACTCTTATCCTTAAAGCTATGCGCATTGGCCAGCATAGGATAGGGTGTAAAGCAAGATAGGTACCAGGTAAGCTCAGTTACTTCTGGGATATCGCTCTGGCGGTAGAAATAGTTATTCTCAACATCAAAACCCAAAGCCAACCAGGCAGCAGCCACGGCGTATACACTTTCCTTGCGCTTATCTGCATCCTTAACCGAAGTGAGAGAGTGCAAATCAGCAATAAAGAAAAAAGATTCGTTGCCGGCTTTTTGCGACAGTTCTATTCCAGGCTCAATTGCGCCCAGGGCATTTCCTAAGTGGGGAATTCCGCTGCTTTGAATACCAGTGAGGATCCTTGCCATTGTGTTTCTTGCTTTAAGGCCACAAATGTAAGAAGCAAGATCGGGCGTACCGGGCAATATTTTACTTTTGCCGCCATTGTGTGATGCGTTATATCCTTGCCCCATTATTTAGAGTATGGTTTTACCTCGCGAACTTTATCGCGATTATACTCTTGTTCCCCTTTATTTTCTTCACTTCCTTAAGTCCGAAGACCTACCTCCAATTCTTTTATTTTGAGCGCCTTTGGGCCAAAATAGTCTTGGTGCTTTGTGGCTTTCGCTGGAAGGTGAATTGGGCCGAGAAGCCAGAACCTAATGGCCAGTATATTATTTGTGCCAATCATACCAGCATGCTGGATATAATGTTAACCCTGGCTGTTTTCCCCACTCCTTACCTCTTTATTGGGAAGAAAGAACTCACCAAACTGCCCCTTTTTGGCTATTTCTATAAGCGTACTAATATCTTGGTGGATCGCTCCAGCTTAAGTAGTCGTAAACTGACCTACGACCTGGCAGCAGAGAAAATTGAAGAGGGCCTGGGCATGTGTATTTATCCCGAAGGCATGGCGCCGCGTGAGGAAATTACTTTAGCACCTTTTAAGAATGGGGCCTTTCGTTTAGCGGCAACCAAGGGGGTTACGATAATCCCAGCGGCCTTTCACGATTGCAAGCGTTTACTGCCCTATGATAATTTTCGGGGTCGCCCCGGTTTACTCAAGGTAGATGTAATGCCTTTTTTACGACCACAGGAGAATAGTCCCGAAGAAGTAAGTCGTTTAAAGCAGCAGTGTTACGACGATATTTTCCAATCTTTGCAAGCGCAAAAGTAGCTCAAGACATGAAGATCAGTTTAGACGAAATCCGTCACTTAGCCCATCTGGCTCGTTTAGAATTCAGCGAGGAAGAAATGCAGTCTATGCAAGGGGATATGGATAAAATTTTGGGCTTTGTAGAAAAGATCAATGAACTGGATCTGGAAGGTGTGGAGCCTTTGGTATATCTCAGTGAAGAGCGCAATGTGCTGCGCGAAGATGTTTCTGAAACGGTCTTAACCAAGGATGAAGCCTTGAAAAATGCTCCGGATAAAGACAGTGATTATTTCCGCGTTCCTAAGGTTTTGAAACGCGAAGAAGACTAATAGGCTTCATAGCGGAAATCGCGGATAATAATTTCCGTTTCCCTTTCATTTAAAGGGGCTTCCTTAGCTCCGAAGATCCATAAATTAAAGCGAGCTTGATTGCTCTCACCGGGCTTTGGGACCGTAATGGCCTCGCTGAATTGTCCTTCTACCCCTTTTTTGCGAGGAGGGTTTTTAAAGCTGTAATGGAAACTTTCGAGCAGCTCTTCGTCACGGCGGTTTATCCGATAAGAATAGAAGGTGATGGAAGTATCACGCCACTCCATAATATGACGGCTGCGACCATTCCAATTCTGTGGATTGGAGTTAGAGGATTGAAAGCGTTCCAGAAATAATTTCTGTAAAGAAACCGGATGCACGGAATAATGCAGAACCCGCGGGGCTAAGGGAAAACCCCAGCGAGAAAATTCAATGTCAATCTCGCTGTTTGCCTGATCTTCAAAAGTATGAGGGTCCCAGGTAAAGAAGCCAAATACCAAATAGGGGTCTAGGTCTCCCAATTGACCTTCGACCTCCATTTCGTAGCGACCGTAACCTAGACTGTCTTTGGTATACACTTCCGCACAGGTCCAGCGATTGTCCTTTTCTCTCACCTTTAGGTGTAAATGCCCTTGCCAATCTACCCATACATTGCGGTAGCTAAAGACATTGGAGCCGGGCCCTTGAATCTCTGGGCTGGATTTTATCCACCAATCACGATGGGCAAAATGCACGCTGTGGGGCATGTATTCTCTTTGCAGGCGTTTCGGCCCACAAGCCAAAAGACCTAAGAGAAAAAGGATACTCAATATAGAATTGCGGTTCATGAAATACCTAAGGGGCCTGGGCTAATTTAAGCTTTTATCAGTCCGGCATCAGTTCGAACAAAGGGCACATTTTAGGGGGTGCAGAAAGATTTGAATAAGATTCTATCTTTAGCGGTCTAAAAACTTAACTATGAATAAATCCTTTTTAATGATTTGCGCCCTAGCTCTGCTAAGCACAGCTTGCGTTAATCTGCCGCATTCGGCTCATCCCCTGGCGGCAAATGCTATGGAAAAACCAATTGCCCCTGAAGATGAAGAATTGAAATTAATGATTCCGATTTCCGGAGGATTTGCCTTTTATGACATTGATCCAACTTTTGCGGATGATGCGACCATGCTCAATGATGTGAATCTCCAATCGTACTTTGGAGAAGCCGGAATAAGCTTTTCTAAATCATTATCCAAGAAATCAGGTACGGCCTTTAGTGGTGGCCTAAGTATGTTTAGCTATTCCGGTCGCTCTATCGGTCCTGAAGAAGCGGAGCAGTATGGAATGAATCGCAGACAAACTTATTCGGGTTATGGCGGTCGCATTAACCTTTCGATTGATCTCAACTATGAAATGAGTCGCAAGAGCAATTTATGCTGGCGGGTATTTAATGTGCAGCACACCTTTGCGGCTGAATCTGGCACTTATGGAGACTATCGACAGACTGCGATTGATTCTAGCTATACCTATTTCCTTGACCCTTTTGATAATGAATTGAGGGCCACACCGGCCGCTTCTAATTTTATGAGTACCCACTTCTATTCGGAACTAGTTTTCGATTATGGGACTTATGGATTTAATTTTGGATTAGGATTTCTAAATCATTTATATCAAACGGATTTAGGAGTTTGGGAGAGTTATATTTTAAACGGTACCATGCATGCGGGCTTCAATATTAGAGATTTCTACGCCCGTTTCAACTTTGGAAGTTTAACTTCTATCTACCCTTTTGCCGATCCTTTAAATATGAATATGATGGTGGGGTACAAAATTCAGCTTTTATAGAATTGAAATACCAATCATAAAAAAAGCCAGCTGTTTCAAAACAGCTGGCTTTTGTATTTTAAGGAGAGTCTAGTTTATACTACACCCTGGTCTAACATGGCGTCGGCTACTTTTACAAAGCCAGCAATGTTGGCTCCTTTAACGTAGTCTACATAACCATCTTCACCTTTACCGTATTTCTCAGCGTTTTCATGAATGTTAATCATGATGCTGTGTAATTTCTGATCTACTTCTTCAGCAGTCCAGCTCATACGCATGCTGTTTTGCGCCATCTCTAAAGCAGAGGTAGCTACACCACCAGCATTGGCAGCTTTTCCAGGGGCAAATAAGATTTTTGCAGCATGGAAAGCTTCTACTGCTTCAGGAGTACAAGGCATGTTTGCTCCTTCAGAAACAGCGATAGTTCCGTTAGCGATCAAAGTTTTCGCTTCTTCGCCATTCAATTCGTTTTGAGTAGCGCAAGGAATAGCGATATCACATTTGAGGCTCCAAGGACGCTCACCAGCGTGGAAGCTTACTCCATCGAATTTATCCGCTACTTCATGGATACGTCCGCGACGAACGTTTTTCACTTCCATAACGTAGGCTAAAATCTCCTCGGTAATTCCTTCTGGAGCGTGGATGTATCCTGAAGAGTCAGACATACTGATTACAGTACCACCCATTTGCTGTACTTTTTGACAAGCAAATTGAGCTACGTTACCCGAACCAGAGATGGCTACTTTTTTAGCACTAAGGTCTTTACCTTGGGTTTTCAGCATCTCTTTAGTGAAGTACACTGCACCATAACCGGTAGCTTCTGGACGGATTAAAGAACCACCCCAGTTGATACCCTTACCAGTAAGAACACCAGTAAATTCGTTACGTAAGCGCTTATACTGTCCAAAGAGGTAGCCAATTTCACGACCGCCAACACCGATATCACCCGCAGGAACGTCGGTATCAGGACCAATATGGCGTTGTAATTCAGTCATAAAAGACTGGCAGAACTTCATTACTTCATTATCGGACTTTCCTTTTGGATCGAAATCCGAACCTCCTTTACCGCCACCGATAGGTAGGGTGGTGAGGGAGTTTTTAAAGACCTGCTCAAAGCCCAGGAATTTAAGGATGGAAAGGTTTACCGAAGGGTGAAAACGCAATCCACCTTTGTAAGGTCCGATAGCGGAGTTAAACTCTACCCGGTAACCGCGGTTTACTTGGGCGTTTCCTTGATCATCGATCCACGGAACGCGGAACATAATTACGCGTTCGGGTTCTACGATACGCTCTAGGATATTACTGTTTTTGTACTTAGGGTGCTCTTCCACAAAGGGAATAATGGCCTCAGCCACTTCATGCACCGCTTGCAAAAACTCAGGTTCGTGGCCGTTTTTGGCCGCTACCTTATCCATGAAAGCGTTGATCTGAGAGGTGTAATTTGCAGACATAGATTATGCATTAATTCTTAGGCAAAAGTAGTTTTTTTATCATTCCAAAATCATCAGGAAAAACACGGCTTTAAATTGTGCAAGGCCCAGTATTAGAGCCTTTGTTACCGGTATTTATATGCTACTTTTGCCGCTTAATCTTCCATCATGAATATTTTGATTTTGGGCGGCGGTGGCCGCGAACATGCCCTAGCTTGGAAAATTTCCCAAAGTGCTAATTGTGATCAGCTCTATTTAGCACCCGGAAATGCCGGAACCGCTTCAATAGCCCAGAATGTGGCCCTCTCGCCAGAAGATTTCCCCGCACTTAAATTGTTCTGCCTGCAAAATGCCATTGACATGGTGCTGGTAGGTCCGGAGGCTCCTTTGGTGGCTGGAGTGGTGGATTTTTTCCGTCAAGATGAAGAGCTCAAGAATGTGAAGATTATTGGTCCCGCTCAAGCTGCTGCCGAGCTGGAAGGAAGTAAGAAATTCGCCAAGGAGTTTATGGCTAAGTACCAAATTCCAACCGCCGCTTACCGCAGTTTTAGCAGTGGTGAAGTAAGTGAAGCGGAAGCTTTTTTAGAAAGCTTAGAAGCTCCTTATGTGCTTAAGGCAGATGGATTGGCAGCGGGTAAAGGAGTGCTTATTCTTCAAGATTTACAAGAAGCCAAAGAGGAGGCCAAAGCAATGTTGGAAGGTAAGTTTGGTGATGCCAGTAAAACTTTGGTGATCGAAGAGTTCCTCAATGGCCGCGAATTTTCTGTTTTCGCCTTGACAGATGGAAAGGATCATATTATTCTTCCGGTGGCCAAGGATTATAAACGAATTGGAGAGGGAGATTCCGGTCCTAATACCGGTGGTATGGGTGCCGTGTCGCCTGTAAGCTTTGTGGATGATGCCTTATGGCAGAAAACGGTTGCGCAGGTAGTTGAACCAACTATTAAAGGCCTATCAAGCGAAAGCTTCGATTATACCGGTTTTGTATTCTTTGGCTTGATTGAAGTAAAAGGAGAGCCTAAGGTTATTGAATACAACGTTCGCATGGGTGATCCTGAGACAGAGGTGGTAATGCCACGCCTTAAAAGCGATTTATTGGAACACCTGAATGCTGCCGCCGAAGGACGATTAGCGGAGGAGAAAATTGAAATTCACCCCGAATTTTGTACTACGGTAATGGCTGTTTCTGAGGGCTATCCGGGCTCTTATGCCAAAGGCAAGGAAATTACCGGTTTGGAGAATGTGAGCGATTGTATTCCCTTTCATGCCGGTACCAAATTAGATGGTGAGAAGGTTCTTAGTTCAGGTGGGCGTGTTATTGCCTTAAGTGCAATGGGTCCAAATAAAGAAGCCGCACTAGCAAAAAGCTATGCGGCTGCAAAAACTATATGTTTTGAAGGCATCCAATACCGCAAGGATATTGGCTTTGACCTTTAAGAGCGTCTATTTTTCGCCTGCTTTGGCATGGCCCGCCATTTGGCGCATCCAGTAAAGGAAAAGGAAGAAAATAATTCCCGAGAAGAGAATATTAGGAAGGTTTTCTAATTGGGTCAGAATTCCGAAGGTCCAAGCGAAAAAATCGCCTAATCCTAAAACAACATCTTTAAATTGCATGGCCTAATTGATTTGTGGCCTCAAAAGTAGCTAAAAAGCCCAGATGTTTGCAAGACTGTTTAACAATATCAGCCCCAGAAATTTGCTCAATGCCCTGGTCTTGATATTGGCCTTGGGCTCCACTTATTGGTTTTATCCGGTGCAAAAGGGAACTTGGTTTCCAGTTGCAGATTGGGGCTTGCCATTAATGTCGCCTTGGTTTACCTTTTTGGTTTTCATACTAGTAACCATTGGCGCTTCTTTGTTTTATGCCGAGAGCTTAAACCGAAAGCACCTATTTCCCGGTCAATATTTAGGCTTCCTATTGGCTGCTATGCAGTTTTGGATTTGGCTATATCCCTTAAATGCCGGTCCGGAGCTTTGGAGTATCCTTCTTTTTAGCCTCTTAATTTTCCAGATGATGCCGGTTTTGGTGCCTAAGGCCAATGCAGCGCCTTTAAATTTTGGCGCCGGCTTTTGGATTGCGATTGCAGGCTTTATTCATGGGGAAAGCATTTTTCTCTTGCTTATGCCTTTCGGTTTAAGTTTGGCCTTACGCCGTTTAAATGGTCGTAGTGTCCTTGCATTGATCTTAGGCTATGGTACCGTATTATATTTCGCATTTAGCCTGGACTATTTCCTGGATTGGCACTTACTCCAAGCCTGGACTTCCGAAATTCAATCCTTGGAATTCTTCAGCTTTCAGCTGGATTACCAACGCTTAATTCCCTTGGCAATCATGGCCCTCTTTCTGGGATTTTCCGTTTTGGTCAATCTCGCTCAAGCCAATCAATACAATAATGAGCAAAGGCAACAAGTAAATTTCTGGCTCTACTATGCCTTGGTGGGCGTGGCCGGATTCTTACTCTTTGCCAATAGCAATTTCTGGCTCTGCTTAATCATTTTCCCCAGTGCGAGCTTGGGGGCTTTGGCCATTCAAACTATTGAAAACCGCTGGCTGCGGGATGGAATTTTACTCTTGCCTTTTTTGGCTTATCTAAGCTTTTTCTTCCTCCCCTCCTAAGAACAGAGCTTTAAGCTCAGTAGCTTCCGAAGGTTCCATTTTACCACTTAAGATTAGGGATAATTGTCGACGACGCAAGGCGCCCTCGTAGCGAGCTTTTTCCTTTTCTGTTTCGGGCTCTATTGCTGGAATGTTGATGGGATTACCCAATTGATCCACTGCCACAAAGGTGTAAATGGCCTCATTGGCTTTGGTCTTCTTGCCAGAGATGGTTTGATCTTCGATATAAACATCTACAAAAACCTCCATACTAGAACTAAAGGCGCGTGAAACCTTGGCTTCCAGGGTTACAATAGCACCTTGTGGAATGGCCTGATTAAATGATACATTATTTACCGAGGCGGTAACCACAATCCGGCGACAGTGACGATGAGCGGCGATGGCTGCACAACGATCCATCCAGCTTAAAAGCTGTCCTCCAAAAAGATTCTTAAGATTGTTGGTGTCGTTCGGGAGTACGATTTCGGTCATTACCGTTAATGACTCCGAAGGGGTTTTCGCTTTCATGCCGGAATTTTCGGCAAAAGTAAGCTATTACAATTGGTTCACCCAGGCGCGGCTGTTAACTTGCTGTTTTACCTGACCTAATAAACTGTTAGCCTGATCGCGATTCTTAAGCTTACCAATAGCTACTCTATTTAGATTACCGGCACGGTAGCTATAGGCACTCCAACCTTGTCCTTTTAATTGCTCAACATAGTTGTTTGCATTTGCAGCAGAAGAGAAGGCGCCAACAATGATTTGGAATTCACCAGCATCGGCCAAATTAGCCTGAGCACTTGTATTGGGATTTACCTTTTGCTCAGTGGCTTTCTGAGCTTTGTTTTGCTCCGACTTATTTTGAACAACAATTGCTTTGGCAGGAGCCATTTCAGACTCGGAAGCAATTTTAGGCTGTGCCGCTACCGTCTTTGGTTGCTTTTCAGTTTTAGGCTTGTAGTTTGGTGTATTGCTGGTCGCTAAATCCTCAGGACGCTTCTTCACATTGTAAAGGGGCTTTCCTTTGGCGGAGAAGTTGTAATGTACTTTTTTGCTGTTTTCTTTTACCGGACTTTCGGCTTTGTCTTCAGCAATTTCAGTGCTGCTTTTCTCTTCTGAATTCTGCGGTAAATCTACCAGAGCAGGTTTAGAATTTTCTTCAATAATGGCTTCAGCGGGAGCTGTTTCCTCACTGATTGTTGCAGTTTCATTTGCTTCAGTGGTGGGATCGATTGCTTCTTCAGAAATTTGCTCTTCGGTAAGAACATCATCTTCAGGACCATATTCTCCATTAAGACGAGGACCTTCGGGTTCTTGGAATCCTAAACCAGCTTCGTTCGAAGCAATATCAGAATAGGTGGGACTCTCAAGGGTATCCTGAGAATGGTTAATAAAGATGCCACTTACCTGTTCTTTAACGGTGTTGAAGCTACCGGGCGTAACGTAGAGATAAGCTCCTACAAGCATAGCTGCAGCCACCGGACCTAAAACGGCGGTCCAGCGACGGAAATTGAGCTGACGTACTTTGGCATCTTCTTTAGGTTCCACTTTCGCTTTTACCTTTTTGCCTTGATGCTTTTCGATAGCCTTATTTACACTGCGCTTAATTTCCTGCTCTCTTTCCATAGCGTTGGCTCTAAAGATGTTTAAGCCGTAGGATTGAATATCATAATTGATATCATGGGCCGGGTTAAACTGCAATTTGCCGGTGTCGCTCATGTAAAGACGACCAATTCCGGTTAGGTTTACTTTTCGTCCTGCGCGTAAAACTTTTTTCCAGCTGCGCACAGAAATTTCAATGCTTTCCATGGCTTTTTCATAGCTCACTCCTTCGGTTTTAGAAATGTGCTTAGCCAGTAATCCATCATTCTCCTGAATGCGGGCATTGAATGCTACTCGTTTGGAAGGTGGACGGAACATATGGGTAGCAGAATTGACCTCAGCCGAGAAATAACGCGTAAGGAAGGCGCCAAATCCCGGTACTACCACGCACTCGTTGAAATACAACAAATTGCTGATGTAGTGATCGATCGTATGCTTTACCATTTGAGGATTTTCTTAATTCCGTAACTTCAAAAGTAGTAAAAATGTCTTGTCTATCCAGCCTTAGCGGGCGAGGGGCCTCATTTTTTCGATTATTTGTACCTTTCTGTCAACCTTAACCTGTTCTATGAAATTTTCTGATGACGCTAAAGCTGCGGCTTTGGCCTTAAGCCTGATGGAGGGCATTGGCCCCGTTCGGGCACGTAAGCTTATCGCCCATTGTGGCAGTCCTGAAGCGGTTTTTAAAGAATCACAAGCTAGCTTGGAGAAGATCCCCGGCATTGGTAAAGCGATTCTTAAAGAAGTCCGGCAGCCCGACAAATTAAAATTAGCGGAACGGCAATTGCTCGAGGCCGATAAAAAAGGTTGGTTGTTGCATTATTTTGAGGATGCTGCTTATCCCCGGCGCATGCGGCATTGTGAAGATGCACCCATAGTACTATTCCAAAAAGGGCATACTCCTCTTAACCCAAATCGCTGTATTGCCATTGTGGGTACTCGGAGTATGACTGACTATGGTCGGGATTTTCTGGCGGAATTTTTAGAAGAAGCGCGCGGTTTGAATCTTTTGGTGATCAGTGGCTTGGCCTACGGGGTAGATGCCTATGCACATCGAAAATCTCTGGATAATGATATTATCAATTGCGCAGTTCTGGCACATGGCCTCGATCGTATTTACCCGGCAATACACCGAAAGATGGCTGAGGAAATTGTGGAAGCCGGTGGTTCCTGTTTAACGGAATTTCCCACCGGAACCAATCCCGATCGCGAAAACTTCCCGAAGCGCAATCGCATTATTGCGGCCATGAGTGATGCTACTTTGGTGGTTGAGGCGGCTCGAAAAGGAGGTGCCTTAATAACTGCCGAATATGCCAATCAGTACAATCGGGATGTTTTTGCATTGCCCGGCCGGATTCAAGATCCACTCAGTGAAGGTTGTAATCTTCTAATTAAAAGTCATCGCGCTTATTTAGTAGAAGGGGCTCGAGATCTGGCCTATGTGATGCGTTGGGAGCCCATAAGCCCTGTGGCTCAAAAGAAACAATTGGAACTTTTTGAAAATCTCAATGTAGAAGAGCGATTAATTGTAGATGCATTAAGCCAGGAAAAAGAGTCTAAAAGTTTGGACTGGTTGCTGGGTAAATGTGGAATGACCGGGGCTCAGTGCTTGCGCATTTTAATGACCTTAGAGCTCAAGGGTCTTCTGGAAACAGTGCCTGGTCCGCGCTACAGATTAAAGGCCTGAATAATCAAAGAATTATTAGTTAGCTTTGAGCGCTTTAAACAGATTTTATGGGGGGAGACCTGAAACTCTTAATGGCCGAAGACAATGAGATTAATCGCAAACTGGCCGATTTACTTTTCAAGCGCCAGGGTTTTAATCTCGATTTTGCTGTTAATGGAGAGGCTGCATTAGAATCTGCGGTAAACGGCAGTTACGATCTTATTTTCATGGATATTGAAATGCCGATAATGGGAGGTCTGGAAGCTACCCGCAGAATTCAGGATGAAATGGGCGACTCTGCTCCTCCAATAATTGCGCTTACGGCGCATGCCATGGACGGAGATCGGGAGCGATTTATGGAAGCAGGCATGTCCGACTATCTTACTAAACCCATCGATTTGGGTGCCCTACAAGAAATTATTAGCCGTCATACCTCTTGAAAAAAATAGGAATAGCCCTATTTTTTATTCCTGTACTTTTTCAAATCTTTGATTAAACCAATCTTTTTAACAGGCCTCTAACAGCGAACTTTAGGCCTTTAAAAGATATTTGGCCTTAATTTGAATAAGTACCATGACCAGACTTACTTACCTTCTTGCTTTATGCCTTCTCACGGTATATGGGCAATCTCAGAATATTGGTGGCACGGCGACCTATAAAACAGCGACCTCTCTTGATTTGAAAATTGACAGTGACCAGATGAGTCCTGAGCAAAAGAAAATGATGGAAGCCAACATTGCCAAAGCCACTCAGAAAGAATATGAGCTAGACTTCAATCGCAATGAATCCATTTACGAAGAGGTGGTTGAGTTGGAAAAAGAAGGTCAAAGAGGCATGCGCATGATCGCAATGTTTACCGGAGGCTCTGGAACCTATTACAAGAACTTACAAGAACAGCGCTATACAGAGCAAACCGAGTTTTTCGGGAAGATGTTTTTAATTCAGGATAGCCTCGAAAATTTGGACTGGACCATCGGAAAGGAAACCAAATCCATCGGAAATTACATCTGCCAAAAGGCCACCGCGATGCGTATTCGCGAAGCCAAACAATTAACCGGAGATCCCAAAGAAGGCCTTAGAGACAGCACCATTATTGATACCGTGCAAATCGTAGCTTGGTTTACTATGCAGATTCCTATCTCCCATGGTCCTGCTCGTTTTTACGGTTTACCAGGATTAATTTTAGAGGTGAACGATGGCAATACCACGATCCTTTGTACCAAGGTGAGTATTAATACCAAGGAGCCGGTGGAAATTAAGGAGCCCTCAGAAGGTGAAGAGGTGGATGCAAAAGAGTATCAGGAAATTACTGCGCGCAAAATTGAAGAGATGCAGCAGAACTTTGGCAACGGACCTGGCGGTAGAGGCGGCGGTCATCGTGGCTCTTTTCAGGTTACCATCGGTAGATAGTCAGATATGAGGGATATGAAATTTCGGCTCATGCTTTTGGGCCTTTTGATGAGCCTGGGAGCAATGGCTCAAAAGGTTAATGTTCGCGGAGCTCTGATTGGCAGTGACCAGGCAGGTTTGGAAATGGCCAATATTTTGGTTTTAAACCCTGATGATAGCTCCATGGTAACTTATGGCTTTAGCAATAGCGAGGGCCAATTTCGCTTTCAGCTGGAAGGCAATAAACAGTACTTATTCAAATTCAGTTATCTCGGTTATAAGCCCCAGGAACTTTTAGTGGTCCTCAATTCTGAGGATCGAGACTTAGGTAAAATTCCTTTAGAAGAAGACTCCGAATTACTGCAGCAAGTTGAGGTAGTTGAAGAAATGCCTATCGTGGTAAGCGGAGATACCATTAGCTATAAAGCCGATGCTTTTACCACTGGTGAAGAGAAAAAGCTGGAAGATGTAATTGAAAAATTACCCGGCTTTGAGATTGATGAAGATGGTCAGGTAAAAGTAGAAGGCAAAACCGTTGAAAAAGTTCTGGTGGAAGGTAAAGAGTTCTTTGATGGGGATTCGAAAGTGGCCACCAAGAACATTCCGGCGGATGCCATTGATAAGGTGCAAGTACTTCGGAATTATGAAGAGATTTCTCCCCTGCAAGGTCTGAGTTCAGATGATCGAATTGCTCTGAACATTAAATTAAAAGAAGGGAAAAAGAACCTTTGGTTTGGTGATGCGGAAGCTAAGGTGGGCGATCCTGAACGCTATTATGCTCATGGAAATGCCTTTTACTATTCACCCAAAGCCAGCTTTAACTTTATAGGCGACCTCAATAATATTGGACAAGCAGCCTTTACCGCTCGCGATTATTTCCGCTTTAGTGGAGGCTTTAGAAATCTAAGCTCTCGTTCGGGCTTCAATTTCAATTTTGCACAAGATGACCTGGGGATTCCATTGGGTTTAAACAATCGTGCAGATGAAGTAACCGGTCGTTTTGGAGCGGCCAACTTTAGCTATTCACCTAAGAAGAACCTCACCCTTTCGGGCTTTGTAATTGGTAGCGACAATGTGGTGAGCAGCCCCTATACTACCAGTCGTACCTATATCGGTTTAGACAGTATTGGAGGTGGAGTTGAGCAATTAACAACCGAGAATTATCAGCATTCTACCGCCGCCTTGGCAAAGTTTTCCGTAACCTATGAACCGAGTAAGGAGACTTATCTGAATTATGATGTATTCCTGAAGGTATCGGATCAATTGAATACTTCTCGATTGTACTCAAGCTTTAGCGATTTTAACTTCAGCAATAATCTGGGAACTCAAGAGGCCAAGCGCCCTTGGTCCATCCAACAAAATTTAGAGTTCTTCCGCAATCAGGGTGAAAATGTATTTGCCGTGGAATTGCAACACTCCCGCAAGTATCAGGATCCCAGATTTGCCATGCAATCGCAGCAACAGCCTTTTGGTCAACCCTTCGTATTTCTGGATACCAATATGTATCGCTTGGTGCAAACTCGTGAAGTTTTAAGTGAAAGCTTGGAAGGTAGAGCCAGTTATTACTGGGTATTGAATGGTAATAACCACTTCGAATTTAACCTGGGAACAGTATACAATACGCAGGATTACGATAACCGACTGGCTGAAGGCGAGGTGTCAGACGCTGTAGAGTTCGCAAATCCACTATTACAAAACACGGTAGATTTCAGCTTGCTGGATGGCTTTGGCGGTTTGCATTACAAAACCAAATTAGGCAAGCTCACTTTCCGCCCCGGAGTGAATTTCCACTATTACCAAGTGAAGGATTTCCAAGCGGGAACTGAGGATGTGCGCGATTATCAGGTGCTTTTACCTGATGCATTACTGCGCTACGAATTTAGCTCAAGTAAGGGCTTGGATTTACGCTACAACATGTCGGCTCAGTTTAATGATGTAAACCAAATTATGGATGGAGTAATCCTTCGTTCCTATAACAGTTTGTTTACCGGTAACGACAGTTTGGATTTTGCACGAGTTCACAATGTGAGCCTGTTCTACCGCGATTTCAACCTCTTCAACTTTACCACTCTTTTTGCCGGGGTTAATTATTCCCGAAGCTTGGATCCCATCAACAATGCCGTACAGTATATTGGCTTGCAGCAGGTCTTTAGCCCCATCAATGCCAATGGCTATAATGAGAACTTGAGCGGCTTTGGTTCCTGGTCTAAGAAGTTCAAATACATCCGTTTAGAGAGCAGGGTAAACCTTAATTATTCCACCGTGAATAATGAGGTGAATGGCCGGACCAATGTGAACAATACTTTCTCCAAGAACTATAGTGGTGAGATTGGTACCAACTTTAAGAAGTGGCCCAATATTGAACTGCAGTACCGTTACTCACAAAACGATTATAGCGGAGCCCGTAGTAATAGTGTGTATACCAATCACTCTCCCAGTGTTGAGGTGACTGCTGTTATAGCTAGCGACTTTGTTTTAAGAGCAGACTATAGTTATAATAATTACGGGAACCCGGGTTCTACACGTACCGTTTACGATTTCTTAAATGCCAGCTTGGAATATCAAAAACAGGATAGCAAATGGCTCTTCAGCATTCAAGCCTTGAACTTACTTAATACCACCTTCATTCGTGAGGATGCCTTAAGTGCTAACTTGATTAGCACCACTGCTTATAATGTATTGCCTCGATATTTACTCTTCGGAGTACGCTACGACCTTTAAAAAGGCAGCTTAGCCAGATCCACATTGCCGCCGCTGAGGATGATTCCGATGCGGCGGTTTTCGTAGCGCTCAGCTTGTTGCAGAATGGCCGCAAAAGCCACCGCACTGCTGGGCTCTACTACGATTTTGAGTCGCTGGTAAATCAGCTTTAAAGCTTCAATTATTTCTGTTTCACTTACGGTGATGATATCCGAAACCAGTTCCTGTATAATAGGGAAATTGATCTCGCCCAGGGTGGTAAGCAGTCCGTCAGCTATTGTTTGACTTTGATGTTCCTTGACCCGCTCTCCACTATAAAAAGATAGAAAGGCATCATTAGCCCCTTCGGGTTCCCCGGCAATTACCTGGCATCTTTCTGCGAAATAATGGGTGCTCAAGGCGGTACCTGCCAAAAGGCCACCTCCTCCAACTGGAGTGATGATCAGATCTAAATCCGGAATTTCATCCAAAAGCTCTGCGGCAGCAGTGCTCTGACCAGCAATAATATTTGGATGATTATAGGGAGGAATAAACACCGATCCGAATTCATCCTGAACAGCTTTTAAACCTGCTTCCCGAGCCGGTAGATTAGGCGCACATAAATGCACTTCTGCACCATAATTTCGAACGGCGGCGATCTTTACCTCAGGGGCATTTTCGGGCATTACTACATGGCAAGGTATGCCCAGCTTTTGGGCGGCCCAAGCTAAGGCCTGCCCATGATTTCCGGAGCTATGAGTTGCCACCCCGCGTTTTTTTTCTTCATCCGAAAGACGAAGAACAGCATGTGTTGCTCCCCGTGCTTTAAAAGATCCCGTTTTTTGAAAGTTTTCACATTTAAAAAAGAGTTCGGCTCCACTAATTTTATTCAGGGCCCTACTCTGCAACACCGGTGTTTGATGAATATGAGGGCTAATTAATTGTCGGGCTTCTAAGAGTGCTTCTTTGCTTAAGGTATCCTTCATTAGGCGCGAGATTGAAAGGGAATATCCGGATTAAACATTTCTTCGAAAATAGCTTGTAGTACGGTTACTATTGCTTCTTGATTTTCGGAATTCAACACGGCACTTTTTTCCATTTTCATGCTGAAGGGATTATCACTCAATTTTCGCAAGGAGAGCACCGAGGCCTGGATTTCTAATTGAGGATTTTGCTGCCAGTACATCAAGGCGTACATCGGCAATTGAATCGCTTGAGGTTTTTTAATAAAGGCCTCCATGTCGAGGCTGGAAATGCTGTAATCGTATTTGGATTTAGCCCCGGATTTATAGTCAATTATATGAATGCATTCGCCTTCCTGATCAATACGGTCGGCATTTCCAATTAAATTTATTTGGCGCCCTGAAGCCAGGCTAATTCGACCTTCTAGACCTTTCTCAGTAGCTAAAACCTTCCAGGAGGAGCCTAATTTTTTAAGTCGTGCACTTTCGAATTTCAGAAAATTGCGAAGCATAAAACTCATGCTCTCTAAATGCAGAAGATTAGGACCTTGTTCCAGCGGGAGGCCAGGCACATGTTTTAGCATTAAGTCTTTTAATTGGGCCTTTAGCTCTGGAAGCTTTTGTTTAAAGAAGGATCCTTCTGGATCAGGGCTGTGCGGGATTCGCTCTTCGGGATTTTCAGGATCAGGCAGACTAAAGCCATATTCCAAAAACTCATGCAATACATTTCCCTGAGCGGGAAGATCGAGCTCCTCCATTAAGCTATCATCGGGCTTAAGCCCTAAAACCTTTTCATAATAAAACTGCAGCGGGTCTTTGAGGTAGAGGTAGAGGCTGCTGGGCGAAAAACCTCGAAGTGCAATTTCCTCCAATCTTTGCAGCAAGGCCGGACTTTTAGCTACTTGCTCGTTGGATTTGGCTTCCTGGCTACGTGCTGTAGCAATCTGATTTTTGAAAAGGAGTCGTGCATTTTTTTGCGGCCACTCTAATTCTAATTGCCGCACAAAGCGGGAAGGCTCTACCACACCAATTCCGCTGGCTGAGGTACTATGCAGGAGGTAAATACTTTGCGCCCTTTGCATGAGGCGATAGAAGTGATAGGCAAATACGGCATCTTTTTCCAGATAGGTAGGTAGGCCAAATTTGCGCTTCACATCGAAGGGTAGCAGACTACTTTCTGAGCGGCCTTTGGGTAAAATACCTTCATTGAGACTTAGCACCACAATTTGCTTGAAATCCAGGCAACGCGTTTCCAACCAACCCATTACCTGCATACCTTGTAGCGGTTCGCCACGCAGGTCGATTCCAAGGTCTGGTAAAAGTTCTCGATAAAATTGTAGGCTCTGCTCAAAGCTCTCCAAATAAGGAAATCGATTCAAGGTATCGGCGCTCTGCTTAAAGAGCTGGTAAAAGGCAAAAAGCCCTTCTTGCAAACTGGATTGATCTACTAAAACGCTTAAGCTCGCTTCACAGAAATGGGCCAGTCGCTGGTATTGTTCGCCTATGCCTTGGTCGACCTTAAAAAAGTCGGCTGATAAGGGTTCTATTAATTGCTCAAGGCCCAATTCGCTGAAGCTGGGATAGAGCGCATTTTTACGATGCATCTCGGTGCGGATTTCCTGAAGCTTGTATGCGGAGGAGCCCGCAATTTTATGAGTAATCGGATGGTTGAGCAGGGCTTCCCAACGTTTAAAATGATAGCGTGCCCAGCCATCTTTGGTTTTCTTAGCATTCCGTTCTGCTTCTAAAGGGAAGTCCAGCAGGATTTCAAAAAAACCAGCCAAAGGTGAATGCTGTAAGCCCAAGCCCATACTAAGGTTCAAGCTGGGGAAATTGGGATGAATACTATTCAGAAAGGCGGGAAGTAGAGCTTCATCACTTAAAACCATGGCAGTTTGGGCCAGGTCCTCTTCACTTTGCTCACTAAGTAGATTGCTTGCGATTATCGATTGGAGGTTCGATCCTGCTACGGCAATACTTTCCACCTTTCGGGTGCCATGAGCTAATTCATCATGCAAACCATAAAAGGCATCGTGTTTTTGCAGTCGCTTAACCAAGGGCGAGTTTCGTAAGAAATGCCCGGCTTCTTGTTCCGGATCTTCAAAATAGTAGCGATCCACATCCCAGAAGAACTGGGCTAAACCTGCATCATAAAGTTGAAGCAAGGCCTTTTCTTCGGCATTATTAAGTGCATTAAAGCCAATGAAAAAGAACTGCTCGTATTCTTCTGCAATGGCCTTGGTTTCATGCTGTACTTTTTCGGCGAAAGCCCGATAGGCCAAACCTTGCCAGGCTTTACCTTCTGCCAATAGGCTTTGTTTGAGCTCCTGATAAACCTCAGCCAAGGCAGGCCAGAATTTAAGGTAATCATCGAGCATGCGGGTGTGTTCTCCCGGCTCTAGATTCCATTGTTCAATGCGTTTCAGATCACCCAAATAAGTGAAGATCTGATTCGGCTCTATTAGATAGCGATCGATCTCATTAAAGTCCTGCAAGAGCGCTCTGCCCCAGCGATTGAATTCCTCAAATTTGAGATCAGGTCGTACTGAATTTCGCAGGCATTCAAAGAGTCGAAAATAAAGCTCGGGTCGCGAAACTGCTTCTAAGCCGGTAAGTTCGAAAATCAAGTCTTCGATGCTAATAAAGCGAGGGGCCAAACTGGGTTTATCCAATTGGGACTCTAATGCTTTTTGCAAAAAAATACCAGCCCGTCGACTGGGTAAAATTACCGTCTGTCGATGGAGAGGAAGAGGTTGGCTGAGCAGGAATTGCGCAACTTGATCGAGAAATGAGCTCAATGTAGCGGTCTTTTCTACGAAGAACGGGAAAATGCCGCTAGGGCGCAATCAAAATCCTAGAGGGCTTTTAAGGCTTCCAGAACTTCAGAGGGATCGGACCTTTGGGTATAGTCGGGGTCGAAGTGCCGCCAGCGAATAATCCCTTTTTGGTCGATCAGGAAAGTAGCGGGTACAGGTAGGAGCTCACGTTCATCACCATGGGCTTCGCTAAGCTTTGCACCCAAAAGGGTATTGTATTTCAAGCGCGTTCCAGCCGAAGGCAAAAAGGCTAAATCGTAGGCAATTATGGTTTGATAAGCCGAATCATAAAGCAAGTTGAAACCGGCCTCTGTTTTTTCCTGCATCTCTTGCAGGTATTCAGGCTTTTCAGGAGAAATAGCAAAAAGCTGAGCACCTTCCAATTCGAGGGAATCGCGAATCGCCTCTAAGGCAGATAAATGGCGATTGCAATAGGGGCACCATTGCCCGCGGTAGAAAACCAAAATAATGGGGCCTTTTTCTAAGGCTTCACTTAGGGAAAGGCTTTGGCCGTCTTCATTCTGTAAAGTCGGTAAAGGGGCTTTATCGCCAATGGCAAGGCCTTGAACACTATCTAAATCCTGGCTGCAGGCACTAAAGAGAAATAGGGAGAATAGAGCGCTAAAAAGATATCGTAACATGTAAATAGGGATTTGGGGAGGAATAAAGAACGGGCCGAGTCAGAAGAACCAAGAAAAAGTCCCGGCCCGCTCTTCTTAAATATTTTCAAGGGCCTCAGCAAAGGCCTTGCGAATCTTTTCAGTGCTTTTTGAAACACTAATTTTATCGAGCACCTTCTTGGAAGTGGGATGTACAAAGTAGATACGGCCGGTACCATTGTTCTCGGCGCTAAAGTTTTCTAAACCGGCTTTCATCAGGATTTTCTGACTGGCCGCTTTGCTTTCCTCGGTGCTCAAATCATTAACGATAATTTGGTAAGATGCGTTTGCCTGAAAGGTAGAAAGAATATCATTTTCTACTCTTTCACCATGCTTTTGACAAAGCGGACACCAATCGGCGGTATTTACAACTACAATTAATGCTTCTGAAAGTTCAGCCGGTGCTGGATTAGCGGCATTTTGATCGAAGGAAGAGAAGCTGAAAATCAAGCTTAGGCTTAGCAATAAAGTTTTCATAAAGGGATAATTTTATTGCTTAAAGGACGAGTTGGGAACCGAAGCCTTACAATTAGGCAGAGCCCTTTTCGCGAATTTTGGTCTTGAGCTCTTCTTTGAATTCCGGATTTTCCTTGGGTTTGCGATCCTCAAAGTACTGACCGATAAAGTCATTAATTCGGCCACTTTGTTTTTCATAATGTCGACAGAAAACACAAATACTCAAATGCAGACGTAATTGCATGCCCTGAATGGCACCAAGCTTTCCCTCTTCCTTTTTTTGAATGAGGGCACTGGCTTCCTGACAGCTTAATATGAGAGATTGTAAGAGCTTCATGATTTCCAATACACTTCAAGGCATTTTTTCAAAGACAGCTTAGCGCGATGAATAATTTGCCAATAGTTGGACGTACTGATATTGAACTCCTGACTTATATCCTGACCTTTCTCCTGTGCAAAGTATTTAGCGGCAATGATATCGCGCCAAGCTTGCGGTAAGGCATTTAAGCATTGTTCAAAGAGGCTGCGGAATTCTTCCTGATTCATCAAACTTTCATCCTCTTCCCAACCACTTTGAAAGATTTCGGTGCGCCAGTGTTCTTCAGTATCAAAATGCGATCGTTCGGGGCCATCATCATCGGAAGGCTGACCTTCAAAAATGTTTTTTCGATAATAGGCAGAGCGGAAGTAGTCGACAATTTTATTGCGCAGGATTCGCGATAACCAGGTTTTAGGATTGCTGTCGCCCTTAAACTGATGATAGTTTTCGAAAGCCGCAATAAAGGTTTCCTGAACCATATCCTGAGCTAAGGCAGAATCACCAGTACGGTACTCAGCCCAGTGCAGGAGCTCATCGCTGTATTGATCGATCCAGGATTCTATTATTTGTGCGGACACGTGCTGGGGTTTCGGCGACAAAGGAAACTAAAATCAAAAAAATACAATTGAATTATTTGTGGATATCAAAATGGACTGTACTTTTGTGAGTGATTACTCACCATGACGGAAAAACAAGAACAGATACTCAAAACGGCCCTGCGGTTATTTGCAGAAAAGGGCTATGATGGCACTTCCACCGCCAAGGTGGCTAAGGCAGCTGGAGTATCTGAAGGTCTGATTTTTCGGCATTTCACCAATAAAGAAGGCTTATTAAAGGCCGTGTTGGAACAGGGTCATGAAAAGGTAAATCAACTCTATATTCAGTTTAGTCAGGAAGAAAATCCGCGCAAGCGCCTTAAGAATATCCTGGACTTTGTATTTACAGTGCCACCGGAAGATTATGATTTCTGGCGTTTGATTTATGCCCTGAAGTGGCAGACCGATGCCTATGATGATAGTGCTACCGCTCCCTTAAAGGAAATGTTGAAAGGTATATTTGAGGAAATGCATTATCAAGAACCGGAGGCCGAAGCGGAATTAGTTATGATATTGCTGGATGGCTTGGTAACGGCCATTTTGTTGCGTAAACCCAAAGAATTAAAGCAGGTGCAAAACTTATTGCATCCTAGATATATGCTCTAAAAAAATTTACCCCGAAGTATAAGTAATTAATCACTTACAATTAGATTATGAAAAAGCAAGTCATTTTAGTAACCGGAGCTTCTTCTGGAATGGGTAAAGATTTTGCCCTAGATTTAATCAAACAAGGTCATATTGTATATGGTGCTGCGCGCCGGATCGACAAAATGGAGGATATCCAAAAAGCGGGTGGACATGCGCTGGCCATGGATATCACCAAGGAATCTGAAGTAGAGGCGGTGGTAAAAGCCATAATTGAAGAGCAAGGGCGTATTGATGTATTGGTCAACAATGCGGGTTATGCCGTATATGGAGCAGTAGAAACCGTTTCCATAGAAGATGCTCGTCGGCAATTTGAGGTTAACATTTTTGGCTTGGCCAGCATTACCCAAAAGGTATTGCCTTATATGCGAGAGGCTAAGAAGGGAAAAATTGTCAATATTTCTTCCGTAGGCGGGAAAGTCTACACCCCTTTAGGTGCCTGGTATCACGCTACAAAACATGCCTTGGAAGGTTGGTCTGATTGTTTACGATTGGAATTAGCTCCTTTCAATATTGATGTGGTACTAATTGAACCTGGAGTAATCCTTACAGAGTTCGGAGACGTAATGCTGGATCCGATGATTGCGCGTGCGAAAGGAACTGCTTATGAGTCTATGACCAATACTGTAGCTAAGGCTACCAAGCAAGTTTATTTTGAGGGTCAAGGATCACCAGCTTCGGTAATTACTCGCCTGGTTAACAAGGCGATAGCTAGTCAAAAGCCAAAAACTCGCTATGCGGGGGGAAGAATGGCCAAACCAATGATCCTAATTCGTCGTTACTTCAGTGATCGATTCTTTGACAGAATCATCATGAGCCAAGTAAAATAGTGCTCTTTTTTTAAACAATGGATCGGGCCGGTGCCTCATAACCACCGGCCTTTTTTTATGCCTTATTGCGAGCCAGAGCACCACGATTTTGATAGAGCACTAAGGCGGATACTAAAAATAGAATCGCATTAGTGGCTATAGGCTCACTTCTTTCCCAATGGGTATAGGCGGCGCCAATCATCAGAATCATAAATCCCAAACTGGCCAGCGGAACTAAAACCTTGAAGGACTTTATCCGCAGGCTAAGTAAAACTGCCAGCCCACCCAAAGCTTCTAATGCTCCAATAATTTTAATGAAGCCGGCTGAAAAATCTTCGGCCCAGGTCATGCCCTCCGTAATTATCATTTCTGAGTAGGGCGTAAATACCTTCATGCTGCCTACCATAATGAAGATAAGCGCAAGTAATACCTGAACAATTATTTTGATAATCTGCATATTCGGTGTTTTTGATGTTTTCTGGAGGGTCACATAGGTCTGAAGCCTTCAAAAATAGCTGGCTCCGTTAAAATCTTCCCCCAATGTCGTAAAAGTCTAAAAAATAGCTACTTTGAGGCATCAATAAATTAAAGCATATGAAAAAACCCTTACTAATTACTTTATTAGGAAGTATGACCATGGCCTTAAGCGCCCAGCAACTTCCACGCGCTGAAGCTTCGGAAGACTATCAAGAAATGAAAGCTCGCAATGGCGCTTTTCAATATCGTCCTGAGTCTTCTGCACAAACCGTAATTTGGTCCGAAGACTTTGCCAATGGCATCCCCGCAGGATGGTCGCAAAATGGAACTCCAGCCTTAGCCCTTTGGGAATATCGCGGACCCAATACCGCTCCACCAGATTCGGTAGGTTCACGCGGATGTTGGGCAGGCCCCAATAATTCCGGTAATCTCGGAGACCCGATTAACTCTCCCACCCGTTCCAATGGTTTTATGATTTTTGATTCGGATTTCCTGCATTCCAATGGAGATCGCGCTACCAATGGTTCAGGTCCGGTTCCGGCACCGCATGTGGGTCGCCTGAGAACCGATACCATCGACCTTAGCGCACATTCTGGTGCCGAGATCGGCTTCTATATGTATGCCCGTCGTTTTCAATCGGCTTGGTATGTAGCAATAAGTACCGATGGAGGTGTAACTTTCCCGGATACAGTAGAAGCATTTCCCGCTAGCGAAGTAGCAGTGAATGCCTCTACGGATCAGAACGCCTATTTTCGTGCTAACCTCTCCAGCTTTGTTGCAAACCAAAGCTATGTAGTACTGGAATTTGTTTTTGATGGAAACGTAAGCAATAGCAATGGCTCGGGTCGCTACTATTGGATGATCGACGATATCGAATTACTAACACCACCGGAGAACTCCCTGGTATTTACGCGGGCAACGGCTCCCGGCGCAACTGGTGAAGCTCCCGCGCATGACATTATTTTCGATAACAATAGCAGCTATCCTAAATACCTGCATTTGTCAGATAAGCAAACTGTGCCAATTACCTTCGATAGCAATATTTATAACTACGGAACCAATGCTCAAACTAATGTTGCTCTGGCCGTGGAAATTCTAGATTCGAATAATGCCGTGGCGGGAACCGTATTCTCTCCTACCGTAGCCACATTGGCCCCTTATGATACGGCTTATTACACTACCCTAACCACTTCTGCCTGGACACCTCCCTTTCCCGGTGACTTCAAATTAGTATATAAGGCCATGTCGGATAGTATCACTTTAGCCAATACCACGGCGGCGGATACTTTCAATTTCTCCTATGGTGATGCTTATTCGATAGATGATAAGGTGGCAGATAATTACTTTGGAACCAATACCGGCACTAATGGAATGATTGCCATTGGAGTACTCTTCAATTTGGAAGATCCCGATCAACATCCATACGGAAATGGCAATAGTGTATACATCCAGGGAATGGAAATGCAAATGAGCTGTTTAACCGACTCTACCGCCGATATGGAAATTGCCATCTACGATACCGTCGGTTTTGCATTTAATGCGGGTTTCCCTGCGGGTAAAAACCCGATTTATCGCAAGGTGTTTTCCTTCGATGGCAGCGTCCCTTGTAATCTAGCGAACTTCTCATTCGAGGATGCAAATGGCAAGCCATTAGAAATTCCAGCCGACACTTATTTTTTCGTAGCAAGCTTATTCCCCAATGCTGCAGATGGAGTAATTCGTTTTGCCAATAGTACCAATTGGGGTCAGCCCACCTATGCTTCGGTATTCCAAAATCAAAATGGAAGTTGGTTCAGTGGCTTTAGCAATAGTACCACCTTTGAGGCACCTCACTATCGTGTGATTATGGCGAATCCGACCAATATCAATTTGGTAGAAAATGATTTGGAGGAGTTTCAGGTTTACCCGAACCCTACCACTGGAAAGGGGTTAATCGAGTTTACAGAGCCGGGTCAATACAATTTGGCAGTTTACTCTCTGGCAGGAGAAAAAGTACATGAAGCTAAATTGGCTATTAATGCCCATGAGAAGTATGAGCTTAATCTCGATCATTTAGCGAGCGGAACTTACCTTCTAAAACTTCAGAATGGATCAGAAGAAGCTAAAACAGTAAAGCTGACTATTCAGAAATAATTTTTTCTCGAGATTTATGGGCCGTCCCTTCTTATTTTTGGGGCGGCTTTTTTTAGGCCTTATCCAAAAAATCTAAATAGGCCTGAGCCTGATTTTCGAATTGCCATTTTGGGGCCAGATAATAGCTTCTTTGTTTGAGCTCATCAAGCTTGGACCATAGCCCTGGCAGCTCTTCTTTGAGGTATAAATATGCTCCGTCTTCAAATTCATCGGCACCCGGACTGCCCGCTTCGATCAACATGGGCACTTTAAAAGCCAAAGCCATGTTCCAGGAACCTGAAATTTGTTTTTGATACAGCTCGCCACTAGCTTGGCCTAAATGAATTAAAGGCAGTACAAAATCGGCTTGAGCCAAATAGGCATAAAAAGCCTCATTGGGAACGAAATTATCCCAGCTTAGGAAGAAGTGCTCCAGTTGTCGATTCTTTAACTCCGCTTCAAATTCACTTCCATTTCCATGGCTGTGCTTGGATTTGCCTAAAAGGATAAAACGCAGTTTTGGATCCAGGGAATTAGGTTTTAAACTATCCAATAATGCCTGGTAATCACGACGCTTATATTCCAATTGCCCAGGAACTACAACCCAGGTTTCGCCTAGAGGTTTTCGATAGCTTTCATCAATAGGGAAGTCGGGGAGAAAGCCTGCATAGAATTGCCCGTAATTCAATTTGGGTTTTAATGAGGGGGCTTTCGCCTGAAGGTATTCGGCCAGGAAATAATAGTTCTTTAAATAAAGGCTAATTAGTTTCTGGGTAGTACTGCCTTCAAGCTTACGCAGATGATGTAAAACGCCGCACACTTTCCAGGGCTTTTTAGGTCGTAGCCAAAGGAAGTTGCGTACTGTTTTACCACTGGCGGTATTTATCACCACTTTCTGGATGCCCATTTGCCTTAATCGGCGATGTAAATCAATTAGATCGCTACGCTTAGGCTGGGCCGGAATAAAGAATACTTGATGATTAGGATAGTCAAAAAGCCGCTCCTTCAAAGCTTCTGAGACAAAGAGAAAGACCTCATGCTTAGCGCTCTCTTCCAGAAAGCGATATTGCGGATAAAGGACTTCGTCGTGTGAAGTGCCAAATTCAATTAAGGCAACTTTTGTCAAGGCAGAATTTAAAAGCGTAAACTTAATCCAATCCCGTTGTTTTGGATCATGAGATGAGCTTTAAGTCCCTCACGCATCCTTTGATTATAGAGCATCACCGCCTTTTCGGCTTTATGCTGCGAGCTGATTTCCAATGGAATGGAAACTCCCCAAAACCCCAAGCCAATTAAACTCATATTGTAGTTCGGAGTACGCCCAATTGCGGCATTAAACAAAGGGTAAATGGCCAAGAATGTACCTGACACTTGCAAGAAACGCGCAAGGTCATGCTGATTATTAGCCTTTCGAACCAGGAGATTGGCCTGAGCATTTCCTTCGAAAAGATCAATCAGTTCGGAGAGTTTGTATTCAACGGTGTCTTTTTGGAATTTCTTGGACCAAAAGTTTCCTTCAACCTCCATTGGACTATATTCCTGAGCTTGAAGGCTGGAGGCCGCGATACAAATTACTAGTATGGAAAGGAAAAAGCTTTTCATTCTCATGCAAAACTAAGCTAATCAATTGCCTTTAGTCTTTTATTAGAAAGAACTTCTATATAAAATCGTATGTGTAAGGGCGATTTTAACCTTTTAAATGCTGGCATTGACTCTCTGATTTCTGCTTCAAAGGATGCTAAGCGTTTGATTAATGGTTTGCTAAACGTTTAATCTGGCTTTAAGCCTGAGGAGGATCTCACCTTTGTTCCTCAATCTATAAAACCAAAATCATGAGTGATTTAAGAAATCGCGTGTCTTTGATCGGGCATGTGGGTGCTGATCCTGAAGTGAAAAGCTTCGATTCAAAAGGCAAATTGGCCAAGTTTTCCATCGCCACCAATGAAACCTATCAAAATGGCAAAGGGGAAAAAGTAACCGAAACCCAATGGCACAATGTGGTAGCCTGGAATGGTTTGGCCGGGGTGATTGAGAAGCATGTGAAGAAGGGCAGCTTTCTAATTGTTGAAGGCAAAATTGTGAATCGTGCCTATTCGGCTAAGGAAGGTGAAAAGCGCTATGTAACGGAGATCATTGCGAATAGCATGAATTTTCTGGGCGCCAAACCCGAATAGCCTTTTGGGATTAAAGGTGGAAGCCCTTTGGGATTTTCCTGAAGGGCTTTTTCAGGCTGAGCATAACCATTCGGAGGATGTATCTTTGCTCAAAATTTGATTTATGTCGGCAAACTGGACTACCGTAAAAGAATACCAGGATATCACCTATAAAAAATCAGGAGATGGTGTGGCACGCATCGCCTTTAATCGCCCCGAAGTACGTAATGCTTTTCGCCCTAAAACTGTAGCGGAGCTCTATGAGGCTTTTTTGGATGCACGTGAGGATACTTCTATTGGCGTTGTATTATTTAGTGCTGAGGGCCCTTCTCCCAAGGATGGTATTTATTCTTTCTGTAGTGGTGGCGATCAAAATGCCCGTGGCCATCAAGGTTATGTGGATGATGACGGGATGCCACGTTTGAATATTCTCGAAGTGCAACGCTTAATTCGCTTTATGCCCAAAGTGGTAATTGCTGTGGTTCCAGGATGGGCCGTTGGCGGCGGACATAGTTTGCACGTGGTTTGTGATCTCACTTTAGCAAGTAAGGAACACGCCATCTTCAAACAAACTGATGCCGATGTTACCAGCTTTGACGGTGGCTATGGTTCGGCCTATTTAGCGAAAATGGTAGGGCAGAAGAAAGCTCGTGAGATATTCTTCCTCGGCCGTAATTACAGTGCAGATGATGCAGTGGCTATGGGCATGGTAAATGCCTCCATCCCTCATGCGGAATTAGAAGATACCGCTTATCAGTGGGCCCGCGAGATTCTGGAGAAATCACCCACCTCGATCAAAATGTTGAAGTTCGCATTTAACCTTACTGATGATGGTATGGTGGGACAGCAAGTATTTGCCGGAGAGGCCACGCGCCTTGCTTATATGACCGACGAAGCGAAAGAAGGTCGCAATGCCTTTTTAGAAAAGCGCAAACCCGACTTTAAAGACATTAAATGGATTCCATAGTGCCTAATCATCGTCCTCAAATAGGAGATTATCCGACTTATTACCAGAACTACTTCTCCTGGGCGACAGATGATCAGCCACTTTTAGAGAGCTATCAATATTCCATTCAAGATGGATTGGAGTTTTGGCATGGCATCCGCGAAAGCGAATCAGAATATAGCTACGAGGCTGGTAAATGGACGATTAAAGAATTAGTGCAACACATTATCGATGTGGAGCGGGTCTTTGTGTACCGGGCAATGTCAATTGCTCGCGGAGAAAGCAAAGTATTACCCGGATTTGACCATGATGCATATGTAGAAAATAGTGCCGCTAATGATCGATCTTGGGCTAGTTTATTGCATGAATACCAGCATCTAAAGCAATCTACTTTTGATTTCTTTGAATCCTTAAATGCGAATCAATGGCTGGCAAAAGGTGAGATTGAAGCGGGTAAAGTTTCATTATTGGCCATCGCTTATATCATAGTAGGTCATGATAAGCATCATCAAAGAATTGTTAAAGAACGCTATCTGGCAAAATTGCGCAAGGCCTGACAAGGCAAGCCTAAACCATCGCCCTACTTTTGAAGTGAAATAGGATAGTTGATGGTTAGGGCGTATTAACACTAGGGACCCGGCCCATCACAAAATTTTTCCCGGCTATTGTTTCAAACAATGGTCGGGAAATTTTTTTAGTCGCGGTAAAAAAGCTCTTGATCGATATAATTCCAAACCGCCGGAGGAAGCATATAACTCACGTCTTTTCCTTCCTTAATAGCTTCTCGAATTTCGGTAGAAGCAATTTCAATAATGGGTGATTTGGTAATATGAACTTTAGGATGATGGGCTAATTCGCCACCATCGCTCGCAATGCGCGGATACACATAAAGTTCATGCTGTTCGAGAATGCTCTCGAAATTGCGCCAGCGGGGGAAGCTTTCCAAATTGTCTTCACCCATAATGAGGTGAAAGCTAAACTCGGGATGGTTTTCCTCTAAGTGTACCAGTGTGTTGGCGGTGTAAGAGGGTTGCGGTAAACCGAATTCAACATCGCTTACTCTTAATTTATAATGATCACCAATAGCCAAGTTTACCATGTGCAGGCGCTGACGATCATCGAGTAAGCTACTTTTCTTTTTATGAGGATTATGGGGCGTAACCACAAACCAAACTTCTTCCAGGTCGGTAAACTCCAACATGTATTGGGCAATAATGCAATGACCCACATGGATAGGATTGAAGGTGCCGAAGTACAGTCCTACTTTTTTCTTCATTTTCCTAAAAACAGTTTTACCAATTGGTAAGCTTCGGTTTTTGCGGTGTCGAGATCTTTGTTCAGAAGGATATGGTCAAAGCGGTCGGAGCGGCCAATTTCTTTACGGGCCTTGGCCATACGCTGACGAATTTTATCATCGCTATCCGTGTCCCGACTTCTTAGGCGACGCTCAAGTTCTTCCTCATTAGGTGGCATCACAAAAATGGCCAGGGCCTGATCACCATAGAGACTCTTCAGGTTTAAACCGCCCACCACATCAATATCGAAGATCACATTTTTACCCTCTTTCCAAAGACGATCAATTTCGGAACGAAGAGTGCCATATTTAGTACCGGCATATACCTCTTCCCATTCCAAAAAAGCGCCATCCTCTACCTTTTTATTAAACTCATCATTAGATAAAAAGTAATAGTCTTTTCCATGCTGCTCTTTTCCGCGGGCAGCCCGACTGGTAGCAGAAATACTAAATGCCAGTTCTAATTCTGGCTGTTGCAGGAGATGGCGTACCAAGGTAGTTTTTCCGGCTCCGGAGGGAGCGGAGAAGATGATCATTTTGTTCTTTCGGGACATGCTTTTCCTTTTAGAGGATATTGAGGGCTTGCTCCTTTATTTTTTCCAGCTCGTCTTTCATTTCCACAACGAGGCGCTGCATTTCCGCATGATTGGCCTTGCTGCCTAAGGTGTTAATCTCACGGCCAATTTCTTGACTCACAAAGCCGAGTTTTTTACCTACCATATTCCCTTCTTCTATCAATTCACGGAAGTATTGAATATGAGAGCTTAAGCGAACTTTTTCTTCGGTGATATCGTATTTCTCGAGGTAGTAAATCAGTTCCTGCTCAAAGCGTTCCTGATCTACATCGCTTTTTAATTGCTCAAGGCTACGCATCAGTTTATCCTTAACGCGCTGACGTCTTTCTTCTTCCAGAGGAACCACTTTAGCCTGAGCCTCTTCAATGTTTTGCAAACGCAATTGAAGATCTTCGGCCAAGCGACTGCCTTCACTGGCTCTAAATTCTTTGAGGGCTTCAAGAGTGTCTAAGAGGCCTTGCTCTAAAATCTTCCATTCCTCATCGCCCAATTCATCTTGGGCACTTTGTAAAACATCCGGCAATCGCATTACAGATCCTAAAAGATCGCCACTGGTGCCGGTAGCATCGCTTAATTGCTTGAGCTGCTTTAAATAGCCCTCCGCTAGCTCCATATTAATGCGTGGAGCGCTTTCGATACCGGTAACTTCAACATTGATATTGCAATCAATTTTTCCCCGAATTAAAGATTCAGAGATTAATTGACGAATATCACCTTCCTTACTCCGATAGAGAGAGGGCAAACGCAAATTGATATCGGCCTGCTTGCTGTTCAGGCTTTTCATCTCGATGCTAATCTTCTTTCCCGGCAATTGCAAAACCTTTTTGCCAAAGCCGGTCATACTGTACAAAGGCGTCATAGGCGGCAAAGGTAAGTTATTGTGTCCGCTTGCGATTGTAAAAGGATACGAGATATACACCACTGAATATCAGGAGGGCAGCAATGAGCATATGCGTCTCCGGATGATCGCTTCCCACCAGCACTGCAGCGGCGGTAGCAATAAGGGGTTGTAGGTAGATATAGAAGCTAACCGTGGTTGAGCTTACGGTCTTAAGGGCATAGATATTAAGGAGGTAGGCCAGAAAGGTGGTGCCAACAATTACAAAAGCTATTTCCCAATAGATCTTGCCAGGAATGCTTAGCCATTCAATTGCCGGAACCTGACTAATCCCAAAGGGAAAGGCGAAAAACCATCCAGCGAGAAAGACCCACTTGATAACCGTTAGGGGGCGGTATTTCTGCATTAAGGGTTTAACCACTACCAGATAGGCTGCATAGGATAGAGCATTGAGCATCACCAAAATATTACCCAACGATTCTCCTTTTTGGAAGAGATTATTGAGGGATTTGCCTTGGCTAATGAGATAGAGTGCTCCACTTAGACCCAGAGCAATCCCCAGAATTCGTGGCCAGGTTAAGGGCGCCTTGAGGAAGATAGCGGCCAGGATCAAAACCATAATTGGGTTGGTGGTCATGATTACCGCTGCACTGATGGGGCTGCTAATATTAAGACCTTCGAAAAAGAGCAATTGATTGGTGGCTACGCCAAAGAGACCCGCACCAATAATTCGCAGCCAGTCCTTGCGATCAATTTTTTCATGGCTGCCGCCGATGCTAAAAGCAAAGAAGAGAAGAACCGCTCCGCTAATGCGTAATAGAATAAAAGCTCGCGGCTGCAAGTACTCAGGCATTACATCTTTGGCAATGGAGTAATTGAGCCCATAAATAAGGGCTACTCCGAGCAGAGCAAGGTGAGCTTTTATTTTATCGAGATCGCGCATTTTTCTGAGCGCAAAAGTCTGCAAAAACTCAATGAGAAAAGCTGTAGAGTGGCAATCAGATCATAGAACTTAACGATCTTGACCGTAGCGTCTTTTTAGTTCATCCAGAATTTCATGCAGACCTTCAGTACGGATTACAAAAAGGGTTTCCAGTAGAACTCCAATTCGACCTTTGGGCCAACCCTGGGCATAAAACCACTCCAGATAGTAGGTGGGCACATCACAAAGTTTACGCCCCTGGTATTTACCAAAGGGCATTTCGGTGCGCACAATGTCAATTAGGACTTTAGGGTCTCCCAGTGGTTGATTAGTCATTTAAGAGCTGAAAGATTACAGGATATTTAGTTGCTTCTGGCTGGCCGAATTTATCATAATACTGCCAGTATTGGTAATTAGTATCCACTTGATTGATGTAGATCGTTCGTTGTACAGGGCGTAAATCGATATCGTATAGTAGGGTGATAGTGCTATCGTAGAGGTAATGGGGGCTGGGGATATAATGGCGCTTGGAGATTGAAAAGACTTGGCCGTTTCGACGGAAGGCCGAATCAATTTGCCAATCGTTTTCGCAGGTGCAGGAAGAAGAATAAGGCCAATTACCTTTTAGCATGAAAAATTGACTTCGTTCACAGGCAATGGAATCTTCACTGAAAATTCGATCTGTCGCTTGGTGGTATTCGCCAGGTTGCGGACTTAAGCTAGGCAGCTTAATATGGCTGCGATGGTACTCCCAGGAGCAAGCGGCCAGGAAAAATAGCAGCAATATGGAAATGCGCCTAGCAACCATAGCTAAAGTGAAGTAGGAGGAAATAGTGCTTCAGTAATATGCCCTTGCGATAGACCTCAATTTTAATTCGTGCTCGAGGGATGGAATAATTGGCGGGTTTATCCAGATAAAGGAATTCAGCGGTGGTACCACCCATTTCTCCAGGATATTCAATTAGCGTATCATGTAGCGCCAGCTTTTCGAAGATTCTTGCTGGTGGATCCTCATAGCTGCCGGCATTAAATTGCGGCATGCGAAATGGCTGCTCTTCGATATTCAAATATTGGTAGGGGCTCCATTCTTGCCAGCTTTGTCGACTCTTTAACCACTTGGAATAATTGCCGGTAGGGTCATTTACAGGATGAGGAAATACCTGCATCACGCGCTCAAGCTTGCTTAGATAGAGCTTTAAACTTAGATCGGAATCCAGAATTTCAGGGCGAAATTTCTTTTGGTAGAAATAGAGCCCTAGTGCTTCATAAAGCTGAATGCTATCTCCTTCTTTTTGCTGTTCAAAACGACCTTGGAGGATAAAGGCAAAGGAGCCAAAATCAAGATAGGTAGTTCCCAGGCTGTCTTTTAAATCTGATTTTCCCTGGAAACCCTTAAGTGTATCTATTGCCGGCAAGCTGCCGCTTTTGGGGTTCTTGGTGGCAAGGCTGTCTTGATCAACATCCAAATTAGCATCCTCTGATGCTGGGTTTTGCTGACAGGCACCTAATATCAAGAGAAAGAGAATCCAGCGTTTTTTCATCTTTCTAAGGTCTGAAAAAACGCTTTGATACAATGGTTTTTAAAACAAAAGGGATAAGAAGTCCTTCAACCAATATTTTGGTAGAATGTATCTAGGCAATCTGAAATGGTGCCAGATTACTTTAGGAATAAAGAGTGCGGAATTAGATACCGCCGCCGCCTTTGTTAAGCATAATTTGAATTTTAATCTATTGCAAGAAAGGAAAAGCCTTTTAAAGTGAAACGCAGTTTGTGGAAATTTATGTTCAATTGTTTGTTAATAGGCGATTTATGCCGTTTGGAACTTTAACCAGATTTCATCTTCGGGTATTAATCTTTTATGAATCGGAAAGGGTACATTTTCTCTTTCCGAAGCTAGTTCAATGGTTTTAATCGTTCGATTTCCAGATTTTGCATGTCGAAGTTCCAAGGTGATCTTTAGGTCTTGAGGGGTTTTATTACTTACGGTGAGGTCTATTTTATTGGTAAATCGCTTATTTGAAATGTAAAATCCATCATCATCCTTGTTGCCATCTAGTTTTTCCCAGATTGACCAGGACATTTGAGCAATCGCCGCTCCATTTTTACTGATTGTAAAAGGACGGATTGGATGCTCATAAATTTTAGTTTTTAAAGGTATACCAGGTTTAGAGTCGATAATTATTTGGTCTTCACTAGCATCAACTGATGGTTTTTCATTTTTTATGCTTGCGTGATATACCGTACCATAATCTAGGCCAACTAAGTACGATGATTCTATACCAATGGTGTTTTTAGGGATTATGAATGAATCATTTGAACACATATTTAGTATTCGATGCTTAACGTCAGCATATATTTTAATTAGGCTTTCATCAGGCTTCAACTGCGTTAACTCAACAGAAATTTCTGAACTCTCGTTATAGGCTAGGATGGGAGATATTTGATCAAACAAATAATCCTTCGCACTTCTGTTGTTATTTTTATTAGTAAGAAGTATTCTGTTAATCCTTTCTTTTAGACTTAATTCAGAACCATCTCTCTTGGTAAGGATGAAAATAATAACACCTACAATTCCAAAAAAGATTATGTCTTCGGCTAGTGAAGCCGAGAAGGAAATATGATAGTCTCGATTTTCAAAATCGGCTTCAGATAATTTTACCTCTTCTTGAGTGTCCGCTTTTAAAGGTTCAACCTTCCATTTATAATGGATAAGCCATCCTAAAATTACCAAGATGTATGCAAGCAATAAATGCAGCAGCCCTTTTCTAATCCAGTCCCTAATATCAATTTGTGAGATATAAATCTTAGGTCGATTAAATAAGTTGGTTATTGAGATTTTCATGTTGATTGGGTTTTATCCAACCAAAATAAAAATTTCAGTAAACTAAGAGTTGATTCACTTAATTATGAGGTGATTATAAATACTTAATACGCTCTTTCTCGCTTGCCTTCATAGAAGTTTAAGAAAGCCTTGTTTACCACGCGCATTCCACCAGGAGTGGGGAAATTACCGGTAAAGTACCAATCGCCAGTATTGTTAGGGGCGGAGGCATGTAGGTCATCAATTCTTTGGAATATGATTTTCACCTCGGCCTTCATGCCTTCCGGAGTAAGCATTTCCGCCATTTTATCGGAAATTTCCTGGGCTTCGAAAGGAGCATAAATGTTCTTTACAAAGTTCTTCACCTCATTATCGGGTAAATCCTTTTGAGCCAAACATTTTTGGTAGGTATCATCAATAATGGATTCCATGCCTCTTTCCTTGAGCAATTCAATGGCAGCTCTAAAGGCGGCGAAATCTTCCAATAAAGACATATTAATACCGTAGCAGTCTGGGTAGCGAATCTGTGGCGCGGAGCTCACCACAATAATCTTCTTGGGACCCAGGCGGTCGAGGATACTGAGAATACTCTGCTTGAGGGTAGTGCCACGAACAATACTATCGTCGATAACCACCAGATTGTCCTCTGGCTGAACGGTTTCGTAGGTAACATCATAAACATGGCTTACCAATTCATCACGGCTGTTATCTTGGGTGATGAAGGTGCGCATCTTTACATCCTTCCAAAGTGATTTTTCCACCCGAGGGCGAATAGAAAGGAGGGACTCCAGTTTTTCGCTGTCGAGATCCCCTTCGAATTTGAGAATCTTATCCCGCTTACTGCGGTTGAGGTAATCTTCCATTCCCTTCACCATCCCGTAAAAACTAATCTCGGCGGTGTTAGGAATAAAGGAGAATACGGTGTGTTTAAGATCGTGATCTACCTCATTGAGGATGGCTGGGCAAACTCTGCGTCCCAGTTCAATACGCTCGCGGTAGATATCGGCATCATTACCCCGACTGAAATAAATCCGCTCGAAAGAGCAGGCGGTGCGTTCGCCGGGAGTACGGATTTCCTGCATCTCGGTTTCGCCTGATTTCTTAATCACTAGAGCGTGACCAGGCTCAATTTCTTTAATCTCCGCAAAGGGTACATTAAAGGCGGTTTGAATTACCGGTCTTTCGCTGGCTACAACGCAAACTTCATCGTCATCGTAATAGAAAGCCGGGCGAATGCCATTGGGGTCGCGCAAAACAAAGGCATCGCCATGACCAAATAAACCAGCCATAGCATAGCCACCATCCCAGCGCTTCGCACTTTTACGAAGGATCTTAGGGATGTCTATTTCTTCCGCAATTTTAGGACTGATGTCCGCTTTGCTAAGACCTTGTTTCTTGAATTTGCGGTAGAGCTTTTCATTTTGCTCATCCAAAAAGTGACCGATTTTCTCCAGGATGGTAACGGTATCCGCTTTTTCCTTGGGATGCTGACCTAATTGTACCAGATTATCGAAGAGCTCATCCACATTGGTCATATTGAAGTTTCCGGCCAAAATCAGGTTTCGGGTTAACCAGTTATTCTGACGCAGGAAAGGGTGGATGTTCTCGATGCTTTGACCGCCATAGGTGCCATAGCGCAGGTGACCGAGGTAGAGTTCGCCAATAAAGGGAACGTTCTGCTTGAGCCATTCGGCATCATGGATTCGGTCGTCCTGACCTTCGAGGCCCTTGTAAATCCGCTGATTTACGCGCTCAAAGAGGTCTTGAATGGGGGTTTTATCGATGGAACGGTAGCGGCTGATGTAACGTTTACCGGGAGGCATATCTAGCTTGATGTTCGCCATACCGGCGCCATCTTGTCCGCGGTTGTGCTGCTTTTCCATCAGCACATACATTTTGTTTACACCATAGAGTGCAGATCCGTACTTTTCGTGGTAGTAGGAAATGGGTTTCTTTAATCGAACCAGCGCAATGCCGCATTCGTGAGTAATTGCATCGCTCATGACGGGGCTTTAAAAGAGCTGCAAATTTAGCCCTTTTCGGAGAGCGCGAAACTACCTTTATTAGTCCCGCCTATCTCAAATCTACTTTTATCGATATTTAACCACTCCAGAGCAGCATTTGCGAAGATATTTTCCACCACATTTTGCTCTAATCCCATATCATTTATAAAGGCGCCAATTTCGAGATCACCCAATGGGAAAGGATAGTCGCTGCCCAGCATAACGCGTTTAGAGCCTTGCATGCTGAGGATATAGTCCAATAATTTGGCATCGTGGGTAATGCTGTCTACCCAGAAATCGCCTACATACTGGCGAGGATTTACATTATTATGGATGGCTACTAAATCGGGACGGCAGTTAAAACCGTGTTCAATTCGGCCTAAGGTGGGTAAGAAGGAACCACCGGCATGGGAGAAACATACTCTTAATCCCGGCAGGCGTTCCAATACGCCTCCAAAGATGAGGGAACAGGCAGCCCTTGAAGTTTCGGCAGGCATCCCAACCAACCAAGGCAGCCAATATTTTCGCATAGATTCCATGCCCATCATATTCCAAGGGTGGATCATAATGGCCATATCTAATTCCTGAGCGGCTTCGAAGATGGGGAAGAACTCAGGTTCGCTGAGGTTTTTATCATTGATATTGGAACCAATTTGCACTCCTAATAATCCGATTTCTTTGCAGCGCTCCAATTCCTTTATGGCTAGGTCGGCATCTTGCAAGGGTATGGTGCCGAGGCCCAGATAATTCTGAGGGTAGTTTTGGCAAAGCTGTGCGATATCATCATTGAGGAACTCGCTGAGCGCTTTGGCATCTTTGCCTTTGGCCCAATAGGAGAACATCACCGGAATGGTACAAACCACTTGCACCTGGGTGTCGAACTTTTCATAGTCCTTAATACGGATGTCTGGATCCCAACAATTGGGTTGAATACGACGGAAGAACTTATCGCCTTGCATCATATTCGCCGAACCATCCTGGTTGTGCATTAGGTAAATAAAGTCTCCGTATCCGAATTTCTCCGCGAAGTTGGGGAGGGTCTCGGGGAGAATATGGGTGTGCATATCAATTTTCAGCATGGGTCAAATTTAAAATTTTCGGGCGGGAGCGCAGGATAAAAAATTGTCGACAGATTATTCCTGAAACTTGTTGATAACTTAAGATAGAATTAGTTACATTTGCAGCCCTTTTTTAAGGGAGTATAAAATAGTCAATTCCAAAGTTTTAGACACTTGACACCACAAGCGAAAATTTTTGCGACAAGGAGTTCAATGAAGATCGCCCAGAAAATGGCAGATGCTTACGGCTCGCCATTGGGAAAGGTGGAGATCAATGAATTCAGCGACGGGGAGTTTCAACCTTCTTTTGAGGAGACCGTTCGCGGGGGTCGAGTATTCTTGGTAGGCTCAACTATGCAACCCAGTGATAATTTAATGGAGTTGCTTTTAATGTGTGATGCGGCCAAGCGTGCCTCAGCTAAGCACATTACAGTTGTGATGCCTTATTTTGGATGGGCGCGTCAGGATCGCAAGGATAAGTCACGAGTTCCCATTGGGGCCAAAATGGTGGCTAATTTGTTAATGGCCGCTGGTGCTACTCGCATCATGACTATGGACTTACACGCAGATCAAATTCAAGGTTTCTTTGAAGTTCCGGTGGATCACGTATTTGCCTCCAGCATTTTCGTGCCTCATATTAAAGGACAGAAACTGGAAGATTTAACCATCGCTTCTCCTGATATGGGAGGTTCTAAACGAGCCAATAACTATGCTAAATGGTTAGAGAGCGAGGTGGTGATTTGTTACAAGCAGCGCAAGAAAGCCAATGTGATCGATAAGATGACAGTAATTGGTGAGGTAGAAGGTCGCAATGTAGTATTGATTGACGATATGGTTGATACTGCTGGAACTTTAACCAAGGCTGCCGACATGTTATTGGCCAAAGGAGCTAAGAGTGTACAAGCCTATTGTACGCACGGTGTACTTTCTGGAAAGGCCATTGAAAGAATCGAAAAATCCAAGCTTAGCCGTTTGGTAATTACCGATACCATCCCTCAAGAACACAAATCGGAAAAGATCGAAGTACTTTCGATAGCCGAGTTATTTGCGGGTGTGATGCATAAGGTGCATCATCATGAATCAATCAGTTCACACTTTTTAGAAAATTAAAATTCCCAGATACAATGAGATCAATTAGCATCGAGGGTAAATCAAGAGAGGAGCTCGGCACGAAGAGCGCCAAGTTGTTGCGTCGTGAGGGTATGGTTCCTTGCGTGATCTACGGAGCCGGTCAGAACGTTCACTTTTACACCGACAGCCGTAACTTCCAAGAATTACTCTACACTGCCGAAGCCCTAATGGTGGTTATCAATGTAGACGGTACCGAATATAAGTGCGTGGTTCGCGATTCTCAGTTCCACCCTGTAAGCAGTGAAATTGAGCACGTAGACTTCTTCCAGATTACCGATGGTAAGCCATTCGAAGCTACTGTGCCCATTAACTTGGTAGGTAATGCTCGTGGTGTACGTAATGGTGGTAAATTGAAATTTACCTTACGTCGCGTTAAAGTATTAGGTACTGAAGAAAACCTTCCCGGAGTAATTGATCTCAATATCGAAAACCTTCGTATTGGTCAGTCTTTACGTGTGAAAGACGTTAAAACTGAAGGATTCGAAATTCTGGGTGATGGTGGACGTACTGTAGTAGCTGTTCGTACTTCTCGTAATGCTGTTAATGATAGCGACGATGAAGAAGAAGGCGAAGAAGGTGCTGAAGCTGCGACTGAAGAGTCTGCTGAAGCCTAAGCTTTTTTCGGGTGTCCACTTACCTCATAGCCGGATTAGGAAATATTGGGCCAGAGTATGAGGGAACCCGTCATAATATAGGATTTGATGTGCTGGACCGGCTTATAGCTGGCTCCGGCACTTCTTTTTCTACCGAGCGTTATGCCAGTCGCGCGGAGCTGAAAGTGAAGAACAAGAAGCTCATTCTCATTAAGCCTACCACCTATATGAATCTCAGTGGTAAGGCGGTAAATTATTGGCTGCAACAAGAAAAAATCCCCCTGCATCAATTATTGGTGGTGGTTGATGATTTGGCTTTAGACCCCGGCACCTTGCGCTTAAAGCTTAAGGGTAGTGATGGTGGTCAGAATGGCTTAAAAAACATCAATCAGGTATTAGGTAGGCAAGATTATGCCCGCCTCCGATTTGGCATTGGTAGCGATTTTCCTCGTGGTCGGCAGGTCGACTATGTTTTAGGCCGCTGGACTCCTTCGCAGTGGGATATAGTAGACCCTCGCATTGATAAGGCTGCTCAGGCCATTGAGAGCTTTGCCTTGGCGGGACCTCAAATTACCATGAACCAATTTAACGGTTAAAACAGGCTCTTCTTCACATTTCCAGAATATTAAATTTTGTGGCTTAAGTTGAATTTGCTTGTCATTTCTCAATGGCAGAAAGAGGCTTAAGCGCTGGCTTATAGGGTGTTGCTGTTGGTCGGATTATAATTCCGGTGTAGCGGTAAATATAGGCGCCTTCATTTTCAATTCATTCTATTACATTCGTCGCGAAAGTATTTTTTAGCCTTTGTCTTTAGGTTGAATTGTGGGGGTGTGTAAGTTTCCTAATTCTTTTTAGACAACCTGTATTTTGATTTGAGTCAAAGGCTTAGACCTTATAATTAATCTATGCTTCGCACTCAGTTTAACCTTCTGGGGAAAGGTCTGCTTATGGCAGGCCTTATTTTCCTCGTGCCCCAAATCCACCATGCCCAAACCGAATTAGGTCAACCGGATATCTGGTATAGTCAACCGGCTCAGCCTTTTAACCCTAATCAGCATTCCTTAGCTACGGATTTAATTGGCAATCATCCGATCTTGTCCAATGACTCGGTGAGCAGCGCTTTGAAAAAATTTGCTCGACTACCGGAAAGAGGGCATAGCATCTTTTTAGTGGTACGTCCTCTGTATAATCAGCCATCTGGAAAGAGCTATTTGCGCTGCAAGGGATTGCAGATTACGGATACAGAAATTTTGTACCGTGGTGCCGGAAGAGAATTTGTTCCTGATCAAAATCGACCCTTAATATTATCGGCTTCTTTCCCGGCTTATCGTATGCGTGGAGGGGTTGCGGTGGCGCCACAAATCGACACCAATATGTTTGAGGTGGCTGAAGTTATTGCCTACAATCGCTTTTTCTCCAAGCAGGAAATGCGCTTAATGGAGGCTTATCTTTCTTTAAAGTATTCTATACCTACTACCAAGAATGAAGATAAAAGCTTACGCAGTTATCCCGGAGACAGTGCTTCGAGTTTTTATTGGACACCGCAAAGAGACAAGGTTTACGACCGCGAAGTAATTGCCCTGGGAAATTTTCCTTTTTCAGGATTGCAACAAAGCCAAACCGTGGCCTATCATGAGGATTCTTTAATTGTGGCTTTGGATACCATCGTGCCCTTTGGGACTATGCCTCAACGCTATATGCACGAGGCTTCCTTTATGGTGCTATCCAAGCGTATTGACCAGAGCGAAACCTTCGATTGTGAGCTATACCTCAATCAGCAATTCCCAATTACTGCCTGGCGACTTCGTACACAGAACTTTCAATCATCGGCGGATAGTTTGAGATTGTATTATCCCCAGCATCAGAATTCGACTTTTAATGATACCATCATTTTAACCGATGGTATGGATACGATTTCAGTAAAATCCATTCAATATGGGTCAGATCTAGCGATGGCCCTGGCATTAGACGATCTTCAAGCCAATCGTATTTACCGCTTTCGCGTGAAGGGCAATAGCTGTGATGATACCGCTAGCGTAGGTATTATGCCGCAAGGTCCTGGCTTAATGGCCCTTAATGTAGATCCTGGTCAATTGCCGGTAGAAGTGCAATTAAATGCCTTGCAAGGTGAAGCTCAGTATGATACTACTATGTACGAAACGCCTTTACTGATTGAGGTGGGTAGCGGGCAGTATGATCTTTGGGTGAAAAGCATGGAAGGCGATGCCAAAGGGGACTTTTTGGTGGCGGGCCCGGATAGCGCTCAAGGCGGAATCCGTTTTGTGGCTAGCAATCAGGCTTCTTCCATTACTTATGAGGAAGGTCAACGTATTGTAGTGTATCCCAATCCCGGCTTTACCGGAGAAAAGGCCCACTTTGAATTTCATGAATTCCCAATTGATGAAAGTCTGCGTATTGAGGTTTATGATCCTCAAGGAAGGTTGATGCATCAGGAGGAAATAAGCATTCAATCTGATCTGCAAGAATGGACCTTCCGCGTAGGAATCCCTGGTGCCTACACCTTTATTTTCCACAGCCAGGATCAAGCCTTTAGCCAAAAACTGACCGTTAAGAAACGCTTCTAAGACCTTATGAAAACTGATCGTATAAGCCAAGTAGCCTCCTGCCTACTCGTATTTTTCTTTTTATTCAATGATCTTCATGCCAGTGCCCGCGCCTTGAGTCATTGGGGAGAAGTGCAACCTGCAAGTCCGACCTTAGATAAATCGGGCCATATAACTAAAGAATCCGGAATCCTGAGCAAATCTAAAAGTGGCGCTCGAAGGCATACTCCAATCCATCAAGCTCAGCCTGTTCAGGAGAATGAGGTTCTAGATTTAAGTGAGGTGCAAAGCTTTGCCGTGCCCGCCCTAGAAGATGAGGCTTTAATTGGAATGGAGCTTAATATGCCTTTGAACGATCCCCAGGATGATATTTTCAATTTTCAATTACCCAGAAACTTTAAGTCTGCCGATTGGTCTTCGGTTTACCTTACCTACGAAGTAAATGGCGTTGAAGACGGTCGCAGTTTAGCCAAGAGTTTTAACTCTAATGAAACTTTTGGAGAAAGAAGTCTGGTGAAGGATGATCGCTGGCATCAGGTACGCGAGAAAATCGCGGCTTCTGATTTAAAGGAAGGCTTAAACTACTTGCGATTTACCGTTCCCAGTGGTTTAGGAATCTCAGCTCAGATCAAGAGCCCAAAACTGGAATTCCAACGTCAGGCAGACGGAGCCATGCAGAGCCCTCGATTGGAAAGAGTGGTGGTAGAAGACCCTGCTTATTTCCAGGCCATACCAGCGATGGAAACCGTGCAAGCTTATCGCCTACGCGAGGTAGAAATGCCGGCTTTACCCCAAGGAATTATCAATATTACTTCCGGTGCCAAGGCTTATCAGCCCTCACCACAAGTAGCAGCCCAAGCGGAGCAAATTGGCTTTAAGCTGAACATCGCCCAACTAAATTCCCAACAGAAATTAAGTGAGCTACAGGTTTATTATTTCGATTACAATACAAAATCTTGGCAAGGAGTAGCGATTGACTCTATTGATACCAATGGGGAAATTGCCTTTGTGCCCAATAAGGGGCAAACCCAGTATTTTGGGGCTTTAATCAAATCCCCTGAAATGCCTGAGGCTAGTGCCTTTGCGCCTACTATGATTCAGGATATCAAGCCTGCTAATCCGGTTTCGGGAATGAATTTAATGCAACCTCCAAGTATCAGTCAAACTGGCGAGGCGAGCCTTTCTTATCCCTTAGAGATTCCTGAAGGAAGAAAGGGTATGCAACCACAGTTGGCATTGTCTTACAATTCAGAAGGCGGAAGTTCCTGGGCTGGTTATGGCTGGAACGTAGGTGTGCCTAGTATTTCTGTAGACACAAAATGGGGAGTTCCTGAGTATGATAGCCAAATTCAAACGGAGTCCTATGTAATGAATGGGGAGCCTTTGTTCGAAGAGAATGACTTTGATGCTCAAGCCAACTCTCAGGGAGGAAGAAGGGCTAACCGTGAAGTGTACAATCGTTCTACTGGAGATATTCGCTTTTTTGAAAGAATTCGAACTGGATACAAAGATTTAATCCGGAAAGGAACTGGCCCTGACAATTATGTTTGGATAGAGCAAGATGCTTCAGGAACAAGGTTTTTTTATGGCACCTATGACGGGTCTACAGTGGCTGCAAATGCGGTGTTAAGGAAGCAAAAGAATACGGCAAGTGATATTGCAGAATGGAAGTTGTGTAAGATTATTGATGTTTGGGGCAATTATGTGGAGTATCATTATTCTAGAACGGATGTTAACAGCTCTGGAAGCCTTGAAAATGGAGCCCAGAAAATTGTTTTGGATTATATAGACTATACCGGGCATACTTCGGGAACCCCAAGTCCTAAATATCGAATAGAGTTCAACACTAGTACTGGAAGGGTTGATGCTAATTTGACAGCTAATTATGGCTTTCTAGTCTATGATGATTTCCAATTGGATGATATTAAAGTCTACTATAATTCGCAGGAAGTAAAATCTTATGTATTTGACTTAGATAGTAAAAGCACGACCCTGTTTAAAAACATATTAGAGGGTATAGAAGAATATCGAAGTGGCGATTTTTTCCATCGGCATGATTTTGAGTATTATAAGGCGGGTATTGGGTTTGAAACTGTCCCAGAATATGTTAAGCACAATGTAGAAGTGCAAGCTCTTTTCCCCCAAATATCGGATGAGTTACGTGGGGTAGAAAAAACCTTAGTGAAAAATTCACCAGAACTTCCTGTCTCAAAAAGTACCAGTTTTGGAATGAACTCCAAATTATCAATTGGAGCAGGTTACGCACCAGATCCTGAGAGTAAGAAACCAGGTAAAAACATGACTTTCAGTGCTAACTTCGGTGGCGGGTTATATGAATCATACCAAAGGCAAGGTTTAAGAGACATGAACGGTGATGGCATCCCAGATTTATATGAACATACTTTAAGTGGTGATTATTATTATCCCATTACAATCAATGACGAAGGGAATTTAATAAAGGGAACTCAACTTAAAATTGGTCAAGAAGTTTTTAATAAATCTTATAGCACTTCATTTGATTATGGCTATGATTTTGTTGGGGAGTTAAGTATTCCGGGAATTTTGAGCATAAATGTAAACTTTGGTCAAAATTGGAATAGAAGCTGGTCAACTACCTATCAATACCTTACGGATTATAATGCAGATGGTTTACCAGATTTGGTGCGTCCGGTAGGAAACAATGACTATATCTATTTTGGGAAATTGGATGATTTGGGAAACCTGCAATACACCGAACATTCGGATGCAACCTTAAACCCTATTGTAACTGGTGCTACCCCTCCTGTTGAACCAGGACAAGATCCTATCAAGGATATTCAACTAGTAAGACCTTGGATTGCACCTTTTTCTGGCACAATAAATATTACGGGAATTGCAGCATTAAGTGGCAGTAATACCGGGCCTGTTGAAGTGGCTATAGAGCATAATCAAGCATTTATGGGCTCGGGTTTTCAAACGGTGGCAGCTGGCAGTTCGGTAAATATGAACTTTTCTAGTGTAACGGTACAGGAAGGAGATACCCTATTTTTCAGAACCTCTAGCGGTGACAATGGCTATAATGATTTGTTGCAGTGGGATCCCAGTATCACCTACTCCAATCATAGCTCTATCAAACGCGATGGAGAAGGAACAAACTTTACCGAAACCAGTGCTACAGGTTCTTTTCTTTTAAGTGGTCAACAACCGGTTGAGGTGGCTTCAGAACTAGATTTTAAGCTTACCTGGCCGAGCCTTAGTACACTCAAGTATTCAGATGATGTTGTATTTGAAGTAGGCGTTTCTTTAATGAACAGAAGCACGGGAGAGTATGAATACGAATGGACTTATGATTATGTGCTAGAGGCAGGTATAAGCAATACGATTACGGAGGCAATGTTTACAAAAACAGACCCTTCCTTCCCAAATGCAAGTTTCTTTGATAGCTATGGGAGTATAGAAGATATGTTACCTGGTTCTGTTACGGATAACTACGAAACATTCCTAAGCTTTAAAGTTAAAAGTACTTCTACCGTTAATTGGCAGAGCATTGACTGGAGGCCAAAGGTTGAAATTGACATGGAATCTTGTTTGAATGGTCCTCCTGGAAATCCAGTTCGTTATCCAGTAGTGGATTATGGGGTATTTAACCGAATAGTGGATCACAATGATCCATTTACTCTTACTGTAAACCCAGGGTCAAAGTATAGAATTTGGCCAGTTTTAGCCAATGTGGATTATACTCAATTCTATTCTTCGGAAGAGCTCAATGCTTACTCTAGCTACGGATATGACAACTACAAAACTGTTTATGTAGTTCAGAAGATTGATGAAACCCTTATAGCGAAAATGGCCGTTCGTTTTAATGTCGATCAATCCTATGCTGTATATGCCTTAGATAAAGATGGAACTTTATTAGGAACAATTGCTAATCGATATGCAAGTCCTAGTCCTAGTGGAACTTATCGTTTTACCGGTAGTGAGATTGATGGAAAAGAGTTGTACTTAGAGGTTTATTCTACCGATCAAAACTTGGCAGAATATTGGCCACAACTAGTTCGGGATTATGAAATTATCGATTTGGGAAAATTATCCGCTTTGAGATTGCGAGATGTTTTTCCGAGTATCTATGCCCAAAACGTGAGCTTGCTGGGAGATAAAATGCAGCATTGGGGATATTTTGGCTGGAGTGAACCGGATTTGACCAAATTTATTAGAAAAGCCGATATTAAAATCCCAACTGAGGATTTGGCATCAAGTGTAAATTATTTCAATGATGACCCACCCAGAAAGGGTGAGGATGTTGAAGGTCTTTCTAGTCAGTTTCCTGGTATAGAAGACTTATTATTCCTGCCTGCTTCACCCTTTAGGGGAGAGTATGGAGCTGGCTTAAGAGATTATACAAGGAATTATAGCCCCTACACACCTCATTCTCTAGATCGCTATTCAGTTGCTGAATCTCATTTAGGCTTTTTTGGAAAGCAAGGAGTACAGGCTCCGGGTAAGTATTTGGAGCCAGACTTAGATTTAGGACCTAGCCAGAGCCCTCCAAGTGGAACTGATATTGCTTATGGTATTAAACAAAGAAGTGAATCCTATTCCCAAGCCTATAATTTTGGAGGTGGATTTGGAGTACCCATAGCTCGAACGAACTATGGAACTTCTTATACTAATAGCCAATTATCTTCGGGAAGCCAGTATTATTCAGAGCCTACTAGACAATTGATGGATATAAATGGTGACGGATATCCGGATCTTTGGGGAGGGGATGCCAGTTTAGAGGCCAGGATAACAAACTCATTAGGTGGTTTAAAAAGTTCAGCTATAACCTATACGGGAGGGTTCAAAGGGCAAAATGTAAGTTCCTCCAATGCAGTTTCCATTTCTTCTGGTTCATTTCTAAATCAGCGAATACCGTTTGTAACAATTGAGGATAAAACACCAGTTTCCACGCTTGCCCTTGGTGGTGCTTTTAATACAACAAATTCTGAAACCAAAATAAGCTGGCAGGATATTAATGGAGATGGTCTTGTAGATAAAGTCAAAGATTTTGGTGGAACAAACCAACAAGTAAGTCTCAATCTGGGTTATTCTATGGCGGCATATTCCTCCATGTCATCATTGGTTAATCATGAGCAGCAACAAATGTCCGTTAACCTTAGCAGTGGCTTGGATGTTATGGATAAGTCTGCAAACGTATTAAGCGAATCTTTTAAAGTTGGTGTCAATGTAAATCGGGTGCTGAATTATGCCAAGATTGAGTATTTGGACATTACCAAAGATGGCTTGCCAGATAAGCTAGTCTATTCCGCCTCTGGAGATATCATCGCTTTTGAACTCAATACCGGTTCTGGTTTTTCAAGCTATGCAATTAATCCTGATCCAACATTAGAAGAACCAATGAACGAGGCGGTTACCACCGGTATTTCGGCAAGTTTTGCGGCACCCGTGGTAACAATCCCTGGACCAGTTAAAATAAATGTAAATGTTGAGGCCAGTCCGAATATTTCATTTAGTTCAACACAAGCTGCGTTTATGGACATGAATGGAGATGGTGCTCCTGACTTTGTCCTCAATGAAGGAAGTGACCAATTAGCCGTGTATTATAATAAAGTAGGAAAAGGTAATCGACTTAAATCGGTGACCAATTTTTTAGGTGGGACCTTTACAATTGACTATGAGCTGGTAGGAAATAAGGTTGGATATCACGAGCCTAAAGTGAAAACGCATCGCAGCTCCGATAATCAATTAGTTTTTTGGGATATGCCAATGGGTAAGTGGGTTATGAAAACTCTAACGGTAGATGATGGTTTACATGCCGAGGTAAATGGGGAAGATGTTGATGGAGTAGATGTGCGTACCTATGAGTATGTTTATGATGGTGGCTTTAAGAGCAGAAGGGAACGCGACTTTTTAGGTTTTTCAAGACTAGAAGTGATTCAACCTAAATTTGAGTATGAATTAGCTGTAGCTAGTGATTATGAAAACTTGAGTTTCCCTCAAGAGTACATTCATGTGCCTTTTGGTCCAAGTCCAGAGGATCTGTATTTAGTACATCGTTTTTATTCTCAAGTTATGTTGTATGAGCCATTTGCAGATCCGGATTTTGAAGGTCGCAAGCGATATGAGTATAAACATGGTACCTTAAAAGATGAAATTCATTTATTAAATTTTCAGGTTTCGTACCAATTGGAGCACCGCACCTACAGTTCAGATACCTATCTAAAAACTGATGAGTATCGAAAAATGATTAGCCATAAGCATAATACGATAGAGTATTATTTGGTGGATCAGGTTTTGGATTTTAATGAAACCGAAACTAGTAGTCCGGTAACTTGGGGCGAATTGGGAGAAATGAACACATTATTCCCAGCGATTGTGAATGAACAAACAGTCGTAAGACCAATAATGGATTCCATTGATGTGTTTACAACTACTCCAGCGCCTCTTTCATTTTTTCACCAGAGTTCTCAGTTTAGTGCAGAGTATGATAAGTATTTCAATATCACTCGCTATGAAAAAGGAGAAGCTAGTACAAGTACAACGGTTAGTACTTCGGTGGTGGATACTATTCATCACCATTATTACGAAACAAGATCCTTCGATGTTTTAATTCAGGATCTTATTGATAATAGTACCACTGATTTTCAAACGGTAACCCTTACGAGTCTTAATATTCCGAATGCTCTTGCTTTTGAAGTTAATTATACTACAGAACCCGGGTATCTGGTTGACACAATCATAATTGAATCGTATTGGGATCCGAGAGTTCCAGATTGTGGAGGACCCATGTTTACTGGCGAAGGACGTGAACCAGCAGTTACAATCGACTTTAAAAAGCCAATTCATGATATGATCTTCATTCAAGAAGATAATTACAATGTCTCATACAGTGCCGATCTAATTGCTCTTATGGATTACTTTGAACCACAGGTAGGCATTAATTTGAGTGATGCGGTTAATGTTCTGAAAGAACATGAAATCTATGAAGGGTCAACTTCAAATTCAGTGTCAAGACATAGTGAGGTGAGTGCATTAGTTTCCGGTAAAGGAACACCGTCCGAGATGAAGCAAAAATTAGCCGGGGGTTCTGAAGCTGTGACAAATTTAAGCTTCGATAATTATGGTAATGTAATTCAATTATTAGGACCCTTAGATGCAAACTCACAGAGAGCGGAAATAAATTTAAGCTACGATTCAGATGTAAAAACTTATGTGGTAGAGGTTGAAAATCAATTCAATGAAAAAGCCTATTATGCTTATGATTTGAAGAATGGAAATCTACTGCGGTCCATTGATTTAAATGGATACCCATTGCACTATGTATATGATCCACTTTTTAGACTAAGAGAAGTTTGGGCGCCTAGGGAGTATTATGCCAAATTGGAGAACGGGGCATCCTACGCAACTCTAACTTTTGAGTATGAATTGGGGGGGTATATTCCCACCTCTAACAATCCCCTTAAGAAAGTCCCAGTGGCCATAACTTACAGGAATGTTAATGCTCCGGCTTCAAACTATGCTGGATTAACTAATCCGGCGGTCAATCCGGCCAGTGCCGTGCCAAGCTTAAGTAGTTCGGCTTTAATTAATCCTTTACGAACCGCAATATTCGTGGATGGCTTTGGGAACGTGGTTCAGGCAAGAAATGAGCGTTCTGGTAACTCCGGACCAGGGAATTTTGAAGTGGAAAGGGAGGTAACTGGATTTAGCAATACAGATAAAATGGGCTGGGCTAGATTTTCTCGCTGGAGTTTCTTAGAAGAGGCAGCCATATTGCCTGATTTTAAAGAGTTGAATGTTGTTGAACAAACATCAAACAAAGTTCACACTGGACTTGCTGCACGGAATCAAACCATGCTGTATGACCTATTAGGCAGGGTTAAGAAAACCACTACTTATCCCACAGCAACAAATCCCATCCAAACAGAGTTTAATTATTATCAATCTGTGGATGCTTTTGGTGAAGGCACTAACCTTATGGTCACTGAATCCAAAGTGCTGGGTTATGCTTCAATACCAGATATGCATAAGCAGGTATTTACAGACGCAAGAGGATTTCAGGTGATGCAAGCCGCCTTTAGAGGGGGCGGGACTACCATACCAGAGTTGACATATTTTGATTATAGCAATTTGGGGGAGCTAAATTCTACGACCAACGAAGTGGGTTTATCCACTACCTACAGCTATGATAACTTTGGGAGATTAACTCAAGAAAACCATCCAGATAGAGGTCTTTCTACCTTTACTTACGATTTATCCGGAAACCTTCTTAAAACAGAAACTCCCGGAACAGGATCTTTGGGTATCACTAGAACCTATTTCAAAGGAAGGCTTTTGACTGTTAATTATCCTCAAACCGGAGATCTTAATGATGTGATCTACACCTATGGTAGCAAAGGAGATGGGAAGAATGGAGCTGGCAGAATTGTTAAGATCGAACAAGGCAACGGTTTCAAAGAGGATCGATTTAAATATGATTTATTAGGCAATGTTGTTTTTGAGCGAAAGTTAATTCAGGTCCCAACCGCAGGTGATCGCAAATTCACCACTCAATTTAGTTTTGATAGTTGGGGGCGTATCCTTGAAATGATTTATCCGGATGGTGAGCAAGTTAACTATACTTATGATCAATGTGCCAACCTAACAGCCATGAGCGGGACCTTACCGGGGATGACCAGTTCCTATTCCATCTTGGATGAAATCTTGTATGACGGTCTAGGCAATCGGGAGTATATCAATTATGCTAATGGAACAACTACCCATCTTGAAATAGACAATGTTCGTCGATTAAGCAATGTGCAATTGGAATCAAATAGTGGTCAATTGCTGAATAAAAGCTTTGCTTATGACTTGAGAGGGAATATCGCAAGTATCGAAAATACCGCAGATAATGTCTTGGTTAATGGAAACTCACTGGGTGGACATTATAGTTTTGATGACATTTCTTATGATGGCTTAAATCAAATTACTTCCGTTCATCAGAAGTTTGATGTTGTCAATGGAGGGAGCATTACTCCAGTACACAACATCGTTCAGAGTATGGAATACAAGTCCGTGGGGAGATTGGCCTCTAAGGCTTTAGCAGATGGTTCAGGGGGAATATCTAATTATAACTATACCTATTCCTATCTTCAGACTCCAGGTGATCATAAGATTAAAGAAATAACCAATAGCGCTGGCAAAGGTTTTGAATTTACATACAATAACGCCGGAAGTATTGTTCAAAAAGCGGAAACTGGAGGCACTGGGACTAATTTAGTGGAGGACTTCTGTTGGAATGAGCATCAAACTTTGAGAGGAGTTAAGAAAGGAGATAATGATCATGCAGATTTAGCTCATTATGTTTATGATGTAGCAGGTGAAAGAGTGCTAAAAACGATCATTACCGGTAGCCTGGTAAATACGAATAGCCAGGGTCAGACGGTCTTAAGCCTGGAAAGCCCAACTGTATATGTGAATCCTTATTTTATTGCCTCTCATTATGAGGAAGCGGTATTAATTAGTAAGCACTATTATATGGGCGATCAACGTATTTCCTCTGCTCTAAGTCATTTGGTGGACTCGGCTGGCTTTGTACCTGGTCTTGGCTACGAAGGAGGGAATATGAGCCTTGCTACTGACGCTGTAATAGAGGATATGCAGGCAACTATGGACTGTTTATATGATGTGTCGGTGGAGTTGGACTGGGAGGTCATGTTAGCACAACCTAGTTTAACGGATGGGGTTACCTTGGCGGTATATTGTGAAGACGATCTAGATCCAACTATTTGTGCATGCGAGCAAAGTACATTTGTAGCTCAAGAGGCAGGAAATATTGATTGCTCGGAAATAGCGGTTATGTATTGGTACCATCCTGATTATTTAGGTTCTGTGGAGTTTATTACGGATATGCGGGGTGAGGCATATCAGTTTTTCTATAATACTATATGGGGAGAAAACCTGCAAAATCAGATGGCTTTCAATTATCGCTCTTTCTCCAGTCGCTTCCGCTTTAACGGCAAGGAATGGGATGATGAGACCGGGAACTTCTATTATGGGGCCCGTTATTACGATCCAAAGATTAGTGTTTGGTTGAGTGTGGATCCCTTGGCGCATAGATACCCGCATGTAACACCTTACAACTTCGTAGAGAATAATCCGATAATGTTGACAGATCCTGATGGCCGGGGCCCAGTCTTTGGGACGGATGGAGAGCTTTTAGGGCCATCAGCTGATGGATGGAAGGGAGATGCTATTGTAATGAAGGAGGGTCAGACTTATGACCCGAACTGTAGCGACCAGGAATACCTTGACATGGGAGGAACTAAGCTGAATGAATATACCCAAGACGGAGGAATTAGTATTTCGGACGGTGACTGGGATAAAGTAGAGAAAAATGGAGGTGAAAAAATCACACCTACAATACAAAATGATAGTGATGCAGATGTTTATTATAAGCCTGATAATGCAGTAGGTGATAAAGAAGATAATAGCTCTGTCAGAGTAGGAGCAGGAAAACAGAGCTATGTGCCTATTGATGGTCTAAAAACCAAAAAATTCCCTAATCCTAAAACACAGGTTTTCAAAGTTTTGGATGGAGGAACAGTCAAGGTTGATAAAAACGGTAATGTCGAAACTACCTACTATGGTGGAACTTGGTGGATACAGGGACCTATGCCGGATGAGTGGATGTCGCGGCCAGCCGAAAACTGGAGTGAATTAGATAATACCAAGATAAACGTCAAGAAAAAATGATACTATATATTAGAAAATATAAGATGGTATTTGCTCTAATTCCCATTGTGACAATTCTAACATTCGTTACTTATGTAGTGAGAGCATCTCTAAAATTGGGATATATTCCAAGCCCTTACAACCCAGACCCGAAAGACTTAGGTTTTGGGGTTCATCATTATCTGATTAATGTAGGAATCTCTATAACCTTTGTTTCCTTAATTATTTGGACAGGGTCTTTGCTAATGGATAAACTTCTCAAGACGAGACAGCTAACAAAAAATGCTATTGGTGTCTTGTTGATTTATGTAGTTTTTGTTTTACTGATAATGATAGATCCCCTATCCTTATTTGAATGGTACTTTGATTAGAACTGACGTAACTGGATAAAGGAAGAAATCTCCCGGCCACAGAGCCGGGTTTTTTATGGGGCGTAGGCCTGCCTTGTCTTGTAGTCCCTGAGCAGCGCGGAAACCACTTTGATAACAGTGTTCCTTTCCTCGGTCCGTAGCTGATCTACTTTGTAAGTCCCCCTAAAAATCCAACAGCTTAAATTGCGTAATTTGATTCTCACTAACCGTTTATTCCTGAATTATCAGCAAGCCTTTAGAAGATAGCCCCTACACCGAAGACCTTAAGTCTTATCGTGATTTAAGCCAGCAGCGAGCTGAGTATGCTTTAAAGCGCTTAGATATTGTAATGATTGCTCATTCCAACTCGGCCTTGGTACTTTTGGGTAATTTGTTAAAGGATAATTTGGGACACAAGGAGGCTTTAGCCCTATTAATATGGCCTTTTGTGATAGCGATACTTAGTAATGTGCTTTCGCAGTTTTATATCGTAAAGTATTTAGTTAATAGAGGAATTCAAATCATTCTGTAAGCATTATTACATGGCCAGCCAACGCATCGCCTCTGCCTTAAGTCACCGGGATGATACCACTGGTTTCGTGCCAGGCATAGGCTATGAGGAAGGTAATATGAGTTTAAGTACGGATGCGATAATTGTTGATATTGAAGCAAGTTTAGATTGTCTTTACGGAGAGGATGTAGATTTGGATTGGGAGCAGATTTTGGCGCCCGTATCTTTGGGAGAAGGAATTTTATTTAATGGATGTGATGGGACAGAAGCTGAAATTGAGAATCCGTATTTATCCTCGCTTGTTAATGATTCCTGTGCTTGCGCTCAAAGCACTTATTGGGCTTCCTTAAGCGGAGTGAATTGCTCGGCTATACCCACTATGTACTTTTATCATCCAGACTACCTAGGTAGCGTAGAGTTTGTGACTGATATGAGTGGGGACCCGTGTCAGTTTTTCTTAAATACTATTTGGGGGGGGAATCTACAGAATCAGATGGCTCTTAGTACAACTACTTTTAGTAGTCGATTTAGGTTTAACGGTAAGGAATGGGATGAAGAAACTGGTAACTTCTATTATGGGGCGAGGTATATGGATCCACATATCTCCATGTGGTTATCGGTTGACCCTAAAGCCTATGCCTTCCCTTCAGTTACGCCATATTCTGTCATGATGAACAATCCCATCAATATGATTGATCCGGGCGGGGACTCAACATATGTGTTTGGGGATCAAGCTCAGATGTTGGTTGATGACTTAAATAAGTCAAGTGATCTGACAATAACTCGGGATGAAAAATCAGGCCGACTATCAGCGTCAGGAGAGGCAGTGACTGATGCTGATAAGGAACTCTTAGCATCAATTAATTCAGATGATTGCAATACAATTATTTACGCCAATGATAAAGATGATATGCAGACAAATGGGAAGAATTATGCCATTGATGGTGGGGTATTTATGGGAGGATTTGATGAGGGTAAAAATGGGAAACCAACTTCAATCCAACTCGTTAATGTAACTCATACTCGAAATATTGAGTCTGCAGGAGGAAGATCGTCCGGTGTTTCCATAACCCATGAGCTCTTGGAAGCTTGGAGTGGAGTCCAAAGAGGTGATTTATTATTTTTAAAAGATGTCCTCGGCACCAATCGGCAAAAGGAATTCTTTGATAGATTATATACTCCTTCTCATAATCAAGCAATCGAATGGGATAAAGTTAGGTGGGAAGATTATGATAGTCCACAAACCTATAAGAGGGTGATAAAGGGTAAGACAATTGACGTAAGAACAGGGCGATGACGATAAGAAACATTTTAGTATTGATTAATTTAAGTATTTCTGTTGTAGGTTGGGCTCAGAAAGACTCCTCATTTTGTTATTCCATATTTGAAGTGGATAGTAGTACAAACACTTTTGTGGGATATAGAGGTGTTAATGTAATGACCAAGGACACCATTGTTATGGTATTATCCCTTGATTGTGATTATGACTATGGTTTAGGAAGTACTATCTGTTCTAAAATGGATACGTCATTTATTATACCTTTTGAATATAAGGATGATTTAAAGGATAGCACATATTTACTATATGAATATCGATCCCTTTCCACACCAAATGGAATGAAGATATTGAGTATGAAAGATGATATATTCCCTTTATATCCTATTATATGTAAACCCAAGTGGTTTCATAATATTCCTGATGAATACCGAAAGTCTAAATATAGCCCTGATTTGTTTAACGAACTCTGCAAATAGGTTGCCCCCTGATTGTTCGAGTGTCCGGCTTGTGTAATTACCTTAGAACAGCCCAGCCACTGTGCCGGGTTTTTTTTTGTGGCGTAAGCCGGCTGTCTTATTAATCCCTGAGCAGTGCAGAAACAACCCTGATACCGGTGTTCCTTTCCTCGGTCCGTAGCTGATCTACTTTGTAAGTCCCCCAAAAAATCCAACAGTTTAAAAGTGTGTAAATTTAAACTGTTGACTATGAAAAAATCAAGATTTAGTGAAAGCCAGATCAGCCAGGCTTTAAAGGAGCATGAGGCTGGTAAGAAAGTACAGGATATCTGCAAGGAGTTAGGTATAAGCGCCAATACTTTTTATATCTGGCGCAAGAAGTACGGGGGCATGGATTCAGCAATGCTACGCAAGTACAAGGAGTTAGAGCGAGAAAACACGAAGCTAAAGCAGATGTATGCGGATTTGAGCTTAGACCACAGGATCCTTAAGGATGTGGTGGAAAAAAAGCTCTAGGGCTCTGTCAGAAGAGGTTTTTAGCAAAGCAGATTAAAGCGGATTACGCTGTCAGTACTGCCAGGGCCTGTAAAATCATTAGCCTTGAGCGCTCTGGATATTACTATATATCCAAGCGAGACGATAAGGAGGTAGAGGAAAAGCTACGCTGGTACGCGGAGCATTATCCTGCGCGTGGCTGCCCATTTTATACCAAGCGTATTCGTAAAGAGGGTTATGCCTGGAACAAGAAACGTATCCGCAGGGTGTACATCAAACTGGGGATGAACAAGCGCAAGAGGAAATGGAAGCGACGTATTCCTAACCCTGACAAAGAGGTGTTGCTGCAGCCTTTAGCTCCTAACCTATGTTGGAGTGCCGACTTCATGCAGGACCGCTTAGAGAATGGTGTGAAAATGCGTGTGCTCAACATTATTGACGACTACAACCGCGAAGCTTTGGCTTGCAAGGTATCCAGCAGTTTCCCTTCCGAACATGTAGTAGAGCAATTTGAGCAGCTAATAGAGTGGCACGGTAAGCCATTTACCATAAGAACTGATAACGGAACAGAGTTTATGGCAGAAGCCTTTCAAAAGTTTTGCAAACGACATCAGATAAAACACTTAAGAATACAGAAAGGAAAACCTATGCAGAATGGCTTTTGTGAACGCTTTAACCGCACCCTGAGAGAAGACGTGCTCAACGCTTATCTCTTTGAAACGAAGACGCAGATGCAAGAGTTAATCAATCATTGGATGGAAGACTACAATCAAAACCATCCGCATTCTTCTCTTGGAGACATGTCTCCAAGAGAATTTAAACAAAGGCTTATTGCCTAAAATCGATAATTTAGACCTGTTGGAATAATGGGGGACTTACAGGTTCCATACCAATGGATTCGGATTGGATAAATGTTCATGTGAGTGGAGGCATAATGATCACGGAGTTAACAGCTTGTAATACCAGTAGAAATGTGGGAGTATTTCCTTCAATGGAATGAGTTTGAGAGTAAAAATAGCAGGGAATGCCCTGTAAGTGTTTAGGTATTTTTAAGGAGAATGGTATTCCCTGTAGGTGCCATGTTCTAAGGCTAAGAACCTTGGGCAATGCTCTTAGGTCTACAAATGTGAGCTTACATTATTAAATTAAGCGGTTTAAGATGAGGTACTTTCACATATTGCTATTAATAATTCCCATTACTTGTTTAAGTCAGAAGGATTCTGAGCTTATCTGTTATTCAAATTATTCAATAACAGATAAATCATTAGATGGATTTTTGGGAGAGCAGCTAAGGGAATTGAGTGCTTGTTTGAATGATAGCGTCGTGCTTTCCTTTACAGTGTATACTTCTAGCTTTAAAAACAGTACCCAAATTGATACAAACATTGCCCTAGAAATTGCCCCCTTGTTCACATGGGGAAATGTAGGGCGCAATTACTATGGAGTAACAAAAGTTGATGGTGTCATGGTTTTTATCCGTGAAAATGAAAGGGAACTTTTCTTGCAAATTTTAGAAACGGATACATGTGTTAGCCAAAAAGTAATTGGTGTTTTTGATCCAGAGTTTAATGAGTCTTCTACTGAATTGCCAAATAGTATTTATCAGAGTATTAAATGTTATTACAGAATAGAGAATGGCGTTTTTGTACTGCAAGGCCGAAAATGCGAATGCATAGAGTGATGTATGACTTTATCTACCCCCTTGAACCAGTTTCAGGGGATTTGCGTGGAGTGGCCTAATCTTTAACTTAGGGGTTTTAGCTTATGCAAATGTAGCGGCTTTGTAAAGTGGGTGTATTCTAATGATATCCAGAAGAGTAAGAATAAGGGAGGGCCTAATAGTAGAATTCTATTAAAGCTACTAGTGTTTCAATTGATGGTAAAAATTCTTCGTGCCATTTATTGGCGGTTTCATATTTTGATCGAGCCTTTTACAGCGGATTCGGAGTCGGCAAAAATTCTAGGTTCATCTTCTTTATTTACAATGGCCACCACCTTTTGGTTTTTATCAATCTATAAGGGTATTGCAAAGCACTTTATGGATAGGCCTCTATTGGATAGGCCAAAAGTTGGCGTCGTTTTTTTACTTGCCCTACTTATTTCCATCTACATAAGCACAACAACAAAAAATGGCAAGGAGTATTCGCCTTATCGAAACACTAAGGCAAACAGGTTTTTAATTCCTTTGCTGACTGTGGTTTATGTATTGGGAGCATATATCACATTTTTTGGTTTTACTCTAGATAGCTGAGTTTTTTTAGCAAGCACTTTTAAGGCTACTTATTTCTTCCGATGTCAGTCACCAACATTAAAGGCTTAATAAAGAGGATCTGATGCTTGTCCAATATTGTCTTCATAAGGTGAAATATTGACTTGGATTTAAATATTCTTGCTGGATTCAGGGCCGGATTAAAATATTTTCATAGTTTTAATTCCAAGGGAAGAAAGATTAATAATAATGTGCGATGAAACACAGCCGTACTCTATTCTTTCGTTCTATTTGCCCTGTCCTTAGGGCTTATTTCTCAGCTTTTTATCTTTCAGTTAGTAGTTGGAGTCTTTTCAATTATCATAGATTGAAAATGAATTCTAGGCCTTTTTGGGCTGCTCCACCTCCTATTCCGAATTGCGGATAATTTCCATTGTACTTCTGAATTCAGCTTTAGTAAAATTTAAAAGACTTCTAATTCATTTACAATCTTTTAGCTTTACGCTTGAGATAAATTGTCTTATAGTCTCAATTTAAAGAATGTGTCCATCATTATTTAAATGTGGAATACTATTTAATTTGTATGATTTTTATGGCTATTGTATTAATTCAGTAAAATTTTCAAATGCCTTCTGAAAATTTTTTACATCCTAAAGATAGTGCTCAAAGACCCATTGATTTATGGATTATATAACCTACCAAAGTAGACTGTCGTATATAGTTGAATTACTTGAAAAAGAGGCTGTTGTAACTCCTGTGGGCATGTCGGAAAAGTATGAATGCTCCACAAAAACTATTAACAGAATGATAGCTCATTTGCGTGAGTCGGGCTATAATATAAAATGGTGCCGCAAAAGGAAAAGTTATTGCTTAAGTGTTTAATGTGTAATTAAATCCTAATTTAGGCGGACAAATAGTGTCCTTCTGCTCTCTTTTATTTGTAAGGCGTTTGCCGAAAAGCAGTATAGAGTAGGCGGAATTAATAATTTTAGTTTTAAATGGAAGCATTAAATTCTAAGAAATTTGAGGCACTTAGCCCAGAGGCTATGGAATCTCTAAACGGAGGAAAATGGGTGTACCAATGGCACGTTTCAGATGCAGATGGTAATACCGCAGTAATGTATTACCAAGACTCTGGTATTCGACGTTTTTTTGGCGATGATTACAAACAAGAAGTAGATCATACCTAGGCTTAGGTTGAGTTCAAATTCTTATTAATCATTTGAAATAAAATAACAGTATGGAATCTTTAAACAGTAACAAATTCAATTCATTATCCGCTGAAGAAATGATGGCCCTTGAAGGGGGAGCCTGGAGTAAGTGGAAAGTAATTGATGGTGTAGAAGACCCTTATGGGTATACTTATTATCAACGCTATAATTGGTTTGGTTTACATGCTACAACCGATACCAGAGCGGAACAAGACTAGTTATTACAGTTAGTTATTAGGATGAGGCTATCTTTTTTAGGTAGTCTCATTTTCTTTTTTCAAATTTTCTATGCGCAAATTCCTTCTTCTTATCCTTTCACTACTTCTGCTCTTAGGAATTCCTTTGGAACTGTCTTCACAGTCCCATTCCTATCAGGCAATTGTATTGGATAAGAGTACCAATGAGAGTTTGCCCTATGTGAATGTGCGCGTTTACCAAGGAGATAGCACTTTTTACTTTAGTGCCACAGATGTTCAAGGGCGTTTCATCATTAAGAGGGGTTTTCCGATCGGGACCCAAATTAGTGTGAGTTGCATGGGCTACAGCACTAAGAATTTTCCCCTGGTATTTTCGGAAGCCCTGGATACCATTTTTCTCGAGCCGGATCCTATGTATCTTAATGAGGTTACCGTGATGCCGATTGATCCTCAAGAAGCTGAATATTTTGAAACCGGAACCTATCGTAAGTCTGAGGACATTTATATATGCAGGAGGCCCGGCAATAGATCGGCTGTTTTGCTGGAGCCCGATGAGGATGTGAAGCAAGGGATTCTCTGGCGCTTCGGATTATTAATCAGCGAAAGCTCGAAAGGAGAGCATCCCTTCCGAATTTTCTTTTGCGAGGTCTCCGATGCTTCAGACCAAAGGCCGGGGAAGATAATTGCCGGATCGGAGATTAAGGCTTTGAGCCAAGATCAAGGGGGATGGCTCTATTTTGATCTAGACTCATTGCGGATTCCCTTTAGTTCCAAAGGGCTTTATGCCGTTATTGAATGGCTACCAGAACAGACTCCGGAGTTGGAGTCCTTTTCGAATCTGGGCCGGCGCCGATTAGAACCCATCAATCATTTTTGTTTGGCAGAGCACCATTGCAAGTTCGAAGACTATTTAGGCTGGTATCAAAGACCCGGTGATTTTGAGGGTTGGCGCAGATTGAAAGAACGCAAAGATTTTTTAGTGGCAAATCCCATAGTATATGCGAATGTCTTAGTAATAGAATAGGGGGAGATGGTTACAATATATTCAAGGAGAGATGAAGGAAGTGTAGATCGCGTATTAGACTGGCTGCACTTTTCTGATATACCATTTAAAAGAGTGTTTCCGGAAAGCATAGCGCTAACAGGCGAGGCAGTGATTTCCAGAACCTACAACATTGAGAGCCAAAGCAGAGCCGGAGAGCGAAAAGATACCTATTGGTTGCGCAATTGGTCTAAAGCCAGGTTTGAACCCAATCCCGACTTGCCAGGTCTTGAGAAAAATCTCGAGGGAGATCTCATGGCGATTTATGATTTGGAGGCCCTGCGAAGTCAAATTCCAAGTCTGTATAGAGCGGTAGAAAAGCCACGTCAGTTATACTACGCTGTTCAACATGGCCTGCAGATTCCAGAAAGTCTGATTAGCAATAATCGAAAGGATGTACAGGCATTTATAGAGAAAGAGGGTTCGGTGATTACCAAGCCCTTGGCATTTCCCTATACCTATTATGATCCCGAGGGAAAGCAGAAGCCCAGACTATCTTATACCCGAGCCATTAGCCTCGAGGAAGTAGAGAAGCTTCCCGAAGTATTTCATTTTGGCCTCTTCCAAAAAATGGTAGAGAAACAATACGAAATCAGGACCTTTTACCTCAATGGGAAATGTTGGTCAATGGCCATATTTAGTCAGTCTTCCGAGCAAACGAAGGTGGACTTTCGAAACTACAATCTTAAAAATCGCAATCGATCGATTCCCTTTCAGCTGCCCAAGGAGATGGAGAATCGAATTAGAAGCTTCATGAAAGCCTGCGATCTCAATTGGGGCTCATTGGATTTTGCGGTCGATCCCAACAACAATTTCATCTTTTTTGAGGTCAATCCTCAAGGGCAATTCGGAATGGTTTCGAATCCCTGTAATTATCATTTAGAAAAGGAACTCGCCGAATTCATTGCTGCCAATAATCTATACTAGTGAAAGATTTTAAAATTTTTGAAGAGCATATTAGCCCTGCCTATCGAAATCTGCAAGAACCAAGCTATAGCGCTTACGGTAAGTGGGCATCCTCAGATTTGCATCAAACGGATTCCTATCAGCTAAAGTCCTTTTACAAACCGATTATTTTAAATAGATGAGTGTCGCTCGTTTTAAACGCTTTGCGCATGTCTTTCCGGTAAAGGGCTACAATCGAGCGATATTGTACGATTTAGGGCGCAAAGCTCATTTTATAATCCCCAATAGTTTTATTGGCTTTTTGGAATTTTGCGAGTCGAAATCCAAAGAGGAAATCGAGGAATCTCTTCAACCTAAAGGGATTTACCCCCTTGAGTATTTTCAGTTTATGATGGAGAAGGAGTTTGGTTTTTGGACAGAAACCCCAGACTTCTTTCCGCCCCTCAATCTGGATTGGCAGTCACCCAGCCATATCACTAATTTAATTTGGGATGTTGAGGGAGAACAACTTTCCACGCTTGTAGATTGGGTAAAGGAGCTTAATGTTAAAGCTTTGCATCTCCGTTTTTCGGAGGGAAATCTAAGATCCGAATTGAGAAAAACCATTCAGGCATTTGAAGGCTCCCCACTAAGGTCTCTGGAAGTGGCCTTTCCTTTTTCAGAAGTCATTGATCTGCCCTTTTTGAAGGATTTACTCTATGATAATCCTCGGATATCCATGTTTATAGCGCATGATGCGCCGGCCGATGGCGTGGATTATTTAGATGAGCGCAAAGCCCATTTTTACATCCAAACTCGAAGCCCCTTATTCTACGATCCTAATCGCTGTTTGGTCAATCGCTACAGCTTTCAAGTGGACTCCGAATTGTTCATTGAAGCTCAATCTCATCATAGCTATTTTAATCGCAAGCTATATATCAATACCAAAGGAGAGCTGAGAAATGCTCCTGAATGCACCACAGTGTTTGGCAATCTGAATGACATTAAAAATCCGAAGGAAATTTTGACTCTAGCGGGGATGGGTTCTCTGGATCAGGTGGCAAAATCGAAAACTGACATTTGCAAAGACTGTGAGTTCAGATACATGTGTGTAGACAATCGACTGCCCAAAGATCGAGGCAATCAACAATGGTATCATAGCAGTCCCTGCAATTACAATCCTTATATCAGTAAATGGAATGATGAACCTGGCTTCTTGTCATTGGAGGAATGTGAGGTGAAATCAAATGGGCAGGGGTTCAGTATGGATGAGGATAAAATTTCAGCCCTAAATCAGCGTATATGGCAAAAGGCCTAAATCCAATCAGGCAAAGGGATGAAAAGGATTGTGGCCCGGCGTGTCTGGCCATGATTAGTGAATACTATGGCAAAGCAATGCCCCTGCAAAAGTTGATCAAACTTTGCAAGACTACCCGTATGGGGTCCTCTTTATTGGGCTTAAGTGAAGCGGCCGAAAAAATAGGCCTGCGCTCCCTGGGAGTGAAAATCACCTTGCAAAAATTGCAGGAAGAAGCTCCCTTTCCAGCAATCCTGCATTGGAACAGAAACCACTTTGTGGTACTGCATAAAATTAGTGGTAAAGATGGGGACTTGGTCTTTCATATTGCGGATCCCGCCCACGGTTTAATTAAAGTAAATAGAGAGGATTTTACCGCAGCCTGGCAGCAATCTGGCAGTACTACCGAGCCAGAGGGGATAGCGCTTTTAGTGGAGCCCAAAGCCGAGTTTTATCAGGATCAAACGGATCCCGATAATTTGGAAGCTGATAAGCGGGGCTTTGCTTTCTTATTTCGCTATTTGCGACCCTACCGGAAATTGGTGGTTCAGCTCTTCCTGAGCCTTCTAACCGTTTCCTTATTGCAGCTTTTCTTCCCTTTTCTTACTCAAAGTATTGTAGACGTTGGGGTTCAAAATCAGAATATCCAATTCATCTATCTTATTCTAATTGCTCAGTTAATGCTTTTCCTGGGCCGTACCTCAGTAGAATTAATAAGGGGTTGGATTCTATTACATATCAGTCAACGTATCAATATCGCCCTCATTTCCGACTTTTTCATCAAACTCATGAAGCTGCCCATCAATTACTTTGATGTAAAGATGACCGGTGATCTGATGCAGCGAATAGGCGATCATAAACGCATAGAGCAATTCCTTACTGGCACCTCCCTAAATACTGTGTTTTCCGTATTCACCTTTGTCATCTTTAGCGGGGTTTTGGCTTGGTATAACTGGTGGATTGCCGGAGTCTTTTTATTAGGTAGCGCCTTATACGCGGGCTGGATTTTACTCTTCCTTAAACGCAGGAGAGACCTCGATTTTCAACAGTTCGGGAAGCTAAGTGAAAACCAAAGTGTAATCATGGAGCTGATTAATGGCATGCAGGAAATTAAGCTGCATAATGCTGAGCGTCAGAAAAGATGGAAATGGGAGAATTTACAAGCCTCTTTGTACAAAATCAGCATCAAAAACCTATCCCTTCAACAAACACAAAGCAGTGGCTCTGCACTAATCAATGAGTTGAAGAATATCGTGATGACCTTCCTATCGGCCATGTTGGTAATTCGCGGAGAAATAAGCCTGGGGATGATGCTGGCCATCAGCTATATCATTGGTCAGCTGAATGCCCCTCTAAACCAATTGGTGCTATTTATCCAGCAATTACAAGATGCACGAATTTCTCTCGATCGCCTTAGTGAGATTCACGCTAAGGAAGATGAGGGACATGACTTAAAGGATATGGCCGTGCATCTCAATGGCAGCATTGATGATTTAAAACTGGAGCAAGTTTCCTTTCGCTATACCGGAGCGGGAAATGCTTTGGTGCTTAAGGATATTTCAGTCACTATTCCGGCGAAGAAAACAACGGCTATTGTGGGAACCAGCGGCAGTGGAAAAACCACGCTGATGAAGCTCCTGCTTAAATTCTATGAGCCCGAAAACGGGAAGATCAGAGTCGGTGCTTTAGCCCTTTCAACCATAGAGCCTTCGCATTGGCGGGATAAGGTAGGATCAGTAATGCAAGAGGGCTTTATCTTTTCGGATACCATTGCCGGGAATATCGCGGTGGGAGTGGATTATCCGGATACCGCCAGACTTCTGCATTCGATTAAAGTGGCCAATATTGAATCCCTGATAGAGCAGCTTCCCAGCGGCTTAAACACCGTAATCGGAGCGGAAGGCTTGGGTTTAAGTACGGGGCAAAAACAGCGAATTCTAATTGCAAGGGCGGTTTATAAAAATCCGGATTATCTCTTTTTTGATGAGGCTACCTCTTCCTTGGATGCCAACAATGAAAAGGTGATTATTGAGAATTTGAATCATTTCTTCGAAGGAAGAACGGCGGTAATCATTGCCCATAGATTGAGTACCGTAAAAAATGCAGATCAGATTTTAGTCCTGGATGAAGGACGTATCGTAGAATCGGGTACTCATGAAGAGCTCAGTGCCAAGCGTGGACATTATTATGAATTGGTGAAGAACCAACTTGAATTAGGGGTATAGATCCAAACATTAAATTGTGGAAGAAGTAAAAGATCAAATCCAGAAGGAGAAAAAAAGCTCGCTAGAGGAGCAAGCCCTGCGCTCTTTTGTGGTAAATGATATTATAAATAAGCCGCCACATTGGTTGTTAAGGTGGGGGGTAACTTCCGTTTTTATCGTTATAATTCTTGTTTTACTGGCCTCATGGTTTGTTCGTTATCCGGATATAATTTCGGGCATGGCCACGGTAAAAGCTGAAAACCCGGTGGTGCTGAAATCCAGTTTGGTGAATGGTCGATTAAACAAGCTTTTTGTGGTGGATGGCCAAAAGGTTCAAAAGGGTGATGCTCTGCTATCTTTTGAGAATCCGATGTCGGCCGATGAATATTCTTACTTACAATCTTTCTTGATTCAATTTGACTCGATATCTAATAAGTCGGACTTGGCCCAAAACCTAATTCTGGATATTGATACCAATCGAAATTTTGGTCTTTTGCAAGCCAGCTTCAATCGACTAAGTTCTGCTTATTTGGCCATCCAGGAATTAAATAGTCGTAGCATAGATAGTATGCGTTTGCTGAATTTAAAGGAGCAGATCAGCAATTACGAAAACCTGGTGTCTATTGCCGAAACTCAGGTTAGAATTGCCAGGAACGAATTGCGAAATGCAGAGCAAAAGCATAAGGCCGACAAAAAGCTATTTAAAGAAGGAGTTTACTCGAAAGTAGATTTCATGGATATGGAAAGCGCCTATCGAGGCAAGCTTTCGGCCTTGGAAAATGCAAAACAAACTAAAGGTCAGTATAAGGTTACTACCGCGGATTATAAACGGCAATTATCGGAATTGGAATATGAGCTGCAAAAGGAGCGTCGAGAGCTTCTGATCGAGTTAAATCAGGCCCTAGCTACCCTGAAAAGTGAAATGACCAATTGGGAGCAATCGAATATTATCCTGGCAAATACCGATGGAACTATTAATTATTTGGTCGATCTCTTCGAAGGACGAACCGTTTTAGCAGGAGAGCCTCTCTTGGCGATCATCCCCGAAGATCAACAGTACTATGTTTCTGCCTTTATTCCTCCTTCGAATTATGGTAAGGTGCAAATAGGGCAGGAGGCGAATCTTAAATTAGACAATTACAATTGGCAAGAATTTGGGATACTAAAAGGCAAGGTCAAGACCGTGAGTGAGCTGCCTACAGAAGAGGGTTATCGAGTGGTGGTTGAGGTACTCAATTATCCTGAAGTAAAGGCGGCTCATAAGCTCGAGCTAAGGCCGGAAATGAATGGCATGCTGGAGATAAAAACCAATGATTTGAGATTGATCGAGCGCTTTTTCCACAATCTTAAAAAGATCTTTGAACGTAAACCCATTAAGAAAGATGAAGAGAAGGATGAGAAATGAGGCGCTTAAAGCCTGGGCAATACTGTTCTTAGTCGGTGGACTAAACCTTGACCTAAGAGCACAAGATATTGCGGTTTCGAGCTCGGCTTCATCAGCTCAATCAGAGGCAGGGCAGGATACCAATACCTTTTCAGCTTATTTGCTTTCTGCGCGGTCCGATGCGGAAAAAGGCTCCTTGGAAGAGGCATTTCAGCAATTGGAAAAAGCGATAGATAAGGGCGCGGGTCGGGATCTGGTTTATTATGATCCTGCCTTTAAGGAGCTTAAGGCCAAATACGCTTCGGAATTGGATGTATTGCTACAGAGGCAATATCAGCAGCAATACCCTACCGCAGGCAAAGCCGAGATAGGCTATAAGATATGGTCATGGTATTTGGATGAAGAGCAGGAATTATTGCCATTAAAATCCATGGATCAGCCGCCCACTGCCTCGCAGATGGAACTGATCCGCGAACATCGGGAAGAACGTAGGGATGCTTTGTTGGACCTAATCGAACAAATGGGCTGGCCGCGAAATTCTGAGGTAGGCGAAAAGGCTGGAGAGGCCTGCTTCTTTTTAATCCAACACAGTCCTCCCAAGATTTTAAAGAAGTGCTTGCCACTTTTTATTGAGGTTGCTATGGCTGGTGAAGCGGATAAGGCCAAGGCCGCACTTATGGTAGATCGCTTCTTAGTAAATAAAGAGGGGCTGCAAATCTTTGGTACACAAGCAGGGCGATCGGCCAATTCGGGCGAAGGTCTATCTCAGCAGAAGCTCACTTTATATCCCATTGCCGATGAATCAAATTTGGCCCAAAGAAGAAAGGTATTAGGCCTTCCCGCAATTGAAGAATATTGCAAGCAATTAAAGGTGGACTATGTCCCTATCGAAGAACGCCCGGACTATGAGCCCATTAAGCTCAAGGAAAAGTGGCGCAAAAAAGGGTATTTATTGGGAACATAGATGCTTTGCGTCTTGGGCCCGGAGATTCGTTTATTCCCAATTGCTAGGGAAAGGGAGGGTGTAGATCTAATCCATTAAATTAGGGCTCCAATCAAGACGGTAAACTATAATCGTCAATGCAATCAAGAAAAAGAAAAGCGGGTTTTACTTTAGTATTCATTAGCTTAATGCTGAGAATTCCGACCCTGGCTCAAGGGGATTCAATATGCCTTAAGAGTCTTTCAGAGCTGGAAAGCTTCGCGGATAGCAATATCCGAATCCTGGCAATTGACTTCAGGCTTCCTGCAAATTTTGATTATTCCCTTATTCCAAAAGGGCTAAAGTGCTTAAGGTTTTTGAAACCTTCAAAGAACTTAAAACAACCGGGAGCATTGTTTGAGAAAATGGATCAGCTGGAAACCTTGGAGTTAAATGGCGAAATGATTAGTTTTTTACCTGAGCTTCTATTCTTTAATCACAGCATTCAAAATCTATGTTTAACCGAGGCCAGCCTTGCTGATCTTTGGGCCTATACGGCCTTTGTGGATGATGTTAAGATTGAGAAATTGTATTTAAAGGAGATTGAGATAGAGAAGGATTGTCGAATATTTGAAATGCTTTTTTATGGAGGTAGATTGAGTGCCGATTACCTATTTCTTCAATATGAAAAAGCTCCAGATGCAGAGGAGCTTGCCTTTTTGATGGATTTATTTGGGGCCAAGCAATTGCACCTAAATGGGGAGCAGCAGAAGCTTTATGTGGACTAATATCCAGCTTAAATCTCTAAGGCCATAAAGGCTTTGCCTAATATTGGAATATGAATAAGGCCAAGCACATCATAGTAAACTTTTCTCTGCTGTTCAGTTTGATATTAACCAGCTGCGGATCATTTCACCAAAGTAAAACTTCACGAGAGGCGCTGGAAATTGTTATTCAGCAAATCAATCTAGTGGAAATGGATACGGGACTTACCTATATAATCAGATCCAGACGCATTGAAGTGTGGACTGATGAGGGCATGGTCTATAGCTCCGATATCACGGAGGATGAATTGTTGGAGCTGGAAAAACATCGTAAAGTATTGGAGGGTTTAAAGATGTATTATGATGCCAATATGATCGATGGATTTGTTTGGAAGGTGGTGCTACGGGACCAAAACACTTTGAACTTTGTTTATCTAAATAATGTCGGATTGCCATCCACCAACCGCTTATTTGAACAGATCAATCGTCTGCTTCCTGAAAAGCTTGAAAAGATATACCTTTTAGAACCCCTTGAGCCTTAGCTATAATGTGCTAGAAGGCTTTAGATTACTTGAATTTGATCATTAAGAATGAAACGGGATCAGGCTGTGAGCTTCCTTTTAGTACTGTTTTTGCTGGGCCTGACTCCAGATGCTTATGGGGCTTCTAAAGCGATAGAGGTAGATTCCTTACTAAAGGAATTTGTCAGCTTAGAGATATGTGAAAGCATCGGTTCTGAATCTGCCTTTATTGTTTTGCAGCATTATTCAAAGGAAGAAAGTGACATATTGATCTTTAAAATGCTTCAAAAAACTGAATTGAAGTCATATGAATATATGCGTATGACTCATTACTCTTTTATGGGCTGGACCGTCTTTATGGATACCAACCTTTTGTGTAGGACCTGTAACTACTGGAATGAGGAAAGCTTGTGTTTTAATGTAAGGAATGAAGACTTCTATCCATTCGCTATCGCAAAAGATGCAGATACACTGCTATTGCTGTTTGATGAATTTCCTATCTTCAAGATTAGTGAATATGAAGTTTTTGACACTAAAAGTCCTGTGCTCCTAAATGAGCAAAAATGTGATTTAAATAAGGTAGATGTTTATCTCGATTCACTCTATTTTGATGGCTGGAATAAATTGTATTGGGAAGACTGGAGTTCGTTCAAGAACTATCAATTTAAACCATCTGAGAAGCCCTGATTTCATTGTATTTTGAGCGCACATTTGTTAGATAAAAAAAAGTAACAGTGTCCTTGATTAATTTTCATACTAAGTTCTGCTTGCTCCTGGGCTTTGTCGCTTTTATGGGCTTTTCTGCTAATAGCCAGAAAATTGAAATACGACCACATTCGAAGATTCAGGATAGAAGCTTTATGATCGAGCTAATTGTCGCAGATAGCTTGATTGAAACTACGCAGACTTATGCGGGACAGAATCGATATTTTTATTCGATTTCTAGATCAGAATTCGATTCAATAAAGCGAAAACTATTGGAGCAGGAAATACCTGAACCTAGTATGAAGGAGATTTATGGATCAGCTTCGGATGTGTTTATTTTGATTTTTGTAATGGAAGGGGATAAGGTGTCTGAATACTATTTAGAAAGTCCTCAAAGCTTTGAGGACTTTTTTAGAGTCAGCGCAAAATGTATTCAAAACGAAGCCTTGAAGAAGCAGGTTTTGGCATTGAGGGAATTTGCTGCTCATTTGCGGGAATAGAATTTCAGCCGAACTTTAAGAATGATACTGTTTTAAGGTCTTATCTTGATGTTCCCAATGATGAAGTCAAAAGCACGATTTGTTTACCCCATTAAGACAGGGCTGCTAGGTATCCTTTGTGTTCTTTTTCAGGCCAATTTGTTGAAGGCACAAAGCCGGAAAATCGACTTTGATCCTTCCCTATGGCCAAGCTACGAAGAGGAGCTAAGTTGCATCGAAACCTATTCTATATTTTATAAGGTATCTATGGATTGTGATTCCATTGGCTTGGAATCACCGAAACTGGACTTAATGGTAAATGATTCTGTGATCAGCTTAAGTGCAGAAGGTTTATCTGTTGTCTTAGCGGATAGAGCCTTTAATCCTGAGGAGCATTTGCTCGAATTTGAAACCTTGAAATCTGATGTTAGGGTACTGTACAAGATTGATAGTTTGGTTTATTATGGTAGCTATGATATTGATACGCCAGCTACCGAGTTGGTAGACTTGACTTGTGTGATCCATAATCACAATATTGCTATTCCTAAGGCCGCTTATTCCGACTTATATGATCCCTTATTGCGTGATTCTTTTGGTTCTAAGTTTCAAATGGTAGGAGTGTATCGATCATTAGATCGGGAAAGGTTGTATTTAAAGCTAAATAGCATAAGCTCGGGATATGAGGTGATCTTCATCATCGACGGCTTTAAGTATATCGGAAGAGTTTTGTGGCCAGGGATTTAACTTAATGTGCTCCCAATGTATCGATCGCTAAAACTTCTATTGACAATCCTTGGACTGTACGCTATTCTGGCCAAAGTCTATTTTATGTTTGTTTTAGTTAATGGCCTGCAAAGTTTGGGATTCGAGCTTTTAATTTCTCTTTTGATGTTATTGCTGGTGGCCCTTTTTCTATTTCAGCTTTGGCGGCCTCGCTTATCGAAATTGGCTAGGCCCGGAGGTATGTTAATATTGTTTGCAGCTTCTTACCTCTACTTGCATTTTGGCTGGCTTGCCGCTTGGGATTTGCTAAACAAAAGACCGGATGCCGAAATGGCAAATTCAGCCTTTTGGCTAAATGATCTTCCCAATCTCTTAGTATTGCTTTTTGCACTCTGGTTTTTAATAGGCCTGTTTCGTAGGCAGTTTCTAACCTCGAGTATTTCTTAGAGCTTTTTAGAAGCCTCTTACTGCAAATCCGTTTTACCCTCTTCCATTAGCTTATAGTGCTTAATGGCTTTTTTAAGAGCCTTTTGCAATTCGTCAACTTTGCCAGAGCCAATAAAAATCCTTTCACCCCAGCTGGTTTCTACACTCATACCATTGCGCCCTGAAAAGGTGAACTTCTTTTGTAGTAAGTAATGGTTATAGGATTTTTGCCAACTAGCCATGCGAGGAATGGACACAATCCGGATAAAGCTAATTTCATCCCAAGGGATGATTCGCTTATTATGGTGAAAAGGCATCATTTTATACTCAATCCCCTTTTCACTAATTGAGGTTTTTAGGCTTAAGTGCATTAAAAACCAGATGAAAGCTAAACATAGGATAAGGGCAATGGCTCCCAAGAAGAGATCTTGAACTTGTACTTTAAAAGAGGGGCTATAGTAAAGGCGAAGCAGGGTAATGCCAAGTAAGAGCATAAAGCTAGCTATTACCCAAATGGGCTTAAATGAAAAGAATTGCTGTTTCTCTTTAAATACTTTTTTGGCCATGACAGCTATCTGTGTTAATATTGAATTAACCCCAAGTTAACAATAAATTAACAATGGGCAAGGCTTTTCAATCTGAGTCTGATATTTAAGCAGGGTTTCTAATCGTAGAAAACTGGCCTTTTCAAGCCTGCTAAGATTCAGTAGGCAAGTCTCTTGACTTCGAATAATTTGATTTCAGCTCTTTCCCTCAGCCTTCTTTCTCTTCAACTTAATTGCCCTCCCTAAGTCCTTGACTGGCACCTTTTTCGCTGCTATGCTGTGAACTAAAAAATTCCCATGAAGCGATTTTACCCTCTTATTTTCAGTTTTCTAGCCTTAGGAGTTCAGGCCCGTGATCTTCAGATTAATCCCGGAATTCGTTTGCCAAAAGACAGTCTTGAGGCCAGTCATTTGATCCAATCCTTAGCAGGCTTTTTAGAAGCCAGTCAGGCCGAAAATTCAGCTAACCCCTATGTTTGGCCAGCGGAGAAATTCGAAACCTATTTATTGCTGGATGAGTTTAAAGGCATAGAAGCCAGTAGCTCTTTTAAGGATGAACATTTCTATCAGCCCCAGCTTTGCAATGTTGCTCCTCTGGAGGAAGGCCAGTATTGGTTGCAAATCTCCTATTTAGGCCTAAAGGGAGATACCTCGATTCTGCGCGCCAGCTTTGATCTTATTGCCCATCCGGATAAAGATCAATTCAAATTTGCCTCGCCTCTTAAGCGTAATACCCGACATTGGAAGGAGTATAAGGTCGGCAAAAGCCTGTTCTTTTATCAAGATAGCCTTTATACGGCCCATGCCATTCAATACGATCAATTAAGTTCTCGCTTTGATGGCAATTTGAAGTCCGAGAACAAGGCGAATATTGTGTACTGCTGTGAGAATTTAATTGCCATGGAGCGATTGCTGGGCCTCACTTATAAGATTGATTATAATGGCTATAATTCCAGTGTTTGGGCTGTAAATGAAGCAGGCACTAAAATTATGGCCCTGGCTAATGACAATGCCAGCTTCGAGAATTTTGATCCTCATGATTTGTGGCATGCACGCCTGAGTATGGTGATATCGCGTAGGGCGGTAGATCATTCGGTTGACGAAGGCTGTGCCTACTTCTATGGTGGTAGTTGGGGATTAAGTTGGGAAGAAATTTTAAAGGCCTTTAAGGAGCAGGTCGCCTCAGACTCGGCTATGGACTGGCGAGAGCTCAAGGAAAAGCCGCAGTACTTTCAAACGGGTGAACATCGCAATTCGGCCGACTATGTAGTTTGTGCCCTGCTGGTTCAGGAAATTGAAGCCAAACACGGCTTTGAAGGGGTTTGGGAATTTTTAAATATTGGACCTAGAGAAAAGGGCAATGCCAAATTTTATCAAAAGCTGGAGAGCTTATTGGGGATTTCGGCAGAGGAGTATAATGCTAAAGTTTGGGAATTGATAGAACAGGCTTAAACCCTTTTTAGGGCTAACAATTCAGTTAACGATTGTCTTATACAATCACTTACCGCATTCGCCTGGTCGTACACAATTAAATGACCACCATTAAGCAGTTTGGGTGCTTGGCTTCTTTGCTTAAAGGCCAGCACCCGATCTTGCTTTCCGTGAATTTGAACGAGCCTTTTCGGAATCATTTGGTTTTCCCATTTGCCAAGTGCTTCCAGAGCCCATTTAATAAAGGCCGGATCACCTTCTCTTATGATCGCTCGCAAGAGTTTCTGCTCCGAACTCCCAAAAATGAAGGCCATGATAGAGGAAGGGAAATGCTGAAAACCCCAATTAGGTAAATAGGGAACCAGGCCCGAACGGAGCAATATTCGGAAATAACCTGGCAAATCTTCACTGCAAACTATTGATGAAATGGAGATGGTGGCAAGAGGTTTAAGATATCGATTCATCTCAACGGCAATCATGCCTCCCAAGCTTAGGCCGATTAGAATGAAGGGTTCACTGGGATCAATGGTCTCCGACAGACGTTTGGCATAATCGCTAAGACCTTCTTTTTTTTGAGGTGCAATCCAGGGAATGGGGATAGAAGGGAAATCCAGCTTCAAGCGTTTGAACACTCTTTCATCGGCTCCCAAGCCACTGATTAAATAGATTTTTGGTGAGCCAATTTCCATTTTTTCTAACTACCGCCTACCGTCAAAATAACGTCGATTCCAAGCGCCCATACCTGCATTTTGATTATGAATAAAATGCAGAGAATCCCCATCAAAGTGATACTGTAAGGTCCCATACAGGCTACCACCGTCCCAATCGTAAAGGCCTTCTCCCGAGCTATGGATTTTGATATCCTTAAGGATGTAAACATCTCGAGAATCGTAGTCAATTCTAAAGTTGAGGCTAGAGTCTCCAGAGCCCTTGCTAATTTTTACAATAGCATCCGAATATTTATAACTGCTTCCGGTAATGACATCACCACCACCTACTAAACCGCCACCTATATAGGTACCCGTGTATTTTTCTAAATAAGAAGTTTCTTCCTCTTTTTTACAGGATAAGAGACCTAAACTGAGGCAGAGGAGAAAGATGCGAGCTTTAATCATGGACAAGTATTTTAAAATTTGCGTCCTCTAGTTCCCTGTTGCTTAGTAAGGTAAGGATTTCAAAACATGCTCCAAAGCTTCCAGTCGGGCTTTGGTTTTTTGATCGGCCTGAATTATGATCCAGGGGGCATTCTCAGTATGGGTTTCCTTAAACATTCGCTCCTTGTAAGAGGTGTATTCATCCCATAGCCCTTGTGCCGCTTCATCTACCGGAGTCATTTTCCAACGCTTCAAAGGACTACTTTTGATATCAGCAAAACGACGCGCCTGCTCTTCCTTAGTGATGGAGAAGTAAAACTTGATGAGATAGGTGTCTGAGCTTTGTAGCATCCTCTCAAAGTCGTTCACCTGAGCCATAAAAGTTTCATATTGTTCGGCCGTGCAGAATCCATTCACAGGCTCTACCACCGCTCGGTTGTACCAGGATCGATCGAAGAATACCATTTCCCCGGGCTTGGGCAAATGATTTACATAGCGCTGAAAATACCACTGACCAGATTCTTCTTCAGTCGGTTTAGGCAGAGCGATAATGCGATAATGCCGGGGATTAATGTGTGCGGCAATCCGGCGAATAGCACCGCCTTTACCCGCGGCATCGCGACCTTCGAAGAGGATAACCACCTTTTTCTGTTGGTCAATTACCCATTCTTGGAGTTGAATTAATTCGGCTTGTAAGTCGCGCAAACGTTGCTCATAATTGGCTAATCGCAATGCCTTCAAAACATCCGTTTTCTTATCCGCAAAAAGGTATTTCAATCCCAGCGGAGAATTGAGCAATTCCAGCTCGGCATCGCTCAGGGCCATGATTTCTTTTTCTTTCGGATTCATTAGATGTCAATTTGTTCAATATGTCGATAATAGCGTGCTACCACATTGGGATCGGGTAAAATGGTGGTCCGGTTTTTTAGCCTTCGATCTTGATAGGGGAGTTGGGAGAGCACATAGCGGATGCTTTCCAAACGCGCTTCCCGTTTATTATTGGTTTTTACAATGATCCAAGGACTGAAGGTGGTGTGGGTCTTGGAAAACATTTGCTCCTTATAATAGGTATAGCGATCCCATAATTCCTGTCCCTTCATATCTACCGGCGAAAATTTCCATTGCTTCAAGGGGTTTTTCATCCGCGATTTAAAGCGTTTCTTTTGCTCCTCCTTGGAAATGGAAAACCAAAATTTGATCAGGATTACTCCATCCTCATAGAGCATATGCTCAAAGCCCGGCACCTGCACCATAAAGCGATCGTATTGCTCGGTATTGCAAAATCCCATAACCGGTTCTACCACCGTTCGGTTGTACCATGAACGGTCAAAGAAAACAATCTCACCCGGATTGGGGAGCTCCTTAATATAGCGCCTGAAATACCATTGACCGCTCTCTACCTCGGTGGGTTTAGAAAGGGCCACTACCCGCATGGAACGTGGATTGAGATGTTCTACAAAGCGCTTAATTGACCCCCCTTTGCCAGCCGCATCCCGACCTTCGAAGAGCACCGCTACTCGGAGCTTTTTCTTGGCTACCCAGCGCTGCAAATTCACCAATTCGGTTTGCAGCAGGCGCAGTTCTTCTTCATAGCGTTGATTGCGAATAATTTTACTGAGATCGGTCCCACTTTGCTCGGCAATCTGAACCAAATCCTTGCGCTGTTTTACTTTACACAGCTCTTCACGAGTATACATGTACAATAAGGCTTGGAGAAACATCTAAGTTACGAATTAAGCCGCCCAGAGTGGCTCTAAATAAACTGCTTTTCGCAAGTGAAGCCTTGGCTCTATTTAACAGAGCGACTATCTTTAAAGCATGTATAGATGGACATTTTTAGCCTTCTTGTTTTTAGGTGCTTGCAAGAGCAGTCAAGTACAAAATGCTGCGACGGATTCAGGTTTTATTCGCATTCGCTTTGAGGAAGTGGGTGGCTTTACTGGCGGAAGTGGTATGTATAGCTTGGAAGCCGATGGACGGGTCCTCAATAAGGGAGCAGAATTAAAGCAGCTTAGCGAATCCCAATTAAAGTCGCTTCAGGCGAAAGCCCAGGCCATCCGCAAATTAGCGCCATTTCAAAGCTCTGGTCAGCACATCCAAAGAAGCATTTGGCTCGAAAGCGCCCAGGACACCTTAAGCTTTAGCTGGGGATTGGAAGATACCGCGGCTAGTGCCCACGATCGACTTTACCAAAGTTTGTACCAACTCACTATTGAATAATCATGCGCTGGGCATACTGTTTTCCCTCCGGACTGCGTAATAGCACGAAATAGGTACCTGCGGCCAGATCCGTGCTAAAGTTCCAATTTTGATCCCCGGCTTGGGTTTGAATACTGCGTTTGCTGATCACTCGACCTTGGAAATCCTGTACTTCCAATTCATAGGTACCGGCGGAAGCTTTTTCTAAGCGAATATTGAAATCACCATTATGAGGATTAGGATAGAGCGCAAAGCTAAAGCTGGCTACCTTAGGTTCTTTTAGACCAATGCCGCTGCTGCCTAAGTAAATATTATCGAGGTTGATAATATCGCCATCATTGGTGACCGAATTGGTACGCTTATCCACCAATAGATGGGTCTCAAAACAGAGCTCGAAATACTGCCCGGCAAAATCATCCAAATTCACAATTTGACTTTGGAATCCATCGCCATCCGGATTGCTGGCAATAAAGGTTCCGCTAACCGGCTGTCCATTGGCTAAAACCCGCAAGCTGCTGGTATAAGCGCTGTTACTGGGTTCTGAACGCAAACGTCGGATTAGGCGAGTATAAGCCTGCTGTAAATCGAAGTTTAATTGCAAGGCTCCTTCCTGACGGGCATCTACACAGGTGCAATAAGTGGAGCGGAAGCTGGGATTTACCTGCCAAACGGCAGTGTCATTGCGAGGCACCTCAAAAGGATCCGAATAATTAACCAGCGGGCCACCCACTATTTCCAGTCCGCGATTACCGGTACTGGCCACAGAATTGCGTCTACTGCTGCTATTGTTACCATGGCGAATAAGCAGGGAATCTGCATAGGCGAAGTCCTCAAAGCCGATTTTTCCGCCCAGTAATTCATAAGGTTTTAGAACCCGATAGTTCACAATGCGGTTGTTATTCAAAGTAGGATCGCCGCTGTATACCAGGTTTAAAGTAAGGGTATAGGCCCCACGCGCATCCATATTCAAATTGGTTGGGAAGTCGAGAATTAGGGTGTCACCATAATGCACGCTTCTGCTTAAGCTGGTGCCGATATTTTGACTGGCAGTGCCGGATAAACTGTAGTCTAATGAAATATTGGTACCTACAGCTAGGCTATCACAACCCAGGAATACTGCGGCTAGGCTAATGTTGGTACTGTCATTTAACTCACAGCCCGAGATAGGATTGAGCACCTCCAGCAATTTCCATTCGGCATTCTGATAGCTTTCTTGGCGAACCCTTTGCTCGTAGGTGTTATTGTAAGTAAGGCTGTCGCTGGATGTGGATATCGAGGCGAAGAAATCGTAATTACCCGTCTGACTTAAATCGGCAGTTTGACTGTGTACGATATAGGCCACAGAATCCGGTAAAAGGGTATTGCTAATTACGGTACTCATGGTTTGCAGGAGTCCGCCATTAATGCTGTAGCTGAGGTTAATTGCCGTTCCCGCTGTAATGCTTTGGGCGCAGCTATTATTGCGAATTACAAAAATCACATCTTCCGCAGCACCTAAACTGCAGTCACGTTCGGGAAGCACCAGTGCATCAAGACTAAGATCATAATCGCCGGTAGGCTCTCCTACTCCCACTGCATACCAGGCATTGGTGGTTTGAATATACTCATTAGAGCAGGCCCCATAAAGGTCGATGGCCGATTGCATGGCCCCCATGCGGGCATCAAAATGATCCGAAAAACGGGTGAGGTAATTGTCGAGATTATGGTAGGCAATATCCGCTGCAGCTTGATAGCCAAGACCTTCAATATCGTAGCGATCATTATTGTCGTTCACGCCAGAATCACCATCACTTAGCAGGTAGTACCAAAAGTTCTGAACCCCAGAATTACTGTGTACATAGCCATTGTCGAAAAAGAGACCCTGGCCCCAATTATTGCCTTTATACGTATTGGGATGATTAAACTGAGCGGGATTGCGCAGGTTTCGCAGGCCATTGCCAGTATTTAAAAAGTCTTCACCCATTTTCCAATCTCCACCGGCCGAATCATAGGCAAACTCAATCGCTGCTCCGAAAATATCGCTGAAGGATTCATTGAGCGCGCCAGATTCTCCCTGATAGATCAAATTGGCGGTGTATTCGGTAATACCATGGGTGATTTCATGGGCTACCACATCCAGAGAAATTAATGGGGTGGAAGCGACACCATTGCCATCACCATAAGTCATTTCCTGACCATTCCAAAAGGCATTTACATAATTGGAATCGTAGTGTACAAAAGAGTTGAGCGGCGAATTTTGATCATCGTAGCTGAAGCGATTGTAATGCTGTTTAAAGTAGCTGTAAACTCTCTCTGCACCCCAATGCGCATCGGTAGCCGCCTCATCAAAATTGGCATTGAAATTATTCCAGTAATTGTCATCGTCGTAAAAGTCGATCGCCGTCCCCTTATTGGTCCGCTTTTGCATATTGAAGGTGTAGATCCCTCCGCCAGTAAGGCTATCGTGCAAAACATAAAGAGCCGAATCGCTATCGTAGCTGGTGTAAATACTGCGTGTGCCCGAATACTTGGTGCGTGCTGTACCGGTATCCTGACTGTGAATGCGACTAAGGCTATGGCTTAAGCTGCCGTTTTGAGCGTTGATATAAACCCAATTGCGATCATAAGGCTCATAGCTGTATACATCAAATTTCCAGCTGAGCTGATATTGCTGAGCTTCCTTGCTGAAATTCTTATTGAGAATAACCAGGTTTCCTTGTGGTCTGGCTTCTCCCTTGGCTTCCCAGGCAAAGATTTGAGCGGGGAAATAATTGAGGGCATATTGTAAAGCTTGGCTTTCGCTGATGCTTGCCTCTGGATTTAAGTTTAAATCGGATACAATTTCGCCATTGGCCAGGTATACTGCATTATTGCGTAGGTGAATAATCAGCTCTCCCGCTTCCACTGGGATTCCTTGATGCAATTGCTGATAATGGCGATGCTCGGAACCGTCTTTGCCATAGCTCACTCTTTGCAGCTCCAAGCGATCTTTTTCGCCTAATCCCAATTGTTGATGGTACTGCTCAATAAAGGCCTCCGCGCTTAAGCTTTGACTACCGGTATATCGATACCAACCGGCTGTTTCCATTTCTTGAAGTCCAGTGCTGTTTACCTGCTGGGCATAGAGGCCAAAGCTCATTCCAAAAAGGAGGCAGGCCATTCTCAATCGTACATTCATAGCGCTGAAATTTAGGGTCGTGGAAGTTACACGCAATTCTTGAAATAGCATTTCAGCTCCCTAAATGTTCACTAGGGTCGATCGAGAGCCTTTATAAAGTTGCGATAAGTTTGGGCTTCCACACTCCAATCGGGTGGAGCAATATCGCCCCAGGCTTTAGGCACATCATGCATATTGAAGTAGTTAATACCTGCAATCTCCTCAGCCGATTTTATAGTTTCGGCCGCCTTTAAAAGCCATTGTTCCTGAAAATCTTCAGGGCCCTTTACACCAAATTCGGTGATGAAAATGGGCTCGGGGGCTTGCCGCATTCGCCAGGATTTACGTCGGTAAATTTGCGCGAATTGCTCCTGCTGGGTGGGGTCGGTGATATTCTTATCCGGCAGGCCATAAATGGCGATGCTGATATAATCTACCTGATCACTGCCCGGGTACCATTCCAAAGAACCACGATCGCCCGCCGGCCCCCATACTTTTAAGATATTGGGAATTGCCTTTTCGGCTCTAAGCATCAAATACCGATAGGCATCGATGTACAATTTGGGATCTTTACTTTGCCAGGGATAGCGCTCAATGGGGATCTCCATTTCTTGGGAAAAGCGGAGGTATATCTGCCGTGGGAAATGTTGCAGGCTATCTAAAAGCTCTTCTAATTCCGGATCGTATTCACCATTCAAGAGCTTTTCCAAACATTGATCATCGCGCTCAAAATTGCGATCTTCTATGGTCTCGAGGGTAAGGATAAGCTCGCGTCCATTTTGCTTTACTTTTTCCAATTCCTCAAAGAAGCCCTCCTTTTTATAGGTCGCTAAATTGATAAAGAGATGCTCGGCATTAATTCCAGCCAGGTCATCTAATTTTCGATCGGGATCATATACTCCTAAATGGAAGAGGCTGTCCTCAGCGACTTTGGTTTCCAGATGCTCAAAATATTGCCTATTGTAAAGTTGGGGATTTGCTTTCTGAAAGGCGATTTGTGATTGCCAGAGTTCCGGGCTTAGATCATCATACTGTCCGGCTAAAACTAGGCATTCATGATTAAAGAAACGCAGGCGATGTAAGCGGCGGTACACTTCATCTTCTAATTTCATTTTGGGATAAACCTCTAAAGGGATTTCCGAATGAGCGATGAGGGTGATGCTCAGAGCATCTACATAATCGGAACCGGGATAATACTCCTCCAAACCGGGATAACCTGCCGGCGACCAAAGCATTTTTACGCTGGGGGCTTTGGATTTTATTAGGGCCTGCACATGGCGATAGGCATCGATATAAACGGAAGGATATTCTTGCCAGGGAAAAAAGCGCCCGGGGACTTCCATTTGAGGATTGAAATTGAGGTAGACCTCCTGCTTGAGGCTGGCCAACATATCCGCTAATTGGATAATCTTTTGATCGTAAACTCCCTCCGAAACTGCGCCCAGAGGGGCACTGCGGTATACCGGCCAATATTTACTTCCCCAACATTCGAGATCAATTATTAAAGAGGCTTGGGTCGGAAGGTCCTCAATAAGGGCAGTTGGAATTTGCCAATCTTCACTTTGGTTGAGCTGTACATAGCGATGCTCAAAAGCGGGATTTAATTCATATTGACTGTAATCCGCAATTTGAGTTTTAAGCAGCACTGCTTGATCGCGCTCGCCCCATTTATGACTGATGTAAAAGTCCTTGGCGTAGGAAGGGTAATTTACCCGGGCCCAAAAGAAAAGGGCCGAAAAAATGACCAGGCCAAAGGCGATAGCCAGGAGAATAAAACGCCGCCACAGTTTTCGCCCTGCTTTACTCATAGATTAAAGATTTGTCCCTTCCAGGATAAGCGATAGCCCTTGGCTTCCACTTCCTTAAAAGCATCCGATTGAGGCTTCCAAAGGGGATTGCTATGATTGAGATGGATGAAGTGAATCTTGGCTTTTTCTTCCGTATCTAAGCGATCGAACAGGGCCATGCTTTCCACTACAAAGGGATGGGGAATCTCACTCATATCGCGGCCTGGCAATTCTTCGGCATTGTAAAAGGTTGCGTCCAAAAGCGCATAGTCTACCGCTTGCACCAATTCCACAATATCCTCATCCCAAAGCTGCCATTTATCGATATCTGGAATAAAAAGAGCCGTCTTGGATTTTCCTTTAATGATATAGGCCAGGGTTTCGGAGAATTCATCCCGATGGGGTACTTTAAAAACATAAATGCCGGGACTGTCCACCTGCGCAATAAGATCTGCCGCTTTTAGGCTGGCTTTCTGAGGATGGAGCTTCAAATTTTGCAATTCGAATAATTGCGACCAGGGCCCATTCGTACTTAGAAATTCGGCCATTCGCTCTCCACAAAATAAGGGCAATTGATGAGTGTTGCAGGCTTCCCGACCGAAATACATCAATCCCGTATAATGACCAATATGGGCATGACTAACATAAACAGCCTTGGGTAAGCGGCCATAGCCTTGGGGAATTAATTGAAATTGCTCGCTAATATCCGGACTGGCTTCAATTAAGGTCCATTGTGCCGAATCCGGCTCCAGCCAGGCTAAGGAAACCACATTGCCTTTAGTGGCTCCAGGCTGGCAACATTCTTTTTCGCAGCCTAGTTGAGGTTTTCCTGCATCTTGGGCACGACCCAATACCATGAGCTTTTGGGCCGAAAGCTGTAGGCTTATTAAGATGCCAATCCAAATTTTGAAATTAGGCCTCATAGCTTTCCGTATTTAGGACTTGCTCTAGCTGCAACAGACTCTCATAGGCCTGGCCTTGATCAAATACATCGATATAATACTTAGGTCGGATCCAGAGCTGCAAATGAGAATCTACAATTTTCAGGCTAAGAACCTCACCAAAGCTGCGCCAATTGGCCTTACGGCGGATGCGAATTTCCTGATGATCCGAACTCAAGTCCACTTTAAATTCTCGCGGGGGAAATTTTTCCAGTAGGGCGGGATAAAGGCGCTCCAATTCCAATCCGGGAACCAAATAAGTTCGGCGGAAGTACTTAAAAACATCGCCGGGTTTTAGACCTCGTCGGCTTAATTGATAGCTTGCCCCCAAGGCAGAAATTAGGCTTACGGCGGCAATTTTCCAGGCGGGAATCGCATCACCCATCAAGGGGCCGGTCACCAATTCGCCCACCACATTTAGGGCGAAGAAAAAGAGCAGTAATACAAGGATAGATCTTAAGGGGTACAAAGCGGCCTTTTGGCTAAGTTAATTATTTAGGGTTTGGAATAAGGCCATCCATCTGGAATGATAAAATAGCGTTCTTCCTCCTTAAAGCTGCTCTTTGAATCACTCATTTTGGCGATAAGTTGCGGCCGATAGATTCGCTGGAATTCAGCTTCTAATTCTTCCACCAGCTTTGTAAGGGAAAAGCATTCTGAAGGGCTTTCAGTAAAATAAGGGCCTATCCAATCCGGTTTTTTGAGAATGCAAAATTTAGCAGTACTAACAGAATGGAGTTCTTTTAACTGATGGATGCTGAGGAAGTAAAATGAGGGCGCATCGGCTCGAGCCTGATTGGGCCAAAGCTTTTCTTTAGCCCAGGGATAATAGAGTTCACCCTTTAGGAAGAGCTCCGATTTTAAGTCACCAAACTCCGCTCGGATTTGCGAATGATGCGATAATGGCAATTGTAATTTGCGGAGTTTCTCCATCTTCCGACCCAGAAAATCACGACGACTGGGACCCAAAAAATTATGGTGATTGCCATCTTCACCCACCTGCAAGTAGTATTTCAGGGCTACTTCCCAATGTCGCTTTTGTTCCTTTTTTTTATCGTAGAGGATGAGGTCTAATTCACCCCGAGTGATTTTATCTTCGATTATCTGCACATTGGCGGCTAGTACCTCATAATGAGGGTCGAGTTCTAGAACGTATAAAAGCAATTGCTCAAAATAGCGCCCCATGACTTGCGGAACCTGAGCTTCAAAATGCGCATTGACTTTTGCGCTTTCTTGGTCTTCTTTAATTAAGAGCTCGGCAATTAATGCGCGATGTTGATCATCGTGAAAATAATGGGCAGAATCGGGTAAATCCAAAAATGATGGGGTGCTTAGTGCCCACCAAATACGGCGGAGATGTACATTTTGCAATGCTAGGGGAGCCATAGCTCTAAAGTAGGGGCAGAAGATGAGTCGGCAATGGCCGGAGCCCAAAACTTAGTGCTCCTTTCGCCCCAAAGGTAAAAAGGGACTTTCCCAGCCATATGCAACAGCCATACTGCGAATGAGTACCACCACGCAAATGGAAATCAAGGCATTGAGGGCCGTGTTTACCTCCAACAAACTACCCAGCCAATAGAGTAAACCGCCGGCCAGAGAAGCCAGGGCATAGATTTCTTTTCGGAATATCAGCGGAACCTGGTTGGTGAGCACATCGCGGATAACGCCCCCAAAAACAGCCGATACAATACCCAGCATTAAGGCGATGGGAATGCTAAGCTCGGCAATCATTGCTTTTTGAAATCCCAATATGGTGAAGAGTCCTAGACCAATGGAGTCGAAAATGAAGAGACTGCGGCGGATATGACTTAAGCGGGGATAGAACAGATAGCAGAGGATCATGGCCAGAGCCACGATTCCTAAATACTCTTCATGCAGCATCCAATTTACCGGAGTGGCGCCCATTAAAACATCGCGGGTGGTGCCGCCTCCCAAGGCGGTTACAAAGCCAATAATAAAGGCACCGACCAAATCGAATTTACGTTCTACAGCTGCCACTACTCCCGAAATAGCGAATACCAAGGTGCCTAATAAGTCGAGGATATATATGAGGTCTTGCAGGGGCATGCCGCGAAGGTAGGGCAAATGAAAAATGCTTTGCTAATAGCAGCCTTAATCCTGATCCCAGCAGAGGATCAGATTGCCTGTCTTTTGACCGGAGCAGGCATAGTGGTAGGCATCTTCCGCCTTTTGAGGCTGAATCTTAAGTGGGTCTACTAAACCCTTGTATTTACCAGCGGCCAGTAATTTGTGCATCTCCTTAAGGCTGCCAGGTATATCCTTGGGAACCGGGAAGTACACCTTAGACTTTTGCATAAAGGGCTGCAATAAAGATAGCCACACATTGGAGGCATAAGGTCCGAGTTCGGAGGAAACATAGGCGCCACCATGGTTGAGCAGATGCTTGCATTGGAAATAGCTACTCTTACCCACCGCATCCAGTACATGGGCGTATTTTTTGGAGCTCTTGCGAAAATCTTCCCTTTCGTAATCCCAGTAGCTTTCTACGCCTTTTTCTTGCCAATAATCGCGATGACTGCCTGGCCCCACCGCATCAATACGGATTCCGCGGGCACGAAGGATTTGAATAGCAGCTGAACCTATGGCTCCGGTAGCTCCTATCACCAAAACTTTGGAGCCTTTTACCAAATTAAGGGGTCGTAAAAAAGTGAGGGCATAATGGGCTCCTTCGGCGCAGCATATAGCATCAACATAGGACTTATGACCCGGTATATGACTGATAGCAGCGTTTTCCTTAATCTTCACAAATTGAGCCTGACTACCCAGGCCTTCATCATTAAAGCCAAAGACATGATCGCCCACCTTAAAGCTTTTTACCTCGGCGCCAATTTCCACTACTTCGCCTGCGAAATCGCTACCCAATATAGGGTTGCGCGGTTTGGGCCATCCTACAAAAAATCGGAAAATGTAGGGCTTGCCCCCTAAGATGCCACAATCAGTCCGGCTAATCGTGTTGCAATGCACTTTAACCAGTACTTCATTTTTAGCAGCTTCGGGTTGAGGTATATCCTGGAGCAAGATGCGCTCCGGTCCTCCGTAATTCCTGCGGACTAAGGCTTTCACGAGGGGAATTTAAAAACAAATTTGCTTGATTAATCCACCACTTTTATAAATGACTGGGCCGAATTTCCTTTTTCATCCATAATCAAGAGGCGGTGGGTGCCGAGCTCTAAGGCTACTTCCATGCGGTGATTGATCCGGCTGGAGCCGATGTATTCGTCATCCACATACCAGAAAACCTCCACTTCTCCTTGTCGATGCCCTGCTTCGAGAATCACCTTTCCAAGGGTTCCTTCAAAATCACGGGATCGACGCACGACCTCAAATTTTTCCGGGTAAATAAATTTCAGAACTTCATCTATTGGCGCCAGGCATTGAGGATCCCAATCCGGAGGCGCCTTATAATTCAATTCTGAACGTTGGGCATACCAGGTCATGGCCGGACTTAAAATCATCCAGCTCGAATCTTTGGGTTCATCCAAGCTACATTCGCGATGTACTCTTAATCCTTTAGTGTTCAAGAAAATGGGCTCGCAATAGGGGCAGTTCTTAAGGCTCGCTTTAGAGCCGTAAATGGTATCCCTATAGCGACAGTGCTCTTGCGCCAAAAAACCACTTTCGCGGCAAATCACCTTGGCATGCTGCCAGTCATAGGGTGGTTCAAAGAAGGGAGAGGCAGGCAAATAATCCATAATACTAAAGAGCAAGGGCGCTGAGGTCTCTACTCCAATAACTCCGGGTCGCCCCTCATAATTAGCATTGCCAGTCCAGCAAACAACCAACCATCGACCATCGGTACCCACGGCCCAGGCATCTCTAAAGCCATAGGAGGTTCCGGTTTTCCAGGCTATTCGTCGGCTGGAGCCCCATTGTTGCCAGTTGCTGGGTCGATTTAGGCCCTCCATAATTTGCAAGCTGCTGTAAATCGCTGCCGGATCTGAATTGGGGATTGGTCCCCAGTCTTGAGCCTGCCCCAGTATATCATAAATACTGTCTTCTTCTTTGCCTTGCATGGCCCAAATCCAGCGTCGATACATATGGGCAATTTGCAGGGCTGGCACTTCGGCTCCTCCTAAGATTAGAGATAAGCCGTAATAGCCGGCATCGCGATCTAAATTTTGCAAGCCATAGGCACGCAAGCGATGCAAGAATACGGGAACGCCCATATCTCTTAAGACTCGAGCGGCAGGCACATTTAAAGATTGCTGCAGGGCTCTGTAAACCGGGGTGGCGCCTCGGTATTTAAGATCGAAGTTCTTAGGAGTGAAATCACCGAAGCGGGTTGGGATATCAGGGACCAGAGCCCGAGAAGATAATTGCCCCAAGGCCATGGCATCGGCATAGAGCATGGGTTTTAAAATGCTGCCCGTACTACGCGGTTTATTGAGCATATTAATCTCCTTGCCATCGGCCAGCTCATTGGTGGTATTGCCAACATAGGCTTTGATACTCCCATCTTGAAGATCCATAACCAGAGCCGCTGAATTATGCACAGAATTCCCCCGCCATTGTAAAACATGGAGGTTTACCAAATCTTGGATATGCTTTTGCCAATTGGCATTTAAGCTGCTGCGCAATCGGCTTTCCGGCATCATCTTCATTTGGTACTGACTAAGATGATGGGCAATATCAGGTAAGGCTTGCGGCTCCAGGGGTAGTTCTTCCAATAAAGAAAGGCGATAGGTAAGGGAGTCAATCACTTCCTCGCTTAGTAGTTTTTGCAGCAGACGATTGCGTTTTTGCTCAAATGTCTGGTGATTACGTCCGGGGTGTATGATGCCCGGTGCATTAGGCAATACGGCTAGGGCCGCGCATTCCGACCAGGATAAACGATGCGGAGCCAGGGCAAAATAGCGCCAGGCGGCTGCTTCCAGTCCTACCACATTGCCACCAAAGGGAGCTTGACTGGCATAGAGTTCTAAAATTTCTTCCTTAGAATAGCTTAGCTCCAATCGCAGGGCTCGCAAGATCTCGGTAAACTTTTCCCAATAGGTGCGCGGTGGATTGCCACGAGCCAGGCGTATGCATTGCATGCTAATGGTGGAGCCTCCAGAAACAACTTCACCCGCCTGCCAATTTTGATACAGGGCCCTAACAATGGCAATGGGGTTAAAGCCGGGATGCGAATAGAAATGCTCATCCTCATACTGTACAATCGCCTGCCGGAAGCGCATCGGCACCGAATCCGCCGGTGGGAAACGCCATTGTTCATCTTCCGCAATACGCGCGCCCAATAATTGCCCGTTCTCTGCCTCGGTAACCGTGCTATAAGGCGGGTCAAAGAGGGGCTCGGGCAGGCAATTCCACCACCAAATTAAAAATATCAGGCCCGCAATTAGGGCAATACGGCGCAGTATTAGTCGACGAGGACTTCTACCCATTGGCCTACATTATTGGCGTTAATGCTTCCTTCGTACATCGCTTCTGCCCAAGTGGGAGGCAAATACCATTTTCCAGGATAGGTAGCGGTAAGCTCTACTTGGATGGTCATGCGTGGCGTGCGATAGCCATTGTAATAGGTCAGTACCCGATCATCGCGAATATCCTGATAGTCGAAATAGGTTTCCGTGTCATCGCCACCAGCCAGTACTCGATTATTGGTGATTTCCCAACCACTGGGGAAGAGTTGACTCACCGCCAGGTTCTCATAATCTTTGGATAAGCTTAATCGTTGCAGGGTCACTTTAGCGATAATCGGGGTGCCAATTTTTAAGGCCGAAGGATCTAGTTTGTTTCCACTTTGATCGAGGTATTGCACCGTCATATCAATACGACTGCTATTTGCTGTTTCGCTTCCGTAAACGGGTAGGCCCTCACGCATCACCGTAAGGTAGAGCGATTGTCCATTTAAGCTTTTGACGCTGATATCTTGAGCCTTTTCAAATGCTGCATCTTCATATTGGAATACGCTGAGGTCGCTGCTAATACGGCGTGTTTTGCCATTCACCACCAATTCGAAATCCATTTTTTCGGTGCCACCCCCAAATACCTGGCTCATAGCCTGTAGGGTATAAGCAATGGTTTGGGTACTATGCCAACCATCACTCAGTTTATCCGCAATTTCTTTGGCTAAGCGCAGGGCTTCTTCCTTATCGCCCATGGCATAGAAAGTTTCCATTTGCATGGCCAGGCTGCGGGTAGCACTACCATAGCAGTAATAGTAATAACGATCTTCAGCTTCGGTATAGTCATGAGCTTGCAAGAGTGCACGGGCTGCCTCTTTTTCGCCCACCAAGGCATAGGCCGCTGCTAAACGGAAGGCGGCGGAGCGCGTAAGGTCATTGCGGTTTTTCAAGCGCGTCATGGCCCCTAATTCGGGTCTTCCGGCCAATGCCAAAACATAGAGTCGATAAGCTTGGTTGAAATCATTGTTATAGGAATAGTGATTATTGTTATTCCACTCCCGCGCCGCCTTGCGCGCAAAGCGTAAATAAGAATCCTTCATTCCTACCGGGAGCTTATAGCCGGCCTTTTCGGCGGAAAGCATAAAATGCCCTACATAGGTAGAAGCCCAGGCATTGGCATAGTTCTGTCCCGGCCAGTAGCGGAAGCCACCTTCACCCAATTGCAGGGTTCTCAATTTGGATAGGCCCGCTTGAATATTACTCTCAATTGCTGCTTTTTGATTGGCATCCAGTTTAATCCATTTATTCAGATTAAGCTGAGCAAAGCATTTGGAGGTAGTCTGCTCCAAACAACCATGCGGATAGCCAATAAGGTATTCCAAACGCTCGCTTAGGTTCATCTTTGGTAGGCTGCTTACTTCTACCGTAAGCTTATTACTTCCTGCAATTCCAAAGGGCTCCGCTTTATAGCTTACCGGATTGCTGTCTTCCAAAATTGCATCGTGGAATTGTTTTTGGCGACGCATAGGGCTGCGCACCGCAATTTCAGTTTCTTCAAAGCTTTTCTCTGCACCGGATTTAGCGGTGATTTTTAAACTGCCCTTTCCTAAGGCCCGTTTTACCTTAGCCTTGAAGTAGACGGTTTGTTGTCCGGTTTTCGAGAAAGTCACTTTTTTATTGCGGTCAATCAGCTCAATTTTGCCAGTAGAACTCAGTTCCAGGTTTACATCCTTAATGCCCTCTTCCATGGCAAATACCGTCACCGGAACTAGTAGTTCCTCCTCAGGGCCTAATACCCGAGGTACGGTCATTTGAACCATCAAAGGTTGTTTCACCCGAATATTGGTATCGGCAGCGCCATAAGCTTCCTTATCATTGGCGGCTACTACCATCACCCGCACATTACCTATGTAATTGGGCATTTGCAATTTGTGATTAGCCTTTTCGCCCGCCTTTAGCTTGAAAGGTCCTAAGTGACGCACCACCGGTACAAAGCGATCAGCGTCTTCCTCATTGCTTTCGAGTAGGGCACCATCACCACCAATAGCCAGCATTTTGGCGATTTCACCACTAAAGCCACCAATCACTTCATCGTATAGGTCCCAGGTGCGTAAACCCAAAGCAATTTTAGAATAGAAATAAGGCCAGGGGTCTGGACTTTGGAAATTGTTGAGCCCTAAGAGTCCTTCATCAACCACCGCCAGGGTGTACTCCATAGCTACCCCATTTTTCTCGCTCACCTTAATGTTGTACTCCGAATTGGGACGGATTTTCTCCGGTGCTTCAATCTGTGGGTGTAAATGCGTAGCCGGATCCTCCACCATAATGGGGATGATGCCATAAAGCCTTAGGGGTAAATCATTGCCTTTACTGCTATGGGGCTGTAAAATCATAGCATGAGCATAGCAGTTAGGCGCCATTTCTGGGGTGATCTTAAGCTCATGCACTGTAGATCCTGCATTGGTAGCCAATACCTTTTGGGTGATTTGGCCTGTAGCATTTTCATAGCTGAGGATTAAGCGACCACCTGCGGCACTGGGCACACTGATTTTAGCGGTTTCGCCCACTTGATAATTGTCCTTATCGGTTTGAACATTCAATACACTTACTGATTCACCACCGGCTCTGCCACTGCGATCGCGGCCCCAGCCCCAATCTACATAGGCCAGACTGGAGCTACGGTGACCACTTTCTGGATCTTCAACAACGATATAGAGTCGACCCCAATGGTCATCAGGTATGTTTAAAGTGTAACGACCGCGGCCATTTACTAGCTCTACTTCTTCGCTGGCAATACGGTTATTGGAGCTGTTATTTAAGTAGGTGGCATTGCCTCTTTGGGCCGACCACCACCAAGACCAACTCACCTTGTAAACACTCACCTTAACCTTGCCATTGACAGCTTCGCCTTTTTGGTTTACCCGGATTAAGCCTACCGGATGATCTTTTTCAGTTTCGAGATAGCCGTATTTATTGGTTTCGGGCATTTGGATACCCACAAAGTTTTTGAAAGGCGCTAATTCGAGGCTGGTGCTATTAATGCTAAAACGACCGCCGGGCTCAAAGACCTTGGTGCCCATATTGAGGCGGAGCATTCCGGGGCTGTTTTTCAGGTAACCCAAATCGGCGGTGATGTCGGCCATTCCTGTGGCATCTAATTTATCATTGAAGATTTCATTGCCCGACATGGAAGGAACGGAACGCGATTCATCGTAGAAATCAAAAAGTGGGTGCTTATCGGCGAAAGCCCTGGGATTCCCCGAAATACTGGCACGCACTTCTGCCTGCAAATCTGAGGCTGATGCACCAGTGAGCCATTCGGCTTCCAGCTTAATTTCGGTTTCACCTCTTTGGCTACCATCGATAATTTCCGCTGGTGCACTCAGGGTGATATCGAGGCGGTTGGGTTGGATGGTTTCAATGGGTAGAGATTTGTAAAAGCTTTTACCACCCACTTTGATTTGCGCGCTGTAATTACCAGTAATGGCCTCCTTGCTGGTGGTTACCGGGAAGCTGAATATTTGAACCGATTTCCGAGGCTGAACCGTGCGATAGACCTCTTGACCGCGAGGGTCTTTTAAAGTGAGCACGATGGGGTGACTGGCCGGTAAGGGGTTTTTGGTGTCGTTTAAAATGAAGTCGAGGAAGAGGGTATCTCCAGGTCGCCAAATTCCGCGCTCGGTATAGATCATCCCTTCAATGCCGGTACTCACATCGCGACCTCCAACGGCAAAGCTGGAAACGGAAAGGCTGCTGCTGTTTTCCAGACTGAGGTAAGCGCGCTCGGAGCCACTTTCCGCCACCACTAAAAATGGTCGGGTGTCTAAATCTAAGCGCAGATAGCCATCTCCATCGGTAACTCCTTCTTTAATGAGTTGACCTTGATAATTGTAGTATTTGATTTTAACCCCATTTAAGGAGCTGGTGCTCGAAATGCGTTGGGCATAGGCATACCATTCCTTATCGGTTCCCTTTACCACCAGGCCAATATCGGAGGCTAAGACATTGCGCTCAATTTTCCGAGAGCGGTTGTAATAAGAGATATGGCAAGGATTATCGCGTTCGCTGTAATCATAACCATCAAAGTACCAGTAGTCGTAATAGTCTTCGTCGAATACTTCTTCGGGTTCATCCCAGTTTTCGGCCTCCAGACTTTGCAGTTCACTATTCTCGTCGCCTTCACAAGGGTAAAGCGAATAGGCTTTTTGATAATCGATTTCAATGCGGTAGATAGCACCCGGTTGCCTTTCGATGATGCGATCCAGGTCGATGGCAAAATTGTTCCATTCTTGCAGGTTTAAGCCTTCGCCATCCAGTTCAATGCGTTCACGATGAATAGGGCGAGCTACCCTTCGTAATTCGCGTTTGCCACTCAGTTTATTAATTTGTAAAAACTGATGCACCTTATTGGCGAAGATTTGATACACCTTAAGGTCTACCGCACGTAGGCTTACTGCCTGAAAAGGAATATTTACGGAACCCTTGGTGGGGATGATGGTACCACTGTTTACAAAACGAATTTCGGGTTTCCGCGCCTGGAAGCTTACCTGTGTAATGTATTCTTTAGGGAATTTGTAGCCGAGGATGTTTTTTAAGCCCGGGTAAATTTTTAGAGCCACCGTACCGGTTTTACGACTCTTAGGGTAGAGATGCACTACGGAGCCTTCAATTTCCAGAGAGGCTACATCTTCGCCGTCCACCTGAAACATACCGCTGGTACTTTGTTTTTCGCTGAGAGGATCAGAAAAGGAGATGCTGATTTTTTGCACCGGTAATTGCTGTACGTAAACGCCAATCACCTCAAAGTCGGAGAGGCTGGGTACCCTTAGGCTGCCAATTTCTTTACTCTTATGAAGGATGGGAATCTCGGAAGCCTTTTCCTTTCGTTCAATCGAATCAATACTAAAGAGCCAACGGTGCTCATCGCTACCGGGGTTCCAATGAATAGAGCTGCTTTCTATACCTTCAAACTTCAAGGCTTCACTCAGCTCTTCGGCATGACTTAAATCGGCGGTATTGATCTCTCCCTTTAAAACATTTAAAGCAGGGTTTTTAGCCTGATAGGGTTCGATATGAAATTGCAGCAAGGCATAAGACTGTTCAATGGCTTGAAAAGCAAATTCGAAGGTTTTTAATTTGGACTCTACCGTGGTGAGGCTGCCCAATTCGAATTCAGCGCTGTAATGCTGGCCAGGTTTAAGACTTTCTTCCGGCTTAAAGCGAATTTCGCTGCTACTTTCCCAAACTGCCTGGCCTTTGATGTCCGGACTGAAATCAAAGATCTTCGCTTCAATGGGGGTTCCGGGTTCCACCCCGGGATTTAGGTCTTGGGCCAGATGAATCTCAATCTCCGAATAAGCAGAAATGACTCCTGAGGTATGGGCCAGGATATAATCGGCAAAAGCCGGGTCATTTTCGGGGATTTCAGGTTGGTTGTTACAGCTCAGGATAAAGAGACTGAGCAAGAGCAGGGAAAGACGGCGAAAAGTCATGAATTGCAGAACTAGAATTGAAAAGCTTGAACCCCTACAAGTTAAGCTAAGCTCTAAAGTGCCGCAAGCATCTTAGTTTATTTTCCTGTGATTTTTTCGAGGGCCATTACTTTCTGCATTTCCCAAGGCGCTAAATCTGATTTAAAGGTCTCTATGCTCTCTAGAAAAAGGGCATAATGTTGTTGCATTTCTTTCAGCCTTGCGGCGGATGGATTAAGCTCTAGTTCCCGAAGGAAGCTATCCCAACGAAAGACCTCTCTAAACAGTTCCAAATTGCGGTTTTTAGCTTCACCCTCTTTAGAAATTCGATAAGTGAAACCACGCACATAGAGCTGATCTTTGAAGTCCCGGTAATTGGCTTTGTTCACGGTAAAAGAGATATGAAGGGGCCGCTCTCCCGAATATTGATCCAGGAAATAGGTGCATACATTTTGCCAGTTTTTGGCGAATTCTCCGATTTCAATCTTCTCAAATTTGAAAGGCTTTAAACCCAATTTCGCGAAGGTGGGTTCCTGGAATTCAGCAAAGAGTAGAAAGTCGATATTAATGACTTGCACATCGGTGCGGATAGCCAAAGCATCTTGCAGCATCCAAAGCGGATAGCTGTCATTATCTCCCTGAGTTAAGAGAATGCCATTGGGTTCCACAGACTGTAAGAGGTTGTAGGCGAAATCGAGCCAGGCTGCCGAATAGTCTCCACTGCGATACCAACGCAGATTAGCCTCCTTCCGTAAAGCTTCATTGTGGGTGCTGATGCTATAGGTTACCAAAGGAGCCAGTAAACCCGGGAAATCGGGATTCATCTCATAGGCTTTGAGCAGGTGATCTCCCGCCTGAGGATCGACCCCACCGGTGGAGCCTTTTACATAATGGTAAATGAAAGTGCCGGGAATGGCTTCCTCCATAAGGGCAACAATATCGCTCCCCACTCTTAATTGCGGACCATGATTTACAAAGTCGGGGTTCCAGCCAGCGCTGCCCTCGGCATTGCGACAAGCACGGTAGTAATTCCACCAGGCCATTTCATCCTTGGGGCTCTTTTCTATTTCCTGCCACCAGAGAGCGGCTTGTTTTACATAGTAGTCATGACTGCGACTTTCCTTGGCGAAGGAGATTTGAGCTTCGGCTTCGGTGAGGCTTTGCGCCGAAAGGAAAATAGGAGTCAGGAGGAAATAGAATAGTACCTGTCGCATAGATTAAATTTCCCCAAAGATGGCAATCCAATCAAGGACAGGTACTTAGTAAAATCTTAAAAAATTGAAATTTAGTGAGGATCCGATACCAATTCATAGTGTTCCATGGCTACATTGGGGAGATCCATCAAGGCGAAAACCTCTTTGCAAAGCTCCGATTGCATGGCTCGTTCCGAAGCTTCTTTGGCATCATCAAGGCTATCCCACCAAACCAGGTCGAGGTAAACTGGATGTTCCATTTCGGTGTAAGTGCGATTGCGATAGCCTTTTTGCGCCTTTAAAAAATCATTTAATTGAGCTAAGGCTTTTTGAGCTTGCTCGGCATTTACTTCATCGCGAAAGCGACAGCTTACCAATTCTAAACAAAGTTTTTTTGTTGACATATGATATGTGTTTTTAGGTCAACAAAATTCGCGGGGGCCTATGACAACAGTATGTCAGTAGCTATAAATGGGATTCCTGCTTTTTTTGAAAATAGCCTTGTAAAGCGAAGGGTCGTAAGGCAAAGTGCTCGTCTTTATCCAAAATCTCTTGAATTCGATCAACGCGAAATTCCCGTTCTTCCTGGCGCAATCGGCAATGGGCAACCATTACCCAGCTTTCGACGGTGAAATATAGGCCCAGGGGTTCTACATCCCGCTCGCTCCATTTTCCTGCAGAGTCGAGATACTTCAAATGCAGGATTTGATATTCTACTATGGCCTTTTGAATTTTGAGTAATTGAGCTTCTTTCTTATTGCGGGAGGGTAAGGAAGTACCCATTTTTAAGTCCAATTGACCCAGCCTTTCTTTTTGATCCGTAGGCAACAGATTACTCACTTTATCGCTCAGGCTGCTAAAAGCTTCTTTTACGCTTTGGTCGCCATGCCTTTGCAAAAGCGTATTGGCAATTAAAATCGCGAAGGCCTCCATTTCACTCACTTGTAAGGGGGGCAAACGATAACCATCGGCTAAGAAATAGCCTTCACCGGCCTCGGCCCCAATGGGGATGCCCGCTTCTTCCAGCACGCGAAGGTCGCGGTATATGGTGCGGACACTTACCTCAAAGCGCTCGGCCATTTGAGCGGCGGTAAGCACTTTCCGACTTTGCAGCATGGTGAGCAAGGCAATAAGGCGTGGCAAACGTTCCATTATCCGAGTATGCGTGCTTTAGTAGCTTCCAGGTCGGCCTGAAGATGGCTGATAAACTGATAGCGATATTTAGCCGATACACTGCTAATCAGGTTGGCTTTGCGCACCAGACGCTCGTACCAAAGCAGGGTTTTTTGATTCAAGGCCGGATGATCGGAGGTTAGGGTGTGGAAAGTAAGGTGGCCGATAAAGCTGAGGCGGTGCTCACCTACCATCGCTAAGGCACCATTACCGGTTAATTCGATATCACTTTCGTAGAGCTTGTAATTGTCTTTCTCCTTATCCGTGGGAACGCGATCAATAACCTTGGTTCCTTTTTCGGCCATAGTATTGAGTCGGTCTAGCATAATTTGCAAATCCGCAAAAAGGGCTTCATTTACTTCGGGGGAACGAATATGCCCGGCATTATTATAATACTCAATCTGCCTTAAGGTGCTGTTTAGGGTATTGGTGGTCCACAGTTCTATGGACGGGATTTTACAATAGGTATCGTAAATCAGTTTTCCTTTTTCCAGAAAGTAATCCGGGATAAGCTCCGGTTCGAAGATTTTGGTTTGCAGCTCTTCCACCTCTAAAATGGAATGCATCCAATAGAACATTTTAAAGGCGGCAATTTGCGGAGAACCCAAATTGAAAAAGATGGGAATGTCCAAACAGGAATAGTAGAGCCGGGCATCGGGAGCCGCTGCTAAACGATTCAAATTATTGAGGAGCAAATCCAAATACTCGGAAAAACTGCTGAAGCTGGGCTGTAAATCCTGAAAGCTGAAATGGGCATTCTGCTGGGTGGGGTCGGTAAGACCATCGAGACTTAAATTATACTGACGGGCCAGTACCAAGGCTTCTTCTAAGCTAAAGGTGGTTTTACCATTAATTCGACGATAAGCAGAGTCCATACTGATGTCCAGAGCTTCGGCAAGCACCGGAGCCAAAGATTGACCGGGGGGAATAAGCTCCTGCAGGCGGTCAACGAAAAGCATCTGTAAGGTTTGAGATTTTGTCATAATCCTAAAATACGCATAAATCGCAATATTGCACACAACTATTTGCACTTTTCGCAAGTGAGGGGTGCGTCATTCCGATATGCCGCAAGATGTTAACGAAAATTTTTAGTTTCTCATGCCAGGCTTGCGAAAAGTGCCGGATTACTTAGTTAAAGCGGCGTTTCACCGTTTTATCTAAAAGTTATGCACGCATAGCTTTGGTCTCATAATCAATAAAACAATTCGATTATGAAAAAGATGGTTTTAGGTCTGATCACGATTTTCGGACTATTCGGCGCAAGCCTCCAAGCACAACCCAACACAGAAAATTACCGAAGTGTAGCTATAATTAGTGTAGATGCCAGCGGCATTGCCCTCGACAATATTGCCATGGCAAATTTGATTCGATTTGAGCTTGAGAAAGCCCAAAAATTTGAAGTACTGGATAAGTACGATGTAGAAGCCAAAATGAAGGAAAATAAAATAAACCCTAATGAGGCTTTTGGTAAATCGGCCCTAATTGATATTGGAAAGCAAATTGGGGCCGATTTTATGTTGAGCGGTTCCGTTCAACGCTTTGGTTCCAAGATCATTTTCATTTTAAGGATGATTGATGTGCAGAAAGAGCGGATCTCTCGCTCGGATGTCAATGAGTATGTATACGACGAAGATTACCTCCAAATGATGGCTAAGGTGTCTATCGCCAGTCTTCTGGACCTGCCAGGGGACCCCGAATTAAAAGCCAAACTAACTAATGTGGAGAAGCCGGTTATTACCGATGGGCAAACCCTCAGACTTAATGGTCCTCGTTTCGGAATGCAGGTGATTGGGGGCCAGGTTGGTAAACGATTGCAGGAACCGGAGGCTGATGGTGGCTATAACTCGGTTAACTACTCAACTGTATTTGCTTATCAGCATGAAGTGCAGTATGTGAGTTCCGGGCATTTTCAGGCTTTATTGGAAATCATTGGATCTATTAATGCCATTGAAACCAAATATGCCAGTCCCAGTCTAACTCTCCTAAATGGCTTTCGTTATAAAGGCTTCGAAATTGGCTTTGGTCCGGTGTTCCGCTTTAGTCGTACTGCCTATGGTTATTACGACTATGATAAAAAATGGCATATAGGTGAAGTGCCTGAGGGTGCACCCTTCACCAGAATTTTGAATATCGACCGTCGCGGTGATCTGGATTTAACTACCGGATTAATCGTGGCGGTAGGCAAAACCTTCCGCTCTGGTCATATCAACTTCCCCGTTAACATCTACTATTCGCAGGTGCCCACCTTCGACTCCCATGTAGTGGGAATCATGTTAGGATTCAATATCGCCCGCTCAAACAAATAAACCCTGATTAATCTATTCTTTAGATTGGTTGTTCAAGAAAGCGGTGTTCTTCGGTCGAAGAGCGCCGCTTTTATTTTGAGGCCTTGCTCATTTTGAGTGCATAAACCATGGGCATTTTCCCTTCCAATCCTTTGATCTGGTATTTGCCCTTTTCCACTTCCACCAAATTGGCAAAGCAGGCATAAGGCGAATAATCGAATTCCTGAAAGATTTCCAGCTTTAATCCGGCTTTAATGAGGGCGCTAATTACCTCGGCCAAATTATGGTTCCAACTTATTGTTTTGTACTCGATATTGGCTTCCTTATCGGCATAGGTGCCGCTTTCGATCTCTTCGATGCGTTCCCGATTGAAATAGGGATATTCAATTTTTTGAAACTGACTGTCGTACATCCATAACACCGGATGGAATTCTGCAAATATGAATTCTCCCCCGGCTTTAAGATATCTGGCCACAATTTGGGCCCAGCGATCAACATCCGGCAACCAGCCGATAGTTCCATAGGAGCTAAATACCCGATCGAATTGTTCGTCTAAATGCTCCTCCAGACTGTACAGGTCACAGGCAATAAATCGACTGTTTAAACCCAGTTCTTTATTTAAATTATGTGCGGTTGCAATGGCGGCATCCGAGAGATCTACGCCCGTAGTTTTAGCGCCCATTCGAGCTAAACTAAGGGTATCCTGTCCAAAATGGCATTGCAAGTGAAGCAGACTCTTAGCATTAAGATCACCCAAAAGGCCTAGCTCGATTTCATTTAAGGAACTAGCACCGGCCATGAAGTCTTTAAGATTGTAGAATTCAGACTCCAGGTGACTTTCCAGTTTTTGATTCCAGGCTTGGCGGTTGATATCAATGTAATCGTCTGACATCGTCTTAGGCTTTTTTCACAAATTCAGATTTCAGGGCCATTGCTCCGAAGCCGGTGATCTTGCAATCAATATTATGATCGCCTTCCACCAAACGAATGTTTTTCACTTTAGTACCGGCCTTAATTGGTTTTGGAGATCCTTTAACCGGGAGGTTCTTAATTACCACCACATCATCACCATCCTGTAATTGCTGACCATTGGAGTCAATCACGGTAAGTTCATTTTCACGCGCTAAGGCTTCGGGGTCCCATTCATGTCCGCATTCAGGACAGGCAAAAAGATTATCTCCGGTGGAGTAGCCATAGGGAGAATTGCATTCGGGACAGGTTTGGGAGTCGGACATAGCTTGAAATTTGGCGGCAAGTTAGAAATTCCCCAAAGTTCGGGGCATAAAAAAACCCTCTCTGGTTTTATTCAGAGAGGGTCTTAATTAAGCTTATGCTTGGATTATTTCAATACTACTTTTTGAGTAGCAGTAAATCCTGCTTCGTTGCTCACATTAATAATGTAGATACCAGAATTCAATTGAGCGGCATTCCACTCAACTTTACCTTCTACATTGCTCATGTGCTCAACAAGACTTCCGGTTAAGTTGTACACTTTAACTTCGAAGTTACCTTCTGGCAATTCGATGGTAGTGCTTCCGGAGAATGGGTTAGGATACACTTTTAGGCTTGCAACTTCGTTCTCGCGGATGCCAACGGTAGCACAGTCTTCCCATGGAGCACTGTTTACGATAGCATTGCTGCTGGTGCGAACAATGAAGCGGTTATAGTCACCAGTTCCGCTAGGCTCTAAACAAGAGGTGTCACTTGCACTTGCGAAGCTTTCTTCTTGTTGGTTGCCACTACCGTCTTCAATCATGTATTTGAAGGCGATACGACCGGGGCATAACTGTGTAACAGTAGTTTCGAATACACCAGGCTGAGTAGTAGAAGCAGTAAGTTCGATAGCACCACCTTGCCATGATGGAGTGGTGAAGTTACCGATCAGGAATACCTTAACAAAACTGGAAGGTCCATTGGTCATGTCCACCTGGAAAGTTACATCGGCAGGAGGAGGAAGAGGAGAACAAGCTCCGCTGGCCTGACCAAAACAACGTACCGCTAAAGTGGTATCACTAGAGAGTGCAATAATATGATTATTACCACCTTCGTAGTTTGGTGATATACCTGTTTTTCTGATACGGGCTTTGTATTCGAACTCTGGACCAGGAATATTTGGAAGAGTGATATCATAGATTAAGTCACCATCGGAATCATCCATAAAGAATTCAGTGGCACCCCAGCCATTGAAAGGACCAGCGATATCTACAGAGTCGGTAGCAGGGTCAAAATCACAAAGAGCTGCGCTCATATCCACTTGAACTGTGATAGCAAAAGTGTCGGGAATAAAACAAGGCCCACACTGAGCATAGCAAAGAGGACCGAAAACGGTGTCGTTTGCAATGATCAATCGGCGGTTATTATTCACTGCACAAGCAGAAGGAACTCCTTCATCAGAACCCCAGGCAGCACCATTTAAGAACTTGAAGTTCATGGTATCAGTAGTGGGAATGTAGTAGATATAACGATACATAGAATCGTTTAGGATATCATGTAGCAAAGTGGTGCCAGGGCTCCAGCCTTGGAAATCTCCGGCTACACTTACTGTATCAGCAATACTGGCTTCTAAGCTCATATCTAATACCATAGAAACAGCCGACATACCAGCCGGAGCAGCTCCTCCGTACATCACTGCGGCTAAGGTTTCATTTCCAGTTACTTGTACCCAACGGTTGCTGTTACCACCATCAAATCCTAAACCGGCACTTACTTGAGCGGCTGCAGGAATACCCTCGTCATCACCCCAGGCATTTCCGTTAATGAATTTGTACTGGTATAATCCGTCAGGAATGTTCACAGTTACTTCGTAAATGTTGGTAGCACCAACCTGCGAAAGTGCAGTGGCGGCAGGGTCCCAGTTACTGGCGGCACCGGCAGCCATTTGAAAATCACCGGCAATATGAACACCATTGGCACTCACAGTTTGCCCAGTCATGTCTACTTGAAAAGTAACACTTCGCTGAGCCCAGGCTGCACCTGCCATCATCATGGCCAACGCTAGCGTGTAAATTTTCTTCATAACAATTAATTTAAAGTTCCGATTTAGTAAGTGTAAGAATTACATTTATTAGACAAATAAACGAAAAAATATCTTGTTTGCCCTAATATTGTGGGCAAGTTAAAATCACTTTTCTGCATGAAAACTGCTCAAAATCATAGTTTTTGGATTTTCTTATTGTCAACTTTGTGTTTTAGCCTCTTAGGCCAAAGCCATTTTTATCCTCCCCACTGGTTCCGTGGTTTGCAGGAAAGTCAACTAGAAATCATGGTCTATAACCCCAAGGGTTTTGGGGATTCGCCTAAGGTGGAGCTACCATCTGGCCTGCAAGCGAGTTGGCATCAATTAGAGGGAGCGGCTGGTAGTGCCCATTATCTCTTTATCGATTTAGACCTGGCCACTTTTCAAGGTTCCGCTTTCGATATCCGCATTAATGGCAAGAAGTACCAATATCAAATTAAGGAAGCCTCAAGTCATCAGCCCCAGCCTTTAAATCCTGCAGATGCCATTTATCTGATTACCGCCGATCGTTTCGCCAATGGTGATCCGGATAATGACCATCCTAAGGACATGAATGAAAAGAAGTATGGTCGGGAGAACGAATTTGGTCGCCATGGAGGTGATTTACAAGGGGTGATCGATCATCTTGATTACATTCAGGATTTAGGCTATACTGCCACCTGGACCTCGCCGGTAATGACTAATGATGAGTTCAAGGAGAGCTATCACGGTTATGCTATTACCGACCATTATGAGGTGGATCCTCGTTTAGGGAATGCTGAGACCTTTCGTGCCTATGTAGATGAATCCCATAAGCGGGGTATGAAGGTGATTTTAGATGTGGTGTACAATCACAGTGGTTCGCAACATTTCTTAAATCTCGATCCACCGGATTCGGCTTTCTTCCATTACGATATGCGTAAGACGCGCAGTAATTTCCGGGCCGTTAACCGGATGGATCCCCATGTATCTAAAGCCGACCTTAAGAAATTTGGCGAAGGTTGGTTTGACGATCATATGCCGGATATAAATCAGCAGCAGCCGGAGTTTGCCAATTACCTTATTCAAAATTCCCTCTGGTGGGTGCTGGAATATGGTTTGGATGCTTTCCGAATAGACACCTATGCTTATCCCGATCAGGATTTTATGGCGGAGCTGGCTAGAAGAATTAAGTTAGAGCGTCCCAGCTTTTTCATCTTCGGCGAAATTTGGGTGCATTTTCCAGAAGTGCAATCCTACTTCGCTGGTGGTAATCCCTTCAATAAATACAATTCGCAGTTAGATGCTGTCACCGATTTTCAGTTTCGCTATGCCTTAAAAGAAAGTATAGATAATCATCAAAGCTGGACCGGCGGTATCGCCAAGCTTTATTATCGTTTAGCGGCTGATCATATGTACAAGAACCCTTCGAACTTGATCACCTTTATGGATAATCATGATGAGCCGCGCATCTTTGGGGAGCTGCATGAAGATACGGCCAAGATGAAGGTAGCCCTGGGGATTTTATACACCATGCGTGGAATTCCGTGTACCTATTACGGCACCGAAATCTTGATGAAGGAAACCAAAAATCACGGAGTGATTCGCGAAGATTTTCCCGGTGGATTTGCTGGTGATGCCATCAATAAATTCGAAGCTCAGAACCTGCAAGGTAGAGAAGCCGATTTCAATCAGTATCTGCGACAATTATTAAAATGGCGTGCCCAAAGCTCAGCCATTACCCAGGGCTCCTTCTTGCATTTTGTGCCGGAGAACGACGTCTATGTTTACTTCCGAATTGTGGAAGATGAAACTGTGATGGTAGTGGTAAATAGTAATTCGAAGGAAAGCAGAGCGGTAGATCTCAATCGATTCCGTGAAGTGTGGCCAGTTGTAGGTGAAGCCAAGGATGTAATGAGCGGTGAAATAGCCCCGATGGATAGCTTGGAGATGCCGGCCATGTCGATCCGGATTTTCAGCCGTAAGCCTTAAAAAATCGCAAAAGCACAGAGAAGTGAATTCCTTCGCTTCTCTGTACCAATGCGACAACTCCTGTTTAGTTGGTACTTTTCTTTAGGGCGTCTTCTTCCCTGAGTTTAATGATTTCCGCTTCCCCGAATAAGGGTTCCTTAATACGTAGGGTTAGCAAGGCGGCAATTACAAATAGTACTCCACCAAAGGCCAAATAGTAAATCGCGTAATTGTTAAAGAAGGCGTGTACGATAGGTCCGCCAACTAAGGCATTTACAATTTGGGGGATTACAATAAAGAAGTTGAAGATACCCATATACACTCCCATTTTGGCGGGAGGTAGGCTATCGATGAGTAGGGCATAAGGCATGGTTAAAATACTGGCCCAGGCAAAACCGATTCCGATCATGGGGATCAGCAAATAAGTGGGGTCATGAATAAAGAGCATCGAAATCAAGCCCAAACCACCTGCCAATAAGGAAATGATATGTACAAATTTACGGCTGGTACGGGCGGCGATAAAGGTGATTAAAAAGGCAAAGAGGGTTGCGATGGCATTGTAAGTTCCAAAAAGAACTCCGGTCCAGTCACCACCTAATTCATGTTGCACCTTAACTCGCTTATAAACAAGACTGGTTTTTAAATCTTGATTAAAGCTGAATGAGCTTTCATCCAATAAATAGCCAAGGATTTCAGAATCTCGCAAAAGCTCTGCTGAAGTTTTGGTTTCTATTTCACTAGCGAAATTTCCCGGTTTGCTGTATAAGGCTTCCAGAGCACTTTCCTCAAGTTCTTGATCCGAAACAAAAAAGCTATTGGCGAAAAGTCCAGCTTGGCTCGAGTTGACAAAGTAAAGACCCTCATTAGCTTCAATGTTTTTAAAGCTTTCGATCAATTTAGCTTGATCCTCGGCCTCCTTTTCATCAGCGGGAATAGGCAGAGATTCTAGTTTGTTAAGCGCTAATTGATAGGCCTCTTTATCTACTTCTACCTCATAGGCGTTTTGCGAAATAGCCACGGTGGTAAATACCCACATTGTGAAAAGAGCAAACCAAGAGAAGAATTGCACCAAACCCAATCTGCGCATGCGCTTGGGCATTTTCCAGGCATCTTTAAAAATATCACTCATCGGTGATTTCTCAAGGCCTTCGCTGTCTTCAATTCCTTGAAAGCGTGCAAAATCCTCGGGAGGATATTCCTTGGTAGTGATGATGGTGTACAGAATGGTGCCCATCAGGATTATTGCACCTATATAGAAAGACCAGACCACATTCATGGCAACATCACCTCCCTCCGGGGTATTAGAAACGCCAAACCAATTGCTGAGGATATAAGGTAAGAAGGAACCTAAAATGGCACCCAATCCGATCAATATCGTTTGTACGCTAAAGCCCAGTGTACCCTGACTTTTGGGGAGCATATCTCCCACCAGGGCCCTAAAGGGTTCCATCGAAATATTAAAGGAGACATCCATTAAGGCTAAAAAGCCAATGCCAATCCAGAGGATGGCCGAAATGCCCATGAAGTCAACCGCCGACATGCCTTCGCCGGCAATGATATTCGAATTGGGTAAAAAGATTAATCCCAGGGAAGCAAGCAAGGCCCCGATGAGGAAATAGGGCTTACGTCGGCCTAATTTGCCCCAGGTATTATCGCCCATATGCCCAATAATAGGCTGAACGATTAATCCCGTTAAAGGGGCTACAATCCAAAACCAACTTAAATGGTGAACATCCGCACCATAATTAGCCAGAATACGGCTGGCATTACCATTTTGTAAACCAAAGCCCATCTGGATTCCCATAAAACCCATGCTGAGGTTTATGATGGATCCCAGGCCTAATTTGGGCTTTTCAGCTCCTCCTCCGCTCGAAGTATTTTGACTTGCTACACTCATGAGATTGGAGCTTAATTATTTACAAGAATCAGGAAGTCGTGAGCTTTCAGGCTATGTGCCTTTGAGGCATCCACACTTTTGCCATTCATGTAGTTTTTCAAGTTGCCAGCATCAGAAGCTAATTGGATATCCGCAGCTTCATCACCAAAGTTCATGTAGAAAATAACGTGTTCTTCACCCTTGCTACGGCCATAGGCATATACATTGGGATTATCCGTTTCAATAATCTCTAGCTCACCTTGCTCCGCGCCATTGATTAAGGCAGGATGACTGGCTTTTAAGGCTAAAACTTTTTGGTAGAAGGGATACTGACTTTCGTCGCTCCAATTAATAGTGTCTTTCTCAAAGAAGGCCAAACGCTTGTTTAAGCCAGCTTCCTGTCCGCTGTAAACCAAGGGCATGGAACGTTTCATTCCTGCACAAAGCACGAAGTAATTATGCACATTAGCACCCATGCGCTCGTAAGCAGTACCATTCCAGCTGTTCTCATCGTGATTGGTCACGAAATTCATACGGAGGTCTTCAGGGGCATAAATGCTGTCTTCTTTACTGAGGTAATTGTTGAAATGGCTAAAGTCCATCTCACCTTTGGCAATCTCATTCATGATGTGATGCATCTCCCAACCATAGGTCATGTCGAAAGCGCTGTGGAACTCAGGTCCTTCGGCTTCAGCCAACATAAACACCGGCTTGAGTGAATCCAGTGCCTGGCGACTTTCATTCCAAAATTCCATTGGCACCATCATGGCAACGTCGCAACGGAAGCCATCTACATCCGCTTCTTTCACCCAAAATTGCATGGATTCTTTCATGGCGGCCCAAAGGCCCTTCTCATCATAATTTAAATCGGCCACATCACTCCAATCGGCAACGGGCGGAATAATGGCTCCGGTAGAGTCATGGGTGTACCATTCGGGATGCGATTGCGTCCAGGGATGATCGAAGGCGGTATGATTCGCTACCCAGTCCAGAATAACTTTCATATCCCGGGCGTGCGCTTCATTTACCAAAGCTTTGAAATCTTCCAGAGTACCGAAATTGGGGTTTACCGCGGTATAGTCTGAGATCGAATAGTAGCTTCCTAAACCACCTTTGCGATTTTCTTTACCGATGGGCTGCACGGGCATAATCCAAAGCACTTTAATCCCCAATTCTTTTAAGCGATCGAGATGCTCGCTAAAAGCATTAATGGTTCCCTCAGGAGTATACTGGCGGATGTTTACCTCGTAAATGCTGGCATGTTCAGCCCAAGCTGGGGTCGTTTTGCCCTCGCTTTTGGTGGTATTTGTGTTAGCAGTAGTGCTCTCCTCGCTGGGGGCCGGAGTATTTTGACAGGAAGCCAAAAAGCTGGCGGCCAATAATAGGCTAGTAATCTTCTTCATAGTAGGTTTAATAGTTGGCTAATATTTGATAGGATAATCCCTTGATTGGAGCCAAGCCGGCTCGTTCTAAATTGTCTTCTACCAGTCCATTTCGAACGGTGTTTAAGCTGCGTTTCACTTCCATTTCAAATGGGAGCTCCAGGGCTTGTTGTTCTTCAGAGAGGTTAAATACGAAGGCGATGCTTTGCTCAAAATAATCGCGACGGATAATTAATAAAGGTCCTTCTACATAGCAGGTAGTTTGACCGTAAAGCAAGGCCATTTCTTCACTGCGCAGTTTGTTAAGCTCCGCCACCTGGGCAAAAAGCAGACTTTCATTTTTATTCCAATCCTCAAAAACCATCATACGACGGTTATCCGGATCATTGGCACCGGGCAGCCCAATTTCATCACCATAATAAATACAGGGAATACCGGGAACACTGTAGTTAAAGGCGTGGAGCATTGCCAGTCGTTTGTAGGCTTTAGGGCCAGCTTCGGGAATTTCGCGATCCCAGCCTGCAAGCTTGGCATCTTCATCAAAACGCACATCGCCATTGGCATAGGAGATAAAGCGCGCCCGATCTTGATTACCAGAAATATTGCCCATTAAATGATGGTAGCCGTAGGTGCTTAATCCGGCTTCGAGTACTGATTTTAAGTTGGCCAGGTTTTCACTGAGGGCAAAAGTATTTACGGCCGCATCGTAGAGATTAAAATCGAATTGGGCATCCAACATCCCGGTAGAGATATAGCTGTTTATCAAGCCTGGACTGCCATAGGTTTCGCCAATTTGATACACGGGCTCCGAGCGCAATTTGCGAATGCGATAGGTAAGGGTACGCCAATATAGCTCGTCGATGTGTTTGGTCGCATCATGGCGGAAGCCGTCTAATTCATAGTTCTTTAACCAAAAGAGGGCCGAGTCTACCATAGGGTCTACTACCTCATAGCGGCGCAAATCTAGAGTGGGCAGATGATCATCAAACCAGGTGGTCAACCTTTGCTCATCCCATTTTTCGGTGTTCTTGGTGCCATCCGGCAGATAAAGCGGGGTGGCCCAATCTTTATGTTGCTGATAAATGGGGTGATTGATATGCACATGATTGGCAACGTAATCCAAGATCACATTGAAATTATGGGAATGCGCATCCGAAATGAGAGAAGTGAATTCTTGAGCATTGCCAAAACGATAATCAATACGAATATTGCTGATCGGCCAATAGCCGTGATAACCAGAAAACTTGCTCTTTACCTTGCCCTTATTCCAATAACCCCAGGCATCAGTTGGGTTTTGCATGATGGGAGAAATCCAAATACTGTTTACCCCTAAGCGATCGAAATACTGAGCGTCAATCTGCTGTTGGATACCCATTAGATCACCGCCGTAATAATTGGCTTGGGGCTGAATACTGGTGTCTTGTACCGGCTCATCGTTGGCCGTGTCGCCATTGGCAAAACGGTCTACCATAATAAAGTACATGCTGGCGCTATGCCAATCGTGGCGATCCAGTTGAGAGGCATAACGTACCACCTTTCCATATTCCAAGGGAATCAATTGATCTTTACCGCGGTTCTCACCCAAGAAATGATAGATGCGGATATACGAACGCTTTTGTCTTTTCGCGTCTTCGGGCACACGAATAATACAGGTGGGAGGTAAATTCTTCTTGCAAATCACTTCCAAGCGACGGTTGTTCCAAAGGGCTACTAAATGACCGGCAGGATTTTGATGCTGCACTTCCAGAACATCACCGTTTTCCTTGATTTGAAATTCAGCCGGCTGGATGGAATCTCCCTCTACAATCAAAATATTATTGAAACTCCCCATGCCATTGCTTACGGTCTGTTCCACCAAGGGGTCAAGAACTTCGGTGCCATCTACATAGAGTTTGTACTCATAGCGACCCGGTTCCAATTGCAAGCTCTTAGAATAAACCCCGCGGTGGTAATCCATCGGCTCCGAAGCCCGGTTCCAATTATTAAAGGTGCCTATGAGGTGCACTTCCTTGTCTTTACCAATATCATCACGATCATAGGTAAAATTGATTTCCTTGGCCGCGGATTTAATTAAAACCAAATGCTCAGTTCCCTTGCGGTGACTGATCTCAACGGTGCTGATTTTTTGATGCGGATTACCCACCAGGAGCAATTGATCAGCATCGGTACTGATATTCGCTAAACCTTCGGGTAAAACAATATTTTCGGCTTTCAGGTCCGCCAGATAATCTCGAAGAATAATTCGAGTCGTATCGGGCTGTAGATAGATGGGGGTATAGAGCCCGCCTAATGCCACCTGGGCCTGACTGGACATGCCAATCAGCAGGGCAAAAACTAGGATAAACGTTCTTCTCATAGTAGGTCCTTGAGAACAAATATAAACAACTGTGTAAAATGTACACTTATAAAATAAGACTCTAGAAAGGTAAGGGGATTAATTCCAATGCTGGCAAAGCAAAAGCCTTCTTTTTCAGGCTTTAATCCAGGCTTATAAATTTTGAGCGATGCGGAAGCCTAAATCATCGATCTTAAAACTATGAGGATGACTGCGCCTGCGATTCGTAGCTAAAATGCCACGCTCCGGGTCGCACCAACCACCACCTCTTATAATGCGGTAGCTGCCATAGACCTCCTCATCGTACAAATCGCTGCACCATTCCCAAACATTACCCAGCATATCATAGAGGCCCCAAGCATTGGGCTCTTTAAGGCCTACAGGCTGACTTTGCCCTTGGGAATTTTCCTTAAACCAAGCGATATCATCGATGGGGCCATAGCGCAATTCGGTGCTTCCGGCTTGGCAGGCATATTGCCATTCGGCTTCCGAGGCTAAGCGGTATCCATTGGCTTTCGCCTGATAAGTCACCATTTTGTTTTCGTCGATGCTATAGCAGGGGGAGAGTTCCATTTGCCTGGATAGGGCATTGCAGAATTGAATCGCCTCCCACCAGCTTACATTTTCTACCGGCCTCTGAGGATCGACAAATTGAGCAGGGTTTTCCCCCATAATAGCCTGATAGAGTTCCTGACTAACTACGGTTTTAGCTAAGCGAAATGCATTGATTTCTACCTCCCAGTTTTTCTGGATACGATCATCACGCAGGGCGATGCTGCCAGCGGGAATGGGTAGCATTAAAGCATCAAGCTCAGTACGGAGTGCAGACTTGTTCATTGGGATACCAAAGAAAACAAAAACAGCCCTGAAATCTCAGGGCTGCTTCTAAGCTTTTTCAGCGTTATTTTACAGGCTGATGGTTTCGCCATGCACTACCACTTCAACCGAATCGCCACTAAGCTTTTCGATTGCGTGATCTTGGCTGCTGAGGCGTATTTTCAATACGGAATTGCGGAAGTTGATTTTAAAGGCCAGAGATTTCCAATGCTCGGGTAAGCGTGGATTAAAATGCAATTGTCCATTGCGAACCCGCATGCCACCAAATCCTTCTACAACACTCATCCAGGTCCCTGCCATGGAAGTGATGTGCAAGCCTTCATGAACTTCGCGATTGTAATCGTCAAGATCCAGGCGTGAGGTACGTAAGTACATTTCGTAAGCCTTGTCCATTTTCCCTAAATAGGCCGCTTGAACAACATGTACACAAGGCGAAAGCGAACTTTCGTGAACGGTACGTGGCTCGTAGAAATCGAAATTGCGTTCTAATTCCTCTTTGCTAAAATGATCTTCAAAGAAGTAGAATCCTTGTAATACATCTGCTTGCTTGATAAAGCATGAACGCAGAATGCGATCCCAGCTCCAGTGTTGGTTTATGGGACGTTCGCTCAGCTCCAAATCATCGGCCATGCGTTGTTCTTTGTCCAGATAGCCTTCTTGTTGCAATACAATGCCCAACTCCTCATTTACGGGGAAGTATACATTGCTGCTTATCTCTTGCCATTGCTTCAATTCGCCTTCAGCATTAAAGCCGGTTTTGGCCACAATTCTTTGCAAGGCGGCGGGGTCCATTTCAGCTACTCGGGCATAAACTTCGGCCGCATATTCAATACACCATTTCGCCAAGTAATTGGTGTACCAGTTGTTGTTTACGTTGTTCTCGTACTCATTAGGACCGGTTACACCCAGCATCACATATTGCTTTTTGCTTTCGCTCCAATTAAAGCGCTGGGCCCAGAAACGGGCAATGGCCATCAGTACCTCCAGGCCATATTCTGCCAGGTAGGCCTCATCGCCGAAATAGCGTACATAGTTGTAAATCCCAAAGGCAATGGCACCATTACGATGAATTTCCTCGAAGGTGATTTCCCATTCATTATGGCATTCTTCACCATTCATGGTTACCATGGGGTAAAGAGCAGCACCATTGCTAAAGCCGAGCTTGGCGGCATTTTCGATGGCCTTTTCCAAATGATTGTAGCGGTATACCAAAAGGTTGCGCGCTACCTCTTTTCCGGCCGAAGCCATATAGAAGGGCAGGCAGTAGGCCTCGGTATCCCAGTAAGTGGAGCCACCGTATTTTTCGCCGGTAAAGCCTTTAGGCCCGATGTTTAAGCGGGCATCTTCGCCGGTATAAGTTTGGCTAAGGTGGAAGATATTGAAGCGAATTCCCTGTTGGGCTTCGGCATCACCTTCAATGCTGATATCGCTTTGTTCCCAGCGTTGTTGCCAATCGGCTTTTTGCTCTGCCCATAAGGTTTTGAAACCATCACGACGGGCCTGAGAGGCTAATTCATCCGCCTTAGCTACCAAAGAATCTTTAGGGTAGTGGAATGAGGAACAGATGGCGGCGTATTTGTACAAGCTGTATTTCTCGCCGGCTTTCGCCTGAAGGGTAAAAGCGTTTTCTGCGTATTTGTCACGAGTGCTTTCTTCGGGATAAAGAGGTAGGGGCGCACTTTCATTATGATAGAGCTCATAGCGCATAGCGGCAGCTACTTGAAAATCGAGTTTGCGGGTGCGGGCTTTAATCACCGCTTTTTGAGTGGCCACATTTTCTTCAAGGCCTTCCCAGAATTTCTCGTCGTAATTCGAATCGTGGTTCTCTACATCAAAATCGAGGTAGGGGATAATTTCCACTGGTACATCGCCACCTTTAATTTTAAACTGGTAGCTAATTGCTCCAATTTCTTTGCGCTTCATGCTGATAAAGCGACAAACCTCGGCTTCGAATGTTAGGCCTTCGCGGATTTCTACTTTGAAACGACGCAGGAGATGTCCCTCCTTCATATTGAGCTCGCGGTAAAAATCCAGCACTTTTAGCTGGGCTAAGTCGAGCTCTACGCCATCCACGCGAAAGCGAATGCCAATCCAATTTACGGAGTTCAGCACCTTGGCAAAGTATTCCGGATAACCGTTTTTCCACCAACCCACTCGCGTTTTATCGGGATAGTAAACCCCACCTAAGTAGCTACCCTGCAGACTTTGTCCGCTATAGCTCTCTTCGAAGTTAGCTCTTTGGCCCATAAAGCCGTTGCCAATACTAAACAGCGACTCGGAACCTTGGTGTAAACTTGGATTCCATCGATCTTCGATGATCTTCCATTCGTCGGTTACCAGGTACTTATTATGCATGTGTATTTTAGAAATTCAGTTGGTTAATCACTTCCACCGGGCTGATTTGATCCAGTCCGGAGACCACAATTTCGGCATCTTTCAGAATAGATTTGCTGCCAATACCTACGGTGCGAAATCCACCCCTACGAGCGGCTTCTATTCCGGCCAAGGAATCTTCGAAAACCACTAAGGATTTGGGCTCCATTTGCAGGGCCTCGGCTCCTTTGAGGAATACCTCCGGATCGGGTTTGGATTGACTTACTACCGTGCCGTCAATAATGGTTTGGAAGAGGGGGGTGATTTCGAGAAGATCGAGAATAAGGCGGGCATTTTTACTAGCCGAACCCAGACCAATCGTTAAATTCAATTGGGCTGATTCACGTAAAAACTCCTTGGCTCCGGGCAGGGCTTCTTCCTGTCCCATTTCACGTACAAATTCGAGATACCAATCGTTCTTTTGCGCCATGCGCTTTTCGAACTCAGACTCACTCAATTTGATTTGACCCCAGTCCAATATTTTTTGGAGGGACTCACGGCGACTAACGCCTTTGAGTTGTTCGTTTTCCTCTTCGGTAAAATGGATGCCTAAATCATGGGCCAAGCGATGCCAGGCCTTAAAGTGAAATTTTGCTGTATCAACAATTACTCCGTCGAGATCGAAGATAAAGCCCTTAATGGTTGCCATGGTCAATCTTATGTAAGTTCATTTTATAGCGTCGGTAATAGTCGATCAGCCCATCTACCGGGCGACGAATGATCTTTCCTTCCTGTAAATCAAAGAAATCCAGAACATCTTTCAAAACCGGAGAAAAATGATAGGCAATAGACCCTACAAAGCTAATGGGAACTTTTTGGGATTGAGAAAAGGGCAGTACCTGGGTTTCGATAAACTCGCGGAAACCGTTGAATACCAATTGATAGAAAAAGGGATGTTGAAGATGCTTATGTGCAAAAGGAGCAAAGCTGCCAAGGAACACATTAGCCCCTTGGGGAGCATATACCTTCTCACGAATACTAACTTCATTTACCCCGAAGGTTTCTTCAAACTCGCGGCAAAGGGCATCGCTCATCTGACGATAGAGATAGGCGCGTACTAAGCGTTTACCGATATAACTTGCAGATCCTTCATCGCCAATAATAAAGCCATAGCCAGATCGGCCAGGCTGTAATCTTTGACCATCGTAGTACACTACATTGCTGCCCGTGCCTAAAATACAGGTAATTTGAGGCAGGCCATTCCAGGTGGCATAGGCCGAGGCTCTCAAATCGTGGTCAACCTGAATTTCCGCACTGGGAAATCCGGCTTTAAGCCCACGTGCAATGATTTCGTTTAATTCGGGAGTGGAGCAACCTGCTCCGTAAAAATAAACTTGATCCACCTGGCTGCCGAGCTCGGCAATCTCAGGTACCTTAATGATTTCCTTCGCCACGAATTGCTCATCGTGGAAATAGGGGTTAAAACCAATGGTGCGGATACGCTTAATTTCTTCCCCCTCGTTAGTCAGGAATACGGCATCGCATTTAGTGCTACCGCTTTCTGCGAGGTATATCATAGAACCAGTGTTTGATTGAGGCTAATCTGATCTTACAGAGAAGCCATTTTTAAGGCCATATCAGCAAGTCGGGCAGAGTATCCGGCTTCATTATCATACCAACCTACAACTTTGGCCATGTTACCGTTTACGTTGGTTAAATCGGCATCAAAAATACAACTATAGCTACTGCCCACGATGTCAGCAGATACGATTGGATCTTCGGTGTATTCGAGGATGCCTTTCAAATAACTATCAGCCGCTTCTTTGATGGCCGCATTAATTTCTTCTTTGCTGGCTTCTTTTGCCAACTCTACGGTTAAGTCGGTTACCGAACCGGTTGGGGTAGGTACACGTAATGCGAAACCATCCAGCTTACCTTTCAATTCGGGGAGCACCAGTCCTACGGCCTTAGCGGCACCAGTTGTAGTAGGGATAATGCTTAAGGCAGCTGCACGGCTTCGACGTAAATCGCTATGAGGGGCGTCTTGTAAACGCTGATCAGCAGTATAGGCATGGGTAGTGGTCATAAAACCTTTTACGATGCCAAATTTTTCTTGCAGAACCTTGGCCATAGGGGCTAAGCAGTTGGTGGTACAAGAGGCATTACTGGCAATTACGTCGGAAGCTTGTAAATCTTCATCATTTACACCTAATACCACGGTTTTCACTCCTCCTTTAGCAGGAGCGCTCAATAGTACTTTCTTAGCACCAGCCTGACGGTGCAATTCCATTTGCTCAGCTGAGCGGAAAATTCCGGTACACTCCAAAACCAGATCTACACCTAAATCACCCCAAGGCAATTTGGCCGGGTCGCGCTCTGCAAAAAGCTTAATGCTATGATCACCAACCACCAGGGTGTCACCTTCCAGGCTTACTGGCAGAGGAAAACGACCGTGAATAGAGTCATACTTTAATAAATGCGCCAAGGTTGCGGGATCAGTAAGATCGTTAATGGCAACAACTTCAACATCGTTTTTGGCGATAAGATTGCGGAAGCTCAAACGGCCGATGCGACCGAATCCATTAATGGCGATTTTTTTCATTGCTTGATTTTTTAAGATGCTAATATTTTAAGAATGCGATTCAACTCCATGTCGAGTTTTGCTTTGCTGCGAATGGCTTCTTCAAAAGGCATATAGGCCAATTGATTGTTTACGATACCGATAGCTTCGCCTCTGCGGCCATCCAATAAACTTTCGATGGCGGCCACACCCAGGCGGCTGGCTAAAACCCGATCGGTACAAGTGGGGGATCCCCCTCTTTGTAAATGCCCAAGAATGGTGATTTTAGATTCCCATTGGGGGTAACGCTCTTTAACGGCAGCGGCGATTTCTTGAATGCTGCCCATTTTATTACCCTCCGAAACCAGAATGATTCGGTTGGTTTTATTGTTGGATGCACCTCGCTCTAATTCGGCGAAAAGGTCGATCATGGGATTCTCCTCTTCGGGGAAAATTACATCTACCGCTCCGGAAGCTACACCGGCTCGCAGGCCGATAAAGCCAGAGTCACGACCCATTACTTCCACTAAAAAGAGTCGGTTATGAGATTCGGCCGTATCACGAATACGGTCTACACATTCGATAACTACATTACAGGCGGTATCGAAGCCGATGGTAAAATCGGTGCCTGCCAAATCATTATCGATGGTGCCGGGTAAACCCATTAAGGGGAAGTCGAACTCTTCGCTGAAGTACATGCCTCCGGTAAAGGTTCCGTTACCACCAATTAACACCAGGGCGTCAATGCCATGGGCTTGCAGGTTTTCGTAGGCGCGTTTCCGACCTTCTTTGGTTTTGAATTCTTCGGAACGAGAAGACTTGAGAATAGTCCCTCCGCGGTTTAAGATTCCTTTCACCGAGCGGGCATTCAATTCCAAAATTTGATTTTCAATCAAACCTTGATATCCTTCGTAAATCCCAAAAACTCGCTTTCCGTAATGATTACCAGCTCTAACTACCGCACGGATAGCGGCATTCATGCCCGGGGCATCGCCTCCGGAAGTCAGAACTCCAATAGAATTTATTTCCTTTGCCATTCCTTTAAAACTGACCAGACAAACTTAGTGTATTTTTTACACTTGGGGAATTTTTTCTTATTTTGTTGACCCTAAACAAGGTTCAACCACAATACTTAGACCGTGAGCGAAACTCTCAAGAATGTTAATCCGAACGTATCGGTAGATTGCGTAGTATTTGGTTTCGATAATGAGAAGTTAAACATTCTTCTTATCGAGCAAAAAATGGCCAATAAAGAGAAGGTTCAGTTCGCCTTACCGGGTGATTTGATCGTAGATGATGAGGGCCTGGACGATGCCGCAAATCGCGTTTTAAGTGAAATCACTGGAATTTCCGGAGTGTTCTTACGACAGTTTAAGGCCTTTGGCGATCCCAATCGGGTTAGCGATATCAAGGATTTGGATTGGTTGAAGAATTACCGTCAAAATCCGCAAGCGCGGGTAATTACCGTGGCTTACCTTTCTCTGGTTAAGATGGACGATTTTCAACCAGAAGCGTCTTCCTTTGCAGAGCGTGTGTTCTGGCAAGAGTTAGACAGTTTGCCTTCCCTGGCTTTCGACCATAATCAAATTTTAAGTGAAGCTTTGGATCGCTTGCGCGATGATTTTGTGAATCACCGTACGGGCTTCGAATTATTACCTGAAATGTTCACCTTGGGGCAGATCCAAAAGCTTTACGAGATCATCCTGGGTAAGGAATTGGATAAGCGAAACTTCCGTAAGAAAATCCTCAAGGAGAAATTGGTATCCGCTACCAATCAGAAGCAAACCGGAGTATTGCATAAACCGGCTATCCTTTATACTCTCAATCACGAGAATATCTAAACTTATTCTCTACTTCTGCCCATGAGGTAGATTAGGGCAAAAGGCAATCGACTGCGCCAGGCGGTTTCCCAATGTGGATCCCCTGGGGCCACCAAACTTTTATAGTCCCTAGCGCTTACCATAGGCCAGGATTGGAAGAGGGAATCCACCCGATCTTGATGAGGAGGATAAAGCGCATCCAGCGAAGCGTCTCCACGATCAAAATACCAACGACTCTTAGTGGCGGCTTCTTCGTGAGAGGCGATGTAATTAATGAGAGCATCAGGCACCGGATTGTTTTCATTCTGAAAGAAACCCGGCCAGTGGGTCGACATACATCCAGCCCCTGTCAATTCATTAGGGTATTCGAGGGCAGCATACATGCTAATCAAACCACCCATACTGGAGCCCATCATATAAACTCCATTAGTCTGAATGGGGTATTCGGATTTAATCCAAGGCAGAAGCTCCTTAAAGATGAAGCGCAAATAGGCATCCGAATTGGGACTGCCATAGAGAAGCTTTCGTTCTTCGCCGGGCCTTTGCAATTGCAGAACTGAATCCCTAAAGGTCTCGGGCAAAGCTTCAAAAGGCTTTTGTGGAAAGTAGTTTTGATGGCGGCGTTCCGGGATATTCCAAATGCCTACTACCAAGGTGGGGCCAATAAGGCTTTGTTGATAGAGGGAGTCCAAACATTCATCCACCCCCCATTCCTGACCATTCCAAGTAGAATCGGCTTGAAAAAGCATTTGCCCATCGTGCATAATCAGCAATTGATAGGGGCCTTCTGAAACATTTGCCGGCTTCCAGATATCTACCCTTCGATCCTCAATTTCGAGGCTGTGGAATTTCGAAATGGTCCGAAGCTCTCCCACTAATTGAGCATGGGCAAAGGAGTTGGAAACAAGCCATATGGCCGTAAAAACGCCGAGCCTAGATCTTGCTATACTGATATTAATCATAGTTAATACTTTGAACTTCATCTACTTTAGGATTCCCGAATAAAAACGGGAAAATAGCTACTAAACCAAGCCATTATATCTGAACGCAGAGTTAGCAAATTAGAAATATTTTAGTGTACTTTTTACACTTAATGCTTTTTTTCTACTTTTGAGGAACCAATCTTAATGTAATCTCTATGAAAAGAACTTTACAGTCTCTCTTTGCACTGCTTTTTTCCATGGCTGTGTGGAGTCTGGAGGCTCAGGTGGTTAAGGGGACGATTACCGACAAGTCTGGTGAGCCCTTACCGGGAGCATCGGTTTTAGTTGTTGGCCAATCTGGATCCGGAACCGCGGCCGACTTTGATGGAAACTATAGCCTTAGTGGCTTAAAAGCCGGGAAGCTCACCTTAGAGTTTGCCTTTATTGGTTTTGAAACCAAGCGAGTGGAAGTTCAGCTTGCTGAAGGTGAAACCAAAACTTTAAATATGGCCCTTGCCGAAAGCAGCTCGCAATTAGACGAGATTGTGGTGGTGGGTTATGGTGTACAACGTCGCCGGGAAATGACCGGAAACGTGGTGAAAATAGATGCCAAAAAATTGAACGATATGCCAGCACCCAGTTTCGAAACTGCGATTCAGGGTAAGGCTGCCGGGGTACAGATTGTTACCGGTAGTGGTTTGGCTGGATCGGCTTCGGTAGTTCGGGTACGGGGAGTTACCAGTATCGGAGCAGGGGGTGACCCGCTTTATATCGTGGATGGAGTTCAATTGAATCAGGATTATTTCAGCCGTGGTAACAGTGGAGGTATGAACCAAAACCCACTGGCTTTCTTAAACCCGGATGATATTGAATCTGTAGAGATTTTGAAGGATGCATCTGCAACCGCCATCTATGGTTCTCGTGGTGCCAACGGGGTTATCTTAATTACTACCAAACGTGGTAACAAAGGCGGACTCCAATTTAACTTTTCAACTACTCAGGGTATTTCAGAGCCTACTCAGCGCCCTCAGATGTTGAATTCTCAGGAGTACCTTCAATTATACCGCGAAGCCTGGATTAATGATGGCAATACCGGCACTCCGGTATTAACCAATCCAGCTTTAAGTTGGGAAGAGGCCCAAAGAAATAATACCGATTGGGTTGATCAAGTAGTACGCACAGGTTACAAAGCCTTCTACGATTTTAGCGTATCAAAGGGAACCGACCGTTATAATTTCTACGCGGGATTATCTTATGATAAAAACCAGTCCTATATTATTGGTGATGAGTATGATAGGATGAGTGGACGTTTTAATGGAGATTATCGCTTTAATGATAAATTAAGTATTAGTGCCAGCACGGGTCTAACCCAAAGTATTTACAATCGGGTAGATAATGCCTGGTCTGGTGGTCTGGGAGCAGCTATGAGTACTGCCTTGCCTTATTATCCGGTAAAATGGGATCGTTATTATGTAAGTGCTGGTGATACAGTGGCTCGTCCAGGAGACTGGTTCTTACAAGGTACTAACCCTGTAGCCCAGCGCGAATTGAAGGATTGGAGAATTACGGATCTCCGCTCTATCAATAATGCTAAGATTACGTATTCGCCCCTTAAGAACTTTACCATTTTAGCTTCGGGTTCTTTGGATTATTTCCAATCCATGGAAGACATTTGGGAACCAGCGGGTCGCAATACCTATCAAACTGATGTGGCCACTCGTGGTCAGGGTACTGCTCAACGTTATCCCAGAAGATCCTATAACTACAATGGTTTCTTAACCGGTACTTACGATTGGCAATTGAACGAGAATAACAAGTTCGCCTTCATGGTAGGTACCGAGTATCAAGAAAATTTCACCCATACCTATTACATTACCACCTTCGATACTAATGGCGTTGCGAATGGTATTCGTAATGATGTGTTTAATGCGCCTTCTGCATTTTATGAAAGTGCAGATCTGCGAAATAACTATGATTTCGACTCGGTAACTACTTCCTTCATTAGCAAATTTATGTCGGTTTTCACCCGGATCAATTACCAGTATAAAGGCAAGTATCTGGCTCAGTTAGTTATGCGTACGGATGGTAGTTCTCGCTTTGGGCCCAATAACCGCTTTGGTTATTTCCCTTCCGTTTCGGCAGGATGGATTATCTCTGAAGAAAATTGGATGAAGGAGAACCGTTTCATCAACTATTTAAAATTGAAATCTAGTATAGGTTGGATTGGAAATGCAAACCTCACCAATAACGAGTTTTTAGCACGTTATAACTATGCTTCTCAGGCCTATGATGGTCGGGATATCTTATATCCCTTAAATAACCCTAATCCTGATTTACGCTGGGAAACCACTCAGGTAATCGACTTAGGTTTAGAATATGGTTTGTTTGAAGACCGTATTACCGGTGAATTAGCCTATTATCGCAAGAATACTTCAGATGTACTATTGAATGTAACCTTACCAAGGGTCTCTGGATTTAATAATTTCTATGATAATGTTGGAGGTCTTTTCAATGAAGGATTTGAATTCCAAATTAAGACGCGAAACCTGGTGGGTGAATTCCGCTGGACCACCGACTTTAACATTGCTTATAACCATAATGAGATTGTTAGCTTAGGTGGTTATTCTGCCGATGCTGTTGGTGGAGGTACTAATGATACCCGTACCATTGTTGGAGAACCCGTTGGAACGAACTTCCTGGTGCGTTTTAGCCATGTAGACCCTACTACCGGTCGTCCTGTTTATTTGGATATCGATGGAAATCCAACCTTTGTTTGGGATCCTGCAAACCGTGTTCCTGTGGGTAATGTGTTACCTGATGCGGTGGGTGGTATCACCAATAACTTTTCGTACAAGCAATGGGATTTAAGCGTTCTATTTGTGTTCACCATTGGATCGGATATTTATGATTCTTCTTCTAAGCGTCAATTAGGCCGTATGGATGATTGGAACAAAACGCCTCATATTTACGATCGTTGGAGAGCTCCGGGTGACGAAGCTACTTACCCACTCTTAACTTTAGATGCGGCTAATCACGGATCTAACACTCCATGGATTAACACGGATCAGTGGATTCATGATGGTAGCTACCTACGCTTGCGAAATTTAACTTTAAGCTATCGCTTGAATCGTAATCAATTAGAGAAATTAGGATTGAAAGGTGCTCAGATTTCTTTCATCGGAACCAATTTGTTCACCTTCACTAAATATCCTGGATTGGATCCTGAGATTGCTCGTGATTTCGAGAATGCTACCGATCGTAATATGAGTGTGAATATTACCTTCTTAACTCCACCTCAGGAGCGAAGCTATTCCATTCGTTTAAATGTTAACTTCTAAGCCTGAGATCATGAAAAAGTCATTTAGCGCAATACTAGTAGCCGGTGGCCTGCTTTTGAGTACAGGCTGCGAGAAAATTTTAGAAACTCCTCTACAAGGAACAGACCTTACTGAGGAAGAGGCTCTGCAGACCAAGCAAGACGTATTAAACGTACTGCAAAGCTGCTATGATGTTACGGCCAATGTTTACAATGGTCGCATTCAATACTTGGGAGAGCTATTAAGTGATAACCTGGCTAAGCCTCGTTCCAATGAGGATTTAACCGAGGTCTTTAATCATAATACCCTTTTCTTCAATAGCACGATTGGAGGCATTTACGCTGATCCATATATCACCGCTTTTCGTTGTAACCGTATTCTTGAGATAATAGACAATTTCGACTTTAGCACAGCCGAACGTAATGAGATTGTAGCAGAAGCCAAATTCTTGCGTGCTATCTCCCAGTGGGAAATCCTGCGTCTTTTTGCTCAACCTTATGGTTTTACGTCAAATAATGGTCACAATGGTATTATCTATAAGACCCGAACTTTTGAGGAAATTGTTGCCCGTTCTCCAGTAGGGGTAAACTACAATGAGATCATTGCTGATTTGGAATCGGCTCTCCCCAATTTAAGACCCAGCTCAGATTATTATGCCTCTCAAGATGCGGCCAATGGTTTCTTGGCAAAGATTCACTTCCAAATGGGAGATTATGCCCAGGCAGCCGTTTATGCGAATGCCGTTATTGGTAGTGGACGATATAGCTTAGGAAGCAGCATCGATCGTTTTGAAAACGATACTGTAGATGTTACCGAAGCAATCTTCAGTAATACCAGCCGTCCTGAGTTTGGTGATTTCCGCTCTTCAGGTTTCGGAAACTACCGTTCAGATTTGGCTTCTCCACCTGAGTTCTTTGCTAGCCGTGAATTCTATGATATTTACGCGGCCGATACCTCTGACCGTCGATTGAAGAACTTCTTCGAATTGGATGAGAGTGGTGATGCCCCTCGCGTATTGGTTAAGAAATTTAATCAAGAGTGGTTTAATGTAACCATCCTGCATTTAACCGATTTAAAACTTCTGCGTGCCGAAGCTTTGGCCGAAAGCGGAGGGGATTTAACAGTGGCGATTCAGGATATTAACGACGTTCGGGAAAGAGCTTATGGTTCTAATTTGAATAATTTACCTACAGGTAGTTCTGCCAGCCAAATTATTGAGGCCGCCCGTTATGAGCGTCGTATCGAAATGTTTGGAGAGGGAGACCGTATCCAGCAAATTAAACGTCGCGGTGCCCTAGAAGGCGAAGCTACGGAAGTACGCACTCACCCATGGGATTGCAATGGCATGGTAATTCAATTCCCTATATCCGAGCAAACCACGAAATTTGAACTGAACCCTACCGGAGGATGTTAATTTATAGTACTATGAAGAAATTACTCAGCCTTGGCCTTTTGGCCCTAGCCATAAGCGCTTGTCGCCCGGAGCCCTTCAAAGAAATTGGTGCTCCCTACTCGGTGATAACCGGAATTAATGGAAACTGGGATCTGGAAATGGTAGAGGTAGAAGACCGCTCTTTCCCCCAGTGGGAAACTTTGGAATTCACCGACTTTTTCCTGGATAATCCCGTGTCCATTAACTTCAATTCTAATGACAATACTTACGCGATCAGCGCTAATTCCTTAGACGGACTACCCTTTAGCTCCCTCAACGGAACTTATGCCTTTGATGATCCGGAATATCCAGAGAATCTTTACTTAATCAGTACCGACGGTGATACCAGTACTGTAGGAATGGGAAATATGGTTCGCGCCATTGATCCTAACATGATTTTCGAAGAGCTGAAAAACAAGTGCGATGCGGAATATGCCCGCTATATCTACACCTTTAAACGCAGTAACTAGTTATGAAGAATTTGAAGTTTAACACGATATTTTCTCTGGCTGCCCTAATATTTGGGCCTGCGCTTTCAGCTCAGGTTAGCACCGATCCGCCCGAGTATCAAGATCCTACTACAGAATTAAAAATTATTGTAGACCTCAGTCAACTGGATGCCAGTTTAGATCATACCCAGAACTTATTGGATGCTGCCGCAGCAGGGGAAGATATGTACATCTGGACTTGGAGTCCGGCCGAGCATCCCGCTGGTCACCCCTTGGTGAATGGAGTGGGCACGGCTCCTTGGAAAGAGAGTAATGACACTCTTCGCATGACTAAAGAAGCGGAGAATATTTATTCCTACACCATGACGCCTACCGAGTTTTACGAGGTAGACGCCCAAACGGTTTTTGCTAATGATATTCAGTTTTTGGTGAAGCCAAAAGATGGCGGTGGTTATGGTGATCCCGATATTAAATCGGAAGACTTAACCATATTGGTGGACCCACCCGTTACTACCCGTAATCCGGCTTTCCTTTTCCCAGGATCATTTGAAGATGATGATCTGGTGATGTTGTATTATGATAATAAATTGGAAGAGGTAGAGGGAATGCAGAACCTGGCAACTGACGATGTTTGGTTCTTCGCCGAAGCGACTTTAAGTGACAGTACTACTGTAAAGATTGCTAATAATGCCTTCACCGTTGGGAACTATCCGCAATTGCAGATGACCTCTTACGGAGACGGAGTTTTCAAAACTTATATGGTGCCACGTAAGTTCTTTAGCGTTGCGGAAGGGAAGACCATTACCAAGATGACCATTTACGTGATGCGCCGTGTATTTACCGGTGCTGGCTCACGTATTAGTTACGATATCATAGCTGAACTAAGTTGTGAATAGGGATCTAATCAAACACTAGAATTTGAACCTCGTCTGCAAAGACGAGGTTTTTTTATGGGGTATTTTGCATCAATACTCCTGCAACCCTCTGCAATTCGATCTCTGCTAATTTAAGTTGATAGCGCAGGCTGTTTAAGGAGGCTTTGGTGCTGATGTAATTGAGCTGCGCTTCACGTAATTGCACATTGGTAATATTCCCTAAGGCATAAGCTTCTTCACTACGCTCAAAATTGATCAGCGCTACTTTTAGATTACGTCGCTCCAGATCTAAAACCTTGCGGGCATTGGTATAGTCGAGCCAAGCATTGGCTAAGTCGGTTTGCACCTGTTGTTTGGCTTTTTCCTGACTTAATTCTGATTGGAAGATAGCAATGCGAGCCACTTCCACTGCGGTTTGGGAGCGATAGGAGCTAAAGATATTCCATTGTGCACTCAGGCCATAATTCCAACCTGTATTTTGGGTAAAGCGTAAAAAACCTCCCTCATTATCCTGTCTGCTGTAGGAATATCCTGCATTAGCAGCAATTTCTGGCAAACGATCACTCCAGGCAATGTTGAGGTTTTTACGGTTAATGTCGCGGGCAATTTGCGCTTGAATTAAAGCAGCATTGTTTTGCATGGCCTCCGTAAGTAAGCTGCCAAAGATCAAATCACTGCGATAGTCCAATTGGGTTTCAAAGGCATAGCTGGTATCAATGGGAAAATTGAGCAGTCTATTCAATTCGCGCAGACCTTTCTCCAGGCTGTTCTGTGCATTGAAGAGAGCTACACTATCACGACGTAAGTCGACCTGAGCACTCAAGGCCTCCAGACGACTCTGGGACCCTAATTCCAGGGCGGTTTCTGCTCTTTGGTATCGCTTCAGCGAAAGCTTAACGGATTCCCTAGCAATGTCTACCTGCTCACTTTGCTGCGCCAAATTGAAATAGGCACTGAACACCTGCAAGAGGGTGTTTTCGATGGTAAAGCGCAATTGTACTTCACTTTGCTCTTTTTGCAATTGCAGCTTTTGCAGATTGTTAATTCGACCTAATCCATCAAAGAGTACATAGCTGGCATTGATTCCGGCGCTGTAATTTTCGGCAACCGCATCGTTAAATTCACGGATGGGAGCAGGTGCGCCACTGGTATCACTGCCCACCGCCAATTGCTGTTGTACATCGGTTTGAGAATAGCTGTAGGCAGCATTGGCACTAACATTGGGTAAGAAACCCGCCTGGCCCCAATTCTCTTGCTTGTCGGCTATACGTTGACTTTGCTGAGCCACGCGGATATCGAGGTTTTGCTCCAAGGCTATGCGTACTGCTTCACTTAAGGCCAGCGTGTCGCTTTGGGCCTGAGCCTGTGCCGCGAAAAGCGCTAAGATTAATAGGAGGCTATTCTTCTTCATCTTGCATTTCGATTATAGCGGGTTCAACCTCTTCATGACTGGGTTTGCTGCCTCTCCAGAACCAAAGTCCGTAAACCTTGGCGTGATTTAAATAGGTCAGTAATACGGGTAATAATACCAGAGTTAAGAAGGTAGCCATCAGAATACCATAGGCTAGGGAAATGGCCATCGGAATCAGGAATTGGGCCTGCACACTCTTCTCTAAAATTAAAGGCGCTAAACCGGCAATGGTGGTGGCACTGGTTAAGAGAATCGCCCTAAAGCGAGAAAGACCCGCCTGGAAAACGGCTTCCTTAAATTCCAAGCCTTCCTTTAGGTAATTATTCATCTTACTTACCAATACCAGGCTGTCGTTCACGATTACTCCAATCAGAGCAATAATCCCAAGGAAGGAGAAGATACTTAGGGGAATTCCATGTAAATAATGACCCCAGGCTACCCCTACCAAACTCAATGGAATCAAGGTAAAGATCACCACCGCCTGATAGAAACTCCGGAAGGTAAAGGTGATCACCAGGATGATCAATACCAGAATTAATGGGAAGGTTTTTTGGGCGGATACCATGGTTTTCTGTGCCTCACGATTTTGTCCTTCGAAGAGCACGGATACTCCGGGGTAATCCGCTAAGATGGGTGGTAAAATAGTGTCGCGCACATAGGCAATCATATCCGGTGCTGAGCCATTAGGGTCTGCTAAATCGGCTTCTACTTTAATCTCTCTTTCGCCATCGAGGTGGTTGATGGTAAGGGGACCCCTTTCAATGCTATAGTCGGCCAGTTCACGCAGGGGGAATTTTCCTCCCTGAGGGGAACGGATGTACATTTCTTCGAGGTTGTAGATAGAGCCACGAGTTTGATCATCGTAGCGAACCCAAACCTTCACTTCATCTTCGCGTACTTGTAGACGTTGTACCTCGTAGCCGAAAAAGCCTTGTCGCACCTGCTGCATTAAGCTAGCAGGGTTAAGTCCTAGGAGATAGGCTTTTTCCTTCAGCTTAAGTCGGATTTCGCGCACACCCTCAAGGTCAGTGTCTACGATATCTCTTAAATCGGCCACGGTATTCATTTGGTTTTTAAGCCGATATTTTACCGCTTCCAACTCGCTGTAGTCCTTACTTAATAGCGATACGGATACTGGCTTACCAAAGGCACCCACGGTTCCGAAGGTTAGATTTTCGGCCTCATAGATCGGACCGGTTTGGTCTCGCAGGGCATTTACCACCAGAGTACTGCTAATGATTCGTTCCTCGCTATTTAGCAGAATCACATCCAGTTTCCCTTCATTGGTAGTGGGGCCCGTGCTGAGCTCTACCATGCGAATTACATCCTGTCCGCCAGGCACTTGATCCCTTAAACTGTCGTTTACCGCTAAAGCCGCTTCACGAATCTTATCGAGATAGGAGATCGTAACCTCCTCCCGAGTACCCGCCGGCATTTTAAGGCTTACCTCAAAATTATCGCGATCGATAAAGGGGAAATAGCTTACCCGTACCAGTTTGCCCTGCAAAGCTCCCAGCGTAATGAGGAAGGAAGCCACGGCAATACTGAAGGTGAGAAATTTATAACGGAGCGCGAAATTGAGAATAGGACGGTAAAAGCCTTCCCGCATCTTCTTTAATCCATGCTCCAATTTACGCTCCAGAACATTCTTTTTGTAGGATAAGCTCAAGGCTTTGGAATGCCCGATATGAGAGGGTAAGATTAACAGTGCTTCTATTAGTGATACCCCCAAAGTGGCAATTACAATGAAGGACATTTCGGAAAAGAAATCACCGGCTCTACCATCAATATAAAAGAAGGTGGAGAAGGCGATCATGGTGGTTAATACCGCTGAGATTACCGCTGGCAATACCTCCAGGGTACCATCAATAGCAGCCTGTATGCGACTTTTTCCTTTTTCGTAATGATGGTAAATGTTTTCGCTTACCACAATACCATCATCCACAAGGATCCCCACAACTACAATCATCCCGAAAAGGGAAATCACATTGATGGTTACTCCGAAATAGGTAGCCAAAATGAACATCCCAAAGAAGGAAATAGGTAAACCCGCGGCAACCCAAAATGCCACTCGGAAATTGAGGAATAAACTCAGCAGCACCAATACCAGTACCACCCCAATCAAACCGTTTTCGATAAGCAGGGCTTTACGTTGCGAAAGCAGGTCTGCGCGATTATTTACTACCGTGGCTTTTAAAACATCCTGACCAGCATTAAAGTCCGCTACATAAGCCTGTATATCTTCGGCGGTAATGAGGATGTCTTCACTATCGGTATTATTGATCAAAACTTTAACGGCAGTTTCGCCATTAAGCTCAACGGTGGCGGGGGCATCGCTAAATTGTTTACGTACCTCGGCTACATCCGCCAAACGCACCGCCGCTCCCTGAGGATTAGCTTTTACAACGATATTGAGGAGGTCTTCTGCCTCGTAAGATTTGTAGCGTGCCCGAATGAGGAGTTCCTCTTCTTCGGTTTCAATTTTACCACCGGTAATATCCAAATTGCTAGCAGCTACCGCTTGACCAATTTGCTCAAAGCTGAGGTCGTAGGCACGCATGTGCTTTTGGTTAACGGCAATTTCTATTTCTTCATCCGGAAGGCCAATTAGCTCAACCTTGGAGATGCCGTCTATTTTCCGTAGCTCATGCTCAATTTCGCGGGCCGTAGATTTTAAGGCATTTAAGCTGAGCTCTTCGCCTTGCAAGGCAAAGGTGATACTCAGCGTGACATTCTCGCGCAGGAATACGGTTACAGGCTCCAATCCGGCGGGGAAGGAGGGAATTTGATTTACCGCATTTTCTACATCATCCAGAACCTCTTTGCTATTGGCATTGCGAAGAACTTCTACCGTTATGGTGGCCAGGTTTTCGCTGCTGCTGGAAGTAAAGCGATCAATACCCGAAATCCCTTTTAGGTTTTCTTCGATTTTATTGACTACCCCTTCTTCAATTTCCTCAGGTGAGGCACCGGGGTAAATGGCATTGATAACGATAAAACGCTCGGGAACCAGCGGAAAGAAAGTGGAGTTAAGGCTATTCCAAGCTACGGCACCGAAGATCAGCGATGCGATCATCAGCACATTTACCGTTACCGGATATTTGATGAAAAATCCCAGGAAACGTTTCACTCGGCTTGATTTTTAGTGAGGCGAATTTTCATGCCTGTATAAGCGCCGGTTACTTTGCTTTGAGGTAAACGCAAGCTGGAGTCGGGAGCTTCAATAATAATACTCTGAGGCTCGCGGTGCAAAACCTTAACCTTTTGTAGTACCAAGCTGCTATCCTGAATACGGAAAAGACTATTCTCGTCGATCAACAATTTGCGGTCGATCTTCATGGCATTTTCAATCTCCTGACCGGCCAGGGATCCTTTTAAGTATTCACCGTCATTGAGATTGTCGGCCTTAATGCGGATGTAAATACTGATTCTTTGATTGCTGGGATCTACCTTTTCGTTTTTACGGAAAACCTCCCCAGTATAATGTCGGCGACCATCGGTACTGCTAAGCAAAACACTGTCCCCAATTTGCACCAGGCGCGCTTCATCCGGACTCAGACTGCTGATCATTTCAAACTGACCCTTGCCGATAAACTCCCCTAAGATTTGACCGGCCCGTACTAACTGACCACTCTCTACTCGAGCGTCGGTTACGGTGCCATCAAAAGGAGCTTCGATATTGTATTTGCTTAAGCGCACCCGCAGGGCTTCAGCATTTTGATAAGCGCTATACACATTGCGGCCACTTAGGAACAATCGTAATTTCTCATTGCTTTCCTTGGGAGGAGATTGCAGACCATTGCCATTATTCAGTTCGCGTAGATATTGATAATAGGTATCAAAACGCTCGGGGTAATCGAGCTTAATATCGGGTAAAACCTGGCTGAGCAAACTGAGGTAATTGCTGCGGGTACTTTGGTAATTACTTTGAGCTTCGCTGTTTTCGAGGTGGAGCATTATTTCTCCGGCCTGATAGCCTTTGCCCTCTTTAAACTTCTGAGATTGAGTGCCCACAACACCGGTTACCTCCGAATAGATTTCAATTTTATTGAGCGCTTCTACTGGCCCGTCAATTGGGATACGTAGAGCTACCGATCCGGCTTTTAGATCTTGGTAGGCTATGAGTTTTCGTTGGTCCCGAGTGATGGGGCTTTTTCCTTCGGCGGAAGTGGCGAGGTAGTTTTTGAAAAACACCGCAAAGGCCAGGATGGCAATACCACCGATTATGGCCCATTGTCTTCTTTTCATGAAGCAAGCTTAAAATGAGAATGCAAAGTAAACCAATAAAAGTGGTCAGTGTTTGTCCATCAAAGCTTATGATAAGTTTAAGTTATATGGCTGCCAGAGATGCACTACCTTTGCCCCAATGAAAGCATTTTGGCGCATCGTACGCTATGCCTATCCTTATAAAGGGACGGTGATTTTAAGCGTTTTAGCGAATCTGTTTGCCACCGTTTTTGCCTTGGCCAGTATTGGTTTGGTGGTTCCCGTTTTACAGATCATATTCGACAATACTAAGGCTCCGGAACAAGCTCCGGTTTTTGATGGGGATATTATGGCTTATGCCGAAGATTTCCTCTCCTACGAAATCGGCACTCGCATGGAGGCAATTGGCCAGCAAGAGGCCTTACTATACGTTTGTTTTTGGGTGATTTCGGCCTTTTTCCTCAAAAACGTATTCCGCTATTTAGCGCTCTATCTTTTGGCGCCCATGCGGAATGGTATTACCCGCGATATTCGTTTGGATTTACACCATAAACTGCTGGCTTTGCCGGTGGGTTATTTTACCGAACAGCGCAAGGGCGATATTATTTCGCGCATGACCGCCGACCTTAAGGAAATTGAAAATGGTGTTTTGGCCACGATCGAAATGTTCTTCCGTGAGCCCTTCATCATCCTCAGTTCACTGGCGGTTTTGGTGTGGATGAGTCCACAGCTCACCATTTTTGTACTGCTGCTTTTGCCAGTGGTCTCCCTCTTAATTACCCGTATTGGTAAGAGCCTAAAGCGAGCCAGTACCCGTGCCCAGGAGTCGATGGGGGATATTTTATCCTTAACCGAAGAAACGGTAAGTGGCCTAAAAGTAATTAAGGCCTTTACGGCCGAAGAGCAAAAGGCCAGTCTTTTTGCACGGGCTGCCAATAACTACTTTAGTTTGATGAATAAGGTGATTCGCCGGAATGATTTGGCCTCACCCATCTCCGAATTTATGGGCTCTTTGGTAATGGCCATTATTATTTGGTACGGCGGTAGCTTGGTAATGGAACCCAATGATTTTACGGCGGAGAAGTTTATCGCTTACGTTTTATTCTTCTACCAAATTATTCCTCCCAGCAAGAGCTTGTCGCAAGCCAGTTATAAAATTCAGAGGGGGAATGCATCTTCCGAAAGGGTATTGGATCTTTTAGATGCGGAGAATCCCATTCAGGATAAGCCCGATGCGAAGGATCTTAAGGAGTTTAAGGATGCGATTGAGTTTAATGATGTTTGTTTCTCCTATCAGGATAAGCAGGTGCTGAGCCATATCGACCTGAAAATTGAGAAAGGTAAGACCTATGCTCTGGTAGGACAGAGCGGGGGCGGTAAAACTACCTTGACTAATTTGGTGCCTCGTTTTTACGATATCAATAGTGGTAGCCTCAAGATTGATGGTCTGCCTATTGACAGCATCAAGTTAAAGGACCTGCGATCGCATTTGGGAATAGTTACTCAGGAAACCCTGCTCTTTAATGAGACCGTGGCTTATAATATTGCTTTGGGTAAGCCCGATGCGACTAAGGAAGAGATTATCGCGGCCGCCAAGATTGCTAATGCCCACGATTTTATCGAGAAATTACCCAATGGCTATTTAACCAATATTGGGGATGCAGGTGGTAAACTGAGTGGAGGGCAAAAGCAGCGTTTAAGTATTGCCCGTGCAGTTTTAAAGAATCCACCAATTCTGATTTTGGATGAGGCTACATCGGCCTTGGATACCGAATCGGAGAAACTGGTACAGGATGCCTTATATCGATTGATGGAGAACCGTACTTCATTGGTAATTGCCCACCGCTTGAGTACCATCCAACATGCAGATGAGATTGTGGTGATTAATGAAGGCAAGATTTCGGAGCGCGGTAGTCATCAGGAATTACTGGATAAGCAAGGGATTTACCACAAGTTGGTAGAGATGCAAAGTTTCGCCTAGAACAACCTAAAATACATAGCCATGCGTAAGATTGAGCATATCGGCATTGCCGTAAAAAACCTGGAAGAAGCCAATAAAACCTATGCTTCTTTATTTGGGGCTGAGGCTTATAAGCAAGAAGGCGTAGAAAGTGAAGGGGTGATTACTTCTTTCTTTCAGGTAGGACCCAATAAGATCGAATTATTGGAGGGGACTAATCCAGATAGCCCAATTTCGAAGTTTATTGCCAAGCGCGGCGAGGGCATTCATCACATCGCTTTTGATGTGGAAGATATCGAAGCCGAAATTGAGCGCTTGAAAGGTGAAGGCTTCATTTTATTAAATGAACAGCCCAAATTTGGAGCGGATAATAAGCTGGTGGCCTTTTTACATCCGAAAAGCAGTCATGGTGTATTGGTAGAACTCTGCCAGGAACGCCAAGATTAGTTAAAGGCATATCCGCCGAAAGGCAAAAAAAAGAAGCCCCGGCAATGCATGACTACTGCCGAGGCTTCTGGGGGAGGGATTGTATTCTTAGTTCACATTAAGCACAGTGAAACTGGTGAAGATCACGTTTCCTGGGAAGGCCAGGTTGCCGAAGATCTCCGGTCCATCGAAGGCACTGGCGCCATCGAATTCATATACACCAATTTGACCATTGTCTAAGTGTAACATGGGGAACAGCTTTTGACCGCTGCTCAGGTTTACACTGGCGTCTAACTGAACGGTAACATTGGTGTTTACCCCTTTGCTTACCTGAACTTTACCTATTACATCGGGAAGAACAATGCCTCCCATGCCGTTGTCGTTGTGGATAACCAACCAACCATCAGCAGCTGCAACCACCTCAGGAATTACCACTGTATTATTGGTAACATCCATATCTGGAGAGTTGATTTTAGCCGACATGATATTTACGGCACTCATAACGGGGGCACCATCTACTACGAAAGGAGGGTCTAAATCATTATTGCCATCAAATTCGTATTGCATTTTGGTGCCGGTGTCTTCGTGCAACATTACCCATACCTGATCACCGTCAGTAATGGTGGCATTGGCATCAATTTGTACCATCACGCTCATATTAGAGCCAGCTTCGATCCATTTAGGTTCGGAAATGATAGCAGGTACTACGGGGCCATTACTGCCATTATCGGCATGGATAACAATCCAGCCATCGCTGGGAACCTCAGTCATAGTAACTTCTACCATGTTTTGGGAAATCACCTGGGTACTTACATCGAGGGTAGCCACTGTGGGCTCATTGGTCATGTCCGTGCTATCGTCATCTTCACTACAAGCGGTAGCTCCGAAAATCAGTGCTGCGCCTAAGGCAAAATTTAATAGCTTTGAACTGTTTGAGTAGATCATGATTGTTTCTTTTTTTGGATTCATTATTATCTACGAGGATTCCTGATAACTGGATTTTTGAAAACCTCATTTTTTGAGTAAGCGCCCTCCCATTGAAGTGAAAATCGTTGATCTGCTGCAAGATGGCAAGCAGGAGGCGATGTCATTAATTTATGACAATTACGGAGCAGTGCTCTTTGGATTGTGCGTGCGCATGATGCCTTCGCGCGAAGATGCGGAAGAGGTATTTCAGGAGGCGATGATTAAGATTTGGCGTTATGCGCAGTCTTATGATGCGGATAAAGCAAGGTTATATACCTGGATGATGAATATTATGCGCAATGCTTGTATTGATCAAATTCGTAAAAATGATCGCCGTCCACAAATCCAAGATGTAGAGACACACGTATATAAGGTTGACGCGGTTCACCAATCGAACTTACCAGTAGATCATATCGGACTGGAAAAGGAATTGGAGAAACTGCGTCCGGAGGACCGAAAAGTACTCGAATTAGCGTACTTCCAGGGTTTCACACAGGGAGAGATTGCGAAAAAGTTAAATGTGCCTTTGGGTACGGTGAAAACCCGTGCTCGCAAGGCGATTAGTGAATTAAAGCGGTTTTTAGCCAGAGACATTGGATCCTAAGAAGTACATAGAAAGCGGAATTATAGAAGACTACCTGATGGGTTTTGTCTCAGAGCAGGAGCGCCAGGAGGTGCAGTGCATGAGCAAGATTTATCCGGAAATCAATGAAGCACTTCGTCAGGCTGAAGATATTATGTCGACCTGGGCAGCGGCTAGTGCCGAGGAGCCCCCTGCTGGCATGAAGGAGAAGATTATGGCCAATTTGGGCGAGCAGGAAAAAGGACCTGTGGCCATGCCGGCTTTAAAAGTAGTGGCCTCCAGCCATGAGCCTTCTGTGAAGTCCAGCATTAATCCTGCGGCTTCCAAATCTAAATCTTCGCAACCCATTGGATGGATTGCCGCCGCGGCAGCGCTTATTTTATCTTTCTTCCTAGCCTATCAATGGCAAGATAGTTTGCAGTTTATGCAAGCGATGGAGCAAGAGATTGTAGCGCAAGATCAGGAGCTGGAAACGTTGGGCAGTCAGTTGCAAGAGCTGCAAGGAGATAAAGAACAATATCAAAGTTTATGGGCCGCGGTTTCAGAACCCGGAACTCAGAAGATTACCCTTAATACGGTTCAAGAAGATAAACCGGCCACTGCCACGGTGTACTGGAACCCTGAAAAGGAACAAACTCTTTTCTATCGTGATCAATTACCTGCCGAAGCAGAAAATAGCCAATATCAATTATGGGCTATCGTGAAGGGCAAGCCGGTAAGCATCGGGCTCTTAGCCTTAAATTCCAATGAGCTGCAATTGCAGAACATGAGCGGCTTGGCAGAGGCTGATGCATTTGCCATTACTTTGGAGCCATTGGGTGGTAGTGAAAGCCCAACGCTGGATCAGATGGTGGTAATGGGGAAAGTATAATCGCGGAGCGATTATACTTTAGATCGCTGCGCTATTAGATGTTAGATGATAGACCGCTGCGCTGTTAGAGGCGTTTCTTGATAGTTTCAATTTTATCTTTTTTCGGGTCGAAGTGCCAGCATTCCAGTTTGAGTTTGGTGGCGGCTTCAATATTGTCTTCCCGATCGTCGATAAAGAAACAGTCGGCGGCTTTTAGTTTTTGCTCCTTCAATACTTTCTTGTAGAAATCAGCTTCAGGTTTACGATGCCCCGTTTCGTGGCTGTAGTAAACCGCATCAAATTGACTGATAAACTGCTTGTATTTAAAGGGTCCGCAAAGGGCCTTGATCTTTTCGATATGCAAGGGATTGGTATTACTCAGGAGAAAGAGTTTATGCCCTTTGTTTTTCAAGTTTTTAAGCAAACGAATGTTTTCATCCGGAATAGCCTCGTAACAGAGGGCATTCCAGGCTTCGGCTAAATCCTTCTTGAAAATAGATTTGCGAAAGAAAAAACCTTGCAATTGGCTTAGGAATTCGTCGGTGCTTAGTTCTCCGCGTTCAAATTGATGAAAGAGCTCATCTTGCTCTGCTAGCTTTTCTTCGGCGCCCAAGGCTTCGAAGGCCTTGTAAGTAAGCTTGGTGTCGATGGGAATAAGAACCGCTCCGAAATCGAAAAGCAGATGTTTAGGCATTGCGTGGTATTTGAGCACAAAAGAAGGAAATATGGCTTGAAAATTTTCCGCTTTTGGGAAATATAGCCAAGTAAATAATGGCCTAAGCAGGGGCAAGAACCTATCGTTTACCGATAAAAGGTCGATTATCGGTTTCGATGACTGGAAATTGAATTTTGTAAACAATTGATTTTCAAGAGTAACGTGAGTTCGACTACCGTTAAACGAAGATTTAAGGCCTTTTATCGAAAAAAGATGTGGGTCATTAGGGGCTTCCCAAACTTAGAAGGAATTTAAGCTGCTATGAGAAACCTTTACCTATTGCTATTTTTCGTCGTTTCATTGAGCTCCAATGCGCAGGAATGGGGCCTGCTAGGGGATCTGGAAAAGCTGCCTTTTTACGGGGGCTTTGCCTGGGACTTTGAAATTGGAAGCTATAAGGGCGAGCAAATCATTTTCGTTTCGCTTAGTGGAGGGGATGGTATTTATTATGCAACCTTTCCTAAAGGGGAAGTGCCCAAACGATTGAATTGGAAAACTTTTTATGCCACTCGCGCCGGGGGTCCTTTTTATTTTCCCTCAACCTCCAAAATGCAATGGCATCAAAAGACTGAGCAGTTGTTTTTTATTAGCGACTATGAACTCTATAAGGCCAAGCTGGGGGAAGAGGCAGAGTTTATTCATCGCAGCAGCACCTTTTTATTGGTAGGGGACACTTTGATTAGTCCTAGGTGGGAAAGGAGTGCTTTTTTATTTGACAGGCAGAAACTGTTGCCTAATGGACAATTGGAATTGATAAGTCAAGACCCCGGGCCGGACTACTATATTGATGCTTATTATCAATTAAGTCTGGATCCCAAAACCAAGCGAGTAGTTTACTGGGGAGATACTATCCTGCAAAGTCGGGAACCCTATTATTCCAAGGCGGCCAGTTTAAATTATGAAGCCCACAATTTTAGTTTGGATCGCTCCGGTTTTGAGGAAGATCCAATTTGCCATATCGATGCAAAAGGGGTCTGGCATGTGCTGGCTTCTCAAAACAAAGATTACTTTTTCACCTATCCTGATACCACTTTGTATCCACCTAAGCCTCGTTTGTGGTTTCGCAGTTTCGATGAAGGACAAACCTGGACGGAAGCTGAGGAGATTAATGAAGCATGGCCCCTGGCTTATACCTTACCGCCACTCATTAGCTCTGCCTCGGATGAGCGGGGAGATCATATAATTGCCGGCTCATTGTACAGAACCTTTGGAAAGGATTGGCAGCAAATAGGATCTAAGTATAAATCGCGTGGCGATATGTTTGTTTACGCTGGAGCCTCCGCCTTTCTTTCTGGTGATGCCTCAAAGGCATTTCATGCTACAAATTTGGGTCCTGCATTAAGCACCGCTTATGGCGATTCACTCTTTTTACTCAGTGAGAATTTAATAGGCAGCCCTATGTCGGATTTCTATTATGAGCGAAAATCCCATACTATAGTGGCAGCTTCTTCGCAGCAAATTGCGGTATTGCAAGAAGCGGCCACTCCCTATGAAACCTGGCACTATTTAGCTCCCCCAGATCGATTTCCGCGATATTGGCAAGTGGCCTATTCTGCTCAAGGGAATACCTTGTATGCTGCGGATAGAAAGCTGTATCGCCGTGACTTGTATCAAGGGCGCTGGAAAATGATTATGGATCCTGAAGAAATGGGATTTTTTTTAGGATCGTTTAATCAAATACTGGATCTGGCCATAGACCCTATTAATGACCAGCGTATAGCCGTAGTATTGGATGACTATGATAGGGGATATACCATTTTGTACAGTGAAGATGGTGGTGATTTATGGGATTCATTGCCTTTAAGTTTTTCATACAATACCATTGATAGATTGCGATGGTTTCCTCAGGGAGCACAAGCTTCGCGCTTGTATTTTAGTCAGCCGGATCCTTATTACTTTCATCAAAACAAGATGGATTTCTATCATTTTGAACCCGGGAATGATCCTGTTTTAATGAGTGATAGTATTCCAGGTTTCGGACCGGATTATTGCCATCTTATCCAGTATGATCAGATTCCCGGTACTGATCGCCTGGTAGTTTTAAGCACTATCCCAGCCAATGATTCAGTTCAGCGAAGAGTAGATTTTACCCTGGCTATTCAGGATGAGAACCTCCAATGGGATACCCTTTATGGAGAATGGGTGGAGGATTGCTATGGCTGTTATTCCTATCCTTCTTCAGTTATGGCAACTGAAGACTTTGTTTTTGTAGGGGTGGGGCATTGGTTGTATATGTATCAGCATGGTGATAATAATTTGCGCTATGTAGGACGGAGGCCCAATCCTATGCCTCGGGGTGAGAATTACCGGTATTTGGAGTTGATCGATAACTATATGTATGTGGGAGGTGAATATGGCGTTTTCCGACATCATCTCTACGAGTATATAGATCCGGATTACCCCGATGAAAGCTGGAATTTTTACCCCAATCCCAGTGCCGGTGAATTACGGATCCAGCCACCCGGTAAAATTGAAGTGTATACACTTGATGGTCAAAGGGTTTATAAGGGTGAGGAAGTAGAGTATTTATTGGATCTGTCTCATTTACCTCAAGGGATGTATATGGTACGTCGAAATCGGGATGCGGGGAAGTTGTGGTATAGGGAGTAGACCGCTGCGCTATTAGATTTTAGACGATAGATCGCTAAGCTTTTAGATAGGTTGGTGGACAAGGGGTTGAGTTTTTAGCACCTGATTTAGCTACATTTGGGCAACCTGATATTTATACTATGCTTCAAATTCGGTCATCTGTCTATATCCTTTTATTTGCTGTACTTCTCTTAAACCCAGTTTCCTGTGTTATGGAAAATGATGATGAGGCATTCCAGAGAATTGAATTTAAAAATGACTCGCCATATTTATTAGAGGTATCACTACCTCAAGGGATTATGGATGCGTTTGATGCTCGTCAATTTAGTTTGGCACCTGGGGATCTTGTGGGCTATACTTCGAGGAGTCCGCTTTACATCGGACCTAAAAGAACTGATTGCAGCGATGCAAGATGTGATGTGAAGGAAATCATTGTGAGCATTCCTGATAGCTCTTATTCGGTGAGATTCTTATTGGATAGTTGCGGGGCTTATGGGGCCTCGAATAAAGTGGAGTATTTTAATCCATGCTGCCCCTATGCTCGCCCAAATGTGAGCAGCGACAGAAAAGATGTAACGGCATTTAGATACACTTTTACAGATTCAATATTGGAGATAGCCAGGGATTATGAGTTGTATTAGGGGGGAGATCGCTGTGCTGTTAGAGTATAGACCGCTGCGCTATTAGATGTTAGACGATAGATCGCTTCGCTCTTAGAGGATTTGGTGGTCAAGAAAATTTTTTTGGGATTGCTTCAACGCGGAGGCGCGGAGGTAGGGAGTTCACAGAGGATTAGTGCTTGATTTACGGCTTCTGTATCTGAGCGTATTCTATGGGCTTCAATTCAATGATAAATACTAAATTTGCCCTCCTTTTCGGGCCCATAGCTCAGCTGGTTAGAGTAGGTGACTCATAATCACTTGGTCGCAGGTTCAAGCCCTGCTGGGCCCACTTGAGGCGAGAAAGCTAATTGTTTTCTCGCCTTTTTTATTTTCTCGAAATTATCACGCTTAGCTCCTCATAAAAAATCCCCAATTCCAAGAACCGAGGATTTTCAATTCAATTAATGCCTGCTAAGCTTAAGGCATGCTAAAAGTGCTGATCTGGATTTGCTTGCCATTACCTGTGGTGTAGTAAAAGCGATTGTCCATTTTACTGTAATATATCTGAAAGGGCTTAAGGATCATTTTCGGTAAGGTCATGCGTTTCTCGATGCTGCCCACTCTTTCACCGTTTTCTAAATTGATTTTTTGAATCACGGGAATATGCTTTTTATGACCATCTACTTTCTTAATCCTGCTTTCAGGATTCATGTTGGCCATGTTTTCCGGGAGATCATTGTAAATAAGCACCAATTGATCATCATCTAAAAAGGCATAGCAATCAAAAGACTCAGAATCCTGATTTAGAATATTTCGTAAAGCGGTGGTTTGTGGGAAAGAGCGCTGGCCGTAAGCATCATCTTTATGGGGGATGTATTCTCGGGTTCTATTAATTCGATGCGTCCATAGAATTTCTTCTTGCTGGTTGAGAGCGATGATATTAAGATCATAAAAGCCGTATTGCTCATGTACTCCAGCACTGGCGGGAGGTACTAAAATGTGAATCCTTTGCTGGATTAGTAAGTAGGAGTTGCCCAGGCTGTCGTGAAAGACCCGAGTGCCGAATACCGAATTATCTTGAGAAGGCACCTCACTGCCCATAAATTGTCCGAGGGTAGAATAATGGTAAACTGCCTTATTGAAGCCTTCTCTTAGTGCTTCATCGTATAAATGAATTTTGGTATTCTTAAGTACGCTGTTTGATTTTGGATCCACACTCGCAATTCTCAGTCCGGCGATGGGTAAATCCGCATGAACTCTGAAGCCCGTTCTTTTTGAAGGGCTGTCTGGCTCTTCACTATGAAATTGACTGCTAATTAGGATTTTATTGGGGTTTACAATCGAGATTTTGGAATTCGAAAAGACCCCGTTTTTATCTCGGGGATCGCCTGAGAGCTTGATGTATGTGTCCTGGTAGTTTTGATCGGCATGAAAAATAACCAAGCTGTCATTGCGTGGAATATAAGCATATAAATTACCGTCATTATCAACTTCTAGTATGGAGCCAAGTCGACTGTACTTATTTCCTCCACTTAGGGTTCTTTCGGCTACTTTGCTAAAATCGCTGTCGAAAAGTAATAAGGCATGGTCACTTTTCTTCCTTTTCTTGTAGTAGGTAAAGCTACTTACTACTAAATGTTGACCGTCCTCAGACCAATAAAGATCATAGTAGCCTCTCGTCCTTTCCTTTTCATATTCTTTATCATGAAGCACAATTTCGGGTCCGATGGTCTTAGTTTCAATATCAATGAAATGCGCTACTAATTTGAAATGATCATCTTCAGCATATTCATTAATATACACCAGACGGTTTCCAAATTCTCCGATACTGAAATACGAATAGTAATTGGAGGCGCTTTCGGGTAATTCCAGATAATGAAACTCGGTTTGATTGGGTCTTTGTTTATTGACGATGCTTAAAACCAATTCATCATCATAAACCATTAAGCCATAAAGGTTCTCGGCGTCTTCTTGGACAAATTGAGGGTCATAGTCCTTAAAGGGACTTTTAATCCTTGGGCCTGGTTTAAAGGATTGGGCATTTACAGAGGAAAAACTAATCAGAAGGGCTAGCGAAAGAATAATAGGTCTCAACATAGGCTTAAAGTTTGAGCAATTTTAATGGCTAAGAAACTTGGTTAAGTTCTCAAAGATAGGCTATGCAAAGGGAAAGGCTTTCAGGGAATTCAAGCAGCTTTTCCAAGCGCTCCGTAGTAACTTTTTAAGACCGTACAGATTGTCAAAGTATTAAGGTTAAAATGTAATTTAAGCTGTAGTTAAATAATTATTTTCGCTGAAAACAATTAGTAATATGCTTCGCAATTTATTTTTATTCGTTTCGCTTTTATTTTCATTCTTGGCTCAGGCTCAATACATTGGATCTGGGGTCTATTACAATCGTAGTGTAGAGGAGTGGCAGGAGGACACCCTTTATGTGGTGGTTCACCCGGAGTATCCTCAATATAATGAGGTGATTAAGGCTTACATGGATAGTAACTGGACTATCAATGACTTAGCCTACATTGATCGAGAGGTTATTGATAATAAGGAGTTCCGCGAAAATCACCCAGAAATGGTGGTTTTAGACTTAGTGGCCCTATATAATGATATTATGAGCCTTCCCTATTCGGGTAATGGTACTGGCTATCCAGAAGGTTTAGAGGACAGCTGGTTGGCCTTAGCCATTTTTGAAGTGAATATGCTCTATGCGCCGATGTTTAAAGATGAACCGGCCATTTTATTGTCGCCCAAACGAGCTTTGGTCTATTATAGTTTTGTCCGCAGTATTAAAGATCCCAGACTTAAAGATACGGACTCAGAAGAAGTGTTTACCACCGATTTTAATGTAAACCCCCTGCATTATCAGGCCCTGATTGCCATTAAGCAGTTGAATTTTTTAGCAAAAGAGTCGGTTGTTGCTAAATCCGGAATTGCAGATGCCACCTTTATTTTGGATATGAGGAAAAGGATGAATCAATCCGGACGTATTCGAAGAAAAATATTGCTCATTGATTCCATGCACATAAATCAGGAATTGAAAGAAGAAGACATCGCCAAATACTTTAATAAAACGAAGTATCGGATTGCGAGCTCAGAGGAGATTCACCAATTGGTAAAAGAAGGCCACGAAGATTATTGCTTACTTATCGGTCATAGCAGTGGCGCTGGTTATCATATTTCAGTGTTTGATCTAGCGACGGAAGAAATAGTGTACTTCGATACAGATCGGGCAAAGTATTTGGAGCCTAAGCATATCAAAGATGTGAGGAAAAATTTCTAGCGCTCTTAATTTCGGGCCATCTTAATGCTTTAAAACCTTCACCACCCTCCGATAAGTAGCTTCCGTAATACTCCAAGATATACCGCCGCTGGTATTGATAAAGAGGACGATCACGGCGTCCAAATCAGCATCGTAGCGCGCAATGCTGGAATAGCCGGGTAAGAGGCCCGTATGTTCCAAGCGATAGAGTGATTCATAAAGCGCTTGTTCTTCGGGGTTCAGGAAACTGCCTTCATTGAGGGCGCGCAAGAATACCGCAATATCTCGGGCCGTAGAGATCATGGACCCTCCGGGGTGAATGTAATTATTGCCTTTGATGTCGGGTTCATAGCCGATATGATAGCCGCTCATCAAAGAGTCTTGATTTACTTCGTCGAGCAGGCTATAGGTGTGTTTTAAGCCTAAGGGATCCAGAATTTCTTCTTTGATGTATTGGTGGTGACTGTAGCCCAAAGTACTATCGAGGATGGCACCAAGCAGTAGGTAATTGGTGTTGCTGTATTGGTATTTTTCATCCGGTTCAAAATCGGCTGGGAGATCATAAACCAACTCCAGCGCCGGAAGGTTTTCCGTGAAAAGATCTGTCCAAGGATAATTGTCCTGATCGGTATAATTGGGAACGCCACTGCGATGTTGGATCAGCATTTTTAGCGTGATGGCATCGGCATTAGCTATATGGCCTTTGGTGAAAGGCAGTAGGCTGCTTAAGGGGGCGTCGAGATCCAGTTTTTTTGCCTGAATCAATTTAGTGGCGGCGGTGGCAATAAAGAGCTTACTAATGCTAGCCACCTTAAATAAGCTTTGAGGATTGACCGCCACCTCATTGGCGCGATTATTCCAACCTGCCGCATAAGCTTCGGGAGCTTTCCCAGCTTGATCAATATAGAGAATAACACCATCTACCTTATAGTCTAAAATGTCTTCAATTTGGGCTTGAGGGCTGTCTGGTAAGGGGCTGAGCCAGAGTTTTATCAATAGCCAGGGAGCGAATAAATAGGTTCCGATCATGGAGAGGAGGATAAGGCTTAGGCCGATTATTTTCTTTGGACTCATATTTCTTTGGCTTTTTGTGCCCGCCGGTACTTCATACCAAAGAGGGGGCGCAAGAGAGGAATTCGCTTAATGATCAATTCGAAAATCAACAAGCATCCCGCTAAGGTTAAAAGTACGCTAAGTGCGAATTTTAAATAGGGGTCCAAGCTTAATTTAAGTACCCATGAAGCTACAGCATAGAGCACAAACATGTGAATGATGTAAATAGGATAGGCACTTTCACTTAGGTAGCTCAGGCTTTTGCTGGGGCGATTGAGGTATTTGTAGCCCAGGCCAAAGATTCCTAAGATCCATAAATTGGATTCCACCGCCATAAGGGCATTAGTGAAGTAGGCTTCCAAAATACTGATGCGTAATAGGCCCATGCCTAAGGCTAAAGCTAAATAGAGCCAATGCCATTTTAATAGGATTTGCCAAAAGCTTTTGCCGATATAAACCATTAAGAAACCAAAGAAGAAGGCTAGGAAACCAATAGCGTAGCCATGCAAAGTTTGGGCATAGAGGGCAAAAACATCCGGCTGAACAAGGAGTACTTCCAAGATGAAAAAGGGAAGGATGGCCAAAGGTCCCAAGGGGTTGCGCATCATCTTTTCCAGGCTGCGGCGGAATTTACCCTCCGGCTTTTTAATCAGCTGGAAGAAGAAGGGGAAGAGGATGGAAATATAGATTACAATATTGCCTAAAAACCACAGGTGGGCAGGATGGGCAAAATAGTGCAGGGGCTGATTGTAATAGTTTTGAAAGAGCAGGAAGTGCAAGGGCACGATAGCGACTATGCCAAAGAGGTAAGGGACCAGAATGCGCTTGGATCGATCCAGTAGCAATTGCTTGATGTTCCGTTTTTGCATGGCGAAGTAAACACCCATTCCCGATACAAAGAAGAGGAAGGGAATGCGCCAAACATTAATAAGAGACATCGGTTTCCAAAGTCCTTCTAAAAGTTCATCGCTGCGGATAAAACCAATGAAGAGCGCCCAGGGTTGAAAGACAATGGCAATATGATAGATCAATAAAAGTCCGATGGCAATTACCCGTAGCCAGTCGATATCGTGCCTTCTTGCAGTTTCCATTTTTAGATGATTTAGTTTTCGTGATTATTCTAACATCATGGCGATTACGGGGCGCGCTTTTTCGAGGGCCACCATATCTAATTGTAAGCCCATGGGGCTTAATTGTTCTTGCATCATTTGGTAAACAGGCTTCATGGCTTCGAAATCGGCCAAAACAATTTCGCGGGGAGTAGCGCCGTAGGTATTGCGCAGGTTTTTGTCGGCCTTAGCATCGATTAGCATTTGAACGATTTCTACCCGACCGAAAAAGGCAGCGCTGTGTAAAGCACTTGATCCATCATTGTTTTGAATGCTGAGGTCCGTGCCGCCATCAATTAGGGCCTGGGCAATTTCGCGCTTATCGAAAGTGGCGGCTGTAATTAATGGCGTAGATCCGGTAAAGGCATCCTTCTGGTTGAGGTCGGTGCCAGCGGCAATATGTTGTTTTACTGCGGCTAAATTTCCACTGATAACGGCCGTGGCAATATCCATTTCAGGGGCCTCAATTTTTACTTCGTTGGATTCCGAATTTTGATTTTGACAGGCGATGCTAAGGCTGAAAATAAGCATCAGGCTAAGGCTTTCTAAAAGGTTTTTTCTTTTGAAGAAGTTAAGTGCGTTCATCTCTAAATTTTGTTTTGTGAATTTGATGCTTCAAAGGTGCGGCCCTTGCCAGGCTTGGGATATAGCCTATGCTTCGCTTTGTGTAAACTTTGCTGCGGCTTTGAAAAGAATGACGCATCTCTATAAATTATGACGCAAAAGCCCATTTTAGCCTTGATTTTTAAGCAGAAATGCAGGCCTAATTTTTTCTACTTTCGAAAGGCGAAAAAGGAGCATGGAAGACCGTCAAAATAGTCCCAGTGATTTCATTAAACAGGCCGAAGAAATTCTTTTAGAGAATTTAAGTTCGGAGACATTTGGGGTTTCGGAACTAGCGGAGGCCATGCACATGAGTCGCTCCAATCTTTTGCGAAAGATTAAAAAGGACACGGAGCTGTCAGCCAGTCAGTTTATTCGCGCTTATCGCTTAAAGCAGGCCTTGCTCAAATTGGGAGGGGGAGCTTCCTCTGTTTCCGAAGTAGCCTATGAGGTAGGCTTTGGGAGTGTGAGCTATTTCGTTAAATGTTTTCGAGAACACTATGGGTATCCTCCCGGGAAATGGGAGCAGAATAAAATTCCGGAGCCACAAGAAGAGCTAAAGACAGATCCGGCGAAAGCCGAAAAAAAACCCAAAAGAAATGGTTTCTATTATGCCTTGGCAGCGGTAGCTCTAATCTTGATTGCCTTTTTCTTCCTTTATCCTGATGCGGAGCTAGAACCAGCTTTGGAATCGGAAAAGTCGATCGTGGTTTTGCCTTTTAAAAATGAAAGCAGCGATTCGAGCAATTTGTATTTCGTGAATGGCTTGATGGAGTCGACCCTCAACAATTTGCAGAAGATTGAAGATTTGCGGGTGATCAGTCGTACCTCGGCGGAGAAGTTTCGTACTACGGCATTGTCGATTCCCGAGATTGCCGATGAGCTGCAAGTGCAGTATTTGGTGGAGGGCAGTGGTCAAAAGGTGGGGGACAAGGTTTTGCTGCACATTCAGCTGATTGATGCTGCTCGCGATGAGCCATTATGGGCCGCCGAATACCATCGGGAGCTCCAGGATATATTCGATTTGCAGCGGGAGGTGGCGGCCGAAATTGCGGATGCGATTCAGGTTTATGTTTCGGAGGAGGAGCGTGCGCGCATTGCCAAGCGGCCCACTCAGAGTTTAGCGGCCTACGATTATTATTTACAGGGTTTGGATCCCTTTTATGCGCGGACCCATGAGAGTTTGCAGCAGGCGATTGGCTATTTTGAAAAGGCCATTGCCGAAGATGAAGAATTTGCTTTGGCTTATGCGGATTTGGCCTTGTCTTATTATTTCCTGGATCTTTTTCAGCGGGAAAAGCAGTACACCGACTTGATTAATCAATATTCGGATCAGGCGCTTTTATACGATTCAAAATTGGATGTAAGTCTGATAGCTAAGGCTTGCTATTATTTGCAGGTGCAGGATTATCGCCTGGCCTTACCGCATTTGGAAAAGGCTTTGGATTACAATCCTAATTCGGCGGCGGCCATTCAAATGCTTTCGGATTTTTACGCTTATTATATTCCCAATAGCGCCAAATATGTGGAGTATGCCTTAAAGGGAATTCAGTTGGATGGTCAGGCTCAGGATTCTACCGCCAAGAGTTATCGCTATTTGCAATTGGCCAATGCTTTGGTGCAGGCGGGATTTTTTAGGGAGGCGGATGCTTATTTGGATCAGTCGCAAAGTTTATACCCAGCCAATCCATTTGTTCCGCATTTAAGGGTTTTTGTGGATTTGGTGCAGGATAAGGATTGGCAAAAGGCGGCCAATGCCCTTAGCCGCTTATACCGACGCGACACTAATGCCATGGATGTGCTGCAAGACCTGGCTAAACTGCATTATGTGCTGGAGGATAATGACAGTGCCTATTTTTATTTCTCTAAATTGGTGCGACATCGCGAAGCGAATAATTTGGAACTCTATACCTATGAAAATGCCAAGATCGCCTATGTGTATCGCGCCTTGGGCTATAGGGCTAAGGCTGACAGCTTATTCGCGGATTATGTAGCCTACTGTGAGGCTAATGATTCGAAATATCAGAATGCGCATCAGGCGATCCGTTATGCCTATGCTCAGGATTGGGAGAAGTCATTGGAGTATTTGGAGCAATTCTCGCAAGAAGACCATATTCAATATTGGTTCCTTTTATTGGAGTATGAGCCCTTGGTAAAGCCCATGAAAGAGAAGGCTGAATTTACTAGGGTTTTCCAGCAGATTAAAGATCGCTTTTGGGCGAATCATAGGAAGATGCGGGAGGATTTGGAGGGAAAGGGTTTATTGCGCTAAGGGAATGCTATCCATATTTTCAGGTTTTTAAGAAGGGCTTCCAGTTTAGTATTTACTCATCTGTTTTATTAAGTCATCAAGGAACTTAAATTCGCTTGTATCAGACCACTTTCCTTCATTTTTAAATTGTTTAGCGGCCTCAATAAACTCCTCTCTTTTGTCCCATTTACCAAGGTTGCTCCTATCAAAGGTTAAAAAGTTAAACTTATACAAAGCCTCTTTTTCATTTGAAGTGAGCAATGGGATAAATATGTAATTATCCGGACTCATTATTCTGTTACCGCCCACTGTGCAAATTCTGTTTACAGGTCTAGTGTAAAGGATACATTGCTCCGCAAGTTGTATGGCCTTCTGACCTTCTTTGCTATTCAGGTAATCTAAATGAAACCACTGGTCATTATATTTAGACATCAAATCAGCAGCATTAGCCACAAAAGCGGGAAATGAATACATATCCTTTTCCTCGTTTGCTATAATATTCATAATTCCTCTTCCTTAAGTTCCTCCTCGGTTACAACTCAAAGAAAGCTTTAATTTCATTAATTAACTCATCTTCAGAGGCCTCTCTACCTTTTTTTAGAATGTAAATATTGGTTTCGTCTAAGCGGTTAATTAATTCTAAATCATAATCATACCCAGGCTTTTCTCTATTTGCGAAATTAAAAGTTGAAATGTAGATAAGCCTATTTTCTTTTTGAAGGCCAATAGCACATAGGTCTGAGGGCCAGTGATCTACTACTTTAAGGGCTGTAAGATCAAGTGAGGATTTTAATCTCTCAAGTAAATCAAGTATTGTTTTGTCTTTTTCCATTGGTTGGCAAATCAGCCATCGGTTCGTGGTTGCGGCTATGTGAAGTGATTTGGAACTTTACTTATCACGATTTTAAAATCCAACCACTCTATGGGCATAGATTGAACGAAGTTTTAAAATTCTCAGCCATTTCCAAAATTTCATCTTTCCCTTTAAAACCGCGTGTTTTGGTGACATTCAAGAGGGCTTTGTAGATAGCCAGCTTCATGTACTCTTTTATTTTGACCTTATCATCTTTTTGAAAAGGTTCTAAATCGGTTTCAGCATAAGTGAAGGTTAGGCAATTTTCTTTTTTGGAGTAGCGCGAAACAGTTTTAAAATCATTGGGAAAGTCAAATACTCTGTAGAAAACAAAAATGCAATCCACATCTGCTATGATTGGAGCTTGGTTCTCGAAAAAAGGTTTTATTTCTTGTTTTACATCGCTTAATGGATCAGTCAATTGCGTGGAGTGAATTCTCACTCCAGTTTCAATGTTGAATAGGAATTTCATTATCGTTCATTTACTCGTCTTTCGAGACATAAAATTTGTGTTCAACTAATATGGTGTCGTTCTCTATGGGAGATAGTCCTAGAATGCGATTATCTCGAGGCTTATGGCTGCCATTCTCTAGAGTCGAACATTCAAGATTGGTTTAGTGCCCCATTTACCCAAGTCTTCTGATATAGCCAAGAGATAGGGTGTATTGGTTTTTTAAAAGTGTTTGAAATATATAATTAAGCCCTAGTTCTAAGCTGAGGCCATTCTTTTTTGCGCCATTTCGACCAAAAAACAATGTGCTATAAACATGTGGCCTGATTGCAAAAAGAATCGGAGCTTCGAAATTATTGGAAATACCTCCGAAATAAATTTTCACTCCTGAAATTGAACTTAGTCTTCGATTTTCAAATAATTTCAGTCCAATAGATGGTGAGAAGCCAATTTCATACAGTGGATTGACGTAGTCAATCGAGCTACCGTCACTTAACCTTGTGTATTGAGATCTTATATTCTGGAAACCAAGGTAGCCACCCAGGCTAAATTGATAAGTTCTGCTGGATGAAAAGGTATAAGTATAGCCAATTCTCGACAATGGGCTTAGGTCAAAAAGGTAGTAACCTGATGTGGTTTCAAGTTTAGGGATGAATCCGGCGCCTAGATTTACATTTAGATCATGGCTTTGTGCTTTTAGTTGAAAGGAAATTATGGCCAGAATGCTTAGCAGGTAGATTCTCATTCGTTTATAGGTTTTTTAAATGTGTTCGTGTATATAAGATCTCGTTCAGCTCTAGGGAGGTCCATTGCTTCGATTTTTCCCAAAGAAGCTTCAGAGCAATGCTGATGGTTTAAAAACAGAAAGACGGCTTCGATGTAGCTATTCTCAACCTCTAGGTAATCCTCATAGCTGAGTTTATTACCTTCATAAACTGTGTCAATTTGAGCGTAGCCAATCCAATCAACTTTGGTGTAGTAACCATTTTCATCCCGGTATTTTGGATTGTATTTGGTGATAGATTTTGCTGAATACCTCCAAGTTTCTAAATGGCTCATTTTCGGTTTTGCAAGCGGGTTAAGGGATTGCCAATATATAGCTTTGAGTACTTTTAGCTTATTATGGAAATAAGATTAATTCAAGGAGACATCACGCAGTTAAAGGTGGATGCCATTGTTAATGCGGCCAATACTTCGCTTTTAGGGGGTGGTGGTGTAGATGGAGCAATACATCGGGCCGGTGGAACGCAGATTTTGGAGGCCTGCCAGCATATCCGTAACCGTCAGGGTAAATGTGCGGTTGGGGAGGCGGTGATTACCACTGCCGGGCTTTTGCCGGCTCAATATGTGATCCATGCAGTTGGACCGGTGTGGAATAAAGGAGACCTTCGTGAAGAGGAGCTTTTAGCATCGGCTTATCGCAATAGCTTAAAGCTGGCTGCAACAAAGGGACTGCGAAGCATCGCCTTTCCAAATATTAGTACGGGGATTTATCGCTTTCCAAAAGATAAAGCCGCCCAAATTGCCCTGCAAACGGTTCGGGACTTTCCAAGTGAGGCATCTTCAATTGAAGAATTGATCTTTGTGTGCTTTGATGAAGAAAACTATAGGATTTACCAGTCTTTATTGGGCTTTGTGCATTAGAGATTTACATTTCGCTCTCCTATATATAAAAGTCATTGTGAAAGAAATACAGCCTGCTTGGCATTTGATAATCTTGATTTCTACATAATCAACAGTTTAAGTTTACACTGTTGGATTTTTAGAAGGACTTACACTGGGATAATTAGATTTTTAGAACTCAAAGTTCAAATCTCGCCAAAATATTAAGATGGCTATCTCCCGCTTAAATGACAAAGCTATCTTTGAGCTTTAAAGTATAGCCAAGCATCTTTGAAACCGCGTATTCAAACCTTTTTTCTGGTCCTGGCCGGCATTTTGTTTTTTGCCTTATTCTTCTTCCATTATAGCTTATGGTATTTTGAAGAATTAAATTCGGATCATGCCATTCATATCTTAATGGCGGAGCGATTCGATTGGGCCAAGGATTGGTATTATTGGGGCCAAAATCGTTTGGGGAGTTTTATCCCCATGATGGGATCCCTCTTGATTAGCTTGGGGGTCGATTCTTTTACAGCCCTGGGATTGGTGCAAGTGTTGATATTAACGGCTACCAGTTTCATGCTCTTCCGCTTGAGTAATTTTAGTTTCTGGTCGCTGGGATTATGTGCGGTATTGCTTTTTCCCATTTACCCATTCTGGATGCAGGTTTCTCTGGGGCATCCTTATTTAGGGCAGTTTTTCTTTTTGATCCTAAGCTTAAGTCTGTTCTATAGCTCCAAGCTTCAAGATTCCTGGAAGTCATTCTTAGTGCCCTTCATCGCATTTTTGGCCATATGGTCTTCAGAGATGTCACTGGCATTTTACCTGGCCTTAGCACTCATAGAATACAAGCACATTTGGAAGCTGTTTTTAAAGGGATGGTATTATTTGCTTTCTGGCGCTGGATTGGGACTAGTGCTGGTTTTGGTAGCTAAAAATCAAGCGGTTAAAATCAAAGATTATCAAACTTTTTTGGCGCCCTGGTCCAAGGTGTGGGAGTCCTTCAGTCAACAAATGAAAAGTCTTTGGGATCTTTTCTTTTTTGAGGATAATAAGCCCTTTAATACCTATTTACTTTATGGCGTTTTGCTGGTATTGCTATTCACTTTGATTCGAAGATTCCGAGGGAAACAAGGCTTTAGTGCCATCACCAAAATTTTCTTCTTAACGGCAATCTTTTCATTGGTGCTCATTCACCTTTCTAATTGGAATGCAGCCATGGGAATGCCTTTGCGCTATCATACCATGCCTTACTTTTTCTTTACTTCGGCGTTGGTGTTTGGGGCAAAGGATCAGTTTGGAAATAGCTGGGAGCAGTTCTTTATTGTGGCCTTAATTTCTATGCCCATTATGAATGCCTCCCTGCGTTTTAATCTCGAATTTGAAACGGGCGCTCAGGGTCGAATTCGTCGCTCTGGCGCCGAAGAAGTGATTGCAGAGGTCTTAGCTCAGTCTGATATAGAGCACTTTACCGTGATCGGCTCCTATTGGAATACACATTTGCTGGATGCCCTGTCTCCTAAAGTTTTGGCCATAACCCGCGAGGGTGATCATTTACGCGATGGGCGTATGATGGAAGAAGCACTTCATGAAGAGTACTTCCTCATTATTGCCAATGATTGGCTGGATCATTTCCCCAAGCAAATAGAACAGAGAGGTATTCGACTGCACAAATTGGAGCTCGAAGGCAATAGTCGAGAGGTGCGATATGCCTTGTATCAAAGAATACCAGAACTCCAGCTTCTGCCTTAGCTCGAAGGTTTTTTCCTCCAAACGATTTTCATTTTTAGAGGCTTAATGAGTTCTGATTCCTGAATTAGAACCTGGTTCAGCTTGGGCTTTTCCATCTTTGGTTTAAATCTGTAGACCATGACTAACAAGGCCTATTTCATCTTCATAGTTCTTAGCCTCTTAATCTGCTTCCTTTCTTTTTTGCTCTTGCATAAAAAGGTAGAATTAAAAGCGCCACCTGTACAGCTGAATTGCAGCGAAGCAGATGGCACTTGCTATGGGCCTAGCCCCTGGGCCATGGATTCCCTTGGCAGCTCTCAGCATCAGATTCCCATCCTGCTGATTCACTATGAGCAAAGGGTTTAATCATGTTAGGCTTAAACCTTGGTTTGGGCGATTTCTCTACACGCTCCTCATTCTTAATCTTTCAGCACAGGCCCAGTCCATGATTGAGGCAGCGGTGAAACATATTCGATTATCGGATCATAGAAATCTGGCTTATGCCGAATATGGTGATCCTAATGGTAAGCCCCTGATCTATTTTCATGGCGGTCAAGAAAGTCGCTTGTCGGCAGCCTTTTTAGATACGGTGGCACGTGAAATGGGCCTACGCATCATCGCTCCGGATCGGCCAGGCATCGGTTATTCTGATCCTCAAGCCAATCGAAATTTTGCCGACTATGCCCTCGATATGGAAGAGCTTTGCAATCAACTGCATTTAGATTCGGTATATCTCTTAGCCTTGTCGGGCGGGGCTCCCCATCTCCTGGCCTGCGCCCTCCGTTTTCCAGGGCGTATTAAAGGCGCCAGCATAGTAGCGGGGGCCAGTCCTCTCAATTATAAAGGCAGTAAAAAAGGAATGTGGTTTCCCTTGCGGATGATCCATTGGGCGGCATCCTTAAAGAATAGCCGTTTTATTGAATCCATTATTCGCAATGATCTTAAAACCTTGCGCGAAAAACCGGAAGCTCGTTTGAAACAAATGCAGCGCCATTTGCCCCCTGCAGATCGAGAGCTCTTATTGAAGCATCCCCATTATGGTCGTGATTTTCTGGCGGCCTCCTTAGAAGCTTATCGTCAAGGTATAGAGGGCGTGGTGCAGGAGTGGCAGCTCTATGTAGGTGATTGGGGTTTTGAGCCTTCTCAAGTGAGCATCCTCATTAGTCTCTGGTATGGAAAACAAGACCGAATGGCACCACAGCAGCGCGGTTTTTATTACCATTCGGCCTTGCGTTATTCGAGGCTCTTCTTAAAAGAGGAAGGACATTTTTCCCTCATTCGGCACTACCAAGCCGAAATCCTCGCGGAACTATGTGAGTAGTTTCTAGTGAATCAGGATTTGCTGACTTAGGCTTTCACCCTGATAATCATATTGAATAAAATAGGTTCCGGGGCTAAGGCCTGATAAGTCTAAAGCTTGGTTTTGATAGGCCTGGAATTTTAGTCCGGATTTCAATACCTGCCCGCTGCTGTTGATTAATTGAAATTCTTGCTTTTGCAGATCTTCAAATCCTTCATTGATCTCAAGTTGAATATGATCTGTAGCGGGTTGTGGATAGATGCTTAGGCCCTCAGATCCTGCCTTGAGCTTTAATGTGCCCAAGCCACTGCTAGTGGTATAATAGCGCAGATTTCCGCTACCGTATTCACTAATCCAAATGGTATCGCCAGCAGCATTGGGTAGCACGCCATTGGGCTGACTAAAGCTGGCAATAGCCGGACTACCATCTTGATTTCCGCTTATCCCGGCTTGACCGGCGAGGAGCTTAACGCTATCGGTATAGGCAGGGTCAATCTCATAGATTTGATGAGCATTGAGGGAGCTGGCGTAGATCTTATTATTCGCAAATTTGATAAAGCCTAAAAAGGCATTGCCAGTGGTATTGGGGGCAGGAACGGTGGCCACATAGTAAATACCTAAATCGTTCATGCGGTAAATCTTCCGATCATTAAAATTGCCTACATAATAGTCGTTGGTTTGAGGATCATAGCAAAGACCAACCGGCGCATTTAAAGGGGCTCCCCATTGCCAGGTAAAATCAGTGCCGCTGGCTACCTCAATCTGACTGATCCGATTGTCCTGCCAGCTGCTGATGTATAAGGTATCGTGATTGGGGCTGGCAATAATATCTGAAGGGCTTTGCATATTGATGGTTTGCACTAAGGTTTGATCCGAAGTATCAACCACATAAATCTTATCCGCTACTGGATTCGCAATGTATAAATGCCCGGTAATGGGGGAGAGGTACAAACCATTGGCCTTGCCTAAGCCCGTAACCAAATAGCGACTTTGTCCGGTTTTGATATTGATCAATGAAACCCGACCATTGTCGTAATCCGAAGCCAAGATTTCATGATCCGAGATGAAGATCATGGCATCACTAATTACCCGATTGGGATTAGGGGTAAAGGTTCCTACATGCTGGGATTTCAAGTGGCCAAAACTGACCAAAATCAAGGCGATTAAGAAGTGTTTTTTCATGTGTTTATGTTTTAGGCTTGCAAATTAATTTTAGCTCTTATCCTAGGCCTGTCCTTACTTGCCTCATTTGGTTCGACTTTCTGGAATTACCGAAATACGAACTGATAAAAGCGATATGAAAGGGAAGGGGTACATTCCTTCCCTTTCAATGCTCCAATTAGCATGGTGCCGCTAATGGTGGAGCAGTCTCAAGGACACCCATTGGGAGCCTTGTCTCACACGGAGATAATAGATACCAGGGGCCAGATGATCGAGGGTCCACGACTCTGCTCTGTTACGCGGATTTTTACGGGTCTGGCCCAGTACCCTGCCTTGGGAATCTACAATCTCGATTTCGAGTTCGCTATTTCCTTCCCAATCGATAAAAACCTCATCCCTAAATGGATTGGGGTAGGCAGAGATGCGGGGAATTGCATATTCTGGTAATCCAATAGCTCCAAGCTTCCTTTGTGTAGTGTCCATTTCGCCGCAAGTATTGCTTACAATTAGGCGAACATTGTAGTTAAGGCTATAGCTGGGATAAGTGTGCGTCACTTGTTGTCCGCTGCCACTATTACCATCCCCAAAGGACCATTGATAGCTTTGGGCATTTCGAGAAGCCTTGGCATTGAAGTACACCCGCATGCCTCCACCCTGGCCTTGTAAATTGACGATACTATCGGTCCAGGCAGCCCATACCGGCGGGCAATAATGCAGGGTGTCATTTAATTTGAGGGTGTCACCACAAGCATCCACAAAATGAACGCTAATGGGAAGCATACCACTGGTATCGAGCAAGCTTTGATGTTGCCAGCCAGAGCCAGAATATTGCGAATTCAAATACCAAAGAACCGCTTGGGCACCGCTGCCAGTATTAGCTTCTAAGAAAAGACTATCCAAATTATAAGTCCAGCTATAGGCGGGTGACATGCTATCACAAATCATTAGTAATTGGAAAAGGCTATCCTTTTCACCACAAGAGTTTATAGCGACTAATTTTAAAGTGTAATTCCCAGGAGAGCTAAATTGATGGTGTACACTATCGCTGCTGCCAATCCATTGATTTCCGACATACCAGGCTACCGAATCGCTACCCATGCTGCGATTATGAGCATAGAGGTCCAAGCCCAATTTATGCGACTGTGCCCGAGCTTGTAAGGGGAGGCATTGGGTTCTAATCTCCAGGGTATCGGCATAGCTTTGAGCACTACTCCCACAGCTATCCGAAACTTCAATGCGGTAGAGTACACCTTCTTGAAGGTTCTTAAGGGTATAAGGACTTTGCACTCCATAATACCATTGTGTGCTGCTTCCAGCAGGGTCTAAGGCGGTGATTTTTATCCGACTATTAATTCCATTATAAGAGTTCCATTGAACCTGAATACTATCGGTACCGAAACTCAACACCTCTAAGCTATCTGGATTTACACAAAGTGCTTGATTACCTTCAATTCGAATATCATCAATGGCAATGTCCCCGCGATAGCCCGAATTCGTTCCCTTAAAGCGAAGTCGGACGGTATCGTTTATATAGGCACTTAAGGATACAGAATCTTCTAGCCAGGGGTCGGTGCTGGCAGTTTGTTGCATACCATTTAGGCTGTACAAGTTTTGGAAGGGCCCACCATTGATCTGCACTTCAATTTCCAAGTCACCAATATCCAGACCGTACATATGGTAGGCCCACTTTAACCAAACGGCGCCTTGATTCTGAGCAATGAAAATTTGCGGTCCGGTAATTTCTCCTGTTCCCGTTCCATTTGTAGCCTCCGTATAGAGGTAATTTCCACTGCCCGATACATCAGTGGATGGGCCGGTAGTATTACTAAAGGTAATTCCGGCTCGCGGTCCGAAATGTGGCCCGGCACTGGTGGGGGTAGTCCAGCAGGGATCCAGTACAGATCCCGCATTAGCCTGCCCGGTGCCACTTATCCATTGTCCCCCGTCAAAATTTTCACGGTAGGGTAGGTTTCGGACCCCGCAATCAGTTGTGCCAATGATCAGGTTAGACCAAAAGCTCACATCGCCTGCTCCACAGCTATCGCGAACTTCAATTTCATAGGAGCTCGAAGGATTGAGTCCTGTGAGTTCATAAGGATTGCTGCTTACATTCAGGATTTGAAAAGCTTGACTGCTGCCCGCAGGGCGATATCTAATTTGCCATTGATTGGCGCCTCCACTTTGCCAACTGAGGTAGATGCTGGTGCTAGTGGCGCTATCCTGTTGCAAAGCTGTAGGGAAAGCACAGGTGGGTGTTTCCCGTATTTCAAGATCATCTATGGCCAAGGCTGTTAAAGAACCCAGGGTGTTTTTACGATGGGATACAAATCGCAATTGAATCGTATCATTGGCATAAGCTTGTAAGCTGATCAGATTTTCCTGCCAAGCTGCTGCGCCTGATGATTGGGGCGACCCACTAAAGTTGCTGAGCAATTGCCAACCTTGACCATCATTTACTTCTATTACTAGCTTGTCGATATCCGCACCGTAGGCATGACTGTAGAACCTCAATTCTGGAAGGTTAAGCGTGCTGAGGTCTATTCGAGGCGTGTAGAAAGAAGTGCTTAAGGGTGTAGATCCAAAGCCGTTTTTAGTGCTGTAGAGATATTTGCCTGCACCACCATTTCCCGCATTGGGTCCGGTATTAAATGTGAATACCTGGCCTTGATTGATTTTCCAAAAGAAATTGGGATGATCATCAGCCGACCAGCAAGTATCGAAGTTTCCCTGATCTGCAGCTGCAATCGCCCTTTGGAAATTTGTTCCATTGAAGTCTTCGAAAAAGGGAGCGGCCATTACTAAACAACCAGAAAATACACTAACCAGGCCGCTCCACAAGCTTAAACTGCTACTGCCGCAACTATCGCGAACAAATAGATCGTAATTCGTTTTGGGGTTTAAATTGCCCAGCAGGAAAGGTTTGGAGCTAACATTTACAAGCGTACCTGTACCCGGACTAAAACCTGGTGCTCCATATTCAATTTGCCAATTGCTGGCTCCGCCGCTCGTCCAATCCAATAATACAGAGCTGCCATTTTGCTGCAATACCATAAGATTGGAGGGTGCTGGGCAGCTTGGTGTTTCCCGAATTTCAACATCATCAATAGCAATGCTACCGCGGTAGAAAAAGGTGTTTTTACGGCGACCTCGGAAAATGAGGACAATCGTATCGCCTTGCCAGGCAGATAGGTCAATGAGTTCTTCCATCCAGGGAGCGGTATTACTGCTTACCTGAGCACCGTTCAATTGCAGGACCACTGAAGCCGAATCTTTATTCATGACCAGTACTTTAAGGCTTTCGATATCGGCACCAAAAAGATGATGGAAGAAGCGCAATTGTGGACTCTGTAAAGAATTGAGCTCAATGGGAGGACTGCTAAAATCAATTTCTTGAGCAGCATTCACAAAATTGGAAATGACCGTTTGCATAGATTTTCCGCTACCACTGGTATGGTCGGCTGAGGGACCGGTTTGGGTACTTACGGCACCAGTCCCACGAGCCTTCCAATAAAAACTTTGGGTTTCATTCCTTCGCCAACAAGGATCGATCGTGCCTGCCTGATGGATGGAACTTCCACCATTAAAGCTGCTACCGTCGAAATTTTCGAAAAAGGGGGAGGCTTGCACATTACAATCGGTTTTTACCGTGCCAAAGAACTCCTGGCTGCTGAGCAAATTGACACCACAACTATCCTGTAAATAGAAGTCGTATTCGGTATTTGGAGATAGGCCATTAACCGTAAAGGGATTGGAGCTTGGTATAAAGGTGAATCCATTGCCAGGACTAAAACCCTTAGGGCCGTATTCGATTATCCAATGCGAAGCTGAGGATGTCCAACTTAATTGCACCTGAGTGCCTAGAGCGCTGGCCTGGAGATTAGTGGGCTTAGGGCAGGTAGGCGTTTCTTCAATATTGAAATCATCAATGGCGATGTGGTTGGCATAGCCATTATTGGATTTCTTAGCCTTAAATACAATTTGAACTACCTGATTGGCATAAGCGCTGAGGTCAATAATCTTTTCTTTCCAGGCCTCTGCTCTGCTCATTTGTTGTGCGCCATTTAAGCTGTCGATGAGGCTCACCATTCCATTATCTATAACCATGATGTTTAATCCGCTAATGTCGGCTCCAAAGAGATGGTAGTAAAAGCGTAGTTGTGGCTGACTTAAAGCGCTGAGGTCAACTGCTGGACTGGATAAACTACTTTCCGTAGCTAAGGCTGAGAAACTTTCGGTTTCTGAAAAGAGGTATTGGTCCGATCCTGAACTGTGATCGCCCAAGGGACCAGTATTTACGGGTTGAGAAACTGGCGGCCCAACCGTCCAAAAGAAAGTGTGGTCGGGTGAGGAGAGCCAACAAGGATCGAGGTTGCCATGGAGACTTCCTATGGCCGCAGTACTAAAACTGCTTCCATCAAAATCTTGACTGTAGGGCGCCATAAGTGCATTGCAGGCCGTACGAGCTTTGAGTGCCGGGCTGGGATTGGAGATGAGGTTGCCAGGGCAGATTTGCCGAATGTAAATCTCGTATTCTGTGCCTGCACTAAGATTGCTAAGGGTATAAGGGTTTTGACTAGTATTCTGTGTGGTGCCAGATCCAGGACTAAAGCCTACCGGGCCATATTCAATTTGCCAATTAGAATTGGGATTGGAGGGCAGGTCGAGCACCAAGCTTTGAGGGCTGCGACTAAGCAGGATGGCGGGTACTAGAGGTGAAGGACAAGCAGCCTGTTCGGCAATTTTAATGTCGTCGAGAGCCATGCCTACCGCAAATCCCGGCTGTGTCGATTTAGCGACAAATCGTAAAATGATGTTCTGGCCAGAATAAGCGGTTAAGGAGCTTCGGCGTTCTTGCCAAGGGCTGGCGCTGCTATTTTGCTGAGGTCCTTTGAGGGCATCCAACAGCTGATAAGTCAGGCCTGCATTTGCACTAATCCAAATGCGGAAGTCTTCAATAGCATCCCCATAGAAATGATGCCAATAGCTTAGCTCTGGATTGTTGAGTCCACTTAAATTAATGGTGGGGCTTTCGAAATAGACGGAGTCATGCTGGCTAATCCCGAAGTTGCGAACCTGATACAGAAACTGCTGACCATTATTGCTGTGATCTTGGCTGGGGCCGGAATTGGCAATCGCACTTTGCGTTTGAATGGTCCAATATTGCGCCATGCTGTCGGCGCTAAAACGATAGCAGCTATCCACATGAAGCAGGTTATTAGCATTGCTGTTAATCGACCATTCCAGGCCTTCAAAATCTTCTATCCAGGGGCTGCTAAGGGCAGAGCAGCGAGTTCTGATAAAGAGAGTATCACTCCAGGGACCTAAGGAATCCAAACCACAGGAGTCGCGTACTTGCACCCAATAGTTTTGGGCCGGGCTAAGTCCTGCAAGGGTATAGGGCTTGGAACTAACTAATACAGGACCGTTTACTTGGCTATTTCCTTGACCATAGCGCAATTGCCAATGGCTGCTGCTACTTTGCCAATCCAGAATCGCATGTTGATTGGAATGGGCCAGGGATATCAGATTCTGTGGCATCGGACATACCTGCCCGAAGGCCACAGAACTGATTAGAAAACAGGAAAAGAACCGAAAAACAAACTTTTTCATGAGCGAGAATTTTAGTGGAGAAATCCCGCTTATTGGCGGATAAAGCTTTGGTATTGACCAGTGGCCGTGCGAATCTGATAAAGCCCAGCCTTTAGAAAGCTCAGGTCTAGCGCTTGGCCATGTGTATAAGTCAAGCTTTGGAGAACCCGCCCTTGTGCGTCTATTATTTGAATGAGCTGATCCTTGTCTAAATCAAGGTAGAGCTGCCCTGAACAAGGATTGGGATACAAATGGAAAGTAGAATTTGTGTTTTCCTCTAGTCCAATGCCATTCATGTCAATTTGAATGCGACTGTCCGGATCAAAGAGATCATCGTTCCAGGACTGATTGGAACCCACTGCCGCAGCAACGGAGGCACTTAAAATGCCAGTCGAAGGCGATTGAAAGCGGGCGGGCATAATATCCTCGCGCTTAACCACGAAGCTTACTCGAGTAAGATTGGGTTCAATTACAATTTGAACATTGTTTTGGTAGAGGTTGGTGTAGTTTTGAGCATTAACTCCACTTGCATCGGCAATACCAATAGTTCCGGTATAATTAGAGGGCGGACTGCCCGTTACCCAAGCAGTAAGCAAATAATGGTAGGGAAGCTGATTATCCTGTCCCCAGAAATTAAAGGTGGGTTCAGTGCTGAATAAGTTCACCATCACATTGCAGCCAAAGCCGCTAGCCATGCTGGGGCTAAGGCTATTGAGCTCCACGCGGAAATGAATGCTGTCACTTTGCGCATCGTAGTAGTAAGCGAAGTGGGTGCCATCGGCTAATTGAGGATTGGCTCCATCATTAGAAGGGTCCGCGGCCAAGAGTTGATATTGACCCTTGAGATTGAAGGAGAACAAAAGGCAAAGGCTTAATACGGTGGAAAGGAAAATCGTTTTCATGAGCGCTTGAATTAATTGCAATACAAGCTTAGGAAGCCTCATGAAGCCTAGCTAGAAAGCCAGGTTTACATCTTCTTTACAAGCGGATTTCGCCTCGTGCGCGTGCTCATTTGATGAACTTTCGGAGGTATTCGGTGAGGGAAAGGTCTGGCTCTAAATCGAGTTTTTTCTTTAAACGATGCCTTGCGATATCTACCGAACTGGGTTTTATACCCAATATTTCGCTCATTTCCTTCGCGCTAAGCCCTAAAACACTCAAAGCACTAATGCGAAGTTCCTTGCTGCTTAAGGAATGTTCTGCACTTAAAGACTTAAAAAAGTCTTGATGCACCGATTGGAAATGGCGGTTAAAATTCTCCCAGCTATCCCATTTTCGCTGGGCTCCTTTTACAATGCGCAGGAGGTCTGAGCTGGAATGCCCTTCTCGGATTTTAGTTCGAAGCTCTTGGAATTCTTCTCTCAGTTGGGCCTCCTTCAAGCTATAGGACAAGAGTTCTTTTTCTTTAAAATGAATAAGCTTGGCTTGCTCTTCATGCAATTTCTTTTGGTGCAGTACCTCTTGGTTAAGCTTTTCATTTTCAATCTGCTTCATACGTTGACTGAGGCGCAGGTTTTTGGTCTTCTGTTGGATATACAGTCCCAGTCCTAAGCTGATCATCACCACAAAAAGGAGACTTAATATGAGCTTTTGCCTTCCATAGCTTTCTTCTTGAAGGAGTTCTTGAATCCGCATTTCTTCCTTTTCATTGCGGAGGTTTTCTAGTTTTAGTTGTGCCTGATAGAAATTTTCCACTAGCATGGTGATATTCCGATCCTGATTGCCGGTAAGACTAGAGTCGAGGTGTAGCTTGGCGCGAAGATGGTAGAGCGCTGAATCGCTATTTCGACCGCGGAACCATTGGTATAAGATGGAATGGGCATCACGCGCTAATTCCCGAAAAGAAGCCGCTTGACATTTTAGGAGGCTTTTTCGCAGGCCGGCGACATCAAAGCTTTGGGGCTGCTCTTTCAATTCGAGGTTCCAGGCAATGATTTCGTTGGTGACTTGCATTTTTACATTAGGACCGCCCTCAAAGAGCGAATCTGATTTTTGCAGGTGCTTGCGTGCTTTCGGCCAATCGGCCCGAGCCAAATAGAGTCGTGCGTAATTGGAATGGCATAAAGCCTGACCTTCAATGGAAGCCTGGTTCTGATACTCGATCAAGGCCTTATCTAAAAAGAATTGCGCGGAGTCCAGTTCGCTTTCCCGGAGATATACGGTTGCAATATTGAGTAGGGAATTGGCATGGATTAAGCTGTTGAAGCCCTTTTTATAATAGCTCTTCGCCAGGCGATAGGCACCAAGATCATTAAAGACATTGGCTAAATTTCCTTCCATGCGAATACGCTCTTCGGGGAAACCCAATTTGTCGGCCAATTGAATGCCGATCACATAGTCTTTGCTACTCTGACTTAATCGGCCCTCGAGCCAGGCCGCGCCACCTTTTAGGTTCCAGAGTTCTACTTGCTGTTGAGGATCTAATTTGGCATGATGAAGCAGGCTATCTGCTAAGGCATAACTTTTAGCTGGTTGGGCATAAATGGAATTGCGAAGCTTTTGAATGCTTTCGTTTTCGGATTGGCTAAAGACGATTTGCGGCCAAAACAAAAACACTAAAAGAGAAACTCTAAGGAGGGGATTTATGAACTGCATTTTGAAATGGGCTTGGCAGTAGGGTCGGCTATTTCCTCAGCAAGCGAATTAAGTTATCCCTGCCTTTGTAAAGGTTTTTTTGTGCTTGAAATTGGTTCGAATACAGAAATCCGAACCATCCTGACAAGCTTGATGCTCGTTCCTAGCAAGGCAGTATAAATGCATCCGGAAAGGACGCAGTACATTTACCCCGCTTATTGCAACTGGCTTATGACTTTTAGCGCGGCAGAGATTATTCCCTTTATTGTTTGCTTTCAAGGCATACTATTCGCCCTCTTTTTAATGCTGTCTAAAAGGCCAACCGTGAAGTATCAAAATCGCTTTTTGGCCCTCTTTTTTCTCAGTTTAAGTGCTCAGGCCTTGGTAATGATTCTGCGAAATCAAGCAGTGCTTCCCACTTTTTGGTACGATAATTTTTGCTTCTTCGGATTTCTGTACGGTCCCTTGCTCTACCTTTTTGTGAAGAATAGCTTGGAGCGGGATAGTGGATTTCAAGGACAGGATTTGCTGCATTTCATTCCGGCGGTATTGATCTTTTTTAGTCCGCTGTTTAATTTTCCATTTTGTCAGGGTTGGGGAATCTTGCTTTATGCCAGTCTAGCTTTTTACAATCTGTTTAGTCTTTGGGCCTTGCGGCGCTATCATCGTATAGTTTTAGAAACGCGCTCCTTGCCACAAGGTGCAAATGCCTCTTGGTTGTTGTGGCCTATTTTACTCTTTATGTTGGTGGTGCTCATTGATTTTCTGGATATCCTCTTTATCAATGTGAACTTGACGCTGGGCATTAGTCTTACTTCGGTAAGCATTTTGGCCTTGGTGAATTACTTCTTCTTAAAGGCGCTGTGGGCTCCGGAATTATTTAGAGGTACTGATGCGCAGGAGCGCCATATGCATGCAGAAATTCAGAAGGTGGAGGCCGAATCTGACTTAGAGCCTGATGAGCGGGAAGAGCAGGATTTAATGCGGATAAAGAACTGGATTAGTAGCGAGGAGCCCTTTTTGGAGCCCGATCTGAGTTTAGCGCAATTGGCCGATCAACTAGCCATGAGTCCGCGCTATTTGTCGAGTCTCATCAATCAGTATGAGCAGAAGAACTTCATGACCTTTATTAATGAATACCGCATAGAGAAAGCTAAAAGGCTACTGACCGAAAATGAAGATCCCGGTTTTACCATTGCGGAAGCGATGTTTGGCTCCGGTTTTAATTCCAAATCCTCTTTCAATACCCTATTTAAAAAATTGGTAGGGCAAACGCCGAGTGAGTATCGGAAGAATTTGAAGTCAAAACCGGAGCCTAAGAATGTCTCTTGATTTATTTCTGAATCAAAAATCTATGACTTTCCCCTTCAATTTTCAAGATGTAAAGGCCGGGGCTGTAATTATTCAGGTTCCAGGTGATATCTCTACCTGCAACAGTGCCACTTTGCATTAATTGGCCATTGCTACTGTATATCTGATACGGAACTTTTCCATGGGCTATTTTGCTGTGTAGGTGTAAGGTTCCTTGACTGGGATTGGGGAATAAGCTGAAATTACTTGAGCCTGTTTCTGGGATGCCAATAGTTCCTTGGTACTTTATTCCTAATGGGAATCTTAGGTTACTTGCTTGACTGACGGTATTCCCGGAAGGATCCAGATTCCATTCTTTGAATTGTGAGAAATTGAGGTAATTGATACTGATCAAGCTGTCATTACTCTCGATCATCTGAAGTTCTAATTGCTCAGGAGCACTAATTTGTATGTTAACTACAGTGGAAGAGTCAATCACAAAGTTTACCGGGAATTTCAGGTATTCTTCGTTGCTGATATTTTGCTGAAGAATCTGGTTGAAACCTTGATTGGTGCTTATTTCTAACTGAAGGCTGATGGGGGAAGCAGGCTTTTTATTGCGAAATCCAAAAACAAAAAACTCTTCAAAAATGCGTGCATCATTAGGCATGCGCAAAGCCATGCTGTAACTCTTACCGGAATCACCATCCACCAAGCGAACCTGATCTTGAGCCATTTTATTAAATCGCCCGACGCTTATATTGGAAGACCAAAGATTTCCTTCAGTAACAGCGATGGTATCGGATTGAAATTGACAGTAGCTAGGTCCGGGGTCACTAAAAACGGAGTAAGTTCCCGAACCAAGGAAGTCGAGAGTGTCTATTGTCGGACTTTGAATGGAAATACTATTGGAAATAGTCCAGGATTGGAATTGACTGGGATTAGGGCTATTGTTTACAATTATTTTATTGCTACCAGAGCTTAAATTGCTACTTCCGTTTGTGCTGCTGGAATCGATGTAAACCGAATCCAAAGCTAGTCCATCTGTATTCACTAAATAAAGCCAGCCATTGTTTCCGGGTAGCGTATAGGTTGATCGTTGAGTAGAATCATAAACCCAGTTTCCTGGCTTCCAATAAAGAGTATCAGAATAGGGGTAGTTTACAGAGATATTTCGACTAAAGTTACCACAGTTAAGCAGGCTATCTACTGCTTGACGATTGCTTAAAATTTGAGCGGGTCTCTTAAGTAGAAAGTTTAAATGTAAGACCTTCGGCACGGCACCACAGGTGTCTAGTGTTACCAGAAAATTAAAGCTATATCGGTCCGGTCCCAAAAGAAAGTTATCCCCTTTTGGAGCCCAATGGAAACGAACTTTATTGCTTAACTCACTTCGGAAATTTCCATTGGCATTTAAACTCGTTAATACTGGGAAGGCAAAATTGCTTCCGGCCGGTATTCCCATGGAAGCAGGGTCTAGTAAAAGACTGTCCATTAATACTAGGTCGACTTGCTCGGTTGAGCTGCTATTAAAGTCAATCACTAAACTGTCGCCAATATTTAACTCATAGTTTAATACAGTTGGTCCGCTAGTTTCCATGAAGGTGGAGTCTGGACTTATGATTTGCATCTGTATGGGTGTTATATTGGTGTCGGCACCATCAATAACTACTCCGCCGAACAATGAGTTTCGAGACACAAGTACACCATCCGAATAGTATTCTTGACTTTTAGCAAAGCCATAGAGACCGGGGGTGAAGCTTCCTTTTTGCGCACCAAAAACAACTAAGCTTTGATCATTGTAATATTCCAGTGGTCCATTGGTAGGACTTTCTGATAGGTCTGGAAAAGGTAATGTTGCAGAATAGCCAGTGTCGTAAGTTACCGTCCCTGTAGGGTCATTTGGTAGGACCAAGAAGGAGCTAGAACTATCGACGCCCGTGATTTGAAACTCGTCAACCAGATCAATGAAATTACGAATATTGCTGTAAGCCGCTGCAATTGGTAATCGATTAGCTCCAATATTACTGTGGGGATGCCAAGCTAAATTTCCGCTCGCATCGGGCTTTGGGAAAATGCTAAACTCCACTCTGAAATTCATGCAGCTGCTAATGTTCGTGGGCTGGCTTAAACAAGCACCAATGTCGTAGGAAAAAGAATATCCTTGGGCAATTGGTGTTAGATTGGCAATGCTTATGCTTCCAAAGTAGACGAACTCTTTGTAATTATATTTTGTGCCACAATCGAGGTCATTAAATTCAAATTCACGGCTACGATTAGGGTCATAGATAAGGCTGAAATTTAAAGGACCTGATATGTTTCTTGGTGTAGTGGGAACCGCTATACCATTGTCCAGGTCTTGATGTAAGTGTAATTCCACATGGAGCATTAAGTTAGCATCAATGCGGTATTCCATGTAGCCATTAGCGATATGGCTGGCATTTGAGAATAGGGGACATAGGAAGATTAGTCCAAAAAGGAAGCGTTTCATCAGATTAAATTTTTTACGAAAGCGAAACTAGCAAAGCTTTCTAAAAGGAAATGTTAATAGATGGATTTTAAAGTAAAGTACATTGGACTCTGATTTTTATCATATAAGAATCTTATTTGGCTCAATAGCTTTGTGCCCAAATCCACAAAGCTCATGAACTACTCGTCCAGCCAAACTGATTTGGTGCAGGAGATTAATCGCCTTAAGGCAGCTAAAAAGGCCTTGATTTTAGCCCATTATTATCAGGTACCTGAAATTCAGGATATCGCTGATTTTGTGGGAGACAGCCTCGCTTTATCGCGAAAAGCTGCTGAGACGGATGCCGAGCTCATCGTTTTTGCCGGAGTTCATTTTATGGCCGAAACGGCTAAAATTCTTAACCCTAGTAAGAAAGTGGTTTTACCGGATTTAAAGGCGGGTTGTTCTTTGGCGGATTCCTGTCCCCCGGCCGACTTTAAAAGCTTTCGAGAAGCCCATCCCGATCATACCGTGGTAACTTATATTAATTGTACTGCGGAAGTGAAAACCTTAAGTGATGTGATTTGTACCAGCTCCAATGCCTTGCAGATTATCAATTCCTTCCCCAAGGATCAGAAACTCATTTTTGCTCCAGATGTAAATATGGGTCGCTATCTAAACAAGGAAACCGGTCGGGATATGTTGCTTTGGGATGGTGCCTGCATTGTACATGAAGCTTTTGATTTGGAGAAAATCCTCAACTTGAAAGCAGAGCATCCAGAAGCGAAAATAATTGCTCATCCAGAGTCGGAGACCCCCATTCTTAAAGTGGCAAATTTCATTGGCTCTACCGCCGCTTTATTGCGCTTTGCACAGGAAGATGCGTCTCAAAGCTTTATTGTGGCTACCGAACATGGTATCTTACATAAGATGCAGCAATTGATGCCAGAAAAGACTTTCATTCCCGCCCCAGCCCTTGAAGATAATACCTGTGCATGCAGTGAATGTGCCTTTATGAAGGTGAATACCTTAGAGAAATTACGGAATTGCCTGCGCGATGAGCAGCCCGAAATTCTCTTGCCGGATTCTATCATGAAAGAGGCCCTGAGACCTTTGAACCGTATGTTTGAACTGAGCTAATGGGAGCATCATTTAAAGAAGAAAGCTGTGATATTCTGGTGGCTGGTGCAGGAGTGGCGGGCTTAAGCTTTGCCTTGCATTGTGCCGACCTCTATCCTAAAGCCAAAATTGTGGTTTTAAGCAAGGGTGGATCTGAAGATTCCAATAGCTATTATGCTCAAGGAGGGGTGGCTGCAGTAATGGATTTGGATCATGACTCCTTTGAAGATCATATTGAAGATACCTTGAATGCAGGAGACGGCCTTTGTGATGAGGCCGTGGTGCGTGAAATTGTGGAAGAAGGCCCTTCGCAAATGCGTCAATTAATGTACTGGGGTTTGGATTTCGATGCTACCTCCAGAGGATTGGACCTGGCCCGAGAGGGCGGGCATAGTGCCCACCGAGTTTTGCACGTTAAAGACCATAGCGGGAAAAGCATAGTAAGTGTATTGCTGCATCGCATTGAGCAGCATCCTACTATTAGTTTGCGGTACCACCAGCAGGCCGATTCTCTCTTAAAGACTAAATCTGGACGATGTGCAGGTTTGCGCTTGCGAACAAGTACCGGCTATCAATTTATTAGAGCCACCTGGACTTTATTGGCCACCGGTGGGGCGGGACAACTCTATCGCTATACCTCCAATCCGGAGGTTGCCACTGGCGATGGCTTGGCTTTGGCGCTCAAGGCGGGTTTAAGTCTCGAAAAAATGGCTTATATCCAGTTTCACCCTACGGTGATGATTAATAGTGGGGGTCGTGATTTTCTTTTATCCGAAGCATTAAGAGGCTTTGGTGCGATTTTACGAAATGATGCGGAGGAGGACTTTATGTTTAAGTACCATCCTTCAGGTTCTTTGGCCACCCGAGATATTGTTTCCCGCGGTATTTATTCTGAACTGGCTTCGGAGCCGAATCGCAAGGTATATCTGGATTTACGACATCTGGATCAGGAAGTGCTGGCCCATCGATTTCCAACCATCATTCAGCAATTGAAAGAAAAGGGCTTAAGCCCGGAAGTGGAAATGATTCCAATTGCTCCGGCAGCCCATTATTTCTGTGGAGGAATTCCCTCAGATGTGCAAGGTCGCACTGCTATGGAGGGTTTATTGGTTGCAGGTGAGGTTGCTTGTACAGGCTTACATGGAGCCAATCGCTTGGCCTCAAACTCGCTTTTGGAGGCCTTGGTAATGGCGCATCGGGCGGCACTCAGTTTGGGGGAGATAGTTCCAATGGACCTCAATGAAGAAGAATTAGAAGGCCTTGATACTCCCAAGCACTTCCCCATGGTAGACTCCAAATTGCGCTATTTGCAGCAATTGATGTTTGAGAAAGTGGGCGTAATCCGGGATGAAGAAGGTCTGAAGGCGGCACTGGCCGAGATCGACTTCATTTTAAAGCAAGGCGTTGGAAGAGAGGAAAGTACCCTAGCTGATTTGGCCTTAGAAAACCTGCTCTTAGTGGCGAAATCGGTGGTTCAGGATTCCTTGGATCAAGAGGAGAATCGCGGAGTTTTATACCGCTCGGATCAGGTGCTTAACCAATCGCACTAAAATCTTCTAACTGCAATAAACTTCCATATAAGTGAGGAAGAGGTAGGCGCTTTCCTGTATTTCGTGCAAAATAATGCGATGTATTTGTGGTCCGTGGCGCATGGCTATTAATCCTATTAAGATCAGGGCATAGCCGTATTTGGCCATTCTAAAGTTTTTCATGAGTCTTAATTCTGGAGCAAAACTGCCTCTGTTCATTCTATTAGAGGGCCGGATTTGAGATTCCGAACTAAATCACATTTACAGTTTTAAGGCTTTGCAGATAATTGCTCTGTGAAGGCCCTGTTCTATTGGGCCCATTCCTTTCTATACAAGGCTTTGGGTAGAATGCAAATCGCATTGGATCCCTAAATAAGTTCTGATTTGCATATCCGGTCGCCCCGTCTGGGAGCTGGTTGCACTTTTGCCTCGTCAAATTTCGATGGGGACTTATCCGCCGAAAGGCGACAAACGAGAACAAACAACAAAAGCAAACAACAAAAACTAAAAGCTAAAACATGAAAGTGAATTTTAAACTTCTGCTGCTCTTGACGGGATTGTCGTTCAGCACATTTGCTCAGGAAACTGAATCCGAATTTAATCATCAGCTACGCCTTAGTGGAGGTGTAGGTAGTGGGATTTGGGAAGATCAACTCACCTCTGATACTACGATGCAAACGCTAAGTCAACTGTGGCAGGCGGATTACCATCTTAATTTTAATCAGCGTCAGAATTGGACTATTGGAATGGCCTTGCAAAGTGGTCCCATGTTTCCGGAGGGGATGCGTGATTTGGATCAGGGATTTGTGCGCTTCCAATTTCGCACCGCCTACACCTTTACGCTTATTCAGAATGAAGATTCGCGCTTCGATTTAGGACTTCAGTATCGTGCTCAAAGTCGCTTGATTTCTGATGTTTTGGATGAAAACCAAGATAAGGATTTGGTACAGCATTTCAGTCGCCAGGGATTAAGTGTAGTAATTGGTGCTCAATACCAAATGGATAAATGGCGCTTCGAGGGACAGGCTTTATTCCCGATGGCCACCACTGTAAATCGCGGTACCAAGGGCGGTACAAATTTGAATGAAGACCTCTTTGAGCAAATCTTTAAGGGCTCCGAATGGGGAACCTGGCATCAATACTTTGCTGCGGATTTAAGTCTGACCGCGGCTTATGAATTTAACGAGTGGCTAGACTTTTATCTGCAATACCAAGCTGAAATGCAGGCCATGCCGGTGAGCCCGGAATTGTTTTCCGCCCAACAACATTTGAGCTTAGGAGTAAATCTCAAATTTTGATAGCAGCTTCGCTAGCTATGCTGTTGAACCGCTCTGGATTAATTCGGGGCGGTTTTTTTTTGATTTGGACCGATAGTCCAAGTAGAATTAATAATAATTATTTTGGACCTTCATTACCCCCTTTAATGAGAAATCCCCCCTGGCATCGAGATGAGCTGATATTAGCTTTAGTTTGTGCTAACTGCCATCGTATGTTGCACCGAGATACAGCACTTTCTATTGAAGAGCTTAAATCCTTGATGGAAAAAAACTGAAATAGACTTTGAACCGCGAATTCATCGACATAAAAGATTTTACCATTTTAGTAGAACTGGCCGAGGCGAAAGAAGCCCTGGTGGATATCTGCTATTTTGATGAGCCGGTGATTGCAGTGGCTTTCTATGGATCGGGTAATGTGCACCTAGAAGTTGAGTATGCGGGTGAGCAGCAATCCTTTAATCATACCCAAGGCTTGGCCTTATCCTTTTATGCCGATGCGGAAGTACAGTTTAAGCATCATGTTTCGGCAGATCGGCCACTTGAGTGTTTGGTTATTGCCACTTCCTTACGGCATATCGAATCTTTGCCAGAGCAAGAAGTAGCACTTTTTCAGGAATTGCTAGATCCTCTGCTTCATCCCAAAGGCCATTTTGTGCCTGGGCCACAGTTCTATATGAGTGCGGCTATGCAGCATACCGTAGACCAGGCTTTTAGAAATCAGTTGGAGGGTAAAGCCAAAATGATGTTCTTCCGATCTCAGATGACAGCCTTGCTAGCGCATTATTTTGGAGAGCTTTCTAAAAGTGCTGATCAAAGCTTGCCTCATGATACTTTGCAGAGACTGGATAAGGCCCGGGAAATTCTTCTCGCTAATATGGAAGAGCCGCCAGGTTTATCGGACTTAGCAGCAGAAATAGGCATGAACACCAATAAGCTGAAGCAAAGTTTTAAGGCCCATTTCGGATTACCGGTATTTCGCTATCTCCAAAACCAAAGATTGGAGAAGGCCCATGAATTAATCCGCAGTGGTGGCACCACCGTTCAGGAAGCGGCCTGGCAGGTAGGTTATGATAGCTTAAGCTCCTTTTCGAAGGCCTTTGCCCAGAAATTTGGCTATCGCCCCAGCGAGATTCGCGCCTGATTCTTTTCGAACCAATTTGAATTCTTTTCGAACTAAAGCCCCGGACTAGGAGGGCGGACTTTTGTCTCATCAAACTTTAAACGCATGAGCACAAATTTCCAAGCTTTTAAATGGCTGATAATTTTCCTGCTACTAGCAAAAGCCAGCCAAGCCCAAAGCCTTCCTGAGGATGGACCTTATCCTCTTTTAAAAGATGAGGCCCTGGTGGTACTCAAGAATAATTGCAATACCTGCCACAAGCGGATGAATCCAAGCAAGCTCTTTACCGAGGAGAATATGGAAGAATTTGCTCCATTGATCCATGAGCAGGTATTTGTGAAAAAACGCATGCCCCTTGGTTTTTGGAACAAACTGGAGGAGGAAGATGCTGAAAAACTGCGTCGCTGGATTAAGGCCAATGCTAAACGTAAAGCCTCATGAAAGCAATCAGTCTCTATTCAGCCGTTTTTCTAAGCGGACTGTCCGCCGGCTTTTATTATGCCTGGCAAGTTTCAGTGATTCCCGGAACCAAATTGATCAGTGATTCTTCCTTTCTGGAGAGCATGCAAAACATTAATCGGGCGATTCAGAACCCGGCATTTTTGCTCATTTTTCTCGGGACCTTATTGGCTTTGGTTGGCGCTGCCTATTTCAATTTTAGTCAAACCGAGGTTTTCCGTTGGATTTTGGCTGCCACCTTGATTTATGTATTTGGGGTATTGGGAGTAACCATTGCTGGGAATGTGCCTTTGAATGAATACCTCGATCAAGTGCAATTGGGTCGCCTGGACGCCAGAGGCCTATCTCATGTGCGAGATATTTTCGAGAAAAGCTGGAATCTACGGCATCTGATCCGTACTGCTTTTGCCCTGCTATCCTTCTTCTTAATTCTGGGAGCCCTTTATCGCTTTGGATAATCTGGTTCGAATTGCAAATTCGAACCAGTAGTAATTCGAACCACTAATAAACTATGTCGTAAACAACTTAAAACTAAATAATCATGAAAACAAATCGAAAAATTGTAGTGCTAGGTGCCAATGGTAAAACGGGCCGAAAGGTGGCCGAAATCCTGGAGTCAAGGGGGGAGGATGTGGTTCGGGGGAGCCGTCAGGCTTCCCCTCCCTTCGACTGGCATCAACCCGAAGCTTGGTCTAAGGTTTTGCGAGGAGCAGAGCGCATGTACATAAGCTATCATCCTGATCTGGCCGTTCCGGGAGCTTTGGAGGCCATCGAGAAACTGGTGGAAGTGGCTAGGGCTGAAGGTTTGCAAAAATTGGTGCTCTTATCTGGTAAAGGCGAAAAAGAAGCTGAGCTCTGTGAGCAGGTAATTATCAATAGTGGCATAGACTATACCATTGTGCGGGCATCCTGGTTTAACCAGAATTTTAGTGAAAGCTTCTTTTTGCCAGCCATCCTTTCCGGTGATGTGGCTTTACCCATGGCACAAGCAAAGGTGCCTTATGTAGATACCGATGATATTGCGGCCGTGGTGGCTAAGGTTTTGATGGAAGCGGAGCATAATGATCAAATCTATGAGTTAACCGGTCCGCGCTTACTTACTTTCCAACAGGTAATGGAGGAGATTGCAGTGGCATCTGGGAGAAGTATCAGTTTTACCCCCATTTCCCTGCCAGCTTATATCAGTATGCTGGAGGATTTAAGAGTGGAGAAGGATTTCATCTGGCTTATTCAATACCTATTTACCGAAGTTCTCCTAGAGCCTAAAAATGCGATGCTTAGTGCTGATATTCGAAAGGTATTAGGTCGATCTCCTAAGGACTTCCGTCAGTTTGCTAAAGAGCAAGCAGCTCTGGGAACTTGGACCCCTCAATAGTCCATTTTACAGCATTGCACAATTGTGATATAATTTTTAATAGGCTTTTTAATCTGTAGGACATTTTCTTAAATTGCTAGGAATCAAATAAAACTAGAAGAAAATGAAAGCTTTGAAAACGGTAGTTATTGCAGTTGTTGTGCTGATTGGCGGATTGTTAATTGCAGCCCTCTTTATTTCTAAGGATTTCTCCTTCGAGAAGACCGTGCATATTAAGGCTCCGATATTGCAAGTTTGGAATCATACCAATAGCCTGGAGAATATGAATGCATGGAGTCCCTGGGCGAACATTGATCCGGAGATGAAGCAAGAATACAAAGGAGCCAGCGGTGAAGTAGGTTCCGAAAATTGCTGGGACAGTCAAAATGAGAATGTAGGGGCGGGATGCCAAACCATCACCAAGGTGGCTGCTCCCTATACCCTGGAAACACATTTACATTTTACACGTCCCTTCGAATCTCATGGTGATGCTTATGTAAAGCTTAGCGAATCGGCCGGAGGAACAGAAGTAACCTGGGGTATGAAAAGCGAAATGGCTTATCCTATGAATCTGATGAAACTCTTTATGAGTGCCGAGGATGCCATGAGTGAAGATTTCACTAAGGGCTTGAATAAATTGAAGAACTTATCTGAAGCTTAATCCCAATTGTAGAATAGTTACTGGGTCGAATTTCAAGAGGGTCGAATTTCCTAAACTGGGTCGAATTTCTAATTCGACCCATCTTCTTTTTGTGCCCGCCACATTTCCTCCACTTTCTTTTCACCCATAGGATTCAGTCCTTTTAAGGATGGCGAAGTGTAGAAATAGCAATTCCATACTCCATCTTTTCGAAAGTAGAGCCAGCCATTAACCGCTCGTTTCAGGAAAACATCCTGCTCACAAGGAATGATTAGGGAATCACCACGAATGGAGTAAACGCCCCATTTATCATTTTGCTGAACCAAGAGTTGGAGATTGGGGTCTCCAATAAGGAAAACAATACTGTCGAAAATGGCTGGACGGAAATTCTCTGGGCTTATGGGATTATAATAGGAGAGCATCCACAAACCTTCCTTGCCATCGTTACCGTAGGCCATATACCAACCATCGAGTGGACGAGCATAATCTATTTTTATGTTCGGATGGGTTATTAACTGAAGGTGATGATATTCTGCCAGTACTTTCTCCAATCCTCGATGTAATAATACTGCTGAGGAATGCAAGGGGCTGAATCCCTGCCAGCCTTGTTCTACAGAAGCGATATTCCCTTGTCGATCTCGAATTTCAAATCGCTTTCCTTCTTGACTGAATAATAGGCAAGAATCTTTGTTTATGCCATCAAAAACCAAAACATCTAGGCTATCATAAATGGGAGGAAGTAGCTCTTTACCATTTTCATCGGCTAGGGCCCATTTGCCATCCTCCCTATAGAAGAAGCGGTGGGCCCGGTAAAAAATGGACTCGTAGGCAGGCTTTAGGGTCGTGTCGCCATAATTCGTGAGAATTCCCTTTTTCCCTTTATTGATCATCTGATAATAGAAAGGAGCGATGATACTAATGCTATCGTGAAGAGGGTCTTCGTCCCAAGAACGACTGCAACCATTGAAGAGCCCTGATCCTTGATGGGTGACAATAATGGAACAATAGCGGCAAGCACCGGGCTCAACGCGTTTTAATCCTTCTCCGATTACCAAATTACCATAGCTATCGTAAACCTGAGTAGCTCCATCTTTATCCCAAGTTTGAAGAAGTCCACGTGCGTATTCAATTCTATCAAAAAGGAAGGGCAAGAGAATTTTGCTGCTGGTATCTGCCAAGCCCCAATACCTTCCGGCTGGCCAGGCCTTTTCCGCATTTGCGATGGCCGGGCTGTTTAATAGGGCCTTCCAGGCGAAGAGCTGATAGTCGACATTCTTTAGCGGAAAAATGCTATCGTATTTTGGCTTAAGAATTTCCTTACCATTCCAGTTCAAAACTCCTTGACCTTGCTCGCCAATTACATGGAATTGGTCTTCAATACAGAGTCGAAACTGAAGGTCCTTTTTCGACCATAGCAATTGGCCATTAGGATTATAGACTTCGATGCCGTCTTCATCCTGGGCCAACATGCGGTAATTAAAATTACGTCTCAAGAACTGTAATTTTTGATAGCCCTTGGAGCTAATTCTGGTCCCATCTTGCTTATAGAGATACCACTTCTCTTTGCGTAGTCCAAATACAAAGGGAAGGCTGGGATCATGCTTTAATTGCTCATAACGAGCACTGATGATCACCTTTCCATCGCTTTTGCGCTTTAAACCATAGAGATGGGTTTTAGGATCTTGAAACAAGGCATAAATACTCTGTAGTTGCCATCCAGGATAAGATGGAATCATTGTTAAATCGCGCAGGCTTAGGACGGAATTTTGCTGCCGGTCCACCAGAACGGAATCTTTTGAATTGGACCAGCGATGATGTTGATCATAGCAAGAGCTATCGCCATTAATGGCCTTAATACCCTGAGCACTTAGCTGTAGGCTCAATAAAAAAAGAAGCACTGTCCTCATGGAGGCAATTTAACTTTTAGACGCTAATATGATTTGCGGTTGGCTGCTAAATAGTTGATTCATTGTTGAATTAATGTTTGGGCTGATTTTCAATTAGACATTTAGCTAAATTCACAACATGACTAAACTATTTCGCAAAGGGCGCTTCAATTTCTTTAAGGGTAAGGGAATTGGACAATACATCCTCTACATCGTTTTGGAAATGGTACTGGTGGTGGCCGGTATTTTAATTGCCTTAGAGATTAATAATGCCAATGAGGACCGAAAGAAGGAAGCCAAGGCCAATTTTATTTTAGAAGAAGTGCGGCGCGACTTGCAAGGCAACCTGGAGGAGATGCGCAATTTTAGGATTAATCTGGAGGCCAAAGATTCTCTGCTGGTGCGGGTTTTACAAGATTCTGTTAAGCGAGAGGACTATCAGACTAATTTCAATTATACGGCCCTAATCATGACTTATGCCTCCATTACCTTTTTGGATAATGGTTTTGAAAACATGACCCGCCAGAGCGAGTATTTCAATCGAGATTATGATACCCTCTTTACGGATTTAGAAGATCTTTATGAGGAGCAATACCATCTGGTAGAAACCATGCAGGAGCGACTGAGTGATTTGGTGATTTATACTATCGAGAATTGGTCGCGCGAGAAAGCCTGGTTCCATCTATTATCCCGTGGTCAGCTGACCGAGGAAGCGCTGGACTATTTTACGGAAGATCCCTTTTACCGCAATGCGGTGGACTTATATCGTACCTATGCGGTGATCAATATTTTACCGGCCATTCGAGCCGCAGAAATGCAAACCACCCTGGCGATCATTGAGATCAATCAAAAATTAAATGCTGAGGCAGATGCCTATGCCGATTTTGAAGGCTATTTAATCCCTACCGATCCCAAGCTTTGGGCCCAAGATACGGGTACTTATGATTTATTTGGTCAGGTGCAATTTAAGCTGGCAATAGAGGGCGAGGTTTTAAGTATGGGGCAAATTGGTGATCCTATGTATCGGGTTTACCCCAGAAATGACAGTACCCTTTATTTGCCTCAAGCGGATCTTAAAATTCTTTGCGATCACAATGGAGAATCCATCCGCCTGAAAGGCAAAAGGTCGACCCAGCTTTTAAAACGTATTAAGCCTTAAAGGAAGTGCGACCCAAATAGGTGCGATGCTCGGTTCGCTCAATCATTTTGCTGAGGTGTAATTTTAGAACCTGGCCCATGCTTTCGAGTCCATCAAAGTCTTCCGTGCGATGAAACTCATTTAGGTCCGCACAAAGGGAGGCGATTTTTTCGGGTTTAGATAAAGGAACCTTTGCCATGGAATCCAGTAGTTCATCCAATTGCTCTTGAGCTAAAAAATAACGCTTGCGCATTAGGGTGCGTTCCTCAGTTTGGTACTGGTCCACCGTTTCCGGCGATAGGACATCCATGCAAAATTGTATCACCTCAAAATTCTCCTTGTAAAATTGAGGTAGATAATGGTTTTTACGGCCTTCATAAGTTAACTGATCGAAGTCGATAGGCCGCACCCGATATTGTTCCATATCGAAGTCGGGCGTTACATCTACCACATAATTATAGGAGCGCATATCGCCCAAAAGCATGGCAAAGCAACGTTCATTGAATTTCACAAATTCCTTGGCCATCCGGGTTTTGGCAAAGGTGGGCCGATCCATATAATGCCCCAAAAACACATCTCCGGGAATACCGGCAATATGCTCTTCTACCAGGGTGTCGCCATCTACCAAATAACCAATGCGATTCGGACTAAGAAGATGTTCCAGTTCCAAGCCATAAATGCGAGAAGCATCGGCTTTCTTTATGTAGTAGTAATCGTGGTTGTCGTTAATGGTATTTACGATCCGGATGCGAAAGGGATTGGAATTCCCGAAGAGGCAATGGTCAATACGATCGGTGCGCAATTGTCCTACAAAACTCTGGTCTCCATCGGTTTTTAAGGCGGCGTAAATTTCGACCAGGGCCTTTTGCACTTCGGCCTGGAGGTAATTATCGTAAATCACGCTTTGCCAAAGGGTGTCTTTGCCCTCTTGATCTAAAACCGGAATCGAATTACTGAATTGCAATAGGGCCTCGTAGGTGGCGGCCAAATGAGCTTCGCGGCGGTATTTACGCAGGTAGCTCCGCAGTTCAGGGTGAATGGGATAATTGGGTTTTTTCTTGGAGATTTCCATGTTTGAAAATTAGCGAATTCAGCGGTGCAGGCTAAATTCTTAAATTAAAAAAGCCCGATCGAAATGAATCAACCGGGCTTAAATCCAAACATGTATATAAAATCTTACCAGCGTGCTTTAATTCCAAAGAGGAAGGAGCGTGGCATGGTGGGTCTTAATCCGGCAGGACGCATGGCAACGAGGTTTACCGCATCACCTAAGTTGCGTACACTGGCAAAGAGACTGAAATGATAGTTGAGGTGATAGGTGCCCGAGAGATCGATCATCCATTGAGCGGGAATTTCATGATCTGTATCGATGGCTCCACTGCCAGCCTGGGTGCGCATCGCACTTTGATAGCTGATGCTGGAGTTTAAAGCCAATCTTTTCCAAGCGGCACCAATCTGTGCATTGAGCATATGCTCCGCCAAATAGGGAAGCTCATCTCCTTTGTTTACCGTTCCCCAAGCTTCATAATCGCTTTCGAAGCTATTGTCGAATTGGGCATGGGTGAATGTATAGGCTAAAGCCCAAGGAAAGGCCCAGTGGCTGGCAGCCGGACGAAGTTCACCATTTAGTTCCGCTTCCAATCCATAAACACTGGCGGCTCCACCATTGTAAACCAAATTATTGCCTACGCCTCCGGTAGCAGCCATATCAGAACCTAAGAGGTTTTGATAATCATTGTAAAATGCGGTGGCACTAAGCTTGGCAAAGTTGAATTCGGAACGAAGGCCTAATTCGGTATTAATGCTGGATTCGGGTTCGCTACCCGCCACACTTCCGGGAGGGGCAAAACCTTTGTGGATACCGCCAAATATTTGATTCTTGCTGTTGATGTCGTAGCGAATACCCAAGCCAGGAATGAACACCTCTACCTGGTTTTCGCGCTCGGATAAATTCACCCCGGTGCGATCCACATCCGACTTGCCATAATCGTGTCGAGCAAGATTTATGCTCTCATAGCGCAAGCCAGGATTAAAGGTCCATTTTTTCCAAGCCAAACGGTACTCGGCAAAGGCAGCCCAGGCGCGGGCATCCTCAATACGATTACTTTCAGTACCAGGGGTGCCGGCATTGATCAGGGTGAAGTTTCCTTGATCCAAGCTAAAGGTATTGTTCCACTGGAAGCGATCCATTCCATCCTCATGGTAGCGCAATCCTGCCTTAATCTGTTGATTATTCCAATTGTAAACCACCTTAGTTTGCAGGCCTTGTGCATAGTAGGAGCGGTTGTTGTTTTTGAGGTATAAGGTATCGTCGCCGGCGCCAATTAAAGTTTGGTAGGCATCAGCGTAAGCAGCTGGATTAGCCAAAAGATTGGCAATGCTTACATTTTCGCCATTGGACAGAACCTTATCCAGTTTGTACCAATTTCTGCTGAATTCGTTGCGATAGGCTGTGCTAACAACACTAAGATTGTTAGTGGGCTTAAGAGTATAACTAAATTTATATTGTCTTTGATCTGTCTCCATGCGGTCGAGGCCGGATGCGGCATAACGACGGTAGGGATTAGCAGCGAAATCATCCTGACTTAAGCCAAGATAGGTCTCGTCGCTATTATTGATGCTCTGTGCTAATTTCAATTCCAGGGCTTGATACACTTTGGCCTCCTTGGAGGTATTAAGTCGGAATTTGGCCTGGTAATCTGCTAAATCAAAGCCGGTAGGTCCACCAAAATCGAGTTCTTTAAAACCATCGGCAGAAGCCTGATACGTTTCTACTACAAAGCCAAAATGGGTAAATGATTCGCCGGCATAGGCATGCAAGCGACGTTGACCAAAGCTTCCGGCCAAAACATCCAGCTTAGCGCGGAACTCATCCGGAATTTGGGTAGAGATGAAATTCAGGGCACCACCGGTGGTATAGGGACCGTATTCAATTTGGGAGCTTCCTTTGCGCACTTCCACGCCTTCCATACGTCCGGTAGTAGGGAAATAGTAGGCAGAAGGAGCGCTGTAAGGAGCGGGGGCGGCTAAAATGCCGTCTTCCATCAAAGTGATTTTAGAACTGCGCTCCACTCCGGTGCCACGCATGCCGATATTAGGACGCAGACCAAAGCCATCTTCTTCTTGGAGGTAAACACCAGGTACCCGACGTAAGAGACGGATAGCATCATTGTATTCGTAGGTTTCGAGCTCTTTTAAGCCCAGGTAATGTGCGGAACCGCTTAATTGACGAATGCCCTTTTCGCCACCGGTTAAGCTGCTTCCATTAACCACGGCCTCGGCCATAAGCTCATTCTTGAATTCCAGATGGGCGAAAAAGTCTTGTTTACCTTCTTTCAGGCTGATTTTGGATTGATGCTCTTGAAAGCTAATATGCTTGATGCGGATGCTGTATTCGCCGGGCTCCAGATCTTTAAACTCAAACTTTCCTCGAGCATCACTTATAGTTTGGTGATTTCCCGGCTCAAGAAAAATAGCAGCATTACTGATTGGTTTTGTGCTATTGCTTTCGTTCAGGTAGCCATGAAGCAGTGCTTTTTGACCGCTTAGTGAGAGGCTAATTAGGCAAAGGCTGAAGAGGTGAATGGTGAAGAGCCGCATTGTTTTTCTTAATTAGACTAATTTTAAATAGCGCGGCGAAAATACTATTGCTCATCAGTTTAGGCAAGGCTCATTTTGCCTTTACTGATTGTTTTTTTCTTAGGAAAAGGAAGGAGGCTTCACTAAAAGCTATCAGCTTGAGAGGGGGGTGTTTTTATCGGATTCGCTCCGGTAGAGGAACTGCCGCGTGGCGTTTATCGTAGCATCTGTATTAACCAATACCGGAGCCAAACCCGATGAAAAATAGCTGGCCTTTGATTTCCATAGCTCAATTTTTGGCCTGCTGAATTTTAGACGAAGCTAATGGCTCGGGTTGCCTGTTTGGAAATGTTAAAAAGAGTGAAAATTGCTAGGAGCATTAAGATCAAAAATGGCCCACTAAAATGTTGGCGTAGCTAAAGTGTTGAGGGCTAAACCTATGGGCATAAAAAAAGCGGGAGACTCTGCAACTCCCGCTTCATATACCTTAACAGTGTTTGGAATCTGTAGATTACTAACCCTATTTCCCTATAAAATGAAGAACCCTGTTAAGTTGTGTCTAACTTACAACTTTTTTTAACATTTCATAATCTTTTAACAAAAAAAAGCCGTCTACCACAGGTAAACGGCTTTCAACGAAAACTAAAACATAAAAATGAAAAAACTTCGTGTGCTCTTCCAGTCAAAAGTACGCAAAAATTTGGGCTCTCCAAAGCCCCTTAACGATTCAGAGCACAGTTTATCGAAAACTGTAGCTTTGCGCACAGTCCTCTAAAATTACAACGTGGAAGTAAGTGAATTATTCCGACTGGCCTTAATTCAAAGTAGTTTACAATGGGAAGATCCGAAGGCTAACCGTGCTCATTTCGAGAATCTTATTCAAGAAGCGGAAGCGCCGGATTTAATTCTTCTACCCGAAATGTTTAGCACGGGTTTTAGTATGCAGCCCCAAAATATTGCTGAAGAATCAGCGGGCGAAAGTTTGCAATGGATGCAAGCCCAGGCGCGTTTCAAGAATTGTGCGATTAGCGGATCTTTGATGACTAAGGAGGAGGGGAACTACTACAATCGACTCTATTTCGTGTTTCCGGATGGAAGCTATCAGACCTATGATAAGCGCCATCTCTTTAGCCTGGCGGGAGAGGAGAAAGTCTATACACCAGGTCAACAAAAATTGATAGTAGAATACAAGGGCTGGCGCATAAATCCGCAAATCTGTTACGACCTGCGCTTCCCGGTTTGGTGTCGGAATGCAGAAGACTTCGATCTACAGTTTTTTGTGGCTAATTGGCCAGAACGCCGATCGGAGGCCTGGGAGGCATTATTAAAAGCACGTGCTATTGAAAACCAATGTTATCTAGCCGGTCTCAATCGCATTGGTGAGGATGGAAACGGAGTATATCATTCGGGTAATTCCGCCGTGCATGATCCCTTAGGTGCGGTACTTTCCGAAACTCAGGCCCACGTAGAAACCGTAGAAGTAGTAGAACTCTACTACTCCCAGCTTCAAAGAATCCGTTCGAAATTCGGATTCTTAAAAGATCGCGATCAATTCAATATTCTTTAATCGATATCCACACTCACCGGACAGTGATCACTGTGCATGGCGTCCGGCCAAATTTCAGCCCCGCTTAAACGCTCTTTAAGCGCTTCTCCGGCCATTTGATAATCGATACGCCATCCTTTGTTATTGGCGCGTGCATTAGCGCGGTAGGACCACCAGGAATAACGATCAAGTTCGCCCTCATGAAACTGTCGGAAACTATCAATTAATCCTTCTTCCAAGAATTCACTAAGCCAGGCGCGTTCTTCGGGTAAGAAACCGGAAGTGTCTTTATTGCTTTTGGGATTGTGGATGTCAATTTCGGTATGACAGATATTGAAATCACCACCAATAATAAGCTGAGGTTTTTCCTTTAGCAGATCGCGGATATATTGCTGGAAATCCCCCAGGAATTTCATTTTCAAATCCTGACGAGCATCACCGCTACTGCCGCTGGGTACATAAACGCTCATAATGCTTAGGTCGCCGAAATCAGCTCTTAAGATTCGCCCTTCTTGATCGATATAATCAATTCCACAGCCTACTTCAATATGATCGGGTTTTAGCTTGCTTAAGATGCCCACTCCGCTGTAGCCTTTTTTCTCAGCACTGTGCCAATAGCAGTGGTAACCCAAGGCTTCAAATTCTTCTTGTTCAATTTGCTCGGGTTGTGCTTTGGTTTCCTGGATCAGCAATACATCTGGATTCGCTTCTTTTAGCCAATCTACTAATCCCTTGCGCATAGCTGCGCGAATGCCGTTTAGGTTGTAAGAAAAAATCTTCATGAACGCGTAAATGTGCAAATTTGCCGTTAGTCCTTGCAAAATAAACGCTTTATCCGAGCCCTAGTCAAATTTCTGCCCATCTTCCTTTGCATGTTCTCGGGCCTGGCCTTACGAGGGCAGTGGCAAGAAATGAGCATTGGCCCCAGCGATTCTGTGGCCTTGGGAAATAAGCCCTTGCTGCCGGAAAGCTTTACATTTTACACTTCGGCCGGAGAGCCGGTTTTTCCACAGTATACCTTTAAAGCAGGCCAGCCTTCCTATTTGCTTTTTGATCCGCCCTTAGAGGATAGCCTGCTCTTTCGTTATCAGCAAATTGACCTGCAGCTGCCTCTTTATTTTAGTCTGCGTGATACCAATCTGATCCTACCCCAAGAGCGCGCGCGCTTTCAATTAAGTGAAGAGGAACTTTCGGTTTTACCCAATTCTCAAAACTTCAGTCCCTTTCGCGCTTTGAATTCGCAGGGTAGTTTGAGCCGTAGTATTTCGGTGGGCTCTAATCAAGATGCAGTTTTAAACTCCGCTCTAAACCTTCAATTGAGTGGCGATTTGGGAAATCAAACGCAGATTCGAGCCAGTATTAGCGATAATACTGTGCCGGTTCAAGCGGAGGGCTATACCCAGCAATTACGTGATTTTGATCGGGTTTACCTCGAATTGGAGAACCCGGATTTTGGCCTACTCAGGGCTGGGGATTACAATATTAAACCCGCTCCCAGTACCTACCTCAATTTCGAGAAAAGAGTATCCGGTGGGGGCTTGCTAACCGCTATTTCTGCTGGTGGGGAAAAGAATCTCAAATTGCAAGCAGAGGGTGCTTTGGCTCGGGGCCGATTTGCCCGAAATCGTTTTCAAGGTCAGGAAGGCAATCAAGGGCCTTATAAATTGCAAGGAGCTAATGGCGAGCAGTTTATCATCATTGTTTCGGGTTCCGAAAGAGTGTATATCGATGGGATCTTGCTAAAGCGTGGTCAGCAATACGACTATGTTATTGATTACAATGCCGGGGAAATCACTTTTACAGCCTTGCAGCCCATCACTCGTGATAAGCGGATTGTAGTAGAGTTCCAATACACCGAACAAAATTACCTGCGCTCGATACTCTATGGGGAGTCCAGTTTTCAGTCGGAGAACTGGCAGAATCGCGTGCAATATTATACGGAGCAAGATAGCAAGGATCAAGCTTTGGGTACCGATCTCAGCAATGAAGAAAAAGCCATTTTGGCTGCGGTTGGTGATGATTTGGAAAGAGCCTTTGCTTCTACCATTAGGCCCGCTTCTTATGATCCGGGATTGGTGCAATACCGTTTAATCGATAGCCTGGCCTATGATTCGGTTTTGGTTTTTTCAACGGATAGCAGTCAAGCTTTATTCAATGCCAGCTTTGCCTTTGTAGGCGCCGGAAAGGGCGATTATAAATTGGTTTCCAGTAATGCTAATGGTCGGGTTTTTCAATGGGTCGAACCGCAAAATGGGCAGTCTCAAGGATCCTATGCGCCTGTACGTACCCTGGTGGCCCCCAATCGGTTGCAGGTCTTAAACTGGCAGAGTCAAGGGCAATTTGGTAAGTCAAAAAATCAATCCATGAAGCTGGAATTAGCCGCCAGTAATAACCGCTTGAATTTGTTTTCGGATCGCGATCGCTCTAATGATGATGGTTTGGCCGGAATGCTCGAATATGCCTATCGCCCCCAATTCAAAAAGGGAAAGGCCGAGGTGAAGGCGGGCTATCAGTTTAACAATCCCGGTTTTACTACCGTCGAACGTATTTATGCAGTGGAGTTTGCCAGAGATTGGAACCTGCCCCTTAATTACCAGGGAGCGCTGCAAAATGGAGCTTTGGCTTTCCGCTACTATCGCGATTCCCTGAACTTTGGTACGGAATTTCAATTTTTAAACAGCCCTTTGAAAGAAGGTTTTCGTCAAAGTGTGGATGGGGCCTATCGCGATTCCTCCTGGATCAATGATTTTAAGTTAAGTCTTACCCAAACTCAAAGTCCAGAGCTAAAGGAGCAGTTTTTACGAGAGCAAATTCGCAGTCGTTTTTATTGGTTGGATGAATCCTGGTTGGGTTTTAAATCGATCGGGGAATGGAACCGAAAAGAGCTTAGCGCCGATAGCCTCAGTGCGGCATCCTATTCATTCTTGGAGTATCAAGTCTTTCAGGGATTTGGTGATACCAATCGAAGTTTCATGGAATTTGGCTTTTTACAAAGATTTGATGATTCGGTGCGGGTAAAAGATTTACAACCCTTTACCTATGCTTATACCTTTTTTGGCAGAGGGGTGTGGCGTAGTCCCAGTAATGGCCGCTTATCCTTATCGACCTATTACCGCAACTTACAAATTCTGCAACCCGAGGAGCAGGCCTTGCAAAGGAGCTTAACCAGTCGCCTCGATTATCAGCAGGCCTTTTTAAAGGGAGCCCTGCGCAGTCAGACTTTTTATGAAAGTGGCTCTGGAACGGAACCTCGTCGTAGTTTTACTTATATCGAGGTGCCTGCTGGAACCGGAACCCACACTCATGTAGATTACAATGGCAATGGTATTCGTGAGTTGGATGAATTTGAAATAGCCCCCAGTCCCGACTTGGCCACCTTTGTGCGGGTTTTCAGTCCTAACCTTGAGTTCTTCCGTACCAGCATTGTGAAATTAGGCCAGAGCTTAAATATTCAAGCACCGCGTACCTGGCAATCAGCTAATGAAGGCTATCGTGCATGGCTGCGCAAATTTTCCTTGATTAGCTCTTACCAATTAGAACGTAAAACCCTTTTGGAAGGCGGCTTTAATGAGCTTAATCCATTTAGTCAATTAAGGGAGGATACTTTATTGGTTTCTGAGAATAATGCCTTTCGTCAAAGTCTTTTTTACAATCGTAGTGCTTTAGGCTTTGGGGCGGATTATAATTTTAACCGTAGTAGCAATCGCAATTTATTGAGCTTCGGGATTGAAGAGCGGGTGCTAAATGCCCATCGTTTGGGATTGCGTTATGCTTTTGATCAGGCATTTGTGTTGCGCTATCAAGGGAATTTAGAAGACAAGCAAAATCGATCGGGCAATTTCGCCAGTCGGAATTTCGATTTGCAAGCGCTTGGCAATACCCTAAGCTTAAGTTATCAGGAAGGACAAAAACTCACCTTAACCGGAGCTTACGAATTACGGGATGAGCAAAGCTCGGGGGCAGATGAAAATACCTTAGCAGCGCAGGAATTTAGTCTTAACCTGAATTACAATCTGGCGAGTGAAATAGCGATGCAAGGGGAGGTGGCTTATATCCGCAATAATTTCGAAGGAGATGTAAATAGTCCAGCCGCATTTGAAATGTTACAGGCTTTTAAGCCGGGAGATAACCTGGCGATCAGCCTTACCCTGCAGCGTACTTTTTTAAAGAACATTGTTTTAAGTCTTAATTATTCCGGGCGTTTTAGCCGCGAGGCCTTTGCAATCCACACCGGCAACCTTCAGGTGAAAGCATTTCTTTAGTCGTTTTTAAATGTTTGATTTCGGGCTATTGCTTTTCAAAGCGGGTATTTGGCTCGAAAAAAAATGAAGCTATACCCTTATATACAGGATTTCATCGACTTGGTTTTTCCTCCTCATTGTTTGGCTTGTGAGCAAAAACTATTTCGGCCGGAAAGGCATATCTGTTTGGCTTGTAAAGCCGAATTACCTCGAACTGACTTCGAGAAATTTCACGACAATCCAGTCTTTCGTCGTTTCATTGGCAGGTTTCCCTTACGCTTTGCCGGAGCCTGGTTGCACTTCCAAAAAGCAGGCAAGGTGCAAAAGCTTATGCATGCTTTTAAGTATCGGGATCAGGAGAAGCTAGCTGTTTATCTCGGTCGTCAATTGGCTAAGGAGTGGCGCGATAGTCCATTGCTCGCCTCCCCCGATGTAATTATTCCGGTGCCCCTGCATCCACGTAAGCAGAGGAAAAGAGGTTATAATCAGGCGCAGGCTATTGCCGAAGGTTTAAGTGCCGAATTAAAGAAACCCTTGGTATTAGGGCAGTTGAATCGTATCCGCTATCGCAATTCCCAAACTAAGGAAAAGCGCTTCAATCGCTGGCAGCAGGTGCATTCCGTTTTTCAATTGAAGGAACCCGCGAGCCTGGCGGGTTTACATATTCTTTTGGTGGATGATGTGATTACTACTGGCGCCACCTTAGAAGCTTGCTTGCAAAGTCTGGCTCAGGCTCCTGATAGTCGTTTCTCGGTATTAACTCTGGCCCATGCCTAAAAACAAAAAAACCACCCCCGAGGGGGTGGCTATGGTGGTTGGTCTTCTTAAAATTATTTCAAGAGCAAGCGCTCACGATTATGAAGATCAGCTTGATTCACGTCAATCAAGTAAACGCCTTTGCTTAATCCTTCCAGATTTAATTCCTGTGCTTCCTGAGCTTCTACCTCAAGGGTCCAGCTGCGAACCGTACGTCCACTAGCATCACGTAAGGCAATTTCTACTTTTCCGCTCTTAGGTAGCTCCAGTTTAATTTGATCTTGAGCCGGATTAGGATACAATTTTAAATCACTGGCTTTCCATTCTGAAGTACTCACATCAGCTATGGTCTGAGTTAGGGTGTCATTGCCACAGGCACTTACCAATATCAGCTCTACAGCATAAACGCCAGCGCTGGTATAAGTATGGTTTACAGTAATACCATTGCCTACATAGCCATCACCAAAGTCCCAAACATAATTTTGAATATTTCCGGTGGAAGCCGATGCATCAAAATTGTAAGTCATAAAATTAGTAGTGCTATTACTGTAGGTAAAGCTCGCATTGGCTGAGCCTGCATTGTTCGTGCTTACTGTAGTTGGGCCATTGAAAGCTCCGGTATCCTGCACTCCACAAGTATCAGCGATATACACATCATAAGAAGTGTTAGCGTTTAAATTACTTAAGGTATAGGGCGAGGTAACTACTCCGGTGAAGGATCCACTACCTGGGCTAAATCCAGTAGGACCGTATTCAATAATCGAACCGCCAGAGGAGGAAACCCAGCTTAAGTCGATGCTTCCACAACTTGGATTGGCGCTACTCACGTTGGTTACTTGTGGGCAGATATTGGAACCACCGGGTACATCTACTCGAATATCATCTAAAACATTGGCATGTCCCCAATTATCAGTGCCCTCAAAGGCAAATTGAAGGGTGCTTGAGTTTGAAGGAATAGCAATTACGACTTTGGTCCAGGAGGAAACATCGGTTTGATTTTGCCAAACTTGGGTCCATGCTCCGCTGGGACTGGTTCGGTAGTATACGGTAAGGGTGTTTTGATCGCCAAACCAAGCTTCTTGTCCGTACCAAAAACTAAGCTCCGTTGCACTTAAGCCGCTGGCATCAATAATCGGTGAAACGTATTGGGTTACATAAGGTCCGCCATTACTGCTAGTAAATACGGCATTAAACATACCACCATGGGCTGAGGTAATGCCTCCTCCACTGGAACCTGAGCCAACAGACCAGCTATTTGTTCCGCTAATTTGAACATTGCTCCAGCAAGCGCTGGTAGGCCCTTCGAAATCTTCGAGGTAGGGAGCGGTAAAGCTTTGACAAGCCGTGGTGAAACATACTGGTCCGGCCCAGGCACTGGTATCGCCGGGCGCACATATCCCTCGCACAAACAAGCAATAGGCAGTTGCCGAACTAAGGCCGTTTAAACTGGCATTTAGGCTACTGGTGCTGCCAATGGTTCCATTGGCTGGATTAGCGGTTGCACTGGTAACTAAAGAGTATTCATAAGATCCAGCAAAGCCGACCCATGAAGCAGAGGCACTGCTGCCGGTAATATTGCTGAAACTAATATTGCTGGGAGGAAAACAGCTGGTATCGGTGCAAACGGTAAGCGGTCCAAACCAGTAGCCACTGCCTACACCAGCACAGGTGTCTTGAATATAAATGTCGAAGCAACTTCCCGACTGCAAGCCAGTAAGGTTGTAGCTATTAGTGTTAACTCCTGCAATGTAATTACCACTTACGGTGGTCCCTTGGCGGAAACCTTGAGGTCCCCAGTTAATGTTCCAAAGGCTACCATTGGCAGATACCCAGTTGAAATTGATATTGTTGGTGCCAACACTGATGGTGTCAGCAGATGAAACCGCACCACATGGCTGTCCCTCTACTTTAAAGTTATCTACCAACCAGTACCAGGCCCAAGAACCGCCATCATCATAAATGAAGCGTACTTGAAGATTAGGGTTGGCATAGGCGGTAATGTCGATGCTTTGCGAATCGGGTGCACTAAAAGCACCTAGGGTTGAGGTGAAATTCGCTACTTGATTCCAGGTAGTACCGTCAAAAACCTCTACCGAAGCAGAACCTGAGCCTAGGTGACGATAGTATTGATCAAAACTTAAGGTTAATGCCCCGGCACTCATATAAGCCGTAGCGTCTAAAATGGGTGAAGTAAGGGTCTCGAACATGGTAACCCCGCCGCTGCCGGCATTGTCGCTATCCGCTTCCATCATAGGTGTGCCATCTAAATCGCCCCCACTGGTTAATCCACCAGCCGGTGCTGCTACCCAAGTATCGGTAGTGTTGCCGCCATCTATGATGGTAAAGCAGCCCTGACCTAAGTCGAAGTTTTCACTAAAGGGAATGCTTTGGGTTGCACATGCGGTAGAAACAGTGATAGGGCCTAAAGTGTCTGTTATGGCACCCGAGCAGCTATCTAAAAGGTAAAAGTCGTAGGTGGTGTTTAGGCTAAGGTTAGGAATACCCATACTATTAGCGGTGGTGCTGGAAGTCTGTGTCCCACTACCCGGGTTAAAGCCACTGATGCCCCATTCGATAATATAGCCATGTGAAGTACCTAAATTCCAATTCAGGTTTACGCTATCGCTGCCCACATAGCCAGCCGTAAATCCGCTAGAAGGAGTACATAGAACGTCGCGAACGGAGAAATTATCGATAATCCACCACCAGGCCCAAGAGCCATTGTCGCGATACACAAAGCGTACTTGCAAATTAGCATTCGCATAAGCCGAAATATCAATGAACTGATGATCAGGATTTCCGAATGCTCCTTTATCACTCTGTTCACTATAGACTAGATGCCAGGTAGTACCATCGTAAACTTCTACCGCTGCCGAGTCTGCACCGATATTGTTGTAGTACTGATCAAATTCGAGGATTAAGCTACCGCTGATATTGCTGGCATCCATAATTGGGCTGAGCAATAATTCATCAAGGGTTTCCCCTGATCCGGCATCATCACTGTCTACTTCTACATGAGCGGTGCCATCGAGGTCACCACCGGTAGATCCACCGCCAGCAGGAGCTGGTCTCCAGGTATCAGTGCTGGTACCCCCATCCACAACATTAAAACAACCTAAGCCCTGATCAAAGTTTTCGGTAAAGGGTAAGGATACGGTCGCACAGGGAGTGCAGAAAGTAAAAGGTCCGATATAGTTTGAGTATCCTCCACCAGGACAAGAACCCGCAATGTAAATATCATAGCATTGACCAGCAGAAAGTTGATTGAAGCAAGTTCCGGCATCGGAGTTTTTCAAATCAATACTAAGGTTGCCATTGGTGGCCTTGCTGCCAATGCAGCCCGAACCTTGACTAAAGCCTACCGGACCCCATTCGAAGGCGATAGTATCTTCTAAGCTTAATAAGTTAAGAGTAAAGCTGGTATCGCTAGTTACGCTGAGGGATTGAATATTTGGGGCAGGACAAAGAACAGTTTGAACTTTGAAATTGTCGATGACCCACCACCAGGCCCAACTACCATTATCCACATAACGGAAGCGAACTTGTAAGCTATCATGCGCATAGGCAGTGATGTCAATTTGCTGATGATCAGGATTGTTAAAAGCGCCAATGGTAGTAGCAGTGCTGTATACACTTACCCATTGGGTGCTGTCCCAAACTTCTACCCAGCCACTGTCATTAGTGTTTAGGGAACGGAAGAAGTGATCAAACTCTAAGTAAAGGGTTCCGCTGAAATTGGAAGCATCAATATAAGGTGAGCTTAAAGTTTCATCCAGAGTATTGCCGCTGCCGGCATCATCACTGTCGACAATAACCAGTCCGCTGCCATCTAAATCGCCACCGGTGCTACCGCCGCCAGGTCCAGCTTGAACCCAGGTGTCAGTAGTGCTACCACCATCTGTAACGGTGAAGCATCCCAGACTGGAATTAAAATTTTCGCTAAAAGGCAAACTTTGGGGTGGACACTGACCGTTTCCAGTGAAGGCCATAGTCAGTAAAACGCCCAAAAAGAGTAATCTTTGCAGAGCCATAAAAAAAGGGTTAGTATTAGTGCAAATTCAAAAGTACAAATATTAATTGCCGATTAGTCAGGAACTTCTATACTAAATAATGCGAACTAATTCGAATATTCGAACTTTAACTTCTCTGCTCCTATTAATTGCAGTATTTGTTTTTTTTGAAGCCAGTATTAGTTCCTGTGCCAGTAAGTCCAGTCCCAGTGGTGGCGACAAGGATACGCTGGCGCCCCGTTTGGATACGGCTTTCCCTCCCAATCAGACTCTCTTTTTTAAAGCGGATAAAATCATTTTAGAGTTTGATGAGTATCTGAATTTAAAAAGTCCTCAACAGAATATTAATATCAATCCACTTCTTAAAGAAGACCTGGAAATTATTGCCAGAGGTAAGAAGGTGGAGATTTTGTTAAAGGATACTTTACGTCCCAATACCACTTATATAATCTCTTTTGGCAAAAGTTTGGCCGACCTTAATGAGGGTAATGAGAACACAAAGTTTAAGTACGTTTTTTCTACCGGAAGCTATATAGATAGCCTGCATCTTTCCGGAACCCTGCGCAAGGCCTATTCCAATGAGCCGCTCAGCAACCATTTAGTGGGTCTTTATGATGTGAAGAAGGCGGAAGATCGCGATTCATTTCTGCTAAAGGAGCGTCCGGACTATTATACCTTCACCGATGAAACTGGTTCCTTTGGTATGTCCTATTTGGGAGAAGGCGATTATTTAATGGTGGCCTTCGAAGAAAAGGGCGGTACTTTTAAATTGCTGCGCCGAGATTCGCCCCTCGCTTTTCATTCGGATACAATTCGATTACGACCTGATAGTCTGTACCTCTATGACTTGGTTCTCTTCGAGCCCGAACCCGACTTTCGCTTTCTGAATGCCAAGCAGAAAAACTCCTCTAAGATTCAGTTTGCCTTCAATAAGGAGGCCTCTAATTTTAAAGTGGAACCCCTAGGGAGAGCGGCGGATTCTTCATTTTTTCTTTGGAATAAGGACAAGGATACATTGAACTACTACTTCTCTTTCAAGGCAGATAGTTTGCAGTTCAAATTGAATTACGATAGCCTGTTTGTGGATTCTATCTACACTATTCGCCTGCGGGAAATGAAGGAACCTGAATTAAGTATTAATACGGCGATAAAACAATTGCGGCCCTGGGATAGCTTGCCCTTTCGATCTAGCATGCTTCTCAAAGGCTGGAACCCCGATTCGATTTATAAGATTAATGATAAAGACACCCTTAATGTGAGCCTGCTGCCCGATAGTACCGATCCTTTTTTATGGTATTTGCCTCCTCCTCATCCACGTTCCTTTAAGCTGCGTTTTAAGCCCGGTGCTTTTTATAGCGAGAAACTTCAATTGGAAGATTCTGTAGATTTCAAGGTTGACATACTGAAAGGCGAAGATTTAGGCACCTTGACCTTTAAGGTGGTGGCCGATTCGGCGAAAGCCATGATTTTACAAATAGTTGAAGAAAATGACCGGATATTGCTGGAGCAATCCTTCCGCGATTCAACCTCAGTATTGCTTAAAAACACCTTTCCTCGAAAATTAAAGGCCTTTATCATTATTGATGAGGATGGAAATGGTGAGTATACTACCGGAGATTTTTACCAGGGTCGGCAGGCGGAAAAACGCGTTCCTTATCGGGAAGAATTGGAGATTCGTGCCAATTGGGAATTGGAGTTGGAATGGCGATATCGTGCAAAGCAAGCTATCAACAAAGAGCCGTTGTTAAAATCTGACAGTACTGCTGTAGGGCAATAAGCAGAGCCTTAATTTTGAGGCAAATGTTACTATGAAAAAGCTTGCCCTATTTGCTATTCTGGCCTTTATGGCCTCATCTTGCGTGAGTAGTAAGGTGTATAAAGATCTACAAGCCAAATTTGCTGATCTGGAGGCAGAAAACTCTACCCTTCGCAAGGGGCGTGACGGAGCGCAGGCAGCGGAAGAAGTGGCGCAATCGCGAATCAAAAACCTGGAATCAGAACTGGCTACTCTGCGTCAAAAAAGCTCTGAGACCAAGCAAGAGCTAGAGAATCTTAACAATCGTTATCAGGATTTAAATCGTTCCTACGAATACTTATTGGAGAATAATAATGAGTTATTAGCCTCCAATCAGGCGGAGAATAAAAAGCTCGTGGCTAAATTGAATAAGCTTCAAGCTGAATTATCAGCCAAGGAAGATTCCCTGCGCTTGGAGAATGATCGCCTGCAAAAGCTGGATGCCAATTTGCAGAAATTAGGACAGGAAATTCAGGTGCGTGAAGCACGTATCAGCGAATTAGAATCTGCGATGGCCCGTAAGGATAGTACTGTGGAAATGGTACGTCAGCGCTTACGTGATGCCCTGCGTAATTTCGATGGTAAGGGTCTTACTGTGGAAGAGCGCGATGGTAAGGTATATGTATCTTTAGAGAACCGCTTATTATTCCCATCCGCTAGTTGGACGGTGGAAGCAGAAGGTCGTAAGGCCCTCGAAGAACTAGCAGTAGTTTTGGCGGAGAACCCAGATTTGCAAGTTATGGTGGAAGGTCATACCGATGCCGATGCTTTTAATGGTCGTACCGCTGTTAAAGACAATTGGGATCTAAGTGTGATGCGCGCCACCAGCATTGTGAAGATTTTGGTAGCTAATGAGGGCGTGAACAAAGCCAATATCACCGCAGCCGGAAGAAGCGAATACGTTCCGGTGGCCAGCAATGATACTCCCGAGGGAAAGGCGAAAAACCGTCGTACCGAAATTATCATTACGCCCAATCTTAGCGAGCTTAATCAGCTTCTGGAAATGAACTAAGCCGCGCCAGGCCGGCAATATTATTCGCTTATTTTTGTTTGCTAGCCTATGGATTTTTACGGACGCAAGAACCTTTGGAAGTTTTTACTTTTCGTCTTTGCCATTCTAATTGGACTGGTAACTCTTTTCTATACCGAAAGCTTTCTGAAGGAGCTCCGTAATGAAGAGGTGAAGAAGGTGAATCAGTGGGCCAGTGCCATGAGTTCGGCGCTGAGGGCAGAGAAGAATGCCGATATGTTGCTGGTCTCGCAGATCATCAACTCCAACACTACTATTCCGGTAATCATTACCAATGGCACGGATTCGATTGTGCACTCCGCCAATTTGAATTCGCCCCGCGCCAATGACCCAGACTATCTGAAGAAGCGCCTGGAGCAAATGCGGGAGAATGGTCTCTTTATCGAAGACTATTATGTTCCCAATAAGAAGATTGTAGTCTATTATGAAAGCTCCAACTTGCTTACCAAACTGCGCTATTATCCCATTGCCCTTTTAGGGGTGATCAGCCTATTTATATTAGTGGCCTATTTTGCCTTTAGTGGGGCTCGTAAGGCAGAGCAAGATCAGGTTTGGAACGGTTTGGCTAAGGAAACCGCGCATCAGATTGGAACGCCTTTAAGCTCTTTGATGGGCTGGTTGGAATTGATGAAATTGCAGGAAGTAGATCCGAATATGGTTAAGGAAATGGAGAAGGATGTGAAGCGTCTGGAGACCATAACTAATCGCTTTTCCAAGATTGGATCTCAGCCGGCCTTGCGTAAAACGGATATGCTGCTTAGCACTCGTCAAGCAGTGGAGTATTTGCGAACACGCAGCCCTAAAAAGATTGAGGTAGAATGCCATGTTCCATTTGAACCGATATACTCGGAAGTGAATTTACCCCTTTTCGAATGGGTGATTGAAAACTTAATTCGCAATGCGATTGATGCCATTGAAGGTGAAGGGCGCATTGATGTTTATCTAAGTTCTACCGATACCAAAGTACAAATTGATGTGGTGGATACCGGTAAAGGCATTCCGCCTCAAAAGGTGAATTCTGTATTTCGCCCTGGCTACTCAACCAAAAAAAGAGGCTGGGGATTGGGCTTAAGTTTAGCACGTCGAATCATTGAAGATTACCATAAAGGCAAAATCTTCGTAGCGGAATCGGTCTTAGAAGGCGGTACCACCTTCCGAATTCTTCTGCCAAAGGTTCCTGCTTAATGGCTGGTATTTACTTGCATATACCCTTTTGTCGCCAGGCTTGTGTGTATTGCGATTTTCATTTCAGTACCCTCCATACCGATAAAGATACCATGGTGCAGGCCTTAATAAAAGAGGCGGCTCGAAGGCGGGATTATCTAGGAACTCGAGAGCTTAAAAGCATCTATTTCGGAGGAGGGACCCCAAGTTTATTGGATCCTGCCCAGATTCAAGCGATCCTTGATGCCTTGCGAAAGGACTTTGAATGGACCGCATCGGCTGAAATTTGTTTGGAGGCTAATCCGGATGATTTAAATGAAGACTACATTAAGGCCTTGGCTCAAACGGAGGTGAATCGATTGTCTATCGGTTTGCAAAGCTTTAAGGAGGAGGATTTACGTTTAATGAATCGCGCTCATTCGGCAGAGGAATCTCGAAAATGCCTGGAGTTGGCCAGACAATATGGTTTTGATAATCTTACCGTGGATTTGATCTATGGGATTCCCAATCAGACTGATGAAGATTGGCTTTGGCAATTGGAGCAAATTAAGGCTTATAAGGTGCCGCATTTTTCGAGCTATGCCTTAACCGTCGAGCCTAAAACCGTTTTGGCGCATTGGGTAAAGCAAGGCAAAGTGGAGGTGGATGAATCGGCTGCCGCTCGACATTTTAAAATTTTGCAAGACTTTGCTCAGGCGGAAGGCTATGAGCAGTATGAGCTATCCAATTTTTGTCGACCAGGGCATCAAGCGGTGCACAATAGTTCTTATTGGCAAGGAGCATCTTATTTAGGCTTGGGTCCCAGTGCCCACTCCTATAATGGAAGGGCCAGACATTGGAATGTGGCCAATAATAAGCTTTACCTAAAGGCTATTCATACGGAGGATTGGAAACCGGAAGAGGAAGTGCTTTCCATTGAGGATCGCTTTAATGAATTTGTAATGATTCGAATGCGATTGAAGGCGGGCATTTCAATCAAGGAATTGGCAAATTGGCCGGAATACTTGCAGGATCATTTTTGGAAGGAGGCCAATAAACTAATTGAGGGAGGTCGACTGCAAAAGACAGAAGAACGCATATTTATTCCCGGAGAGCAGCGCTTTTTTAGCGATGGCTTAGCTTCGGATTTATTTTATCTAAAAGAAGATTAAGATGATTATAGAGCTGGCTCGCGGGGAGCGGAAATATTCAGTAGACCTAAGTAAGGGGATTGATTGCAGCAGCACATTGGGAGATCCAAAACGGGAGCCGGCAGCCTGGTATGTTGATCCGGTGTCTATTCAGCCCGTTCGTATGGGTGATTGGATTGGCTCAGTGGCCGAAGGTGGCAGTGTAAACTTCTTTGAAGTGAAGCTCAATCCACATGGTAATGGAACCCACACGGAATGCTATGGACATATTGATCAGCAGCAACAAAAGGTAGGTGATTTGATGGAAGAGCATCACGGCTGGCTCTATTTTCAGCGCTTACCGATGCACGAGGAAGCTGGAGATTTGATATTGAAGTTGGAGGATCTTAAAGTTCCTAAAGAAGGTTTGCCAGCTTTTGTAGCTCTGGCGGCCGATGGATTAGCCTTTCCTAAGAATTTCAGCAATACGAATCCTCCCTATTTTGAGGCGAAGCTATGTCAGTTTTTAGCTGAAGCCGGGGTAAGTCATTTGCTTACTAATTTACCTTCGGTCGATCGGGAGGAGGATGGGGGTGCCTTGGCGGCGCACCGTGCATTTTGGCAATATCCGGATGCGATTCGAAAGCAGGCTACGATCACGGAATTGGCTTATTTTCCAGATGAATTAATTGAGGGGATGTACTTTGTTAACCTTCAGGTAGCACCGCTGCATAATGATGCAGCGCCTTCCAGGCCGGTATTCTATCCGGTGAAAGAGAAGTAGAAATTGTAAATCAATCACTTAGGGTCTAAAAATGGAAAACCCCGACATCCTGAGAGGATATCGGGGTAAAACCTTAACCTGATTAATCTGCTTCGCTGACGCTAAAGTACAACAAGTTTTCTAATGCGCAAGCATTGTTGCAAATTTTAATTGCGTTTTTCGATAAATTATTAAAAAATGCAACTCATGTTGCTGGGATTGCCAATTGAAAAGGAGGGTAAAAGAAAAACCCCGGCTTCCATAAAGGAAACCGGGGTAAAACCTTAACCTGATTAATCTGCTTCGCAGACTCAAATATACATTTAATTCTTTGCCTGCAACACCTTAGTGTGTGTAATATTCTTATTTAGACTTTATAAAGGTCTAAATGTCTGAAAACGAGTGATTAAAATTTTGGGTGAACAGGATTGAATTATTTAACCAGAAGATAATAAAAGAAAAACCCCGACATCCTGAGAGGATATCGGGGTAAAACCTTAACCTGATTAATCTGCTTCGCTGGGACAAATATAAAGCAGGGAAATTAAATTTTGCAAATCATAATTGCAAAAATCCACACTTGAGCACTTAACATTCAGTTAACATACTGAGTCTCAATCGGAAAATTTTCAGTTTTTTTCGCGCTTCCTTTTATAGAGTTTGGCCGCGATGAAAAATAGTAGGCCAAGTATCAATAAAGTGGCTAAGCCAATCCATAGTCCAGAGAGGTTTTTCCAAACGGCCAGCATCACCACCGCGATTAAAATCAAGGTAGGAACTTCATTGTAAAGACGATAGCCAAAACTGCTCAATCCTTTGCTGTTTTCTCTTAAGCTTTTAATGTGTCGCGCACAGGAGAAATGGTAAATAATAAGGAAGAAAACCAGACTTAATTTAAGATGCATCCAAGGCATATTCAACCAAGCCGGATTTATACTAAGCATACCTATCCCGCCAATCAGAGTTAGAATTAAGGCCGGACTTTGAATGATCCGGTAAAGGCGGCTTTCCATTACATGATATTGCTTGCGCAGGATAGGGCCCTCAGGCAATTCTGGATCCATTTCCCAGGCTTCGCGGTGGTATACAAAAAGACGAACTAAGTAAAAAAGTCCCGCGAACCAACTTACGAATCCAATTATATGGAGGGCTTTAAAAAAGAAGTACCAATTCATCTTGCAAAAATAGCGGCTCGGTGCTGATAATTGTCATTTCGGAGCTCTTAGGCTCATTCTAGTTTTGTTTTAGAATTAGATGTTATGGATTACCGACTGGTAGAGAAATACAATGTGGCCGTTCCTAGATATACTTCCTATCCGGCTGTTCCCTTGTGGGATAGTACGGATTTGAATCCGGAGCGTTGGATGAATCAGGTAGTGGAGGCCTTTGAAAAGGATCGTGAAATAAGCTTGTATATCCATTTACCCTATTGCGAAAGTTTGTGTACTTACTGCGGTTGCAATAAACACATTACCAAAAATCATTTGGTGGAGCAGCCCTATGTGCAAGCTGTTTTAAAAGAATGGCGCATGTATACCAGTCGTTTCCCGGAGAAAGCTATTCTTCGCGAAATTCATTTGGGTGGGGGAACACCAACTTTCTTCAGTCCCGAAAATCTTCGAGTTTTAATTGAGGGCATTTTAGCTGAAGCCGAGGTGGCTGATTTTCATTCATTCAGCTTCGAGGCCCATCCTTTTAGTACCAGTGATGAGCATTTGGAAACCTTATTCAATTTAGGATTCAATCGTCTAAGCTTAGGAATCCAGGATTTTGATCCTAAGATCCTCAGTTTGATTAATCGCTTTCAAACAGCAGAGCAAGTAGAACATATTGTAAGCAAGGCGCGAGAGATTGGCTATGAGTCGATTAACTTCGATTTGATTTATGGTTTGCCGCAGCAAACCGAAGGCAATATCCGGACTAATCTAAAATGGGTAGAGTCCTTAAAGCCCGATCGCATTGCCTTTTACAGTTATGCTCATGTGCCAGGAGTAGCACCCAGTCAAAGAGCTTATGATGAAAGCGATTTGCCTCTGGGCGAAGCAAAATGGAATCTCTATCGCTTAGGAGCAGATGGTTTCTTGAAAATGGGATATCAGGAAATAGGGATGGACCACTTCGCCCTGCCTCAAGATGATTTAGCCAAGTCGGCCCGTGCTCATAAATTACATCGCAACTTTATGGGTTATACCCCGCATCATACCCATCTGGCTTTAGCTTTAGGAGCCAGTTCCATCAGCGATGTATGGTCGGCATTTGCCCAGAATGAAAAGAAATTGAAGGATTATCTCCATCGGGTGAATACCGAAGATTATCCTCCTTTAATCAAGACCCATTACCATTCGGATGAGGATCTGAAAACTCGCGCTAAGCTCCTCAATTTGATTTGTCATTTTGAAGGAGAATGGCTGGATGAGCGCGACTATTTTGATGATTTCTTGAAGTCGCGATTTAGATTATTGGAAGAAGATGGCTTGCTTAAGGTATTCCCCTATCAAGTGAAAGTAACACGCAAGGGCCGGGCTTTTATTCGCAATGTATGTTCGGTGCTCGACCGTAAGCTAAGTGCCGGCGAATTGCAAAAACCCACCTTTAGTAAGGCGGTATAATAGAATTAGATAGTGTTTGGTTTTAAAGGCTAAGCTTGGAAACAGGTTTAGCCTTTTTTTAATGCTACTTTTAGGCTTAGCCACAACTTTCGGTGGAAGCTCCCGGCACTGGCATTTCAGGAGATAAATAGGGGATGTCCAATTCCATTCCTCTTAATATAAGCAGGGCCGAAATGAGCACGATGCTCAAGGGAATCAGTCGATTGAGATAGGGTCCAAAGCGAAGTAATAGGGCATTCGAAAAGAGGTTAAAGCTTAAGAGGAGCGGTAAAGTTCCCAATCCAAAAGCACCCATATAAAGAATGGCCTCTGTCCAGGAGCTCAGACCCAAGGCAGGAACCAAAGCAGCGTAGACCATTCCGCAAGGTAAAAGGCCGTTTAAGCTTCCGCTGATGAGATACCAAAGCGGATGCTTTTTGCCTCGAACTTTGCTTTGTAGTTTGGATAAAATGGGGCCAATAAGCTGCAAGGTTTTACGATCCCATTTCAGGGCTTTAAAGCCAAAATAACCCAGTAAAAGAATAAGGCCCGCGAGGATGGTGAAACTACCTTGCATATCAGGTATGCCTAGGCCAGAGCCCAATAAGGAGGCGATTATAGCCAAAAGCATATAGGTGCCTAAGCGCCCAGCGTGGTAGCTAATCCAGTTGGCTTGATGTTTACTCTGCAGCCATTGACCCATAACTACCGCTTGCAAAGGGCCGCACATGGCCAAACAATGCAAAGAAGAAAGCAGCCCGAATGTAAAGGCTACCCCGTACATCAGAGTACAATTTCGGGCTCGAAGTAATACATTTTGTCTCCGCTCTCTAAACGAATTTTAGCAATCCATTTACCAGCCCCTAATTTGGAGCCGGGAACTTCATAAGATCCGACCTTCCAGTTTTCCTCCTTAAGTTCAAAGTCCTTTTTAGCGTCGGTAGGGAAGTACATTAATACCTGCAGATTAGCGCTTTGATCTTTTAGGTCCTCCGGAAAGTGCAGTATCAGTTTTTGATCCTCAACCTTAAGCTGACAATGGCCACTGAGCTCTCGAGCATTTCGCTTGCCATCAATGGTGCCTTGGTAGGCTAATTCCTCTTGATAGTATTCTGTAGTCACTAAATCATGGCGGGCTTGAGTAGCTTTATAAACAGCGGTTCCCATACCTAGAATAAAAAGTGCCAGGACTATTACCAGCCCTGTTCCCCAATTAAATTTCATGACGAGTTATTTTTTGGGTTTAATGAATGGTCCGGTGAAGGAAGTTTTCAAGGTTTCCACCAATTCATCTCCATCGTAAACACCGATTTTGATATCGGTAGTCATACCGGTCATTTGATCTGTGTCAAGGTACAAAATCACCGCCCCTTGGGCTAGCTCGGAAGCTTTCACTTCAATAAGCTCAGATTCACCAGCACGTTTAAGTCTAATGCCTTCGGTAGGTTCAATTACCTTAAATTGATAAACCTTGTCTTCTGCTGTTTTATTGAGCAGTTTAAAGTTGTAGGCATTGCTATAGGTGTCTTCATCTACCTTGGTTAGCGGTTGGCCAGGCACTCTCAGGAAAATCGATTCAACATCAGCTCTACTCATCAAGAGGTAGGTGAATATTGATAAAAGTACAACTAGAATGCCCATATAAGCCTTTACGCGTCCGGTAAAAATCTTACCGGTACCAGAGGCAATATTGTTTTCAGAATCGTAACGGATCAGACCTCTAGGTTTATTGGTCTTATCCATAATATTATCGCAGGCATCAATACAGGCCGTACAGTTGATGCACTCTAATTGCGTACCATTACGGATGTCAATTCCGGTGGGGCAAACATCCACACATTGATTGCAATCAATACAATCGCCTTTGCCTTCCGCCTTGCGATCTTCGCTTTTGCGGAATTTACCTCGCTTCTCGCCGCGTAAATAATCATAGGCAATTACCACCGAGTTGCGATCGAGCATGGCGCCTTGCAAACGACCATAAGGGCAAACAATAATACAGGCTTGCTCCCGGAACCAGGCAAAGACAAAGAAGAATACACCGGAGAAAATGAGCATTCCACTCAAGCCTCCTAGGTGTTCAGAAGGAGCATCGCTCACAATTTCGAACCAGGCATCCTTTCCGATGATATACATTAAAAAGAAGTTGGCGATGGTAAAAGAAATGGCATAGAATATCCCATTCTTAATTACGCGCTTCCGAATTTTTTCGCCGTTCCAAGGCATGCGAGCCAGGCGCAATTGCTGGTTGCGGTCGCCATCTATCCAGTATTCAATTCTACGGAACACATGCTCCATAAAAATGGTTTGTGGACATATCCATCCGCAAAAAAGACGGCCAAAAGCCACCGTAAATACTGCAACGAAAAGTACGCCAGTGATCATGGCAATCACAAAAATGAAAAAATCTTCGGGCCAGAAGATCTGCCCGAAGATTACAAATTTGCGCTCCAATACATTGAGCATAAGGAAAGGTTGGCCTCCTATCTTGATGAAGGGAAGACTAAAGAATATCGCCAAGAGCACATAGCTCATCATTTGGCGACGGTTGGTGTAACGACCTTTTGGTTTTTTGGGGAACAAGAAATTTCTCGATCCTTTCTCACTAATTGTCGCTACTGAGTCACGGAAGGATTGATCCATCTCCAGGGTCTCCTTCAGTACTTCTTCCGTGTCTTTTGGTTTCATGTCAGAAACGTATCTATGTTCTTAAAAAGGCAGTAAAATGTACTGCTATTTATTCTTCCTCAGAAACCTCTACTGCGGTGATGGTACTGTCAGCAGTGCTGGCTGTACTATCGGTAGCTTCGGTAGCAGCAGGAGCTTCCTTGCTCATGAGCTCACCTTGGGGTTCTTTAGGATTGGCAGGACTGGTACCTTCCAGTGTTAGGATATAGGAAGACACGTCTTGGATATCAGCAGCACCTAATTGATCTTTCCAGGCAATCATACCTTTTGCAGGCACACCGTATTTCACGGTTTTGAAAACGTCCTTAATGTCGTTTCCGTGCAACCAATAGGCGTCGGTCAAGTTAGGACCTACACCACCGCCACCATCTGCGGCGTGACATACTGCACAGTTTTTAGCAAAGATGTCTGCTCCGGCTGCAATTCGACTCTCATCGGTAAGGGCAACCACATTGCTTTCATCTACCAAATTCGCTGCAGTTTTCAGATATTCTGCTTTAGCGGCTTCAGCCTCCACTAATGCGATTTTTAACTCACCTTCACTTAATGGCGCGCTTTGGAAAACGTGGTAGCGCAAGATGTAAACCACTGCGAAAACAATCGAAAGATAGAATCCGATCAACCACCAAGGGGGAAGATTGTTATCTAATTCGCGAATACCGTCGTATTCGTGGTCAGTAGCTACTTCTTCTTCGCGATCTAATGGCGCGGCATCGGTTAACTTATGCAGGATATCGTCTACCCAGCTGTCTTCTTCTTCGATTAATTCTTCGGCTACTTCGCCATTCGCACCTTTGATCATTTTCTTCATTGCTTCCAAAGCTTCGTAGGTGGCCATAAAGGCAATTACCAGGAAGAAGGCCGCAACGATTACCAACCAGTATAAGGGATTGGCTAATATTTCGGAGGAACTGCTAGGGTCCAGGGTGGTTACTGCAGCTGCTCCAGCCATCAGTAAGACCACAAAAATGATGATGGTTCTATTTAGTCTTTTCATGAGGATTGGCATTATCGTTTAGTGGTAAGAGGCTGATTTCTTCAATGCTTTTCCGGTCCTTACGAATCACGTAAATGATGGCCAGAATAAAGATGCTAAAGAAGATAAGGAAGGAGAGGATGGGGTAAATCGATACCCCATCAATAGTCTCCATATTGTGTTTAATGAATTTTAGCATGACCTTAGTTTTCAGCGGTTAAGGTTCCGGCTGTAGTAGCCTCCACATGCTTGCTGTGCTCACCTTTGATATCGATTCCCAGGCGTTGCAGGTAAGCGATTAAGGCTACCATTTCTTCCTTAGGACTGATTTCTTGCTCCAGATCGCGGCTTAAGTCGGCAGCAATTTCCTCAGCTTGAGCCATCAGATGCGTATTCGCATTAGCAATGTACTCATCGCTATAAGGAACACCCAGGCTTTGCATAGCTTCCAATTTCTTGCTGGTAAGCTCTGTGTCCAATTCATTGCTAGACAACCATTCGTAGGTTGGCATAATAGATCCGGCACTCATACTACGAGGATCAACCATGTGCTTGTAGTGCCAACTGTGTGGGTATTTTCCTCCTACACGGTGTAAGTCCGGACCGGTACGTTTGGATCCCCACAGGAATGGATGATCGTATACGAATTCACCGGCTTTAGAGTAATCGCCATATCGTGCGATCTCAGAACGGAAGGGGCGAATCATTTGCGAGTGGCAGGCATTACAGCCTTCGCGGATATAAAGATCACGACCTTCAAGCTCAAGGGCGGTATAAGGTTTCACATCTTCTATGGTTGGTACATTGCTCTTCACCATAATGGTGGGAACAATCTCGATAACACCACCAATCAAAATCACGATAGTTGCACCTACCATTAATTGAACGGGTTTACGCTCAATCCAACGGTGCCAGTAATCGCCTTTAGGAGCAGTGTAGTCTTCAGCAAGAGCTGGTGCACTGGCTTCTTCCTGGGCCAGGAAGGATCCGCTTTTTACGGTTTTGATTACGTTGTATACCATAATCAACATACCGGTTACATATAAGCTACCACCAATCGCACGAGTGGCGTATAATGGGATAAGCTGAGTTACAGTTTCCAAGAAGTTACCGTATACCAAGGTTCCATCTGGGTTAAACTCTTTCCACATTAAGCTTTGGGTAAAACCAGAAACGTACATAGGAAGGGCCCAGAATAAAATACCGGTGGTACCAATCCAGAAGTGTGCATTCGCTAATTTTTCAGAGAACAAGCTGGTGCGATACATCTTAGGCATTAACCAGTAGATCATACCGAAGATTAAAAATCCGTTCCAACCTAAGGTACCGATGTGTACGTGAGCAGGAATCCAGTCAGTGTAGTGAGCAATCGCGTTTAAGCTTTTCAAACTTAAAAGTGGACCTTCCAAAGTACTCATACCATAAGCGGTAATCGCCACTACGAAGAATTTCAATACGGCAGAATCCCGCACTTTATCCCAAGCGCCTCTCAGCGTAAGCAAACCGTTAATCATACCACCCCAAGAAGGGAAAATCAGCATGATAGAGAATACAGTACCTAAACTTTGAGCCCAATCGGGTAAGGCAGTGTAAAGTAAGTGGTGAGGTCCGGCCCAGATATAGATAAAGATCAGAGCCCAGAAGTGTACAATCGAAAGTCGGTAGGAATATACCGGACGGTTAGCGGCCTTCGGTACAAAGTAGTACATCAATCCCAGTACCGGAGTAGTAAGGAAGAAGGCCACCGCATTATGTCCGTACCACCACTGCACCAGGGCATCTTGCACACCGGCGAAAATGGAGTAAGACTTGGTGAAGGAAACAGGAAGTTCCAAGTTATTTACAATATGCAGAACCGCAACCGTAACAAAGGTGGCAATGTAGAACCAGATGGCCACATATAAGTGACGCTCTCTCCTTTTAAGGATGGTCCAGAACATGTTAACGCCAAAGATTACCCATACCAGGGCAATGCCAATGTCAATCGGCCATTCCAATTCGGCATACTCCTTTGATGAGCTAATCCCTAAGGGTAGAGTGATTACCGCCGAAACGATGATCAGCTGCCAGCCCCAGAAGTGAATTTTACTCAGGAGATCCGAAGCCATCCGTGCTTTTAAGAGGCGCTGCAGCGAGTAATAAACTCCCGCAAAGATTGCGTTCCCCACAAATGCGAAAATCGCACCGTTGGTGTGCAATGCTCTTAAACGTCCGAATGAAAGCCATGAAGCGGGGTTCAGAGTTTCTGGGAAAACCAGAGAGAACGCCACCCAAATACCTACTAGGAGGCCGATTACGCCCCAGATAATGGTGGCGATGGTGAAGTTTCTTACGATCTTATTGTCGTAAAAAAAGGTTTCTGATTGCATAGTCTACAATTTTGGTCTGTGGTTCGGAGCATGATCGTCTTTCAACATTCGAACACTCGGGGAATAGTCGTCCTCGTACTGGCCGTTTTTGATGCTCCAGATGAAAGCCGCTAAAAAGCCAATAGCTACGAGAAAACTAATAGAGATGAGAATGTAGATTGCCGACATAGGTGTCCCTTCAATTTGTGTTTCAAAAGTATTGGGGCACCTAAGTGGATAAAATGATTTTTGTCAGCTTTGGTCGAAAGCAGCCCTTTCAGACCCTCGAAATCTTATTTAGAATCACTCCAATTGCGGGAGCCTCGGCTGAGGCGTTCAAAGAGTAGTACACTAAAGATGAGAACTGCGAGTAGGGTTCCCGTTTCCGCCCAATTAATAGCTTGGTTTTCAGATAGAGCTTCTCTGTAGTCGAAATCAAAGAAGTAAACCAATACCACTATACTGGCATTATTAAAGAAGTGTAAAATGGTAGAAGGCCAAATACTATTGGTCCATTCCCGCAGATAACCCAATAGCATTCCTAATACAAAAATGGATAAGAAGGCCAGGTATTGCTGGTGTAATGCTGAAAAGGCAAAGCTGGTGATAAGTATCGCGATATGCGGATTTAATTTGCGACGCAGCAAGGGTTGTAAAACCCCGCGGAATAAACTCTCTTCTGCAATGGCCGGCAAAACTGCCATCACCATTAATACATGAAGGAAATCGCCAAAGCCCTTCATGTTTAAAACATTCGAATAGGTGCCCAGCATTACCTCCTGCATATCTTTCATATTGGCAGTGAATGATTCGGGCCAGGGGAAGGCGGTACTTATGCGATAGAGTAAATCGCTTAAGGCCGACATACTATAAGCCATCAATACCAAGCTGGCAACAATAAGCCAGGCCGGTGCAGGGAAGGTTTCGGAACCTATAAATCGTTTGGGCTGAAGATCGAAAAGGTAGGCAGCCACCAAGGCCGGAATGAAATAGCTGCCAATAGTATTGATGCTTTGCACCAATTTAAAGACTTCTCTACCGGCTCCTTTGTCCAGATTTTGGAAGATGCTCAATACATCTTCTGGACTGATACCAAAGGTGGCACTGGCAATAAAAACCCCCAGGGTGGTGAAAAATAGCATCCCTACAAAAACCAATCCTACTAAAAGGAGCAGTTGCGAATACAATGGTTCTTGGGCAAATCGGCCTTTCAGCATGATGGCAGCATCTTTTGTACTTTTGCAAAGTTCTAAAAATCCCGCTTGTGGTTAAAATTGGAGCGGTTGAAGTAGGAGATTTTCCTCTCTTGCTGGCGCCGATGGAAGATGTGAGTGATCCGCCCTTTAGAGCTTTGTGTAAAAAGCATGGAGCGGACGTGATGTTTACGGAGTTTATTTCCTCCGAAGGACTGATTCGTGATGCAGGAAAAAGCGTTCAAAAACTCGATTTCTTCGAGTACGAACGTCCCTTAGGGATTCAGATTTTTGGAAATGAAATTAGCTCCATGCGCGAAGCAGCGGCTATTTCGGCAGCCGCAAATCCGGATATCGTAGACATTAATTATGGCTGTCCCGTTAAAAATGTAGCGGGAAAGGGAGCCGGAGCGGGCATTCTGCGCGACATCCCTAAAATGGTGGAAATGACCGCCGAAATTGTGAAAGCCGTAGATAAGCCGGTAACGGTAAAAACTCGCTTGGGCTGGGATGAAGAATCCAAGCATATTGTTGAGGTGGCCGAGCGCTTGCAGGATGTAGGTATTCAAGCTATTTCCATTCACGGTCGTACACGGAAGCAGATGTATAAAGGCAGTGCCGATTGGTCACTGATTGCGGATGTGAAAAACAATCCCCGCATGAAAATTCCGGTTTTTGGCAATGGTGATGTGGACAGTCCACAGAAAGCTCTGGAAATGAAAAATACCTATGGGGTTGATGGCCTAATGATTGGCCGGGCTTCTATTGGCTATCCCTGGATTTTCAGAGAGATCAAACACTATTTAAATACCGGTGAAATGCTGGCTCCTCCTAGTTTAGAGGAAAGAGTGCAAGCTTGTCGTACGCATTTCGAAATGGCCCTAGATTGGAAAGGAACCCAACTGGGGATTAATGAAACCCGCCGCCATTACACCAATTACTTTAAGGGCATTTCCCACTTTAAGGAATACCGCACCAAATTGGTGACCTCCAATGAGCCCGAAGAAATTTTGGATACCCTCAATGAAATTTTGGAGCGCTTTGCGGATATGGAAATGGCCTATCCTTATTAGGAGCGCAGGAGCTTGAGGTTTAAGCGTCGGGCACTGAGCCAGGAGCTTAAAAAGCCTAAAACAAAGATGGTGGCAGTGGCTAGGAGTACATCCTGAAATTGCAGCGCTACCGGATAAGCATCTACGATATAGCCTTCACCCACGGAAATCCATTGGAAATGTTCCTGACCAAATACAATCAGGCTACCTAAGAAAATTCCGGTAAGACCCCCGCTGAAGGTGATGATCAATCCTAATTGCAATATTACTTTTCGTAAACTCTTTATTGGGGTTCCCATCGACCAAAGGGTGAAAAGGTTGGCGCGCTTTTCAAACATGATCATGGTTAAGCTACCGGCAATGGTAAAGGTGGCAATGGTGAGGATAAGAGCGAAGATCAAAAAGGTGAATAGCCCTTCGGTACGCATCACTTTTAAAAAACCAGCTTGCAGCTCATCACGAGTCAACACCTTGAATTCCGGGCCTAATTCGCTTTGTAATTTTTCTTGAGCCCCGAAGAGATTTGCATCAGGCTTAAGCGCAATTTCCACCCCACTTAGCATGCCGGGCCGCTCCAATAGCTTTTGGCAAAAATCCAGAGGGCAAAGAATAAACTGCTCATCAAATTCAGGCTGGATGGAATAGATTCCCAAGGGATAAATGCGCTCGGAGCGAAAGCTCTCGGTGCTAACCTGACCAATATCGCGAGGGATGAAAATATTAACCGGCTCCTGGAAATCAGAACGGCTAAAGCCTAAATAATAGGCTACTCCGGCACCAATAACTCCGGTGGGGACTGACTCATCTTGATTAAGCGGATAGGAGCCAAAAGGAACATAGTCCTCAATAGCATTTACTTTGGAATACTGATGGTCTACTCCTTTAAGACTGGCGATATAATCTTTATCCCGAAAATTAAAAAGGGCCTTTTCTTCCATCACTCGCGAATACTGAGCAATGAAATCCTGGGCATCTAAGACCTTGGTAGCCTCTGCTTCGGTAAAGAATTTCCCTTCGGCGGGAAGCACTTTTAAATCGGGGTCAAAATCTTGATAAAAACCTCTCACCAGATTTTCCAATCCGTTGAAGGCTGATAAAACAATGATTAAAGCCGCGCTGCCCACTAAAATTCCGCTAAGCGAAATAGCGGTGATAATATTAACGGCATTACTACTGCTTTTGGCAAAGAAGTAGCGCCAGGCTATGTAGCGGCTAAAGTTCAATACTATTTAATAGGGCTGTCGCCACCTTCCTTTAAAATGCGGTCGATTTCCGCTTCGGCATCCACCGATTCGTCGAGGTAGAAATAGAAATCAGGCACCTTGCGCAAGCTGCCTTTCATTTTGCGAACCAGGCGATCTTTAATAAGGCTGCCGTGTTCCTTGATCCAGTCTAAAACCAAGGCCTTATCCTTAACTGGAAAGAGGCTGATGTTTACTCGGCCAATAGAAAGGTCGGGGCTAATACGCACCCGGGTTACGGTAAATACGATACCACGAAATTGGTTCTGTGCGATTTCGCGAAATATTTCTGCCAGGTCCTTTTGAACTTGACGCTCCAATCTATCCAGTCTGCTTGCATCCATGCGGCAAAATTACGAATCTAGAAGGTATCGATAATGCTAAAGCCCTCAAGTTCCTGAGGATTCGTTTCTTCCGCAGCTACACTGCCTACCATAGAACCGGGGGAACCCGTCCACAGCCATTTCTTAAACTGCTCCAAAGTATCGGAGTCCCCCATCGCTAAAATATCTACCGAGCCATCCAATCGATTGGCTACCCAGCCCTTAAGTTTCAATTCTTCGGCTTTAGCCTGGGTGTATTTGCGGAAATATACACCTTGAACAGTGCCTCGGACTTTGATTTTTTGGCTTTTCATTTAAATGCTTTCTTTAGTAGGATAAGGGTAAATAATTTAAAATCTGAAAATTACCTGAACAAATTGATTGTTCAATGGTTCTAATAGTATAAACAAAAACGAATAAGTAAAATTATGAGCTTACAAGAGCTAGATCTAAAAACAGAACATCGAAATGTGAAACTCGAAACCGGACTTTCCGAAAATGGAAGGGCGGGAATTGTGGAGCACTTGAACGAAATTCTGGCAGATCATTATCTCCTGATGCTCAAGACCCATAATTACCACTGGAACGTTAAAGGTCCGCTTTTCAAAAGCATGCACGACCTTACCGAAGCCCAATATGAAGATTTGTTTGCGGCTATCGATGAAATTGCCGAACGCATACGGGCCCTGGGTTTTGATGCGCCAGGTAGCTTTAAAACCTATAGCCAGATTAGTAAAATAGAAGAGGCCAAAAGCGGAATTTCAGCATTGGAAATGGCCGCAGACTTATTGAGTTCTCACGAGAATTTGATCCGAAATATGCGGGATGCCTTAGCTAAGGCCGATCAAGAAAGTGATGAAGTTACAGTAGACCTTATGACCGAGCGCTTAAGCGTGCACGAGAAAGCGGCTTGGATGTGGAGAAGCTTTATCGAACAATAGAAAGAGCTATGGAATTGAAGAGCGCGAATACCGATCCTTATTCTACTTGGCAGCAAAGTAAAAACCAATTAGCCGAAGAGGGTTTTGATAAACCTCTGCAAATTTTAAATCCGCAAAGGGCTAAGGGCCCGGATGGTCGATTGTATGATCCTGCGCATCTAGAAATTTGGAAAGTACATCAGTTTCTGGAAAAGGATTCCTACCTCAGTCCTGCCAATGGCAAAATGGTTCCTAAATATCTTTTAGCCTTGCAGGGTAGTGATGACCGACGTTATTATCTGGAGTATTATTTTAAAGATCCTTATCAGGATACGGTACTCGAGTTTCTAGCGAATATTGATGGCAATCATCCCAATTCGCATTTCACGATTTAATATTTCAAAAGGCGATTCAATTTCTTGGATCGCCTTTTTTTAGTTTAAGACATCAGCCACTTTACCAGCTTATATGCGAAAGCACTGTAGGGTGGATATTTCTGTTTAAGGTCGAACCAAGTGCCAGACTTCATTAATGATTTATGATGCGAAAAAGTATCGAAGCCATATTTACCATGGTAATGACCATATCCGCTTTGGCCAATTCCGCCGAAAGGCAAACGAGGATTAGCCAGATGCACGATGGTATTGTTTATGGCCCCTCCGCCGAAAGGCAATTGCTTCCAATAATTTTGAATTTCCCGATCCTTAGTGAAGAGATAGAAGGCCAATGGATTAGGATTTCGCTCGATAATTTCCAGGGCTTCTTCTTTGAAATCGTAAGCCAAAATGGGAAGAATGGGTCCAAAGATTTCCTCAGTCATTAGCGGGCTGTCCAACTTAGGCTCCAGGATTAAGGCTGGCGCTATTTTCAGATTTTCAGGATCTTGTTCGCCCCCAAAATAGAGTTCCCCCTGCTCTAAATAGCTCACTTGCTTTTTAAAATGTTGCTCATGGATGATAGCCGTATAATCCGGACTCTTGAGGGCGCCTTGAGGGTAAAACTCTTTTAAGCAAGCTTTCATTTCCTCCAGGAAGTTATCCAGCACATCGCGCTGCACCAGAATATAATCCGGCGCTACACAGGTTTGGCCGGCATTAAGCCATTTGCCAAAAGCAATACGATGGGCCGCTACTTTTAGGTTCGCGCTGCGGTCGATCACCACCGGGCTTTTGCCCCCTAGCTCTAGGGTACAAGGACTAAGTTTGGTGGCCGCTAATTCCGCAATTTTACGCCCCACTCCAGTGCTGCCGGTAAAAAAGATGTGATCAAAACGATGCTGCTCTAAAAGGGGTGGGATTACTTCATGACCCGGGCCTTGTACCACCGTAACTAATTCCTGATCAAAGTTTTCTGTGAGTAATTGGCAGATAAGATTAGCGCTATGCGGACATTGCTCAGGGGGTTTTACAAAAACGGTATTTCCGGCTGCCAGGGCTGCGGCCATTGGTGCCAGGAGAAGCATTGCCGGATAGTTCCAGGGGCCAATGATCAAACAAATGCCTTTGGGTTGTGGAATGCTGTAAGATCGAGAGGGCCAGGTACTCAGTGGGCTGGGCATGCGCTTGGGACGAGCCCAGGATTTTAAATTTTTAAGTAGAAGATTAATCTCCTCATGCAAAAAACCAATTTCGGAAGCATAGGCTTCAAATGCGGGTTTGCCGAAATCCTTGGCCAGAGCCTCCAGGAGTTCATCTTCATAGTCCTTTAAGAGAGACTTTAGTTTTTTGAGTTGACTGCGACGAAAGTGTAGTTCGTAGGTTTTACCCATACGAAAGAAGTCCTTTTGATCTTGGAAGATTTTCTGCAGATCCTTGGAGCTAAGGTCGGAGCGGTAAAGGGGGACTTGAGACATAGCTTTTAGCATTGCTTAAATGTAGCAAAGACAAATTCAATCTCAAGCGTATAAGCCTACTTGCTGCTTCTCTTTTTATTTTTCTTTTTGATTTTGAAGAGCTCGTTAAAGCGAGGGTAGACGTAGTAATTGCTCTCTTTGTCTGAGGCCTTGGGGCGGATGATTTTGAAATCCCTTTTTAATTCAGGCTTTTCGCCATTAAGGCAAACTATATAAATTTTAAGTCCCTGATCTTTCTTTTGCGCTCTGCTCACCAAGATTTCCATTTGAGCATTGCGATCTGGAGCAGTTTCGGCGCAAATGGTGAGTTTATCCTTGCTAAATACTCCACAAGCTTGAAGAAGGAATTGGGTAGCCTCTTCCCAGAGATCGCTGGCAATACCGAATTTCCACTTTTTCTCCTTTTCCATCTGCCCAAAAAGACTTTGCACTCCAGGCCTTACTTCAAAAGCATCTTCATCATCCAGGTAATTTTTCTTTACCGCTTTTTTGAAGGCTTTTTGGTAGGCAGCAAGATTTTCCTCGCTGAGTTCTTTCTTAATTTCCTTTTGGAAGATGTGATTTAGGAGAGCCTGAAAGTTTCGGATTTCAGGAGCAGGGTCAGATTCCATGCTAATGCCCTCTCTTTCGCTAATTAATTGAAAGAGAAGCTTTCGCAGATTGGTTTCCGAATAACGAATTACCGTATCCAGGCTAAAAATTGTAAGTCGAGTCATGCTCCATTTTCGCGGAGCACAAAATTAAAAAATTATTAAGCGGGTATTAAGCAAAAGTTAAGAGGGCTCCAATTTTTTTGTTTCAATGCTCATTCCCGCTTCTAAATTGCGATGCACCGGACAGCGATTGGCGATTTGCAAGAGGCGTTCCTCTTGCTTTTCATCCAAGTCACCTATAAATTCAATCCGGCGCGTAAACTTCCCTAATTTGGGTTTTTGATTTTCGCATTCCAGCGCATCTTGCTTATAATCGGCATCAAAGGCGATATGCACTCGCGCTTCTTCCAATGGCCAGCCTTTGCGATCGGCATACATTCGTAGAGTCATTACGGTGCAGGCCGCTAAAGCTGTGGCTAAGTATTCATAAGGATTGGGGCCGCGGTTTTGCCCGCCTAAGTCTTCCGGCTCATCGGCCAAAAGCAAGAAGTCCCCTGCTTTAATTTGACTGACAAAGGGTTCGCGGTCGATTTGCGCTAAAACCAGGCTGTCGGATTTTAGAGGAGGGGGAGATTTTTGACTATTTAAATAGCGCTCAGACCAAGAGGCAATTAGTTCGCCAACATAACGGGAGTCTGCTTCATCGCTTAGCAGATGATCAGCCCCATCTAAAGAAACAAAGCTTTTGGGGTGATGGGCCGCTTTATATATTTCTCGGGCATTTTCAATTCCCACAATTCGGTCCTGAGGGGAATGTAAGACCAATAAAGCTCGGTTTCGCCAGGTACTGAGCTTTTCACTGATGCTATAGGCTCCCAGATCTTGGATAAACTGTCGCTTAATGGTAAGAGGCCTTCCACTAATCGATACTTTGGCTTCACCAGTTCCCTTAATTTCCTCTAGCTTTTCTTCGAAGAGATGCTGCACGTGGTGGGCTTCGGAGGGAGCGCCAATCGTAACAACAGCTTTAACGCTAGGTATTTTTTGGGCGGCCATTAATACGGCAGCTCCACCTAAGGAATGGCCAATTAAAATTTCCGGAGCACAGTTTCGGGATTTTAGGTATTCGGCCGCAGCCAGTAAATCCTCCAGATTGGAGCTAAAATTGGTATCGCGAAATTCTCCTTCTGACTGACCTAAGCCGGTGAAGTCGAAACGCAGGGTATTGATCCCATGTTGACCTAGGGCCAGTGATAAATTCCGAATCGCTTTTAGGTCTTTTCCACAGGTAAAGCAATGGGCAAAGAGAGCGGTAGGGCCATGTATAAAGCCCGGGGCGCGATCCAGTATACCGGCTAGTTCATGGCCTTCGGGACTGCTAAAGCGAATTTTTTCGGTGTGCATGGCGGGAGAATTATTCCTTTAAAATAACAGTTCTCCCCCTGATTGTTCAGACCCATTTTAAGAAATCGCGGATCATGCGATCTTCAGCATAGCGAGTTAAGGGCGACCAAGAGGCCAGGCTCATCACCGGATTTAATATCCAGGTATGCTTTAGGCTTTTTTGTAGTCGATAGGTATGCTTAATCTCACTACGGTAATAGCGATACATATGATCGTGATAGGCCTGAAAATTAAAGTTCTTCTGGGCAAAGGCTTTTTCGATATGCTCAGAGGCGATGCGGGCACTCATCATTCCAGGGCCAATACCTTTACCGGTAAAGGCTTCAATCATTCCTCCGGCATCACCAATAAGGGCATAGCCGTCTCCGCCAATCTTACGTTTGGGGGTCATAATGGGTAGTCCCCAACCTTTGGTTTTTTCCAGAGCCACCGCCCCTTCAAAACGTGGCGCGATATGCGGGTTTCTTTGAATTATTTCTTCGAAGCTCTTTTTTAGGTTTATCTTTTTGGCTGCAATGCTGGTGCTTAACATTCCCAGTCCCACATTCGCCTCATTATTGCTCAGCGGGAATGCCCAGAAATAGCCAGGTAATAGATGGGGATCAAAGAAAAACTCGAGGTGATTTCCAGGGTCAAAGCCTTGGAGGTCTTTATAGTAAATGCGAATGGCCGCCAGGAGGTGATCTTTTTCTCTAAAATGTTCCAGACCTAAATAGCGTGTAACTACTGGCTTTTCCCCTTCGGCGCCAATGATAATTTTGCAACGGATTTTTTCTTCTTCTCCTTGGCGATGCACTAGGGCATCAAAGCCTTCATCCAATCTTTGCAGGCCTTTTAATTCCGTTTCTGGCCAAAATTCACCGCTACCTCCTGCTGGTAATTCTCGAATGAGAAAATCATCGAGGTCCATGCGGCGCGAAGTAAAAAATGGCGCCACCGGAAAGCCCGCCTCTTTAAAGTCGTAGCGCAGTTCTTGTCCTTTGGGGCCGTGAAAACAAAAGCCCCAGGAAGGAAGCATTTCTGACTCCTGACTGAATTTTTCCAATAAGCTCGGATCAATTCTTTTCAGAACATTGAGAACATCTACAGTAATGCCATCCCCGCAAATTTTATCGCGAGGGAATTGGCTTTTATCGATCAAGAGGTGATCGATATTTAATTTATGGAGGAAATGGGAAAGTGTGCTTCCTGCAGGACCAGCCCCTACAATGCACACATCAACCTGATGCATAGCCTTGGGAATAGGGGGCTAAAGATACTATTACAAGTAGATTCTTTCGGAAGGAAGAAGCAGATTCCGATAGCTGCGCAGGCAATTCAGTACCATGCGGTTCATATAGCGGTTAAACTCATGGTGTTCCCGCATATTATTATAGCAACGGCGATCAATAAAAATGCAGTCCAGTTTGCGCCCGCGATTGATGATGTCAAAGGGCACACTGTCTTCTTCAATAAAGGAATCCAAGCCAGCCATAGCGCCAGGGCTTAGGATTATGGATCGTTTATTAGGGATGATAATTTCGGCTTCGCCATTTAGAACCCAGTAGAATCCTAAAGCAGGGTCGCCTTTTTTAAACAAAATTTCTCCCGGACCAGAAAAGGGAATATAACTGCTTTGCATGGCAATTTCTTCCACAATAAACGGGGATGCCTCAAAAGGCAAGATCTCACGTATTTTCTTTGGGATGTTTAAAAAGTCCACGGCTAGTATTCTTGTTGACGAAAATACTGCCTGTTGAAAATTGGGTCTATGATTTTTATCAGTTATTCAAAAACTGATGCCATGGCGCGTAATGCTGATCGGTCTTCGAGGCCAATACGCTTGCCTTTGGAGCGGATATAACCTTCTTTACGTAATTCTGAAATTAGTCGAATTACCGATTCGGTTGCGGTGCCCACCATATTGGCAATCTCCTCACGAGTGAGATTAATGTCGATATATCCTTCCTCATCTTCACCGAAAGTGGTGTTCAAAATCAGGAGGATTTCTGCTAAACGTTCCTTCACGTTTTTTTGAGCCAGGCTGGTGATCATTTTACCAGCTTCACCCAATTCGTGGCAAGAAAGCTTTAAGAGGTTTAAGGAAAACTTGGGATTATCCTCAATTACTTTAAAGAAGGAAGATTTAGGAATATAGCAAGCGAAGGTATCTTCGAGCGCAGTGGCAGAAGCACTGATAGGTTCATCACTTAATATGCTTCGGTAACCAATTAAATCCCCACGAGTAACGAAACGAATAATTTGCTCTTTACCCTCGGTACCTAAAGTGTAGAGTTTAATCTTACCCTTGTGTATGCAATACACTCCTTGAGGACGGGCCCCTTCGTGCATGATAACCTGACCTTTACGGAAGCTTACACAAGTTTTTAATTGACTGATTTCCTCCAGCCCTTCCCGGCTCATACCGTGAAAGGCACTGTCGGGATGTTGAGCGCAGAATTGACAATGGTTAGGAGTTTCCAATCGAGGGAGTTTTTGAGGTTTGGTCTATCAAAGATATGATAAATGTCATAGTCAACCAAGGTGAATCACGGCACCTTTGCTCTATGTCCAAAGAAGCCCAAATCCTTACGGAGTGCAGTCATTGCCATCAACCGCTCTTAGAGCGAATTGAAGGTAGAGACCCTTCTAAAGTCTACTGTTGCTATGGTTGCAAGGTGGTAGATGAATTGATGGATTTGGATGCTTCATTGATAGATCACAGTGCGATTGATGCCGGCCCCTGGCGTTATTTGGATGAGGCTAGTATTAGGGCTAAGCTCTGCAAATTCGAAGATGAGCAGCAAGCACGGATCGCGATTCACTTACCCGCCATTCATTGTTCTTCATGCATTTATTTATTGGAGAACCTAGCCGCTATTGAAAAGGGGATCCTCTCGGTACAGGTGCATTTCTCTAAGAAGGAAGCCGATATTCGTTTTCGGAAGGATCTGATTCAACTCTCTGAGATTGCCGCGATCTTAGATCATATCGGCTATAAGCCAGATTTTAAAACGCATCTCGGCGAAAGCCGGAAAGGCCGCAATAAGCTTTTAATGCAATTAGGAGTAGCGGGTTTCTTTTTCGGGAATACCATGCTTTTAGCCTTACCGGAGTATTTGGATGGCAGCTTGCAATACGATCCTGAACTGCAAAGTTTCTTCCGTTATTTAATGATGGCCTTTAGCCTGCCGGTGGTGCTGTTTTCGGCAAAGGACTATTTCAGTACCGCTTGGAAATCGCTGCGCGCCGGAGCTTTAAGTATAGATCTTCCCATTGCTTTGGGCATTGTGGTTTTATTTAGTCGCAGTGCCTATGAGGTGATTGCTCAAGTGGGTTCGGGCTATTTTGATAGTCTCACGGCTTTGGTATTTTTCCTCTTAATTGGAAAATGGTATCAGGCGAAAACCTATCGCAATTTTAGTTTCGATCGCGATTTACGTTCCTTCCTTCCCTTAGCAGCAAATCGTTTGATGGAGGATGGATCCGAAAAGCCAGTGGGCATTGATGAGCTGGAAGAAGGCGATCGAATTCGGATTCGTCAAGGTGAAGTTTTACCTGCCGATAGTATAGTTTTGGATCAGGATTCGCGCTGGGATTACAGCTATTTAAGTGGAGAGAGTTTGCCGGTGCAAAAAGAGGCCGGTGCCAAAATATACGCTGGTGCCCGTCTTTTGGGAAAATCTACCCTGCTCGAAGTGCAAAGCAGCGTTGATCATTCCTATCTCAGCTCCTTATGGTCTCAAGATGCTTTTAAGGAAGAAGCCAGCACTAAAAAGTCGCGCACCTTAAGTGATAGAGTAAGTCAGTATTTCACCCCTGCCATTTTGATTGTGGCCTTAGTTTCGGGTTTGATTTGGTGGCAGATCGATTCTGCCAAAGCAGTTTTAGTCTTTACTTCGGTATTGATAGTAGCCTGTCCTTGTGCCTTGGCCTTGGCCGAACCTTTTACCGCGGGTAGCATGATGCGTTGGTTTGGACGTTTCGGTTTCTTTCTAAAGAATAATACCGTGCTGCAAAGGCTTCCGGAACTGAATCAGGTGGTTTTCGATAAAACCGGAACCCTCACCCGTACCGACAGTATTGAGGTGCAGTGGCATGGCGATCAGCTTTTATTTGAAGATCAATGGGCGGTGGCTACCATTGCCTTAAATGCTCAACACCCTTTAGCCAAAGTGCTATTGGGGCATTTGCAAATTGAGGAGGCCGATGCTAGTCAGGTTTTACAATTTGAAGAAGCCAGTGGCGAAGGCGTTGGCGCTCGGGTGCGAGCCTCCTATTACCGTTTGGGAAAAGCCTCCTTCTTAGGCTTAAGTGATGAAGCGAATACCACTGCGGTTTATCTGGAAAAGGACGCCAAGGTTTTGGGCTATTTCAGCTTTTACCAGCAAACCCGTGATGCTTTAGATCAAATTGCCGCCGACCTCAGTGATAAGTATAGCCTTAGCCTTTTAAGTGGTGATAATGCCGCCGAAGAAAGGCGCTTCCGCCAGATATTAGGTTCAAAGGTGGATTTGCAGTTTAATTGTAGTCCACATCAAAAATTAGAATACCTGCAAGCTTTGCAAAGCAAGGGACAAAAGGTATTAATGCTGGGCGATGGATTAAATGATGCCGGTGCTTTGCAGCAGAGTGAAGTGGGGATTAGCCTTTGTGAAAAGGATATTAGCTTTTTCCCGGCCAGCGATGCCTTATTAATGGCCGATGCCTTTCCGAAGCTGCATCGATTTTTAGCGCTTTCGCGGATGTATAAGCCTATTGTATATCGGGCCTTTGCCTTGTCGCTCTTGTATAATCTTGTGGGCTTGTCTGTGGCGGTGGCCGGTTATTTAAGTCCGGTATTTGCTGCGATATTAATGCCTATATCCTCGGTTACGGTGGTGGTTTACAGCTCCCTCTACACGGCTTGGAAGGCACGCAAGGTCTTAGCTTAGTCCGGCAAAAAGCCTGCGAATTTGTTTAGCGATTCCTGGACTTAAGCCTTGAAAGTAAAAATCGTCATTATAGGCCTTCAATTCCAGTTTCAATTCGGGATAAGTCTCAGCGATTTTAAAAAGGGAGCGAATAGCATGAATGCGCGTGGCAGAGGCCATGGCTAAATTCTCCCAAAGTTTGAGGGCTGATTCATAAAATAGCCCTTCTTCCTCTTCATCCAATTTCAAGCGGTTGATGATTTTTACAATCTCGCGGAGATAGCCGTCTTTTTGAGGGCTGGATAAGATCTCAATTAAAACTTGTGCCGAAGGAAAAATAGCCTGCAGCTCTGTAGCAGGTAAATCGGCTAAAAGCCAGGCCGCTCGCCAATTGAGTTGCAGGTCATCACTAAGACAAATTTCCCTTAAGTATTGATGGTAAGCGGGATCAGCACTATACTTAAGCAGTTCTTCCTTACGGGGGCGGGCCCGAAGGATTTCGATGAAATGTTCTTTAGTTAAGGGCACAACCAAAGGTCGTAATTTTGCCAAGATGGAAACTTTGGAATTTTGGTATTTCTACCAGGATGATTGTGGAATTTGCCATGCGCTTTGGCCCAAGGTCGAGCAGCTTTTACAAAACAAATTCCCACATATTAAGGTGCAGCGATTAGACGCTCGTCAGCATCGAGAATTAGCCGGTCAGCATCGCATGTTGGCCGTTCCTGGACTCTTATTTTTTGTAGAAGGTCGTGAGCACTTCAGGGCCAATGGCTTAGTAACCATGTCCGAACTGGAGGCTAAATTAAGTCCGGCTTATGAGGCCTATTTTGGGGACTTGAATAACTGATATTTCTCAGCTTTTTAGCTGATGAAAATCATAGTGTAGCCAAACTTGCGGTGGCACCTTTGTGATGTAAATCACAATAAGATGAAACCTCTATTGCTTCTAATTCCGATAATGCTTCTTTCATTCAGCGTCGATAAGGAAGCCATTCGAATTTACAAGACCAATTCTGCCCAATCTACAATGAAGATTTTGGGCACCTCTACCCTCCATGATTGGGAGATGAAAGCGGATGACCTCCAGGGTACCGTGGATGCCGAGATAGCATCTGAATCTATCAACATCAAAGAGTTAAAGCTCACCGTTCAGGTGGAAGCCTTAAAAAGTGGCAAAGGCCCTATGGATGCCAATGCTTACAAAGCCTTGAAAAAGGATAAATACCCTAAAATTTTCTACGAGCTTATTTCTGTTTCTGAACAGAAAAAAGTGACCAACGGGCATTTTAAAATGCAAAGTCGCGGCAAATTAACCGTGGCCGGTAAAGAACGCATTGTAAATGTTCCTATCGATGTGAAACAAAAAGATCAAGGTCTCGAAATCAGCGGAGTAACCTCTTTTAACATGAGTAGCTTCGATGTGGAAGCCCCCAGCTTTATGATGGGTGCTGTTACCACCGGAGACAAGATCACCATTCAATTTACAATCAATTACAATTAAACTTAAAAATCCACAATTATGAAATCGCTAACCAAATTAGGTGCAGTTCTGAGCTTTGTGTTGGTATCAGTATCTGCCTTTGCTCAGTTCGATAATCGCGATATTCAACAATATCGATACCGCGACTTCCGGGGCATCAATCAGTTCGAAGCCTTAAATAGCGACATCGCCTATGACGGTTTCAAAGTACGCTTAGGTGGAGCTTTTGCCGTGCAAATGCAAGCTTTGAGCCATAGCACAGAATCAACTGTTGATACCCTTATCACCATCGGAAATAACTTCAACCTTCCTACCGCTAACTTAGATGTTGACGTTGCCTTAGCAGATGGTATGCGTATGCACTTACGTACTTACCTCTCTTCTCGTCGCCACCCCGAAAGTTGGGTAAAAGGTGGTTATATCCAAATCTCTAACCTGAACTGGTTGTCTCAGGATCTTTTAGAGAATGTGATGGATTTCACTACCATTAAAATTGGTATGATGGAGGTTAACTATGGCGACTATCACTTCCGCCGTACCGACAATGCCCGTGCTATCTACAACCCATTTGTGGGTAACATGATTATGGATGCCTTCAATACCGAGGCTGGTGCTGAGATTTACTTTACTCCTGGCGACTTCCTGGTAATGATCGGAGCAACCAACGGTAAACTCAATCAAAGTGTAGCTACCAACAACAAAAACACTCCTGTGTTCTTAGGTAAAGCGGGTTGGGATAAACAAATGAACGAAGATTTACGTATGCGTTTAACCGGATCTTTCTACACTACCGCTAATGGTAATACCAATTACATCTACTTTGGTGATCGTACTGGTAGCCGCTACTATTTGGTAATGGAAGATCAGGGTGCTAACCCTACCGATAATCCTCGCAGTGGTCGTTGGAATCCTACCTTCGTAAATCAGGTTACTTCTATCATGATTAACCCCTTTGTGAAATACAAAGGCTTGGAATTCTTCGGAGCCTATGAAACTGCCTCTGGTAAATTAAGCGCTGAAACTGAAACTCGTACCTATACTCAGATTTACGGTGAATTGGTTTACCGCTTTGGCGCCGATGAAAAATTCTATGCTGGTGCACGTTACAATACTGTAACCGGTCCTCAGGCTTTTAGCACTGATGATATCAATATCACTCGTTTCGCAGTGGCCGCCGGTTGGTTTATGACTCCTAATGTGATGATGAAAGCAGAGTATGTAAATCAGTCCTACAGTGACTTTGATCCCACCAGTATTTATCACAACGGAAATTTTAATGGTGCGGTTCTCGAAGCAACCATTAGTTTCTAATACATAGCATTTTTGGCTATCCTGAAAGGCGGTCTCTATGAGGCCGCCTTTTTATATTTCTGAAAATTGATAGCTCATTAAAAGCTGTCGCCGATCTTCACTAAAGGGTACTGCCTTGCTGCCGATGTTTTCTATTTGAACGATCACCGTATTGGCTCTGGCTACACATTGTTGATCTTGAAATAAAGCCTGATGCAAGTGTATAGAGCTGCGACCAAGCTTAGAGATTCCGGTTGCAATATGAACCTGTCCTGGCCAATATAATTGCTGCATAAAATCCAATTGCAGGGAAGCAATAACAAAACTAAAAGGGGAGCTGTCTTTTATTAGATCCAGATGTTGCAGTAACTCTACTCTACCGGTTTCTAAGAAAGTCGAAAAAAGGGCATTGTTAATATGTCCTTGTCGATCTGTGTCCGCGTAGCGAAGCTTATCTGTGCTTAATAAGGGAAACTCACCCAAAGGGATGTCCCACTCTCGAGCTGGTTTAATCATGGTTTAGGTTTGGGCCTTAAGGGGCTAAAAATTCTAATACGGATTGATTAAAACGTTCGAAGGCCTCAAATTGTACAAAGTGCCCCGCTTTTTCGAGCATGATCAATTGACTATCGGGAATTTTTTCATCGCCGATCTTGGCAATATCATTGGTGCTGCCCCCGGTTAAAAAGCGGTTAGGGATTAGCATATCATCTTTGCCAAATACAATTAGGGTCTTTTGTTGAATCTGCTCCAGGTAATCATAAACGGGGCGATCTACCATGGCCTTAATGCTTTGGGCAACGATATAGGCATAACCAGGAAAATCTTCGGCACTGCGCATGGCAATCCGATCTTCAACCATAAACTCGGCATCTTCGGGCATGGCATAAAAGTTAATGGCGAAGTTTTCGCGAATCTGGCGGGGCTTGGCCAAAAGGGTAAGGGAAGGAGTAGCCACACTGCGGAACCAATCTTTTTGCCCGGGATGAAAAGGCTCGAAACCGGCCGGGGCCACTAAAATTAGTTTTTGAATGCGCTCCGGATATTTCAAAGCGGCAACCATGCTGATTTGCCCACCCATGGAATGACCGCCTAAATGGAAGCTCTTCAGCTTTAAGCTATCTGCAAATTCCATCAAGCTTTCGGCATAAAACTCCAGGCTACCAGTCCAAGGGCCTTTGCTGGATTTACCATAACCGGGCAAATCAATAGCAATTACTCGATATTTTTCGGCCAGCGCCGGAATGTTGTTTTTCCAGGCTGGTGAATAGCTGCCCAGTCCGTGGATGAGTATAATGGTTTCGGCGCCTTGGCCTTGCTCCATATAGGCCATGCGAGGGCCGGAGCTCAATTCCTGAAACTTAACGGGAAAAGGATAGCGCAGATCCTCAACCATGCTTTTCATGGGACTCAGTTTTTGGTAGGGGCTGCACTGTAAAAGCAAGAGCATGCCGCTTAAAAATAGAATGGCTTTTCTCATGATTAGAACATTAACCATTTGTAAGTCAGGAATACAGTCCAGGGATTATCTGGTCGACTGCTGGAATTGGCGTTTACGGCCGGACTATCGTAAAAGTCACCTAACCATAATTTGGCGGCATGTAATTCCAATTGCATATACACCTGGGGTTGCCAACTGATACGTCCGTTTAATTCTACGCCCAATTGATTGCCGCCTCCCTGAGGATTTACATTGCTGAAGGCTGCGGCCGTTCCTGCTTTAATATTGAGTTTATTGTCGATAATATCGTGGTACACATTAAAGGTTCCGCCCATCAGGCCATAGCCTAAATTGGAAACATCATTAACCGCAGAAACGAAACGGTTTACCACATTGCCGTGGGGGAATAGGATATAGGCACCATGGCTAATCCATACCGAAACCGGGCTGCCCCAGTTATTGCCGGTAAGCACACCACTGTAGCGATTGTCGCTAATTCCATTGGCATCACCACTGGTATACAAAACATCCAATTCTACACGGCTGCCACTGGTTTTACCATAACGGTAACCGGTTTTGCTATTGAAGGTATAGCCGCCAATGCTGCTAATCTGACCATAGTTTTCGCCCGTGGTTAGGGTGTCAACCGTTCCGAAATTGTAATTCAAAAAGCCCGTGGCCATCCAACGGTCTTCGATATAGTCAGGGTTATGGGTATAGAAAGAACCCAGCCAGAAAACATCTGCCTGATAAGGATTTTGCCCTAAAGGGAAACGGTAAGAGCCATTGTAATTGCTCAAGGTGCTATTCAGGCCCTGACCTAAAATACTGGGACCCCCTTGACCCGAAGCTCGGTCGCGAACATAGTTTATGGAAGCACCTAGGCTCCAGCTGCGGCTGATATCGCGATCGTAAAGTGCTTCGAACATATTTACATCATCATCAGTCTGAATGAGGTTTTCGTAGAACTGCCAGGCACCAAATTTCATACGCTCGTAATCGCCATTGTAGCGAACACTGATTCCGGTGGCATCTGTGCCCCAAAACATCAGGCGATAGCCGGTATTGGTGAGTTTGCCAAAGAGCGTGCGATAAGGGTTGTTGGGATTATCATACATCCTTTGCAAACCGATATTGATACTCCAGTTTTTATAGGGGATTAATTCCAATTCTACGTTTTGGGTTTGCAGGTTTACCTGATCTCCGGCAACGGCGCCCCCAAAGTTTCCGCCTGAACCGTAGGAGGCGTCCCCCCAGGTAAAGTCGATTTCGAAAGAGGCACGTAAAATGGCTCGACCATTAAATAATTTGGGTTGGTAAATGAAAAAGGGCAATAGCCTTTGTTCCACATAATAGGTGGTGGCAGTATCAGTACTGCGGGTAGTGTTTTGACCATAGAGCCGACCAAATACCTGGCCGCGTAAGAAATCGTTGGTAGGGTAGTAGTTAGCGCTTACCGCCTGACTAAACCAATAAGCCAGAAATTGAAACTCACGCTCGCTTTCCTCCGGAACTTCCTGATCAAATACTCGAATGCCATTGGTCTCCTGAGCTTGCAAAAGGGTTTGCATAGATAAGCTCAGCACGAGACCCCAAAGTAATGGGTGCTTCATATGTTCTTAAAAATAAGAAAGGCGAGCTTTCGCCCGCCTTTAAACTCCTAATGATTACTGTATGCGAACGTAATTCTGGATATTCAAAGTTCCCAGAGGGGTGCCTCCGGAGGCTGATGAGCCGAAGCCGGTAGCTGGGGTTGGAGGAGTGGCACCAATATCAGGATCGGTTTGTACGATCTCATATTGCATGGTGTTTCCTTCTACTTTAAAAATACCTTCGCTGGTTAATACTGCGGGTGCAGTTTGATTAACCTCGATGGACCAAATGTCGGTTACATTGCTTTCGGTCTGAGTGTAGGTTCCGCTTAAAGTCAATTTAGCGCCATTGGTATCATACTGTTCTACACTGTAAGTGAGGTCTGTGGCAAATTCAATGTAAATAGAGTCGGTTCCAAACAAAGCCGATAAAAGAGGGGCTACATTGTCTCCAGAGGAATACCATTTACCCTGGATGCCTACTGGGTTATTCGTACCTGAGTTGTTGTCTTGTGGGTCCTCGTCCTCAGAGCAGGAGCTTAAGCTCACTACAAAGGCAAGAGAAAGAACGGACCATAAACGGATTGCTTTCATGCTGATGCGCTAGTTTATTTGATTTGCATCTAATTTACAGGCTCTCAAAGACTCCCTGTCCTTAGCTTAAGATAAGGTTAACCTTGACTTTAAGCTTCATTTTAAATTAAAAGTGTTTAAATGACAGTAAATCAGTTTGTAATGATGCTTTGGTTTAGGGTGGACTTAATTTCATCGATTACTTTTGGTGCAATTGGACGCAATTCTTTAAGTAGTTCTTTTAGTCGGCGTTCCTTGCGCTGGTCTATTATTAGCTCGCTTAATACCGCTGTCATTTGCGCTTTGGTTTCTTCGGCACTGAGGCCTTCCTCAACATATCGGCTCATAGAAATATACCAACTAAGGGTGGGTAGGTAGGAAGCACGTTTTTGGTTTTCGAAGTCTTTCTTTTCTATCTGATACCTCCGGCTGAGGTAGAGCAATCGACTGTATTTCTCTTCAATCATTAAAGCGCGGAAATGCGCAATGAAGAAGAGATGCCAGCGGCTGCTCAGTATTTCGCGATTATAAGCGCTCAAATAGTTTTCAGCAAAATTGATGGCATCTTTACTACGGCCTACATCACTCATACATTTAATGTAAAAGGCAATAAAGCCCAGCTTGATGTGTGGGTTGGGATTTTGTCGTAGTTCAGGGAAGGACTCGCGCAGTAATTGCAGGGCCGCCTCAGTTTTACCTTGTCGCAGCAGTACCGCGCTTAAATTGGTGAGGTAAAACAGATAGTCGCTATTCTTAAATTTTAAGGATAGGTAGCCGTATTGCTCCGCTTGATCCAAAGTTTGGTAGCGCGATAAGAAAAGCACCTTATTGGCGTAAAAATTACTGAGGATACGACGGGAGTAAAACTGCCCTTTGGCCAAAGCCTGATCCATGAAATCATAAAGCTTCTCCAGTTCTTCCTGATTCCCGCGATTAAGGTAAATGAAGAGTAAACGTACAAAGGCTGCATAGCGATTCATGCCATCCAGATTTTCATCGTATACCCATTCTTTCAAGGATAATTCCCAGTTCTCAAGATCTTGATCACGATGGCGATACTGACCAATAATATCATTGGTAGCTTCCTGCATTTTTTGGAAAATGCTGCGTGAACGTCGATAAGCTTTCTGATGACTGCGCAAATAAGCACTTACCGGTTTGTCCGTTTTCTCGCGTAAGCGAATCAAAAGGAAGTCCTCATAATGTTGGATGAGGTCATAGATCTTTCTAAAGTGATAATGTCGCGGATCGCTATTGCGAATTAATTGCTGGATTTCCTTTTCGGTATCGGCATCTACTTCATCCAGCATCACCTTTAGCTCCAGGCTATTGATGCGTTTTAACTGCAAGTCGACATTGGCCTGATCCAAGCGTTCCTGCATCCACTTTTTTAGATTGCTGTACTTGCGTTTATCAATGTCGAGCGGAAAGTCTTTAGGCTTTTGCCGATGCTGCAGATTGTAGAGCAAGGTTTCCATAATCCGCTGGTTTTCCTCGATTTGAAAGTTCTGAGATTTTTCGAGGAAATACAGTTCATGCGGATAGAGGGCATGGGAGAAGCGGTAAAAATGCTCCAAGGGTTTTCTCATGCATCTAAGGTAGCAAGATTTACCTTCCTTTAGTCCTGCTGGAAGCGACTATGCAGAGCATGTCGATCTATTTTTCCGGCGGTGTTTTTAGGTAATTCATCCAGGAAAACGAAATGCTTGGGGATCTTAAATCGGGCCATGCCTTTTTCGCAATAGGCGCGTAAATCCGCTTCATTCAAAATGGCATTGCTACTGATGAAAGCACAGCCTACTTCGCCCCATTTAGAATCGGGTACGCCTACAACTACATTTTCTAAAATATCGGGATGCAGACTTAAAAAATGTTCAATCTCAGAAGGGTAAATATTCTCCCCACCGGAGATGTACATATTCTTTAGGCGATCTACCAAATAGAGGTAACCTTCCTCATCACGAATTAAAACATCACCAGTTTTAAACCAATCACCTTTGCGGCTGGAGGCGGTGGCATCGGGATTATTCCAATAGCCTGGACTAACACAGGGGCTTTTTAACCAAAGCTCTCCTTTCTCGCCCGTGCTAGCTTCTGTGCCTGCCTCGCTAATGAGCTTCCAGTCGTAATAGAAATTAACGAAACCAATACTACCTCGTTTGCGAATGGCGTCTTCGGCATTTAGGGAAGTTACATTGGGGCCAACTTCGGTAAGTCCATAACCTTGACGAATAGGGACCCCTTTAGCGGCCCATTTTTCAATTAAAGGGATGGCCAGGGCTTCGCCGCCCACGATAAAGTAGCGCAAGGCAGCTAAATCAGCGGCCTCAAAATTAGGTGCCTCACTAAGCATTCGCACCATGGTAGGCACCGCCATAAAAAGGCTAATGGATTCTTCTGCCAAGGCCCTTAAGCATTCTTCTGGTTCGAATTTGGGCATTAATATGAGGCTGGCGCCGAAATGCAATAGGGGAGTGCTGAGTACATTCCAGCCACCGGTATGGAAAGGAGGCATAATTTGTAAGCAGCGATCATTAGCATTTACTTCTAGGCGCAGGGCGGTATTGAGGCTATTCCAAATCGCCATCTCATGGGTATAGAGCGCTCCTTTCGGGAAACCGGTAGTGCCGCTGGTATAGAGGATAAAAAGAGGGTCCTGGCCTTCGGGCTTAGGGCAAGACAATTCATTCATTTCTACCTTGCTGGCTTCCTCCGCAAAACTTTCTAAACTATCGATTGGAACCGGACAATTAGGATCCGGGGTGAATTGGGATTCCATTAGCAAAAGCTTGCAACCCGAATCCTGAGTCATATACTGCAATTCGCGGGCGCTTAAGCGATAATTGAGCGGAACCAGAATGATGCCTGTTTTTTGAGCTACCCCCAGAAGGATGAAGTATTCTAAACGAAATTCACTCAGTACTCCCAGGCGATCGCCTTTTTGAAAGCCACGATCTAAAAGATATTGCGACCACTGTATAGCTTGGCGATTAAGCTCGCGGTAGCTTAGGGCGCGCTTAGTATTCCATTCTTTGATGGCAATTTTTTCGGGGCTGTAGAGGGCCCATTTTTGAAACCAATCGAGGCTCATATCGCCGATCTTTTTTGGGTAAAATGTAAAATTAAGCCACTAAGGCTGGCAATAATAATAGCATAGCTGGCGGCTACAGCCGGATTGCGCACTTCCTCCTGCATATAGGGTCCAAGGCGCAAGTAATAAGTTCCAAAGTGAGTAACAATGGCAAGGATGGCAGCGGTAGTTGCCGGTACCTTCCCGAAATTGCGGATAAACAAGCCAAAGGCAATGGGAACAAAGGCCGCGGCAAAAAAGGCGTAAACCCCGTTCTGAGCCAGTAAGGCTACACTTAAATTGGGATTCACGATCTGCTGCCAAGACCATATCGCACTCACTACCGCCAAGAAAATGATGATGATGCGATTGAGTTTTAGCTTCTGACTTTCACTGAGGGCCTTCTTAGTCTCGGGGAAGAAATAGCTCTGTACAATCTCACGATTAATGGTGGTGGAAAGAGCCTGGATTAAGCCTTCCAAAGTGGAGAGTCCTGCTGAGATTAAGCCCAGGATCACGATTAAACCTAACCACACCGGGAATTCCTGGACCACATAAACAGAAACCATTTGGTCGGGGGAAAGGATACTTCCATTTACTTGCAGATCCGGGAATTCGAGGCGGGCGTAAAGTCCGGTTAATACCACCATAAAGAAGATGATCTCTACCACTACGGCGGTAATTAGGTATTTGGATAAAGCGCGGTCGTCTTTAAGCAATAAGGACTTCGTAATAATATGGGGTTGAAAAATGATGGCAATGCCAATTAGGATTTGGCAAATTATGATTTCAAAATAATCCCGAAACAGGGGGCTTTCTGGATAAGGGACCTGCGCCAATTTAGGGTCAATGTTCTCTAGCTTCTTTAAAAAGCCCGAAAGCCCTTCGCTAAAATGCTCATGACCGGAACCCAGCAAAAGAAAAGCCACAACCAGCATAAGCAGTGCCTGGATGGTATTGGTGTAAACCATGGAATTGGCGCCGCCAAACATCATGTAGCCAAAAACCACCGCAATAAGGATAAGCATAGCGGTTTGAGCTTCGATGTTTAAACTGCTGCTGATTACCTGACTTAAGCCCACTACAATCAATACGATGAAGGTGAGCATCAATAAAGAAAGAAAGGCAAAGAGCTTACCCAGGAAAGGGCTTTGGTATTGATTTTCCAGCCAATGGGATAAACTCAATGACTGTTGCTTTACGCCCATCTGCCGAAAGGCTTTGCTTACTAAAACAAGGGTGCCCAGTGCGGCGATAGGTAGCACAATGGCATAGGCTATAAATGCGCTAACACCATAATAGCCAATGATACCCGGGTTAATAATAAAGGTAGCGGCGGAGGTCATGGAGGCGGCTAAAGCCAAGCCCACCGACCAAGGTGAGAAGCCTTTGCTGCCCAAGGCATAATCGCTGAGGCTCTTTGTTTTTCGGGCCCCACGAATAGCCAGAATGATGCTAAGCAGAGCCAAGGCACCTAAGGCCAAGCCCGCGTAAACACTCATATTTGCTCCCCCACTTTCCATATTAGTAGCGCATTAATGCACCGGCAAAGGCTAAGCCGCCACCGGATCCAATTAGGAGGATGGGGTCGCCACGCTTAATTAGGTTTTGCTCTACCGCCATATTTAGGGCCATAGGGATGGCTGCTGATCCGGTATAACCGAATTTATGCATAATGGTAATCGCCCGATCATGCGGTAATTCCAGAATATCGAGCATGCCCCGAATGGAATTGATATTGATCTGGGTCATGAAAAACATGCGCACCTCCGATACGGAAATGCCCGCTCTTTTACATAATTCCTGGGCAATGCTACTCCACATTTGAGGGTTTAGCTCGCTGGGGAAGCGCTTCACGAATTTCAAGTATTGATCATTGTTGGCTACGATCTCCGCACTTACGGGTTCCTTGGTGGCGCCACTGTAAATTCCCATCCAATCGTAATACTGACCTTGGGTGGTTTGCAAGGCGGCGAGCATATCAGAATTGCCAGGTTCCTTGGCACTGAGGATTACCGCTCCCGCGCCATCGGCAAAGAGAGTAACGGTTTTCTTGTCCTGCAAATTGAGGTATTTACTCATGCCGTAGCAGCCAATTACCATGGCATTGCGGTATTGCTCATCCGACTTTAGGTATTTGCTGGCCGTATCTAGGGCACTTACAAATCCCGCGCAGGCGGTGTTTACATCAAAGGTGGCGCAGTTCTCCAAACCTAAACGGTGCTGAATAACACTGGCGGTAGAAGGCGAAATGAATTCGGGTGTATCGGTGGCGATAATCAGAAGCTGAACCTCAGTATTACTTAAACCAGCGCGATCCATCGCTTGTTGTGCGGCAGCCAAACAGAGGGAGGCCACTCCTTGATCCGCATCCAACCATCGCCTTTCGTAGATCTCTACATTTTCACGTAGCCAGGTATCTACATCCTCACCTAATATTTCATTGAAATAGGAATTGGGCACCACGCGCTCAGGTACAGCCATTCCCGTTGATTTTATCTGAACTGCTCTCATAAATTCTATAGGGTTACGCCACCATCAACACTAATGCAGGTGCCTGTAATGAAGGCTGCATCGTCGGAAGCCAAGAAGGCGTAGGTTTTCGCGATATCTTCGGGTTGACCCAATCTTTTTAATGGGGCCTTGTCTTTCATCATGTCCAATACTTTCTCGGGCATGGTTTTAACCATATCGGTAGCGATAAATCCCGGAGCTACAGCATTGGCGGTAACTCCATATTTGCCTAGTTCTTTAGCAAAGGTTTTAGTCATGCCAATTACGCCGGCTTTAGTAGCAACATAATTGCTCTGTCCGAAGTTACCGTAAAGTCCTACAACCGAGGAGGTGCTAATAATACGACCTGATTCCTGGGCTTTAAAATGCGGTGCAAATGCACGGGTGCAATTAAAAACCCCGGTTAGGTTTACCTGGAGAACGGCCTGCCATTGCTCATCGGTCATTTTCAGCAAGGTTGCATCGCGGGTAATGCCGGCATTATTGATGAGGATATCTACTTTGCCAAAATCCTGAATTACTTTTTCGGCGGCTTCGTTTACGGAAGCACTTTCAGCAGTGTTTACGGAATAAAAACGCAGTTGACTTTCTCCTTCACTTTTAAGGAGATATTGAACCTGATCTGAGTTAAGGTCCCAGATGGCCACTTTAGCGCCTTGGTTTAAAAATTCCTTTACGGCAGCTAAGCCAATACCACTGCCGCCTCCGGTGATTACGGCTACTTTATCTTGTAAACGCATTTTAATTTTTCTACTAAGTAAGGGAGAAGGCGGGCCTTGGCTAATTAAATGCCCCGGTTTAAGGGGGTTGACTTTAGTAGTGTCAGAGTGACATCATTATTTAAAGTGATTGAAAAAGAGATTTTTAGTGTAGATTTACTTCGATCGGACTTTGATGTTTGCTAGCTTTTTAATTTCGAGCCAGGTTCGGCAGACGATGGGCATTTCTTACTTTCGCTGCCTATGATTGATACCCATACCCATATCTATTTAAAACAGTTTAGCGAAGACCGCGAAGCCCTTTTGCAGCGTGCATTTGAGGCGGGTGTTCAAGAATTGTTTTTGCCCAATATTGATAAGGAAAGTGTTGCTGCTTTAAAGAGCCTGGCGGCAGATCATGATCATATCTACCCCATGATGGGTTTGCATCCCAGTCATGTAAAGGCAGATTATGAAGAAGAACTGGCCGTAGTTTGGGAAGAACTGGCTTCCGATACCCACTATTATGCGGTGGGCGAAATTGGTATCGATCTCTATTGGGATAAAACCTTTTTAAAAGAGCAGCAAATTGCTTTTGATCAGCAGATCAGCAAGGCTAAAGAAATGGCTTTGCCAATTGTGATTCATTGCAGAGATGCCTTTGATGAAACCTTCGAGGTTTTGGAATCGCACCGAGGGGATGATTTGTTTGGCATATTCCATTGCTTTACCGGAAATTTAGAACAGGCGCATCAGGCTTTAAGCCTAAACCTGAAACTAGGTATTGGGGGAGTAGTAACCTTTAAAAATGGCGGCCTGGATAAGGTGGTTGCCGAACTACAAACGGAGGACCTGGTGCTGGAAACCGATGCTCCTTTTTTAGCGCCCATGCCTTATCGCGGTAAGCGTAATGAGCCCGCCTATCTAAGTTATATCGCCCAAAAAATTGCCGATTTACATCAGCGTCCGCTAGAAGAAGTTGATGCCATAACCACGGCCAATGCCCGTAAGATTTTTCAGTTATGAGCACTAATCGTCGGCGCATATTAATACTCTATACCGGTGGTACCATCGGGATGATTCTGAAAAGTGATGGGGCCTACCATCCCTTTAGCTTTGAGAATTTGCAATCCTTTATTCCAGAATTACGCGATTTCCCTGCTCAATTAGAGGCGGATAGTTTTGATGAGGTTTTAGATTCCTCGAATATGACTCCGGCGCATTGGTTGCGCATTGCCCGCAGGATTGAGGCGGATTATTTGAATTACGATGCCTTCTTGATTTTGCATGGTTCCGATACCATGGCTTATACTTCGGCAGCATTGAGTTTTATGCTGCAAAATTTAGCCAAGCCGGTCATTTTAACCGGTAGTCAATTGCCGGTAGGGATTCCGCGTTCGGATGCTCGGGAGAATATTCTAAGCAGTTTGGAAATTGCCATTGCCACCAATGAAGAAGGCGGTCCAATGGTGCCGGAAGTAGCGGTGTATTTCGAATACAATTTATACCGGGGTAATCGCTTGCAAAAGGTGAGCTCTCAAGATTTTGAGGCCTTCCGTTCGCCTAATTATCCTTTGTTGGCAGAGGCCGGAGTGCAGATAAAGTACAATCGCAATTCGATTATGCCGGCTAGTATTGGTCGTTTCCAAATTTTGGAGGAGTTGGATCCACGCGTGGCAATTTTACATTGCTTTCCGGGCATGCAGGCTGAACTGGCGGTACCCTTAATTCAGAATCCAAATAATAAGGCCATCATATTACGCACCTTTGGCAGTGGTAATGCACCGGGGCATCCCTGGCTATTAGAGGCTTTGGCCGATGTGATCCAAAAAGCAGTTCCGGTGATTAATGTAAGCCAGTGCTCTGCCGGTGAGGTGGAGATGTCGAAATACGAGGCCGGTCGAAAATTTCAAGAAATAGGCCTGATCAGTGCCGGGGATATGGTGCTCGAAGCGGCCTTAACCAAAGCAATGGTGCTTTTAGCAAAGGGGCTGCAAGGCAAAGACTTTGAACAGGCCTATCTCGAAAATATCTGTGGAGAGCTTAGTGTTTAAGCTTCCTCGAATTCGAAAATACCCTCAATAGGCGTTTCGAAGAGTAGGGATAAACGGAAGGCCGTGGGTAAACTCGGATCGAATTTTCCCTTTTCAATAGCATTAATGGTTTGTCGGCTCACTCCAATTTCTTTTGCCAGATCCTCTTGGGTAAGGCCTTTGGCGCTTCGTAAATCGCGAATGCGGTTTTTCATTGGAAGCGTTTTTTGTTGATGGCCAAAGTCACTAAATAGGTGATACCCATAAACATAACCAGATAGGAGATTTCGGCATCAAAAGGCATGAGCTTGATGATATGAAGGGAAGAATAGGCTAATCCAATAACCAAGGTGAGGCCTAAGGTTATTCCCATAGATTCCAATTGTTGTTGGCGCTCTAGCTCATCCATGGTTTTAATCAGGTTTCGGTTTGCGCCAATCATCATCAGGCCCAGAATGATGTTTAGACCTATACTTAGCAGTTTTAGACTAGTAACTTCTGGCCAGGCCAGGCTGCCGCCAAATACTACTATGGCTTGACTGATAACCCAGGCAGCGGTCCACATACCCAATTTGCGCATGGCATTGTGACGTTGGGCTTGTCGTTTTTCGTGAAGTGCGTTCATTTTTATGTTTTAGTTTATGTAAAGTTCGCTTGACAAAAGTAAAGTTTTATTTACAAAAGTCAAGTGTAGTTGACATTTTTATTTTCTCATCCGCCGAAAGGCGATTATCTTAAAGGCCTAAAAGATCCCTATGAAAACAAAATCTGAAATCGTTGATAATTGGCTACCGCGCTATACGGGAGTGCCTTTAGAAGAATTTGGCTCCTATATTTTACTCACTAATTTCCAGCATTATTTGCAGCTTTTCGCGGATAGCACCGGAGCTGAAATTCGCGGCTTGGATAAGAGCATGCCTTCGGCTACCAGTGGGGAAATCACCCTGATTAATTTCGGAATGGGTTCGCCCAATGCCGCTACCGTTATGGATCTCCTATCGGCGATAAGCCCCAAAGCAGTGCTCTTTTTAGGGAAATGTGGTGGACTGAAAAAGCGCAATAAGATTGGGGATATGATTTTACCCATAGGTGCGATTCGGGGCGAAGGAACCTCCAATGATTATTTCCCGCCCGAGGTCCCGGCCATGCCCTCTTTTGCTCTGCAAAAAGCTATTAGTACTACGATTCGCGATCATGATATTAGCTACTGGACCGGCACGGTGTATACCACCAACCGTCGGGTTTGGGAATTTGATAAAAATTTTAAAAAGTACCTGCGCAAGATTAGAGCCTATGCCATTGATATGGAAACGGCCACTCTTTTTTCGGTGGGCTTTTTCAATAAGATTCCTACCGGGGCCTTGCTGCTGGTAACCGATCAGCCTATGGTTCCGGATGGAGTGAAAACCATGGAGAAGGATGCGGCAAATTCCAAGACCTACGATCAGAATCATGTGAAAATTGGCATTGAGTCGCTGCGACAATTGATTAATAATGGAGAAACCATTCGCCATTTGAAGTTTTAATAAAATATCCGCGGCCTTTCCTAACTTGCTCAGCCAATAGCCAAACATGTCTAAAACTTCCATTGCCGTACTTCCTTTTCGGAATTTAAGTAGGGATGCTGAAAATGAATACCTCAGTGAGGGTTTAAGTGAGGAAATTATCCATGCTTTAACCCGGGTGGAAGGATTGAAGGTGACTTCCCGCCGCTCCAGTTTTTATTTTAAAGATAAGGACCTGCCTCTTTCAGAGATTGCCCGCGAATTAAAAGTGGCGGTGATTTTAGAGGGCAGTATTCGTTTGGCGGGCGATACCTTGAGAGTGTCAGCTCAGCTGATCAAAGCAGATGAAGACTATCAATTTTGGTCGGAAAGCTGGGATCGCAAATTGGCCAATATATTTGAGGTTCAAGATGAGATAAGCCTGCTTATTGCGGATCGATTAAGGGAGCAATTTGGTCACCTGGAATTTGGTGATCAATTGGTTTTTCCGGCTACTACCAATTTATCGGCCTATGAGCATGATCTCAAAGCGCGCTTTCATTTTAATAAGTGGAATGCTCAAGATGCGCGCTTGGCTATTGAAAATTGGGAGGAAGCTTTAAAGCTGGATGCACAGCAGCCCAATACCCATATAGGTTTGGCTGATGCCTATGGTTTTTTGGCCACCACTCAGGCGATGGATTATCAAGAAGCTTGGGGCAAGGCGGTAGCGCATACTCAGGAGGCGCTCAAGCTTGATCCTAATGCCGCCGGAGCCCATTATCAATTGGCCAATATTTCTTTTTTCACTGAAGCAGATTATCAGGCGAGCTTTCAGCATGCCTTAAAAACGGTAGAATGCGATCCGAGCTATCCTGAGGGACTGCAGTTTTTAGCCTTTATGTACCTGCTGTATGGGGAATCCGAATTGGCCGATCGCTATTTAAAGCGAGCCTTGGATCGGGATCCCCTGAATCAGGAAACCCTGTTTTACCAGTCCTATTATTTTTATCGCATCGCGGATTATGCTCGTTCCGAATCGATACTAAACAGTCTCTTAGAGCGCAACCCTCAAAACTTACCGGCTCTTGTTACACGGGCCTATGTTTGGTTTAAACTGAAGAAGTATTCGGCCATCCAAAAGTTTCTGGAGCAGGAAAAGGAGCATATAACCCCGGGCGATTATTTGGGATTAAAGGCGCTTTGGCTCTTTGAAACTCAATCGGCAGAAGCTCCTGCGGTGCAAGCACAATTAGAAGCGGAAGCCCAAGAACCCCTGGCTTTTCAGCAACATAGTTACCTCTACCTTTTATACGTAGCTCAGGGGCAGGCTGATCAAGCTTTTGAATGGCTGGATAAATCCCTGGAGATTAAAAGTGCCATTTTGCTTTTGTCCTTTAGTGATCCTTTGGCCGAAGCTTTGCGGAGCGACAGCCGCTTTGGTCTATTCCATTCCAAAATCTATGGCAAGCTGCCCCGCGAAAAGCAGAAGAGCAGTAAGCAGGCTTTAATGGATGAAAGTACCGAGCAGCAGTTTCGGGATGAGCTTTTAAAGCTGATGGTGGAAGAGGAGCCCTATTTAAATCCTCAGCTAACCCTGCGGAGCTTAAGTAGTCAATTGCAATTGCATCCCAACCAATTGTCATGGCTCCTAAATGAAAGCTTTGGGAAGAACTTTAATGAGTTCGTAAATACCTATCGGATAAACACCTTTAAGCAATTGGCTTTAGATCCTTCCAATTCCCATATTTCCTTATTGGGATTAGCCTATGAGAGTGGATTTAATTCTAAAACCGTATTCAATACCAGCTTTAAAAAGGAAACGGGCTTAACGCCTAAAGCCTTTGTAAATCAGCATCAAGCTTAGTTCTGTATTTCTTTTTGTACCGATTTATAATTCCGAACCTGCCGCATGGAATGGCGAACGCCTGCCCTGAGCTTTCGCTGAATCTTTGCCTCGTCAAAATGGATAATCAATTCAAAACCATTGAAGATGATGACGAAGCAAAACATAAAAATGAAAGCCATCGTGGCCCAGGGCTACGGAAGTCCTAAAGTATTCCGTTTAGAAGAAATCGATCGCCCAGAAGTGGAAGCGGGTAAAGTGTTAATCAAGGTAGAAGTATCGGCTGCTACTCGTGCTGATGCTCAGATGCGCAGCGGTAAGCCTTATGTGGCGCGCTTGTTTACCGGTATTTCCAAACCTAAAAATCCTATTCCCGGAACCGGATATGCTGGAGTGGTGGAAGCCGTAGGTGAAGGCGTAAAGGACTTTAAAGCCGGGGATCGTGTTTTTGGTGAAACCACCCTGGGTTTTAGCGCCAATGCTGAGTACTTACTTACCTCGGCGGATGATGTACTTATGCATCTGCCAGAAATTATTTCCTTTAGCGATGCTGCCCCATTGGGAGATGGCGCGGTAACCTCAGTGAATTTCTTGCGTGAAGTTGGAATGGTTAAGCCCGGACAGAAGGTCTTAATTAATGGGGCCTCCGGTGCCTTGGGAACTTCGGCAGTGCAATTGGCGAAATACTATGGCGCCGAGGTGACCGGAGTATGCAGTACCCGCAATGTAGGTTTGGTAAAATCTCTGGGAGCAGATCATGTTATCGACTATAGCAAAGAGGATTTCACTACTCGCACCGAAGCCTATGATCTGATCTACGATACCATTGGCAAGTCTTCTTTTCCGGAGGCTAAAGGGGCCTTAAAGAAAGGCGGTAAATACTTGTCTCCGGTAATGAGCTTGCCCTTACTATGGCAGATGCTGCTGAGTCGTAAGGCCGATAAAAAAGCCCTCTTCGCTGCCACCGGATTGTTGAAACCAGCAGAATTGCGTGCACTCTTATCCCATCTTTTGGAAGTGATCGCGGAAGGCAAGCATAAAACGGTAATCGACCGACAGTTTCCTCTCGAAAAATTAGCGGAGGCGCATACCTATATCGATGCCGGTCATAAGAAAGGCAATATCATCATAACTCATTCCTAAAAACAATCAACTATGCAAAACTTAAAACGAATGGCCCATTGGACGGGGCTTGGATACTTATTGATTTTTATTACTGCCTTTTTTGCCACCGGCTTTGTAGTAGAGGCGATGGTAATACCTGGTGATCCGGCCGGTACCTGGGCTAATTTTAAGGCCGCCCCGGGGATGCTGAGTCTGGCCATCTTAAGCTTCGTGCTGATGGTTTTGATGGATGCCATTTTAGCGGTTCCCTTTTACCTCTTATTACGCTCTGTAAACCAAAGCTTGGCTATGATTTCCTCGGCCTTGCGCTTAGTAAATGCCGCGGTATTTGCGGTGGCTCTGATGGATTTGGTTTCTTTCCTGCGATTGCTGGGCAAGCCCTACAGTGGCGATGAGCTTTTCATTCTGCGACAGGTAGATCATTTAACCCAAAGCTTTGATGATACCTGGTTATTAGGCCTGATCTTCTTTGGGGTGCACTTAATGATTATGGGCTATTTGATCTTAAAATCGGCTCGCTTCCCTTCCTGGATTGGCTTAATGATTCAATTGGCCGGTTTGGTTTATGTGATTGATTCCGTGGCCAGCTTTAGCCTTACGAATTACAATGATTACAGCGGCTTCTTCGAAATAATGGTGGTGATCCCCAGTGTTATTGGTGAACTCTCCTTATGCCTTTGGTTGCTCATTCGCGGCATCCGCATTCAGAAATAAGAACCTTAAAAACATTCAAAATGCAAGTATTTAGCTTAAATCAGTCTCCGCGTAGGGCGGCAAAAATCACAGGAATCGCAATTGTATTAATGGCCCTAGCTGCCGGCTTTTCCTTTGGATATCTCCATCCTCAAATTTGGACGCAAGGTGATGCTCAAGCTACAGCTGCGAACCTGAAAAGCAAATTAGGTCTCTTTCAGATGGAAACCGCACTTTGGCTATTAATACTCTTTTTGGATGTAGTAGTAAGCTGGTCTATTTGGCAGTTTTTCCGCCCGAACCAAAAGCGCCTTGCCAATTGGACTTTTGCCCTGCGTTTAGCTTATTCAGTGGTTTTGGCAGGAGCCATAAGTCAATTAGTACAAGTGGGAATTTTTAATGAGGGCCTTTCGGCGGAAGCCATATACCATAAAATTCAATCCTTCGAAGCCATTTGGTCGGCCGGTTTAATTCTCTTCGGAGCCCACTTATTTGCACTAGGAGCCTTGGTCTACAGGCAATACGGAGTGCCGAAAGTATGGGGCTTTTTGCTTTATATCGCCGGTATCAGCTATAGCTTAATCCACTTCTTAAAGGCCTTTCCCTTAATCTCTCAGCATAGTTTGGATGCCCTGGAATTAGGTTTAAGTCTACCCATGACTGTGGCCGAATTAGGCTTTGGAATTTGGATGTGGTCGCGCGGGGCTAAATAGAGATTAACGGTTTGTGTATGGTGCGTTTGGCATTTTAAGCTTTCATTTTTAGCACTTTCGCCCGCATTACGTATAGCCAATGTTGTATGCCCGTGCTTTTTCATTTTCTTTTCTGTCAGCGTTGGGGCAGACATACTCTTTGGCAAGTTTTGGCTTGCGGGTCGGCTTTGAGCGACTTACCAATGTGTATGGATGCGTGCGGCTGATATCATTTATCTGTTTTTATAGTTTTCCCAAATTTCAGCCATTGGAGTTGCTGCTATTCCAGCTTTGATTTGCCCAATTGCTTTCTGTGAATATCTGTCATGATGTACATTACCAACTGAAATTCTTTTAAAACTTTCTGGGTCTGCTTTTTAATTCAAATGATGAATGACTGCACTTGTTTTTGGTCCTGTTAGTCCGACTTTTTTTGCTAGTTGGTCACGTCCAAGATTATAGTAGTCAAGCTCGTTAACTCTTTTGAGTGCGACAACATGCGCACCTGGTGTTCCTTCCGGCACAATTTGAACAGGGACACCTTCTTTTCTCGAAATCCTCAAATCCAATGATGGACCATATCCACTTGCTGTGAAGTTCAGTGTAGATACCCCAGGAAACAACTGACCAAAATTCCCTCCCTTCTCAAGTGTTTTCAGGATTTTCTTTAATTCCCCATCAGATGGTTGGGTGTCATTTCCTTGAACAGCATTTTCCATTATTGCCAATGCTCTAAGCTTTTCGATGGCCTCAATATTTTTCCTTTTGTTTGGGCCAAGAAGCTTCTTTATTTCCACAATCTCATTGGAAAAGAATGCCTGAATATCAGTCGGTGGAGTCGTGCTTAAAGGCAAAACACGAACAGGTAATCCTTCCTTTAAGTCAATATCAAATACTCGTTTTACAATATCACGGAATAGTGTCAAGCCTGATTGAGCCTGAAAGTATAGGTGCTGCTCTGAAATTTCTAGCGTGTAATGCTGCGCAGCATCCCTTAAACCGTTAAGTGATTGCAACGTCAATACTTCATCTTCGGTCAGAAATTTAATTTCACCATCACTAAAGGCTTTACGAACACAAGATTCAAATCCAATTGTTTGTGTGGCTCTTCTATCTTTGATTTTACCGCCCTTATGAAGAATGGAGGCTTTTAACAGCATTTCAAAAGAATGATCCATCATAATCAAGACACCATGAACACGAGCAGTATCATTCGGTCTATTAAACAGTTCAATGCTCAGTACCAAAGAATCTACAGCCTTGTTATAAAGATGCTTGACCTCTTTTTTCATTCCTCAACCTTTCCATTAATTGTTTCCATCACTTCTTTGAAACTCTCTAAACCTGCTTCTATATTCTCAATGATTTCATTGGCTAAAATGTCTGGATCAGGCAGATTGTCAAGGTCTGCTAGGCTTTTGTCTTTGAGCCAGAAAATATCAAGGTTGGTTTTATCGCGAGCGATTATTTCTTCGTAGGTGAATTTTCGCCAACGTCCTTCAGGATTTTCTTCAGACCATGTTTCTGTTCGGTCGTTTCGGTTGCTTGGATTGTAGCGGTCAATGAAGTCTTGAAGGTCTTCCAACTGCATGGGCTTTTTCTTCAGGGTATGGTGGACATTAGTTCGGTAGTCGTAGATCCATACCTCTTTTGTCCATGCTTCCTTTGCACCTGGGCGGTTATCAAAAAACAAGACATTGGCTTTTACACCCGGTTTGTAGAATATTCCCGTGGGTAATCTGAGTATTGTGTGCAACTCGGTTGATTGTAGCATTTGTTTCCGAACGGTTTCTCCAGCACCACCTTCAAACAACACGTTATCTGGCAAAACCACGGCAGCTTCTCCATTTTCCTTTAATAAGGTTCGGATGTGCTGCATAAAATTGAGCTGCTTGTTGGAAGTGGTTGCCCAAAAGTCTTGACGATTGTAAACCAAATCTTCTTTTTCCTGCTCACCTTCTTCGTTGGTGAAGGTCATGCTCGACTTCTTTCCAAATGGAGGATTTGCCAACACATAATCAAATCGTTTTCCTTCGTCTGCTACTAGTGCGTCTGCCGAAGAAATAAAGGTCTCTCCATCTATTTCGCCAATATTGTGCAAGAACATGTTCATCAAACACATTCTGCGTGTATTGGCTACAATCTCATTACCGTAAAAGGTTTTGTTTTTCAAAAACTCCTTTTGCTCACGATTTAACTCGTGACTGCTAACAATGTGGTCATAAGCAGCTAGGAAGAAACCGCCTGTTCCGCAAGCCGGGTCTGTGATGGTCTTCATGGGTTCTGGTTGTATGCAAGCCACCATTGCTCTAATCAATGCTCTTGGGGTGAAGTACTGTCCAGCTCCAGATTTGGTGTCTTCTGCATTCTTCTCCAAAAGGCCTTCATAGATTTTGCCTTTGAGGTCAGCACCCATCATGCTCCATTTCTCCTTATCGACCATGTCTATGATCTTGTAGAGTTTGGCAGGGTCTTGAATTTCATTTCTTGACTTAACAAAGATTTGCCCGAGCGTACCTTTGGCTTTTGCAAGTTCCCGCAGAATTTTGGTGTAATGGGTTTCTAGTTCTGCACCTCTTTTTCCCTTTAGACTTTCCCAGTCACATCCTTCTGGAACTGCAATTTCCCTATTATATGGGGGCTTGGCAAACTCATCTACCATTTTTAGGAAAAGTAGATAGGTGAGTTGCGTTAAATAGTCACCATAGCTAACGCCATCGTCCCGTAGTACGCTGGCAAAACTCCAAACTTTTGATACTATACCTGATTCGTTACTCATAATATTTTTCTTTTTCCGCAGGTTATGCCGCAAGTTAATCCGCAGATTAAGTTGAAATTTTAATCCGCAAGTTATCCCGCAGGTTAATCCGCAGGTTTTTTGTCAATTCTTTTCAATAGCTCCTTATTCGGTTCATAACCGCCACCTTTCTTGCTGCCTTTATAGTCAATGAACTTTTCTAATCTTTTCATATCAGATGTGACCGTACGTTCTGAGATTTTCAAACGCTCTTGTAAATCGATATTCTTGATGCCAGGCTCATTTAGCACTATGCTCACAATGTCTACCAATCGAGTTCGCACGGGGCGAGAAACACCCTCAATTGCTTCACCAATAACACCCTCAATAGCTCCGTCAGAAGCACCGTCAGAAGCACCGTCACTAGCTCCGCCAAGTTTTACATTAAGAGGAAAAGCAAGTTTTACGCTAGTATCTGTAGTAGTCCATTTAGGTGCTTTAAGACCAGCAGCTTTACAAGCATCCATAATCTTTATTGTACCTCTACCAATTTTCTCTATGTAGCCTCTCAGAAATACTATGTGGGCTATGTCAGGATTTACCGGAAGCGATAAGTGACTCTTTTTAAGCTCGGCTGCTTTCAATGGTGACTTGCCGGAATTGAAGACTTCAATTCTATCGCTGTAAATAATCACAGACATAGAAGCTGATGGCAAGCTGTAATCCCGATGCACCAAGGCGTTCATCACACCTTCCCGTAATGCCGACATGGGCACTACATATTCATCCTGCCGCTCCCATTCCTTTTCACTGAATTTTCTGGTAGTGCGTAAATGTTTCTCAAAGAAATCCTGAACTGCTAAGATGTTCTTGAACAAATTGCCATCCAGTAACTTATCATCCACAAACTCATCAGCTGTTTTTCCTTTTTCAAGAAATGCAACCCGAACACGTGTTTGGGGTATAAATCGAGCAGGGTTTTTTGCAAAGAGCACTACAGCAGCATGGGTGAAATGACCATTCTGGAAAAGTCCGAAATGGGTCAGGAAGTCAATCGGATTTCTTTTGCTTTCGTCCAGCTTGCTTTCGTTAATGGATCGATCAATGGTTTTTTGGATTTCGTGAATATCCAGATCCTCCAGTTCAACGCCCAATGCCAATTGACGTTCCCAATGCAATTCTGTTTTCTGGCGATTGTGAATCAAGTCTGAAATCTGCTGCGATGTGGCTTTGACTGTGCTTTGTCCCTTGCGGAAATAAATACTACCGTCAAAAATGTAGGGCTGTTTGGAGCCTGCCCATACTTTAACCAATAGAATTTGTTTGTTGCCCACACTCTCAACTGAAACCATGATCGGTGCTTCTGGAATGATAGTAGTGTTCAAGTAATCGGTCAATTCCTTTTCCCACTTTTCAGCATCAGCAATGCCGACTACTTTTTTGTCATCAGCAATGCCAATTAGCACCTGACCACCTTCATGGTTGAGAAAGGCACAAATGCTTTTGCCAATGGCATCTTTGCGAACAACCTGTTTAAACTCAAGCTGCTCGCCTTCTCCTTGTTTCAGGAGGCTTTTTATGAGTTGTTCGCTATTCATTATTGTTTAGTTTATTCAATTCGTCAATGCGTCTGCCCATATCGCTGAACTGGGTTTTGAGAAAGTCATAAGTCTCAGGTGTTTTAAAAAAAGGATGAGCCCAATGCGATCTTCTTTTGTCCGAGTCCAAGTGATTCTGAATAGCTTCATTGTACATGTCAATCACCTTGATACTATCCATCACGGATGTGCGCTGAATTTCAAAATCATTTCGATTTCCTGCGGCATCAAACATGAATTGCTTCATTAATTGTCGAGTGTACTCGATATAGTGGTGTGATATAAACCATCTTGGCTTATCAAGCTCTATGGCTTTTGAAAATTCCTTGTGGGTGATTCCTGAGCCATATCTGGGGAAAATGATACCCAGAAACAAATCACAATCTTCTACTGCTTGCAAGCAAGCTTCTTCATTCGAAACTCCGATTGGCACGTAGACAGTACCATTTTTTGACATAACTACATCATAGCCATAGCCTTTCAAAATGGCATGTATCTGGTCCAAATCACTTTCTGAACCATAAACCGTAGAGGACACCATTATTTTGAGCGGTGCATCAGGCATGGCTTACTTTTTTGGATTCTACTTTGTCTCCGTTCTTAATCCGCTCCAACAACTTCTCTGCTGGCTCCCAATCCGGCTCTTTTCTGCACGCTTCCAGTTCTTCTTCGCTTAGTAGCTTGCCTTCAAAGGCTTGTTTGAGAATACTCTGCCGCAGGGCTTCACTTTTTTCCAGCCCTTCTTCTATGTTGGCCAAAATGTTATCACAAACAGAAAGGCGGGATTCGATTTCTTGGACGATTTGGATTTGTTCATCAAGGTCAGGAGCTGGAATTTTGTACTTCTTTAGAACAGGAACATTAATATTATTTACTGTTGTGCCATCTTTAGCGCACTTCTCCCTAATATCACGGTCATTTGCTATGAGGAACCAGTACACGAATTCTGAAGTAAATGCATCAATTGGTTTGATTGTCTGTAGATCTTGATTCACCGTAAGATCTTGTCCTGCGATAGCAACAGGAAGCATTCTGCGAATTATACCACTTCTGACAACAATAAGTATTGCCCCTTTTTCAATCCATTTAGCTGAAGAATTTTCAATGCTCTCCTCTGTGATTCTATCTATTGTTGAGATGATCACTTCTGTTTTCATGTCTTTGGGAGAGACCCACAGCACAGTGCCATTCTCCCAATATTCAGGTTTACTCTTTGATGGTGTTCCTCCTCCTTTCCAATCACCAATATCTTTTAGCGGCATTATGTCCCAGACATGATTGATATCATACCTCTTTCTCCACTCCTTCGTCAACTCCCCCTCAAACGCTTTTTTCAGCACGGCCTGTCGGTAGATTTCCAGTTTGTCTTTGGCGGCTTTGAGGTTGGCTATGCCATTATCTAGCTCGCTAAAAAGCTGCTCTATTTTGGCGACTATGGCGCGTTGTTCTGGGAGGGGAGGCAGCTTTACGGAGTAAGAATAAATTTTAGAACCTGAAATTACGGGCTGAGCAGTAGAGTTTGATAATTTGTTTAAGTTCTCGAATTGAAGTTTTAGCTTCATGAATTTCAAGTAAAAACATGGAAGCTTGAATTCAACTACTAAAGCATTATCAGTCACCCATGACTTAGGTTTTGTTATGTGTGTAACTCCACATCGAACACCTACTCTACCGATAATTAGTTTTTCATCCTCATAGAGGTATTCTGAATGAAAGCCAGTGATGCCGTTACCTCCATACACGGGGTAGCCTTTACCACTCATTTTTTTGAACGTTAATCCAAGGCCACTTGATACCTTTAGAATCTTACCTAATTCTATTTCAATCCAATCTTCTCTCATCAGGCAGCCAGAACTTCATTTAGTTCGTTAATAATTTCGTCCATCTTGTCGCCAAAAAGCTGGTACATCTTTCCTCTCCCGCCTTGGGCATCAAATGGAGTGTAGTCCAAATCGTCCACTTCCACATGAAAGCTGTTGGCAATATGATCTTTGAGCATTCTGAGCCACCCCATTTGTTCTTCAGTAAATTTGAGTGCACCGGCTTGCTTGCCAAATACCCAATCCTGAAAATTCTTATCCACCGTTGTGTTGTAGGGTGTGAGTTGTTGGTCAATTCCCGTTACTCTACGGATTAAGGAAACCAAAGCCACTAAGTCGTTTTTCGGGCTGCCTGCCCGTCCGGCAGGCGGGTTGCCTTTTACTTTTTCCAGTTGTGCGTAAGCTTCCCAGACATAGTGTGGAGCAAGAAGTGGTTTTTCCAATTTCAATTTATCAAGCAGGTCTTTGATCATCTTAAAAGTGAGTTCACGCCTGCGGTAAGGTTGGTCGTAGAAAATGCTCAAAGCGGTGATTTCATCTTTATTGGCTTCAATGTATTCCTTGAAGTTTTTAACCACTTCTTCAGCTTTGTCCTTAGTAAAGCTATCCCATTCCGAACGCAGAATTTTGTCGGTGTTCACCGTGTCAATGATCTGGTCATGTATCCTGTGGACATTTACAATGTAATCATTGAGCTCTCCTGTAAAGGTCTTGGCCGCACAAAGCGCCAGTTCATTTTGAGCTTGCTTGCGGCATTCTTCCTCCTTAGCAGGAGTTCGGTCTTGCACCGGAATCTGACTGACCAAAGCTTGTGTTTTGCTTTGAATCAAATCAGGGTCAAAGGCATTGAGTAGGTCTTTGGTAGTTTGGTTCAGTGTTTTGCCTTCTGTTAGTTCTTCGTACTTGGCTTTTTCATCTTCAGTCAATTGTTTTTCCAATCGAATCAGGCGATTTGCCAATGAAGTAAACAAGTCTTCGTCTTGTACACCCATCGTTACTGCACCAAGCAAGTCTTTTAAAGGCGTAGTGGGTTTGCGTTCCAAAGGACGACTATCCGTTTTCTTGGATTTGGTGGCGCCCACGGCATCCACAATCACAAAATGAGTTTTGGTGTGTTTGGCCGTTCGAGTCACCCGTTTCAAATCATCAAAATTGATGGTTCGGGTTCCACGGCCTTTCATCTGTTCAAAGTAGTTGATGCTTTTCACGTCTCGCATAAAAAGCAGCACCTCTAATGGCTTTACATCTGTTCCCGTAGCTATCATGTCTACGGTAACTGCAATGCGTGGATTCCATGAGTTGCGGAAACGGTTCAAAACCGATTTAGGATCTTCCTCAATCTTATAGGTCACCTTTTTGCAAAAGTCATTTCCTTCGCCAAACTCTTCACGGATAATCTGAATGATGTCGTCTGCATGACTATCCGTTTTGGCAAAGGCCAGAGTTTTAGGTACTTCAAATTCTCCGTTTTCATCAAAACGGTCTGGGAAAATACTCGGCAATGCCTCTTTGTACGCTTTTATGATATGGCGAATCTGGCTTGGATTGACTACATCTTTGTCCAGTTTGTTGGAGGTGTATTCATAATCTTCGTCAAGTCGTTCCCAGCGTTTCTTTCGGGTCAGCTTTTCCCGTTTGTCCACATACTCCTTCGCTTTGATTTTTGCCCCCGCCTGTGTTATTTCCGTTTCTATGGTAAACACATCATAGGGCACATTTACACCATCAGCCACCGATTCTTCATAAGTGTATTCACTCACCACATTTTCATTGAAGAAACCGAATGTGCGCTTGTCAGGGGTAGCGGTTAAGCCAATGAGAAAAGCATCATAATAATCCAATACCTGTTTCCACAAATTGTAAATGGAGCGGTGGCATTCGTCAATGATGACGAAATCAAATTGTTCAATCGGGTTTTTGGCATTGTACTCCACTGGCATGGGTTCTTTCTTTTGCCATTGCCAACTTTTCTCGTTCGGATTTTCTTCTTCGGCAGATTCTTCCAATTCTTCCCCTTTCAAAATAGAGTAGAGGCGTTGAATGGTAGAAATACAAACCTGACTGTCCGAAGCGATGTAACTTGAGTTGAGCCGCTGTACGTTGTAGAGTTCCGTGAACTTCCGGTTATCGTCTGTTGGCTGGTATTTCAAAAATTCCTGCTCAGCTTGTTCGCCCAGGTTTTTGGTATCCACCACAAACAGAATGCGCTTGGCATCTGCATGCTTTAGCAAACGATACACAAAGGTGCAGGCGGTAAAGGTTTTCCCAGCTCCGGTCGCCATTTGAATCAAAGCCTTGGGTCGATTGTCTTTGAATGATGTTTCGAGATTTCGGATTGCCTTAATCTGTGCAGGTCTCAGCCCTGTCTCATCCAATTCAGGAATATCTTTCAGTCTAGCTCGGAGCGTTTTTACTTGTCCAAACCATTCCAACAGAGTTTCAGGTCGGTGGAAATGAAAAATCGGTCTCGATCTTGGTTTGGGGTCTCGGTAGTCAGTGAATCGCGTTAATACTCCCGTACTTTCATAGACAAATGGAAGTGGGTCGTTATTCAGGTATTTAAGTTTGCTTTCAGCATAATCTTTTGATTGATCTTCAGCAACTGTCAGTTTCTCACCTTGTTCCTCTCTTTTCGCTTCAATTACACCAACTGGCTTTCTGTCGACAAAAAGGACATAATCGGCAGGTCCAACGTCTGTTTGGTATTCACGTACAGCAACTCCTTTCGAAGCATACAAGTCCACTTTCTTTTTTGACTGGACAATCCAACCAGCCTCAACCAACATTTTGTCGATGTTGTCACGAGCTTTCTGCTCCGGATTTTGATTAATATTTTCAGTCATTCACTTTTATTTCAGTCGAGCGTAGGCTCTTTTTTCGCATGGCATACAACGTTTTGCATATGGCTTGTGGCGGTTTAGCTACGCTGATTTTCAATTTGATGCGCTTTCCTGTCCACCAGAAAACCAAATTGGTTAAAAGCTTTAACCTTGCTGGCAGCCGAAGCTATATGCTTTGTAGTGGTGTCGTTTTTTATTTTATTCTTTTTCCATTTCTGTCAATATAAAACCATTCCTCAGATTCAATTCTGGTATGGTAATCATATTTGTCTCTTATTTCTCTTGCGTCAAATGTTACTTTCGCTTTTCCCTTTTCGAACCACCAAACAAAATCATAGTCACAAGGGATAAGGATTTGACCGTATTTGTTAGCAAACCCCATTTTTTCATTTCTTTCTACTCGAACTAATCCTTCGTGAAAATAGTCAGGGCCATTATCGAAGAATACTAGATCATACAGGATATTTTGGTTTCTGTCGATTGCAATCCGTCTTCCACTTGAGGTGTCAGTTGGATATTCGAACACATTGGCATAGTGGGTCAAAGTATCAGTTCCTAAATAGCCATACTTGCCAAACGGAATGATTGTGTCTCCTTTTTTATTTAAGTAAGCTACTCGGGAGCCGTATTGCAGGTGTTCTTCGTCTGTAACTGCAATTAAAAACTCTTTTGCCGTGGAGTCTGAAGATGACTTGTTAAAGTAGGTATAGTTAGTCACTTCTTTTTCGGATTTCTGTTCGCAAGAGGAAGTACTTATGAAACTAAAAACTAATATGATTAATTGACTGAATTTCATTTTGTAAAATGCATCACAACTCTTATTTATCCCAAAACATATACTTGAGCACCCGCACTGCCGTGGCAATAAAATTAGAGCGGTCGTGAGCTTTGGCTTCAAATTCTGATAGGGATTTGGCCTCGAGCTTGCGACCCTTTTGCATCACCCAAATGGGTTTTTCCAGGCTGCTGATTTGCTCCAATGGATTTTGGCTGCTTAAAATGAAATTGGCTTTCATGCCGATGGCAATACTCCCGCAATCTTTAAATTGTGGATGCACCTTACTGGGGTTCCAGGTGGCGGTTCGTAAGGCTTCATAATTGGTCATCCCGCATTGGCGGTAGAATTCCAATTCATGGTGAATGGAATAACCGGCTGCCGTGCCTACAATGCCCGCATCGGTGCCGCAAATAATAAAAGCACCGGCTTCATGCAGTTTTTTGACAATCTTCAAATGGAATTGATGCTGTTTCCAAATGCGATCCCCGGCGCTGCTATCTGCCTCCAAATGGGCGATATGACGCTCATAGTCGCCGGCCGCAAATTCGATAAAGGGATTGATATAATGATTTTGCTCTCGTTTTAGGAAATCTTCTTGGAGCCGATATATTTCAGAGAGGTTGAAAAATACGGTGAGGGTAGGGCAATGCGCTTGTTGGGATTGGGCATAATCAGCGATCACCAGATCCAATTTTTCGCGATCGTATTGATAGTCCAAAGCTTGCTGAAAGATATCTTCAGTATGCTCAACACTGCTAATGCCTGGCTGCATATGATACTCATAATCTACCTTAAAACTGGGATGGGCGATTAAGGGGATTTTCAATTTCTCGCATTCGGCGATCGCTGCATCGAAGCAGTCTTTTTCGAGCAGATTATAGGTTTTTATGAAGTCGTAGCCCTGATTTTGATAATCTTGAATCAAGGCCCGCGTTTCCTCCGGGCTACTAACTGGCTTCTTAAGTGGATCGCCGTCTTCCGGGCCAGAAAGCTGGGGAGATGAAGTGTAGAAGTCGGGGCCTAGAATTTCAGCTGCTTCAATTTCATCCTTTACCTGCAAATGAAAGGGCATTCCCAAGAGACTGCGAACACTGGTTACGCCATTAGCCAGGTAAAGACCCAGCTCATGCCGATCCCAAAGATGCATGTGCATGTCTATTAAGCCCGGGCTAAGATAGGCGCCTCCGCCATCGATCACCTTTAGATTTTTGGCCTCCAAATTGGAACCGATAGCGGTGATAATGCCATCCTCAATGATGAGGTCTTGATCTAGCAAAACAGTATCCTGGTTCATGGGGATAATGTTTACATGGCGAATACACCAGGATTGATTTTCCCATTCGGGATGATCCTTAATTTTCAGATAGGACGTGCTTTTATTCTCCAGGAATAGCGCGAAAAGTGCAATAAAAAGAATGAGCAGGGGCAGGCCCAGCACTATTGCTAAGAGGCCTTTGAGCCATTTCATGGGCGCGAATTTGGTTTTAAAATTAGGGAACTGGCTCGAATAGCTCTGACTCGAATTGCAAATTCGAGCCAGTGCATAGAATCGAAGTAAAGGGGGTATTGTTAGATTTGCGGCATCAACCAACTTTACCACCTAATTATGAAGAAGTTTATCCTTCTTTTTTCTATCGTTCTTCTATCTTCTTGTAATTCAAATCCTGAGCCAACCAAGGCGGAGCCGAAAGGAGCAGAGAATGTAGCTTATAAATGGGGACAAGTGGCCCTTACTGCCACTGCGAATGATACCGAAAAGTTTAAGCCCCGCCCTACCATTACCTCTCGTTATTTGGGTTTGATTTTCACTTCCATCTTCGATGCCTGGTCACGCTATGATGCAGAGGCCATTCCGGTATACCTCGAAGGAGTGGAGCGTCGTCCGGAGGCGGAGCAAATCACCAAAAACAAGGAGATTGCCATTAGTTATGCGGCCTACCGCGCTATGTGTGAATATTACTATTCTGACTCGGCTCTTTTCGCCGACTTTATGGTAGAATTAGGTTTAGATCCAACTAATAATTCCCTGGATCCCAATACTCCGGAAGGGATTGGCAACCTGGCGGCAAAGGCAGTGATTGCCGCTCGCCATAATGATGGTTCCAACCAATACGCTGAGGAAGAAGGTTCCAATGGTAAGCCTTATTTCGATTATACCAATTACGCTCCAGTTAACCCTGTGGATACTAATTATGATCCTAATCGCTGGCAGCCCAAATACTTTTCAGATGGCGCCGGAGGGCAGTTTGCTCCAGGTTGTTTAACGCCTTTTTGGGATCGAGTACAGCCTATCAGCATGAGTTCGGGTGATCAGTTTCGTCCTGGTCCTCCTCCCATGATTGGTTCCGAGCAATTGGCCAAAGAGGTGGCTGAGGTGGTAGAAGTTCAAGCGAATTTAACCGATCCCCAAAAGGCCCTGGTCGAATTTATGCGCGATGGTCCCCAATCTGTGCAACAAGCCGGTCACTGGTTAAAGTTCGCTCAGGATGTTTCGATTCGCGATAATCACAATTTGGATGAGGATGTAAAAATGTACTTCCTTAATCAGGTAGTGGCCATGGATGCTTTTATCGCTTCCTGGGATTCTAAGATGCATTATGATTATGCCCGACCTTTTGCCCTGGTTCATAAATACTACGGTGGTAAAACCATTACGGCCTGGGGTGGCGAAGGAAAAGGAATGATGGAAATGGATGGTAATATGTGGCGTCCTTATTCTCCAGCTACTTTTTTATGTCCTCCTTTCCCAAGCTATACTTCCGGGCATAGCACGATTAGCGGGGCTTGCGCCGAAGCATTAAAATATTGGACCGGTAGCGATGAATTCGGTACGGAGGTAGAATGGGTAGCAGGATCCTTAACCGAATTAGATCGATTGGGCGATACCGTAACCTTAAAATTCCCCACCTTCACCAATGCGGCAGAGCAGGCTGGGATCTCCAGAGTTTATGGCGGTTACCATATTCAATCCGACAATATTGAAGGGCTTAATTTAGGTCGTAATGTGGCCCGTAATGCCTGGCAGTTTTATAAGAAGCATGTGCCCAGCGCGCATTCACCTTTCGAAAGCAAGTCTTAAACCTGCTTAGGGTAATTCCAATTGTTTTAAAGCAGCCTCTACATTTTGTACGGGCTGCTTACAAGTCCCAAATTGACAAACGTATATCCACTCCGAATCCGGATGGATGCGGTTCTCAAATAAACTTAAGGGACTTTCTTTTGCCCAGGCGATTAGAGCTTGTGGTAGATAATTTGCTTCCAGTTCTAGAGCCATTTCCTGGGCTTTGGGGCCGGTTACAGCAACTTCATAAAAGCTAAAGCTTTCTTTGAGCGCCAAGTTGAGCCAATGAGCATGAAGGTCGGGGTAATTTTCAATCCGACTTTGCATTTGTCGCAGCATAGACCAGGCTTGCTTTCGGTAATCTTGATTTTCCAAAAGCAGGGCCAGGCGCAAAAAGTTATGGGCTATCACAGCATTTGCTGAGGGTAAAACCTGATCCGCCGTCTCAACCCCATTTGCCACCAAAGTTGAGCTGTTTTTGGACTGCGTATAAAAGAGCGGGCTATCCTTCACCTTAAATTGTTGATTTATCTCCTGCATCCAGGATTCTGCTTGCTTTAAATAATCGGGATTCGCACTTAAAAGGAATAGGTCAATAAAAGCGGAACTGGCAAAGGCATAATCTTGCAGAAAGGCTTGGCTTCCGGCCTTTTGTAATCTTTGGGAATGCAATAAAGGCTCTTGACTTTCAAACCAGCTCGCTAAGGCTTTGGCTTTATCCAAATATTCTGCTGATCCACTAGCTCTGTACAGTTCCAAATAGGCTCCCAGCATGAGGGCATTCCAGGAGCTAAGTTTTTTATCGTCAATGCTGGGTTTGGTTCGGCTGTTCCGTTTTTCAGCTAAGATGCTTTTCCATTCTGTAACTTTTAACCCTAAGGCTTTGCTGCTAATCTCAAATTTCTCTTGAATCTGCAAAAAGGCCGAGGGCTTAGTTTGTAGTATATAGAGATCCTTCTCCCATTTGGCTATATCCTCCAAACCGTAGTATTCTGAAAACAAAGGCCAGTCCTCTTTTGCGATATGCTCTTGCAATTCAGCTAAGGTCCAGCTGTAATATTTTCCTTCTTCACCAGCAACATCCGCATCGGTAGAAGAGCTAAAGGCCTTATCCTTGCCCTGCCATTCTTTTTCGGCAAACTGCATCACTAATTTGGCCTTCTCCAAGTACTCAGGATTTTTAAAGGCTCTACTGGCTTGGGCATAGAGGCTAATCAGTTGGGCATTGTCGTAAAGCATTTTTTCGAAATGCGGAATGCGCCAGGCAGAGTCCGTGCTATAGCGGGCAAAGCCATCACCAATTTGATCATAAAGTCCACCGGCCGCCATCGCTTTGAGGCTAAGTTGAACAAAGTTTAAGCTGCTGCTGTCTTTTGCTAATATGCCGTAATCGAGGATTGTTTTCAAATTGTTGGGAAGCGGGAATTTAGGGCTGCCCTTAAAGCCACCATTGCGCCAATCCCAATCTTCTTTCCAGAGAGAAAAAACACTGTCCAATTTTTCCGGGCTAAAAGCACTTTCTCCTTTTTCTTCAAAAATCAATTGGCTTTGCTGAACGCCCTCGGTGATTTTAGTAGCGGCGGTGATGAGCTCATCCGGTTTCTCGAGATAATGCTCCTGAATTTTACTCAGTAAATTCAACCAACCTTCTTTATCCAAATAGGTGGTGCTGTAAAAAGGTTTGCCGTCGGGCAGGCAAATCACATTTAGGGGCCAACCGCCTTTGCCGGTAGTAAGCTCTGAAGCGCGCTGGTAGATTTCATCAATATCCGGACGTTCCTCCCGATCTACTTTTATGGAGATAAAATGGGCGTTCATGTACTCTGCCACTTCCTCATCTTCAAAACACTCTTCCTCCATTACATGGCACCAATGACAGGCAGCATAGCCAATGCTTAGAATGATGAGCTTGTTTTCAGCTTGGGCTTTTTCAAAGGCATCCTCTTCCCAGGGAAACCAGTCTACCGGATTTTGAGCATGCTGCAATAAATAAGGATTATTGGAGCGAGCAAGACGATTGCCGCTCTCCTGACAAGCGCTCAATACAAGCAGGATTACTAAAAATGGGAAAAGACTCCGCATGAAAAAATTGCATTTGCCACCAAAGATGCTAATTGGAGTTTGATGCTCCATTATAGCCCTGCATTTTATTTTAAATCTGGAATTTTTTTGAATTAAACTCAGGTAGAACGCAAGCTTCAGGCTTAAGTAGAAAAATTTAGAGTCTAAGTCAACAAGAATTAATTCGACTTAAAATCAGGAGCATTGAACACCAAAATAGGCGTTTATGGACTCTAGCTCTAAGATAGGGGTAATTTCTAATCTTTATTTTCCTTAGTTTAGCTACGCCTTAAAATGTCTTAATTAAATCCTTTAGAGGCTGAAAATAAGACATTTTAAAACCAACCAACTAAACAAACCAGGGACTATGAGAGTAAAGCTACCCCTACTTTCTTTCGTATGGCAATCTGCTATTGCTGTATTATCCATTACTCTATTTCTTAATCCACAAAGCCTTTTAGCGCAGTGTACCACCCCCGGACCTGGTGAGGTGGCCATGGAAATTATTTTCGATACGGGCAGCTTTGGAAATGAGGTAGGCTGGAACTTACGCGATAGTGTTTCTAATAGCAGCTATGCTGCTATTGGCTTCAGTACCTATGTAAGTGGCAATAATTACGGCCCAACGGCATTTCCACAACATCAGCTGTGTTTGCCTACCAATCAAACCTTAAAATTAGAGGCCTTCGATTCCTTTGGCGATGGTTGGAATGGTGGTGATTTTTACATGCGTTATGCCAAAACCCAGGATACCGTATTTTCTTATACCATGACGGTTTCTGGTGCTTCTACCAATGTATATTTCTCAGTTCCACCTTTAGCTTTAGGGTTTGCACTTTGTCAGGGCGATACTTCACCTGCCATTGTGATTAGCGATACTATTGCCGCCGATACCGGCCAGTATGTATATACCTGGGAAGAGTCTTATGATAATGTTACTTGGGGACCAGCGCCAAATTGGGGTGGCGATAATTATGTGTACCAACCTCAGGGTTCTCGTACCGATACGGTTTATTACCGTCGTATAGCCATCGATGCGGTGGCCATGGATACCCTTCGAGAAATTTATACCATTACGGTGCCCGATTCCTTATTAATTGATTCGGTTCAAGTAGACTCTTCGTATTGTGCAGGGGTTGATGATGGGGCCATTCAAGTATTCGTGAGCGGAGGGGCCCCCGGCTACTCCTACGCTTGGAGCGATGGTGGCAGCGGAGCAAACCGCACCGGTCTGGCTCCGGGAACTTACTCGGTTACCGTTACCGATCAAACAGGTTGTGCGGATTCAATTACGGTTGAAGTGTATGGAATTAGTCCATTAACCGCCAGCATAACGGTCGACCAGGATTTGGAATGTTATGGGGATACCCTCGGTACTCTTTCGGTCAATGCCAATAGTCTGGCACCTCCTTATACCTATTTATGGAGTAATGGAGATACAACCATGACTGCAGACAGCCTTGCTCCCGGTACTCATTGGGTGCGGGTTACCGATACCAATAATTGTTTGGCTACCGATACCTTCACTTTGGTTCAGCCCGATAGTTTATACATCGACTCGGTTAAAATCAATAATAATGTTTCTTGCTTCGGTGGAGCCGATGGTAGCGTAACTGTTTACCATAGTGGTGGCACCGGATCTGTAACTTATACTTTCACTTCTCAAAACAACTCTGCGGTTTTGAATGATCCAGATGCTCTTGTAGCAGATGATTATGTGCTTACCCTTACCGATGCTAATGGATGTGCATCTAAGAATTCGGTAAATGTGACCATTGTAAGCGACCGCGATCAGCTATCCGGAGGAACAATCGGCAATTAATTACCGAGAACTTCTGGTTATGCGGATTTGGGATACATATCATTTTTCGGCTTTAAGCCTGATGGCCTCGCTCATCCTGTTTACAGCATGTGATTCTGCAAAGGAAGATCATGCGCAGGAAAGTGTGCAGTCCAAGGCTCCGCTTTTTGCGGCTAAATCAGCGGCCGAAACAGGTATTCAATTCTATAACCACCTGGAAGAAAACATTTTCTCGCACGAAAATGTACTCACCTTCGAAAACTATTACAATGGCAGTGGAGTAGCCGCAGGAGATCTTAATAATGATGGGCTCCCGGATATCTACTTTGCCTCCAATACCGGTCCTAATATTCTCTATAAGAATCTAGGCAACTGGAAATTCGAGAAAATTGAGAACCCTTTAACTGAAGCTAGCGACCGCTGGACCAACGGTGTGAGCATGGCGGATGTTAATCAAGATGGTTTACTGGATATCTATATCGCTTGCGGTGGTCCCAGTATAAATCCTGAGGATCGACGAAACAAGCTTTTCATTAATCAAGGTGATTTCCAGTTTAAGGAAGCGGCCGCCGATTATGGAGTAGATGATTCCAATTGGTCTACCCATTCTTCCTTTATTGATTACGATCAGGATGGTGACTTAGACCTTTTCGTGATGAACCATACTACCTATTGGGGGGTACGGATTCCCGAAGTGGTAGAAATGATGAAGGACACGGCGAATATGTTGCCTGCCACTAATCATCTCTATCGCAATGATGGCGAAGCTGGCTTTACGGATGTTACGATTTCGGCCGGAATATTGGCTTATGGCTATGGTCTCGGTTTATCCACCACCGATATTAATGGCGATGGCTGGGTAGATATCTATGTAGCCAATGATTATTCGGTTCCAGACTTTATGTACATCAACCAGGGCGATGGTACTTTCGTAGATGAGCAAAAGCAACGTACCCGCCAGATTACCTATTTCGGGATGGGGGTAGATATTGCTGATTTGAATAATGATTTGAGTCCGGAAATAATGGTGGTGGACATGGCAATTGCCGATCACTACCGCAGTAAGACTCTAATGGCCAGTATGAATACTCAGTTATTCTACTACCTCACCGAATATCTGAAATTGCCTTATCAGTACATGTTCAATAGCCTGCAGGTGAATGATGGCACCGGGCATTTTGTGAATGTGGCTCAGCAAACGGGATTGTCTAAAAGCGATTGGAGTTGGACGGCCCTGCTGCAGGATTTCGATGGAGATTCCTATAAAGACATTTTTATCAGTAATGGTATTCGTCGCTATCCTCGGGATAATGATTTCCGCATGGCCATGAAGGAGGCCAAGGATGCCAATGGTGGATCGGTTCCTAAGGAGCTCAAAGAAGAGCTATTTGCGAAGATGCCTAGCATTCCACTTTCTAATGAGTACTATGCCAATCGCCAGGGTAAAATGCAATTCGATAAGCAAGAAGGTGTATTCGGAAATGATTCAGCCTTTACTTATGGTGTGGCTTATGCCGATTTCGATCAAGATGGCGATCTCGATTTGGTGATGAACAACCTGGAGGATACCGCTTTTGTATTCGAGAATAAGACGAAGAATAATTACCTCAAATTGGAATTAAAGAGCGGTGCTAAGTCAAGCCTGGCCTTCAATTCCAAGGTTTATATCAAAACCGCTGCCGGTTGGCAATATCAAGAACTATCACCTATTAGAGGTTATTTCTCATCGGTAGAACCCATTCTTTATTTCGGTTTAGCCGATCAAGCGAAGGTGGAAGAGCTTTGGGTGCAATGGCCAAATCGTTCCTGGTCGAAAATGCAAGACATTTCTGCCAATCAAACTTTAGCCATCAAAGCTTCCGAACAGCAATTAGTGGCACAGGGTCCCGCAGTTTTAAAGCGCGAGCCAGGCAAATTGATTCAGGAATTGACGGATAAGGCCAGTCCTATTGCTCATCGCCACTATGATGAGCCCTACAATGAGTTTACCAATGAGATTTTACTTCCGCATGCGCAAGGTCGTTTGGGTCCTTCCGCGGCAGTAGGTGATGCCAATGGCGATGGCTTGGATGATCTGTACTTAGGTGGAGGCAAACATCAGGCAGGAGCCTTGTACTTCCAAAATACAGATGGCAGCTTCGGCTTAGCCCCAGTACAACCCTGGACAGAAGATTTTCGCTCGGAAGATATGGGCGCCCTTTTCTTCGATTACGATGGAGATGGCGATCAAGACCTTTATGTATGCTCTGGCGGTGGCTCCGAAATGCTTCAATATGATGCAACGGTGCTGGCCGATCGACTCTATGAAAATACCGGCAAAGGTGAGTTCATTCGCAAGGAAGGCATTTTGCCAACTTGGAATAGCAGTACCAAGGTGGTGCAGGCCATAGACTTTGATCAGGATGGAGATTTAGACCTTTTTGTAGGCGGACGAACTACACCCGGAGCTTATCCTACCGTACCCGTATCTAAACTTTTGGTGAATGAGGACGGCGTTTTTAAGGACAAGACCGTAGCCTATTTTGGAACCTTTAAATTGGGTATGCTGAGTGCAGCTCAATGGGCCGATTTTAATGGTGATGATAAGCCAGATCTGCTGGTAGCTGGTGAATGGACACCCTTAACCTTGTACATTCAGGAGGATTCAAAATTCCGGGATGCGACAGCAGAATACCACTTGGATGGCACCGAAGGATGGTGGCATAGCTTGCTGGTAGAAGATATTAATGCTGATGGTAAGCCGGATATTATTGCGGGTAATCTGGGGCAGAATAATAAGTTCCATCCCAGTGCCGAGCATCCGCTCTACCTCTTTGCCAATAATTTCGATGGCGAGCGCAATTTGGACATTGTATTAGCTAAGGACTATAAGGATAAATTGGTGCCCGTTCGGGGTCGCGAATGTTCATCGCAGCAAATGCCTTTCCTCAAGGAAAAGTTCCCGCAGTATGCAGATTTCGCCTCAGCATCTTTGGAGGAAATTTATGGTAAGGAAATGCTTTCTGAGGCCATGCAGTTTAAGGCGGTTGATTTTTCTTCCAAGCTTATTCTGAGTTCTTCAGATGGTTATCAAATTCAAGAATTACCGTCGGAGGCTCAGCGGTCACCCATTAACAGCATGCTCTTGTTCGACTTAAACGGCGATGGCTTAAAAGATTTGATTGGGGTGGGGAATCACTTTATTACCGAACCTGAAACGCCACGCTATGATGCGGGATCGGGCTTCGTATATCTGGCTCAAGCCGATGGAAGTTGGAAATATACCTCCACCTCATTCTATTGTCCTAAAGACGCAAAAGACTTAAAACTTATCAATCGTAAAGGCGGACATCCCCTCTTGGTGGTGACCAATAATGCCGATACCACACAATTTTTTGAAATCCTAAACAGGCCACTATCCACAGACTCTTAAACTTGGTGATATGAAGAATAACTATTTGGAAAAATCCTTGAGAGGTAGAATTGCCACCTCTTTGCTGGCCGCATTGGCCCTCTTATTCAGTTTTGATGGGCAAGCACAATGCACCACCCCCGGACCAGGTGAAGTGTCGATAGAGATAGTTATGCAATCCGTAAGTTTTGCAGGCGAGATGTATTGGAACTTAAGTGATAGTACTACCGGTAATTTGATTGCCAGTACTACCGCCGGTACTTATCCGACCAATAATACATCTTATGATGGATCGTATCTGCCACAGCATCAATTGTGTGTTACGGCCAACGAAACTTTGAAGCTGGATGCTTTGGATAGTTTCGGGGATGGCTGGAACGGCGGTACCTTTATTGTTCGATACAATAGCATTAAGGATACCGTATTCCAGTATTCATTAAGTGGTGGTGGGTTTAATCCTAATTCGGGAGCAACTGTATACTTCCAGGTGCCTCCTCCTCCGGTAATTGTGTACACCTGTAAGGGCTCTACTGCACCGGCATTTAACAATAATGACTCTATTTCCGGTGGCTCAGGCAGCTTCGATATCATTTGGCAAGAGTCTGCTGATCAGGTAAGCTGGACTGCTGCTCCTGGAAAGAATGACAGCATCAGCTATCAGTCACCCGATACTCACTTCAGCACCAAGTATTTTAGAAGAAGAGTAATTGACTTGACTTGTGGCGATACGGCCTATAGTAATGTGCTGACCTTAATGGTACCGGATTCCTTATTAATTGATTCAGGTACGGTAACAAATGTTAGCTGCTACGGTCAGGCGGACGGTGAGATTGAAGCGCATATCAGCGGCGGTCGTCCTCCTTATATCTATGCCTGGAGTAATGGCGATAGCACTGCCACTACCGATTCTTTAAGTCCGGGAACTTATACTTTAACGGTAACCGATCAAACCGGATGTACCTATGTGGATTCCTTTACAGTTAGCCAACCTGATCCACTGGCGCTTAGTATCACTTTGCAAAAGTCGGTTGACTGTCCTGGTTTTAATGACGGTGAGTTAGTAGCAAATCCATTAGGTGGAATTCCTCCTTATACCTTCTTATGGTCTAATGGCGATACCACCGCTTTGGCGGATACTATTTCGGCTGGTACTTATACCGTGATTATGACCGATAGCAATGGATGTCAAGGTTTCGATACTATTGTGGTAAATGATATTGATACGGTACGTCCATCGGTTGTAGCTCAAAATGTAACAACCTACCTTTCCAATAATGGCACGACCTTAATCAACGCCATGATGGTAGAAAACGGATCCTCCGATTTATGCGGAATCCGTCGCTATTCCTTGAGCGATTCCATTTTTGCCTGTACTCATTTGGGTACTAACACACGCTACTTAATTGTTGAAGACTTAAACGGAAATATCGACAGCGCGGCCTTTACGGTTGATGTTTTAGATACCATTACACCGGTGGCGCGCACTAAGAATGCTACCATTTACTTAAATGCCAGTGGTTATGCTGTGCTAACACCTGCCATGGTAAATTCCGGTAGCTCAGACAACTGTACCATCAGCTTAAGCTTAAGTCAAGATACCTTTAGCTGTGCGGACAAAGGCTTACAGTTACGCGATTTAACGGCCACCGACCTTAGTGGAAATGCACATTCAGCTTCTTTCCTGGTTGATGTGAAAGATACCATCAGCCCTACGCTGGTAACGCGTACTATTACTGTTCAATTAGGGGCAACCGGACAAGCTTCTATTGCGGCCTCTCAATTAGATGGCGGTAGCAGCGATAACTGTTCTAACCAATTATTCTACTCCGCTTCAAAAACTATTTTCGATTGCACGGATCTTGGTTCCAATTCCGTGAGCATTACCATTACCGATCAGAATGCCAATTCTACTTCGGGTACGGCTACGGTAATTGTGGAGGATAATATTAATCCATCGGCCCAAGCCCAAAACTTAACCCTAAGCTTGGATGCCAACGGACAAGGTTCTATCACTCCTGCCCAGGCTAATAATGGAAGTACTGACAACTGTAGCATCGACTCGATGTGGGTTTCTCAGGATCAATTTAGCTGCGCTGATTTAGGAGCAAATAGCCTAAGCTTTACCGTTCGCGATACCGAAGGCAATGTGAATTCTACCAATTTCATTGTAACTGTTCAGGATAATATCGCTCCAACGGTAATGACCCAGGGACAAACGGTTTATCTGGATACCAATGGTCAGGCCAGCATTAGTACTGCCATGATTAACAATGGATCGGTAGACAATTGTGGAATTAGCACTTACAGCCTTAACAGAACCAGCTTTAGCTGTAATGATTTAGGTCCTAATACTGTAATGCTCACTGCTACCGACGCATCCGGCAACAGCCAAAGTGCACAAGCCACTGTTACGGTAGTAGATACCAATAAGCCAGAGGCCTTGGTTCGGAATATCACTGTGAGTTTAGATGCCAGTGGTAATGCTACTATTAGCACCAGCATGATTAATAATGGCTCTAGCGATAATTGCCAAATCAGCAATATGAGCTTAAGCCAAACCAGCTTTACCTGTGCGGATATCGGTGCCAATAACGTGGTTCTTACGGTTACGGATAACAGCGGAAATCAAAGCTCGGCCACTGCCGTGGTGATGGTTGAAGATAATATGGCCCCAACCGTATTAACGCAGGGACATACCTTGTATTTGGATGCCAATGGTATGGCCTCTATCACTGCTCAGGATATTGATAATAATAGCTTCGATAACTGTGGTGTAGCGAGCATTAGTGCCGATATCACGGTATTTGATTGTGCGGATTTAGGTCAGAACCTAGTGATCCTAACCGTTACTGACAATGAGGGTAATTCTGCCAGCGGAAGCACCTTCGTAACCGTATTCGATACCATTACCCCAACCATTGATAACCTTCCTGCGAATATCACGGCTTATGCCAATGCAGGTCAGTGTGGTACCAATGTTCAGTGGCCAACAATTACCGCTAGCGACAATTGTAATACTACCAGTGTATTGAGCAATCAATTAAATGGAAGTTATTTCCCCTTAGGAATTACAACTGTTGTGGTTACCGCCAGCGATCCTAGTGGAAACTCGGTAAGTCAATCCTTTACTATTAATGTTCAGGATACGGTGTCGCCAGTGATTTCCAATATCCCAAGCAGTTTCCAAATTATTCCAAATGCCGGATCTTGTGATGCAGTGGTAAACTGGATTAATCCTACTGCTACCGATAACTGTGGGGTACCAAGCATTGTGAGCAGCCATAGCTCTGGCGCTACCTTCCCATTAGGAAATACCACGGTAACTTATACCGCTACGGATGCCAATGGTAATAGCAGTACGGCCTCTTTCGTAGTAACGGTAAGCGATGTAGTGGCTCCTAGCATTTCTAATGTTCCTAATGATACCATTGTAAGCAATACGCCAACTGCCTGTGAGGGAGTGGTAACTTATCCCGCCGCTAGCGTTAGCGATAACTGTAGCGGGGCTAGCCTTAGCTACTCTCATCCTTCTGGTAGTGTATTCCCATTAGGTACTACTACTGTAACTATTACTGCTACCGATGGTGCTGGTAATATAAGTACTGCCACCTTCGATGTGACAATTGAGGATAATGTGAAGCCTCGCCCAACCTTCGTGCCTCAATCGGATACCGTAGGTATTTGTAGTGCTTCCTATGTTTATCCTCCTGTAACTGGGGCTGATAATTGCGGAACCATTAGCATTACTCAAACGGCGGGTCTGCCAAGCGGAAGTATCTTCCCAATAGGAACTACCCAAAACGTATTCCGTATTCGTGATGCGGCAGGTAATGACTCTATCGTAAGCTTTACCGTAACCATTGTACCACAAGGTCAGCCTTTGATTACCAACCTTCTGGAGATTTGTGCTAATGAAGACCCAGTAGAGATTTCCTTAGGTCAGGCCACTATGGTTTGGACCGGTCCTGGTATTATGGGCGGGAATTACTTCAGTCCTCGTATTGCCGGCCCTGGTCGTCATCAGTTGAACTATACCTTCACCGATGATTACAATTGCTCGGTGACTGGAGTTATTACGGTAACTGTATTGCCTGTTCCGCTTACTCCGGTAATTATTCAGGTTGGAACTACAACTCTAGGTGTTCAGGGTGCTTATACTACCTATCAGTGGTATCGCAATGGTCAGATTATTCCTGGCGCAGTAAACTCAACCCTGCCTTATACCGTAGGTGGTAACTATCAAGTGATGGTAGGAAACGCCTCAGGATGTTTGAACTACGGTGCCGGATTTGTAATTGGAACCAATGGTGGTGGAATCGGAATTGAGGAATTGGATCTTACCGCTCTGGAAGTGTATCCTAACCCAACTGATGGTTTGATCAATATTCAAATCAATGCCAGTCAGCGTACTGAATTGCAAGTTGAGCTGATGAGTCTGGAGGGTAAATTGATTTACCAGAAGAAGTCGCAAACCAGCGATGGTGGATTGTTAAGTCTGGACTTCGGCCACCTGCCAGCAGCGACTTATATTTTACGAATCTCCAACGATGAGGGTGTAGCTAATCACCGAATCATCATCAAATAATCGCATGACAATGAAAAAGTTAGTTGCCCTACTTTTAGTTACTGCCTCCTCGTTTAGCGCTCAAGCTCAAAGCGGTGGTACTGATTTAAATGCCAATCTAAAGCCTTGGACTTTCGGATTACGCGGAATGCATGTTTACGATTTGCCTTCCTATCGTTTTGATGGTCCTTTAGCTCAGGATATGTATGGCTTAAATGGTCCGAAAACCAATTTCGATATGGGTTTTGAGCTGTATTTGGAGTATATGTTCAATCCTCTGATTGGCGTTCAATTAAGTCACCGTCGTGCCAGTATTTCCGGCGCCAGCGATGTGGAGTACTATTCGGGCAAGTTTAACCTTACCGGTTTGGATGGAATTTTCATTTGGAATAACCTCAATCCAGGAATGGTAAACCGTCGATGGAATGTGTATACCAAAATCGGATTGGGCTATGGCTCTTACGATTCTGAGCAATTCCTTTTGGCGGATGATGCGCCTGATCAAGCGAATAATGATAATTTCTGGGGAGGCCGCGTAGGCATGGGCTTGCAGTATGAGATCAATAATGCCTGGCGCGTAGATTTGGAGGTACTGTACAATGTGGCTTATGATGATGGATTTGATGGCTTTAATGAAGCAGCAGGTAGCGATACCTATTTAACTACTGCTTTGGGCGTAGCTTATACTTTTGGATCGAAGGAAAAGAAACCTACTTATACCGTAGATTATTTCGGGATCGACTATCTGAATGTGAAAGGACAAAGTCAGGATAGCACCCCGATGGTGAACCAAAGTAAGATTGAAGATCTCAGCAATAGCCTTAATGAGCAGGAAGATGAGCTGGAAGCTAAGGAAAGTAAAATCAGCAGCTTAAAAGATGAGTTGGATGCCTTAAAAGAAGAGGCGGCTAAATCCAAATCTACCCTAGCCAATGTAGAGGAGGTTTATTTCGCTTTTGATAGCGATCGCCTCAGCGCTGAAGCTAAAAAGAGCTTAGCCCGAATTGCGCAACGCAAACCCGCCAAGGTGGTCTTAACTGCTTACGCGGATAAGGTGGGCTCGGATGACTACAACAATAACCTCAAGCAACGTCGTGCAACCGCTGTAAAAGACTTTTTAATGCAGTTTGGTATGACGGATGCTCAGATTAGCATTCAGATGGGAGAAACCATGCCATTTGATGAGAATGATCAGTTCTTAAACCGTAAGGTGAGCTTACAATTTTAATCTTGACAAATACAATTAGAAAAGGCGGTTCCGAAAGGGCCGCCTTTTTTTGTTTTGGCTCGAATAGCTCTGACTCGAATTGCAAATTCGAGCCAGTTGCAACTGGATCAAATTTGCAGAACTGGATCAAATTTGCAGTTTGATCCTTATACCCCATCAATCAGCAGCTGCCCTTCAACAATTCTACTTTCCACGGCAAAAACCTTTTTGATTAATTCTGGAACTAGAACCTCTTGAGTAGGTCCGCAAGCCAGCACCTTATTTTCATGCAATACTAAAACTTCATCTGCCAGTTGATAGGCCATGCTTAGGTCATGCAGTACTCCAATGCTAATCCATTGGTTTTTTTGGGTCTCTTCACGAATAGCCTGGAGGTATTTCCATTGATGATGGATGTCTAAAAAGGTGGTGGGTTCATCAATGAGCAGCAGGGGATTGCGAGCTCGATTTTCATTCTGCATTTGTACCCAAACCCGAGCGAAGTGAACCCGCTGTTGTTCGCCTCCGCTAAGGCTTTGAATATTGCGGGCCGCCAGTTCTTCCAGTTCAAATTGTTTAAGTGCAGCAGCTACAATTTCTTGGTCCTTTAGGCCGGGCTTTCTGCGGGCATGGGGATAACGACCTAGCGCTACTACGTCATCCACGCGCAAGGGGAAGTGCAAGGCATGCTGCTGACTTAATACGCCGCGGTAACAGGCGGCATCCTTAATTTGCTGTAAAGCATGTTGGTCCCAAAGGATTTCCCCCGATTGGGGAGGATAGTCTCCCGCCAGGAGATTGAGAAGGGTGCTTTTTCCGGCACCATTGGCTCCCAGGATTAAGCTTAGGGATCCAGCTTTGGCTTGCCAGGAAATGTTTGCAAAGATGGTTTTGGAGCCATGTGCGAAGCTGAGATTTTTGATTTCAATCATAGCTGAATACTTCGAATGGATTTACGGAGTAATAGTAGGAATAGCGGTGCTCCGATGAAGGAAGTTAGAATCCCCAAAGGGATTTCCGCAGGCATCAATAGGGTGCGGGCCATTAAATCTGTTAAAAGGACCATAGAAGGGCCTAGTAAGAGGCTGCCTCGCAAAAGATAGCGATGCTCCCCGCCGCCCAATAAACGCAGGATATGGGGTACAATGAGGCCCACAAATGGAATAATTCCGGCAATGCTCGTTACCATCGCTACCAGGGCAATTTGGGCACTGATGATCATCCAGCGAAAGCGTCGCACCTTAATTCCTAAATGTGCTGCTTCAGAAATTCCTAAGCTAAGAGCATTGAGGGCGCGATCGGTTCGCAGGCTTAAGATCAGGGTTGGGATAATGATTGCGGCAATAAAGCTTACATTGGTCCAGGTGGCTCCGCTGAGGGTGCCTAAATTCCAAAAGTTAATGGAGCGAGCTTGAGGATCACGGGCCAAATAACTCATAAAGCCAACGCCGCTCATAAATAGGGCATTAATGGCCACACCGGCTAAGAGAATTTGAATTTCGGCCCCACGTCCTTGTCGATCGAAAGCCAGTAAAATGGCCGTCGCCAATAAACTGCCGAGAATACTGATCACCGCAAGGCTTGCACTACCAAAGAGCGCTGGCAAGCTATTGCCCATCACAAAGTAAAGGGCGGCTCCAAAAGCGGCTCCTGAGCTCGTGCCAATAAGGCCGGGCTCTACAATAGGATTGCGAAAAAGGGCCTGCAATAGAACACCACCCACACTAAGTGCTGATCCACAGAGAATGCCCAGAAAGATGCGGGGTAAGCGCAAGTTTATGAAGATATTCTCATGCAAGCTGCTTTCCGAGCCGGGGTTGAGGGCATTGAATATTTCGCTCCAAGTAATGGCAACTGCCCCGTAGCGCAAGCTGAGCAGGGCTGACAGGGGCAGTAATAGGGTTAAAATGATTAAAATGAGCCTAGGCTTCATCGCGAATGAATTTGCGAATCAACTGGATGTTTTCCGGACTGCGCGGACCGAAGTATACCAGGTCATGTTCTTCAATTCGGTAGATGCGGCCTTCCTGAGCGGCTTTGGTATGGCGAACTCCGGGAAGATTTAGAATTTCCTCTAGTCCTCCCAAACGATCGTATCCGAAATTGGTCATTAGGATTATATCGGGATTCATTTCGGCAAATACTTCCGGGGAAAGCGGACGCATTCCACCTTTACCGTCAAAGGGAACGGTGCCACCTGCCAGCTCAATCATTTTCGCTCCGGTACTTTTGGAGGTCATCACCAAATACACATTGCTGGCTCGTCCAAAATGGATTACCAAAACCTTGGGTTTAGTTAAGCTGCTGTCTTGCTCCCTTTTAATTTGTTCCATGGCGCGGTGCATGCTTATAATCAGGGAATCGGCTTTGGAGCCAACCTTAAAATAGGAGCCCATTTCCCGAATTAAATCCAGGGTTCCCGCCCAATCTCTACTTTTCGTTTCAAAGGCTTTAATAGGCACCCCGCTGTTTTCCAATTGTTTTTGAACATGCTCTGGACCGATATTATTATCGTGCAGAATTAGGCTGGGTTCTACAGCTAAAACCGCTTCAGCGCTTAATGCGCGATGATAGCCAACTGTAGTTAGTTGAGCGGTTTCTGGAGGGTAGGTAGATGAGAGATCTACTGCCACTAAGTTGGAGTCGAGGTCTAGGGCATAGAGCAGTTCGGTATATTGCTTAGAGAGGCAAACCATGCGGTTTTGAGGGGCTTTGCTTTCGTTCTCAGCATTTTGAAAACGACCACAGCCCTGTGCACCCAGCAAAAGTACTAGGGCACTGATATATAGATTTTTCATGATGGAAATAAATAGGTTTAGACCTCCGCGGAGGTCTTTCGAAATTCAAATCAGATTCTGAAATAGCGCTCCTGAATAAGGAGGCTTTGAAATAGAGATCTAGGCTTCAGGCGGTGGGTCAAGCAGGTTTAGAAAAGCTTCTCCTAAGAAGGGTAGATAATAAAAGCTTTGAGCTTGAAATGACTGCTGCTGAATCGATAATTTAAAAACTATAGGCTGCTCAGAAAGGAAAATCTTAAAGAACCATTGCAGACAGCTTTTTAAAGGGCCAGGTTGCTGGTTGTTTCCGAAACCGGAAGCCCGAACCAAGTCATTTAAGCCATCAAAAAGACCTTTTTCTTTAAGATCGGCGAAGCAGTAAAATAGTAAGTCAGAATCTGAGCCCTCACTACGAATGATATCGAACATCTCCCCTCGATATCGAAATTCTTTTCCGGCTTTGGTCCACTGCGCTTGCTCCTTAATGCTGTTCCATCGAAAGGCGATTAATTCCTCTTCTGGTATACCGGCTTTAATACGGCTTTTTACCTCTTGGCGTATCTGCTGCTGCAAATAGCGAAAGGAGGGATAGATCCCAAAGCATTGCATAAGCAGAAGCCCTAAAAAGAGATAGCCGAAAAAGGACTGAAATAGCCGCATGCGGCAAAGGTAAGTTTCGGGAGGGAATAGGCTATCAGGAGAAAATATTTGGAGTTTTGCTGGGCTTCTTTTATCGGAATGTGAGACTAAGACTTAGGTGCTATTGAAGTGCTGTATTAGTTTCTATAATTTTGAATTATGAATAAGATTCTAATAATTATAGTGATTATTATTTCCTTTAATGGAATCAGTTGGTGTCAGGTAAGTGAGGATGTAGCGGAGGAAATATATGGTGCAATTGAAGTTAGGGCTACTATTGAATATTTTGAAGTGAATCCCCAAAATTATTTTTGGGTAAACAGTTTTAGACACTATGTACAACCATTTTTGAATAGGGAATATAGTGCCATCAGATTTAGTGCAAGGCCATTTGATTCTATTAAAGTGACTTGTCAAACTGGAGAAGATGAGTACATAAGGTTTTACAAGTACTGGATTTATCCTAAGAAAGACACAGTCACCGGAGGTAGGTGGATTATTCCGGGCTCACTAAGGCTTAAAGGTTTTGAGAAAGGGGTAATTGGACTTAAATGCGATGGACAAGTGGACTTGGTTTCAGGCTATTTTTTCGCTCCGGACTTGTACTATTTTAAATTTGACTATTGGGAGAAAAACCATGGCGGAGAGCTAGATGAATTGGTTCGAATTTATTTTTATCATTTACAGCCTTCAGGTATTGAGGTAAGTCGTGATAAAATAGAGTTTGACTCAGATCTCAATGGGGATCATTACACTTATGAAGTTTTGGATAATACGGTGATTAATTGAGGTAGAGGTTTTTTTAAGAAGGAAAGGGCATCAAGGAAAGCCAATGTGAGTTAGGGTATTAGCTGAATAAGGGTTAAAAGGTGCCAGTGTGTAGATAAGGCTGTTTGCAGAAAAGATAGAGAAACAATCATAAAGACTATTAATTATAATGCTAGCCATTCAGAGGAAAGACAAGTAAAATAATGATGAGACGAATCTTTTTTAGCCTTAGTGTATTGTTTGTTTTTTTAGTTCAATGTTCTGAAGGTCCTTCTGTTGAAATTTCCATATGCGATAAAATATTAGCAGATATTCAGGGAAAATGGAAGCTTGAGGATTCCTTTGTTGAAATAGAAATTAGCGGCGATTCAGTGGTGAACTCCTATGAAAACCCAAAGGATAGCTTGTACTTTCAGGATAGTTATAAAATATTAATTTCTAAAGAAATAGAGAAATATGGTAGACTTTATAAAGCAGATTCAAATGAGTTCTTTTTTAGTGAAATAACGGAATATGATACCACAAGCTATTATTTCTTTTATGAATGGAACTCTGATGAATTTTCCCTATTGTCTACTGCTAATGGTCAAAGCCTTGTTTTTACAAGAATTGAGGTGCTTCCATGAGGTATTAGGTCTATAATTGACAATGGAAGATTCGGTGATGCCTACTATAAATTAGAAGAAAAATTTAATGTTAAAATGAAGCGAGGAGAGCTTCTGGTTTTGATGAGCGCAGTGCAGCCAGCCCTGAATGGTTTTCTATAACTTCAATTAGTGCCAATTTAGTTTTGCTGGGCTATAATTGTCCTTTCATTTGATGGATCTACTTCAGCTACTTCAGTTCAATAGGATCAAGTTCTTATTCAATCCGAGGAGCAGAAAGATATTTCAATTCCAAGTGGGGCAGCCCTAACAGAAATTAATAATGAAAAAGAGAAGCTTTGTTAGATTAACTATAATGGTTATTCTTTTGGCCCTTACTTTATTAGGGACAGTGAGTGAGCTAAGACTACATTTATTTACTGGAGGTAGTACGCTTTCTACTAGCACTATCATAGGTCCTGATCTACTCACTTCTTTTGGTCTTTTGATAGCTGCCTTTATTGGACTTTGGTTTTTCAAAAAGAAAAGCTGGCTTAGCTGGCTTTTAGTCAGCTCTATAATTGCGCTTTGGTTTCTTTCTGGAAGAACGTTAGGAATAGGACATATTACTGGAAAGCTTACCTCTGGATGGTTTTTTATTCCTACCCACTCTTTTTACCTCTGTTCAGAAAGCACCTCTGAGGATTGTTTGGAAAATGTTAAGGTTAACAGTAACATCTTCTTTTCTGAAATCATAACTGAGGAAGGTGAAAAAACAGTTTTTACAGGGCCATTCTTAAAACGTGAGCTAGCGGATTGGCCCTCTGAGTCAAGTGTTTCGTATTGAATTAATTAAAGTCATTATTTTTATCAAACCTAAGGCCTGTGATTCAAATGGAATCATGGACCTTTAGAAGGTATGAACCAATTTTAGGAAGGCCTTTTAGTATCGAAAAATTAGCAGCCGATTATCCTCATAACTCTCCTTATTCTTGTGGTGAAAACAGGGTTATTGATGCAAATAATGGTATTCATGGGATGTATGGCAGGTTATGGGATATAATTGGAAAGTAAATTATAGTTCGCCCGCTCATTTTGAAGCAACTATGGATTATTTCTTTTATCAACCATTTAGGATGTTTCAAGCCTGCGTCAATAATAGAAGTGGATTAATAGCTGCATTTATAGGCTGTGACCTCTTCGAGTCGGATCCTCTCTACAATGAATCAGCTCAGATAGATGTTAACTAGTCAAGATTGAGACAAGCGTATGAAGAGAATTGCTGGCATTTTTTTAGTGTTTATGGTGTTTTTAAGTTGTGGTCATGTTAAAAACCCCCAAAATAAAAGTAGCACGGAGGTTCTTAGTAAAAACCAAAGCACTTTCAATTTTGATATAGAGTATCCGTTTATTGAGGATGACTCCGGGTTTAACATGGCTGTTACCTTCTTGGTAGACTCATTAAAAGGACAACTGAAAGGGCTTGCTAATCCTGATTCAGCACAGTTAAGTTTGACTTATAAAGTCATGAATGCATCTGACAAACTCATATCTATAGTTTTTACAACTTATTTATATCACGGTGAGGCTTATCCCTTGCCTCGTAGTGTGGTCTTTAACTATGATTTAAACAGAAAAAGAAAGGTGAAATTTTCGGTTGATGATGACTTAAATAAAAAGATATTGTCGGAAATAGCAAACGCGGTTAGCTTTTATGGTTGTCATACATTTACTGAGATAAAAGGTTTTAGAAAGTTAAGTGACTATATAGCTTTTTCAGCTGACTCCTTGTTTATTCCTTTAACTCCATTTGTACAGGATCGACTTTGTTCGGATAAAATTGTCAGAATAGCACGTACCAGTGATATTTAGGAATCTAGCAGGTTTTAGAAAGGTTTAGCCTTCATTCAAGATTGAAAAAAGCATAATCCACTTCAGGTATTAAAACTGTATATTCAAACTTGTTTATTTATGAAGGTTGCTACTTGGGATGGAAGTGCTAAGGTGTAAAGGTTTTGCAGGTAACATTGTGAGGTCGATAGTGTTTGTTTGCTTAATAATCCAGGTCTGGTTTTAAGAAAAACACAGTCGATTTGCGAGTGATTAAATGAAGGTTAAAGTACATTATTGTTTAGTGCTTATTATGACCTTGTTGCTTTCATGTGTCAATCAAGGTAAGCAAGGGAAAGGCGATATTGCTGGTGGTGAAAAATGTAAAGAGCCTTGCGATAGTTTAGGATTAATAGGTGCACCTCAATTCCAGGGCCTAATTTCAAACTTGAGTTTTTCAGAATGGCTATCAGTAGGATCTGAGTACTACTACCCTGTAAACTTATTTGAGAGAACGGATTCTTCAGACAACATCTATTTTTTGAAGCAAGAAGGTTCTTATTTATATTTAATAGAAGCCAATATTATATATCAGGAAAAATTTAATAAAATAAGACTCTTGCCTGTGGATTTTAGTGGAGGAACAAATTCTGAAAGCCTCAGTCATAATTTATATCCCCCTCCATCGGTTTTAAACACTTCTATTGAGGTAAGTTCTTCTTTGATTTCAACCGAGAAGGGGAGTTCCGCTACTAAGCTTGCTGAAGTCGAAATAAAGCTCACTTCGAAAGCCTTGAGGGAGCATAGATATTTAAATGCAAAAACTGATTATTCAAATAGTGATCGAAGGCTGAGAATATTTAGAATCCAAATTTCGGCAGAGCGTGGTATTCTTTAAATTACTCAAAGTCCTGAAGATGTGGATTATATCTGGTCTCCGTAGTGATGCCTGTTCTTTCAATGTTAAAAGCTAGCCTCTGTTGTGTTCTATTCGCTGAAAATCCAGCATATCCTTTTAGCTACTTGCTATCATCTAAACATCAATTATTTGTTATTCCGCGAGCCTTGGCTTTTAATGCTCTTTTATTTATTGGGAAGTAAAAACGAAAATTTTAAACGGCTGTTGAAAGGTGGCGATTTCCCCATCTTTTATAAGGACTAAAGCTGATAAGAACAGGTGGGTTTCCGAATGGCGATGAGAAGGATGTGTTCTTTTCCCATCTCAAAAAAAGGACAGTAGGTTAGAATACTTCATTTAAGTTTAAAGGGCTGCATAGGGGCGAGTCGATCTAGATGATCACTGTCATGGCAGTAGCCAGGTTGGAAATTTAATGTCTAATTTGTCAGATTAAATAGATAGGGGCTAATGAAGAAATACTTGATTTTTACGCTTTTCACTCTAATATGCTCTGAGTCAAATGGCCAAAACTTTCCAAATTGGGTTAAAGATGAAGTGATCAATAATTTTTTATGTTACATAGGAACGACCATAAGTCAACCTGTGCAATATGAGAAAATTAGAGTCCCAAAAATGGTCTTGCCACCTGGTTACATTCATACTTGCCAAATTCAAAGCTTGGATGATTCTTTACAGGTTTTGCGAGATGATGGTATTGAGTTATATGGGGTTAGTGATTTAGGTTTTGCTATAAAATACACTAAGAGTGATTCAACTGAGAAAGTATATCCGGAGTGGTTGTTTAAAGGTTTAGGTGAGTCAAAACCATTACCAACTGCCCTCATAGGCTTTGATCATCGTAGAAATACGGTTATTTACATTTCTGGGCCTTTCATTAAGCATGACGTTTCATATTTAATTCTAATTGGGGAATTAGACCCAAATAAGATAAAAAAGTGGATTACTCTAAAGTGGTATTTTGAGGGGGTCCAGGACTTAAGGGTTACCGAAAATGAGGAGGGAAAGATGTATGGTTACAGTTTTACCGATAACAGCGGTGTGTCGATGACTGGCTTGGTCTATCAGGACTCAACTTCGAATAAGATTGTATGGTATCGAAACGGGGAGTATTCGGTATTTTGATAGAGTAAGGATTGGTTATCTTCCCTGAAAACGAAACAGTTTAAAAAGGATAATTTTAAGTAGTTGACTATGAAAAAGGTCATGAAGAGGAGTGCCTATCAGGTGAAAAGTGCTAATAAAAGACAAAAAGAATAGGAAGAGGCTCGCTCTTAACATTAGCTTTGCTTCATGGGACAGTCGCTCATCTTAAGAACGATTTGGATGGGAAACACCATAACAGCTAGCAAGAGGAACATGCAATTTTCTACAATTACTAAGAAAACACATGGTTAGCTAATAAATATCCATAGTTAAAGGATCCTATTGAAAGTGGATCGCCTGCTGTTGAAGATACTCCAGAGAACTGGACTGCGGGAAAAATATTCGATTTAAAAGGTTTTAAGATATAAATTGGGCAGGCGTGGAGTTTACCAATGATACCGAAGGAGTATCTGAACTATATAGCAGAAACAAGGAACTTAAAGCTAAACAGGGGGAATGAGAAAGTATATTATTTTATCGTATATAATCATTTTAATTTCTAGTTGCATTAATAATAATGCAGGATTAAAAAATAAATGTAGTTTCTATACCCCTTTTAAAGATTCCAATGTGTTATACCTGGGGATGTCGAAAAATGAGGTTAAAGATGAATTTTCCGACCTTAGTTTTGTTGACCGAAGCGATCTAGATGTATACCTTTCTGATAAGGTATATATCGCATTTACGGAAATAAACATCAATAATATAAATACAAAAGTCTATCATCAATTCAATTTTGAAAAGGATTCTCTTTATTACTATGCCTTCTTTTTTCCTATTAAAGGTCCACAATTTGATACCTTGATAAATCGCTACCCCTTAAATTTGAACGAAGCAGATGATTCAAATTTTTATATTCAAAGTGCTTTAGAGCATAATGATCATAAATGCAACTATAAATATAGTATTCATAAAAGCCTATATGATTACAGGAGATATTATATTGAAAATGATCATGTTGGGAATTTAGATACAATATTTGAAGTAGAAGTTTCAGCATTACGCCATAGTAAGTAATGAGGGTAGTGTCCCGCCAGGTAGTGATAAAAAGGCGGAAGCTTTGGCCTGGTTTGGGACTCTTCTTTATTGTTGCAAAAAAAAAAGGCAAACGAAAACAGAAGGTTAAGCCTTGAGTTTTGAGGAAGATTTCCATTTCAATTAAAGATTCCTCAATATGTGTAAGTCCCCCTAAAAATCCAACAGTTTAAAAGTGTGTAAATTTAAACTGTTGACTATGAAAAAATCAAGATTTAGTGAAAGCCAGATCAGCCAGGCTTTAAAGGAGCATGAGGCTGGTAAGAAAGTACAGGATATCTGCAAGGAGTTAGGTATAAGCGCCAATACTTTTTATATCTGGCGCAAGAAGTACGGAGGCATGGATTCAGCAATGCTACGCAAGTACAAGGAGTTAGAGCGAGAAAACACGAAGCTAAAGCAGATGTATGCGGATTTGAGCTTAGACCACAGGATCCTTAAGGATGTGGTGGAAAAAAAGCTCTAGGGCTCTGTCAGAAGAGGTTTTTAGCAAAGCAGATTAAAGCGGATTACGCTGTCAGTACTGCCAGGGCCTGTAAAATCATTAGCCTTGAGCGCTCTGGATATTACTATATATCCAAGCGAGACGATAAGGAGGTAGAGGAAAAGCTACGCTGGTACGCGGAGCATTATCCTGCGCGTGGCTGCCCATTTTATACCAAGCGTATTCGTAAAGAGGGTTATGCCTGGAACAAGAAACGTATCCGCAGGGTGTACATCAAACTGGGGAACAAGCGCAAGAGGAAATGGAAGCGACGTATTCCTAACCCTGACAAAGAGGTGTTGCTGCAGCCTTTAGCTCCTAACCTATGTTGGAGTGCCGACTTCATGCAGGACCGCTTAGAGAATGGTGTGAAAATGCGTGTGCTCAACATTATTGACGACTACAACCGCGAAGCTTTGGCTTGCAAGGTATCCAGCAGTTTCCCTTCCGAACATGTAGTAGAGCAATTTGAGCAGCTAATAGAGTGGCACGGTAAGCCATTTACCATAAGAACTGATAACGGAACAGAGTTTATGGCAGAAGCCTTTCAAAAGTTTTGCAAACGACATCAGATAAAACACTTAAGAATACAGAAAGGAAAACCTATGCAGAATGGCTTTTGTGAACGCTTTAACCGCACCCTGAGAGAAGACGTGCTCAACGCTTATCTCTTTGAAACGAAGACGCAGATGCAAGAGTTAATCAATCATTGGATGGAAGACTACAATCAAAACCATCCGCATTCTTCTCTTGGAGACATGTCTCCAAGAGAATTTAAACAAAGGCTTATTGCCTAAAATCGATAATTTAGACCTGTTGGAATAATGGGGGACTTACAAGAGAGCTTGGCTATTACAGCATTCCAATATTATTTCTGATTTAAAAGGGGATCTATTGGTAACTAAGCTTTTGATAGGGCTTCATCTGGTGTTTATTTGCTTTAGTTTGATCTTTAATTGGTGAGCTTGATGATATGTCGGGTAAAGTGTTCAGGAACCAGTATCCGTTTTTAAGCAGCTTTCGGGTTCCTGGCGAGAATAAGTTGGCTTTATGATTAATCAGCTGAAATCCTTAGATATTCATACCCTTCCGCAATTACTAAAATTCGTAACGGAACACAGAGACTTGAGTTTTTGGAAAACAGGAAATAGACTGGGCTCAATGAAGGCTAGTAATGGTTTTGGGACTGTTTACTATGATTCAGGCAATGCGCTTTTTTCTGTGATTGGAATAAACTCTACCAATGAGATTATCGATCGCTTTTTTCTTTCAGGAAACTTCGATTTGACCTATACTGATCTTGTCGATTTATTCGGGAAGCCGCGGGAGGCCTATTCAAGTTATGACGATGAATACCAGAATTTTTTTAATGAAGAAAATGATTCCCCTTGGGTGGTTTCCTGTCGAACGGAAAAATCAATAATCTCTCAAGCCGGCATATTGATCCATAATCTCCAGTTCTCCTGGAAACAAAAGGAGGAATGATGTGGGTCTTTTAAACTAGAAGCCAGTGCTCTGTGTAGAGGCTGAAGATTCTGCCCTTAGGGGATTTTATCTTTTCACCTAGCCACTTTATTAAACTCCAACATGCGCACCTTCCCTTTTATCTCAAGTTTGTTGATGCTAGCGGTATAATAGTAGAGACTGTCTTGGAAGTCAATTTTATCGACTTGAATGCTCAAATCGGGATTTTGCTGGTTTTGGTATTTCGGATCAGTGCTAGAAACAAAATGAAGAACATAATTGCAATTCGATGGCCATTCGATTTCCAGATGCATGCTATCTCCCCTTTGGTTAATGTTTAATTCATGAGAATGATTGCGGTAGATGAAAGAGCTGTCTGCTGTTAAAGATTGGAAGACACCCGTTTTAAGGCACTCACAATCTGGACTAGGACTCCTGCATGAAGCGGCCATTACGAGAGCGAATAGGATGGCAAAAGAGAGAACTAAGGCTTTGCTTTTTTTCATGTCGGTGTCTGTAATCAGGATGGGAAAATTATTTTTACCAAGATCCTAAATCTACTGCGAATAAATAGCCTGTTTTCCTATTTATGCCTCCTTCTCTTTTTAGTGCCAATGGTATCAATCGCTGTGGCGGATTTTTCTGAAAACAGAGGAACGGAGAAAGGACTAGCGCTTTTCTACCTGTTTTTATTTTCAAGTTATAATCTATTGCCAGCAATAGGGTATTTGTTAGCACCAAGAAATCTTAAAAAGCGATGTTGGTTTTCAGTTCTATTTTTAGTGCTTAATGCTATTTGTCTTTTTCATTTATTAGAAAACCTCGAAATGCTTTTTAGTAAATAGCTTTATCTAAGTAAGATTCCTATGCTTAAATAACTTCAAATACCGCTCTGTCATATATTTACGGAAAAGCTATTTATCTTCCTGACCAATGCTGCGCAAATTTCTATTCATCGCCCGGATTTCATTTTTGGGGCTTCTTTTAATTGGGGCTCTTGCCGCCTGTAAACCATCAAGGGAGCAAGCAGGTTCTGAGCCAGATCTTTACAGCGATCTGGTATTCGATTTACATCATTTGGTATCCTTCACTTCTGGAGATCTTCGCTCCGATTTTCAAAGGGAGTATAAAAGGATTAAGAATCCTGATGCCTATGATAGTTTGATGCAGGAGATGGTTCAAGTAGTGGAGGAAATGATGTTGATTTCAGGGGAATACGGCGGAGGCTTGGATCCCCATACATTAAGGCTTAAAGGAGATACTAGCACCAGTATGGCACAGGCTGCTATTACAGAGAATATAGGTTTAATTCATCGAATGAAGAGTCTAAGGGACTCGCTTCAAAAAAGCGATTGGAGTTTTGAACAAGGCTCGGACTTACGAAGGGAGGCCCTGAAGATGAGTACCTCTGCATTGCTTTTTTATGAAAGTGTGCAAGCGGGAGAAATTCCATTGGGTCGTTTTCATTATCGAATGTTGGTTTATGCCGGACAGAGCTATTCTTGGGGGATAAAGTTTATTCGGGCAAGATCTCCGCTGCGGCAAGTGGAGATCGATTAAGCTTCGATAGCTGGATATGCAAAAGAGCTCATTAAAGGGAATCCATGCCAAAAATGCCATGAAATATGCTGCGTAAAACACTTTTAATCACCGGATTTCTACTTTTTTCTTCGGCAGCTGCATATGGGCAAACTGAGCTCAGGGTTTGCAAATATCGTTACACCCTAAATCAACCCTTATTAAAGAATAAAGGTGCCAGAATCTACTCCGGTACAGTAGATCAGTTTTCATTGATACGAGGGGAATGGCAATTTCGAATTTATTGCGATTTAGGACAGGATTGCTACATTTTTGATCCCTATTGTTATTCCTTAACTCAAGATGGGATTTCACTTCAGTTTATTGGCGATAGAGGAGATACAATACGCTATAGTCAATTTAGTTTTAAGGATAGCCTCCGGTCTATTGATGAAATTGAACAGGACCTTGATCGGGAAATTGGGTATTCGTACTATCTAGGTGATACCATTATAATTATAGAGGATAGGGAATTTGATTGCTTTCACTTTGCTTTAAAAGCGGAGTTTGGGCAAAGAGAAGGGCCATTATATAGGCATGTGGACCTCTATCTAAGGAAGTCGGATTTACTTGAGATTCTGAGAGAGGAGGTGGTGCATGATCAGCATGGCCAACTAAGCTTGAGCTCAAGATTGCTATACCGGAGGGAGCTGGATTTTGAAGCAGCTAAAAGAGAATGGTGCCTGGAAGATGTACTCGAGAATTGGCCAAATTAATAACTTGGAAGATTTGCAGAACAGGTAACTAGTTTTTAAGAAGCTTATTTAGGACACTCATTAAAAAGATGAACGCTAAACAGCCTGAAAATGGGGCATCCTTATGCGGGATATTTGGAAAAATATTGGACAAAACCTCCTAATTGTACTTGCTTATTTTGCGGTTTACTTAGGGATTGGTTGGAGGGAATCCGGAGGAGATATGTTTATAATGCTATTTACCACGGGAACGGCGCTATTCCATGCCTGCGTATTATTGATACTCGCCATATACTTTGATCGAAAGCACAGCTACTTTGGGCTATTGGGAATCTTGCTGGGCTTAGGCATCAGTCTAATGCTGATTAAAAATGTTCTTCCATAGCTCATGTTTTAAGAGCTGAAAATAGGTCTTAGGGAGCCTTAGTTGAAATAGGGAGGGAGGTTGATGCCGAGGTTTTTTGCTAAGCTTAAACTCCTTTGTCTGATAGACTCATTTACTGGCAAGCTTTTACAATAGATAAAAGTCAGTTTTGAAAGGAGATACAAGTCTCAAATCTCCCAGCGAAGCGGTCTCAGTTCTCACATCTATTCCAAAGCCTTCAGCTTGTCGGGCTTCTTTCACTCCTTGTATTGCTGGAAATCAGTCCATTACGATAAAAGAAGTTTTGAAAGGAGATACAAGTCTCAAATCTCCCAGCGAAGCGGTCTCAGTTCTCACATCTATTCCAAAGCCTTCAGCTTGTCGGGCTTCTTTCACTCCTTGTATTGCTGAAAATCAGTCCATTACGATAAAAGAAGTTTTGAAAGGAGATACAAGTCTCAAATCTCCCAGCGAAGCGGTCTCAGTTCTCACATCTATTCCAAAGCCTTCAGCTTGTCGGGCTTTTATCACGCCTTGCATTACAAGCAAGCAGTCCTATACGATAAATCAAGTTTTGAAAGGAGATACAAGTCTCAAATCTCCCAGCGAAGCGGTCTCAATTCTCACATCTCTCCAAAACCTTGGGCTTGTCGGGCTTTTCTCACTCCTTGTATTGCTGGCAATCAGTCCATTACGATAAAAGAAGTTTTGAAAGGAGATACAAGTCTCAAATCTCCCAGCGAAGCGGTCTCAATTCTCACATCTCTCCAAAGCCTTCGGCTTATCGGGCTTTTTTCATTCCTTGTATTACGAGCAAGCAGTCCTTTGTGATAAATGAAGTTTTGAAAGGAGATACAAGTCTCAAAACTCCCAGCCCCGCGGTCTCAATTCTCACATCTAAAAAAAGAGATTAACTCCTTTCAGTCCTTGATCCCTTATTGGATTCCATAACCAAGAATCCCAAGCCTTCGCTGCGCTCATGCCTCTGGTCTTTTTCTTGCCCATTTCCCTCAAGCTCGCTTCGCAGCTTGGTTCATGGGTAAAAAAAATCCCGAAACAGCTGTCGCTGATCGGGATTCTTGCGGAGAGAGAGGGATTCGAACCCTCGATACCTTGCGGTATACACGCTTTCCAGGCGTGCCATTTCAGCCACTCATGCACCTCTCCTTCTTGGGCCTGCGAAATTAGAAAATATCTATGATAAATTAACCCAGATTTTATATTAAGCCCAAAATCTGTATTAGTTTTGACGCTTCGAAAGCAAATGCCAATATTAAAGGACTTTGGCCGTTAAGCTTTCGAGCCATTTTTTTATTTTCACCGAAAATTTAATCAACGAACTACTGTAATGAAAAGAGCACTCTCTATTTTGGCTGTATTAGCCATTATGTTTGGAACCACCAATTTGATGGCCCAAGAGGAAGGCAATGCAGCAGCTGCGGCTGAGGAAACTTCCACCGACACTATTCAACAGGATATGGACACCACAGCAATGGCAGCTGCAGAAGAAGCTCCTGCTCAAGAAGAAGCCGCTCCTGCGACTACCGAAGAAGAAACTGCGGTTGAAGAGGATATGTCTTTCCACCAAGTATTGAAAGAAAAATTCATCGAAGGTGGTCCTGAATTCATGGGTATCGTATTAATTACCCTGATCTTAGGTTTGGCCATCTGTATCGAGCGTATCCTTTACCTCAATATGGCTACTCCAAACGCCAAGAAATTATTAGCTGAAATCGAAAATGCCCTGCAAAGCGGTGGTGTTGAGGCAGCTAAAGAAGTTTGTCGTAACACTCGCGGTCCTGTGGCCAGCATCTTCTACCAAGGCTTAGAGCGCAGTGGCGAAGGTATCGAGATGGTTGAAAAATCTATCGTTTCCTACGGTTCTGTACAAATGGGTCTTTTAGAGCGTAACGTATCTTGGATCTCTCTTTTCATTGCCTTGGCTCCTATGCTTGGGTTTATGGGTACTGTAATCGGTATGATCGACGCCTTCGACGCGATTGAAGCAGCGGGAGATATTTCTCCATCACTGGTAGCAGGGGGTATTAAAGTAGCCCTTTTGACCACTGTATTCGGTTTGATCGTAGCGATTATCTTACAGATTTTCTACAACTATATCATTGCGAAAATTGACTCTATCGTGAACACCATGGAAGATGCTTCTATCTCTTTGGTTGACATGTTAGTTCGTTTCGAAAACAAATAATTAGACGATTAAGATGGTAGATACTGGACTTTATCTCACTTATGTCCTGATTGGGGTTTGCGTTATTGGCATTTTAGGATTTTCCGTGCTCAATATTGCAAAGAACCCAGGTGGGGCTAAAAGTGCCCTTGTCGGTATCGTAGGTCTAATCGTAATCTTTGGTTTGACTTACGCACTGAGCGACGGCACGGATGCAACTACAACTTACGCTAAGTTGGATATTACCGAAGGCACTTCTTCCCGTATCGGTATGGGATTAGGAACCTTCTATGTGTTAACTGCTGCAGCAATCGTAGCGATTCTGTATTCAGAAGTATCTCGTTTATTCAGTAAATAATTCACTATGGCAAAGCGTGCATTACCCGAAATTAATGCCGGCTCGATGGCAGACATTGCCTTCTTGCTGTTGATCTTCTTCCTCGTGACCACTACCATGGACGTGGATTCAGGGATCAATCGTAAGCTTCCGCCATGGGATGAAGAACAATTGCAAGATCCTCCCCCCATTAAAAAGAAGAATATCTTCACCGTTCTGGTAAACTCCCGCAACCAATTATTGGTGGAGGATGAGTACATGGAACTCGAAGACCTTCGTGAGGCAGCTAAACGCTTCCTTAATAATAATGGCGACGGAAAATGTGATTACTGTACCGGAGCCCTGAGAAGTCCAACTTCCTCAGATAATCCTGGTAAAGCAATTATTTCTCTGCAAAACGACCGTGGTACTTCGTACAAGATGTATATCTCTGTACAGAACGAACTGGCGGCTGCCTATAATGAGCTTCGGGAAGAATTAGCTCAACGTAGATACGGTAAATCATTTGATGATCTTGATGAGGCTGCTCAGAAAGAAATCAGCGATGCCTATCCACAAAAGATCTCCGAAGCAGAACCGGTAAGTTTAGGTTAATATGTCAAAGTTTAAGAAAAAATCAGGAGGCGGTACTCCCGCGATTTCTACGGCTTCTCTTCCGGATATCGTATTTATGCTGCTGTTCTTCTTTATGGTAACTACCGTTATGCGGGAAGTAACCTTAAAGGTGAAGAACGAAAAGCCATTTGCGACCGAGATTAAGAAGTTGGAGCGTAAATCTTTGGTTACCTACCTTTATGTAGGTAAACCTAAAGCTGCTTATGCTCCCCAATTGGGAACAGAGCCTGTCCTGCAATTAGACGATGCGATCGCTCGTGTTGGTGAAATACAACCTTTTGTTATTGCCGCCCGCGAGGAGATTAACGAAGCTGAAAGACCCTTGATGACGGTTTCCATTAAAGCGGATGAAGACGTGAAAATGGGATTCATTACCGATATCAAACAGGAATTGCGAAGAGCAAATTCCTTGAAAATAAACTACTCTACCCGTAAGGGAGAGGTTTTCGAAGACAGACGTAAATAGTCTGAGAATACAGTATTTGTTGGAACATCCGCTTCTCAATTGAGGGGCGGATGTTTTTTTATGCCCTATTGCCAATACCAGAGTTCGACGGAAGCCCGTTTTCTTAAAAACAATTAATTATGTCGAAACGTGCTTCTGCTGAGATCAATGCCGGTTCAATGGCCGATATTGCCTTTCTCCTTCTCATTTTCTTTTTGGTAACCACCACCATGGATGTGGACGCTGGTATCACTCGAAAGCTACCGCCCATTCAGGATGAACCCTTGCCGAATTCCAGTATCATTCACCAAAGGAACATCTTTACGGTTTTAGTAAATGCTCAAGATAAACTGATGGTCGAAGGGGAGCTGATGGCCCTAGAAGACCTGCGTAAGGCTACTCGGGACTTCTTGAATAATAATGGCGATGGGACTTGTGAGTATTGTTTGAATGCCAAACAAAGTCTTAGCTCCTCAGATAATCCCCAAAAGGCGGTGGTGTCTTTACAAAATGATCGCGGGACCAGCTATAAGCTTTATATCGCGGTGCAAAATGAATTGGCTGCGGCCTACAATGAATTGCGGGAAGAAATGGCGCAGAATCGTTTTGCTAAGCCCTTAAAAGAGCTTTCGGTTGCCGCCCAAGAAGAGATTAAATTGGCTTGGCCGCAAAAGATCTCTGAGGCAGAACCGGTGAATCTTTAAATTGTCCCAACAAAAAAGCCCGACCATTTGGCCGGGCTTTTCATTATGCTAGTTTCCTGATTAAAGCTCTAAGGCTTTTTTAGGATCATTGTTCATCAATAATTCGGCTGGGTTTTCCAAAGCTTCTTTCACCGCTACTAGGAAGCCTACCGACTCACGTCCGTCGATAATACGGTGATCATAACTTAGAGCTACGTACATCACCGGGCGAATCACTACCTGACCATTTTCTGCTACCGGACGCTCAACGATGTTGTGCATGCCTAAAATAGCGCTCTGAGGAGGGTTAATGATTGGGGTAGACAACATAGAGCCAAATACGCCACCATTGGTAATGGTAAAGGTACCACCGGTCATCTCATCAACGGTAATCTTACCATCGCGAACCTTAGTAGCTAAGCGCTTGATGTCTTTTTCAACACCCGCAAAGCTCATTAATTCGGCATTGCGCAGTACAGGAACCATCAAACCTTTGGGTCCGCTTACCGCGATGCTGATATCGGCATAATCGAAGCTCACTAAATTGTCGCCATCGATCATACTGTTTACCTGTGGGAATTCTTTCAAAGCACGAGTTACCGCTAAGGTGAAGAAGCTCATAAAGCCAAGACCTACTCCATGCTTTTCTTTGAAGTCTTCTTTATACTGTTTACGCAGATCGAAAATTGGCTGCATATTCACCTCATTAAAGGTGGTAAGCATCGCTGTTTCGTTCTTAACGCTAACCAGACGCTGAGCCAATTTACGACGCAGACTGCTCATACGAGAAGTGCTGCTAGGACGAGCGGCATTGCTTGGAGTTCCCATGCTGGCCTCTGCTTTAATAGCATCGTCCTTGGTAATGCGGCCATCACGACCGGTACCGGTAATCTGACTGGGATCTAATCCTTTTTCGTCAATAATCTTTTTCGCTGCAGGAGAAGCAGAACCAGTAGCATAGCTTTGCTTGCTTTCTTCTTTAGCCTCAGCCTTGGGAGCAGGGGCCTCTTCTTTTTTCTCTTCAGCTTTGCTTTCTGCTTTAGGAGCACTGCTACCACCTTCTGGAGCGGCGGCATCGGTGTCAATTGTTGCAATCACCTGACCTACTTCTACCGCTTCACCTTCCTCAGCAATTAGCTTGATTACGCCGCTTTCTTCGGCGGGTAAAGCCAGGGTAGCTTTGTCAGAATCGATCTCGGCGATCTCCTGATCTTTTTCAACATAATCGCCATCGGCCACCAACCAACTGGCAATCTCTACTTCGGAAACCGATTCTCCGGGTGAAGGAACTTTAACTTCTACACTCATGGTAATTATTGAAATCTAGGTGTTGAATATTTCTTGGATTAGATTATTGTGCTTGAGGGCCGCCAATTTCGATGATCCTGCAGCGGTACTGGCACTGGCCGGAGTGGCGAATACCTTGTTCACCTTAACAGGGAAATTGATTTGCACATACCAGGAGGCACCCATATTCATGGGTTCTTCCTGGGCCCAATATATTTCATCGGCATTCGGATAGCTGGCAATCAAATCATTGATTTGCTCCGAAGCTAATGGATACAATTGTTCTAAACGAATAAAAGCACGGTCTTCAACCAGCTTCTCATCGCGAACCTTATCAATATCATAATAAAGCTTACCACTCAAGAAGAACAATTTCTTAACCTTCGAGCGGTCTTCAATCCGTGGATCATCTAATAATTCACGGAAACGTCCGGTGGCCAGATCTTCTAATGGAGACTGCACCTTGGGGTGACGCAATAAGCTCTTTGGCGTCATTACTACCAATGGCTTACGGAAATCCCGCAGCATCTGACGACGAATCATGTGGTAGAAGTTAGCCGGAGTGGTAATATTTACCACTTGCATATTGTACTGAGCACATTGCTGTAACCAACGCTCTAAACGTGCGCTACTGTGCTCTGCACCTTGACCTTCATAGCCGTGGGGCAGATACAATACCAATCCGTTTTGCACCTTCCACTTGTCTTCAGCAGCCGATAAAAATTGATCTACAATAATCTGGGCACCATTAAAGAAGTCCCCAAACTGTGCTTCCCAAACTACCAAAGTCTCTGGTGAGCTCATGGCATACCCATAGTCAAAGCCCATTACTCCATATTCGGAGAGCAAGGAATTGTAAATGGCAAATCGGCCTTCACGACCAGGGATATTATTCAGTAGGATATGCTCTTCTTCGGAGTCCTCCACCTTAATCACCGCATGACGATGGGAGAAAGTACCACGTTCGGTATCCTCACCACTAATCCGCACATTATAGCCATCCACGATTAAGGAACCATAAGCCAATAATTCGGCCATACCCCAATCCAGACTATTGCGCTCATCCACCATTTTCCAGCGGTCTTCCATCAATTTCTTGATCTTCACGAAGAACTTTTTACCTTCTGGTAAGGTGGTAATAGTACGAGCGATTGACTTCAGTTTGTCGATGTCGAAGGAGCTATCCAAAGATTGGCTGAAATCCTTCGGCTCAGCGGTACGGAAACCGTCCCACTCATCGGCCATAAACTGAGTAATGGTGTTTTTCTCAATTTTCTTCGATTCGTCGAAGCGCATTTCCAGCACTTCCTTGAAATCGTTTTCGAGGCTCTTTAAAAAGGCCTTGTCAATTACCCCATTGTCTTCCAATTTTTTGGAATAGATCTCCATTGGATTGGGGTGCTTGCTGATCTCTTTGTACAATAAAGGCTGGGTAAAGCGAGGCTCATCCCCTTCATTATGACCGTATTTACGGTAGCATAAGAGATCAATAAAAATATCGCGATTGTAACGTTGGCGGTATTCCATCGCAAATAAGGTGGCGTGGATAACAGCCTCTACATCATCACCATTAACGTGCAGTACCGGTGCCTGAACAGTTTTGGCAATGTCGGTACAATAAATACTGGAACGAGCGTCCAGATAGTTGGTGGTAAAGCCCACCTGGTTATTAATTACAATATGTACGGTACCTCCCGTATGGTAACCATCCAGGGTTTCCATTTGGAGTACTTCGTATACAATACCTTGAGCGGCCACGGCGGCATCACCATGAATCAAGATGGGCATTACCTTATCCTTCTCCTTGCCATGCGCCGTATTAATCTTGGCACGGGCAATACCGGTAACTACGGCATCTACCGCCTCCAAATGCGATGGGTTAGGGGAGAGGTTTAGTTTAATGATCTTACCACTGTCCAATTCCTTGGTGGTAGTGTAGCCTAAGTGATATTTAACATCACCGTCAAATTCTTCATCTTCGAACTCTTTGCCTTCAAATTCCGAGAAGATGTCACGCTGAGTTTTGCCGAAGATATTAGAGAGTACATTCAATCGACCGCGGTGGGCCATACCCATCACAAACTCTTCAACTCCCAAATTGGCAGCGCGGCGAATACCGAACTCCAGAGCAGGAATTAAGCTCTCAGCTCCTTCAATAGAGAAACGCTTCTGGCCTACGAACTTGCGGTTAATGAAGTTCTCAAAAGCCACTGCCTCATTCAATTTGCGAACGATCAGCTTTTTCTCATCCGCAGTATAATCAGGGTGATTATTGTTTACATGCAATTGACTCTGAATCCAGCGAATGCGCTCTGGATCACCAAGGTACATATACTCAATACCAATACTGCGGCAGTATACCTCTTCTAAGCGCTGAATAATCTCCGCTAAGGTTTTACTTTCCTTAAAGCCGATTTCTTTGGCCGCCTGAAAGGGTAAATTCAGATCACTTTGCTGTAATCCGAAATTCTCGATATTTAATTTGGGCTCATATTCCCGTCTACTACGAACGGGGTTGGTGGCAGTAAACAAGTGGCCTCGGGTACGGTATCCGTCGATCAGGGCTAAAACCTGAAACTCCTTGCGAATCTCGGCTACAATCTCATCGTGATTGTAAGCGATACCCGCCGCAGCTTCGTCTCCGTATTCTTCCCGGGCAAAATCGTAACCTTGGAAAAAAGCCCGCCAACTGGGTTCAATGTTATCCGGACTTTTTAGGTAACGTTGATATAGATCGTCAATAAAGGTACTGTGTACTCCTCCAAGAAAGGAAAATCTGTCCATGATTTACGCGTCGCGAAATTGGCTACAAAATTAGGATAAAAATAATGCGTTAAGTCTTCAATGTGCTTTATTATCACTATTTGCTATCCTTAATCTATTGCGCTTATTTTTGTTTACATGAAAAAGTCACTTTTCCTGCTTATACTTTTTAGTTTGGTGGCCTTTAACTCAAGGGCCCAAAGCGATAGATTTAAGAAGAATCCCAAATCTGGCCAGGAACAGAAGAAGGAAGAGGCTAAGCCTCAAAACCCATCTCAAGCTAAAAAGGGAGAGACTCCCCTTAAAGATCGCATCATCTATGGTGGGGGTGCCGGTTTAAGTTTTGGCAATAACACCAATATTTTTCTCGCTCCACAGGTAGGTTATAAGGTTAATGATAATTGGGTAGTAGGTGCCGGCTATATGTATAATTATGCCAAGTGGAATCAAATTTATACCAGCCAGGGCTTCGTAAATGTCGACTTTGAGAACCAGGTTCACGGTCCCAATATCTTCACCAACTATTCGGTGCGAAGCTTTTTTGTGGGTACACAATTCGAATTATTGAATCATGATGTGTACCGCTATAACTTGAATACCCTCGATTTTGATATAGACAATCAGTGGACGCCCGTACTCTTTTTACAAGGTGGCTTTAAGCAGGATGTAGGTCGCAAAGGGCAAATGCTAATTGGCTTACGCCTGAATGTGCTCGATGGTGGAAATTCACCTTATTCGACTTCTTGGGCCCCAATTTTCCAAATCTTCTTTTAAATCCGGCCGCTGTACTGGGCTCTGAAGATCACCTTTTGGGCTTCTCTTTCCAGAATTTTTTCGGCTATTTCCTGGGGCCTTTCGGCGGATAGGATTTCAAGGTCAATGCGATACAGCAGCTGAGCCAGATCTATTTTATAGAGATTCGCCTCTAACCACTTATTAAGCCATTCCAGCAGATTTTGGTTTGGTACCTCCATTAGCTCTATACCTAAGTCCTTGGCCAATTGGGCACGGAGGTCCTCCAATAAATTGAGATGAGCCGGAACTTGCTTAAGCTGGGGCCAGAATTTCATCGATCGCGATGACTGAGCCATTGGGCAAATTGCGCCAATTCGTTTTTCAGTTCTTCGTCCGGTGCATGGGCGGCTTCTAATGCCTCCAAAGCATCCTTTAAAAGGGTATCACGCTTGGTTTCGGCCTTGGCTTTGGCACCACAGGCTATCATCCATTCGCGATAAGCACTTACCTTTTCATTCCCCTCCAATTGAGCATTGCGTAAATCGCTCCAGCCTTCTGGATCCAATTCGCGGGCATAGATCATCAAGAGGGTTTTTTTATCCTGAAGAATATCACCGCCGGCCGTTTTGCCCACTTTATCCGGATCGCCATAAGCATCTAATAGATCATCTTGCACCTGAAAAGACAGTCCGGCATTGATGCCAAATTCGTAAAGTGAATGGGCCGCTTTCATCTCAGCACCCGCTACCAATGCTCCAATTTTTAGAGCTGCTCCTAATAGCACCGCAGTTTTTTGACGAATCATCAGTAGGTATTCAGCTTCCGCTACTGCCTCCCGATTCTCGAAATTCATATCTCTTTGCTGGCCTTCGCAAATCTCAAGCGCAGTTTGCGAGAAGCAATCTAAAACCGCTGGTAAGATAGAGGCTTCAACCTGGGCAATGTATTGATAGGCCTTTACCAGCATGGCATCCCCCGAAAGGATGGCAATGTCGCGGTTCCATTTTTTGTGCACTGTAGCCTGCCCACGTCGAAGGTCGGCCTCATCCATGATATCATCATGCACCAAGGAGAAATTGTGGAATACCTCAATTCCTAAAGCAGGCATCAAGGCTTTGCTGGCCTCAGTGCCAAAAAGTTCGCAGGCCGCCAAGCTTAATGCCGGACGTAAGCGTTTACCCCCTAAGGCCAAAATATAGCCCATGGGGGCATAAAGTTCCTTTGGACTTTGATCAAAATTCTGCTGGGCCAGTGTATTTTCCACTAGCTTAACATAGTCCGGAATTCTTTGCATGCTTAATCTACTTTAATAAGATCCATCAAGTAGCGTCCATAGCCACTTTTAAGTAGAGGTTGCGCTATTTCTTCGAGTTGCGCATTATTGATAAAGCCTTGGCGCCAGGCAATTTCTTCGATACAGCCTACTTTCAATCCTTGGCGCTCTTCAATAACTTGCACAAACTGGCCCGCTTGCATTAAGCTAGGGAAGGTGCCGGTATCTAGCCAGGCCGTACCACGATCTAAAATACCTACTTGCAATTTTCCTGCTTGAAGGTATTCTTTATTTACATCGGTAATCTCGTATTCGCCCCGAGCGGATGGCTTGAGGTTCTTTGCGATCTCAACCACATCATTATCATAAAAATATAAACCGGGAACCGCATAGCGCGATTTGGGTTTGGCGGGCTTTTCCTCAATGGAAACGGCCTTCAGGTTCTCGTCAAAGTCGACCACTCCATAACGTTCCGGATCGGATACCTGATAGGCGAATACTACACCGCCATCGGGGTTTTTACTGCTTTGGAGTAAGTCTTCCATTTTGGAACCATAGAAAATATTGTCTCCTAAAACCAGGGCTACACTATCATCACCTATAAAATCTTCGCCTAGCACAAAGGCTTGGGCCAGACCATTAGGTTCATGTTGCACGGTATAATGAAATTCACAACCAATGCGACTACCATCGCCCAATAGCTTTTCGAAAAGCGGCAAATCATGGGGGGTAGAGATGATCAAGATTTTCCGAATGCCAGCCTGCAATAAAGTGCTCAGCGGATAGTAAATCATGGGCTTATCGTAAACGGGCATCAACTGTTTACTAATTGCCAGGGTAAGTGGGTGTAAACGTGTTCCGGAGCCTCCGGCCAATATGATTCCTTTCATGCTGAGTTATTTTTTAACTTTATTCTATCGGCAGCTCTTCTTTTGGACCTTGGGCTTCATGCCTGGGGAAATCGGGTTCATCGTCCTCCTCGTCATCATCTTCGTCTTCCTCATATATGGTTATATAAGGCTCGGTGAAGGACTTATTAATGATCATTTTCTCAAAGCTAAGTAATAAGCTTGGTAAGAGCAGCAAATTGCCAATCATTGCGATAATAAGCGTGATGCTCACTAGTATTCCCAAAGCTACAATACCACCAAAGCTGGAAGCCGTAAATACGCTAAAACCAAAGAATAGCACCACAGAGGTGTAGAACATACTTACTCCGGTTTCGCGAATGGCCAGCAATACAGATTGACCAATATTATAGCGGGTAATTTTTAGCTCCTGCCGGTATTTTGCTAAGAAGTGGATCGTATCATCAATACTAATTCCGAAGGCTACGCTGAAAACCAAAATGGTGCTGGGTTTTAAGGGTATGCCGAAGAATCCCATAATTCCTGCCGTCATTAATAAAGGGAAGAGGTTGGGGACCATCGATACCAATACCATGGCAAAGGAGCGGAAGATAAATGCCATCACCAGGGCAATGACGCTAATTGCTAAGCCCAGGCTTACGATGAGGTTTTTGATAAGATAAGTGGTTCCTTTTTGGAATACCATCCAGGCACCAGTTACGGTAACATCATAACGATCGGCAGGGAAAATTTCGGCGATATTAGCCCTAAGAGCTTCTTGTAAATAAGCCGATTCCTCTTTACCCATATCTTCTACTTGCATACTAATGCGAGCATAGCGTCCGGTGCTGTCTACCATCGACTGCATCAGGCTATTGCCATCCTTGCTGTCGTTGGGAATATAGGAGAGTACAAAGCTGCGATCTTGAGCTCCGGGCAATTCGTAAAAGTCGGGTTCGCCCCGATAATAGGCTTGCTTCACGAATTTTAATCCATTCACAATCGAGAGGGCCTTGCTTACCCCAGGGACCTCTTGCATAGCTTCTTGCAAGCGATCGATTCTTTTGAGGGTGCTGTTTTTATAGGCTCCACCAGCATTGCGGGTGTCGATCACCAATTCCAAAGGAACAACCCCACCAAAACGTTCTTCCAGAAAGCGTAAATCCTGGAATACGGGATCACTCTTTTTGAATTCTTCGCTCAAATTGCCCGTGGTGTAAATCTTGGAGATGCCAATTCCGGCAATAACCAGCAATAGAACCAAGCCACTATAAACATAAGGGCGGTGGTACATGGAGGAGCGGATCAACCAATCGATAAAGCTTTTGATCCAGCGTTTTTCCAGATGCTTATAATGTCTTTGTTTGGGTGGGCGGGCAAAGCTGTAGTAAACTGGAATTACGATGATAGAGATCACAAAAACCATCATCACATTGAGGGAGGCGACCACCCCGAATTCCTTTAAAATAGTGCTGTCGGTAAGAATTAAGGAAGCAAAACCCAGAGCGGTGGTGGCATTGGTCATTAAGGTGGCCGCACCAATTTTCCGAATTACCCTTTGCAGGGCCTTAATCCGATTGCCATGGTTTTTAAACTCCGAATGGTATTTATTGATTAGGAAAATACAATTGGGTACGCCGATTACAATCACCAATGAGGGGATCAAGGAGCTGAGCATGGATATCTCGTAGTCCAAAACGGAAATTAACCCGAAGGACCAAAGCACCCCTAAAAACACTACCCCAAGTGAGATGAACATTGCTCTGGCACTGCGGAGGAAGGCAAAAAGGATTAAAGCGGTAACCAACATAGCTAGTCCCACGAGAAGGAAGATCTCCTTACTCACCTTTTTGGTATTAGCCATCCTAATATGCGGAAGACCACTAATCTTAATATCGCGACCCATATGGGCCTCCGCCACCTCAACGCTTTCCTTAATGCTTTCGACGATAGTTACAATTTGCCTAACATAGAGTTGTTCGGGATCGATCTGAACCAGCATTAATGGCACCTGGCCGTCTTCGCTGCGCAATAATCCTTCATAAAAAGGAAGGTTCCCAAAGAGGTTGCGCATACTATCTAGCTTCCCACTGCGGAAGCCCGGGTTCATCGATTGGTAATACAGTTTTTGAATACTATCGTTGCGCAGGAGATTATAAGCGTTTACGGGTGATAGTACTCCTGCCACCCCGGGAATGGCATTTAGCTCATCTTGCAGGCGTTGCCATTGCGGGTAGAGCTCGGGGTCAAAAACATCGAAGCTATCGATGGCCAGCACTACCGTATTGCCTACCTGATTAAATCGCTCACGGAATACATCGTATTCTACTTGTGCACTATCGGTCTTGGGGAGTAAGCGAGAAAACTTAAAACTTACCTGTACGTACTGTCCCTCCCATGCCATGAAAAAACTGAGCAAGAGCAAGCTGCTTAGAACCGTTATCCGGTTCCTGAGGATAAGTCGGGCAATGAATGTAAACATCCGTGGCTAAGCCAAAAAGAATTTGGGCAAAACTACTAAAACTGGGCGGCTCTGAGCACGGAAATGACGGCTTAAAAACTGAACTTGGAACTTAGCTTAAAGGCAAAGTTGTGTAATGGCTCTGCTAATTGATTAGGTCCGTAGCGGTAATAAACGCCAATTCCCAGTCCTAGTAGGTTACTCACATAAAGGCGGTTAAATTCCAAACCACTTTCAAAATAGCCATGTTTTAAATCCTTCACCCCAATATTTTTATGCAATTCTGGTTTGGCTAAAGTTCCAAAAGCTACCCGGTGCACCATCTCCAAATGGGGTTCAAAGCCGGGTCGTTTGTAAAAGGTGCTACGGAAATCCTGACGCCACATTAAACTGATCATGCGATCATTCAAGAATTCATTAAAGCGCATGGTTTCGAAAGCCTGGCGATCGGGAACCGAATAAAAGGTAGCCTCCCAATAATCGGAGCTATTGCGGAAGTTGGCCGCTGGACTAAAGAGCTTGCTTGCCGGAACATCACCCCAAACAGCGGCAGCACGCAAGCGAATGCTGGTTTCGCCATAACCCCGACTTAAGCGCTTGTACTCCGCTTGGAAAAGTGCGCGGGTATAATTGTAGTCTCCTTCCCAGTAATCGTTCATACCTTCACTCACCAGTAATGAAAATACTGGATACCGTTGGCGCAGCTTAATTTTCCCGATGGGGGTTTCTGCATATTCTTCGGCCGGAGCATAACGCAAGCCGACAGCCACTTCGCTAAATTCAAACCATTCCGGACTATCGCTGTAATCCAAAAATTGGTAGTTGCCCACGGTATTAAGCCTTTCGTGCAAGGTGCTGAAATCCAGTTGCACATTAGGGAGTGGGTCGATGCGCATACCCAGGCGGATTTGCTGATTGTAATCCCACTGCTCAATGCTGATGCGACGGTAATTATTTTGGAAAATGGATTGAGCTTCTATGCCAGGCATGCCAAATCCGGAAGTTTCAAAAATGTCGGATTTATAGCGGGCATAAACTTGCCAGCGCAGATTTTTATGGAGCTCATAATTGATATGTCCCCCGTATTTATGGGCCTTGTCCTTAAATCCATAAGCGTAAAATGCTCCCAATTTTAGGCGATCGTGAAAGCGTTCATTGGTTTCAAAAGCGGCACCCAGGCGAAACCCTTCGTAAACATTGTAATTGAGAACACTTCCGATATCCAGGTTTACATAGTAGATAGGTATATAACCTCTGCTTAGGGTGAGGAAGATATTCAAGCTGCGTTCAAAGTTCTCGGCCTCCGAAATACTGTCTACAAAGCTGTAGGTATTGGCTTCTAAACTATCTAATTCATCCCCGCGAAAGGCCTGCAATAAGGAATCTACCTCGGCTTGATCCTTTTCTTCTATGGTTAATTCGGCATGCGAGATATCCGAAAATTTAAACTTCGGATCCAAATCGATTCGCATCAGGCGGCGTCGCATAATTGCTCTGGGCACGGCTTTATTAAAGCTGATCATTCGCAGTTTGATATCCGCTTCAAAGGAAACGGGAAACCAGGTATGCGGTCCAAAACGGCGGTATTCTTGAGTGATCTCAATGGGCAAACTTTCTTCGGAAGCGGGAGTGGCACGAACATTCACAATCGCCCAATCGCGGGAGTCGATATTAATTACGCCTTGCAGGGCTTTAAAGCCGGTATTGGGTCGGGGACGAAAGCTAAGGGTGAAAATGGTATCGCCAGTTTCGGTGAAGAGGCTGTCTTCCAGAACAAAATAATAGCGTTTGGTGCTGCCCTTACTAATAGGGTTGAGGTATTCACCGCCGCTAATGCCGATATAGTCACTGTAAAAGGAGAAAGATTGCAATTGGGTAACCAACATGGCGAACATGGGGTTTTTAAAACCTGAAGTGCGGTTGGCAATCACCTCTTCATTATCCCTTGGGCGTTTGAATTTCCGCTGGGTGAGGGTCTCCATAAAGAAGAGATGCTTATCCGAAAAGTATTGATGCAGCTCGAAGCCAGAGCTATCAATCTTTACAATGCTATCCGGCTGATCCGCTTTCAAGCTGTCGATGCGATCCGAAAGCATTACCGTATCAATATCGGGATCGATAGAATCGAGGTTCAGGGTAACAATAAACTTGCTGTAGGAATAATAGCTGAATTGATCTAGTTCTTCCGGATCATTGGCCTCTTTGTTTCGAACCGCATTTTCGATCATGCGGTGGGCAGGATTTTCACCGGGTAAAACGGTCACTTCTCCTAAGGTAGTTGTGGTTTCAATCAGGACTACCACCTTGGCTTTCGCTTCTAAATTCGGACCGGTTAAGCTTTGGGCTTCAAAGCCGATATAGCTAAAATCTAGGTTTTTGATAGGAGTGCTACTCTCCAATTGATAGAATCCATCCAGATCGGTGGTTCCACCGCGGCCGCCTTTATTAATGGTAATATTTACGAAGGGTAGGCCTTTGCCCTCTTCGTCTACCACGCGACCTTCAATGCTATGTTGGGAGATAAGGGAAAAAGGGAGAATAAATAAAATACAGAGTTGTATCAGTGTCTTCATAGTGTGCATCTAAAGATACAGACACCGCATTTAGCATGCGAAGTTGCCTGATACCTATGATTGTTGTGTGAAAACTTTAAAGCCAGAACTTAATCAAAGTTTTGAAGGGTATATAAAATGGACTAAGCATCACAGCTGGAAATTCATAAACGTCCTAATTCCATTTTTAAGTTTTGACGTGCTTGTTTTTCATGAGAATCGCGAAACTCGGCGGTCTTAAAAATCCATTCCATGGCCAAGAAATGTTCCAGAACTTTTTTCCGGCCTTTGCGATATAGGTAATTAGGGTAAATAGAATATTCCTTGCGGATTTTTTGGCAATAGGACTCATAAACGGCAGGCTCATCGCCTAAGATGGCCAGATCAAAATCCAGCAGGAAATCACAGTCTTTGTCGCCAATATTTTCATGGCTTTTCGTTGCAAGAATTTGGGCCTGGCAATTTTGAATTTTCGAATTAGCTAAGCTTAATTTCTGCAATCGTTGGGTTGCCACTTCAGCACTTCTCTCTTCATTATCACTTTTAGTGGCCTGATACACGAAATCGTGGTAAAAGATGGAAAAAAGCAACGTATCCAAATCCTGAATAGATTGTTGAAACTTAAGCGCTAATTTCAACATATACTGCAAGTGCTCGAGATTGTGATAATGTCGCTTTGGGCTGGAATGAGCTTTCTCAATTTCAAGCCACAAATCTTCGATCAGCTGCTCTTCACTGGAGTACCTTGCAACTAATTGATGCCAGGTGTTTTTAAGCTCATTCATAGTTTCAGGATCAGGATTTGAGAACTAAGGTAACGGTCCTGAGTAAGTGTGCCTCATCCTGGAGCACAAAAAAAAACGCCCCGATATTCTCGAGGCGTTCTATAATTTTTAGCAGCACTACTTATAAAGTACCGCGGTTCGCTTGTTCGCGTTCAATAGATTCGAATAAGGCTTTAAAGTTTCCTTTTCCGAAGCTCTTGGCGCCTTTACGCTGAATGATCTCAAAGAACAAGGTAGGACGATCGGCTACCGGCTTAGTGAAAAGCTGTAGCAAATAACCTTCATCGTCGCGGTCTACCAAAATTCCGCGTTTGCGCAATTCGGAAACCTCTTCTTCGATGTCACCTACACGCTCGAGCAAATCATCATAATAAGTTTCGGGTACATATAGGAATTCTACACCTTGATCTTTTAAATGATCTACAGTGGTAATGATATCATTGGTAGCTACGGCGATATGCTGTACACCCGCACCATTGTAGAAGTCGATGTATTCCTCAATCTGAGATTTCTTCTTGCCTTCGGCAGGTTCGTTAATTGGGAATTTAATGCGGCCATTTCCATTGGTCATTACCTTACTCATTAAGGCAGTGTACTCGGTAGAAATGTCTTTATCATCAAATGATACCAATTGAGCGAAGCCCATAACACGCGCGTAGAAGTCAACCCATTTGTTCATCTCGCCCCAGCCTACATTACCTACCATATGGTCGATGTATTCTAAGCCGGCTCCCTTAGGATTGTAATGACTTTCCCAGCTTTTATAGCCTGGCATGAAAGGTCCATTGTACTCCGAACGGTCTACAAAAACGTGAACGGTGTCGCCATAAGTTTTAATGCCACTTAAGGTCACTTTTCCGTTTTCGTCTTCGATGGTGTAAGGTTCAAATGCTACCTCGGCGCCACGCTTGGTGGTTTCTTCAAAGCTTTTAGTGGCATCGTCAACCCAAAGGGCCACGTTTTTAACCCCGTCACCATGACGGTTCAAGTGATCGTTAATAGGGCCGCCTTCTCCTAGGGGAGTAGTAAGCACCAAACGAATTTTGTTTTGCTGTAAAACATAAGAAACACGGTCTTTTACACCAGTCTCCAATCCGGCATAAGCCACAGATTGAAAGCCAAAGGCTGTTTTGTAAAAGTGCGCCGCTTGCTTGGCATTACCAACATAGAGTTCTACGTGGTCGGTACCATTAAGAGGTAAGAAATCCTCAGCATCTGGGAATTCCTTTTTTAATTTAAGAGAAGTTGTATCGTAAAGTGTGTCCATAATAGAATCGCTTTTTTGCAAAGTTAGACGATTATTCGTCGAGCCAAGAACGATGATAGTTTTCGATCTCGATATCTAAGGCTGCCTGAGTCACTTTCAGAGGGCGGAAAGTATCTACCATAACGGCCCATTCCTGAGTCTCCTTCTGACCTATGCTGCGCTCGTAAGCTCCAGGATGGGGTCCGTGAGGAATACCGGCTGGGTGCAAGCTGATAAATCCTTTGTCCACATGATTGCGGCTCATAAAGTCACCATCTACATAGTATAATACCTCATCACTGTCGATATTACTATGATTGTAAGGAGCGGGAATCGCCTCAGGATGGTAATCGTACAAACGCGGAACAAAAGAGCAAACTACATATTGGGCACTCTCAAAAGTTTGGTGAACGGGTGGTGGTTGGTGTACCCTTCCGGTGATGGGTTCGAAGTCCTTAATATTAAAGGCATAGGGGTAGTTGAAACCATCCCAGCCTACTACGTCAAAAGGATGACTGGCATAGGTGATTTCATGCAAGATGCCTTCCTTCTTCACTTTGATCACAAAGTCACCCATTTCATCATGCACTTCCAGCTTTTCTGGTCCACGCATATCGCGTTCGCAGAAGGGGCTGTGCTCTAATAACTGACCGAAGTAGTTACGGTAGCGCTTAGGGATGTAAATAGGTTGGTAGGAATCGAGGATGAAAAGACGGTTGTCGGCATCATCAAATTCAATTTGATAGATCATGCCACGAGGAATCACCAAATAGTCACCATAGCCGAAAGGAATATTTCCCATCATGGTGCGCAGGGTGCCGGTACCGCGATGAATAAAAATCATCTCATCCGCATCGGCATTTTTGTAGAAGTATTCGGTTAAGCTCTTGGTAGGAGCCGCCAATGAAATGTGCACATCATTATTAAAGAGCACAGGAATACGGCTTTCCAGATAATCTTCTTTGGCCGGAACCTGGAAGCCTTGCAGCATGCGGCTGGTAATATTATGGTCCAGGGCGGCTTTGGGCTTGAGGTCGGCACCTACCTTCACATCCTTAACCATAGTCGGTCGATGCAAGTGGTAGAGTAGGGACGACATTCCACTAAAGCCTTCGGTACCAAAGAGCTGCTCGTAATGCAGATCTCCATTTTCCTTTCGGAAGGTGGTATGGCGCTTATGCGGAATCTTTCCTAATTTTTGATAAAATGGCATAGCAATCTTTTTTAAGAGGTTTCAAATATTCATTTTGTCTAAGAGGCGAAAAAGAACATTTGTCAGCTTTTGGTTTCTGGATGCAAATCGCCCCAGCGTCGATGACTGTGGAAACGCTTTTGGCTTTTTTTGCCTTTGCGGAGCTCTTTCTGCTCTTCTGCACTTAAATGCTGCACTTCCATACATTCTTCAGAGCAACATTTATCGTATTTCTCCGCGCATGTTGGGCATTGAATAAAGAGCAAATTACAAGCTACATTGGCACAGTTTACATGCACATCACAAGGCTCTCCACATTGATGACAATGTGAAATTACCTCATGGGAAATGCTTTCACCCAGGCGCTCATCAAATACAAAGTTCTTACCATGAAATTTGTTCGGTAATTCTTTGGTTTTAATTTGACGGGCATAATCTATAATACCACCATGTAACTGATTTACATCGGTAAAACCATGGTGTTTGAGGAAGGCAGAAGTTTTTTCGCAGCGAATACCACCGGTACAATAAAGGAGGATTTTATCACTTTCCTTGCCTTTGAGTTTTTCCAATACTTCGGGTAATTCTTCTCTAAAGGTTTCCGCTTGGGGAAGGATGGAGTTCTCGAAATGCCCGATTTCACTTTCATAGTGATTGCGCATATCTACAACAATAGCGCCTTCTTCCAATGCTTGGTTCCAGGATTCAGCATCGAGGTGAGTACCCACATTGGTTACATCGTAGTGATCATCGGCTAAGCCATCAGCCACAATGCGATCACGCACCTTAATTACCAATTTGAGGAAGGATTTACCATCATCTTCCACCGCAATTTTAAAGGGGATGTCTTTGAACTCTTCCTTGGCATGCAGCTCCTTTACGAATTGCTCCCAATTTTGTTCGGGTACATTCATTTGAGCATTGATACCTTCACGAGCCACATAAATACGGCCCAGGCAGTTTAGCTCAGTCCACTCTTGATATAAACGATCGCGCATGGCTTGCGGATCATCGAGTATAACGTATCGATAAAAAGATACGGTAATGCGTTTAAAGTCTTCGGCCATCAGGCGCGCTTCCAGCTCTTCCCGACTGTAGCGGTTTACCAGATTCTTTTTTCCGGCATTGGGATCCATAGACAGAAATTTTTGCAAAAGTACGAAAGCGAAAAAGGGGGAATATGACAAATGTTAGCTTTAAAGCTTCCACTCATCAATAGACAAGCCTTTTAGGGCACTAATAGCAAGTATTGACTTGTACTTTTCAGCTGCTGGTCGGATATTGAAGAGTCAAACCAATCCAACCTTTTATGAAAAAGCTGGGCTACCTATTGCTTCCGCTGATTCTTTTCAGTTGTCAGAATCCTGCTTCCAGTCCCAAAGATGAAAAGCTTGCTCAAGAGCTTATGCAAGTGGCAGATAGTATTTCGCAATTAATGGCTAGTTACCATTATAATCCGGGTGAATTGCAAGGCGATGCCTATTTAGAGGTAGAGCAAAAGGTAAAGGAGCTGGCTCAAAATGCGCAAAGCAAAGCTGAGTTTAGAGAGGGTTTTAATGGCCTTTGGCAGGATGGCCCCTTCTCGCATGTAAGCTTGGTAGACATGGAAAGACCGGCTACTGCCATGGCTGATTTTGTGGATAGCCTTAGAGTGGGGGATCATGCAGTTTCCTTGGAATGGATGGGGAAAACGGCCTTACTAGCGCTTACAACCATGACGGGCATCGATACCAAGGAGCGAGTTTTTGCGGCTTTTCAGGAAATAGCTAAGCAATCGGCAGATACCCTGATACTAGATCTCCGCAATAATACCGGTGGAACCTTTGCCGGGGTGCCCCTGATCGGGCATATTATAGAAGCACCCCTGGATGCTGGTTTTTTTGTTTCACGCAAATGGTGGAAAAAGCACAGTGAGACTCCGGGTTTTAGTGATGTGCAAGATTTGAGATCCTGGAGGGGTTGGTCGTTAAAGGCCTTTTGGCATGATGTACAAGAAGCGGAACTAAGCAGAGTGCAATTCGAAGTAATGGAACCTCATTTTGCCGGTCCGGTTTATGTGCTGATAAGTTCTAAAACCGCTAGTGCCGCAGAATTCACGGCCGATGCTTTGGCAAATGTGGAGAGCGTAACTTTAATCGGAGAGCGAACTGCGGGTCAAATGCTTTCGCAGAAGATGTTTGATTTGCCTCAAGGATTGCAATTGTCGCTGCCCATCGCCGAATATTATTCTACGCGCATGGGTCGTATTGAGGGCAAAGGAGTCGCTCCGGAAATTGAGATTGATCAGAGCCAGGCTTTGAATTTAGCAAGGGCTTTGTGCAGGGGAGCTAATTTGGATACGACTATGGCCATGCTTCAGGCGGAGCTGGATACCAAGAAAGCTCAACCTCTGGCCGGAGAAGAAATCTACCTTTTAGGTTCGATGAATGATTGGGGCAAGGATTGGCAAAACAGTCCTCAATTTAAGTATATCGGAAAGGGGCAGTTTGAAGCGACACTCAGCCTTGAGAAAGGAAGCTATGAATTTAAGATTGCCCCCATGAATTGGGAATTTGATTTTGGGGCCGCAACAGATCAAGGTTTTATGGAATTAGGTGCAGAGCAAAGCCTGGTGAAGAAAGGGGGGAGCCCAAATCTAAAATTAAACCTTGATGCCAAGACTGAAGTGCATTTCATTTTAGACTTATCGGATGAAAATGATCCGGTGCTTAGAGTAAGTTAGGTCATTGGTCAGGACTTTCTTTTGATGGACATTCTGAAAATCGATGGCCGCTTATGGGGGTATTGATTCGGACTTGAATTAATTTGCAAGGAATTATTCGAACCTAAATTCCGAATCGTGAAGACATCATTTGCCTCCGTCCTTTTAGTGTTTCTTATTTCTGCTTGTTCCAGCAAGCAGGCGGAAACTTCGGCAAGTCAAGAAGTTGAAATGACCTTTACCAAGGATGGTCAGCAGATAACCAAAACCGTTGAGATTGATACGGCTACTTTCAATCTGTTGGAAGCCCTAATGGAAGGGAGGAAACCTGAGGATTTGATTAAAGAAGAGAATGATTCCATCTTTTCAGAAGATGGCAGATTGTATTATGTGGTTTTAGGCAATGATGCTTATGGTGCGGTGATTAAAAAATTCATTTACAATGAAAAAGGTCAACTCGTTCGCCTCGTGGGCTATAATAAAGAGGGCAGTATTGCGCCTTTTTTTGAGTATGTGGCCATACATGAACAAGATTATGATACGGAAGGTCGCTTGATTGAAGAGCGCTTTTTTGATGCCAATGGGGCCTTTGTGGGGCCAGGTTCAGTTCCCCCAATTCTGCAGTTAAAGTACGATGAACGCGGTAATAAAAAGGAGATCATTTATCTGGATGCCAATCGCAAGATGTACGAAGGATTAACCCGCATTTTATTTGAGTACAATGAGGAGAACAAGCTGATTCGAAAACTCTCATATAATGCTAAGGGAGAGATTGTGGGTGAAGAGACTTATCAATAATCAATGACTATCCAGCAATTAATCTTCTAGTCCAAATAAACCAAAATCATGATTAAACATCTCGCCCTTTTCATTTTGCTTTTCATCATTTTAGCTGCACGTAAGCGTAAGAAATCGCAATCGGAAGAATAGATTGGGCTGTGTTAATGGTTTAGCTTTCAGTGATTTACTTTTAAATTTTACCGCTGAATCTAAATCTAGTGCCATGAAGATTAATCAGCCAAAGAGCGCAAGTTTCGGATTGCTGTTTCAAAAAGCATGAAGCACTTTTGCCTCAATTGCAGCCTAAAATGAAGCAGGAAGAAAGCCTCAATTATCAGCGCATCGCTAGGGTGATTGAATACATTCAAAATCATTACCAGGAGCAGCCAAGCCTGGAAGAACTAGCTGCCCAGGTGCATTTAAGTCCTTTTCATTTTCAACGATTATTTCGCGATTGGGCAGGCACTAGTCCTAAGAAGTTCCTGCAATACACCAGTTTAAATCATGCCAAGAAATTGCTGGCGGAGCAAGAAGCTTCCTTAGCAGAAACTGCCTTTCAAACGGGCCTATCCGGCACCAGCCGACTGCATGATCTCTTTATCAATATCCAGGGCATGAGTCCGGCGGAGTATAAAAGGGGAGGCGAAAATCTGAACATTCATTATAGTTTGGCCGAAAGTCCTTTTGGTCAGCTGATTGTGGCTTCCACCCCTAAAGGACTTTGCTATCTGGCTTTCGCGGAATCCGATGTTCAAGCATTAGAGGGCTTGAAAAATGAATTTCCGAGGGCTACTTTTTTAGTGGGTTCCGATCTAAATCAAGAGAGGGCTTTGCGCTTTTTTAGAAGGGATTGGACCGAATTGCCACAAATAAAACTGCATTTAAAAGGAACCGAATTTCAATTGCAGGTTTGGGAGGCACTTTTGAAAATTCCATCAGCGCAAGTGGCTACTTATGGAACCTTGGCCAGCCAAATTGGCAAGCCCAAAGCCTCGCGAGCGGTAGGTACGGCCATCGGCTCCAATCCCATTGCTTATCTGATTCCCTGTCATCGGGTGATTCGCGCTTCAGGAGAATTAGGGGGTTACCGTTGGGATCCTTTGCGTAAGCGAGCCATCTTGGGCTGGGAAGCGGCTGAGCAAGATGCTCAAAGATCCAATAATTGAAAATTGCTCTTTGCTTATCCTAAAAGCGAATTATAAGCGTTGATTAGCTAGTTCCAAAAAAACGCGCTGCATGAAAATCCCTTTGTTCCTGACTGTTTTATCGCTTTTCTGTTTTTCTTTAGTTCAAGGGCAAGCACTGCGAGTAGGGGATACGGTACCCAATTATGTGTTTCAAGAAGTTATTAATGGAGATCAAAAGCCCATTTCATTAAGCTCGCAGAACAACAAGCCATTGCTGATCGATTTTTGGGCGACCTGGTGTGCGCCCTGTATCCCTGCATTGCATAAAATGGAGGAATGGCAAATTGAGTTTGAAGGACAAATTGACTTCATCAGCGTATCTGCCGACAGCCAAGAAAATCTATCGCGCTTTTTGCAAAATTCACCGCTCTCCATTCCGGTGGTCTGGGATACCAGCCATCGCGAAATCTTCCCCTACCGCTATGTGCCGCATACGGTTTTGATCGATTCCCAGGGGCTTATTCTTTATATGGGTAGTCCAAAAAAATTGAATAGTGCTATCCTGCAAAAATTGATTGATGGCGAGGATTTGCAGCTACCGGAAGAAGAAAAAGCAGCTAAGTCTGACTATCATTTATTGGAGACTTATCAGGAGGAAGCTTTTCAATATCGCTTGAGCTCCGAGCAAAAAGGCTGGTCCTTTAAAAACGAAATCCAACGCGATGAAGATGGTAAGCCTAGGGCGCTTGATTTTCGAAATGTGTCATTATATCGCCTTTTGGCGGATGTCTATCAATTGTCCTCCGTAGCTCGGATTTACAGTGAGGAAGAGGTAGCGGCCCATCGTAAATACTGTTTTAGCCTGGAGCAGGATTCGCAGTACCCGGTGGAAATTATGGAGCATGCTCAAGCTATTTTAAATTCTCATTTAGAATATGAAGCAAGCTGGCAAGCTGTAGTCCTGGATTCAGTTTGTGTTTTGGAAGTATTGGACAGCACCAAACTGCCTTCGATTTCAAAAGAGGAAGAGCGCTATTTTGAATACCGCGGTCCATATTATTTGGGAAAAAAGGTCAGCACTTATGATTTGATCAAATACCTTGAGAATGAAGTGCAATTGCCAGTTAAGGATAAAGCTATGCTGGGCTATGCTTTCGATATGGAGCTGAATTGGACCTATGGGGATGGCAAAAGCCTTAATCGCGAATTAGCAAAATACGGTCTGCTGATCAAATGGTCGGAACAGCCGGAAGCGGTCGATTTACTGCTGCTTAAATCTAAAAGTGGCAATTAAAGACTCTAAAATCGGGCTTTTGGTATCGGATTCCCCGGTGCTAGCTTTTTCTGTTTTATACTTGTAAACTCGTATTAATCATCTCGTATCCTAACTGATTTTTCATGTATCGTTTTCTTTTAAGCTTCCTTTTGCTTCCCCTCTTTAGCTTCGCACAAATCAATAAAGAGTATCAGGGTTTGCTTTGGAAGATATCCGGCAATGGCCTCGAAGAAGCTTCCTATCTCTATGGCACCATGCACGTGAGTAATCGGGTAGCCTTTCACCTCAGTGAAACTTTTTTTGAAGCGCTGGACAATGCAGATTATGTGGCACTGGAAACCAATCCGGAGACCTGGGTTGCCGATTTAACCAGCTCTGAACTTTACCGCGATCTCTTTAAAATGTCCTATCAGTACAATCAGTACATGATGCCGCTCTATAATTCCTTTAATCCTAAGGAACCCCAACAACAAGACTGGGAGTATTATTTGGCGCGCGATCAGGATTTGCTGAATAATCTATTGTATCGTCTCGATCAACAGGATCAGGACTTCGCCGAAAGTACCTATCTGGACCTATTCATTTTTCAAGCCGGTCGAAAAGCGGGCAAAACCATTTATGCTCTGGAAGACTATGAAGAGTCCTATAAGAGTGTGCTAAAGGCTAGTCGTCAAGATGAAGATGCGGTGTACATTACCGATAGACAAGCCCGCGATCTTTTGGGTGACTTTACAGATTGGCAAACCTTGATGGAAGATGCCTACCGACGTGGTGACCTCGATTTGATTGATACCCTTAATTCTGTGCTTTATCCCGGTAAATATTACCGTAAGAATATGCTCGACGATCGCAATAAGGTTATGGTAGCGGGCATGGATTCTTTAATGCAGGCCGGAGTGCTTTTCACTGGCGTCGGTGCTTCTCACTTGCCAGGTAAAATGGGGCTAATTAATCTCTTACGCGAGAAGGGTTATACGGTGGAAGCCGAAAATCGGGCGGTTACCACCACCAGCATCAGCCGTAAGGATGAAATTGATGCAATAATTCTTAGTGCAGAGCCACAGGACTTTATTTCGGATGATTTTTTTATCCAAGCACAGGTCCCGGGTAAAATGATCAAATTCTTAAGTCAGCCTTACCAAGAGTATGTTTTTGCCGATATGGTGAACGGGGGTTTTTACAGCATTCGTCGGATACCTACCTATGGACCGGTTTATGGAAAGGACCGTGCATTTTATCAAGGGCGAATTGATAGCATGCTTTTCGAGAATATTCCCGGTAAAATATTATCCAAGGATACCATTCAAGTTTCAGGATTTCCAGCTTTCGATATTAAGAATGAAACTCGCACCGGCGACCATCAGCATTATCAAATTGTATTTACAGATTTAGAGGTCATCATCTTTAAAGTGGGTGGACATAAGGACTTTGCCCAATCGGCCTTGCCGAAAGCTTTTTTTAAGAGCCTAGAATTAAACTCTTTTGATGATACAGAAAAGTACCGCCCCCAGTTTGAGGGTTTTGAGCTCCGGATGCCCGGTTCTTTGCGAACGGAGCAATATGAAGCAGCCTTTGCGAATCCTTATTATACCTTTTGGGTCCAATCCTTTGATGAAGGTGAATACTATGCTGCGGCCTTGCGCCAGTACTATGATTTCGATTATTTCGAAGAAGACGATTTTGAACTCAAATACCTGATAGAGAAAATCGCGGACGACAAGAAGTTGGAAGTAGATACGATCTATTTGGATGCAGGGGAGAGCACAACTTTCAGTCGCTTTGTTCTAAAGAATAAAAAGGAAGAAAAGATCTTCGGGCAAGTACATATACAAGGTCCAAAGTATGTAATGATGATGACCACGGCCCAGGATCAGGCTGAGCAAGAAAGCTTCTTTAATTCTTTTGCATTTACACCCTGGCAGTATGAAGATGAATTTCAAGAATATCAGGATTCAGTACTGCATCTGCGATTGGAGAGTCCGGTAAAACCGAATGATTATGAGTCTTTTTTAGCGGGATTAAGTCAGTCCAGAGGCTATCAATCCGATGAAGATCATTCCTATCGAGGCGAAGTAAAGGAGAAAGTGCTGACTTACAGTCCTAGCGGAGAGCAAATTAAAGTTCGCCTGGAAACAGAGCATATTTATGCATCCTATCTCAAGCTGGAAGATTATTGGTTAGAGAAGATTAATGACTTTAGTGATGAGCAAGGTTTACAGCTGATCAGCGATTCAACCCTTTATACCAGGCAAGACAGTAATTACCTGAGTGAAGCCAAAGTCCTGGTTTTTAGTGATACCAATACCCATCGTCAAATTAAGACCAAGTGGATTCTAGAAAATGGTGCCCTCTATTCTTTATGGACGCTGAGCGATAGTTTGGGCTATAATTCTGCTTTTGCGGAAAGAGCCCTGGCAAGCTTCCAACCCGCAGGAGATACCATTTTTGGTAAGCCCATTACTCTGCCTAAGGCGGATCTCTTTTTTGAAGCTTTAGACAGTCGCGACAGTGTTCGCCTATTCGAGGCATCGAATTCGGTATATAAGGTGGATTTTGTGGAAGAGGATGCTGATCGGATTAAAGATTATGTCTTGAATTATGAGCAGGAAGGTTTTGATCGGACGGCACGATTAAAGCTTTTGAACCGACTCTCTTGGCTGGATAATGAAAAGCATATTCCCTTTTTAGAGGATTTGTATTATGATAAATTAGACTCTTCAGCCTATCAGTTTAAGATCCTTGAAACCCTGGTAGATTTTAATGGTAAGGAAGGTAATAAGAGCTTTAAAAAGCTGATTATGGATGAGCCTCCCTTTACAGCTACATCCTATATCTATAGCCAACTATTTGAAGAGTTCAGAGATACTATTGAATTGGCACCGATCATTTATCCGGATATTCTACCTCTAACTGACTTCGAGGATTATCGCTCGGAGATTTACGAATTATTAGCTGAGCTGCTGGACAGCGGCTTAGTGAAGGGCGGTGATTATAAGTCTAAATACAAGTCATTGCTACTTTTTGCCAAGGTAGAACTGAAAAAGCAACATGCCTCCGACGAGTCCACCAATACCTATAGCCGCAAGAAAACAGTAAACTCAGAATTAGTAACCTATACCAAACTGCTGCGCCCATTTGCGCGCAAGAAAGAAGTACAGGAGCAGTATCGGAAAACCCTTAGTGTTCGCAATGAAGCGGTTTTGGCGGATTTAGTAGTGGTGATGGATCCTTATTGGGAGGTACCAGACTCCACCTGGAATTCGCTGGCTAAGAAACCAAAGGCCTTTTATAAGGTCTATCCATATTTACAGAAAAACGATAAGCTAAAGGTCTTGGATGAGAAATACCGCAGCCGCGAATATTATGCCCAGAGTATATTGGAATACAATCGCTATTCGAGCTATGACACGGTTTCCTTTATAGGCAGTGAAAAGGTGGAGATTAAAGCCTATCCCGCCGAGGTCTTTTTCTTTAGAGCTCGAAATGAAGATGATAAACTTTGGAAGTTAATGTACCTGGTGGTTGAGGATAAAGAAAAGCTGAGTGCTGAATATGCTATGGTCCGCGAAGGTGAGACTTACAATGAGAATATTGCGGATATGGATGAGGTGATCAAAGATGCCTTAAAAGAGATTAAGCTCTATGGTCGAGAGCGAGTAGTAGATTAAGTGGAAGTGCTCGAGAAATACTATCATGTTCTTGGTTTGGAGGAGGGGGCCAACTTTGCAGAGGTGAAGGAGGCCTATCGAAAGCAAGCCAAAATGCTTCATCCGGATCTCAATAAAAGTGCAAGCGCTCAGGAGGACTTTGTATTTCTTAATGAAGCTTATGAGTTTTTCCTGAATCAGAATGCAAGAAAAAGGGCAAAGGCGCAGAAGGATGGATGGTCAAGCCATTTTAAGCAGGAGGCCGACAGTGAAGAATGGCAGGCAGAAATAGAAAGGGCAAGAGAGCGTGCGGCTCAATTTGCGAAAATGCCCTACGAGGATTTTGTGGAAAGCAGCTTTTACAAGACTACCGGATCCTTAATGGTGATTGCCGACTTTTTAAATATCAGTACAGCTTTTTTTCTGGTATTTGGTGGCCCCTCGATTGGCTATTTATTGAAGGGTACCTATGGCTTGGTGGGAGGCTTGGTTTTGGTGTTTATTACCACTCCATTTTGGGCTAAGATATTAATCCATAAACAAGCTCGGATAGATTTTCTTGAGCTCGGGAAGGCTATACTTCAAGTGCTGGGAAGCAAGGTTTTATGGGTCTCCTTAGCTTATTTACTCAACTTCTTTTTAATTGTACGGATAGGCTTTAGAACCTTAATTCCGCTCTGGTGGCTTTTTGCCTTATTGGCAGGATTAATTGCCGGAATTTACGGTCTGGAAAGGCTGTTAAAAAAATACAATTTAAGAGCTTGGTTTTGGGGGCCGGCGATTTTGAACACCTTTTTACTGCTAAACTTTAGTTTGAGTTCTCATCCAGTGGTAGAGAACTATGCTTTTATGCGAGGAGAGCAGAACCTTAAAAATGGTAGGCAAAAAACCACTTTTATTTATCTCGAGGGAGATCAATATGCTCAGTATTGGGGCCCGCGCTTGTTTTTTGATTACAAGGCGATGGAAGGAGCTGATTTAATAAGTTATACCATAGAGGAAGGTCTCTTTGGCTTAAGAGTAGTAAAACAATCCGAGTTTAAAAAGGCGGATTGACCCGATAGTCTTCAGGTCAATCCGCAGGAAGGGAAATGATTAAGCCAATGCTTCTTTAATGGCGACAGAATAAGGAGTGGTAGGACGACCAATCAGTTTGGAGAGCATTTTGCCATCATCAAAGAGATCGCCTTTGGAGGCACATACATCCCAGCTGGCTAAGCCTTCCGCAAAAGCATCAGGAATACCAAATCCTTTTAGGGCCTGAGCAAAGTCTTTCTCAGCGAGGTTTTGGTAGGGAATGTCCTTGCCACTTTGCTTGGAGATTTCCTGCGCAAATTCGCTAAGGGTGTATGCATGGTCGCCGGCTAATTCATAGGTTTTACCTTCATGACCTTCTTCGGTAAGTACTACTGCCGCGGCCTCAGCGTAGTCAATGCGACTGGCAGAAGCAATTTTTCCGTCTGCAGCGCTACCAATAAAGGCACCACCTTGTAAGGCTCCAGGAATAGAAGCGGTGTAGTTTTCGGTATACCAGCCATTGCGAAGAATGGTATAGCTAAGGTCGGAAGACTTTAAGCGTAATTCGGTAGTGAGATGTTCTCCGGCCAAACTGATTTGGGAGCTGTCGGCGCGTAAAATGCTGGTGTAAACAATGCGCTTAACCTGAGCTTTTTCGGCCGCGGAAATTACATTTTCATGCTGACGGGCACGGCTACCAATTTCGTTCCCGGAAATTAGCAGTAAGGTTTCGATACCTTCCAGTGCCGAAGCTAATTCTTCCGGTTTTTCATAATCAAAGACACGGGCTTCGATCCCTTCAATATTAGCTGGATTACGAATCAGGGCTACCAGATTACCGGCATCAGTTCTTTTCTTTAATTGTTCAATAACATGGTTTCCTAATTGGCCGCTAGCGCCAGTGATTCCTATTTTCATGGATTTATGATTTATATGTAATAAAATTTGTTACAATTTTGATTAAAAAAAGACCTAGTGAAATTCTGCTCTAAAGCTGGCTACACTATGCGCTTCTAATTCCTTTAAAAGTACCTGATCAATATCTTGATAGAGAACAGTCAGTTTCTGATTTATTTGTTTGCCGATGGGGCATTCGGGGCTGGGTTGGGCATGGCGTTTACCTAAAACCTCAGAGTTTTTGACGGCTAAATAAATTTCGGCCAGACTAATTTTCTGCGGATCCTTAGCCAGAGTACTGCCCCCGTTTTTTCCCTTACGACTTTGTACTAAGCCTGCCTCATGCAGCACAATAAGCTCTTTGCGCACTACCACCGGATTCACATTAAGGCTACCGGCAATCCACTCCGAATTTAACCACTCACCCGGACTATCCGCCAGGAGGGTTAAAATGTGAAGGGCGCTTGCAAATCGAGTATTGTTCATAGCGGTGACAAAGGTAAACTAATTTTTAAATGTAACAAAAGAAGTTACATTTAAATGTTTCGCTAGATAGTTTGAAAGGGGGAAGTATATTCCTTTTCCTTCCCCCCTTTTCAGTTTCAAGCATAAACTTCATCTATTCACGCCAGTGTTCTTCTTTATTCAACTCAAGAGAACAAAGGATTTGGCCTTTTGGCTTTTCGGCTAATTCACCATTCAAACTCTGAACCATCCAGGCATTGGCAAATTCGACCGGAATGGGGTAGGGAGCTTGGAAGCCCATGGCACCCGCATCCGGTATAAAACCATGTTTAGGATAGTAGTCCATGTGTCCGAGCACGAATAGTAATTCCGAACCCATGGATTTCAGTTTTTGAATACCCGCTTGGATAAGCAGAGCGCCTATGCCTTGCTTTTGGTACTCAGGAATTATTGCCAGTGGGGCCAGGATATGATGCAAAGGCTGATTGCTTGCTCGATTATTTAGATAAGCTCGTGTAAAAAGAACATGGCCTATCGCCTTAGTCCCATCAAAAGCTAATAAGGAAAGTAAAGGCTTTGCCGAGGGGTCCTTTAAAAGGTCGGCACATAATTGAGCTTCTTTGGGATATCCAAAAGCAAGCTCCTCAACCCGCATTATATCTTCGAAGTCTTCAATTTGACTTTCGCGTAGGTATATATTATTTGTTGACATGATTAAATGAATTAAGCTGCTCTCATTCTCTTGAATGAAAGCAAGGGACCAATTGGATCAGTCGCTTTAGTATTAATAATGAAAAAATGAAGTCTGCATCAGGGCTGAAATAGCCTGAAGACCATGAATGTATTTTCGACAGCTTACTGGAAGTTTGCAATAAATGCTTCTGCCTAGAAGCTGTCTAAACTACCGAGGTTCGGCAAGTGCTAAGAGATGTCTTAATCATGCCCTGCAAATTTAAGGGCAAATAGAATAAGCTTGGCTTTTAGAACTGGTTTTTAGCTTCTAAATTGCCAGGATTAGAATTTATTCAGATTAAGATAGTATGAAGGTCACCTGCCAGGTGGATTGCGGCAATTCTCCTAAACGCGAGTTTTTAAAGGAACTAAGTCAGCTTTTCGCAGCTTATGAAATTGATCTAGCCATGAGCTATATGGACGAAGATATCCATTGGACTTTAGTGGGAGACCAGGCCATTAACGGTAAAGAAAATTTCGCGGCGGCACTTCGGGAGCATAGCGACAATAAGGTGAAGGAGCTGATTCTTCACAGTATCATTACGCATGGAAAGGAAGCTGCAGTTTATGGCGAAATGCTAATGGAGAATGCTAAGCATTTTGTCTTTGCTGACATCTACACTTTTAAGAGTGCGAAAGGAAATAAGGTGAAGTCTATCGTTTCCTTTGTGCAATTGAAGAGTTCCTAAATTAAAGCCATCCAAGCCTTATGGAGTTGATTACCGTTCGGACATTTGAAAAGTCCATTGAAGCGCATATGCTTAAGAGCCGGCTGGAAAGTGAGGGGATTCCAGTTTATCTCTTTGATGAACATACAGTCGGTCTAAATCCGCTTTTTAACCTTTCGGTGGATGGGATTAAATTAAAGGTCCATCCACAAGATGTGGAGCTGGCTCAGGAGATTATTGAGGACTTTATTCATGCACCTCATGAAACCTCAGCGGGAGAGCCCTTGCTCTGCAGTGAATGTGGTTCGGCAGATTTCTATGAATCCTATCAATCCATGAAGGGAAGAAAGGGTTTTTTATCCATAATCGTATCCTTCTTACTAGGGGTTTATCCCATTTATTACCGCACCGTCATTAAGTGTAAGTCTTGTGGCAATGAGATGGAAATTCAGCATCAGGAGTCAGAAAATCGATCCAGCTAAAAATTTTCAAAAAATAAGTTTAAGGGCCTTGGAAGTCTATTCAAGATATTAGTCTGCGCTGTACATTTAAGTAAGCAATCAATTTGCTTCCCGGCTGGACGATTTTTCAAATTGTGGTTCGGAAGATATTGATTGTGAGACTAATTGCTCTTCATTTTAATGATACATCCTCATACTGAGCTGAAATTTATCAGCGCCGAGGTAGGCTACGGAGTGGTAGCTACGCAATTTATTCCGGCCGGAACCATAACCTGGGTTTTAGATAAGCTAGATCGTGAATTCAGTCCTGCCGAATTTCAGGCCCTGGAGCCTATTTATCAAAACATTTTAGACACTTATACCTTTCGCAATAATCAGGGGAATCTGGTTTTGTGTTGGGATAATGGTCGCTTCGTTAATCACAGTTTTAATTCTAACTGCCTTACCACAGCTTATGATTTTGAAATTGCCATTCGCGATATCCAGCCTGGCGAGCAGCTAACAGACGATTATGGCTATTTAAATATTCCCTATCCTTTTCGGGGCTATGATGAAGGTACTCGTCGTAAAACGGTTTATCCCGATGATTTACTCAAGTACTATAAGGTATGGGATAATAAGATCAAGAAGGTCTTTCCTCGGATTCTGAAATTGGATCAGGCTTTAAAGCCGGTGATGAATCCAAAAACCTGGGATTTGGTAGAAAAGGTGGTTAATGGCGAAGTGGAAATGGACTCTATTCTTAGTAATTACTTCCAAGATAATCGTGAGAAGGCCTAAGTAAATTTGGGCTTAGGAAGCTGATTCCGCATTGGGCACAAGTCAACTAAAGCCTGAAATGGCCTAAGTTTGCGCTTCACCAACAAACAGCCTTCATGAAGCTCTTTTTAAAAGTTCTCATTGGACTAGCGATCCTTTTCACTCTCATCTTTATTGGTTTTGGATATTTCTTTTACAAAGCGGTAGATGGAGCGATTGAGGAAGGGCAGAGGGTAGCTGCATTGCCAGAATTACACGCCGTGATCACTTCAGGGAATCAATATCAAAGTCCGCTTGGAGAGGATAGTGTGGCCTTTTTCCTCTTAGATTATTCATTGAGCTCCGGATCAGGATTAGGTTCAACCAGCAGAAGTAAGACTACCAATTATAAATACCATCCTACAAGCCAGGCACTAAAGCTAAGTATCGATAATGTGGAATATACTTTAGCCATTGATCCTTATTCGGTTTTCTTAAGGGAGAGTAGTAAAGAATCTGAAGAATGGAAATTGGCGCTTACCTTGGCATTTAATGGCGCTCCTGCTTTTAAACCAAACTTAATTGGTCTGGAAGACCGCATTGATTGTGCTGTTAGGGATGCCTATAAAGATAACTGGGATGTAGATGTAGATGTGGAATGTAAGTATTTGAATTCCCACTACACTTCAGCGGATTTCATCCAATTTAATTGGCGTCAAGGAGATAGCATCAGTTTTAAAGGAGAGATTGTGAATGGCCAAATCCAACTCTTGAACTAAAAGAAAAAAGAGGCGACCTCTGCAAGTCGCCTCTATATTCAGTTCCCTAATGTTTTCTGTTTTAACCTATAAAATGAAGTTCTTAAGGAGTAATCTGAATTTTTTGGGTCAGCGTTCCCGCCGATCCTATGGTGCGAATAAAAAATAGTCCACCGGGAATCTGCGCCAGTTCAATTACGCTATTCCCGGATCTGTTTAGTTTACCCTGTTTAATCAGAGCACCATCCAGACTAAGTAGTTCATATTTGTCAAAACTACCCGCCGGATATTCTAGATTAATATGATTTTGGGCCGGATTGGGATAAATGTGGAGCATATCCGCATTAAGTTCTTCCAGGCCAACATTGGTGATCACAATACAAGCCGATGTGTCTACGCAGCCATTTAAAGAAACTTCAACCGCATAGGAACCATTCAGCACAAAAGTGAATTGGCGACGAGTGGCTCCTACAATTTTACTGTAATTGTCGGTACACTTTAACCACTGATAAGTTGCGGCTGTGTCTGTTTCATTAGCTTCCAGAGTGTTACTGGCAATTCGGCTGGCAGAAGAATCCAGGTTATTAACTACTAGAGTAAGATCCATGATGGTGTCGCAACCGGATGTGCTGGGACTGATGGTATCTATATAATGACCGCTCTGAGTATAATTGATCCCATTGGGCCCCAAGTAGGGGCCGCAAGAGTTGATATTCAAAACGATATTGTTAATCCCCTGAAGAGGAGACGTTACAAAGTTTGAGCTGTTTCCGGATAAAGTGAAGTTGGATAAGGTGCCATTTATATTGCCTTTGCTATCGGTTAAGCTGCTAATTCCACTATTGGAACCACCGGCTGTTCCTTGATTAAATTCATAGGACAGCTTTAAGGAAGGGTCTGTTAGATCCATTCCGCAAGCATTGTACAGGGTGTTTACTTCTGTACTGCTTAAGGCACGATTCCAAAGACCCACATCGTCCAACTGACCATCAAACATAAAATTGTTTCCCGAAAAAGGCAGAAAACCCAAATTGAAGGTCTCGCTTGAGCTGCTAAAGCTACCGGTTGCAGGAATTGAGGATACGAATGTGCCATCCTGATAAAGACTCAAGGTAGAGCCATCATAGGTAAGTACGAAATGGTTCCAGCTGTTTAAATTCAAAGCGCTGTTGGCGGTAATGGTGTAAACGGTACCGCCACTGTTGCGGAAGCGTGCCTCCACATCTGTACCTCCTAATTGAAGGATATAGAAATCAGCATTGGTTTCATTTCTAAATCCGGCGTAGCCATCAAAATCGGGCCAGCCTGTGCTTACCGTAGTCGGGTTTACCCACATAGACAAAGTCATGCCGGTTCCACCACTAATTTGACCGGAAGCACTGGCTACTGTGACCTGGTCATCAATGCCGTCAAAATCGAGAGCATTTTGTGACTGGCCTGCCCAACTTAAGAGCAGAAGAAAGCTCAGTCCTTTAAATTTCAAATTAAATAAAGGGTTCTTCATTTCTAGGCTTTTGAGGATGAATAAAATTCTTCGCTCTTTTTCATAAACAATGGATACTAACAATAGTATCAAAGTTTTCTCGGAAATCTTAAGTTTGGGGGGTAAACAATAGGTTAACAAGGTTGTTAAAATATTGCTAGAGAGGCTGTTTAGGCGAGAGTGTCGAGGAACTCACTCAGGTTTATTTCTGAATTAAGGTCCATTTTTTTACGCAATCGATGGCGCATTACCTTAACGGAAGCAGGTGAAATATTCTTAACCGTGGCAATTTCTTTGCTAGATAATTTCAAACGCAAGAGGGCGCACATCTGCTGTTCGCTTGGACTTAAATCGGGATATCGCTCCTTGAGCTTAGCCATAAACTCATGGTTTATCTTGGCGATATTCTCTTGAAATACTTTCAAATTGCTATCCACCTGCAATTGAAATTTGATGTAGTTTTTGAGGTCTTTAATATCCTGCGGGCTTGATTCCCCTGCCTGACTTATAAGATCAAGCTTATCCAATAGTTCATTGGTGAATTCTTGTTTTCGAGTAATGGCAATGGCAAAATCTACCAAATCCTGGTTTTTATGATTCAGCACTTCCTTTAATTGCCGACTCTCCAAGGATTTGTTCTCCAGCTTTAGTTTGGTAAGGTTGCCTTCAACCTCTAATAGTTGGCGCTTTTTGGTTTGTTGCCTTCGATAACCGTAAAAGGCAATGATTATCGCAATAAGCAATAGGATTGCGGTACTGCTAATCAGGATAACTTTTAAGGAGTTTACTTCTCTTTCGCTCTCAATCAACAAGGCTAAAAGGTTTCGCTCTCTTTCAATGCGCTTTTGTTGCAGATTTACAAGGTCGTGCACATGACTGTTAACCCGTGATTTGCCGGCCGAAATTTGTTGATTGAGTAGTTGCTGCTGCCATAGAGATTCGATGGCTTGTTCTGATCTTCCCAGCTTTTCATAGGCTTTACTCAAAGTGCCGTAGTATTCGATGAGCGAAATAGGGGATTGCTTGAGATTTCTTTGAGCCAAGGCCAAATGTTCGAGGGCACTTTGATTTTGGTTTAAGGCAATTTCAGCCTTAGCCAATTGTATGAGGTAAAAACCATAATGGAGGCTATCGGTATTTCCATGATCATTAAGGATTCGCAAAGTGTGGGTGCTGGCTTCTAGTTCCTGTACAGCGCTTTGAAAATGCCCTTGAATTAAGTAGCAATGTCCAATATTGCCTTTTACCACGGCAAAAAGCAAGCTGTCTGGCCCCAATGGCTTCGGCATACTTTTGAAGATCTCAATTGCTCGATTGTAATGCTCCAGGGCATCTGCAAATAAGGCCCTTTGCTGATAATTGTATCCGATGTTATTGTTGCAATGCATCCGAATTGAGGCATCACCAAGGTCCTCAGCTATCTGATTAGCCTTTTTGTAATAAAAGGTGGCTGAATCAAACTGTTGACTTTGGCCATATAAGAAAGCCAGATTCTCGTTGGAATAATAACAGTCTTTTTGGTTGTCGGTCCTGCTAATGAGCGCACAATGAATCTTCTTGTAATCTACGGCCATTTCATAGGCACCTAATTGACTAAAGGAGCTGGAAAGAATGTCCATCATTTTGAGGCTGTCCGCTAAATCAAATAGCTGACTACTCTGGGGATCCAGGTCTAAAATGGTTTCAATGGCCAAATGGGGAGAATTCAATCGCGAATACAAATGCGCCATTCCCAGTTTAGCCTGGATCATTGCACTTTCATCGCCTAATTTGCGAGCCAAGTCTAGGCCTTCATGGAAATAATGGCTGGCTTGACTGGAATCATTGCAATTGTCGCCCAGCTCAAATAAATCATAAATCCTTTTTAGGTCAGGCTCTGTATTAGGCTCAGCATCAATGTTCTTCTGGGCCCAAAGGAGTGGTCCCAAATTTAAAAGTAGCATGGTAAAACAGAGTCGAATCATTCCCTCAAAGCTTGCAGTATGTGCTTCTTCAGAGCTAAAGGTAGAATTTTATCCTGCGACACAGTATCTGGCGATTAATGAAGAAGAGGGCAAGCAAAATTTCGATTCTTGGGGATTGCTCTCTTTTATTATGACAAGAAAGGCAAAGCCTGTATTTTCGCGCTTTCATCCCATCGAAAACTCATGGATTACAATTTTTCCGAAATCGAAAAGAAATGGCAAGCCTTCTGGGCCAATCAGAAAAGTTTTGCCGCCGAAGAAAACAGCGATAAACCCAAGTACTATGTGCTGGATATGTTCCCTTATCCTTCCGGGGCTGGTTTACATGTGGGGCATCCACTGGGCTATATCGCTTCGGACATTGTAAGTCGCTATAAGCGTCACCGAGGTTTTAATGTTTTGCATCCGATGGGCTACGACTCCTTTGGTTTGCCAGCAGAGCAATACGCCATTCAAACCGGTCAACATCCCGCGGTAACCACCGAGCAAAATATTAAGCGCTACCGCCAACAATTAGACCGCATTGGCTTTGCCTTTGATTGGTCGCGCGAGGTACGCACTTCCGATCCATCTTTTTACCGCTGGACTCAGTGGATCTTCTTACAGATGTTCGATGCCTGGTATGATTACGACAATGAGCAAGCTAGATCCATCGAGGAGCTAATTTGGTATTTCCATAAGAATGGTACTGATGGATTGAATGCCGCTTGCGGTGAAGATTTGCATTTTACTCCCGATGAATGGGAAGGTTATGATGATGCTACTCGCGAGCAGATCTTGCAAAACTATCGCTTGGCTTACCGCAGTGAAAGCACCGTAAACTGGTGTCCGGCCCTGGGAACCGTTTTAGCCAATGATGAGGTGAAGGATGGCTTAAGCGAACGAGGTGGTCATCCTGTAGTACAAAAGAAAATGATGCAGTGGAGCATGCGAATCACTGCTTATGCCGATCGGCTTTTAGCCGGATTGGATCATATTGATTGGTCAGAGTCCTTAAAAGAATCCCAGCGGAATTGGATTGGGAAATCACAAGGTGCTTCGGTTTTCTTCGAATTGAAGGATCATGAGGCCAATATTGAAGTATTTACCACTCGCCCGGATACGATTTTTGGGGTGAGCTTTATGGTATTGGCTCCCGAGCATTATTTGGTGGATGAGATTACCACTCCTGAGCAAGCGGAGGCAGTAAAAGCCTATCAAGAGCAAGCGGCTCGCAAAAGTGAGCGTGATCGTATGACCGAAGTGAAAAGCATTAGTGGCGTATTTACCGGTGCTTATGTGAAACATCCTTTCAGCGGAGAGGAAGTACCGGTATGGATTGCGGACTATGTACTTGCAGGTTACGGCACCGGAGCCGTTATGGCGGTGCCCGGGCACGACAGTCGCGACTGGGCCTTTGCCAAGCACTTTGATTTGCCTATTAAGGAAGTGGTTAGTGGTGGCAATGTGGAGGAAGCTTCTTATGATGCCAAAGAAGGGAAATTGGTGAATAGCGATTTCTTGAATGGTTTGGAAGTGAAGGCAGCCATTGCCAAAGCCATCGAAGCTATTGAGAAAAAAGAAATCGGTCAGGCCCAAATTAACTTCCGCTTGCGCGATGCGGTATTCGGTCGCCAGCGATATTGGGGAGAGCCCATTCCGATTTACTATGTAGATAATATGCCACGTCGGGTGAAGGAGGAACATCTTCCCCTGGAATTACCGGCTGTAGATAAATTTTTACCTACCGAAGACGGTGAGCCACCATTGGCGCGTGCTTCGATGTGGAACTACCATCCTGATAAAGGAGTGGTGCCCGCCGGTGAAGGCTATCCCTTGGAAACTACTACCATGCCGGGTTGGGCAGGCAGTAGCTGGTACGACCTCCGTTATATGGATGCTCGCAATACTGAGGCTTTCGCCGATAGGGAGAAATTGGATTACTGGCAGAATGTGGATCTCTATATCGGTGGTTCCGAACACGCCACCGGGCACTTATTATACACCCGTTTCTGGCATAAATTTCTGGTGGATAAAGGTTATTTGAACCAAGAAGAGCCTTTCAAGAAATTGATTAACCAGGGGATGATTTTGGGCTATTCAGCTTTTGCTCACCGTATTGAAGGGACAAACACTTTCGTCTCCGCAGAGCAGGCTAAAGATCATAAAACCTCAAAGGTGCATGTGGATGTTAGCTTGGTAAACACTTCGGACGAATTGGATGTAAATGCATTTAAATCCTGGCGAGATGATTTAAAGGATGCAGAGTTTGTTTTTGAAGGAAGCTTTAAGGTGAGTCGTGAAGTGGAGAAAATGTCCAAGTCCAAGTTCAATGTGGTGAACCCGGATGACATTATCGAGCAATATGGTGCCGACACCCTGCGCCTTTACGAAATGTTCTTGGGACCATTGGAGCAAAGCAAGCCCTGGAATACCGCCGGCATTAGCGGAGTTCATAATTTCCTAAAAAAGCTTTGGCGTTTGTACCATCAAGGTGGAAATTGGAATGTAACCGAGGAAGCTCCCAATGAAAAGGAGTGGAAAGCCTTGCACACCTTGATTAAGAAATTGAATGAAGATATCGCCAATTTCAGCTTCAATACCTCGGTAAGTGCCTTTATGATTGCGGTGAATGAATTGACCGATTTGAAGTGCAGTAAAAAGGCCATTTTAGAGCAATTGCCCATATTGATTTCACCTTATGCACCGCATATTGCTGAAGAACTTTGGAGTCGATTGGGTAATGTTGGGTCAATCAATGAGGAGCCATATCCGCAGCATGAGGAAAAGTATCTGGTAGAAAGCTCCGTGAATTATCCAGTGTCCTTTAATGGCAAGGTGCGGTTTACCATTAGCCTTCCGGCGGATATGTCGAAAGATGAGGTTGAGAAAACCGTAATGGCGGAAGATAAAACCCAACAGTATTTAGATGGTAAGGCTCCCCGCAAGGTGATTGTGGTGCCCGGTCGTATTGTGAATATTGTACTCTAGATACTTGCTTCAAGTCCCCATTTCAAAATTGGGGACTGATAGCTTTCTTATGTAATCGGATGGATGCTCTTCCTTTGATTTCTATCCCTCGGACTGGTCGCTATCTGCGGGCAACTTGTACCTTTACGGGGCATGAAGCCCGGCCAACCCAGTATAGTTCCACGCAAAAAGAATAAGAAGGAGCAAAAGCGTTTCCTGATCCAGGATGCTTTTTCCTATTTATTTAAGTCGGCCGGCCTTATTGTTTGGGTGATTGTATTTGGCTTGGCATTACTTGAAATCAAGCAGTATTATCATATTGATTTGATTCCCGGTTATGATAGTGCGGTGGATGATGTGTATGGCGCCATCCGCGGATTTTTATCTGAACTCTTCGGATTTTAATACCATCAGCCTCTGGCATTACGTTTGTAATAGACTCCTTAAAGAACAACCATGAAAGCCCTTTTCTTAAGCCTCCTTACTCTGGTGCCCCTGGCTTCCATGCCCAGCCTTTCGGCGGATGAGAAGCCTCAAGCAGCACAGAGAGTAGAACAATTACGAAACCTCAATCAAAGAGCTTTTAAGCCAGGTGAGGTGCTCGAGTATCGCATTCGCTACGGTTTAATCGAAGCGGGCAAAGCCAAATTAGAAGTAAAAGAAATTGTGGAGCGCTCCGGCAGACCTTCCTACCATGTGGTGGGAACCGGCCGTACTACTGGCATGACCGAATGGTTCTTTAAAACTCGAGATCGCTACGAAAGCTTTATCGATACCGAAGCCATGGTGCCCTGGGAGTTTATTCGCGATGTAAATGAGGGGGGCTATGAAATTGAACGCCACCTGATATTTGATCAATACCAGCAAACCGTGCGCGACCTTAAAGCCATGCACAAAGGGGAATTTAGCTATGAGGAGTATGCTCAGGATATGATTAGTGCCTTTTACTATGCACGCTCTTGGGATGCTACTAAATTGAAGAAGGGTGATGAGATCAGCTTCACCATGTTTTTGGATCATGAGCAGTTCCCATTTAAATTGGTGGTATTAGGTCGCGAGAATGTAGAAACCGATTGGGGCGATATTTCTTGTTTAGCCCTACGTCCTAAATTGCAAGAAGGTCGGGTCTTTAGTGAAGAGGAGGGCATGACCATCTACGTAAGTGATGACGAGAATAAAGTGCCAATACTGATTGAATCTTCTTTATTCATCGGCTCCATCCGGGTGGAGTTAACCGGCTATAAAGGTCTTCGTCATAAACTTAGCTTTAAATAGGTCTTTTATTATAGTTTTACAGAGCTAAATAAGAGACCATGCCTCAAGATGTAAAGATTACTCCCGAAATTCAGGAACGCCTGAATCTATTAGCCGATAAATACCAGGCTAGTGGTCAGGAATTACTGGATTTCCTAGATGGTTTACTTTACCAGGATTACAATACTTACTGGGATTATATCCACCTGGATACCCTGTTATCCTTACAAACTCCCATCACTGATATTCCCGATGAGGAGATTTTTATCATGTACCATCAGATTACAGAACTCTATTTCAAGTTGTCCTTGCATGAGTTCCGTCAATTGGCAGATGAGAATTCGGTGACTGCCGAGTCCATGACTCAAAAATTGAGTCGGGTAAATCGCTATTTCGAAGCCTTAACTCGCTCCTTTGGAATTATGGAACAAGGAATGGATCGTCATCAGTTCTTAAAATTCCGCATGTCTTTGATTCCGGCATCTGGCTTTCAATCGGTGCAGTATCGTTTGGTGGAAATCTGTGCTACGGATATGATTAACCTGGTGGATAAAGATCATCGGGATGAGATGAAGGAGCACGACCCCAGTATCGAGCAGATGTACGAGTATATCTATTGGAAAAAGGGAGCGACTATTGCCGAGTCTGGTCATAAAACCCTTACCCTAAAGCAATTTGAGAAGAAGTATTCCGGAATGATTATTCGTCATGCCAAGGAATTCTATCATACTAATCTTTGGCAAAAATACCTGGAACTTCCGGAAGAAGAGCAGGCCAATGAAGCCTTACAAGACCAAATGCGTTTACTCGATTTAAATGTGAACGTGTACTGGCCATTACAACACTATAAAACTTCTGTGGTATATCTGGCGCGCCGTCCGGCCGATGTGCGTGCTACTGGTGGAACCAATTGGCAGAAGTATTTACCCCCTCGTTTCCAAAAACGAATCTTCTATCCACAATTATGGACAGAGCAAGAAAAAGAGGAATGGGGTAAGTCCTGGGTAAACGAAGTGTTGGAAGAAGTAAAGAAAAAGCAGGGACTGGGGCAATAATCAGAGTTGGAGCTCGTTAGACCCCCGTGGGTTTGTATATTTGCGGCCCTGCAACCACCACCTATTACAACCTTTTATGCAGTTAAGATTAAAATTGGTCCTTGTAGGATTGATTCTGGCGACCCCTTTAGTTATTTTAAATAACCTTGGAGTCTTTGATAATTTTGTGAATGAAGAGCCTGCTCCGGAAACTAATCAGGAGCAAGAAGAGGCTTTGTCTCCGGTGAAGGAAGTGCAGATGAAATACGGCTTGCCGGTAGATTCTTTTGAGCTTATCGACAACGTTATTTCCAATGGTGAGAGCTTTAGCAATATCCTGCTGAACTTCGGGATTGATTATTCCATGATCAACCGAATCGCCACCAATTACAAAGATATCTTCGATGTGCGCAATCTGCGCAGTGGTAAGGACTACACCATTTTTGCTGAGAATTTAGATAGTAATCAGGTGGCTCGCTATATGGTGTACAAACCATCGGCCATTGATTATGTGGTTTTCGATTTGCGCGATACCGGAAATGTATATCTGGGTGCCGAGGATGTAGAAGTTCGCGAGAAATCCATCAGCGGTGTAATCGAATCTTCACTTTATGAAAGTTTATTAGATCAAGGTGGTTCTCCAGCATTAGCGGTAGAACTTTCTAAGGTTTATGCCTGGACCATTGACTTCTTCCGAATTCAGCCGGGTGATTATTTCAAATTGATTTACGAGGAGAATTATATTCAAGATTCGATTAAGGTGGGAACCGGACGCATTTTAGCTGCCGACTTCCATCATAGTGGTCGTTCTTTCTATTCTTTCTTCTACGATAATGATACCACCTATCGCGATTACTTCGATGAAGAAGGTCGTAGTCTGCGCAAAGCTTTCTTGAAGGCACCGCTTGACTTCTTCCGTATTTCTTCTCGTTTTAACCCTCGTCGTTTTCACCCTGTATTGAAGCGCGTGAAGCCGCATTTAGGTACAGACTATGCCGCGCCACATGGTACGCCCATTATGTCTACTGCCGATGGTGAGGTAATTGCCGCAGCCTACACTCGTGGAAATGGTAATTATGTTAAGGTGCGTCACAATAGCACTTATACCACTCAGTACTTACACATGAGCAAGTTTGCCAAGGGCATTCGCAAAGGCTCTAGAGTACGTCAGGGCGATGTAATTGGTTATGTAGGTAGCACTGGCTTGGCCACAGGACCCCATGTTTGCTACCGTTTTTGGGTAAATGGCAAGCAGGTGGATCCACTTAGTCAGGATTTACCGGAAGCAGAGCCTATTACGGATGAGTATATGCCCAGCTTCCAAGACTTTATGATGCCTTTGAAAAAGCGCATCGATGCCCTGAAATTACCTTTGGAAGAGCCTAAAGAACCTAAAGTTCGATTGGCTCAATTGCAATCCTAAGCTTGCTTATTTACGATTGTTGAACTGGCCTGGTCTACGCTCATAACTACCAGGTCGGCAATATTTACATGGTAAGGTCTGCTGATGACGAAGGCAATGATATCAGCAATATCTTCTGCCTGTAATGGACGGAATCCCTGGTAAACCTTGGAAGCTCTTTCTTGATCTCCTTTAAAGCGAACCTCACTGAATTCTGTTTCTACCATGCCAGGGTGTATCGCTCCTACCCGAATGTTATGCTTGTTTAAATCAATGCGCATGCCTTGATTAATGGCATCAACAGCATGTTTGGAAGCGCAATACACATTGCCATTGGGATATACTTCTTTAGCGGCAGTGGAACCAATATTAATGATATGCCCTTCCTTCCTTTCAATGAATTGAGGGATGATCTGCTTACTTACATAAAGCAGTCCTTTTACATTAATATCGAGCATTGCATCCCAATCTTCAATACTTCCCGTTTGGATGGGGTCCAGGCCATGGGCATTGCCAGCATTATTAATGAGGATGTCAATTTTCTGAAATTCGGAGGGCAAAGAAGCAATGGCATTAGACACAGCTTCTGCATTGCGAACATCAAAACTCAAGCAATGGATATCGGTGTAAACGCTTAATTGTTTTTCAAGCTCTGCTAAGCGCTCTTCTCGGCGACCGCATAGGATTAAGCGATAATTTTCGCGAGCAAGCCTCTCCGCACATGCTTTGCCAATCCCACTGGTGGCACCTGTTATAAATGCTGTTTTCTTTTCCATTATCAATCTTCTAATTCGCTATCCGCTTTAATATCTAATACTCTCAATTGTAAGGAGGCTTGTCCTCTAAAAACATTCAATTCCAAATGAAAGAGCAAGGCCACTGGTTGCTGGCTTTTAAGGATCTTTAATTTAGGTCCTAAGTTAAAACCGATCCCCTCTAAACACAAACCGCTATCAGGGTCTACCACCGATATTTTAAGGTGCTGGCCTTCATCTCCAACCGTACGGGAACCACGATCTATCAAATTACGACAGCGTAAAAGTGGTGCTAGGTTATCGGGGCCAAAGGGGGCAAAACGCTGAATGAGGCGGTAAAATTTGGCGTCAATATCACTGGCCTCTATGTCCAGGTCATAAATTAGGCGGGCTTGCTTTTGCTCATCGGTGATGCGCGCCTTAACGCTTTCCTCAAAGGCAATTTTAAAATCGTTTAACTGTTCCGGTTTTAAGGTCATACCTGCCGCTGCGGCATGTCCACCGAATTGAATTAGGGAGTCCTCACAAGCTTCTAAGGCATCATATAAATCAAAGCCCTCTACAGAGCGTGCAGATCCCGCTAATTTGTCGCCAGACTGGGTAAGGACCACCGTTGGCCGGTAGTAGTTTTCAATAAGTCTTGAGGCTACAATGCCTATTACTCCTTTATGCCAATCATCCTGAAATACAACCGTGCTAAGGGCCTCAGGCGCTATTTCCCTTTCAATTTGATGCAGAGCCTCTTTGGTGATTTGCCGATCTAAATTTTTTCGGTCCTGATTTCGAATTTCAATTTCATCCGCAATTTCGGGTAATAGGCTGAGGTCCGTTCCCCTCAAAAGGTCTACTGCTTGCTGTGCATGGGCCAATCTACCTGCTGCATTAATGCGGGGCGCTAAGGTAAAAACCACATCACCAATACTTAGGCGACGATCCAACTGACCAGCCGTGCGCAATAAAGCTTGAATACCATCCGATGGATCGGAGTTTATCTTTTCCAAGCCATAGTAAGCCAATACTCGATTTTCACCAGTCATAGGAACAATATCTGCCCCTATGCTTAGAGCCAGTAAATCCAATAATTTCCAGCATTCGGATTTATCGATTTGCCATTTCTGGGAAAGGGCCTGTGCGAGTTTAAATCCTACTCCACAACCACTGAGCCCCTTATTGGGATAATTACAATCCTTTCTTTTCGGATCTAATACTGCAGCGGCGGCCGGAAGCTTTGGGCCGGGGGTATGATGATCGCAAATAATAAAATCAATACCCAAACTGTGGGCGTATTCCACTTTATCCAGCGCCTTAATGCCGCAGTCCAAAGCGATAATTAGGCTGGCATTTTCAGCATGAGCCTTGTCAATGCCGGCGGTAGAAACTCCATATCCTTCGCGATATCGATCCGGAATATAGGTGATGAAATTGCTATAATGCCCATGCATGAAATTGGCAAGCATGGCCACGGAGGTCGTTCCATCTACATCATAATCGCCATAGATCATGATTTTTTCCCCGGCCTTCACCGCCTGGTCAACTCTTTCAACTGCCCGATCCATATCCTTCATTAAGAAGGGATCATGCAATTCATCTAAGCTGGGTTTAAAAAACTGTATGGCTTGATCCAGGCTTTCAATTCCTCTTTGGAGGAGAAGGGTTAGGATTTTAGGATCGAGATCTAATTCCGCTTGCAAGCCTTCTAATTTGATAGGATCAACCGCGGCCTTCGCCTTCCAGATTATTTCCGGGACATTACGCATGCTGGCAATTTACAAAGCTCCAGGAGCTCCTTAAAGCGATAAATGTTTTCGAAGCGCTTAAGCTGCTTTCTTTTCCAAGTGAACCTTGATTTCTACTTCTTTACCTGCTGTGAAAGTAGAGATATCAGAGCCTAGTTCATAGTCAAAGCGATTGAGCATAAACTCACATTCCAGGATATCATCTTTATAGGTCAGGGCTACCGTGATGTATTTGGAAATCCCTCGAATGTTTAGGTAGCCGCTTACTTGCCAGTGATGGTCGCCCAGGTATTTGAATTTATCGCCATTAAAGCAGATTTGAGGATGCTTATCGAGCCAGAAGAAATCTTCACTTTTTAAATGCTCATCTCTCTTAGCGATACCTGTTTCAATGCTGTTTACTTCCAGGCAAACCTTTAATATGGACTTATGCACCGCATCCATATTTAAATAGAGCTTACCATCTAATCCACTGAAGCTCCCTTCTACGGTATTGAAGCCTAAATTGGAAATTTCGAAGTTTACTTTGGATTTTTCTAGGTCTACATTTTGGGCCTTAAGGCTAATTTGCCCAAGGACTAAGAGGAATAGAAAGAGCTTTTTCATTCGTGGTGATTCTTGATTTGGGTATCAATGGAATATTTATGCAATAACTGAAAGAGTTCATGTACCAATTCATCTTCCAGATCGAGGCTTAGGCCTTGAGCTTTGCGATTTTCCAATACCTTAAACCAACGTTTCATCTGAAAAATGGTTGCCTGGTTTTCGTATTTCACCGGACCAATAGCTTTGGCCAGTTCCTGTCGGCGTGATATCAATTTTAAGATCTCCGCGTCTACTTTATCTATTTGATAGCGTAGCTCTTCTAATTTGGCGATATAGCGTTCATCGTCAATGGCCTCGTCGCGATGCTCCAAGGCACGATAAACCAAATCCAGATCATAAGGACGTAACTGTTGCAGCGGATCACTTAGGGCTTTATGTGGCTCAATATGAGATTCGATCATAAAGCCATCCATCCCTAAATCGAGGGCGGATTGACAAACTTCACCAATTAATTCACTGCGACCTGCAATATGACTGGGATCGCAAATTACCGGTAGGTCTGGAGCCAGGCGACGCAATTCGAAGAACACTTCCCATTTGGGTTCATTGCGGAAGGGTTGACTTTGATAGGCGTAGAAGCCACGGTGAATGGCGCCTAGCTTTTGGATACCTGCATTATTAAGGCGTTCCAAAGCACCCAGCCAGAGTTTCACTTCCGGGTGAATGGGGTTTTTTACCAATACTGGAATGTCTGTTCCCTTTAAGGCATCCGCAATATCCTGAACATAAAATGGATTTACTGTGGTGCGAGCCCCAATCCAAAGCATGTCAATACCTGCTTCCAGTGCTTCTTCCACATGGCGGGCATTGGCCACTTCAGTGATTACCGGAATTTGATGTTTGGTACCGGCGGCCTTTAACCATTTTAGGGCAGGGCTGCCGATTCCTTCGAAAGATCCCGGTTTGGTGCGGGGCTTCCAAACACCGCCTCGAAAGGCACTTACCAATCCGGTTCGTGCCAATGAGTCTGCGGTTCGCATCATTTGTTCCTCACTTTCTACGCTGCAAGGACCAGCGATGAGTAAGGGTTTGGATTTTGGCTTTAGCCAATCATACAGGGCGTTTATCTCCATGCATTGGGTTTAGACCTATCTCCTATAAGGTCTGAGATTTATTTTGGTTCATGCAGTACCAAAAGAGGCAAGCGGCTGTGGTAGGCTAATTTATTAGTCATGCTGCGGTGAAATAGTCCCTCAAAGAAACCATAGCGCTTAGCAATAGCGGTAATTAAATTGGCCTTTTCCTTTTCAGCTTCCGCACTGATGGATTTTTCAATATCTCCACTTTTTAAGATGGTAAATTCATGATTTACACCTTCTAAATTGGAGCTATAGAATTTGCGACTGCCATCCGCTGGAGCTTTCTCCGTTTGTACATAAACCAGATCAATGCTCGAATTATTCAGTTGAGCAAATTCTCGTAGTCTCTGCAAAGGCTGCTCTTTCACCTTAGGATCAAGGTCGGTGGCAAAAATGATTTTATTTATATCGGTATAAGTCGCTACCGGTGGAATTACCAATACCGGCTTTTGGGTATTTTGAATTACCGAGGCGGCATTAGATCCGATCAATACTTCTTCCAAACCACTGGCTCCTTTGGTTCCCATTACCACCATGTCGATACTGTCCAAACGAGAAGTTTCCGTAATTAAGCGAATAGGGTTTCCTAAACGAACTAAGCTTTCAAAAGGAGTGGAGTAGCGGCTTTTAAGCTCTTTCTCATAGTCCTTCATATTGCTTTCTGCATTCTCTTTCATCACTTCCAAAAGCGAAGTGCTCATAGAACGATCTGAGTAGGGAAGATCGTAGGCGTGTAATATGGTTACTTTACCCTGGCTTTTCTCGGCCAGTTTAAAAGCGTACTCAGTTGCGATGTCCGCATTTTCTGAGAAGTCGGTGGGAAGTAAGATGTTCATTTTAAGAGGTTTAGATTCGATTAGCGTGTTTGTGCATCCACACTTGCTAAGGTAATCATATTTACAATTTCCCGCACCGAAGCCCCCATTTGTAATATGTGCGCCGGACGATTTACTCCCAATAAAACCGGGCCCAAAGCTTCTGCTGCTTCAAAGGACTGCAACATCTTGTAAGCAATATTTCCGGCGGCCAAATTGGGGAATACAAAGGCATTCACTTTTTGGTCTACCAGGGTGCTGAATGGGAAGTTCTCTTTGAGTAATTCCCGATCCAAAGCAAAATTGGCCTGAAGTTCTCCATCCACAATCAAATCTGGATTTTCACGATGTAAAATTTCGGTAGCCTTACTCATGGTTTGCGAAAGCTTATCACTTTGGTTGCTGCCAAAATTGGAGTAGCCCAATAGGGCAATACGAGGGACTAAATTGATCCGACGGATATTATCAGCCAGAAGGCGAGTAATCTGAACCACTTCTTCTACCGTTGGCTCTTTTATTACGGTAGTATCCGCAAAGAACATGGGGCCGCGCTTGGTAAGCATAATATACATTCCCGCAATGCGACTCACGCCAGGGCGAGTTCCCATAATTTTGAAGATGGGTTTAATCACCTCGGAATAACGACGGGTAGTACCTGATATAAAAGCATCGGCATCGCCAATTTCGGTCATGGCCACCCCAAAATAATTCCGATCGCGCATATACTTGCGGGCCTCGTATAAGGTCATGCCTTTACGCTGGCGTTTCTTGAAGAGCAATTGGGCATAGGCCTCAGCGCGCTCATTAGGTTCATGCGGATCAATAACAGGCAAATGCGAAATATCTTCCAGGCCATTTTCTTCGATCAGGCGACTGATTTTCTCGCGTCGACCTAATAGTATTGGTTGAGCCAATCCTTCGTCTACCGCAATTTGGGCGGCCTTTAAAGTTTTTAGTTCATCGCCTTCTGCCAGAACCACTCGCTGTGGATTCTTAGTCGCTTTTTCCTGTGCTAGGCGGATGAATTTATCATCACGACCCAAGCGACTCAGTAAATGTTCTTTATAAGCATCCCAATTGCGAATGGGTTCTTTCGCTACTCCACTCTTCATAGCAGCTTTGGCAACGGCCATGGCCACTTTAACAATAAGGCGTGGGTCGAAGGGCTTCGGAATAATATAATCACGGCCGAATTGCAAATTGCTCTCATTGTAGGCAAGGTTCACAATTTCGGGTACCGGTTCCTTGGCCAATTCCGCAATGGCTTTAGCGGCGGCAATCTTCATCTCCTCATTAATCTTGGTGGAGCGCACGTCCAGGGCACCACGGAAAATGAAGGGGAAACCTAAAACATTATTTACCTGATTAGGATGGTCGGACCGACCGGTAGCAATAATAATATCCTTACGAGCCTGCTTGGCTTCATGATAGTTTATCTCAGGAGTAGGATTGGCTAGGGCAAATACAATGGGATCCTGAGCCATGGAGCGTACCATCTTTGGAGTGAGGATTCCTCCCACCGAAAGGCCTACAAAAACATCAGCATGTTGCAGAGCATCGCTTAAGGTATTGTGCTCTGTCTTGCGGGCGAAGAATCGTTTTTCTTCGTTCAGATCTTCTCGGCGGGTATTGATAATCCCCTTGCTATCGGCCATTAAGAGGTTTTCCTCTTGCACACCTAAACTCATAAAGAGTTTGGCAGTAGCAGTGGCACTGGCCCCGGCGCCATTAAATACTACTTTAATTTTATCCAGGCTTTTGCCTACACATTCGGTGGCATTTAAAAGTGCCGCACTGGCAATAATGGCCGTTCCATGCTGGTCGTCGTGCATCACCGGAATATCCAACTCTGCTTTTAAGCGCTCTTCGATGTAAAAGCTTTCTGGAGCTTTAATATCTTCAAGATTGATGCCGCCAAAAGTGGGGGAGATGGCTTTTACATGCTCCACAAATTTGGCTGGATCTTTCTCATTAATCTCAATGTCGAACACATCGATGTCGGCAAAGATTTTAAAGAGTACTCCCTTACCTTCCATTACTGGTTTGCTGGCCTCTGGGCCGATATCGCCCAAGCCGAGTACCGCAGTACCATTGGAAATTACGGCTACCAGGTTTCCCTTGGCCGTGTATTTATAAGCATTTTCTTTATCGCGGGCAATCTCCAAACAGGGGTCTGCCACTCCAGGGCTATAGGCGATGGACAGATCACGTTGAGAGTTACTGGGTTTAGTGGGAATAACTTCAATTTTTCCCGGCCGACCTTGAGCATGGTACTCGAGGCTAACCTTCTTACTAATTTTCGTGGCCATCTTATTGTTTTTAAAACAAGAAATTATTGTTCGGGTAGCGACGGGCGTGAATTTCGGCCAGGGTTTCGTACAAACGATTCCGCAGGTCTTCGATATTTTCTTTTTCCGTGGCTGAGATGAAAATCGCCTGACGATCGGTACGCGCAAACCAGGTCGACTTCCATTCTTCTAAGGTCAAATGTCGGTTGTTTTCCGGTTCCTGAAGGTCATCCGGGTCACGGTGCTCAGGAACATAAGCATCAATTTTATTGAAGATCATAATGGTGGGTTTTTCCCGCCCGTCAATCTCTGCGATGGTGCGATCCACAGTGCTGATATGATCTTCAAAATTGGGATGCGAAATATCTACCACATGTAGGAGTACATCTGCTTCTCGCACTTCGTCGAGGGTAGATTTAAAGGATTCCACCAATTGGGTAGGCAATTTGCGGATGAAACCTACCGTATCCGACATTAAGAAGGGCAGGTTGTGTATTACCACTTTTCGCACTGTAGTATCCAGGGTGGCAAAGAGTTTATTCTCAGCAAAAACCTCTGATTTACTCAAGAGGTTCATCAGGGTTGATTTCCCTACGTTCGTGTAACCCACCAAGGCAACACGTACCATACTGGCCCGGTTGGAGCGCTGTATGGCCATTTGCTTGTCGATTTTTTGCAGTTGCTTTTTTAGCAAACTGATTTTATCGCGCACAATCCGACGGTCGGTTTCGATCTCTCGCTCACCAGGACCTTTCATCCCAATACCCCCTTTTTGTTTACTCAAGTGAGTCCACATATTGGTTAAGCGAGGTAATAGGTATTGATACTGAGCTAGCTCAACTTGGGTGCGAGCATAAGAGGTTTGGGCCCGGGCCGCGAAGATGTCGAGAATCAGGTTAGTACGATCCAGTACTTTAATTTCGAAAATGCGCTCCACATTCTTCAATTGAGAAGGGGAGAGCTCATCATCAAAAATGGCCAGATCTATATCTTCCGCTTTGATATAAGCGGCGATTTCTTCAATTTTTCCACTTCCCAAAAAGGTCTTGGGATTTGGCGAATCGAGTTTTTGAGTGAAGCGCTTCATTGAGTCTGCTCCGGCCGTATCCGCCAAAAAGGCTAATTCGTCCAGGTACTCAGCGACTTTTTCTTCACTTTGAAAGGTGGTAATTACCCCAATCAATACCGCACGCTCACGGAGGTCGGTACGTTTCTTTTTGGTTTCAATCATAAATTAAGAAAGCCAGGCATCCCAAGGGATACGCGACAAGATGAGCAGCAAGCCCAGGCTGTAGAATATAGCCAGGCCACGGAATTTTTTAGTGTTATCGCTGCTTCGCTTTGCACGGGAATATCCGATGGTGATTAAGGTAATACTAATCAACATCACCGCAATATGTTCAACCGCGTACAGTCGCATTACCGAATCCTTCATAAAGCCGGAAACGGATGTGTAGTTAAAGCCCTTAGGGCCGGTAAAGTATAATAATAGTCCGAAAACAAGTTGAAGATGACTCAGGATCAGGGTGATTAAAGCTAATCGCTTATCGCTTTTACCGAAGCTGGCACCATTTCCGGAACGCATCCAGAATACAATACAACTGATCAATAAAAGGGGGAGAAGTAAATAAGGTAATCCAGAGTGCAGGTGCTGTAATCCAGTAATCATCTTTGCAATTTTACTGCAAAGTTAATCAAAGAGGGGCAGGCTCCGCCTTCTAGAGTTTACTATTGTTTTCGAGCACTTGTTGAAGTGATTTCTCCACGTATTCCTGCTTATCCTTGCTAAGGAAATAGAGGTCAAAATGACGTAATTTCTTATCACCAGAGCTCGAGTTTACCGTTAAGGTAAGTCGATACTTGAGTAATCCCTTTTCAATTTTATAATCAGCTAAAATGATTTTGGCAAATTCATAATGACGGTGGCGTGGACTTTCTAAAAAACCAAAGACCAAGCTGCGGGTATCTATATGGATAATTTCATATTCATCTTCATAAGAGAAAAATGAAAACCGCAATACTGCCAATAATAGAATGGCAACCGCCGAGAATAATGCCAATTCATGATGCTCGAAGATGCTGGACAAACTGCCAGCTAACATAGATAATCCAAAATCAAGGAAAATAAAGCCCACGAGCAATCGCACGAGCCATTTCATGATATTGAAGAAACTCTTATTACTAACCTTCATAATTGTATAAACGCTCCTTTAGAGGTGGATAGGAGCAGAAGATTATTTGTCCAAAAGAATTACCAGATACTTGGAGTTTTTCCAGAACTCTGTTGGATTCGTAATCTTTAGCGCTTTTTTGAATTCGTTGTCCTCCTCATATACGTATGATTCGGTCGAGTGGTTTGTGATTATTTCCACTTTTTTATACTCACCGTTAAAACTGAGCTCGGTAGAATTGCGGATATCGATCTTAGTAAAATAAGAGGTGTTAAAGTCTTTGGCCAGAGTTTCAGTTCTTCCGATTCCAATAAATCCTCCTTCTTTATCTACTACACCGGCCTCTTTTAATTCTTCATAAGTGCCCATGGTGTAATAAGCCGTATTCAATTCGGAGTCTTGTTGTTCGATTACCTTTTTCTGAGCCATTCCGGTTTCAGTGAGTAATCCAACTTTAGAACTTAGTTGCGATACTTTGAAATTGGCTTGCTCCAGTTGGCCATATAACTCGGCCACTTGCTCATTTTTCAGTTCAATCTGACGATTCAAGTTTTCGACCATTTTCAGGTACTTCCGATTTTCGCCACGACTGGAAGCCAATTTGCGACGTAAGTCATCAATAGCTCCTTTATTCTTTTCGATTAAGGAGTTGATAGCTTCAATATCAGAAATTAGCTTGTCGCGGGTAGAGCCTTCATTTTCTAGGCCGCCTTCCGAAACTTCGCGAATCGATTCTTCGCGCTCTCTGATACTGCTTAAATTGTCTTGAACTTGTTGGAAAGTTGTCATGAAATCGCTGATCGTAGAATCTTGATCAACACTTTCCGTACGTAAGGAGTCTAATTCAGCCTTTAAACGGGCATTTTCTTCCTTAATTTCTTGATTGCAAGATGACAGTAATGTGACTGCAAGCAAGATAAAGCTCCACTTTTTCATCTTTTTTTTATCCTTTTATCCCTCTGCGGTTTCTAATGTAGGTAATTAATCCTTTAGTACTAGCATCTTTGTCAATTTCACCTCCCTCTGAAAGCAGCGGTAGGATGGTGTTTGCTAAGGCTTTTCCGAGTTCAACTCCCCATTGATCAAAGGAGTAAATATTCCAAACAAGACCTTGTATGAATATTTTGTGCTCATAAGCGGCAATCAGGGCACCCAAGCTCTCAGGATCTGATTTCTGACCCAGGATAGAAGTAGTGGGGCGGTTGCCTTCGAATACCCGATAGGGAGCAATCTTGGCAATTTCCTCTTCACTGCTTCCCTTAGCTTTCATTTCCGCTTCTACCTCTTCTTTTGTTTTGCCAATCATTAAAGCTTCGGTTTGCGCCAAGAAATTGGATAACAACTTTAAATGATGATCTCCCATAGTATAATGACTCTCGGCGAAGCCAATAAAATCAGCCGGAATAAAGCGGGTACCTTGATGCATTAATTGGAAGAAGGCATGCTGACCATTGGTACCAGGTTCTCCCCAAATAATGGGGCCTGTGGCATAGCTTACTTTTTGGCCATTGCGATCGATGTATTTGCCATTACTTTCCATATTTCCTTGTTGGAAATAGGCGGCAAAGCGATGCATGTTTTGATCGTAAGGGATAATGGCCTCACTTTCTGCCCCCATAAAGTTGACATACCAAATGCCTAAGGCGGCCATTTGCATGGGGATATTATTCTTAAAGTCGGCTTCCGCCAGATGGCGATCCATACTATGAGCCCCGCGCAAGAATTTTTCGAAGTTCTTATAACCTAATCCGCAGGCCAGGCTAAGGCCAATGGCACTCCAAACGGAATAGCGGCCTCCAACCCAATCCCAAAACACGAACATATTGGTAGGGTCAATGCCAAAGTCAATTACCTTCTCCCGATTGGTAGAAACGGCCACAAAATGCTTGGCGATATCATTTTCGGAGGCATTGCTGCGCAAGAACCATTCTCGTGCCGATCGAGCATTGGTCATGGTCTCTTGGGTAGTAAAGGTTTTACTAGCAATAATGAACAAAGTCTGCTCCGGATCAAGATCTTTTAAGGTCTCATTAATATGCGCGCCATCGACATTGGAAACATAATGGCAACGTAAATGATTGTGATAAGGCTTTAAGGCTTCATAAACCATCAAAGGACCAAGGTCGCTTCCGCCGATGCCGATATTCACAATATGCTTAATGGTTTTGCCACTGTAACCTTTCCAGTTGCCGGAAATGATCAGGTCCGAAAAGTCCTGCATTTGCTCCAGCACTTTTTCGATATCCTCATTTACGGATTGACCATCTACTAAAATCTCTTCATCACTGAAATTTCGAAGGGCCGTATGCAGTACTGCTCTACCTTCCGTTTCATTAATTTTTTCACCGCTTAACATGGCTTGAATTCCTTCTTTCACGCCACATTCGCTGAAAAGTTCCTCCAACAGCTCTAAGCTTTCAGCATCAATAAGGTTCTTGGAGAAATCAAAGAGCAAATCTTTATGCTCTCTTTTCATTTTTTCGAAGCGATTCGGATCCTCCGCAAAGAGATCTTTGAGGTGTTTTTCCCTCATTTCCCGTGCTTTGCTTTCCAATTGAGTCCAAGCTTTGGTTTGGCTGGGATCGATACGTTTCAACATCTTGTTAAATCTTAAGATTTCAGTTAGCGAAGTTAATCTTCCTTCTTATTTTAGCCATGAAAATATTCGTATGCCCGAAAGCACTTACCCTCTGCAAAAAGTTCGATTCCCAAAAGCAGATTCCCTCTCATTCAGCAAGACTTTAAGAAGCAGAGTAAATCAATATTTTAAGGAGAAATCCTTAAACCCCAAAGCCAATACGGCGATGTTCATGAAGACCGTAGCGATGTTAGCTATGTATTTTCTTCCCTATTTGGCTCTTTTCATCTTTAATCCCGGACCTTGGGCCGTTTTAGGTCTCTTTGCCATTATGGGAATGGGCATGTCTGGAGTTGGAATGTCGGTAATGCACGATGCCGCCCATGGCGCTTACCATCGCAGTCCTAAGGTGAACGATTTTATTGCTTCCAGTATTTATCTGATTTCCGGTAACCTTACCACCTGGAGATTACAGCACAATGTATTACACCATACCTATACCAATATCGATGGTTTGGATGATGATTTGGATACGCATGGTTTATTGCGTTTGCATCCTGATCAGCCTTTACATAAGCGTCATCGCTACCAGGTTTGGTATGCCCCTCTATTGTACAGCTTATTGACCCTCAATTGGGTGGTGATGAAGGATTTTTCACAATTGATCCGCTACCAGAAGACTGGTGTAGCCAAATTGAGTGATGATGCTCTTCGTCAAGAGTGGATTAAATTGATTTATACGAAGGTTCTTTATTTCGGCTTGTTCTTAGTATTGCCCATCGTATTCCTGGCTGTGCCCTGGTACATTGCCGTATTAGGATTTGTGATTATGCACCTCATTGCCGGTTTTGTACTGAGCTTTGTATTCCAGCTTGCGCATGTGGTAGATCATGTTCAGGTAGCCCATATTCCTGAGGATGACAAAGCAATGGATGATGAGTTCTTAGCACACCAATTAAAAACAACCTCTGATTTTGCTCGTGGCAATAAACTGGTAGGTTGGTTTGTTGGTGGACTTAATTTCCAGGTAGAACACCACTTATTCCCGCATATCTGTCATATTCACTATCCAGCTTTAAGCGAGATCGTGAAGAAAACTGCGCAGGAATTCAATTTGCCCTATTACGAGCACAGAACCTTAGGTCAAGCTATTCGCGCTCACCTTCGCAGCTTAAAGCTGTATGGCAACGCGAGCTTGAGCGCCTAATTCGTTTCGACTAAAATTCAGTTTTTTATTTCCTAGCCATTAACGGCTTGCACCGCCTTAATTTGGCCGGGTAAGAAGTTTTGAAGCATGGCTTCAATACCTTGCTTTAGGGTAGCGGTACTACTAGGGCAGCCACTGCAAGCACCTTGTAATAATACGCTAACTACGCCATCCTTATGGTTTAAGAATTTGATATTACCTCCGTCATTGGCAACAGCGGGTTTTACATATTCTTCCAATAAGGAAACGATTTTGGTATCGATGGCATCCCAATCTTCCTTAGCTTTCTCTTCAGGATGAATGTATCCGCTTTGAGCTTCGCTTGTTTCCTCAGAAGCTTCCTCTTCCTTAGCTTTTAAAGCGGCTTCATTTAATACGATTCCACCTTCCGCTAGAAAGTCGCGGATAAGCTCACGTAGCTCCAGGGTAACTTCATCCCATTCAACGATGTCGTATTTGCTAATAGCAACGTAATTGGAGCTGATAAATACCTCCTTCACAAAGGGGAAGTGAAAAAGCTTGGTGGCCAAAGGCGAAGGCTGGGCTTCTTCGATATTGCGAAACTCTACCGAATCTACCGATACCAATGGCTTGTTTGCCACAAACTTAAGCACGGTGGGATTTGGGGTCATTTCTGCATATACGCTAACGGGAACTTTGGCCGTATCCATGGGAATAATTTTTTGCAAAGATAGCAGGTGCCCAATTTCCGAGGGCCGTTCATTTGTCTTTAATTTGAGCACATAAAGAGAATCAATATGGCTTTGATTAAAGCAGTGAAAGGCAAGGTGCCACAATTAGGCGAAGATTGCTTTGTGGCAGATAATGCCACCTTAGTAGGAGATATTCAATGTGGTAAGCAATGCAGCTTTTGGTTTAATAGCGTGGCGCGTGGCGATGTACACTATATAAAAATGGGGGATAAGGTAAATGTGCAGGATAATGCCACCTTACATTGTACCTATCAGAAGCACCCCTTAGTAATCGGTAATAATGTTTCCATTGGTCATAATGCCATAGTACATGGTTGTACTATTCATGATAATGTTTTGATTGGAATGGGTGCCATTGTAATGGATGCCTGCGTAGTGGAAAGCAATAGCATTGTGGCAGCTGGCGCGGTAGTTTTAGAGGGAACGCATATTCCCAGTGGCAGTATTTTCGCCGGGGTGCCCGCTAAGAAAGTGAAGGATATTACCCCTGAACTAATATCCGGAGAGATCAATCGTATCGCCAATAATTACATTATGTATAGCTCTTGGATTGAGGACCCGGAAGCTTAGTCGAGTCGCTTTAGGGCTTCTTCGATATAGGCGTCATAGCCCTGTTGTAATTGCAGAGGATCGAGGTTAAAAGCGCTATCCGGCGGAAGCCCCATTTCGATATTAAAGCCATCGGGGGTAAAGCTGCGGGTGGCCGAGAAACGATAACGCCAGCCATTGGGTAATTCAAAATCTATGGGTATGCCTCCGCCACCTCCAGTGGTATCTCCCATATGGTAGATATGCGGTATGGATTTGCTAATAGCCGTAAAGGTGTTGGTAGCAGAATAACAACGTCGATTGCTAAGCAGCACTACTGGTTTGCTAAAGTGATAATTGCCGCTGGGGCTTAATCCGATGGATACGGCATTCCCAAAATCATTGGCACCGGGACCGGTTTTTTCATCGCTGATTAAGACTGTGGTGCTTTCGGTAAGGAAACGCGAAGCCAGGCGATAGGTATTATTGAGGCTGCCACCGCCATTGTTACGCAAGTCGAGAATTAGGCCTTTGGCATTCGCGAAGTACTTAAATAATAAGTCCATTTGCGTTTCAGTAAAGCCAGAGCTAAAACTGCTGTAATGGATATAGCCAATACTGTCTCGCAGATAGCGATAGCGGAAGCCATTCATAATGCGATAATCCGAGCCTAAATACTGACGTTCCAATACTTGCTCATCAAAATTATCGGGAGAGTTCAGGTACCAGGACCAATTGCGATTTAAATCGAAGGGTGCTACTAAATTGACATGGCCATCTCGCAATTGATAGAGCAAGGTATCCAGCACCTCAAAGAGTTCTTCATCGCTCATATTCGAATGTACACGGGCTCTTTGAATGGCGCTGATTTGCTCCCAGTTGATGTTCTTGATTTGGAAGAAACTGTATTTGTTGCCAACCGTTTCAACCAGGCTTTCAAAATTAGCTTGGGGAGAGGCTCCCGGATCTTCGGGCATTAAACTGCGCTCGCAGGAAAGGTTAAGCAAGAGCAGCAGGGCAATAGGTAGGAACCACTTTCTCATAGCTTATAAAAGACTTGCAGGCTTAGTAAATGCCCTCCATTATAGGAAGGGTTAAAGCGCTTGGTTTGGAAGTACTCCCATTGGTACATCAATCGAATTTGATTGCCATTGCTGCGATGCCAGATCAGGCTGTGGCGAAAATCAGTCTGCCAAGTGTCGCCCCAAAAATGATGTCCACGATCGGCAATCTCTCCACCACTATATTGTCGAATATAATTCGGTCTGAGAATATAGGTGCCCAAAGGAATGTTCCATTCACTCTGCCAGGACCAATGCCAATCCCGACCCCATATTTTGGTGGTTCGACTATAGGTATAAGCCAGGCTGGGGCCATAGCCGAAGAAACCACTAAAGCTTTGAGCGCTATTATTATACTGATTGTGAGTGCGGAGGATAAAGATATTTTGACTGTAGACTCCGGCTAGAAATTGGTGTTTCCCTTTCTCATGCACTCGGTAGCGCAGACTGTAATGGCCTCGAAAACCTAGGCTGGTGGTTCGGCTAAGTTGATCAGGATAATTTGCGGGCTTTTGGCGTCCCTCCAAGCCACTGATGTCGAGATTATTCATCCAATGGCCTTTATAGGTATGCCAGCCCAAGGCTAGATTTCCGGATAAGCCGCGATAAGTATTGGGGGAGATATAATCGTCTTTAAACTGGTCGAGGCTGCCTCCGAGGGCAAACCATAAATAATCACCCTGTAGTCTTTCCTGTGCCTGCGCACTGAAGCAAAGGAGGAAGAGCAAAGGGGCGAAATATTTCATTCCAGGCGGAGGCTGATGGTTTTAGCCGTTTTAAATTCAAAGAGTTGATCCGCTAAATCGGGCGGGCCAAAGGTGCCACGAACATTATTGCTGAAAGCATAAATTTCAGTTGGCAGACCGGCAAAATTGCGGTCGATCTTATCATTATCGTTGGCATCGTGGAAACAAGCAATAGCATAGGTGCCAGGGGCTAGTTCCAATTGAATAAGTTCGGGAATCTCATCTACCTTTTGACTGTATTTGAGGATGATCTCACCTTGGGCATTCTTAACCCGCAGCATTATTTTTCCTTCAATACGTTCTAGGCCTTCAATCTTAATGCTCAACTTTTGCTTTTGAGCTAGGCTTAAAAAGGGAATTAAAATCAGAAAAAGAAGTACGCGCATGTTTAGCGAATAAGGACCACTGAACCCTGTTTGTTGTACTTAACGGGATCCGCTTTGCTATTGTTGTAATTTACCATTTCAGCACTAAGCTTAAAGAGGTAAACACCTTGTTGCAAATCTTCATTTTCGAATCTTCCGTCCCAGGCTTTTTCGGCATCAATGGTATTGCTTTGGTAGACCATCCGTCCCCAACGGTCAAAAACCTGCAGGGAGAATTTTACCAGTTCGCAGTTTTCACTGATGCGCAGTTCAAAGCGATCGTTGATATTATCGCCATTAGGAGTAAAAGCATTGGGAATGTACAGGGGGCACAAAGCAGAATTGGAAGCGCTGGAACCAGTTCCGTGAGGAGATTGGGCCCAGGCTGATCCGAGGCCGAAGCCCAAGAAAAGTACTGCTATGTAGAGATATTTCCGCATACTAATTTCCCAAATGTAGTTTTTTCCACTCAATCTGCCCAAGGTGCTTAGTTCAGTCTGCGACTTATTGAGTGAAGGTGCACTTGATTGATTAATCGAAATCCAAAGTAAGCTTATAACGCATAATCCGGCCATTGCCAGCATCAGCTACATATACGATTTGATTAAAGTAAGCAACTGCCACCGGATCATTAAACTGCATCAGTCCACCACCGGTACCACCGAAGCTGGTTTTTACAAAGCGATCTACCCCGGCCGCTGCGGGAGGACGAACCCCTTCAAAACCCGTAAAAGAGAATTGATACAGAGAGTCGGTTTCCCGATCTACCACAAAGAGGTATTGAGTTCCATCGCCAGCATAAGTGATGTCGGTAGGTTGACGGAACTTGTTGGGTGAATTGATAAAGCCATCGGCCTGACTGGTGTCTCCAGATGCTAAAATGCGAGGACGGTATTCCGCACCAAATTCAGTTTCGGCAAATTCGATGTATTGCACCTTTAAGGCATTGTCTTCTTCCAAAGAGGTGTAAAGGAAATCGCTACTGGTTTGCGCTCCAAACTGAGGGGGCTGAGTAAGGGTTGTGATGCCCGAAGGATGCTCAAAAAAGTCGTTGAAAAAGCCCGAAGCAGTTTGCACTGAAATGGGGGAAATCAATACATCATCATTACCAAAATAAAGTACAGCGTCATTGGGGCCTAAGGGGCCACTGCTTATTTCAGGATTATTGGGATCCGGATCCGGATTGCGCACATATTGGCGACTCACATAATACTGGTTATTTCGATTGGGATCTTGGCTATTGCCGATGATGCCAATATTGTTGAAGCGTACAAAATCATTGGTACGACGCACCGGATTACTTTGTGTATAGTAAAAAGGATGTACGATCTTGTTTACGATCTGGGCATTGCTAATAGCATAGCCACCGGTACCTACCATTCTTAGTCGATAGATGGTAGAGAAAGTCAATAAAGTATCGCCATTACCTGAATTGTAAAGGGAGTCTGAAGTACCAATAACCAATAGGTCAAAGCGACGATCTTGAATCACACTGCGAGCTCCGGGAACCGATTTACGTCCGAGGATACGACCAGACTCATCCATGGCTACTACCTCTTCGCTGCCTTCATCTACCACGTAGATCAAACCGTCGAAACCGGCGCATACATCGCTGGGGCGATCAAAATCGCTAAGTATAGGAAGGATGGGAACATAGGCAATCTCACGCACGCTATTGTCTGGCGGTACATCGATAAAATCGAGATCGGTTTTTTTACCCAGGTAATCTTCGCAAGAAACCAGGGCCAGCGCTGAAATCAAAATGCTGAATAAGACAGACTTTTTCATGAGCGGTCAGCGATTTTTAAAATTTGAAAACGTAGTCCAATGCTGTGTTGTATGCCAATAAAGTTGGTAGGATTGGCAGCATAATCGATATAGAAAGGATGCTGTCCTAAACGACTGCGTACTCCAATTCCGAAGGTGGGAATATGACGGTGACGCACGCTAATACGATAGCCAGCGCGGGCGTAAAAAATCTCTTTCCAATGGTATTCAATTCCGGCTGAATAGTTCTCGGCATTGTCATTAGGATGATTCAATTGTAAGGCGGTCAATAAGCTGTGATCCCCTTTCTTCCAAGGTACCATGCTAATTCCTAATTTGAAAATGGTAGGAACCACATTGGCTTCCAGACCAATTCCGGTACTGCGGTTAAATGTGGTGGGGATATCGCCATCACTACCTAAAGAGGAATTACCGCCAAAGTTCTGTACCATGGCTGCAAACTTTAAGTCGCGGAAATCCGTGCGGTATAAGAAAGCAAGGTCTACCGTGGCATTGCTGTTGTGGAAACCGGCCACTCCTTCGTAAATGTATTTTACACTTACCGCAGCACTAAATAAGGCGGAAAGCTGACGAGCATAGGTGGCACCTACCGCGATATTGGCCACCGACACCTGACGACCGGTACCCATGGGTTGAAATTCGGTGCGTTCTTCCATATCGCCAGAGTTCAATGCATTAATGCTAAAGCTCAAGGTACTGGTACGATCCTTCATCGGGAAGTTCGCGGCAGCAAAAGATTGGTTTACCCCTCCACCTAAAAAGAGGTGACTCAAGGCATAGGTGGTCGATTTCAATTCGGTTAGAGCCGCGGGATTGTTCATCACCGAGTAAGCATCACCTTCCAAGGCCAGGCTGGTGCCAGCTAAACCTAAAGAGCGGGTGCTCATATCGTTTTTCAAAAAGCTCAAGGCTGAAAGTCCTGCTCGCTCCCCACCGTAATTAGGTAGGATTTGAGCTGTGGCTGAAAAGCTACACAGGAGGGCAAAGAGGTATAGTGCTAATTTCTTCATCTCCTAAAAGCGAAATTCGATTCCGTATAAAATTTGTCGAGGGGCCAGATATCTTGCCGGGTTGCGAGGATCTACTCCACTTTCCTGGGGGCCACTGTAACGTGGATCGCGCCAGGTAATGGGCACATCGTCTCCGTATTCATAAGCTTCACCCGTAACCGGATTAATGATTTGAGAATTCTTGGCATTGGCCAGGTTTCGGATTTCCACACTGAGGGAAACTCCTTTGCCACGCTTCATACCCAGGGGTAGATTGTAGCTTAATTTCAAATCGATATTATGCCAGGGTTTGGCTTGATTTTGCAAATACTGATCAACGATAGGCTCATAAATAGGACGACCTAATTCGTTGGTGCGGGTTAATTGCTGTGGAGTGTAGCGGAAACCCGAGGTAAATTGATAAGACAGAAAGGCGCTAAAGCCAGTCCAGTTCATCCCTAAGATTGGAAGGGTGCTATCCGGTGCAAAGATGATTCCGGTATTGATGTTCCAAGGGCGGTCGAAGGCTAAATACTGCTCACGACTTAAAGATACCTCTCCGTTTTGTTCAATCTGTAAGCTGGATTCGCGGGCTGAGTTCGACTTACCACGAGCCACCTGATAGCCAATATTGGCAAAGCTGTTTAAATAGCGACCAATCCGGTAATTAAGTCCTAATTCTACACCGTAGATATTGGCATAATCCTGATTGATGTAGAAGTTCTTGGTAGTTGGACGACCCGTTTGATCTGCCACAATTACCCGACGGGATACGATATAATCGAAACGGTTATTGTTAAAGGCGGTAAGGCTCATGGCCAAATCCTTATTCAATTTGGATTTCAATCCAATCTCGTAGCTCACATTCACCTCTGGATCCAAATCGGGGTTACCCAAGCTAGCCAGGAAAGAACGATCCTGATAGGTGGGGTCTAATCCGGCATAAATGAAACGAGGGTGAGGTAAACGCATGCTATGCCCGTAGTTAAAGTAGAGCACATTATTTTCCGTTACCGGGAAGCTCACATTGATTTTAGGCAGTAAGCGTGCTTTCCACCGTAAACCAAATACCTCGCTGGTTTTAGCGAGATAATCTTCGCGTACCTGATCAATTACCGGAGCGCTAGGATCATTTACAGCATCATCCACAAATTTACCGGGAGCCCACATGTTTAATCGCAGCCCGAGGGTAGCAATAATCCCTTTATAGCTAATGCGATCTTGTACAAATAAACCGGTTTCGATGGGGTTTACCGACCAGATATCATTGCTTGAACCAATGCTTACTGATTGGGTGTAGGTACTGTCGTTGATCTTAATCGGGGCACCTACCCAAGGACGGGTAACATCTACCCATTGGTATTCGGTAAAAGTGTTTTGGAGCCCGAAGCTTAACTCATGTTGTTTGTTATCCGGAATCCAGGTGGCTTTGCCATTTACACTGTATTCTTCCACATAGTGATCGTGCCAGGTAGGGGTAATACCACCATTGTTGATTAATCCGTCACCTACAGATACGTAGTAAATACCACGAGGATCGCCCGGGTTAAAGATTTCAATGGGAGAGGAGATGATGTGTTGTTCATCTAAGATCTGATCGACCGTTTCGGTACGGAAAGGACGACCATTAGCATCGGCGCGCAAATTAGTGAATAAGCGACCTACTGAAACACTCAGTCCCCAGTTTTTAGTGATAAGGTGATTGAGGTTTAAGGCCGTTAAATTGGAGTGATGCGTATAAGTGGTTGCATTGTCCAAATTATTGCTGCGGTTGTATTGGAAACCCGGCGTTAAGATGGCGTCAAAACCTACAATTTGCAGCGTACGGGTATTCTGGTTGATGTTCAGCGAATGCTGATTGGTTAAGGTCAATTTGGTGCCAGAGCGCAGTTTATAAGCTAGCTTAATGGTATTAGTGTAGGAGTTGGTATAGCGCGGTGCCCAAAATTCGGGATTGGCACTAAAGAGTGAGCTTTCCAATTGATCGGCTGTAGCTCCGAAATATTCGTCGGTCATATAGGCCGAGATACTGGCAAACAGCGTCAATTTTTTTTGAGTGCCGGGAATAGGAGAACCAACATTCAGTTCGAAGCGATCGGTATTAAAGCTACTGGCGATATCGGAATTTCCAAGGTTATCACGCTGATAGCGACCACTAATTTGGAATTTCTCGCCTCCTTCGCGGATGCGGGTATTAACTACCCCGGAGCTACCTCCACCAAATTCGGCACCCACACCACCCGTGATAAGGTCTACACTGGCCACGGAGCTCGAATTTACATCCACACCAAAACCAGTACCGGCTAGTGGATCTTGGGCAGAAATACCATCAACGATGTACTCGGTTTCGTAAACCCGAGCACCACGGATTTGCAAACCATCCTGAGTTTTAATCACCCCAGCTTGCATCTGCAGTACTTCCTGCACATCGCGTACATTCATCTGCGAGATTTGCTCCTGACTGATGGTTACTTCACTGCTGGCTTTCTCAAGGCTAATTTGTTCCTTCTTACCAACAATGGTTACCTCATTAAGAGATTCGCGTTGTTCACGTAATTCGATATTGAGCACCTTGCTTTCGCCGGGCTCAAAGGAGATGCCGGTAAAAAGCTTGGTTTCATAACCGATAAACTGAACCTTAATGGTGTAATCCTGGGCCTTAATTCCATTGATTACATAATTACCATTGATATCCGCTGCGGCGCCCAAATAGGTTCCTACCAAAAGCACATTGGCACCGGGTAAGGTTTCCCCGCTTTTGGCATCGGTGATCACTCCACTTAAGGAGGCTTTTTCTTCGCTTTGAGCCTGGAGGCTGAGGCCTAAAAACAGGAAGGCCAGAAGACGGTAAAGGAGCTTAGAATTCATTATCGAAGATTTCACCGATTAATTGTTCAATAGCACCGGCATTCCGTTCAAAGCGATGAAGCTCCATGCAGAAGAATACCTGGGAGATTTTAGAATTGCGACGACGAACGGCGGCTACTACTTGAGAGCTGCCATTCCATCCGCGGAAGCGCGTAATTTGAGCATAGTAAAAATTCTGGGCATCGGCAGAAGCCACCATGGGCACAACGCCAAACTCTACATTGGTGGGAGCCAATTCAGGATATAAGGTGGTGTCCACCAAATTTACCAAAGCCGAATCGGTAGTAATACGCGCTTGCGAACCCGGAACGGTTGATACTACGATATCATCAATGGGATATACCGAGCGAGATTCACTGAGATCCTGAGTGCTGGTTAATTGAGTGGTGAGGAAGTATTTACCACCATTATCCGTAAAGCGCTGAATAACCGGCGCCAGATAGTCGATAAGAGGTTTTTCATCACCGGTAACCGAATTACGGAAATTGGTAGAAGGCAAGTTTAAAAAGGCCTGCTGATATTGTTTAAAGATCAATTGAACGGTTGGATCAAAATACTTTGGGAGATTCGCTCCTTGGGCATAGCCAAAGTTCAAGAGATCGTAATTGAGATTATTGCTTTGAAGGTATCCTTTGTACTGGTTTTTAATACCGGCATTATGACCGGAAACCCAAAGCATATTTACGCCGCTGGTTTTAGGGCGGAAGTAGAAAACTTCAGAGGTATCGACATCGCTAATTGCATCTGCAATGTCGATAGAGCGGATGTAAACACGGTTGGTGTCGTTTACTTTTAATCCGTTAATGTTGTAAGGTGCTGCGGCCGTTGATTGTCCGTAATAGATTTCAGCACTGGCTTCACCGTTTTGAATAGAGGTATCAGCCAAGAAGGTGATGAGGTTTTGACTGCGGTCGATTTCAACCCAGTCGCCCTCATTGATTTTCATCTCTACTGCTTTGAGGGTATTGTCCCCATCGGGGTCGGAAGCTTGCCAAAAGAAAGTGGCAGCAATAAAAGCAGTATCAGATGGTCCACGATCGTCTAAGAAAGCCGCATCTGGCGGAGTGTTGATCAGTGGAACTTTTAAGAAAGCCGGGCTGGGATCGATATTACCATCATTATCAATGGCACGTACGAAGAAGCTGATATCAGCAGAGTCCTGACCCGGAGGAATGTCAAATAGGAAAACAGAATCCTGAGTAGTGGTGTACTCCCAATTCTGATTGTCGAGTGATAGCTCGTAGCCGGAAATATAACCATCTCCATCGGTGCCATACCAAGTAAGGCGAACAGAGGAGTTTAAACGATTCTGACCGCTTAGATTGATAGCTTCATAGCTGATGAAGGTATCGGGTAAACCATTGCGATCAATTTCGCCTTTGCGACAGCCTGCGATGAGCAAAACCGCGCTGAGGCCCCAAAGGATGGATTTTAATTTTCCCGGCATAGGAATGAAAATTAAAAAGGGAAGCCTCCCGGAGAAGGCTTCCCTGAAATTATTAGTGGGCTACAACAACTTTAAAGCTGTTAGAAGCTCCGGTTTTAGTTTCGATAGTGTTTAATACGTAAACACCGTTCACTAAATTAGCCACATTTACTTCGTGCTGGGTAGCGGCATCGCTGCTGCTTAAGATCACACGACCATTGAGGTCCATTAAACGGAATTCAATAGTTCCATTCGCGCTCTCAATATTGAAGAGGCTGCGGGCTGGGTTAGGGTAGATGGCCACTTCAGCAGTTGCTACTTCTTCGATGCTCACATTGGTAGGAACATTACATCCATTGGTATCTAATGGAGTGCTCAAGTTCACAATGTCGAAGTTGTTACGAGGCATCAATTTGTAGTTACCGAAGCTGTACCAAAGGATACCGTGCATAGCATCCATATCCATGCTGGTGTTGGTGATAACGGCAGGTACCTGAAGAGTTCCATCATTGCTTACATAGTTAGAGTCAGCAATTAAAGAAACATAAAGGCTAGAGTTAGCACTGGTACCGCTCTGACGACCGGCAATTACGCGAGAAGACTGGCTGCTTCCGAAAGTAGGATCGGTTGCTACAGTGTACTCAGCAAATCCAGCATTAGCATTGGTAATGTAGATTTTACCACCATTAGGGTTTTGGTAAGATACCAACATACCTTCGTACATCTCCATGTCCAGGTTAGGATCTGAAGGATCGATAGCGATAGGCATAATGGTTTGGCTATTGTTCAAACCTACGTAGTTGTCTACGTTCAGGTAAGTAACACCGTAAGTTTCCTGGATGGTACCAGTTACTTGAATTTCCTGATCGCGATAAACATTGTCTAAGTCCTGGTTAGGAATTAAAGCAATACCAGCGTAGATAGTATCATTAGGATCTTGTAAGTACACATACTCTAAGTCACAATCTTTACGAGCTGAGGTGATGAAACCACGTACAGTTACAGTTTGACCTTCGAATACGCTAGAACCAGTTCCGTTTCCACTAAACTGAAGATCGAAAATGCGTAAACCATTATCGCGAACCACATAGTGGTTGAAGTTAGGATTAGCTTGGGCAGCAGGGCTAGCAGGGAAAATTACCGCAGAACCGTCGTTGTCTACTGCACGAATATAATAGCGTACCAAAGTGTTGTTAGCTTGAGCAGGAACATAGTACTCATAAGTAGTTCCACTAGCCAAGTTCATGTTCACAGCGTTGAAAGAACCGGTAGGCATAGAACCATTAGCACTCCAGAATAATTGTACAGTATCGATGGTACCATCAGCGTCAGAAATGTCGGCACTGATTAATACTGAATCGCTGCTAGTAGGGATTACAGGGAAGTGGAATACATTGGCAATAGCAGGAGCGCTGGCACCTACTTCATAGTGGGTAGAGTCGAATGGGTTGATTTCATAACCACGACCAGTACCACCGGTACATCCGTTACCTGAGTGACGAACAATACCTTTTAAAGAAGAGTAGAAAGTACCTACGGAAGGAGCTACGAAAGAACCGGTTCCGTTAGAAGGAGAGTTAGGGTTTACGGTGCTGAAAGAAGGAGTTTTCTGAGCTAGGAAGCGGTCAGAAACGTTGATCACATTACCAGCAGCATCGGCTACGTTGAAGCTTACACGGTTTCCACTGAAAGGAATTACCTGTACTACAGTTACGTTTTGCAATTCAACGAAGCTGTTTTGCCAGTACTCACCGCTCTGTACATTGTTTACACGTTGGGCATCGTTTAAGTCACCTAAAGGAAGGGTCTTAGGAACGAAAGCCGAGCTGGGTAAATCGCCAGAAGTAAGTAAGGTTACTGAGTTTACATCTAAAGTAGTTAACTGGGTGTTGTTTTCGTATTGCTCAACAACCGCGGTTACTTCTACTTTATCACCTTGGAATAAGGCAGTAAATCCTGGGATTGGCTGCAGGTTACCACTACCATCAGTGTAAACACCCATCACTTCGATTCCACCTAATGAATCTACAACACCACCCATGGCGGTATCGATCATGTAAATGAAAGGACGGTTACCACCTTGTACTGAGCTGGAAGCAACTTCAGAAAGTCCACCATCAGTAACAACATGCGCACGGAAGCGAACGGTATCTCCCAAATAAACGGAAGAATCGTTACAAGCAGCCAGGTCGATTACCTGGTTAATTTGCTGAATAGTAACCAGAGGGTAGGTCTGGGCACTTAAAAGGCTGGTCATAAATAGACCTAAGAAGAGAGGAAGTAATTTTCTCATCACTACTACATTGTTTACTTAATTATCACAAATTTTCCGGTGAACTTTTCACCACTGTTTAAATCTTCAACCGAGAACATATAGAGGCCTCGACTAATAATTTGGCTTTCGATGGACAGTAAATCCCAAGCATGCTCACCGCCGCTAAAACGGTTTTCACCAGCATCTTCAGCACCGAAAGTGCGGAACCAGCGAGTATCGCTACCATCGTAATTTTCATCATGACGGATCTCGTCAATAAAGTCACCCCCAGCAGTGTAAATGCGGATTACACAGCGTGCCGGTAAATTGGCAAATATGATCTTGCGGCTTTCTTCCTGGAAGTTGGATTTGCCTTCCCAGGCGGCGCCATAGTAATAAGGGTTAGGATATACGAAGGGTGCATCGGCTCCCATATCTTCATTAGGACCGGTTCCGGCGAAAGCCCGATTATTATTGGCCAGGAAAGAGCTCTCCAAGGATTCGAGATTCCCTTCCGGGTTCCCTTCATCAAAAGCAGTTACTGCCGTGGCATATTGCCAGCCATTGGGAATATTGTCAATCACATAGCGATAGTGATAAGCAATGGTATCGTCTTCAAAATAATAAGGTTGAGCAAGCTTGATGCTGCCAAAGCCCGTTTCGTTAAAGAGGTTGTTTCCAGCTTTATCGTATTGGGCGATTAAACTGAAGTCGCGCGCTAAATCTTGAACTCCGGTAACGTCAAATCCTAATTTGGAGAGGTATAAGCGATAGCCTTCAAAATCTTCGCGATTGGAAATTGGATCGATGCTGCGCTCGGCATTATCAGACCAGTAAATTTCAATTTGACCGTCGCCTGGTTCTACCCGGGTATAAGGGATATTGGGAGGAGAGGGTAAAATGAAACGCGTGATTTCACCATCACCATCATTGTCTTCACCTGGATCCAAGAGGCCATTAAAGTTTTGATCTTCACCATTAAAGGCTTGTTGAGCCCAACCGGCATTGGTGATTAAGTTGGCGCGCTGCACCTCATTATTGTCGGTATTGGGATTGCCATCCTCGTTTTTCTTAGCGAATACATAAGCGAAGGAAACTTCAATAACATCGCCGGGAGCAAAGCTGCTAAAGGGACCCGCTGCTAATAAATCTGAACGGTTACCCGAAGCATTTAATTCGGCCTGGAAATTCCGACCATTACAGCCAGGATCATTGGGATTATCCCAGCATGGACTTTGGTTTAAGCCTTGGGTCATTTTTTGGTAGCGATCGTTCTCCGTAGTTGGGAAGGCGAAATCCGCGCTAAAGTCATTGAAGGCCCAAGCATTGTAGTTTACCAGGAACTGATCCAATTCCCAAGCTCCATTAATAGGATTGTAATTGGAGTCGAGGTCTGGGTGGTGGAAACCTTCTTTATCCGTAGCACCCAAAAATTTCTGACCAACATAACTTTCGGTAAATCCTGGATCTCCATCGGCATCAAAGCAATAAGCCAGGTGCAGACTGTCCATAAATCCATTACCACCGCGATTGTAAAATGCCGATCCACCGGCACCGGCAGGAGTGATGTTTACATTTCGTACTACGGTATTATTCCAAAGGGCGGTGTATACATCATCGTAGGTGTTTTGCCCCTCATTATAGAAACGCAGGTTTACGATCACCATAAAGTCGGTGAAATTGTAATTCCAGTTATAGGTTTCCATTTCCACACGCACCCCCATTGGGCGGGTATGGTCGTTAATGGGAATTTGAGTTCCGGGCACCACAATGCTTTTATCACTGAAGGTGGCTACATAATCCTGATGAGAAATGGCGAAAGGATCGAAATAGCGACTGTCAAACAAGCTACTGCGTTCTTGCAAGTTTCGGGCATTCCCGGTAATAGATGTGTCTACGTGAAATTCGAATCCACCACGACCAGGAGCATAGCCTTGTGGGGCATCATAAGCGGAAGTAGATACTACGATCTGACCGCCATTTTCTTTACCACCAATCCAGATACCACCTTCAAAAAGGTGCTCTACACCGGAACCAGCTGGATATTCTGCACTGGGATTTCCGGTACCATCGCGATACCCGCGGAAGGCATTTCCGAAGGTGCCCAGGTTGGTTACGTTTAAACGCACATTACTGGCATTGGTGGTTTTCTCCTGATAGCTCTGGGCCATCAGGCTGTAGCCTGAAAAAATCAGACTGAATAGAGTTCCGATACGAAGAATCTGCTTCATCGTTTAATCACTTTGCGGGTTTCCAGAATCTCAGCGCCATCTGAAACCTGGATTAAATAAATACCATTCTGCCAAGCACTGCAATCGATGCTTAAGCGGGCTTGCGCTTCACTATTCCAGTGGCCGATCATTTGTCCGTTAATGCTCAAAACTTTTACCTGAACCGGCTTTTTAGCCATCAGGCCACTAAAGTTAATCACTAATTGATTTTCAATAGGATTGGAGAGGGTCCAGGCTTTACGGGCCTTCTCAATTGGGCTTAAGCCGATGCCGGAAACGGTGGCTTCCAATTCCAGTTCCACCGGTAAGTGATCACTGAAATTGTATAAGGCCGAGGCTACCGAACTATTAACCGATACATTATTAGTGGTGCTTAAGCTTCCACCGCAGCAGCTGCTTCCATCTTGACCCACCGCGCGGTAGTCGATAAAATCTAAGCCATCGCTGTTATTTTCGATAGCATCCGAAATAAGGATGAAGTCAAAACGGTCATCCATACCTCCACCACTAAAACAGCCACTGCTGCTGGCATGAGTACTTTGGGTATGATAGGCGGCAAAATTGCTGTTGTTGTTCCAGCTACCTAATTGATTTTCGGGATCATTAAAGCTGATGGCGGGATTGCCACTGTAATTAATGAGATTTTGAAAGGCAGCTTGGTTAGCACTGTATACATTAAGGTCGCCGGCAAAAAGCACATTATCGTCGGCTACATTCTGATCGATATAGTCCATTACCGCGGCGGTAGCACGTGCACGCTCAGCGGCATCTGCACCGCTGTTTCCAGCTTTTAAGTGGGCTACACCAATAGTGAAGAAAACGGTATCTACGCCTGCGGAGCCTAAACCCGCATCTTTAACATAGAGACGGTAGAAGTCTATTACCCGAACCAGTGGACTTTGATTGATATCGAGATTGATAGAGCTCTGTGAGGCTAAAACTAACTTCTCCTTATTATAGAAGAGCATGTTTACTAAGCCACTGGAGCTGTTATTGCTGCTGCCGGCACGATCGTAATGACTAATGCCATTCACATTAAAAATGTCGCTTAGCATTACGAGGGGATTCACCGGATTATTACCCAGTTCATTCACCACCATAACATCAGGGGCGAGGTAAGAAACGATGGTTTGTAAATCAGCATCTCGCTGAGCGGCGGTACGACTGTGGTTACAGGGTGCTGAACCCGTTTTGTAATACATTAAATTGTACGAAACCACTTTTATAGTTTCTGTTTGGGCCTGGGCCTGCAGAGCTAAACTGCAAAGAATGAGACCGATATAGCTTCTAAACATACCTACCGATTGGGGCGCGAAGTTACAAAAGCTATTGTTGCGAATGTTAAGGGAATCTTACCTTGTGCGGATGGGATTGATATCCTCCATTTTGGCCTTTTCTGAGAGCAGGGACATGGGGTTTAATCGGCTGGTATGTAGCTTGTTGTGACTGATTAGAGGCCTATCGAGATCTCTCGCTTAGAGATAGATATAACTTATACCGGCAGAAATATAGCCGAGATAGTTACTTTGATTCAAGTTTGATAAGAGTCCTGTAGTGCTAATGAGAAGGCCCAAGTAGTTTTGTTCATTTAGCTTAAAGTGCCACCTTAGGCTGGCTTCGAGTTTTAAATCTATATAGTTACTGTAAAGAGCGTCCTTAAGCTGCTGCTCAAATTTTTCACCACTAATGTGAGCAAATTCCTGCCTGATGTATATGGGTGTAGCTAAGTGAAAGTCGAGGCCAAAATTAAGCTTGCTGCGAAGCCCGGGTCTAAAGGGTAGGTTAGTTCCATATCTCAATCCATAGGCCAAATCGAGCTTCAGCTGTTTTGTATCTGTAAGGATGCTGGTATGGGTTGGAGTAGTGGATACAAACCCATAATTATAGGCTAGATAGTCGAATTGGGTAAAGGCATAGCTTGGCTTTTGATAGCTTCTAAATTGACTGCCTAGGCTAAAACCATGGTAAAGAGGGAAACGAGAATTTCCCTTTTTGTAAAGACCCCAGCTAAGATTGGTATTGAAAAGGGGAATTTGATTGTTCTGGTTTTGAGACAGATCTATACTCGATTCTAGCGGGTATTTTACGAGGTTCGCAAAACTAATTTTCACCTCTTTAAAGCTATTCTGACTCCATAAGGGATTGGAGAGGCAGATACTTATGAATGTCAGGTAGGCTAAGGGTTTTAAGGACATTTCAGGTTTAGGCTTTTGTTTACAGATTCATAATATAGAATTGTAGGGCATCACAAGGAAAGACAAATTTCCCTCGATTTAGGGATTTAACCTTCATCCCATTCAAACTTAAGGCCGGTGTCCTTCTCCTTTTTCTCTTCTTTTTTCTTGAAGAGCCCTTTGATCTCCTCACCTTGTTTCCTCAAGCTTTCCTTTACTGAGCTGCCCATGGCTTCGCCGTCAATTCCGATTTGAGGATCGTCTACCGTGCCGCTAATGCGAATGGGAATTCGGTGATCGTCATCGCGCTTAGAAACGGATAAATGCTCTTCAAATTCTTTGTTTCCAGAAGTCTTATCGCGCTTCGCAAAAAGCACATCGCCCAATCGCATGGTAATGATGTACTCAATTTCATTCTCGAAATTATGGGTGCCACTTAAGTTCAAATTCAAAACATTGCTGGCAATAGCCATATCCGGAATCCGAATCTCCCCATTGGCGATGGTGATGGTATTCTTAAGGGTATTAAAGCTTACGTCTTTCAGCTCATCTACTTCCGCAAAACGAGAGAGCGCTTGCAGGGGCTCATAATTTCGGAGATGTCCTTGATCAATTTGCATCTCACTAAGCACTTCCAGCCCATTGGGGTCTAGTTGTAAATCTGGGCTAATTGGTGCTTCAATTTTGGCCTCCAGGCTTAGGCGGCCTTCCAGATTGTCGGCGGTAATGGTCTCCTGACTGAAATTGTCGAAGCTTTTAAATACCGAGGCTACTAATACATTAGTTGCTTTTAATTCGGCTTGGAAATGGAAGCTGGAATCTTCCGGGGTGCGCAGTACAAATTTTCCTTGGTAGCGACCTTCATCCGCCAAGAGCGAAATCCCTTCACCGCTAATGGCCCGACGGTTGATATATACCTGACCTTTTAATTCTTTGGCATCGAAGTTTCGGAACTTGAATTCATGCAGATGAACCCGAGTACGGAGGTCCAAGCGTTTTTTCCAATCTAAACTTAGGCTGTCGTCTTCCGAGCTACTGCCCTCCGAAAGGAAATCTTGTAAGTTAAAATGTTGGGATACAATTAAAGCTTCTGCACCCAGGGTGGTGAGGCTGTCGCTTATAAAACGGAGGGGATGAATTAGACGTCCTTTTAAGCTGAGGTCGCTATCTCCGTGCTTTATAAGCAGGGTGTCGATCTGCAGATTTTGTTTCAGGAAGCTACTTCTGCCTAATTTCGATTCGAAGGCAAAGTTATCGCCAATCTCCATTTCCAGTTTTTCCCAGTCGATATTGCCGTCGATTTTGGCATTAGCCAGGGCGATGCCTCCTAAGGAATTCCAGTCGGGGAAGCTGCCATCAATATTCAGATCCACCTTGCAATGCCCGGATTTCATTTGCCAGTCTTCCGGCAATAGCTTGGCCCAAAAATCCTGATCCTCATCTATACTAATATTCAGCTTAAGCTGAGGTTTTAAGATTTGGCGAATGGTGCCTCTAATTTGCACTTGTTCTGAGAGGCTTTTTAATTCTCGGATTTCCAAGCGATCGAAAGCCCCTTGTCGGTAGTACTCCAATTGGGCTTCTAAATCTGCAAATTGAAAATCGCCACTTTCGATATTGAGACCTTTTAACTGGGCAAAAACCTCAGTACGTAAATCGGTATTTTCACGGATGATGAATTGGGCCTTTAAAGCGGCTTTGCCGTCCAGGTCCAGATTTTCCGGCCACTCCATATTAAGGATGGCGTAGATATTTTTGATTTGCTGGAGATCTAGCTCTTGATGTTCTAGGCTAAACACAGAAGCTTGGCCGGTTTTTAAGGAGGCCTTTAGATTTTCGATGGTGGCCAATTGTAATTGACTGGCAACTAATTCCAATTCTTCTCCGCCTTTAAGGCTGAAGGCGCCATCTACGATGATCGGATTTTGCAAATAATGCTCCTTGCCGGATTTGAAGCTTTCGGCCTGCGACTGTATTTGTAAATCTAGATTCCAGTCCGATCCGCCAAACCGACCAGCGGCTAATAGATCGCTAATAAATCCTTTTAAAGATGACTCTTCATCTTGATATCGGTAGCGAATATTCTTGAGCTTGATCGACTCTAGTTTTACTGCCGCCTGAGAGTCGCCGGAACCTTCCTTAAAGATAGACCAGTTGTTGAGGGCTCCGTTTTTAACCAGATTTAATTGGCCATTCTCCAGGCTAATGCTGCTAATGGGAATCTCAGAATCGAACATATCCCATACCCGAAATTCTACGAAGAGATCTTCGGCATAAAAGAGGGTGTCGCTCAAATCTCGACTGCCAGCCGCATGAACTGCTTGCAGGCGAATGGCGGCTTTGGGAAATTTGCGTAGGGAAATACCGGCCTCTTTTACCTGAATTTCTGTTTCCAGATTTTCATTGAGGCTGGCAAATACCAAATCCCGGATTTGATCCTGACGGAAATAGAGTAGGGCAAATGTTAATCCAAAGATGAGCAGGAAAATTCCTGTTATCCAAGCAAATATTCTGAGGATCCCTTTCAACATATACTTCTATGTCTAAAGCAGAACGTCAAAGATGCATCTTTATTAATGCATCATCAAAGTGTTGACCTCTTTAGGGTTCAATTTGCGCCATTGACCTCTGCGCAGGTTCTTCTTGGTGATACCGGCAAATACAGAGCGGTCGAGCTTGGTTACGGTATATCCTAAGTGTTCGAAAATACGACGTACGATGCGATTTCGACCACTGTGTAAAACCACCCCAACGTGGTTGCGATCCTTGCCTTCTACAAAGGCGATATCATCCACTTTAATAGGTCCGTCATTAAGTTCCAGGCCTTCTGCAATAGCGTGGAAATCTTTTAAATCCAGGTTTTTATCCAAGGTTACATCATAGACCTTACGCGCTCCATGTGAAGGGTGGGTAAGGCGTTTGGCGAAATCACCATCATTAGTAAAAAGGAGAACACCGGTAGTTTGGCGATCCAAACGACCTACGGGATAGATGCGCTCAGGACCGGTTTGGGCCATTAAATCCATTACCGTTTTACGGGCCTTGGGATCATTAGTGGTGGTGATAAATCCTTTTGGTTTATTGAGTACGTAGTACACTTTGGCTTCGCGACGAATCTCGCTGCCATTAAAGCGAACCTTATCTCGAGATGCTACCTTGTAGCCCATCTCCTGAACTACTTTGCCATTCACCTCTACCAAACCAGCGGCAATCAGATCATCAGCTTCGCGACGAGAGCAGATTCCGGAATTCGCTAAGAAACGGTTCAAGCGAACATTATTGTCGCCGCCCGCTACATTAGCCTTGGTTTTGGTTACGTATTTACTATCGTTATCCTGCTCCTTTCGCTTAAATGGTTTGCGACCGCTAGGACGAGAATTTCCATTTGAGGATTTAGGGCCTCTGGAATTGGAATTAGAGTTGCGGGAACGTGATTGATCCCTGCGAGAATTGTTTCGGCTCATGCGTTTAAATTTTGCACAGCCCTTATCGCCACTGCCGGTTCACACCGGGAACGCTTCAGGCTTATTTTCGGCCGGCAAAAGTACATTTAATCCAAGACGTGGCAAAATTTCTTTTACTGGAAATCAAGGCTTTAAAGGCTGGGGTAAAAGGCATCTTCAATATGTCGCAATCCATAAGGATTTAGGCAAATGCCAATGATGTCGAAACGGGTCATCCCTTGCCAATTGATTTGCTGAACGTATTGGTTGGCAGCGCTGATTAAGAATTTTTGCTTTTGCTGGTTTACGAATTCCCAGGCCTCCCCAAAGCGATTGGAGCTGCGTGCTTTTACTTCGATTATCACCAAGCACTCCTTATCTATAGCAATAAGGTCTACTTCCTTGCGGCGGAAGCGCCAGTTTTGTTCCAGCAATTGGTAATTATGGGAGAGTAGATAGCGCGCAGCAGCGGTTTCGCTACTCTGTCCCAGTTTTTGATTCGGATGCATGCGGAAAACGGATTAAGGTTTCCTGCGAAGCTACCGATAGCTCCACATCCAATCCGAAGATAAACGTTTGATTGTCGCTTAAATGTCCGGCAGGAACGCCAAAGGCAATGGGAATCTCCAAATCTTTAAAATGACGATGCAATATTTCCTCAGCCTTTTCCCCAAATGGAATGCTGTTATCATTCATATCACTCATGCCACCCACGATAATCCCCGCTAGATTTTCGAAATAGCCATTTCGACGAAGATTATAGAGCATGCGATCGATATGATAGAGGTATTCGTCCAGGTCTTCCAGAAAGAGGATTTTACCACTAGTATCTACACTTTCTTTTGAGCCTAGTAGACTGTAAAGCATACTTAAGTTCCCGCCACATACAGCTGCCTTTACTTCGCCTTCTTTATTAAATGCATGCGCAGGAGCGCTGATGGAATAACTTTCTCCGACTAAAGCCTTTTGCATACTTAGTAGTGCGGCCTCACTATTCCCCTTGAAATTAATGGGCATGGACGCGTGCAAACTGGCATAGCCCAGATTGTGTAGGGCGCTATGAAATACAGTGATGTCGCTGTATCCCACCAGCCATTTTGGACTTTTCTCAAAGGCTTCAAAATTGAGCTGATCAAATAAGCGCACGGATCCATATCCGCCCCGAGCACAAAGAATGGCGCGGCATTTAGGATCGTCCAAGGCCGCTTGAAAGTCGGCGGTTCGAATGGCATCACTACCCGCAAATTGATTTTCTTCCGCAAATAGATCCTCGGTAAAAAAAGCCTCATAGCCCCAGGTCGCTATTTGGTCTAGGGCAGGCTGTAATTCTTCCCGACTAATTTTTCGAGCCGGAGCTACAATGCGAATCCGATCGCCTTTTTGGAGTGATGCCGGGCGAATCATTGGGCCATTTCAATTTCGCGCAGATAACGCTGAATGGTGTTTTCTAAACCAAGATAGAGTGCATCTGAAATTAAAGCATGACCAATAGATACTTCTGCTAAATGAGGCACTTCCTTGGTGAAATAGCGGAGGTTATTTAAGTCTAGATCGTGACCCGCATTTATCCCTAAGCCAAGCTCATGTGCTAGGAGGGCTGCTTCGCGATAAGCTTTAACTGCTGCTTCTGGATCATTGGGGTATTCACGGGCATAATCTTCCGTGTATAATTCAATGCGATCGGTGCCGGTTTGAGCCACCGCTTTTATTTGTTCGGGATCACATTCCATGAATACCGAAACTCGTATCCCGGCGTTTTTGAAAGTAGGGATCACCTCTTTTAAAAAGACTTGGTTTTCGATGGCATTCCATCCGGCATTGGAGGTGAGTACTCCGGGTGGATCGGGTACCAGGGTAACTTGGGCCGGAGCAGCTTCTAAAACCAAGGCGATGAAATCTTCCGAAGGATATCCTTCGATATTAAATTCGGTTGAGACAACTTTTGTGAGCTCGCGAACGTCATTATAACGTATATGGCGTTCATCAGGACGCGGGTGAACTGTGATTCCCTGGGCGCCGAAACGCTCGCAATTCTGAGCCGCCAGAATCAAATCTGGAACATTGCCTCCCCGGGCATTGCGCAGGGTTGCAATTTTATTAATGTTAACGGAAAGCTTTGTCATGGTTGGCAAAGATAAAGCCTTATGTTTGCTTTGAATATGAGAGTAAGAGATCACATTCTGAATGATTTTAAACCCCTGAGTACCGGGGAGCGAGTAGCGGATATTATGTTGGCTATGGAGGAGTTGAAATGCAGCCATTTACCGGTGCTGCATGAGGGTGCCTATTTGGGCCTGATCTCTGAAGATGATCTGCTGGATATCCAAAATGATCAGGATAGCTTAGAAAAGCATCTCAAGGTGATAAAACCTTATAAGGTGCAGGCCGATACTCATATTTATGAGGCTATTCAAGTGATTGGAGAGGGCAATCTAACCTGCCTGCCTGTAATTGATGGGCAAGGTCAGTATATCGGTTATGTCTCTCCACAAGAATTAATGTGGGATTTAGGTCGGCAAGTTTCGTATGCCGAGCGTGGTGGTGTAGTGGTGCTACGTCTTCCTGTTCGCGATTATCATATCTCTCAAATCGCCCAAATTGTAGAGTCGGAAGACGCGCTGATTTTAGGATTGCAATTGCGGTCCCATGCCAATGATTTTATCAATGTGGCCTTAAAAATCAATCAGCAGGATTTAAGCCGAATCGTTAAAGCTTTCGAGCGCTATCAATATGAGGTAGTGGAGCTTTATCACGAAAGTTTATTCGATGATACTGCTTCTGATCGCTACGAAGGTTTGATGAAATATCTCAATATCTGATGAAATTAGCGGTATACGGAAAGAAGATCACGGCCGAAGCGCGGGAGGATATCGAGAATTTACATTCGATATTAATCGAGTCGGGCGTAGACTTTAAGGTCTTCCACCGCCTAAATTCTTATATCAAAGAACATTGCGATTTAGGTTTGGAATTCGAAGAGTTTCGAACCAGTCAGGAATTGCTCGAGTATGCTCCGGATTTCTTGATTACCATTGGTGGGGATGGCACCATCCTCGATGCGGCTACTTTGGTGCGCGATAGTGGTATTCCGATTTTAGGGATTAATACCGGTCGATTGGGATTCTTATCCAATGTAAATCGCCAGAAAATCGAAGAGAGTTTGGAAGCCCTTTTCCGGAAGGATTACCAGCTCAGTCATCGTCGTTTATTGCATATGGAGTCCAAGGCCTTGGATTTGGATTTGCCTTTTGCCTTAAATGAGATTACAGTCAGTCGAAAAGATACCACCGCCATGGTTACCGTTGAGGTTTCCATTAATGGAGAATTCTTTAATAATTATTGGGCGGATGGATTGATAATCGCCACCCCAACCGGTAGTACAGGATATTCATTATCCTGCAATGGGCCAATTATGATGCCGGGTTCCGAAACTTTAGTGCTAACGCCAATTGCACCACACAATCTCACCGCCCGACCTTTCGTTATCCCGAACAGCTGTGAGATCGAGTTGAAGGTGCACAGTCGGGAAGAGTGGAACTTAGTGTCCCTGGATTCCAGGATCTATTCTATTCGTAATGGGGAGCCCTTGAAAATTCGCAAAGCGGATTTTAGCATTGCTCTGGTAGAAACCGCAGACCACACCTTCGCCAAGACCTTGCGCAATAAGCTGATGTGGGGAATGGATAAAAGAAACTAAAAACTTATCTATACCCTTGATTTATTTATATTTGCGCTCCCAAAAATGAAGCATAAATCTTTCATAATCAAAAGCATACTGCTTTTAATCCTGCCCCTATGCAGTACAGCACAGTACTTAGAGGCCGGAATTAATGGTGGTGGCTCCAATTTTTTGGGGGATGTAGGTCCATATCGGATTGATGTTCCTCGAGGTTATCACGCTGGAGTATTGTTTCGCTATAACTTCAATCGCTATTGGTCGGTGCGCTTCCAAGGGAATTATGGAATGATTGCAGCCGATGATGCAAATTCCACTTTGGATGAACGCAAGGAACGCAATTTGAATTTCCGATCCGAGATTTGGGAAGCCTATGCCGCTGCGGAGTTTAATTTCTTCGAATTTGAACCCGGAACTAAGCTCAATCACACACCCTATATTAATGCCGGTTTCGGCATTTTCAGCTTTAATCCAGAGGCCAATTATAATGGTGATTGGATTGCCTTGAGGCCTTTGCGCACGGAAGGACAGGGTACTTCACTAGGAAGAGGCTCGCCTTATGCGACCGCTAGTTCCTACTTCATATTTAGTTTGGGCTACAAATGGGGCTTAGGTCGCTTTAGCTCCATCGCCATCGAAAGTAGCTTCCGCAATGCCTATACCGATTACCTTGATGATGTAAGTGGATACTACGCCGATCCGGTAGTTTTAAGCACTGAGGTTTCAGAATTATCTGCGACCTTAGCCGATCGCAGTTTAAGTCAGAGCAACAAAGAGAATATTTTACGCGGGGATCCCACCAATCGCGATTGGTACATATTTACCGGGATTACCTTGCAGTTTAAATTTGGTGAGCTGTACGAAAAATGTGCAAACTTTATCGGTAAATAAGGAACTGGATGTCTGAGCTCAAAGAACAAGTTAAAGCGTTAAAAAATCTGCCCGAGCATATAGCCATTATTATGGATGGCAATGGTCGTTGGGCCAAGAAACGCGGATTTTTACGAGCCCTCGGGCATGAAAATGGAGTAGACGCCTTACGTCGTATTGCCACTGCATCTGCAGAGGTGAATATTAAGTACTTAACGGTTTACGCTTTTAGTAGCGAAAATTGGAACCGACCTAAAACTGAGGTGAAAGCTCTGATGACTTTGCTGGTAAGCAGTCTTAAGAAGGAGTTAAAAACCCTCAACGATAATAAAATTCGTTTGCAGGCTATCGGCGATACTTCATCTTTGCCCGGCAATTGTAGAAACGAATTGGAAGAAGTGATCGAACTTACTAAAGATCATAAACATATGACCCTCACCCTGGCCCTGTCTTATGGCAGTCGGGAAGAGCTAAGCCGGGCAGCACGCGAATTAGCCCAGGAAGTAGCAGAGGGAATCCGCACTGCGGATAGTATTAACGAAGAAGCTCTGGCCTCCAAACTCTATACAGCAGCTATGCCCGATCCCGATTTATTGATTCGGACCAGTAATGAGTACCGCATCAGTAATTATCTGCTTTGGCAGATAGCCTATTCGGAATTGTATTTCAGTCCTAAATTATGGCCCGACTTTCAGGCTGAGGACCTCTACAATGCCATTTTGGATTATCGGAATAGAGAGAGGCGTTTTGGAAAAATAAGTGAGCAATTAAAATCTGATTATCATAATGCATAAGCTCTTGCGGCTGGCGGCATTAGCTCTGCTCTTGCAACCTTGGAATCTTATCGGTCAAATTACCGGCGACGTAACGGTAGTACCTGGTGTGAAATACGAAATCGGCGGTATTCGCATCACCGGTTCTGACAACCTCGATAAACAAGTAATTACCTTAATCTCTGGCTTGCAGGTAGGGCAAGAAATTACCCTTCCGGGTGATGCGACTACCAAAGCGATTGAGAACTTATGGCGCCAAAAACTCTTCGATGATATTGGCATTTTTGTTACCGAGGTAAAAGGAAAATTGGTCTTTTTGGAAATTCGATTGAAGGAATTACCCAAGCTTTCGAAATACGGAATTAAAGGCCTTTCCAAAACCAAGCGCGATAATCTGCGGGATGAGCTCGACTTGAGCAGTGGCCTGATTGTTACGGAAAACCTGATTGTAAATACCCGCAATATTGCCCGAGATTTCTTCGTGAAGGATGGCTATCTCAACACCAAGGTGGAGGTGCGTAAAAGAGCCGACACCACCCGCAGTAATTCGGTGATCCTAGATATCATTGTTGATCGTGGCGAAAGGGTTAAGATTCGTAATATCAACTTTATCGGCAATGAGAAGATCAGCGATAAGAAATTGCGAAAGGCCATGGATGAGACGGTGCGCAGTCGCATTTGGAACATCTTTAAATCTTCTAAGCTTATTGAAGACGATTACGATACGGATAAAGGTCTGATCATCGAGAAATACAATTCGGAAGGATTTAGGGATGCTCGGATTATCAAAGACAGCATTTATGCCGTAGATGACGATCGTATTAATATTGACATTTACGTTAAGGAAGGACCGAAGTATTATTTCGGTGATATTACCTGGTTGGGTAACTCCAAATACTCTGATGAGGTGCTTTCCAAAGTATTGGCGATTCAAAGAGGGGATGTGTACGATGCATCCTTCCTAAATGAACGTCTATTTGTAGATCCCCAAGGTGGTGATGTATCTTCCCTCTATCTTGATAATGGATACCTCTTCTTTAATATGGTTCCGGTTGAGGTAAACGTGCAGAACGATACCATCGATTTGGAAATTCGTATTCAAGAGGGTCGTCAGGCGACCATCAATAAGGTAACTGTGGTGGGTAACGACCGCACCAATGATCATGTTATTTTACGTGAACTGCGTACCAAGCCCGGTGAGCTTTTCCGTCGTAGTGATATTCAGCGTTCTTTACGTGAATTGCAGCAATTAGGCTTCTTCGATCCACAGAAATTGAATGTGGAGCCCAAGCCTAATGCAGAGACCGGTACTGTAGATATTCAGTACATCGTTGCAGAGCAGTCTACCTCTCAATTAGAATTACAAGGTGGCTGGGGAGCTGGTCGTATTGTAGGTACTTTGGGATTGAACTTCAACAATTTCTCAGCGCGCAATATGTTTAAGAAATCAGCCTGGCAGCCATTGCCAGCGGGTGATGGACAAACAATTAACCTGCGGGCTCAGAGTAATGGTCTTTTCTTCCAATCCTACAGTGCGTCTTTCACTGAGCCTTGGCTGGGAGGTAAGAAACCCAACTCATTAACTGTATCGGTATATCATAATATTCAGAACCTTACGGGGCTACCTAGTGATGACCCTAATTATCAAGGTCTATCTATCACCGGGGCAACGGTAGGTTTAGGCCGTCGTCTAAAATGGCCGGATGATTACTTCACCTTATATCAGGCGATTGACTTCCAACGCTATCGTTTGAGGGATTATCCTTTAGGTGGCATCCGCTTTGAAGATGGTAGAGTGAATAATATCAACTATAAAATCACCTTGGGAAGAAACAGTGTCGACTTCCCCATTTACCCGCGTAAGGGTAACCTCTTTAATTTGAGTGGTGAGTTCACCTTGCCCTTATCCTTGTTCAATGGTAGAGACTATTCTAATCTCGATGCCAGTGATCGCTACGAGTGGTTGGAGTATTATAAGATTAAGATGAATAGCTCTTGGTTTACCGAGATCTTCCCTAAGACGGTAATAAAGGCAGCTGGTGAATTTGGTTATTTAGGTACCTATAATTCTGAAGTGGGCTTGCCTCCATTTGAGCGTTTCTTCGTTGGGGGTGATGGTCTGCAGAACTTCGTATTGGATGGTCGCGAAATTATTGGCTTGCGCGGATATCCAAACAACCGAATTGTACCTACTACTGTATCCCAAATTGGTGGAGCCTTGTACAATAAATTCACTTTGGAATTACGCTATTTGATTACCGAAAACCCCAGTGCACAGATCTTTACTTTAGGATTTTTGGAGGCCGGTAATAACTATGATACTTTTCAGAACTATGAGCCGTTTAACCTCAAGCGTTCCGCTGGCTTTGGAGTGCGCATCTTTATGCCTATGTTCGGATTACTGGGTGTAGACTTCGGATACGGATTCGATCCTATTCCTGGTGCCACAGCTCCAAGCGGTTGGAATACGCACTTTATAATTGGACAGCAATTTTAAATAAGCTATTTTCGCCCGCTCTCGGAAATGCTTTCATTTTGAGCGAGAAAAGGCGATTTGCGAACGGCAACTATGAATAGAAAAATTTGGCTTCTTCTTTTTGGTCTGGTTTTTGGATTTCAGATAAGCGCACAGCGATTCGGCATCGTTGATTCGGAGTACGTGCTTACGCAGATTCCCGAATACGCCAAAGCTCAACAACAATTGGATCAACTAAGCCGTACCTGGGAAGGTGAAATTGAAGCCCTCCTCAGTGAAGCAGATGCCATGCGTAAGGCTTATGAAGCCGAGAAAGTTCTTCTTACCGAAGAGATGAAAGCCGAAAGAGAGGCTGCCATCAAAGCCAAGGAGGAAGAAGCTAAGAATAAGCAGCAACTGTACTTCGGGATTAAAGGCAAGATTTACAGTAAGCGCCAGGAGTTAATCAAACCGATACAGGATAAGATTTACAACGCTGTGCAGGAAGTGGCAAGACGCCGTAACCTCGACGTAGTGTTTGATAAAGGGAGTGAGCTGATAACCCTTTATGTAAGCGAAAAGGTTGATATCAGCGATGAAGTGATTGAAAATTTAGAAGACGAATAACAAAACAAGACCATTAAACAAACTCAGCAATGAAGAAGATCATTTTACTAGCCGCCTTATTTTTTGGATTGAGCAGTACTGCTTTCGCTCAACAAAAGATTGGCCATATAAATGCAGACGAACTCCTAGCCTTAATGCCTGAAACTAAAGCTGCTCAAACTGAATTGGAGAACTTTAGCAACCGTTTGCAAGCGGATCTTACCGAGATGGAAAATGAACTCACCAAGAAAATTGAAGAGTTCCGTCGCAATGAGCAAATGATGACTACCTCCACTCGTGAGATTAAGACCAAAGAATTACAAGAATTACAAGGTCGTATTCAGCAGTTTAGCCAAAGTGCACAACAAGAATTACAATCTAAGCAAGTAGAGCTTTTACAGCCTGTAATCGATAAAGCTTCTAAAGCTATTGCCGATGTAGCTCGCGAAAAAGGATTTGCTTATGTTTTGGATAGCTCTGAGAGCAAAGCAGTGGTAGTATTCGCCGAAGGTGGTGAAGACATTATGCCGCTGGTAAAAGCTAAATTGGGAATCCAATAAAAAGCATTTAGATAGCTTAACTTCGTACCCGCTGTTATCCACAGCGGGTTTTTTTATGGCCAAAAACAATCCCATAGGCATATTCGATTCCGGGGTAGGTGGTTTAACCGTTGCCTCGGCCATTCACCAATTACTACCCTCCGAATCCTTTATTTATTTCGGAGATACCCGGCATGCCCCATATGGGGATAAGTCGAAAGGTACCATCCTCGATTATTCTCGACGCATAAGTCGTTTCTTGGTAGAGAGTGATTGCAAGTGCATTGTTATTGCCTGTAATTCTGCCTCGGCCATGGCCTATAAGGAGCTAAAACAAGATTGGCCGGAAGTGCCCATCCTTAATGTGGTAGAGCCGGTGGTAGATGAAGTGGCTCGCTTAAAAGCGCGTAAGGTTGGGGTAGTAGCGACCCGTGCCACAGTACGCTCACAAGTGTATAGCAAGCAATTGCAAAAGTTGGATACTGACTTGAAAGTCGTACAAAAAGCCACTCCTTTATTAGCTCCTTTAGTGGAAGAAGGTTTCGCAGGAACCGAAGTGAGCACTGGAGTTTTAGCACATTATTTGGCCGATCCCGCTCTGAAGGATTTGAGTCATTTGATTTTAGGCTGCACACATTATCCCTTATTACAAGCTGAGTTTGAGCACTACTTGGGGCAGGATGTTCAAGTGATTAATTCGGCCGAGATGGTCGCTCGTCGTTTAAAGCAAATGCTAAGTGAAAAAGATCTTTTGCGGGAATTGAATACGGAACCCAAGCTTCAATTCTACGTATCCGAAAAGACCAAGGCCTTCAGTAAAACTGCTCGCCTATTCTTCGGCCAGGAAATTAAATTGAGCGAGAAATTATTGCCCGCCTAAAAAGTCGCTAACCGCTTCAAAGAAAAGCTCGGGTTGCTGGGCATGAAGCCAGTGGCCAGCATTGGGGATAGTTACCAATTCTGCTTGGGGGTAATGACTTTGAATTTCATCGATATCTTCATCCTTGATGTACCAGGAATCACCACCGCGTAAAAAGAGGGCGGGTCGATCGTAATAAGCATTGGGTGGTAGACTCTCACCCACCTTTTGAATTTCTCGAGACAATACCTTGAGGTTGAAGCGCCAATTAAGTCGATCCCTTTCTTCCCAATAGAGATTCTTTAAAAGAAACTGACGTACACCGGGCTCTAGTTCGGGGCCAAATTGATCATTGGCTTCACTGCGTCGACTGATTTTAGAGAGGTCCAAGGCTTCCAGCGCTTCAATCACATCCATATGGTGAGGAGGGTAGGCCTTAGGGGCAATGTCGGCAATGATCATAGAGCGACAACGTTCCGGATGAAGTACCGCAAACAGCATCGCTACCTTACCTCCCATACTATGGCCAATGATATGGGCTTCATCGATTTGATGTTGGTCGAGGTATTCCAGTAAATCATCAACCATCAGATCATAGGAAAATTCCTCAGAATGAGGGCTACGACCATGATTGCGCAGGTCCAGTAAATGCACTCTAAAATGCTCTGACCACTTGCGACCCAGGCTTTGCCAATTATCGCTCATCCCAAAAAGGCCGTGCATGATAATGAGGTCTTCCGGACCTTCGCCAAGAATATTTGAAAAGAGTTGCATTCTTTTTTTTGCAAAGATCGTTAAGCTCCTGCGAATGACCTGAGTTTTGGAATTCAATTCCTTTGCAGATCGGCAATTGCGGAGGCCGCGCAATTCTTACTTTTGTGGGCTAAATTGAATGTATGTCCTCCGAGATTTCGCGCTATACTATTACAGCAGCCCTTCCATATGCCAATGGCCCTGTACACATCGGTCACCTAGCCGGATGTTACTTGCCTTCGGATATTTATGCTCGATATCTGCGTAAAAATGGCAAAGACCTCATTTTCGTTTGTGGAACGGATGAGCATGGTGCGGCCATTAATATGAAGGCTCAAAGTGAAGGCGCCGAACCTCGGGAGATCGTTGATCGTTACCATGCTATCATCCGCGATTCATTGGATAAGATCGGCATTAGTTTCGATGTGTTTTCTCGCACCAGTAAGGAGATCCATCATAAAACTGCGCAGGACTTTTTTACTAAACTCTATGAGAAGGGATCCTTAGAGGAAAAGGTAACGCAGCAGTATTTCGACCCGGAGGCAGAGCAGTTTATAGCCGATCGTTTTATTGTGGGTGAATGCCCCAATTGCCATTTTGGTGAGGCTTATGGAGATCAATGCGAGAATTGTGGTACTTCTTTGAGTCCTACTGATCTGATCAGCCCAAAGAGTCGCTTAAGTGGAGCGGAGCCCATTTTAAAGGAAACCAAACACTGGTTCCTACCCTTGGATCACTTGAGTGGGAAAATTAAGGATTATATCCAATCCCATAAAAACTGGAAGCCTAATGTCTATGGCCAATGCATGAGTTGGTTAGACAGTGGTGATGGTTTACAAGCACGCAGTATGACCCGCGATTTGGATTGGGGTATCCCCGTTCCTCTCGATGATGCGGAGGGCAAGGTTTTATACGTATGGTTTGATGCTCCCATTGGGTACATTTCTGCAACTAAGGAATTGTTGGGAGATGCCTGGGAGGATTATTGGACTAAGGACGATACCAAATTGGTGCATTTTATCGGTAAGGATAATATCGTTTTCCATTGCATCATTTTCCCAGCTATGTTGATGGAGCACGGTGGTTTTCATTTAGCGGATGAAGTGCCAGCCAATGAGTTTCTCAATTTGGAGGGACGTAAAATTTCTACCAGCCGTAATTGGGCGGTTTGGTTACATGAGTACCTCGAGGATTTCGAGGGTAAGGAAGATGTATTGCGCTACGTACTAACTGCTACGGCTCCCGAGAGTAAGGACAATGATTTTACCTGGAGCGATTTCCAAACTCGGAATAATAGTGAGTTGGTTGCCATTTTGGGCAATTTTGTGAATCGGGTGCAGGTATTAATGCAGAAGTATTATGAAGGCGAAATCCCCAAAGCCGGAGCATTCACTAGCGAAGATAAAGAGGCCTTAGCCTCGATGGCAGCTACACCCGCGTCGATTGCTGAGTCTTTGGAAAGCTATCGATTCCGTGAGGCTTTAAGCCGGATGATGGGATTGGCCAGATTAGGGAATAAATACCTAGCGGATCAAGAGCCCTGGAAGAAAATTAAGGAAGACCCGGAGCGAGCGGGAACCACCTTATATGTGGCTGCCCAAATTTGTGCTCAGTTGGCCCAGGTTATGGAGCCTTTCATGCCTTTTAGCGCTAATAAGTTGCGGACAGACCTGCAAATTGAAGCTTTAGCCTGGGAAGATTGCAATAGTCAGGAATTACTTAAGGCCGGGCATCGCATTCAAAGTGGTGGTCATCTCTTTTCTAAAATTGAAGATGAAACTATTGAAGCCCAGAAAGCCAAATTGGAAGCCGCTGCGGCAGCCAAAGCTGAGCCTCAGTACGAGGCTTTAAAGGAAGAAATACAATTTGAGGATTTCACTAAGCTTGATATCCGAGTAGGTACTATTCTTAGTGCTCAGAAAGTAAAGAAGGCGGATAAGCTTTTACATCTCGAAGTAGATTTAGGTTTCGAAAAGCGGAGTATTGTTAGTGGAATTGCCCAGTATTTTAATCCCGAAGATTTATCAGGCACTAAGGTGTCCGTGGTAGTGAATTTAGCTCCGCGAAAATTGCGGGGTGTAATGAGCCAGGGAATGATATTAATGGCGGAAGATTCGGAGGGAAATCTTAAATTCACTTCAGCACCCGCAGATATGCCTAATGGTGCTGTAATCCGATAGTATGAAAGCACCACATCCTGATACCTACCAGTTTTTAGAAGCTTTAAAAGTCCTCAATACAAAAGAGTGGATGGATGCCAATCGTAAATGGTATCAGGATATCCGACAGGGCTTAATCGACTATGCCGGTCAAATTCAGGAGACCTTTGCCGAGGTCTATCCCATGACCATGATGGACCCTAAGAAGTATCTGGCCAGGATTAATAATAACCGTCGTTTTCATCCGGATAAACCGCCCTATAAGACCAATTTCGCCCTCATGGTGAAAAGGAGAGGGCCAGGCTATGGTGATTTCTATTTACATATTGAGCCAGGTAATTTGTTTATTGGCACCGGATTGTATCATCCCGCCAAGGAACATCTTTTGGCATTGCGCGATTTAATTGATGTGCGTGGAGATGAATTGAAAGCCATTGAAGAAGATCCGCAGTTCAAGAAAGTGTATGGTGCTTTTAGAGGTGATAAGCTTCAAAGAAATCCCAAGGGTTTTGAATTGGATCATCCTCATATTGAGCTACTGAAACACAAGGATCTCCTAATCATGAAGCAGCTTGATGAGCAAGCTATTTTTACAGCTAAAGGACTAGAGGAACTAAAGGAAGCCTTTGCTGCAGCGATTCCATTTATGGATTTTATCGACGACGCGATTAGCCAGGCTTAATGCGGTTTAAAAGGGATGGAAACCGTAAAGGTGCTGCCTTTTCCAGGGCTGCTATCCAAGCTAATACTACCTTGATGCAAGTCTACGTATTCCTTCACTATCAATAGACCGAAACCGCTTCCTCGTTCTTGTTGAGTACCCGGAACACTTTCTGTGCGGCCGCTAAAAAGAGTCTTTTGTTTTTCAGCTGAAATCCCAAGTCCTTGATCACTTACCGTAAAAAGCACAGCGTTTTTAGTACTGCGAACTTTTAGCGAAATCTCTTTACCACTAGGAGTGAATTTAACAGCATTCTGTAAGAGATTTCGGATAATAACGGTCATCAAAATGGGGTCACAGAATACTTTTTCCTGACCATTGTAATCATCTTTCAGTAGGATTCCTTTTGCTTTGGCCATACCTCTTAGATGCTCTACGGTCTGATTTAACCAGGACCCTAAACTTACCAAATGGAAATTGGCATGATTGCCGGCGATTTGGGATTTGGACCAATTCACCATATCATCCAACATATGGGAGGTGTTTTGCACCATTTTCAGAAGCTCGGCTTTGAGCTGCATTCGGTCTTCCTCCGGAATGGCACCATCTCGGGCTAATTCAAGATAGCTTTCTATGGAGGCCAAGGGATTCCGAACATCATGAGCAATTATAGAAAGAACTTTGGTTAATTCTTTATAGCTCTCTTTTAGTTCCTTTTGGTTTTGTTGCAGTTCAATTTTTTGGTCCTCCACTTTCTGACGTTGCATCTCATAAGCTTGTCGGATCAATCGGAAGATTAAAAAGAAAAGCCCCAGGGTAAGAAGGTAGCTAAATACCGTATCGATATAGCGCAGTTCCTCCGTTTCGTAGCCTACGATGTATTGGCGACCGAAGTTGTATTCATAGAGCAGTAGACCGGAAAAAACAATTCCGTGAATGACGGTCCAAAACCAATGTTGCTTGCTTTGAGTGGTGGCAAAAAGCATGGCCAGAGTCATGAAGCTTAGAACTGTGGTGGTTCCATTAATACCGCTATTTAGAAAATAATTAAATCCAAATAGGGCATAGGAGGTGATCATAAAGATGAACCATCCCACTTTGAAATAGCCCATCACTCTGGAAAACCAGTAGCTTAAGATCAAGATTAATTGGGTGCCCAGAATTACCAAAACCAGGTCCCATTGACGGATATTAATGGAAAGCAGCAGGCCTATGCTCAAAGCAATAGCACTGATAAAACAGATTTGATGGAAGATGATTTCTTTAAGATCAAATTCATCTTCCCGACCGTAAACTATTTCTCTAAACTGCTTATAAGACATTCTTATTTAAAGGGGGCTCGTTCCGCGTCTTCTTCTGAAGCAGGCTTTTTCTGAGGACTACGCTCAATTTTGGTAATGAAATAGCGTGTGCTTCCTCTCCAGGGTAAAACTCGATATCTTTCGATATAGTGTAAGTTAACACGTTCTCCGGAAAGTGAAACCTCCTCAAGGGTTTTAATTATGTGCTCTTGATCACTTTCAATGGAAAACTCAAAGGTCTCGGAAAGGCTGTTATTGCTGTTAACCGCACCAAAAGAGCGAATATTAAGCTGGCCTTCCCAGGTTTTAAAAACTACACCTTTACGAGAAAGTTTAATCACGGTACCCGCACGAACTCCTTCAGAATAGGTGCCGTAGTAAAGGAAAGTGATCCATCCGATGAGCAGGATCAGGGCAATACCCAAGATCCAGAAAAGTGTTTTACGCATAAGGCTTTAGCTTAATTATTGGCCCTGTATTTTTTATAGTCCTCCAGACTTTGAAGTACAATTTTCCTGGCAATTTCAGCATTTTGGAAATCTTCCACTTCTACGGTTTTGTTTTCCAGCTTTTTATAGTCTTCAAAGAAATTTTTAAGCTCCTTTAAAAAGTGCACAGGTAATTCTGAAATATCGTGAATATGGTTGACACTCATATCATTTTCGGCTACAGCAATGATCTTGTCATCCAATTCACCGCCATCGAGCATTCGCATAACGCCAATAACACGAGCCGAAACCATGCACATCGGAACAACGGTAATTTGCGAAAGCACTAAAATATCGAGGGGGTCTTTATCGTCGCAATAAGTTTGAGGGATAAAACCGTAATTGGCAGGGTAGTACATAGATGAGTACAAAACCCTATCCATTTTTAATAGGCCAGAGTCTTTATCTAATTCGTATTTCGCACGGGTATTCGCGGGAATTTCAATGATACCATTTACGTAAGATGGGAATTTATCGCCAGGAGAAACAGAGTGCCAGGGGTTGAAAGGGGTGTTCATGTTAGTGTTTTGGACAAAGTTAGTGCATGTAGCCGGTCATTCTCACGACAAGTACTATTTTTGCAGCCCTCAATTACCTATGCTAAATTGACTCCAATTAGCAGTTTTGAGTTCTTTGGATATTGAAAGAAGAATTGGCTCCGTAGTACAATGGATAGTATGCAAGTTTCCGGAGCTTGAGATGCAGGTTCGATTCCTGCCGGGGCTACTTTTTGTTTCAATAGCATTTCACACTTTCATTTTGATATATCCTTGTGCTTTAGCTTCTTTGCTTCAAGATTGCATTAGTCTTGGAGAATTTAGCTTGTTTTAAAGCCTAGATGAATAATCTGAAATCTTGCTTAGCTCGGATTTAAAGGGATACGATTAGAATGAAAAGCCTTTTACAGTTTTATCTTGAAAAATGGTATCTCCCTATTTATGGCATTATCCTCTTTGGCTTAATTGGTGTTTTCATATTTAGTGTTTCTAGTAGTTTTTCGATCCACTTATTTGCTCTGGCTTTGCCTTGGGCCGCCATTATTGTGTCTGGAATAATATCCTTGCGAAGATTTTTGCGTAAAGATTATAACAGAGGCTTGGCCCAACTTGCTTTAACGGGCCTGCTCACTTGTCTTGGGATGATCATCGGAGGCTTATTATTCTATAATTCACCCTATGATTATTATGCAGATGATTTAGAAATTCCAACGGGCCTGCAGGTATACGAACCGGTAGGTGAAAAGTCAGGTCAACTCGTATTTAAAAAGGATCAGCCTGATAGTATTAACCAGATTACAAAGGATCAAATTGACTTTGAAATAGTTTCCCAGTTCCTAGCGGGCATTTATAGCTATCAAGCTTGGCTATCTAATTTGGATAGCGGGGAAATTTACTTGAAGGCCTTTGAGCTTAGTCATAATGATCCATTATCTGGTAACAGCTTAGCCTTAAGGTCAAAAATGAAGGTTTTTAATGCTACTGACTCCTTTAAGCTTTTTCGCTTATCGGATCATCTCACGATTTATGAAGGGGATTGGGATAAACCTTATGCAGCTCGATTTGAATTGTGGTACCAAAGTGCAAAGTCCCAAGAGGAAAGGATGCTTTTATCTAAAAATTACCGGATCGAAGGTTGGATGAGGTAATCCAGCTTAATGGGTTTGAGCTAATACCATAACCGAAGCCATTGCAGATAAAGAAAAGGCTTCAGTGCATAGTGACATGACCCCGTTTTCAATGGATACCCGCCTACCGTCAGGCAGGGAATAGAGTTTCCTATTTCTCAAACGTTTATCAGACAATTCAATTAGAACTATTTCATTTAGTTTGATAAGTGAAAAGGTATTTCGTTTACGCTTTGTGGAGTCCCAGTCATTCTAGGCTTTATATTGGCCTCACTTCAAACCTGAAGATCCGTCTAGAGCAACATAATTCTGGGAAGACTCGCTCCAATAGATATTATCGACCATGGAAGGTTTTAAAAGTCGAAGAAACTACCGATTTGAATTCCGCTCGCCAATTAGAGTTAAAATGGAAAGGAGGAAGTTTTCGCGAAAGATTTAGGGAATTGGCCAAGCACAAGTTCGGAGTCAATGGCCGAAATGATTAGTGTATTATAATGCCATTGCAGATAAAGAATAGGCTTCAGTGCATAGTGTCATGGCCCCGTTTTCAATGGATACCCGCCTACCGTCAGGCAGGGAATAGAGTTTCCAAATTATTCTTTACAAGGAGAGAATTTCGTTTAGGACTATACTAAGGCTATAGCTAATATTATTACAGAAGCCATTGCAGATAAAGAATAGGCTTCAGTGCATAGTGACATGACCTCGTTTTCAATGGATACCCGCCTACCGGCAGGCAGGGAATAGAGTTTCCAAATTATTCTTGACAAGGAGAGAATTTCGTTTAGGCCTTTACTAAGGCTATAACTAATAATATTACTGAAGCCATTGCAGATAAAGAAAAGGCTTCGGACCTTTGTTGCTTGGCCCCGTAGTTCAATGGATAGAATAGAAGTTTCCTAAACTTTAGATGCGAGTTCGATTCTCGCCGGGGCTACTCCTTTTTCTTTTACTCAAGCTGAGGACAACATTTCAGAAGTTTATCAGCTCTTTCCCTAAGTGAAATCCATCAGCGAAAGCAGTGGCACAGATTTGGTCTTTATTAAATCAAATTCATGCCTTATGAAAAAGTCAATTTTCCTTTTCGTTTTTGCTTGCCTGGGCTTACAGCCCTTAAGTGCTTCTAACTTTATGGATTATGATCACCGCAAGCCTCATCATTCCAATCCCCATGCTGAAGCGCAGGTAACTCTTTTTAAGGAACCTGGTTTTCGTGGTGATGCTTTGATCATTAATGGAGATTGGTCATGTGAACTAGATCGGGACTTTTGCTTTACTATCGAAAGCATTATTATTCCAAGAGGCTATGAACTTTGGTTGTATCGCCATCGTAAATTCAACGGTGATCCGGTGGTTTTAAATAGCTCTTGGGATGGAAGTGGGGCCGGATCTTATATGTTGAGAAACCGCATCCGAAGCATTCGTATCGTCCAAAGAAGACAAGCCGTGCCACGCTTTCCACGCTCTGCTACCGGAAGTCAGGTTATTGTTTACGATCAATTTTTTCAAGGTCGGCAAATGGTATTAAATGGAAACTGGACTGTTAGTCAACATAATGGCTTTGACTTCAATGATTGCATTAATGCTATTTACGTACCACGTGGCTATGTAGTACGGATTTTTGAAGATGCCAATTACAGCGGACGCTATCAAGATATTTACGGAGATTGGAGGGTAGGCCAACAAGACTTTTGGTTCGCTCGAATAAGCTCCATAATGATTATGCCAGCCAGAAACTTCAGAACTCGAAGGTCCATTTAAGCTTAAAAAGCTCTGAATTTAGTTCAGGGCTTTTTTTATCGAATACAATAGGTCTCTATTCTTTAATTAAGCTTGATAGTCGAAATCCGTAACTTCCCCACAAATTATTGCTATGCGAAAACTACTATCCCTTGCCTTATTATTTGGATTGACTTTAGGAGCGGAAGCCCAAAGTTTAATCTCCATAATTCCCTTAGATACTACCTCAAAGTTTACTATCAACTTTGTGGCTAACGGCCGTGCCAAGTATGATGTGGCCAATTATAAAATTCTGTACCAAACTCCGGATGTGGATGGTAATCCCAGTACCGCATCAGGTTTGATGTCTGTGCCATTGGTAGCTTGCGATAGCATCGGAATTGTACTCTATGATCATGGAACTGTTTTGGAACGTGATGATGTGCCTAGCCGGAATAATTTCGAATCTATTATCGGAAAGGTATTCGCCAGTCGCGGCTACGTTTGTGTAATGCCTGACTATTTAGGTTTGGGCGATAGTCCGGGTTTGCATCCCTATGTTCACGCAGAAACTGAAGCTACGGCTAGTATCGATATGATGCGTGCTGTACGCGAAGCTCTGGCAGATAGCATTGCCAGTTATAATCTGAATTCCGAACTGTTTATTACCGGTTATTCCCAAGGTGGTCATGCCGCGATGGCAACAGCAAAATACATTCAGGATAATAATCTGGAAACCGAATTTAATGTGGTAGGTGCAGCTCCCGCTAGCGGACCTTATAATTTAGCTGGATCTCAAGCTTCGGTATTCATCAACAATCAACCTTATAGCAATCCGGGTTATGTGGTGTACCTTCTTTTAGGAATGAACCATGCCTATGGAGGTATTTTCTTTTCTAATCCATCAGAAATCCTAAAAGCACCCTATGATGTAATTATCCCTCCTTACTTTGATGGTACCTATCCTATGGATTCGGTAAATAGTAAATTACCGTCTCGTGTGCGTGACTATTTAGAGGATTCTGTGGTGCAGGCTTTTGTGGATGATACGGTGAATCAACAGCACTGGTTGTGGACGATCTTAAACGATAATTCCAATCACGATTGGCGTCCCAATACCAAATTGCGCATGTATTACTGTACCAATGATGAGCAGGTAAACTATCAGAATGCTTTGGATGCCTATGCTGCTATGACTGCGAAGGGAGCTACAGATGTACATGCCATTGGCAGAGGAGCTTTTAACCATGGTGGTTGTGTAGCACCATCTATTGAGTCGGCAGTATACTTTTTCGATAGCCTCAGTACTTCTTGCAGCAGCTTTGTCGGTTTATTGGATCAGGATATAGCCTCTTACGAGATTTATCCGAATCCTGTTCATACCGAATTAAAAATCAAAGGAATAGGCGAGCAAGCCAATATCCTAATCTATGACCTAAATGGTCGTTTGGTATTGGAGCAGAAAGCCAGCTTCCAAACTCGACTAGGTCTGTCAGAATTGAATAAGGGGATATACCTCTTAGAAATTCAAGAAGGACAGAGGAGAACGCGTCAGCGAATTATGAAAAACTAAATGAAAATGGCGGAGCTCAATTATCGAGCTCCGCTTTTTTTTGTTCCAATTGATGAAATTCTTCTTGGGCCTTTTCCCAGTCTTTCATCATTTTCTCTAAGTCCTTTTTTCGAGCTTCGTATTTTGCGTAGAAGTCAGCATCCTTGGATAGCTCCTTGAACTTTTCCGGATCATGCAGTTGGGTGTCGATTTGCTCCAATTCGGATTCTAAGGCTTCAATGGAGCCCTCTAAATCTTCAACTTGCTTTTCCGCTTTGCGAAGGTCTTTATCGAGTTGTTTACGCTCCTTATATGAGAGCCCCGTCTTTTCTTTAGGCTCATTTTGTTTGGCAACTTTATCTGCTTCCTTGCTTTTCTCGAGTTGGCGGAAATCATCCAGTTTACGTGCCTCCAGATATTCGTCAATATTGCCGAGGAACTCCTTCACCTGGCCATCTTTAAATTCAAATATCTTATCGGCCAGGCCTTGCAAGAAATGACGGTCGTGAGATACAACCACCAGGGTACCATCGTATTGAAGTAAGGCGTTTTTGAGCATATCCTTACTCTTCAAATCTAAGTGGTTGGTAGGCTCATCCATAATGAGCAAATTATGAGGGAAGAGCAGGAGCTTACATAGGGCCAAACGTCCTTTTTCACCCCCACTCAATACTTTCACCTTCTTATCTACATCTTCACCACTAAAAAGGAAGGCACCTAAATAGTCGCGAGCTTTTTTACGCAGATCTTCCGGTGCGGCATCTTCAATGGTTTGCAATAGAGTTTTATTGCCATCTAAGGTTTTAGCCTGTTCCTGAGCATAATAACCGAAGGTTACATTATGACCTAGATCTAAGTGTCCTTCGTGCTTAAGATTGTCGGCAATGATCTTTACCAAGGTAGATTTACCCTGACCGTTTTGACCTACAAAGGCAATCCTTTCACCACGAATCACTTCCAGGTTTACCCCACCAAAGATTTTCTTTTCGCCGTAGTTCTTGCCAAGTTTTTCTGCTTTGACTACTACTTTTCCTGAACGTGGAGCAGGGGGAAAGCGGAAATTAATTTTCCGACTGTCGTCATCGTCAATTTCAATGCGTTCCATCTTGTCCAATTTCTTGATTAGATTTTGGGCAAAGGCCGCTTTCGAAGCTTTATAGCGGAACTTCTCTATTAGCTCCTCGGTATGCTTAATTTCTTTCTCCTGGTTCTTCTGTTCCTGCATTTGAAGTTGGCGACGTTCTTCACGCAAGGACACAAAACGGGAATAGGGAACAGGATAGTCATAGACCTTCCCGTTCACAATTTCCACGGTTCGTTTGGTGATATTATCGAGGAAGGTCCGGTCGTGAGATACCATTACTATGGCACCTTCATAATCTTTTAAAAAGTTCTCCAACCAAATAATGGAGTTAATATCCAAGTGGTTGGTGGGCTCATCCAGAAGAAGCACATCGTGTTTGGCTAAAAGAAGTTTGGCCAATTCGATTCGCATCCGCCAGCCACCACTGAATTCTTGGGTTTGTCGGTGGAAGTCCTCGGCTTTAAAGCCTAATCCCTGGAGGATTTTTTCCAGATCGGCATGGTAGGTATAGCCACCAATCAGGTTAAAGCGCTCCGTATTAAAATTGAGGTCTTCAATCAACTTAAGGTAGCTATCGCTTTCATAGTCTTCACGTGAGGCTAATTGGTGATTTATGTCATCAATAGCAGCCTGGAGTTGTTTAATTTCGCCCAGTGAAGTTTCGGCTTCTTCCCAAACGGTTCGGCCATCATGAAGCGGTAGTTCCTGAGGGAGATAGCCAATATTGAAGTCTTTGGGTTTAGAGATATTCCCTTTATCCACAGAAGCTTCTCCGGCAATGGTTTTGAGCAGCGTCGATTTACCAGCGCCATTACTTCCTACCAGACCTAATTTCTCTCCGGGATTTACTAAAAAGGAAATCTCATCGAAGAGCATGCGGTCGTTTAATTGTAATATGAGTTTATTGATCCCAAGCATGGGGCAAAAATAGTTTTTAGATTATGTCCATTTTTTCCAAAGGCACTAAGTTGTACAGCATTCTTAATTCTCGCTGTCCACGTTGCCACGAAGGCGAGGTTTTCGAAGTGAAAAACCCCTATAAATTGGGTTCTTTATTCAAAATGCATGAGACCTGCTCGCATTGTGGTCTCCGTTATGAGGTAGAACCTTCTTTCTTTTATGGAGCTATGTATGTAAGCTATGGTTATTCGGTAGCTTTATTTGTGGCCACCTATATTGTGATGAACCTTATTTACGATCCGGGTATTACCGATATCATTATTGCCTTGGCCATAACTGTGATTGCTTTATCACCGGTTGTATTACGTTTATCCCGCATTACCTGGCTTAATTTATTTGTAAAGTATAATCCCGAAAAGCGAGGGCCTAAAATCAAGTAAACCTTTGAAGGTCCCATTTGGGATTTAGGGGTGAGGCTCGGATGAGATAATTCATAAAGTGCTCGGCTAAATAGGGGGCCATTAAAACACCGCGAGAACCCATTCCATTAAAGGTGTATTCGCTTTCGCGGATGAGGCCTAATAAAGGCCTACGGTCTTTAATATTGGGTCTAACTCCCGCATATTGTTCCAAGACTTCATAAGGACCTTGGTAGAAAGCTTCCAATTTGCTTTTTAGAAAGTCTAGGCCTTTGCTGCTTGTCGTTTCATCTAGGTTATGATGGGCATAGGTGGCTCCAACCTTAAAAGTTTGATTTCCCAGTGGAAGTGTAAATACTCCGGCATGTAGCATCCGGTCTTCGGGTAGTTCCTCAGCCCGAATGATCATTACTTCTCCTTTGGTGGGTGTAAAAGCCTCAGCGATTTGCGGATGACTGTGCCTTAGAAGGTGACCATTGCAATAAATTATGGATTGGCCATTACTTGCCTCTGAATTGGTATTCCATTCTTCTTCGAATAGAAGACCTTCTTTCTTCAAGAAATTACGCCATCTGTCTAAAAAAGCAACCGTGTCGAGCCAGAATACCCCTTCCAGTCTTCCTAGTCCGTGAGGAGCAGGAACTGAAGCCATGGTACTATCATGAATCTTTCCCAGATGATCTTGAAGATGGGGTTTTTCGGCATTGATCTGCCAGTCGTTTACTTCACCGGCATTGTGAAATACATGATCTAGAGGAATGGGATGATGAAATTTCAAATCAAGTTTTCTTTCCCATTTTTGATAGAATTCTAAAGCGGCTGGTAAATAGATATCCGCATCGGCGACCCATTTCTGCCGTTTTAAAACCACGGGGTTGCAGAGGCCAGCTGCTATTCTGGATGACTGGGAATGTTGTGCTTGATCTACCACTTTGAAAGGTATGCCCGCTTCAAACATTCGCATGCTTAAAATACTGCCAGCCAGACCTTGTCCTACTATGGTGAATTCCTTTTTCATTGGGAGGACAAAGATGCTAATTTATCGTGCCTCTCTAGTGCTTTAGTATTCCCAAAGTTCGGCTTCAAAATTTCGGAGTTTATTCTTTATTCGATCTGCTTCGAGTAATTGATCTAATGTAGAACTGCGCTTGTATTCTTCAATTTTACGATCATAATCATTATCCTCCTTGAAGATCACAGAATCGAAGAAGCGCATATTTAAAACCTGATCATAATTGAGATGCTGTAATTGGTTCTGACGGATATAGGCAGGGCTAGAGGCTAGGCTTTCTCGGGCACTTGGATACCAGATCCAAAATAGGTTGTATCGGTCTAGAGTTTTAGGGTTTTCTACTACTGGTGAAATACCCAAGATACGATGTCGAAGTTCTCCTCTTGATTTATCAAAATACCAATCTGTTCGAAGCTCCCAGAACTTCACATCTTTAGAGCTGATACTAATGGTATCCATTAACAGAATTTCTCCAGTATCCGGATCCCGAATGGTGTCAATCATCTGTATATAGCTCAATGCCTGTCTATGGCTAAGTGGTATTTCAAAATGATCATCGGCAAATACTTCAATGGGGGAGTCAAGATTTCGAATGCTGCCTATCAATGCATCATACAGGCTCTTGCGACAAGGAAGTGCTCGTAAAGGATAGTAGAGGTATTGGTTCATTTTCTCACGAAGGTCTATTCGTTCCCAATGACGACCAGACCACATTAGGTCTGCCTCTCTAATATAGGGTTCTGGAATTACCGAATCACTGATTAAGATCCCACTGCAATCGGATGGGTCTTTGATCTGGGCTGATAATTTAGAAGTTGAAATAAGGTGTAATCCTAGTAGTAAGTGTACAAAAAAAGCCCGATGATAAACCGGGCTTTTTAATTTGAATGCTATGTCTACTAGTATTCCCAAAGTTCGGCTTCGAGATTACGTAGATTATTTTTAATGCGTTCAGCTTCGAGTAATTGATCCAAAGTGGAGCTGCGCTTGTACTCTTCAATCTGACGGTCGAATACATTGTCTTCCTTGAAAATTACGGAGTCAAAGAAACGCAAATGGAATACCTGGTCATAGGTTAAACGTGAGCTATTATTATGGCCATTAAAGGCTACATGAGTAGCTAGGGCATAACGAGCATCCGGGAACCAAACCCAGAAGAGATTATAGCGGTCCAGCGTCTTGGGATTCTCAACAACGGGTGAAATACCAATAATTCGGTTTTTCATTTCACCTCTTTGTTTATCGAAATACCAATCTGATTTAATTTCCCAAAACTTCACATCCTTGGAACGGATACGAATAGGGTCAACCAATAAGATTTCACCAGTATCCGGATCACGAATAGTATCATTCATTTCCACGTAGCCTAAAACTTGTTCTACGCTGAGTGGAATCTCAAAACGATCATCTCCAAAAACCTCTACAATAGTTCCTTCAACAAGAATTCCGTCAATGATCACATCATAAAGTGATTTACGATCTGGAATGGCTTTCTCAGGATAATAGAGGTGTAGATTCATTTTTTGTCTCAGATCAATTCGCTCCCAGTGACGGGTTGACCACAACATATCCGCTTCTCTTAAATAAGGGTATTCGAATACTTTATTATTGTGGTAATGTTTGGGATCATCAGGAATGATACCATCGTCTGCAGGACTGATAATCTGAGCCTCTGAAGTTTGGGGCATCAAATAGAATCCAATAAGTCCAAGACAAAAAACTAATCGTTTCATGAGTATTGCTTTTTTAGTTTACGTCAACCGAAATTGTAGCAACTCGATCTACTCTAACTTTGGAATTTCCTTTTGGCTTCGCTTTAATATTACGGAAGGTAACTGTAGCGCCTGGTCTTAAATTCAAAATTTTCGCACGGGCAGATGATGGAACTTTATCACCATTGACACGTACGGGTGGAGATCCCGGAATGGCTAATTCGAAAGAAACAACATCCAAATCTAAGTCGAAAACAAAGTCTTCAAATCTGGCTTCCACAGTCGCATTAGCAATGGCATTGGCCGAAAACAAACCTTCAGTTCTTTTATAGATAGTTCCTACCGCAGGAGGTAATCCTTTGATACGGAATTTCTTGGTTCCGGCAGGACGTGTAGATTCCTTACCATCAGCATCAGTTTCAGCTACAGATACAGATATAGTTACTTCAGTTTGGCCAGTCATACCGGTTACATCTGCTATGTACTCACCTGGCTTAACCTGTCGCACTCCCGGGCCGCTCACTCGGATTTTAGAAGGTTCTACACCTGGCACTCCGATTTCCAATGGGTTATCAACCCCACGGTAGAGTACGTTCATTTTAGAAGGTGAAATCACAACGCTTTGTGGGGCAACAGTAAAAGACTGCTCAGGGATTGGGAAAGGAACCTCGCCTTTTCCAATTTGCTTAATAATGATCTGACCACCCCATTTTTGCTCACCTACACTGTTAGCCGGAATACGAACCTTACCGATACCATTTTGAATATTCGTTACTGGCAATTCCTCACCATTGATAATGATTTTAGGATTTTGAGTATTGTCGTAAGCAGCTAAGAAAACATCGGCTTCATATACATCACCTTGAGTAATGTAATTAGATGGAGCATTCACCATTGCCTTAACGGTGTTAAAGGTCATTTCACCTTCCGTAATGTTTCTACGTAAAAGAGTAATAACTTCCGACTCAGAGTTTCTTACACGGGCTTGAATATCAGTAAGGAAAGGAATAATAGCTCCTAGTGGATATTCACCAAAAGAGGCTTCTTCCCAGCTAATTTCTTTATCACCTTCTTTTTGCTTATCGGTGTTAAAAACAGTTTCTAAGTTCGCTTTAATCTTAGGGTCTTTGTCCGCAATTGTAATTAATTCATCACGGTATTTTTCGATTTTAGCTTTTAGCTCCTCTGCTTTTTTCGGGCCTTGTTCAGCAACGAGGTAATTAAGAGGTTTAGACTTAGCATCTAAAGCCTTAGGAATTCTCTTTTCCTCATCTTCGTATCCTCCAGAAAGGACTACGAGGGTGTCTTTCATTTCCTCGATGTAAGCAAAAAGCTTATCGGAAATATCTTTAACCTCATAAGCTTTGTCCTTCCATTTACCAGCCTTAACGGGATCTTCTGCGGCCGCCGCATTAAATGCGTTGTACACATCGTCGTTTTTAGCTTGTACGGTTGAGATAGTCTCTGTCAAACTTTCATCAAGTTTGGTCAAAGCCTTCAAAATGTCTTTGGAAACGTTTAATGCCAGCATCGCCGTTAACACGAGGTACATCATGTTAATCATTTTCTGACGTGCTGATAGTTTTCCTCCAGCCATGAATTAATTTTTAGAGTTGTTTAGTGACTCGATGAATTGACTTAATTACTACGATTTACGTTCATGGCAGAAAGCATACCTCCGTAAACGTTGTTGAGTTGACTCATGTTGTTTACAAGGCTGCTAACCTCATTAGTCAAACGATCAGAATCCTGGATAGAATTGCTGAGTTTTTCCATTAAGGTGTTTTGAGCTTCCATATGATTGGCAGAACTCTCTAGTTGAACAGCATATAGAGCATTTAATGACTCCATGTTCTTGGAGGCTAAGCTCAATTGCTCATTGTAAGCACCAGTGGCAGCAGCAGCTTCGCTGGTCTCAGTTAATTTGTTTGCGGCATCTCCAAAGCGACGCAGTCCACTTCCCAAGCTTTCAATCAACTCTCCATCGATTTTAGCATCTTCAAGCATGCGGTCTAATTCCTGAGTAGCTGATAAACCACGTTGGTTATTGCTGCTGTACTGCTCCTCTTCGTCGGTCATACCTGCTAATTCAGGATAAACTAAGGTCCAATCCAGTTCTTCACCGGGTTTTTCAAATGCAGAGAAGAAGAAAATTACAGCCTCAGTAGTCAAACCTACTACCAACATGATATCGGCTCCTGGCAAGTGAAGGATTTTAAACATCGCTCCGAGGATTACAACGGAGGCACCCCAGCCATAAAGCTTAGCCATGAAATTCTTAAAACGCTTGCTGTTTACATCAATTAACGCCATTGGAAAAAATTAAATTAAAATAGAAATTAGGGGATTAAAAGTCGGCAAGATCGCGACCCATAAAGCTTTGTACCGTACGGAATCCAACGTAGGATTTAGCGGTATCAGCATATTCATAGTCACGGGTACTCACCTGCATGTAGTAAGCAACGTCTTTCCAGCTACCACCGCGAATTACTTTACGCGTAATAGTGGGGTCGTCACTCGGGTTAGCATTGTACTCAAAATTGGGACTAATGTCTGAAACATAGTAGAAGCTTGCAGCGTCAAAGGCCGTATTGGTCCATTCGGCTACGTTTCCTGCCATGTTGTACAGGTCATATTCATTAGGCGCGTAAGCAGTCGCTTTTACAGGATAAAAGGCTCCATCAGCTACCAGGTTACCACGTAAAGGTTTGAAGTTACCCAAGTAACAACCTGAGCTGTTCAAGGCATAAGGTCCACCCCATGGATAGGTAGTTAATTCTTTACGACCACGAGCAGCATATTCCCATTCAGCTTCAGTAGGTAAGCGGAACTCTTGCTCAGTAAAATAGCCTGATTTACGAAGGTATTCGTTTCTATACTTTGTTCTCCAGTTACAGAAGGCACGAGCTTGATACCAGCTTAAGCCTACCACAGGGTACTCGTCAAAGGCAGGGTGCCAGAAGTACTTATCATGCATAGGGTCATTATAGCTGTAGGTAAAGTCATGAATCCAACACAAAGTATCAGGATAGATGTTGATTACGCCACCTTCAAAGAATGAACTACGATCGGAAATTTCCTTGTTATCCTTAATAAAGTCTTGATAAGAGAAACGCTCTCCGTCTTGATCAGCATCATAATGATCGTACATCACACGATTGGATTTACGAGCAGCTTTCTGTTTGTTGATCCAGAAGAAGGCATAGTTTAATTGACGGGCATCAATCATACGATCACCCATAAATTGTTCTTCTGGTGGTAAGTACATTCCTTCGATAATTTCGGTGTACTCAGCCGATGGATAGTTTTCTGTGCGCCACTCTAACATAGGCTCCCAGTTAATATGGCGTTGCATACTATCTGGATAGTTAAGAGAAACATACTCGTCAAAGAAGGTTTGATCTTCCTTGTTTGCGGCTTCAATTAATTCGTAACCTTCTACTAATCCGTCTTCACCTAATCGGAAACGCACGATCGAGTCGCGTACCCATTGAATGAATTGACGATACTCGTTATTAGTGATTTCGGTTTGGTCCATCCAGAAGGAAGGAACCGAAACGGTTTTAGTAGGAGAGATCAAGCTATAAGGTACATCCTGATCAGAGTTTCCCATGTTGTAGGAGCCCTGGGGGATATATACCATTCCGTATGGTTGCGCCGGATACCAAGTAGGTCGGTTCTGAGCGCCCACTAATTCGCCGTAGTCATTGCTGCTACAACTGATCAGAAGCACGGAGCTTAAGGCTATGGAAATCAGTTTCTTCATGTCTCTTGACGTTGTTTTCCGTTGATCAACAGTCTGTTGAAAACAGGGGCTGCTATATTACAAAAATCTTGGGTTCTTATGACTTCCCGTTGTGGGAGGTGGAATTACTATTTTAAAGCAGTAACTCGCCATTATTTCGTGGCTACCACCACCGCGGGTGGAAAGCGCTGATGTCGCAACATCGTATGAGTACCCTAGTTTAAATCCAGGTGTCGCTTGCCAGCCGATCATGACTGCAACCGCGTCCTGTAGCCTGTATGTAACGCCACCCCAAAACTTATTATTATATACTCCCATTGCATTTATATCAAAGGTAGTAGATCCAGAAGTGAGTTTTAATAACATGCTAGGACGTAATTCCCAGTTACTTGCGGGTACTGCCCAATTGTATCCACCCATTAAATAGTAATGGCGGGCATTGCGGATGAAAGTGGATGAAAGACCATTAAAAGAGCCTACGTCCGTAGAACTTTCTATAACACGGGTAGAGGAAATACCACCCCAAATATTTTGACTCTCGTAGTAAATTCCAAAAATTCCGTCGACCTGAAAACCGGTTTCATTTAATCCGTAAACACCAGGATCTAATGCACCATTAACACCATCAGATGGAATCCAGCCAGTACTGGCGATTTGATTGTTTAGAAACGAAGCTCCTAATCCAATGCCCAAGGTACCAGTGCTTAAATCTATTTGGTAGCCGTACATTAAACGAGCGGAGATATTATTAAAGAAGCCAATTTGATCATTAACAATGCTCAAACCAATTCCACCGTGAAGCTTCTTAAAAGGGGCATTGATGTTAATGTTCTGAGTAATGGGGGCTCCTTCAAAACCTACCCACTGACTGCGGTGCAAGCCGTTTATGCAAATGGCGCCTCCAGAACCAGCAACTCCGGGATTGTAATAAACGCGATTGAACATGTATTGGCTGAATTGCACATCCTGCTGCGCTAAGGCAAAAAGCGGGAATGCAAGCACCATGATGAGGTAGAATTTCTTCATCAAATCGGGTTAGTATTAATTGTTGACAACACTTTGTTGAAATCCCAAATATAAAGCTTTGAACAAATATGCCTTAAGCCGCAGTTAATTTTTCACGGCTTTTTGTTGATGAATGCTCGATTTATTACAATGCTTTCTGCATTGCTCGCCACCATCGGTCCGGTATTTCGTTCTGCATAGCTTCTTGGTAATCCACATAAGAACAGGGGATTAGCTTGTGTCTAGCCGAGCTTAGGCCGGCACTTTCCCGCACCGGAACCTCTATCCACCAACGGCCACTTAGAGGGCTTTTATAAAAGACCAATTCGTACTCTCCATCGTTGATAAGTACGGTAAATCGTTGATAATCCTCCTTTCTCGCGAAGGGATAGTCCCCTTTTCGGAGGTTAAATCCCTCCAAAAAATACCAGATCATTTGGGCTACCAAGTGGGCCGTTCGACCTTCTTTGTCGGCTAAGGCATTGCATTCATAAATACCGAATGAACTCAATTTGTCGCTGATTCCGCTGTAGCGGGCCAAAGCACATGCTTCCTCTCCACTAAAGCCATTAGGGCTATGAAAAGTATTACCAGGTGCATCACTTTGTCGTAGAGCAGAAAGGTCGAAACTCACAATATCTGCATCTCGTAATATGGGTTCGCTTTCGCTGATGTCCTGTCGCATATTGCCCAGTCGATGGATATCGAAATACATGCGCTCCATCAAGTCCACTTCCTCTTGATTAACAAAATAGCTCTGGTAGCCGATATTGCTGAAATTATAGAGGATATAGGGTTTTTGAAGAATGATATGACTCAAAAATGAACGATGCGTTAGCTTATCATCTTGCTTGCCTAAATCAAATTGGGAGTCGATGGATACTAAATTAACCGTCTGTTCCAAACGATCGTAGGCTCGATAATTACCGTAAGTCAAATCCTGACTACCGCCAATAATGATCGGGACAATACCGCGTTTTATCAGCTCAAAGCAAACTTCCCGCAAGGCGAACATGGTGTCGGCCAGTTTTTCTCCGGAATAAATATTGCCCAGATCACATACCGGGGCATCCCAATTACCCCAATATAAATTGTAAAGGTATTTGCGCACTTGATCCGGGCTTTGAGCCGATCCGGCATTATCACTGCCGCGATCTTCCATCACCCCGATCAGGGCTAATTTGTAATTTTCGATTTCCGGAAGGCCTTCGATTTCCTGATGGATACCAATTCGCTTACCAAATATTTGCTCATTGGCCTGAGCACAAGACTCAATTATGCTCCCGCCCACCGGGCTAAGGAAATCTTCCAGAATCATTTCTTAGTGCTTTTTTTAGCGCGTCCTTTTGCGGGTTTTTTGGCGGAATCAGCGATAATAGCCTCTGCTTCTTCTCGAGTTAATTTCGCAGGATCTTCAATATCTTTTGGAAGCTTGAAATTTTTACGACCGGATTTTAAATAGGGGCCATAACGTCCGTTTAGAACTTCAATCACCGGCTTGGCCTCGTCAAATACCTTGATGTATTTGTTTTTATCCGCTTCGATTTTTGCCTCAATCAATTCGATAGCGCGATCCAATTCAATGGTCATCGGATCATCACCTTCCGCTGCTTTAATGGAAGCAAAAAGACTCTTGTACTTTACATAAGGTCCAAAGCGACCAATATTGGCACTTACCTTTTCACCTTGGTATTCGCCTAATTCACGTGGGAGTTTAAAAAGATCCAAAGCTTCCTCCAGGCTTATGGTGTCAATACTCTGTCCTTTTTGCAAGCTCGCAAAACGAGGCTTTTCTTCGTCTTCGGCTTCTCCAATTTGAATCATGGGGCCATAACGACCTATTCGAGCGATAATGGGTTTTCCACTCTTTGGGTCTTCGCCTAAAACTCTTTCGCCAGTGGCGCGATCCGAGTTCTCTTCTACCTCCTTTAAATGCGGGTGGAAATCCTGATAGAACTCATCCAACATGGCGGTCCATTCTTCCTGGCCATGCGCAATTTGGTCGAACTTAGCTTCTACGGAAGCGGTAAAGTTGTAGTCCAGGATTTGGTCGAAATGCTCAGTAAGGAATCCGTTTACTACGGTGCCAATATCAGTGGGGATCAATTTATTTTTATCTGCTCCGGTAGTTTCGCTGAGCTTTTGATCCTTTAAGGTTCCATCAGCTAAAGTCATCTGCAGGTAATCACGCTGGGTACCGCTTAATTCCGATTTCTCAACGTATTGCCTTTTTATAATGGTGCTGATAGTTGGTGCATAAGTAGAAGGACGACCAATGCCTAATTCTTCCAGTTTCTTTACCAAGCTGGCTTCGGTATAGCGTGGTGGGTGCTTGGTGAAGCGTTGGGTAGCAACAATATCTTCATAGCTTAGGTTTTCACCTTGCTTTGTAGCCGGTAACATACCTGATTGCTCTTCCGAATCCTCATCGTCAGTGCCTTCCAAGTATACCTTTAAGAAACCTTCGAAGGTGATTACTTCACCGCGAGCCACGAATTCCAGTTTTTCGCCAGGGGCATCAATATGGAAAACCGTTCTTTCCAATTGGGCATCGCTCATCTGTGAGGCGATGGCTCTTTTCCAAATCAAATCGTAAAGGCGCTTTTGCTGATCGCCGGTTCCCGCACTATGCTTATTAAAATAGGTAGGACGAATGGCCTCGTGCGCTTCCTGTGCTCCTTTACTCTTAGTCGCAAAACGACGGGTATTCGAATAGTCTTTTCCGTACTGATCTTCAATTTCTAATTGTGCGGCGCCTAGTGCATCGTCTGATAAATTGGTGGAGTCGGTACGCATATAGGTTATCAAACCTGCTTCGTATAGCTTTTGGGCTACCGACATAGTTTGACTTACCGAGAAATACAATTTCCTTGCGGCTTCCTGTTGCAGGGTAGAAGTGGTAAAGGGAGGAGCAGGCGATTTTTTCGCAGGCTTGGTCTCTACCGAATCGATCTTAAAGGAGTGCTTAGCACAATTATCTAAAAATTCGCGAGCCTCATTTTCGGTGTCGAAACGTTTGTTGAGCTCCGCTTTAAAGGTCTTGCCTGAAGCATTTTGGAATTCGGCTACTACGCGGAAGTAAGATTTTGCTTCAAAATTGCGAATCTCCATTTCTCGTTCAACAATCAGGCGAACCGCTACCGATTGCACCCTTCCGGCAGATAAACCGGCCTTCACTTTCTTCCATAAAACCGGAGAAAGCTCAAAACCTACCAAGCGATCTAAAACCCGACGAGCTTGTTGGGCATTTACTAAATCGGTATTAATGCGACGTGGATTTTGAATCGCCTTGTCAATCGCTTTTTTAGTGATTTCCGAAAAAGTAATGCGATTTGTGTGGGTTGGAGTAAGGCCTAAAGCTTCGTAAAGGTGCCAGGCGATGGCTTCTCCTTCACGGTCCTCATCCGATGCAAGCCACACCATTTCGGCGTCCTTGCTTAATTTTTTAAGCTTTTTTACGACTTCTTTTTTGTCGCTGCTGATGGCGTACTTTGGTTCAAAGTTATTCTCCACATCAACACCCATATCCTTCTGTACCAGGTCGCGTATATGCCCGTAGCTACTTTCTACTTGATACTCTTTTCCGAGAAATTTCTCAATAGTTTTTGCCTTGGCAGGCGACTCGACGATCACTAAATTTTTTGCCATGTACTCCTTTGAATTAGCATGCGAATAAGGCGCAAAATAAATCAATGTTTTTCGTTTTTAGGTTTTACCCCTGTTAAGAGGCCCTGATCTTTTGGTCTGTCAAATTGGCAATCGACTTACATTTGTACCTTTGCAGACCTTATAAAATGACGATGAAAGAGACTGCCACCGAGGCGAAATTGATGGACGAAAAAATTCAGGGTACCGCCCTGGAAGGAAGCGGAGAACGTGGCGATCGCAAGCTGTACATTGAAAGTTACGGCTGCCAGATGAACTTTTCCGACTCCGAAATTGTGGCTTCCATCCTCGCTAAAGAAGGATTTGGAACTACCCGAAATGTTGAAGAGGCGGATTTAGTGCTGCTCAATACCTGCTCAATACGCGATAAGGCAGAGCAAACCGTACGTAAGCGCTTAAGTAGTTTCAATAAGTTGAAGCAAGAGCGTCCAGATATGAAAATTGGCGTTTTAGGTTGTATGGCTGAGCGCTTGAAGGATAAGTTTTTAGACGAGGAAAAATTAGTCGACTTGGTGGTGGGTCCAGATGCCTATCGGGATTTACCCAATTTAATTGAGAAGGTTGACGGCGGACGTAAAGCCGTGAATGTCCTCCTGTCTAAAGAAGAAACCTATGCCGATGTAAGTCCGGTGCGAATCGACTCCAACGGTGTATCAGCATTTGTATCAATTACCCGCGGCTGCGATAATATGTGCACCTTCTGTGTGGTTCCATTTACCCGTGGTCGGGAACGCAGTCGCAATCCTCAAACCATTTTGGCCGAAGTGCGCGAATTACAAGCACGTGGCTTTAAGGAGATTACACTCTTGGGTCAAAATGTAGATAGCTACCTCTGGTATGGCGGTGGTTTGAAAAAGGACTTTGATAAGGCTTCGGAAACAGCGAAAGCTTCATCCGTGAATTTTGCAGCTTTGCTGGATATGGTGGCCCTGGCGGTGCCCGAAATGCGCATTCGTTTTAGTACCAGTAATCCACAGGATATGACGGATGAAGTGCTATATGCCATTGCCCGTCATGAAAATATCTGCAATTACATCCACCTTCCGGTGCAATCCGGTAGTAGCCGAATTTTAAAGGAAATGAATCGTGGTCATAATCGTGAAGAATACTTTGCGCTGATTGATCGTTTACGGAAAATAATCCCCGATTGTGGTATTTCCCACGATATGATTGCAGGCTTCCCAACTGAAACGGAAGAGGATCATAAGGAGACTTTAAGTCTGATGGAATACGTTCGGTACGACTTTGGTTATATGTTCTACTACAGTGAACGTCCTAATACTTTTGCCGCGCGCAAGATGGAAGACGATGTGGATATGGAAACCAAGAAACGTCGTTTGAATGAGATTATCGCCTTGCAACAGGAGCATTCCTTGCAACGTAATCAAGAGCATATTGGCAGGATAGAAGAGATTCTGATTGAAGGTGATTCCAAGCGAAGCGATCAGGATTGGAAGGGACGGAATACTCAGAATACCATGGTAGTTTTCCCTAAAAAAGGAGAGCATAAACCAGGGGATTTCGTGAAAGTAAAAATTACCGATTGTACCACGGCTACCCTCTTTGGGGAGATGGTGCAAGACTAAAACCAGGCATGAGAATACAACTGCTAATCCTTGGCCTTTTGTTAAGCGGCTTGGGTCTTAAGGCTCAAGAAAAGGTGAATGGTCGTTGGGTAGATAATAATCTTACCATTTGGATCGAAGAGGATAAAATCCGCAGCGAGGGCGTACTTTATTATTGTGTGGCAGATACCTCTCGAGAGGTGTGTATCCAGAACCTTTCAACCGGTTTTGAATTAAAGCTATATGATGCGCAGGGAAAATTGATTTACGAAGGTATTGCCAGTGGTCGCCGACGAGGAGTAAAGCTCCCCAAGGCTTATCCTCAGGCTTATGAAGTAGAAATCATTGCCTTTAAACCCTGGGTTATCAATCAGAGTACAGCCAGCAAGATCCATCAGGAAAAGGCAATCCGTGTAAAATACCGAGTGAAGTAATGAGCTTACAAGAAGTTAAACAGCGATTTGGTATTATCGGCAATAGCCCAGGTTTAGAAAGGGCCCTCAATAAAGCTTTGCAAGTAGCCAGTACTGATATTTCGGTTTTGGTATCCGGTGAAAGTGGGGTGGGGAAAGAAGCCATTCCACGGATAATCCATTCGCAAAGTCATCGCAAGCATAATAAATACATCGCCGTAAACTGTGGTGCTATTCCGGAAGGAACCATCGATAGTGAGCTTTTTGGTCACGAGAAAGGTGCCTTTACCGGAGCTACTGGAACCCGAAAGGGATATTTCGAAGAAGCAGACGGCGGGACCATTTTTTTGGATGAAGTAGGGGAATTACCCCTGTCTACTCAGGTGCGTCTCCTCAGGGTATTGGAGACTGGAGAATTTATTAAGGTAGGTTCTTCTCAAATTCAGAAGACCGACGTGCGTATTGTTGCCGCCACCAATGTTGATATGATGGGGGCTGTGCAGAAAGGAAAATTCCGCGAGGATCTTTATTACCGTTTAAATACGGTAGAAATTCACCTGCCAGCATTACGAGAGCGTAAGGATGATATTCATTTGATATTTAGAAAGTTCGCGGCAGATTTCGCGGATAAATACCATACCCCAACCTTGCGTTTAGATGAGGAAGCGGTGGAAGTACTGCGCAATTACCATTGGCCTGGAAACATTCGTCAATTGCGCAACCTGGCGGAGCAGATATCGGTGATTGAAACCGATCGAGCTATTTCGGCTAATATCCTGATGAACTATTTACCCGATGCCGGAAAGGGTGGCTTGCCTGCGCTGTATCGCGAAGAGCAAAAACAGTCGAGCAGCGATTTTAGCAATGAACGAGAAATTCTCTATCAGGTGCTTTTTGATATGCGCAAGGATATTGCCGATCTGAAAAAGTTAACCGGTGAGCTGATGCAGAATAATGAGATCAGCGAAGAATGGAAGAGCGACAATAGCAATTTGATTCGTCGAATTTATCGCGAAGAAAGAGAGCTTCCGGAAGGAAGAAATGCGGTGGAGGAAAATTCAAGCACCTATTTGCCCGTTTACAGCGATAATGATGAACCTGAGTTGCAAACGGATACCTACGATGCCAGTCATGATATTGTAGAGGATGAGCCGGTAACGCTGCAGGAGAAAGAATTGGAGATGATTAAACGCGCCTTGGAGCGCAATCATAATAAACGAAAAGATGCTGCGGAGGAATTAGGGATTTCTGAAAGAACTCTTTACCGCAAAATCAAGCAATACAATTTATAAGATGCGAAAAACCCTTGCACTGGCATTGATCCTGATTTTACAGGCTTGTGGCGGATATAGCTTTACCGGTGGTGACGTTGGTGATGCAAAAACGGTGAGCATCGATTTTTTTCCCAATACCGCAGATTTGGTGAAACCTCAATTAGCACAGGTTTTTACCGAAAAATTGCGGGACATCTTTGTTCAGCAAACCCCACTGGAACTAGTGCGTCGCAATGGGCATATGCAGTTTTCGGGAAATATTGAAAAATATACTATACAACCTATTAACGCTCAGGCCTCTGATATAGGTTCGGTCGCGCAAAACCGCTTAACGGTAGAGGTGAATGTAATCTTTATCAATACCTTAGAGCCCGACAAAGGATTTGAGGAGCGTTTTAGCCGCTTTGTAGACTTTGATGCCAATCAGGATATCAATGCCATAGAAGCGGAATTGCATGAGCAGGTTTGTCAAGAATTGTCAGAAAATATCCTTAACCGCGCAATTGGAGATTGGTAATTGAGAACCGAAGATTTTCATAAACTACTTGAAGACCCCAAACATGTAGCAGATTATCTGGTGGATGATTTGCGTGATTTGGCTCGGAAATATCCTTACAGTCAGTTGATACAACTGATGTATGGCCTGCGTTTACGCACTTCTTCCGAACATCTCTTTAATCAGCAATTGGGGAAAACCGCGGTCCTTACCAATGACCGAGCCGTACTTTTTGAACTCTTCGAAAATCGAAAACCTACCTTAAATAGCGGTATTGAGACAGTTGAGGTAGAGTCGGTGAGCAGTCCACCTGTATTAGCGCAGATGACCGAAGCTCCTATTGCAGAACAGGAAGTGCTTGAAGAATCTAAGCCGCCAGTAGAAGAGATTCCTGTTCCCGAAAACAAAGAGGTAGAAGCATTAGCAAGCCTTGAAAGTAAGTCGGAAGAAAAAATAGAGCCACAGGCGGAGAAGCCAGCTGAAGTGCAACCGCCTCCTAAAAAAGACTTGCCTTCTGCCTTACCTGAAAACCTTTCAGAGCTAAGTCCTCAGGAGAGAGTTAAAGCCATATTAGAGCGAAATCGTCAGGTACGCGAACAATTTGAGTCGCAAAAATCCGGAGGCGAAGCCAAGCTTTTTGAGCAGGATAAACCATCGGCCCCCGAGTCAGAACCCAAAGAAGAACTTATAGAGGATTCAGTTCAGGCTGAATCGACAGATGAAATTGAAGTTGCAGATACTAAAGCAGAAGAGGCTGTGGCTGCAACTGAGAATGAAGTTCTAGGTGTCCATGCAGAGGAAAGTCCAGGCGAAATACAAGAAGAACTACCCGAGCCTGTATCCGAGCCGGAAGAAGAGGATGAGGAACCAATTTCCACTGAAGAAGATTCTGTTGAACAAGCTAAGGAGCCAGAACAAGATTCGAGCCTTTCCTTTGAGGAAGAGCGTGAGCCTTGGGCTGATTCGCCCATCGATATAGAAGCCTTAATTCGTCGTCGTTTTGCTCGTCGTTTTGAAAGTATTGAAGAACCTGAAGAGGAAGAAGTAGATTGGGATGAGGAAGAAGACCTGGACTCAAGCACTGTTGCAGGTCCGGAAGAATCCATTGAAGAAGAGGAAGGAATAGAAGATCAAAACTCTTCTTATACAGAAGATACCAAAGAAGAAAATTCGGAAGCCACTATTCCTACAGATTTAAGTCCCGAGGAGGCGAAAAGTGATTTAGCCTTAGCCTCTCGTATTCGCATGATTCGCGATCGTTTGGAGACACTGCGCAATAGCGATGCTCTCAGTCGGGAGGAGCTGGAAGTGCTGATGGAGGAACATCGTCAGTTAGAAGCACTGATGGCGGATTTACCTCTGAATGAAGAGCAGCTTTTTGAGGTAGAGATTAAACTACCGAAGGCAGAAGACGAGGTTCAGGCGGAAACAGTGGTATTGGAACCAGAAGAGGATAGTCAAGTTGAAGAAGAAGCGGACTTGAAGACTGATCCGGAACTTGAAGAAGTTGAGGGAGAGCTTAAAGCCGAAGATTCCGAACCAGATACCACCGCAAGTTCAGAAGAAATAAAAGCGCCCGTGGCGGAAGAGCAGGTGGAAGCTGAAGAAGAACCGGAAGAGGATTTGGATTCAGAGATTCGTCGCATAGAACAATTAGCCGAGAAAATGCGCAGCGGAGCTAAAGACGAAGGGGATTCAGATTCCTTATCGGATTTGCGTGAGCAGCGTATGAATGAGCTGATCGAAGAGCGCAAGAGAAGTCTGGAAGCGGCGCTAGCGCAGAAGGAGCAAGAGCAAGAAGAAGAGGCTGAAGAACCTGAAGAAGCTAAGTCTATTGAAGGGGAGGAGGGCGAAAATCTTCCGGCCGAAAACGAAGAAACTATTTCTACAGCGGAACAGCCAGCCACTGAAGAAGATTCAGGAGGGGGTGAGCCGACTGAAGCAAATGAATTGGAATCCCGCTCGGAGGCGGAGGAGAACTTAGCCGAGAATGAAATTGATTCAGAAACAGAAACAGAAACAGAAACAGAAACAGAAACAGCAATAGCAGAAACGGAGCCTATTGAAGAAGTTTCAGAACCGGAACTAATAAGTCCCAGCCCAGCCAAGGAGCCGAGTTTTTCTCAGTGGTTAAAGCGCATTGCCAAAGGTGAAGCGCAAATGGAGCCGGCTAAACCTAAGGTAGAAGAGAAGAAGGAGCTTGAGGATCAAGAACCGAAAGAAGAGATCTCTAAAAAGATTGATTTGCTGGACTCCTTTGTTGAGAAATTACCAGAGTTGAAAAAGCAAAGTCGCGAAGCCGTACCAGCCAGTCCTAAAGCGACTAAAATGGAAGTGCCGGAAGCTAAGGAAGAAGATCAAGGAGGCGGTTTGGTAACCGAGACCCTGGCTAAGGTTTACATCAGACAAAAGCACTATAAAAAGGCAATTCAAGCCTATGAAATTCTGATGTTGAAATATCCCGAAAAAAGTTCTTTCTTTGCCAGCCAAATTTCAGAGATCAAGAAACTGGCTAACAGTAAATAATAAAAGATGACCCTTTTACTTACAACCCTAATCATCGTAACTTGTATTTTACTAATTATCATTGTTTTGGTGCAAAATCCAAAAGGTGGTGGTTTAAGTTCATCCTTTGGTGGTGGCGGTACTCAATTATTCGGTGGCGTTAAGAAAACAACCGACTTTTTAGATCGCGGTACCTGGGCCTTGGCCATTGTATTAGTGGTTTTAGTAATGATTTCCAATATTGCTTTAAGTCCTGATAATGTAAGAGTGGAGCAACGTGAGTCTGCATTAGACGATGTTCAAGTTGAACAAGCTCCAGCTCCTGCTCAATTTAGTATGCCTGCTGGTGATGCTCCTGCTGATATGCCAGAAAGTGTTGATGATACTGAAGAATAAGATCAGAAGACAATAAGACTTCTTTAACTATTAAGCCTTCCTTCCGGAAGGCTTTTTTAGTTTTATTCGTTTCATGAAAACGAAACATATACTAGCAAGCCTCGGCATACTGCTGATGCTGATCTCCTGCCGGAAGGAAGAAGATCCAACAGAAAGTCCCAATCCCTGGGTGTTTACCTATGACGGAGTCGAGCACGACTTAAAGAGTGGTGCCTTAATTCACTATCCATCATTTAGTCATAGCGGCGCAGAAAATGTGGATTTACTCCTTTATACCAAGGGTGTAGATTTGATAATTGGCAGTGAAGGCCTGCCTAATGACGCCAGTGGTAATGGCTATATCTTGTATTTCGAATGTTATAGTGCGGATAGTGCCTATTTGAGTGATGGCACCTATACTCTTGATACCAATATTAGAGCTTTAAGTATTGCCACCGCGGCCATCAACCCGGTAGTAAATGGAAATACAGACCTCTGGTTTGAAGTGCCTAGCACCCAGTTTGAAGTGATTTATAAGGATGGGGAATTTCAAATTATAGGAAGCGGTAAAGATGAGGCAAACCTAAATTTTGACTTCAAGTACAAAGGTGAGCTGGATTGGTATCAGGAAAGTTAAAATTTAACCTTATCTAAGCCTAGTAGGCGAAAACCCCAGTATTTATAGGCTTTTTCAGGTTTTGTGAATTGCCCGAAATAGCTATCTTCACGCGCTTAACATTAATTTAATATCTATGTTTAAATCAAAGCTTTTTGTAGGGCTTTTGGGTACTTTACTACTGGTTACTGCCTGTAAGAAAGACGACGACAATGATGGTACTAACAATCCAGGGGACTTCCCACAAGAATTGGTTTTAGATGGTACCCGTTATGGTTTAGGTACTGCTTTTATGGAGTTTTATCCTGACTATGGTGTGAACTCTCATAATTTGGACTTAATCTTTTTTAGTGATGGTTTAACGCCTCATTATGATGCCGACAACTATCCAGATTCTGTTAGCGGAAACGGTTATATGATGTATTTCGAATTGTTTAGTGCCGACAGTACTTACTTAAGTGCCGGAACTTACAGCATGGATACCACCTTAACCGTAAACACTTTCCAAGGTGCCTTTATTGCTCCAGTAAGCAATGGTGCGATCAATGGTGATCCCGAGCAATTGAAAGCCGGCAGTGTTGAGGTGTCTCGCAGCAATAATGTGTACACCATTACCGGTTCTGGTAAGGATGCAAACAATAAAGATTTCGAGTTCAGCTACCAAGCTGCTATTACCATTTTCTAGGTATAGGAATCATTAGCATAAAAAAACCTGGCTTCTTATGGAGGCCAGGTTTTGTGTTTTAAGGACATTGCTTTTAGCTGAAATCGGCTAAAATCTGTTCGGTAGCTTCTTTGGTTTTTACCTTCAGGTAGATTTTAGCAATCTTTCCTTCTTCGTCAATTACAAAGGTTTCGCGGTGAATGCCATCGTATTCGCGGCCCATAAATTTCTTTAAGCCCCATACTCCATAAGCTTCAATAACTTCTTTCTCCGTATCGGGAATCAAAGCGAAGGGTAAATCATATTTGGTGGCGAATTTCTGATGCTTTGCGGCGGTATCTGCACTTACTCCAATTAGTTCAAAGCCTTTGTCTTTTAGGTCCTGATAATTATCTCGGAAATTACAAGCCTCGGCCGTACAGCCTGGCGTATCGTCTTTGGGGTAGAAGTAGAGAACTACCTTCTTGCCTTTAAAATCCGAAAGTTTGATCGGATTGCCATTCTGGTCCTCTGCATTAATATCCGGGGCCTTGTCGCCCTCTTTAAGATGTGTCATATTTCAATTTTTCTATAAAACCCTAGCAAAGGTAGAATGTTGATTCGGGAATACGAATTTAGGTTCTGTCAGTCGAGCTTGCAGAAACTGACAGATTGGATAGGGTGAATGTCAGTTTGCCACCTTTTTTAGAGCCTTTTTCTACTGGCATATTTTCTGCCTTAAGGGAGGTCAATCAGATTAAAAATAAGTTTAACCTAAACAAAGTCTAGAATGGCTGATATTAACTTAAAACCTTTGGCAGATCGCGTACTGGTAGAGCCCAGCGCAGCCGAAACTACCACTGCCTCCGGAATTATCATTCCTGATACTGCCCAGGAAAAACCCCAACAAGGTACTGTTGTAGCGGTAGGGGCTGGTAAAGCAGATGAGCCCATGACCGTTAAAGTAGGTGATACCGTATTATACGGAAAGTACGGTGGTACTGAAATTAAGCATGAAGGTAAAGATTACCTAATCATGCGTGAGTCTGATATTTATGCCGTAATCGGTTAAACCAATTCCAAAAAGAAAATACAATACAGATGGCTAAAGAAATCAAATTTAACCTTCAAGCTCGCGATGGTTTAAAGCGTGGTGTAGATGCGCTGGCCAATGCAGTTAAAGTTACCCTCGGACCTAAAGGGCGTAACGTAATCATCGAAAAATCATTCGGTGCTCCTCACGTAACCAAAGACGGTGTTACTGTGGCCAAGGAAATCGAATTGGAAGATAAAGTGGAGAACATCGGTGCCCAAATGGTAAAAGAGGTAGCCAGTAAAACTGCTGATGTAGCAGGTGATGGTACTACTACCGCTACCGTATTGGCTCAGGCGATCTTCAACCAGGGTTTGAAAAACGTTACCGCTGGTGCTGCTCCTATGGATTTGAAACGCGGTATCGATAAAGCGGTTACTGCCGTAATTGAAAACCTTCGTTCTCAAAGTCAGGAAGTAGGCGATAGCGATGCTAAAATTGAGCAGGTAGCAGCTATTTCTGCTAATAATGACTCTGCCATTGGTAAGCTTATCGCTGAGGCCATGGGCAAAGTGAAGAAAGAAGGTGTTATCACCGTTGAAGAAGCTAAAGGAACCGAAACTTATGTGGAGGTTGTAGAAGGTATGCAGTTCGATCGCGGTTACCTTTCTCCTTACTTCGTTACCGATAGCGAGAAAATGGTAGCTGATCTCGACAGCCCATTAATCTTGATCTACGATAAGAAGATCAGCAATATGAAGGAATTGTTGCCTATCCTTGAGCCTGCCGCTCAGTCTGGCCGTCCTTTATTAATCATCGCTGAAGATGTGGAAAGCGAAGCCCTTGCTACCCTAGTGGTGAACAAAATCCGCGGAAGCTTAAAGATTGCCGCTGTTAAAGCTCCTGGCTTTGGCGACCGTCGTAAAGCTATGCTCGAAGATATCGCCATCCTTACCGGAGGTACTGTAATTTCTGAAGAGCGCGGTTTCAAATTGGAGAATGCCACCATGGATATGTTGGGTTCTGCCGAGAAAGTAAGCATTGATAAGGATAATACTACCATCGTAAACGGAGCTGGTGAAGCTTCTGATATTGCAGGTCGTGTAAACCAAATCAAAGCACAGATCGAAACCACAACTTCTGATTACGACAAAGAGAAATTGCAAGAGCGCTTAGCCAAATTGGCGGGTGGTGTTGCCGTTCTTTATGTGGGTGCTGCCTCTGAGGTGGAAATGAAAGAGAAGAAAGATCGTGTAGATGATGCCTTAGCCGCTACCCGTGCTGCTATTGAAGAAGGTATCGTTCCTGGTGGTGGTGTAGCCTTAGTGCGCGCTGCTAAAGCCCTTGAAGATTTAAAAGGCGATAATGAGGACGAAACTACCGGTATACGCATTGTTCACCGTGCCATTGAAGAGCCATTGCGCATGATTGCTTACAATGCTGGTCAAGAAGCTTCTGTGATCATCAACAAAGTACAAGAAGGAAAAGACGATTTTGGATACAATGCCAAAACCGAAGCCTTCGGAAACATGTACGAGCAAGGAATTATCGATCCAACTAAAGTAACTCGCGTTGCTTTGGAGAACGCTGCTTCTGTAGCCGGAATGTTACTCATTACCGAAGCTACAATCAGTGAAATTCCAAATGAGAACGATGCTGCCGCTGCCGCTGCTGCCGCCGGAATGGGTGGTGGTATGCCAGGTATGATGTAAGAAGCACATATATTCTCTATATAATAGCTCCCGACTCCCGGCTTTTTGCTGAGAGTCGGGATTTTTTTTTGCTTCTTTGGGAGGACCTTTTACAATCCTATATTTGTGATAGTAATACACACTATGAAACGAGTACTAGCCCTTATTCTATTAATCTTTATCATGGCGCCGGAAGCGGATGCGCAGCGCTATAAGGATCCACGCAGTTATTACCGCGAATTTTACAGCCAAACCCGTCGTATTCAAACCAAGAACCTTCGCTATGTAGAAGCGGTAGCTCGCGGTGATGATGCCCGCATTATCAATAAGTTTCGCCAGATGGTGGTGGATCAATTGAAAGAAAGTCGCAGAATCTTGGATCGAGTAGGAGCTTATAAAGACGATGATGTTCTGCAAAGAGAATATATCGCCGGTATAGATATGTACCTGGAGGCTTATGAAAAAGATTTTGGGGCTGCTGAGGAATTGACTAGTACCCGCTACAATTCTCTGGAAAACTTGGAAGCCTATTATGCCGCTGCCAATAAAGCTGAGATTAAGGTTTTAGATGCGGCCTATAAGATTGAGAAAGCCGAGGATTATTTTGGGAAGACCTATATGGTGGACCTGCGCCGCGATACGGTTATGGCTACTAAGCTTTTAAAGCTGGATGAAATTACCGTTTCAGCTCGTGAAGTTACTCTGGAATATTTCCGGGTTGACGCCCAATTAAGCAAGTTGTTTAGTGCCATTGATTCCAATAAAACGGATGATTTGGATGTGATAATCACCGATCTCCGTAAAGCGGCAAAAGCGGCCATGACCAATTTGGAGGCTTCTGAGCCGATGGAAGATTACGAAGGATTACATGAGCAGGCGAATTACTATTTCGATGAATTGAATAATGCCATTGATTCAGATTTACGCCCCATGGCAGAACAATTCAAGTTTAAGTACAAGGATCAGGATGATTTAGAAGAAGCGCAAGCTACTTTAAGAGATTTTAAAGAGTTTCAATCTGAGATGCGCGAAGAGTTTTTCGCCGTTCGCAAGGAAATGATCCTCGATTATTTAGAAGAATAATTAATAGGGGATTCCTTAAATTCAGGGCCTTAATCATGCTTTTGAATTTATGAGGTCCCCCCTGAAAGCACTCTTATGGGTGGGCCTGACCTTTTGGTCGGGCCTTTTTTGTTTTGGTCAGAATTCTATAGATAGTTTGGAGACTGTTCTAAAACAAAGTCAAGACCCTCAAACCCGCACCGAACTTAGTCTGATCCTTGCCAAGGAATGGATTATCAAGCATCAAGACTCTGCTTTGCCCTATGTGCAGGATGCTTTGCGGCTGAGTAAAGAGCATGAGCTGGAGGAGCTGCAAATTGAGGCGGAGAACTTAATGGGCAATGTATTGCAGCGCCAATCTAAGCCCGATGAAGCCATGGCACTTTACCATAAGGCGATTGAAAAAGCCGAAGCCTTAGACTATCAAAAGGGCCTGGCCAAGCTCTATAATAATGTGGCCCTAATCCATATTGAGCGTGGTGAATTTCCAGAGGCCCTAGAAGGATTTACCAAAGCAACGCGTTGCGAGGAGGTAATTGATAACCCCGAGGGGAAGGCTCAAGGACTCAACAATATTGGGGTGGTTTTCTATTATCAAGGCGATTATGACAAGGCCCTTGAGTATTTTCTAGAATCCGTTAAGGTGCATGAATCCATGCAAAACCTGCTCAGTGCCAAGCAGGGTTACAATAATATTGGAGCAATAAATGAGGCATTGGGCCGCCATGAGCAAGCTTTGATCTATTACCAAAGAGCCTTGCGTATCGCACGCGATATGGACGATCGTTCGGAATTAGCCAATGCCCTCAATAATATCGCCAGTGTTTACAGCAATATGGAAAACTGGAAGGCCTCGGAAGACTATTATTTGCAGGCCCTGGAAGTGAATCAAAAGGCGGAAGACTACTATTCTCTGGCTTTGGTAAATATTAATTTAGGTGATCTTTATGCTAAATCCGGCCAAGGCCAAGAATCCGAAGCCCATTTTTTAAAGGCGGCTCAAATTACTGAGGAAGGACAGTTTAAGAACCTGGCCTATAGCCTCTATGAGAAAATGGCCCATTATTATTCGGAGAGGCAGAACTTCGAAAGGGCTTATCACTACCAAGGGCTCTACGATCAGTATAAAGATTCGGTTTACAATGAGGCGAAGGCAAAGGCCATAGCGGAGACCAATACGCTATACGAAACGGAGAAAAAGGAAAAGGAAGCCGCCGAAGCAAAAGCTGCTTTAGCCCAAGAGCAACTCACGGTGCAGCGCCAAACCCAGTGGATGATTTTATTGATTGCCGGAGTGGTTTTAGTCATCATGTTTAGTGTTTCCATGATCCGCCAGCAGGCCATAAAAAGGCGCCAATTAGAAACGGAGGCCGCCTTACAAGAGGAGAGGGCCCGCGCCGAAGGTCGACGTAAATTGGAAGAGGAACGCAATCGAATTTCTCGTGATTTGCATGATCATATCGGATCCCAGCTTACTATCATCAGCTCACAAATCGATAATCTGGCATTTAAGGAAGCGTCTGAAGAACGCCGTACTTCCTTCGAGAAAATTAGCGACCATACTCGTGATACCATGGCACAATTGCGAGAAACCATTTGGGCCATGAATAATGATGAGATTAACCTAGAAATGCTCAGTGCCAAATTGCAGGATTTCATGAATCGCTCCGCACATGAAGGGCGAAGTTTAATGGTTCAAAATAATTGCGAGCCTCAGCTGGTTTTAAGTCCGGAGCAAACTATTAACCTCTTCCGCATCTGCCAGGAGGCAGTCCAGAATGCAGTAAAGTATGCCGAATTCCATGAACTTAGAATCGCATTTAGTTCGGATGCGCAAAGCCTCCAGGTTAGGATTGAAGATGACGGAGTGGGAATGGAAATGGATGGCAGTGTAAAGGGCTATGGTTTGCAAAATATGCAGGCCAGAATGCAGCAAATGAAGGGTAGCTTTAAAATTGAGTCTGAAATTGGCAAGGGTACCCGCATCTATTTGAGCTTGCCTATTAATACGCCAATTGCCGTATAGGAAATTAAAACTTAGCCTGTCATATTTGTAAAAAGTCCAACCATGACCTTAAACATTGCTATCGCCGAAGACAATTACCGCCTGGCCCGTACTTTAATCGAGAAACTGGAATTGGCGGAAAACCTCCAAGTGAAATGGCATGAGCCCAATGGTAAGGCCCTCCTGGATCATTTGGAGGAAGATCATAATCTGGATGTCATCTTAATGGATATCAATATGCCTGAAATGGACGGTATCCAAGCCACGGAGATAGTGCGAAAGCGCTTCCCCCAAATTAAGGTAATCATGAGTACCGTTTTTGATGAAGAGGATTATATCCTTAAGGCGATTATGGCGGGTGCCAATGGTTATCTTCTAAAGGATGAGCGCCCCTTGAAATTACATCTGGCCATAGAGGAAGTAATGGAGGGCGGTGCACCTATGTCGGCGGCCGTAGCCCATAAAGCTTTGCGCTTGATTCGCTTGGGAGCGGATATGCCCGAAGAAAAGGTGGATTATAATCTCACTAAGAGGGAGACGGAAATATTGGAGCATCTTGCAGCGGGGCGCAATTACCAGGAAATAGCCGAAAACCTTTTCATTAGTCCCTCCACTGTTCGGAAGCATATAGAGAAAATCTACCAAAAATTGCAGGTGCATAATAAGGTGGAAGCAGTACAGCTCGCTTTGCGGAATAGGCTGGTTTAGACGTATCTTGGCCTTAAAATCAAGCATGGGCCGCGTTCACCTTTTTGAATGGGAAGATTTTAGTTGGTTCCCGAAAAATCTTCGCGATTACGGAACGGACTTCTTAGAATTTTTAGCTCAAAAAACGGGGCTTTTCCAACCGGCGGTTCCAATCCTAATCAAGGCTTTAAAGCGATTAGAGACTAATCAGATTATTGATTTGGCCTCCGGAGGAGGTGGAGCTTTACCTGGCTTAAATAAGGAGCTTCAAAAGGAGGTGCCGGGCTTGCAGATCACTTTAAGCGATTACTATCCAAATCTGTCGGCCTTCAAGCGAATCAGTAATGAACATGCCAATATTGCCTTTAAAGCGGAGTCGGTAGATGCTCGTGCTGTGCCCAAAGACTTAAAGGGCTTGCGAACGCAGTTTTTATCGCTGCATCATTTCAAGCCGAAAGATGCTCGGGCCATTCTTCAAAATGCAGTGGACAGCCATCAAGGGATAGCCATTTTTGAAGGTCAGGAACGCAGTGTGCCCAGTGTTTTAGCGATGATTTTTTCGCCCATCAGCCTGCTTTTAAGCACTCCCTTCATACGTCCTTTTCGCTGGGGTCGATTACTGTTTACCTATCTAATCCCGGTAGTACCACTTTTTGTGCTTTGGGATGGCGTGGTTTCATCCTTACGTACCTATTCCTTGGCTGAGATGAAGGAGCTTATTGCCAGCCTTAAAGATGCGGACCATTTCGAATGGGAAGTAGCCAAGGTGAAATCGGGACCAGCCAAGGTTTTGTATTTAGTAGGTTTACCCAAATAAAAATCCCGGCGCTAACCGAGATTCTCAATAATTATATGGACTAAGCTTAATTGGCTAAAAGCTCTTTAACCTTGGCGCTAATGCTTTTGCCATCGGCACGACCTGCCAGATCTTTACTGGCGCGACCCATTACCTTACCCATATCTTGTGGACCGGCGGCTCCTACTTCTGCAATAAGCTTCTTGAGGTAGTCTTCTAATTCTTCTGGGCTTAGTGCTTTAGGGAGGAATTCTTCAATCACTTCCAATTGAGCGCGTTCTTCCGAAGCTAAATCCTCACGGTTTTGTTCTTCGTAAATGGCCAGTGAGTCCTTGCGTTGCTTTTGCAAACGAGTAAGGATCTTTAACTCTTCCTCTTCATTTAATTCTGCTCCGGCCCCTTTTTCTGTTTGGGCAAGCATAATAGCTGATTTAATACTGCGTAAGCTTTCCAGTCTTACCTTGTCTTTGGCCTTCATGGCCGTTTTAATTTCTTCAGCGATATTTTTAATTAAACTCATGATCTTTTTTCCTTTCAAACAAAGGTAAAACTTGCCCGGCTCTTTTGGGTGCAGTCCAATAAAAAAGCCCGGTAGAGGGTACCGGGCTTTTTATGAGAACAGGGAACTAGTCTGTTAATCAACGTTGTCGTGTAAAAAGCTGTTATTGCTTTTAAAGTTTGGGCCTTCTTCACCGTCGTTTAGAGTCATGCGTCCGCGTGATTCCTGGCTAGATAAAGAGCGTTGCTCAATATTGATACCATGACGTTTATAGGCAGGCTCATTGTCTGTTTCTGTAAGGCTGTGTGGGTTGTTCTTAAAGCGGTAGTTAAAGGCCTTCAACTTTGCTCTGCGTTCTTCCGCACGTAAGCGCATACTTTCTTCGATGCTACTCTCCATAGGGTCAATGGGTCCCTGACGATTGGCAGCAGGGCTTTCCTCCTTACGGGTTTTAACTTCGAAGTGTAAATCTTCATCCTTATCGGCTTCAGCCTTGGCTTGAGGAGCCGGTTTTGGGCTGGCAGCCTTGGGGCTAATACCTTGATTAAGTTTGGCTTCTAATTCCTGGTAGTCTTCCAGGCTAAATACTTTGCGCTCAGCAGGGGCTGGCTTTTGGAATTCAGCTTTGGGCATTTCAGGAGCCTTAGCTTGAGGAATTTCTTGCTCGGGAGTTTCTTCACGAATTTCCATCTTAGGAGCCTCAATCTCTTCCTCTTCATCAATATCAATTTGGAAGAAATTGAAGTCGATATCTTCCTCCCGAACTTCAGCTTGGGGGCTGGCAGCAGGCTCTTCTACTTCATTGATTTCATCTTCCTCCATATCGAGGCTGTGTCTTAAAACAGGCTCTTCAATTTCCGCTTCTGGTTCAGGATTGGCATCCAATTCAAACATCGGATGATCCTCAATTACCAATTCTTCCTCTTCCTTTAATTCGAAGCGAGGCAAGCTTTCATCATCCTCATCAATGTCCGGACTTTCCTCCTGATCTTCGATCGGTTGAGCAGCAGGATGTAATGGTTTATCATAGTCATCATCCGCGAAAAGCGAAGTTTGACGCTGACGTTCTAATTCTTTTTCCTCATTTAAAGCACGGTCTAATTCCTGGTCGAGGTTGAGGTCTAAATCCTCTTCGTCCATTTTAACCGGCGCATCATACAAGGAAGTGCTAATCGCTTGATCGTCCTCCAAAGGGTGAACAATCTTAGCAGGAGCTTTGCCAATTACCTGCTTTTGCTGATCGGCATTAAATCCCGTTGCAATAATGGTAATGCTGATTTCGTCGCCCAGGCTTTCGTCCTCACCAATACCCATAATGATGTTGGCGGCACCTCCAGCCTCATTTTGGATGAAGTCGTTTACCTCACCGATTTCATCGATGGTAATTTCATTGGTACCGGAAACGATCAATAAGAGTACGTTTTTAGCACCACGAATATGGTTGTCGTTCAGTAATGGAGAATCCAGGGCCGCGGAAATAGCTTCCTTGGCGCGATTCTCGCCCATAGCGGTGGCTGCACCCATTATGGCGGTGCCGGAATTGGCTAAAACAGTTTTAGCATCCCGAAGGTCAATATTGGTAGTGTAGTGGTGGGTAATTACCTCGGCAATACCTCTGGCGGCGGTGGCCAATACTTCATCGGCCTTGGCGAAACCTGCTTTGAAGCCCAGGTTGCCGTATACCTCACGCAATTTGTTATTGTTGATCACAACCAGCGAATCCACTACCGAACGCAAGGACTCAATACCTTTTTCGGCTTGCTCCTGACGCATGCGACCTTCAAATACAAAGGGGCTGGTAACGATACCTACGGTTAGGATGCCTTGGTCTCGTGCAGTCTTTGCAATAACCGGAGCGGCACCCGTTCCGGTACCACCACCCATTCCGGCAGTGATAAACACCATTTTGGTATTGGTCTCCAGAATCTTGGCAATTTCATCGAGGCTCTCTTGGGCTGCCTGCTCTCCCACAGTGGGGTTGGCACCGGCACCTAAGCCCTCGGTTAAGGTTACCCCTAACTGGATTTTATTGGGAACCGGACTGTTTTCTAAGGCCTGAGCATCGGTATTGCAAATCACAAAATCTACTCCGTTTATCCCGGAGCTAAACATGTGATTTACCGCATTGCTACCACCTCCGCCAACGCCCACAACTTTAATCACGGACGAACGGTTTTTAGGGAGGTCAAAGGGCATCATGTCTTGGTTTGTATTCTCCATTATGAGAGGCTTATAGATCTTCGTTTAAAAAGTTTCGGAACTTATTAGCCCAGTTCTCGAACACATTGGAACGGTAGGGCTTTTTCTTTTCGTTGTTTTCGGGTGCTTCTTCCTGTTCTTCTTCAGGGGCTTCGGCTTCTGGACTCTCTACTTCTTCAGGAGCTACTTCGGCAATCGGTTTTTCGGTAGCCTTAGCTTCTTCATTCGCGGCCCGTTCTACATCGCTGGGATGATCTTTGGGTTTACCTTCCAGTCCTTTAAGGATGAGTCCTACGGCAGTAGCATAAATGGGAGAAGAAAGATCGTCGCTACTAGGGCTGGCTAAATGCTCATTGGGGTAGCCAATACGCGTATCCATACCCGTAACGAATTCTACCAATTGCTTAATATGTTTAAGCTGCGAGCCACCCCCAGTTAATACAATACCAGCAATTAGTTTCTTCTTGTTTTCGTTGTAGCCGTAATTCTTGATTTCCAGGTAAACCTGCTCAATAATCTCCACCACCCGGGCATTGATAATTTTGGAGAGCATTTTCATGGAAATCTCCTTGGGCTCTCTTCCGCGAAGGCCAGGGATGCTTACGATTTCATTCTCCTTGTTTTCGCCGGGCCAAGCCGATCCAAACTTGATTTTCAGGAGCTCGGCTTGCTTTTCAATAATGGTGCAGCCCTCCTTAATATCTTCCGTAATTACGTTGCCACCAAAGGGGATCACCGCGGTATGGCGAATAATGCCATCCTTAAAAATGGCTACATCTGTGGTACCACCGCCGATGTCGACCAACACTACACCGGCCTCTTTTTCTTCCTGCGAAAGCACCGCTTCAGCAGAAGCGAGGGGTTCGAGGGTGATGTCAGCTATCTCTAATTCGCTGGAGCGCACGCAGCGCCCAATATTTTTAATGGAAGATATCTGACCTACTACAATATGGAAATTGGCCTCTAAGCGAGAGCCATACATACCTTTGGGTTCGCGGATATCAGGTTGTCCGTCGATCTTATATTCCTGAGGAAGCACGTGTATGATTTCCTCACCGGGGAGCATTACCAAATTGTGCACATTATCGATAAGCTCTTGCAAGTCGCGATCTTCGATAACGGCATCTGGATTTTGGCGATTGATATAATCGCTATGCTGGGTACTGCGGATATGTTGACCGGCAATTCCCACCACCACTTCCGAAACATTGAGGCCACTTTGGGCTTCTGCTTCTTCCACGGCTTCTTTAATGGATTCGATGGTTTTAACAATATTGGTCACCACACCGCGCTGCACACCCAGGGAGCGGGCCTTGCCAATCCCAAGAATTTCGACCTTGCCGAACTCGTTCTTCCGGCCGATCATGGCCACGATCTTGGTGGTCCCGATGTCTAAACCTACTGAAATCTCTTCCGGATTCATGTTTTAGTTTTTGCGGCAAATGAGTTGTCCTTCAAATCGAAGGTCAATCTCTTTAAGCTTATTTAAATATTTCGGAGCGGGGGCTTGGGTATAAAAGACCTTTAGTTTGGTCAATTTTTCCTCCAGCTCTTCAGGTTTTCCTACCCGTATTTTAAAGTTTCCTTTTGCAGGAAAAAGCGTCCATTCTTTCTGTTCATTACAATGCAATCCAGTAAAGAATTGCTGGTAGAACTCATCTTGTTTGAGCGACTGCCAAAAGCTGGCAATCAGCACCAAATCCTCATCATTCAAGTCACCACTCACCAGAGGAACTTCTTCGGAGAAATAGGGGCTCAAAGGCATTTTTTCTCCAGCATCCAATAGATAAAAAGAACCTCTTCTGTCGATAACTCTCGCTAATGGATCATGCTGCCATAGCATTATCCTTAAGCTACCATCTATCTTCGAATATACCTCGGCTTTCCTGATAGCAGGGTGATTATCAATGCTTTCTTCTAACAAGGCCTTGTTAATTTCTGCCAGCTGTAGGCTGCTGTCTCCCAGTTCTTTTTGAACTTGTTTTTCCATCTCCAGCAGCGATAAAAATGAACGGTCTTGTCGATTTTCAAATTGCAATTTGAAGTCCTTGAGCTCTTGCCGATCATAGGCATTACTAGCGCTGGAAACTAATAGTATCCAGGTGCTTAGCCCTCCGGTCCATATCGCTATTTGATGCCAGAGCTTCATTTTAATAAGGCCAGTTTTAAGGGGCGGATCAGTTGATCAATATCTCCGGCTCCGATGGTGAGGATTAATTCGGGTTTTTCCTCGCTAAATCGACTGAGGATTTCTTGCCGAGCCATCAATGATTTTGTTTCCGATTGTATCAAATCCAATAAAGCTTTGGAGTTAATTCCGGCAATCGGACGTTCGCGGGCAGGGTATAATTCCAATAAAATCACTTCATCGAAGGCAGAAAGGCTTTCGGCAAAGTCATTTAAAAAGTCGCGGGTACGAGAATATAAATGCGGTTGGAATATCGCGGTGATCTTGCGCTTGGGATAAAGCTCACGCACCGAATTTTGCAAGGCGGCAATCTCCCTGGGGTGATGGGCATAATCGTCGATATACACCAGGTCCTCCTTTTGGATATGGTATTCGAATCGGCGTTTTACCCCTTTAAAGCTTTCGAGTCCTGCCTTGATTTGTGCTTCGCTTAAGCCGTATTTCAATGCTAGGGCAGCGGCGGCAACCGCATTTTCTACATTATGCCGACCGGGCAGGAGCATGCTGATATCGCTAATACGACCCTGCGGATGCACGAAATCAAAATGATATTGATGTTCTCTTACCTGAACTTGATCGGCATAATAGGAGTTCTGATTGCCAAAGCCATATTTAAGGCCCAGATTCAGATTGGTACTTTCATTCACCAAAACAAAATCGCTTACACTTTCAGCAAATTCGCGGAAGGTGTCTTCCAAGCTTTGCGCCTCGCCATAGATGTCCAAGTGATCGGCGTCAGTACTGGTAATAACCGCTGCAGTAGGCTTTAAATTCAAGAAGCTACGATCGTATTCATCCGCTTCCGCTACCAACAGATCGGTATCATCATGACCCCAAAAATTGGATTGGTAGTTAGTACTGATTCCACCTAAAAAGGCACTGATCTCTACTTCAGCATGACGATATAAATGGGCTAAAATGCTGGAGGTAGTAGTCTTGCCATGCGTACCGGCAACAGCTAAGCAACGATGCTTTTGGGCGATGAGACCTAGTACTCGGGCGCGCTTTACAATTTCAAAGCCTTCTTTTTGGAAGAAGTTCAGTTCACTGTGATCCTCCGGAATCGCCGGGGTATAAATCACTAAACTGTCTTCCGCTTTAAAGCGTGATGGAATTTGCTTCACATCATCCTCATAGTGGATCTTCATGCCTTCGGCTTCTAGGTCTTCACAGAGGGGCGAGCGATAGCGATCGTAACCAGCGACCTTACGGCCAGATTGCTGGAAATAGCGGGCCAAGGCGCTCATGCCAATGCCGCCAATGCCAATGAGGTATATATTTGGTCTATCCAGCATGGCCAAGAAGGCTTTCAATTTCGTTTACAATGCTGGCTGCTGCATCGGGCAGAGCCAGTTTCTGAATATTGTTTTGCAGGTCTTTCTGCTTTTGAGGAGCTTCCAGTAATTCCTGCACCAGGGCTACTAATTCTTGGGAGTCTCGAGTTTCTTTAAATAGCAAGGCCGCTGACTTCGAGCTCAAAGCTTCGGCATTCTTAGTTTGATGATCCTCGGCCACATTGGGCGAGGGAATAAGGATGGCGGCTTTGCCTACCACTGCCAGTTCGCTCAAAGTATTGGCACCGGAGCGACTAATCACAATATCGCTAGCCGCATAGGCCTCGCGCATATCACTAATAAAAGCTTGAAGCTTGATGTGATCCGGCAGGTTTTGATGCTTGGCGGCCAAAGAATCATAATAGAGTTTACCGCATTGCCAGATGATATTGAGCTCCATTTTTTGGAGATTTTCCAATTCGGAGCTGATCAATTCATTAATGCGGCGGGCACCCAGGCTACCACCTAATACTAATAGGGTGGGCCATTCAGGCTTTAAGCCTAATTTCTCTTTTACTTGCGCATCCGCGGGAAGCGCTGTTTGAAGATCCTTGCGCAGGGGATTGCCGGTAAGTACCAGCTTATCCTTAGGGAAGAATCTTTCCATTTTATCGTAGGCCACGCAAATGCGAGCTACTTTTTTACTGAGCAGCTTATTGGTAATACCCGGAAAGGAGTTCTGCTCCTGAATCAAGCAGGGGACACCTTTGGATGCGGCGGCCCATAAAAGCGGCCCACTGGCAAAACCTCCGGTTCCGATGGCGATATCGGGCTTAAATTTTCGAATCAGCTTGCGGCTCTTAGCTAAGCTGCTCAATACTTTGAAAGGGAAGCTCAAATTGTCGATTGTCAATTTTCGCTGCAAGCCACTAATCCAAAGTCCTTCGATGGGGTAACCGGCCTGCGGTACCTTTTCCATCTCCATTTTATTTTGGGCCCCAACAAACTGAAATTCAGCCTGGGGATACCTTGCTTTAATTTCATCGGCAATGGCCAGGGCCGGGAAAATATGACCTCCGGTGCCGCCTCCACTAATCATTACTCTAAGCTTGTCCATCGAGAATCGGTTTTAGAGGCTGTTCACTGTCGATTGCATCTTCCGCATCGGAAAAGGCTTCATTTTCTTCACTTTCGTTTTCGGCTTTGCCACGACTTACGCTAAGGATCATTCCCAGGGCCAGTGCGGTCATCCAAACCGAGGTTCCACCTTTGCTGACCAGTGGCAGGGTTTGCCCGGTTACCGGGATAAGATTTACGGCTACACTTAAATTCACCAGGGCCTGTGCTAATATGGTCAAGCCTAAGCCCAAGCTAAGTAAACTACCAAAGCTGGTTGGGGCCTTGGTGGCGATGGTGAGTATCCTAAAGATGAGCCAGATATAGACTATTATAGTTAGACCTCCTCCCAAGGTGCCCATCTCCTCTGTAATTACAGCGAAAATGAAATCGGAATTGGATTGAGGTAAGAAGTTCTTCATTACTGATTTGCCAAAGCCTTTGCCTACAATTTTGCCTTCGGCGATGGCCATTTTGGCTTTGGTTACTTGATAGTTTTCGGTGCTTTCACCACTGCTGAAGCTTTCGATCCGGGTTTTCCAAGTGTCGAAACGGTTCGTCAAATTGGGGAATTGGAAAACCAGTAGGATAAAGAGCGCCAAAGCAGCAATACCGGAACCTGCTAGGATAATGAGGTTTCGGATGGGGTAACCACCGATAAACAGCAAAAGGTAGGTTACGCCAAAAATGAGGGCTGCCGTACTAAAGTTGGCCGGAAGGATAAAACCCACCACCAGCAGGATGGGTAATATCAAGCCAATAAAATGCTTGCGAAAGCCTCTGAGCTCTTCCTTGGTATGTACAGCTAAATAGCGCGCCACATAGGCTACCAGCACAATAGCCGCTAAGGCAGAAGGCTGAAAGGTTTGTCCGAAAGGCAATCGAATCCAACGAGCGGCATTGGAAATATTCACCCCGTTTACCAGGGTGTAAATAAGGAGTAGAATCACCGGAATGATGAGCAGCTTGGCCAAATTGCCAAAGAGCTTGTAATTAACCCGATGCACCAGGGTGGCGATTACAAATCCACTGAATAAAAAGGCACTGTGTTTTAATAAGTCCACCATGGTGCTGCCACCATTATTAAAGGCCAGATTGCTACTAGCGCTATAAACAGTAAGCGTGCCCACGGCGGCTAAAATGCCACTTAGGATCCAGAGGGTTCGGTCTCCTTCTACTCGTATTTCCTTGCCGAATAGAGTCATGGATTACAATTGGCGAACGGCATTTTTAAATTGACGACCACGGTCTTCGTAGTTCTCAAAAAGGTCGAAGCTGGCACAAGCTGGGCTCAGTAATACAGCGTCGCCCTTATCACCCATTTTGTAGGCCATGCGTACCGCTTCGTCCATGTCGGCCGCATCAATTACCATAGGAGCTAAACCTTCGAAGGCAGCGTGTAATTTGCTGTTGTCGGTCCCCAAGCAGATTAAAGCTTTAACCTTCTCGCCCACTAATTTGGCCAATTGGCTGTAGTCGTTTCCTTTATCAACTCCACCGGCAATCCAGATGGTAGGTTTTTGCATGCTTTCTAATGCATACCAGGTGGAGTTTACATTGGTAGCTTTAGAGTCGTTGATGAATTCAATACCGTAGATCTGCAGTACTGATTCGAGGCGGTGCTCAATGCTTTCGAAGGAAGCCAGGCTCTCGCGAATTGCTTCTTTGCGAATGTTTAATAAGCGTCCGGCTACACCCGAAGCCATGCTGTTGTAGGTGTTGTGCTTGCCTTGTAAGGCCAGTTCATTAATGTCCATATCTAATTGCTGGTTTATTATGATTTGTAGAATTCCGTCTGAATTGATTTGAGCGCCATTGTCTACTGATTGCTCCAAAGACAATTGCCATTGCTGAGCGCGGAGAGGATAATCCTGAAGGTATTTATTGGTCAGGGCATCGTCTACGCAGTAGATGAAATGATCCTTTTCATCTTGATTTTTACTAATGCGCAGCTTGGCCGCAGCATATTCATCTAGCGAATTATTGTAGCGATCTAAGTGATCCGGGGTAATATTGGTGAGGATGGCGATATGCGGCTTAAAGTGGATGATGTCATCCAACTGAAAGCTGCTTACCTCTAAAGCATAGTAATCGTGGTCGCCTTCGGCTATGGATCCGGCGAAGCTGGTGCCGATATTCCCTACCAGAGCAACGTTTTTGCCAGCGGTTTCCAGAAGGTGATGAACCATGCTGGTTACCGTAGTTTTACCATTGGTGCCGGTAATGGCAATGATGGTTCCCTGGCAATGGCGCGCGGCAAATTCAATTTCGGAGATCAGCTCGATTTGGGCAGTGCGGATCTTCTGAATTAAGGGGGTCTTTTCGGGGATACCGGGTGACTTAATAATGAGGTCGGCTCCCAAGATGCGATCCTCAGAATGCTGACCTTCCTCAAAGTCGATATTAGACTCGATTAGGGCCTGGCGATTTTCAGCCGAAAGGCTAGAGCGATCACTTAGGAACACACTATGCCCGAGCTTTTGCGCCAGTTTGGCTGCTCCCAAGCCGCTTTCGCCGCCGCCTAAAACTACTATGTTTAAGTTGCGGTTCACTAGCGAAGTTTGAGGGTTACAAAGGATAGTACAGCCAGGAAAATGCCCACAATCCAAAAGCGGGTTACGATCTTACTTTCGTGGAATCCTTTCTTTTGGTAATGATGGTGCAAGGGTGACATCAGGAAGATGCGACGACCTTCACCGTATTTCTTTTTGGTGCGCTTGAAATAGCTTACCTGAATGATTACCGAGAGGTTCTCTACCAGGAAGATTCCGCAGATAATGGGAATTAAAAGTTCTTTGCGAATGGCGATGGCGAATACTGCAATAATTCCTCCTAGGGTTAAGCTTCCGGTGTCGCCCATAAATACTTGAGCGGGGTGGGTATTATACCAAAGGAATCCAATGCAGGCTCCCACAAAGGCGGCGATAAAGATTACCAGCTCACCCGTATTGGGGATGTACATAATATTGAGGTAGTCCGCGAAAATGATACTGCCCGATACATAGGCGAAGATGCCCAAGGCAATGCCAATAATGGCGGAAGTACCTGTGGCCAGGCCATCAATTCCATCGGTAAGGTTAGCGCCATTGGAAACGGCGGTAATGATGAAGATTACAATGGGAATAAAGAGTAACCAGCCATAATCCTTGGTCCAGTCGCCCATCCAGGAAATTAAGCTGCTGTAATCGAATTCATTGTTCTTTACAAAGGGGATGGTGGTTTTTAGTGATTTCTCCGCATCTCCATAAACAGGTAAAGTTTGTGCTCGCTGGCCCTCTTCTGTTTCATACACATGGGCAGTGGCTTCACGATTTTTAATGGTTACGCCATCATTAAAATAGAGCATGCTGCCTACGATAATGCCCAGACCAACCTGACCTACCACTTTGAATTTTCCGGGTAAACCTTTTTTGTTTTTACGGAATACTTTGATGTAGTCGTCCAAGAATCCCACGGCGCCCATCCAAACTGTGGTGATGAGTAGCATGAGGATGTAAATGTTTTCGAGCTTGGCAAAAAGCAAAGTCGGAACGAGGATTCCCAATAAAATGATCAAGCCACCCATGGTTGGGGTACCGGCTTTTTCGCTCTGTCCTTCCAAGCCTAAATCGCGAATGCTTTCGCCTACCTGCTTGCGTTGTAAGAGTCCGATCAGGCTCTTGCCGAAAAGCAAACAAATGATTAGGGAACTGATTAATGCTGCTGCCGCGCGGAAGGTGATGTATTGGAATACACCGGCTCCGGGCAGGTCATAAGCTTGGTTGAGGTATTCGAAGAGGTAGTACAACATTAGTCCGGATATTTTTGATCGAGGGTTTCACGGGCAATGGCTAAGTCGTCGAAGGGAAAGCGCTCGCCTTTAATTTCTTGATAGGTTTCATGGCCTTTTCCGGCAATGAGGATGAGGTCTTTACTTTGACCTAATTGTATGGCGGTCCGAATCGCTTGCTTGCGATCGGTGATTTTTAAAACCTTATGACTGAGGTGCATTTCGATGCCCTTTTCCATTTCTTTGATAATGGCTTCGGGGTCTTCAAAACGAGGGTTGTCGGAAGTAAGAATTACCTGATCCGACATTTCGCTGGCGATACGTGCCATTAAGGGGCGCTTGGCAGCATCGCGATTTCCGCCGCAGCCTACTACGGTAATTACCTTCTCATTATTACTGCGGATGCTGGCAATGGTTTTTAAAACATTTTCCAAGGCGTCAGGCGTGTGGGCATAATCCACAATGGTGGTGAGCTCTTGCTTTTGCAGATATTGGAAACGACCGGCAACCGATTTCAGACTACTAATAGCGGTGGCCACCTGTAAGGGGTCTTTCTCCAGGCAAAGGGCTACACTGTAAATAGCTAATAGGTTGTAGGCATTGAAATCGCCAATAAGCTTGGTCCATACTTCTTGCTGACCCAAGCGCAGGAGCATACCATTGAGTTGATGTTCTAAGATGCGGCCTTTGTAATCGGCATCGTTTTTAAGCGCGTAGCGATATACCTTGGCTTTGGTATGCAAGGTCATGGTTTCGCCATGGCGGTCATCAGCATTGGTGAGCATAAAGGCCTGCTTGGGCAGGTCATCAAAAAGCTTCTTCTTAGCCTTGATATAGTTCTCGAAATTACCGTGGTAATCGAGGTGATCGTGGCTGATGTTGGTAAACACCGCTCCAGCAAAATGGAGTCCGGCGGTACGATTTTGTACGATGCCATGACTGCTGGCTTCCATAAAGCAGTACTTACAACCGGCCTTTACCATTTGGTCGAGGTAGCGGTTAATCTGTACCGGATCTGGAGTGGTGTGCGTAGCGGGAAATTCTTCCTTGCCTACACATACCTTTACAGTGGATAGTAATCCGGATTTGGAGCCTAAGAGGCTGAATAAATTATAGAGTAGGGTGGCGGTGGTGGTTTTGCCATTGGTGCCGGTAACGCCTACTAATTGTAATTTTTCGGAGGGTTGATCGTAGAAGTTGGCGGCAATCAGAGCCAGGGCTAAGCTGCTGTCTTTTACACCGATGAAGCAAACATTCTCTTTGGGTTCTTCGGGAATTTCTTCAGCTACAATGGCGGCGGCTCCCAGTTCCAGAGCTTTTTCGATAAACTGATGGCCATCTACTTGAGTTCCTCTTACGGCAACAAAAAGGGCGCCTTTGCTAACTTCGCGAGAATCGAAGCAAACTTTGCTTACCGCTACCTGGGTGCTGCCCGAGCGCTCGGTAAGTGGAACTCCATAAAGCAGGTCTTTTAGTAGTTTCATTGCAGTCGTAATTCTATCAGTTGATCTTTGGTGAGGAGGCTTCCTGCAGGAGGATATTGCCAATACACCTTACCCAGGCCACGTACATTTACCTTGAAACCGGCATTTTCGAGTCGACTTAAAAGCTCCATTCCATTGAGGCCGCTTAAGTCAGGAATTTCCTTTCCTTCTTTAGGTTCAAAGGCCATAGCTTCGGCTTGTCTTTCTGCAGGTTTCTGGTCGAGAAGGGCTAGTAAGGGTCTTTCATTGGCCTCTACTTCCAGTGGGGTGTTTTGGAATATTCTTTCGGCGATTTCGCGGAAAACCGGAAAAGCCACATTAGAGCCGTAATAGTCGTATTTCGGTTTATTTACCACCACAATACAGGAGTACTGTGGGTCTTCAGCGGGGAAGTATCCTGCGAAAGAAGCTTGATATTCTTTGGTGCCCTCTTTCCAATAATTCAATTGGCAGGTGCCGGTTTTTCCAGCCATAGTACAAACCGAATAAGCTCCGGCGCGAGCGGTACCATCTTCCACTACCCCTTGCAATAAGGCTTGAAGTTTTTGCAGGGTTTCGGGTGAGCAAATGGCAGGGTTTAAAACCTCGGTTTCCATTTGTTCTACTTCGCGACCATGTTCTTGAACGCTGGCTAAAAAACGAGGACGTACCATAATACCGTCATTCGCCACCGCATTGTAGAGGCTAAGGATTTGTAATGGGGTAAAGCTTACCTGATAGCCGAAGGAAATCCAGGGTAGGGAAATGCCACTCCAGTCCGAATCGCTGGGTTTAGGGATACGGGGTTTGCCTTCTCCCTTAATGGGGATGCCTAATTCACGATCTAAGCCAATGCTGTATAAGCGATCGATAAAGCGCTGAGGCTGATTTTCGTAATGGTCGATTACGGTTTTGGCGATGCCTACATTGCTGGATTTCTCAAAGGCCACTTTAAGAGTGGTTTTGCCATAGCCCTTGCCATTACTGTCTTTGATTTTACTGTCGAGGTATTCGTAAACCCCGTTTTCGGTATCCACCGGAGAGCTGGTGTCGGCATAGCCATCTTCAAAAAGCGCCAAAACAGAAGCTAGTTTAAAGGTGGAGCCAGGTTCGGTGCTTTCCCAAACGGCATAATTTCGTTTCTCGAAATAGGTGCCCATATCGGTGCGACCCAGATTGGCAATCGCTTTAATAGCACCGGTTTTCACTTCCATCACCACCGCGCAACCGTGGTCGGCCTCTTGTTTTTCGAGCATATGCAGCAAGGCGTGGTGTGCGATATCTTGCATGCGGGTGTCGATGGTGCTTACCAGATCATAACCATTGATGGGCTCAATTTCATTGAGGTCGTTGAGTGGTTTCCAGTTGCCATTGCCAATTTTTTGCTTTAGGCGTTTGCCGTCTTTGCCACGCAAGTAGGTGGCATAGGCACCCTCTAGGCCGGTGGCTACATTCTTGCGCTCCCGACCAATGGTGCGTTCCGCGATTTTACCAAGCGGCATTTTGCGATGGTTTTCCTGTTCTATAATCAGGCCACCGCGGTAGGTGCCTTCTTTGAGAATGGGATATGTGCTAATGACCTTGAGTTCGGTGTAGCTGAGTTTATCGGCTAGAGCCAGGTAGCGATTGCCTTTTTGGCGGGCGCTTACCAAATAGGATCGCCAGCCTGCAGAATTACGTTTTCCTGGAAACTTTGCTAAGTAAAAACTGAGAGAGTCGATATTGTCAAAGAAGAGCTCTTCTTTAACGGTTACCGGATCGAAGTGTAAATCGTATACCGGCATGGAGGTAGCAAGAAGCTTGCCGTCGGCACTGTAAATATTGCCGCGTTCTGCTTGGATGTCCATCTCGCGGATCACCTCATTTTCGGCTTTTTGACGCAGAGCAGGGCCTTCAATAAACTGAATGCTAATCAGCTTACCGAAAATAGCGAGGGTCAGGAGCCCCAGTGGAATGAATACCACAAATGCCCTGCTTAATATGGATTTTTGCTCTTGCAACTATTCGTCCTCCTGCTTTTTGATAATTAGGGGCGGCAACTCGCTTTTACGCAGCGGGAGCCCGGCCTCTTCTACGCGCGCCAGTACTTTGGTTTCCATGCTCTCACTCATCAGGCGGGAGCGGGTATCGATAAACTGGGAGTGTAGTTCTTTCATGTCGGAGCGCAGTCGGGCAATGCGATGCACCTTGCGCTCGGCACTATGGCTACTGGCGGTCATGATCAGGGCCAGCACACAGAGGAATAGAATGAAGGGCCACTGCTGCAGCACCTTGGGGTTTACCAAGAAGCGGCCAGTTAGCAAAGTGCTCAGGCGATTGCCAGTATTTTGCTTGGGCTCAGTCATTCTTAATGAGTAGTTCGGCGGCACGCAGCTTAGCACTGCGGGCTCTGGGGTTCTCGTTTATTTCGTTCGCCTCGGGGGCGATGGGTTTGCGGGTTACAGGTTCGAGAGGGCGGATCAGATTTCCGTAAAAATCTTTTTCTGGCTGACCTTCAAAATTTCCGGTGCGGAAGAAATTCTTCACCAAACGATCTTCAAGGCTGTGGTAGCTGATGCATACCAATCGACCTCCGGGACTCAATACTTCCGGGGCTTGTTGGAGCATTTCTTCAATCACCAAAAGCTCTTCGTTTACCTCAATGCGGATGGCTTGAAATACCTGGGCTAAAAACTGTCCTCTTTTATTGCGAGGTGCAAAGCCTTCGGCAACACGCACTAAGTCGAAAGTGGTTTCGAGGGGGCGGGCTTGCAGAATAGCTCTACTTAAAGCTCCGGCTGAGCGAATCTCGCCATAGCGGAAAAAGAGATCTCGTAATTGCTTTTCTCCGTATTGATTAAGTACCTCCTTGGCGCTAAATGCCCGGTCGGGATTCATACGCATATCCAAAGGGGCCTCGTAGCGTAGGCTAAAGCCGCGGCTGCCTTCATCAATTTGGTGGGAGGAAATGCCGAAGTCACCTAAGATGCCATCTACCTTGCGGGCGCCATGCATGCGCAGCATTTTCTTGAGATGACGGAAATTGGATTCGATTAAGGTGAAGCGGGGGTCATTAGGAACATTGTTCTTGGCATCGGGATCCTGGTCGAAGGCGAATAATTTGCCATTAGGTCCAAGACGATTCAAAATTTCCTGGCTGTGTCCGCCACCGCCAAAAGTGAGGTCGGCATAGATGCCATCCTCGCGGATCGACATCAGATCAACACTCTCATGTAAAAGAACGGGTTTATGATAATCCATCTGCCTCCTCATTAAGGCCGCCCATTACGTCTTCGGCCAATTGACCAAAGTCGATCTCAGGATCATTGATAGTGGCTTCGTAGGCGGCCTTATCCCAAATTTCGATGGTACCCACCGAGGCGGAAAGCACGATTTCGCTTTTCAGATTACTGAAGGCGATGAGGTCATTGGGGACATTAATTCGGCCGCTGCCATCCACTTCAACCAGTTTAACACCGGCGGTAAAGCGGCGGATGAAATCATTATTCTTTTTCACGAAGCGGTTCAGGCGATTCACCTTGGCCATGGTGCCTTCCCACTCTTGCATGGGATAGAGCTCGAGGCAAGGCTGAAAAACACTGCGCTTTAAAACAAAGCCCTGATCGAGTAGAGGTAAAAGCTGCTTCTTAAGGCCACTGGGGATTCCCACGCGACCTTTCGCATCCATTTTACACTCATGTACTCCTATCAGATTCAGCATTTTAGCTTTTCTCCACTTCTTGATTCAAAAATAGAAACTTTGCCCCACAATTTCCCACTAAGTGCCATTATGTGGATAAGTTTCCTCACTTGAAACGAAAAACACTTTAGATGAATTGTGTTAAATACCTGTAAAATAAGGGTTAATACTCTATTTTTTGGTGGTGGGGGAAAGTGGGGTGGGTTTTGGATGTCTAATTTTTGTTAGTAAAGCAAAGAGCGGGAATTTGCGAATGGTCTTTTGCTATTGTGGCGGGCGATGGGTTAAAGGGCTTTAAAAATCAGGGTATTACGGGGGTGTTCTGTTTTAGATGTGGGAGATAGTCTTAAATTGATGACCACTAAGCAATACTCCTAAGCCATGTTCAAGCGCTATCTGAAATCTATTCTCAAATACATCCTGGAATTACTGATTGTAGCCTTCGGGGTTTTCTTGGGTTTTTACCTCAGTGAAAAGAGTAATCAGGAGAAAGTGGATGCCAATACTCGCAATGCTTTGGAGCAGATAATTGCCGAGATGAAGGCCAATGCCCGGATCTTGGAATCAGCAGTTGCCTATCACGAACAATTAGCCCTGGAGCTAGATAGTGCCTTGCAGGGTCTGGAGGGGGAAGATTTTAGATTACCCTATTATGGTAACCCCAAAATCAATCATAATAAACTGCCATCTTGGAAGGGAGTGGGTACAGTGCGCTTATCCGAAACCATATATGAAAGTGCCAAGATTAGCGGAGTCTTTCAAGATTTGAATATTTCAACCATTCAGTTGATATCCAGCATTTACGAATTTCATGATGTGTATGCGGAGTTCACCAAATCTACTGTAGATCAGCTTTTGGCCTTGGATTCGGAATCCAAAACCGGAGATGTGCTCGAGCTCTTAGGTAGGCTTTGTAAGTATGATATTGTTTCTATCGAAAGAGGCTTATTGGGGGATATCCAGAAGCAGGTAGTGGAATTGGAAAACAGATTAGGGACTGATGCTTATAGAAAGTGATCATGCCTGGAGGTCAAGTCTTTAATGTAGATGAATTTCTATTCTTGAATGCGGTGCAAATGAAAATCTCGGTCATATTGTTCTGCAGCCTTACTTAGTTTATAGTGCATTCGTTTTACTAATCGTTCTGGTTTTAAAACCCTGATATTATCAGCATAGCCTAAAAGGTGCCGCTCAATCTCAAAATTGTGATGCACTTTAAAGCCTACAATTACGGAGCCGTCGCTGTAGGTTTCCAAAGTTTTTTGACTAGAGTGAATCGGTTTGGTTACTACATACGGGGCATTGGAAGGGTTGATCCAAATCTCAATGTCGATTAAATCGCGGTCACTAAGAACAGTAACTCCAAAGGTGTTTTTATAATATTCGTCTGGGTCAAAATCAGAAGGTTCATATCTGGATTTCAAGTCAAGGTCGATCGATTGAATGCGGTCCAAGGCTAAGTTGAAAATTCGACCAATGCCTTCTTTTCGACCAATCACGAACCATCGATTATTAAACTCTTTCAGTAGGTAAGGCTGCAGTTTAAAGTTTACAGCTCTTTTATTGCTGAAGGATTGGTAATTGATGTTGAGTACTATTTCTTTTTGAATGGCTTGGTAAATTTCATCCAAGAACTCCAGACCTTTCAGCTGTTCGTTTTTATCGAGATGAATAATTGCTCGGCTATTCGAGTTTCGATGGATCTTATCTTCTAGCTTTTGGATCACGCCATTTAAATCTCGAAAAAGTGAGAAATCCTTGAACTGACGTAAAATTTCGACGGATTCGTTTATGACCTCCAGGTCCAAATCATTCAAGGGGATATCGCTAATCTTAAAGTCGGGATCGGCATAGCGGTAGTATTTGCGATCGTAAACCTCAATTGGAGCTTCGTAGCCTAGTTTTTCGCTGCGCATTAATTGCAAGTCTAACTGAATAGTACGACGGCTCAGCTCTATTTTTCGACCTTCCAAATCGTACAATGCCTCGGTACAAGCTTCACGGAGGTCTTCTAGGGTCCAGCGTCTGTGTTGATTCTGTAAACAACGGTCGATGGTCCGGTATCGGATTAATGCTTTTTTAGTCCATGCCATGCGGGCAAATTAAAGCCAAATTTTAACTACGCAAAATGATTGCGCACTTGTCTTTTAATCTTGCTGAAGAATTACAATCATTATGAAAGTAACAGGCAAAACTTTAATCGAAATGGGCTACCGACCCGGAAAGTGGTTCCGGGAAGCCATCGCTCATGCCAACGAAAACAACCTAGAAGGAGATCGCTTAAAAGCCTATTTAGCGGATCAGGCTCCACAGGAGATATATCCTCATGATGAAATTTCAGCCTATGTGCGAAATATTCGGGCAGAGGATGAGACTGAGCAGGCAAATGTGGCCAATGTTTTTGCGACCATGGATGAAGTGATGAAAACCCCTACTGCGGTTAAGGGTGCGGTTATGCCTGATGCATGTCCCGCCGGACCCTTGGGGCAGATTCCGGTAGGTGGTGTGGTGGCTACACGTAATGCTATTCATCCCGCCATGCATTCGGCAGATATCTGTTGTTCGGTTATGATGACTTCTTTTGGTTTTACGGATCCTAAGAAGGTTTTGAATGCAGCCCATGCCGTTACTCATTTTGGTGGTGGTGGGCGCAAGGATCCCTTTGATTTAAGTCCTGATTTGGTGGATAAGATGAAGGGGAATTATTTCCTGAATAACGAAGCGAGCTTGTCTTTTGCTCATAGTCATATGGGTACTCAAGGGGATGGGAATCATTTTCTGTTTGTGGGGCAATCGGAACAAAGTGGTGAAACGATTATGGTAACCCATCATGGAAGTCGAGGATTGGGGGCAAACCTCTATAAGAATGGTATGAAGCTGGCCGAATCCTTCCGGCGAGAGATTTCTCCTAAGACCCGAAAGGGTAATGGTTGGATTCCTTTTGATACGGAAGAAGGAAAGGCCTATTGGGATGCCTTGCAGCTTGTTAGAGAATGGACCAAGAGCAATCACAGTAGTATTCATGATGCAACGATTGCTCGCTTGAAGGTTGAGGTAAAGGAGCGTTTTTGGAATGAACACAACTTCGTTTTTAAGGAAGGTGATTTATTCTATCATGCTAAAGGAGCGACTCCCTTAGATGATCGCTTTGTGCCCGATAGCTACCAGCAATTGCGCTTGATTCCATTAAACATGAGTGAGCCAGTATTAATTGTAAAGGGCGATACCACTGCGGCTAACCTGGGTTTTGCACCGCATGGAGCAGGTCGAAATATGAGTCGCAGGAGTCATAAAAGGGCTTTAGCAAACCGTTCAGTAGACGCAATTTTTGCAGAGGAAACGGCGGGTTTGGATGTACGCTTCTTCTCAAACCATATTGATATTTCCGAATTGCCTTCGGCCTACAAGAATGCGGATTCAGTACGTCGGCAAATGAAGGAGTTTGGATTAGGAGAAGTGGTGGATGAGATTATTCCCTTTGGCTGCATTATGGCTGGCGATTGGCAGTTTGATGCACCGTGGCGAAGGAAGAAAAGCTAATGCCTGATTAGTGGTGGGTGGGAGGTTTAAAAATTTTAAAAATGAGCGTAGCACATATTAAGGAGCTTTATGCTCAATTGTTAAGATCTAAGTGGAGGGTGAGTATTGTGCCCTTGGCAGGATTGGAGGGACTTTGGCACATTGAAAATACACGGACCAAGAATAGTTTTGATTTGGTCTTTACCATTTATGGGAATCGGAAATTTGGTGCTTGGAAGGGAGATGAATCATTTGATAATGCTATCTCATGCCGCTTGAAAGGCTCAGAAAGTATCTCCGTCTATTTCGGGAAATTTTCTGGTGAGTTTCAGTGGAACCTGACTTTGTTTGTTCAACAACTGAATGCTATTGCAAGTAATGATGATGTTTGAGCTTATTTTTCATTTTGCCCATGAAACCTCTTCAAAATCCAAACTGCCACCGCTACTTCCACTAAACTTAAGGGAATGGCGTAAATCAAAATACCCTTTGGTAAGACCAGCATATTTCCGGTAACCAGCCACATCAATACAAAGCCCATGAGCCAGGCCCAAAGCAGGCTTTCCTTGAAGCTGAATTTTCGGCTTAGCGCCGATATTGCAAGAGCGAAGAGAAAGCCCCAAATGCCCCAAATTGCTCCATTGATAGGCTCGGCAGGGAATTCCAGGCCCAAGCTTTGATAATGGGCTTGCCATTCCGATTTTAATAGGAATTCATTGCGAAAGAACTCACTGAGATTAATCCAGATACCTGCCAGTAGAACAGGCAAAATTTTGTTTCTAAACATGGGCCTCTTATTTCCTTAAATGTAGGCTTTTGAGTCGCTTGATAAGGACTTTGTTCGCGGCTTTGGAACTTAGTCGAGTCTTGAATTTATACCTAATAGATCATCGAATCGCCCACCTCCGATTTCCACATTATGGCTAGTGCAGATTGAGGGTGAAGCGCCATCCATTCTTCTAAACTTTCAAAGTCGGTTTTTAGGCCTCTTGCGACTTTTTCGGGATCAATATTCAGGCTGTATTTGGCTGTGCTGAAGTGGACTGTCACTCCGGTCCAGGGCAATTGGGCGACCATTACCATTCCTCCCTGACCTCCTCGGGCACAAGCATTTTCCGGACCGATAAATAGCGCATTGCTATATTCTCTCGCTAAAGAGGAAAAGATGCCCGCAGCTGAGCGGGTCCATTCATCGATCAAGATGATAACCTGGCCTTCAAAGCGATTGCTGTCCGCTGGCTGCACCTCGAGGGAAGGGTAATTAGTCCAGGTCCAAAGGCTGTCTGAGTCTTGCGCAAATTGCATGGTATCATTCAGACCCTGATCTGAGAGGATTAAATCCTGAAAACTGAAATTCCCCAGTTTTTTGAATCGCACTTCTTCAATATAGCGCTGAGGTTCATTTAGCAGATAGGACAGGAGCTTTTTGCCATTGGCAGTCCAGCCTCCGGTATTACCCCGGAGATCAATGATTAAAGTATCCAGACCTTCTTCGGCTATAGCTGCAAATACCGAGTCGGTATAGTGATTAAAGTTTTGCCCCATCGCCTCAATGCCTTCATTTCTAAACCAGCCAATGCGGTAATAGGCCATGTCTTTATTGGGCCAGCTTTGGAATTCCAAAAATTTGGAAGGCTTGGCAGCTATGGGCGCTAGGGTCTTTTGGATAGAGTCAATCTTCCCTTTTGACAGGGCTTTGAGAGTCAGCTTTTCTAAACGATCATGCTTGCGAACTTGGATCTCAAAGTGCTCCGGGTTTTCAATGAAATTGGAATAGGCATTCCGAAAGTACTTTTCGATTTCTTGTCGCGCTTTTGGAGCAGAGCGCCCATCCTTATACATATGCTGGCTAAGCAAATGGCTAATTTCATTAGGATTTCGACCATTGATTTTGCTAATCTCCATGCCCCTTTTTAAAGCTGAGTTTCGGGAATAATTCTCCTTTATGAAGTATTGATCCCCTTCGATTTTCAGATCTAGTGGCAGCAGTTTAATACTAGTATCCCGATAAGGGAAGTAACTGTTTCGATGCGACCAACCACTATGACCACAAGCCATAAAATTGAAAGTCATGGCCAGGCTGCGAATAAAATCCAAATAATAAGCGGAATCGGACAAGGCACAGATTTGAGTGTCGAAAAAACTATCCATCTCTTTCTGACTGCGATAGCGATACAAATTTGGATTAGCCTCCTCCAGCATTAGCTTTAAAATCTGATAGTCACTCTGGAGGTAATCTGGAGCAATTTTGTTGTGGTAGTCCAGATTAAGGATGGGTCCCTTATTTGCTTGGTATCGCTCTATACTGCTGTCAGGAGAAAAGCTATGATCGGCGCAAGCCATTTCATCTGGAGCTGGTCCGTTTTGGCAGGACCAGAGGCTTAGGCTTAAAAAAAGGAGGCTGAGTTTTTTCACCCGTGGAAAATACATAATTCAATAGGGGCTTGCATTAAATTAGTCCTAAAGCTCATTGAGCCTGAGTCGATTTGCTACATTTAATCACATGAAAATACCTTTCTTATTCCTCATCGGGCTTTTTGCTTTTGGTCTCTCTGCCCAGGACCTAGCGTCTGAAAGTCCAAACCTTCGTCAGGATCCTTTGTGGTTTAAGTACAATCGTTCCTATGGTTTTTTAAGTACCAGTTTAGACGTAGATGAAAAGGGTAATATCTATACCGGTGGAACCTTTCAAACAATTTTAGATTGTATTGATACGGTGTACGAAATGCCGCGTCGTCCATTCCGAGAAACCTTCGCCAATTTCCCCTTTGTTCAGAAGTTTAGTGAGCAGGGTGATTTATTGTGGACCGTGCGCGTATCGGGTCAGGCTCGACTTCATGATTTAAAGGTGGATGCTGAATCTTCGGTTTATTTCTGCGGTGAGGTTTGGAGTTCTGAATTGGTATTTATGTCGACCAATGGGCAATTGGATAGCATAAAGATCGACCCTCAATTATATCGGGGTTTATACTTGGCAAAGTTTGATTCGAATGGCATTTTTCAACAGGCCACTTTTTATGGAGAGCTGCCACATAGCAATGCTTCGGCCATGACTTTAACCGAAGAAGGGGAAGTGGTGTTAGCCGGGAATTATATGTACCGCGATCAGAATGAAATTATTCGTAATTGGTTGCTGATGAAGTACGATGCAAATTTTCAGCAGGAATGGTTACGAGCTGGAGATTCTGCGGGCCGCTCCAATTTATTGACTATCGATTTGGATGGTTGGGGAAATATCTATGCCGGAGGGTCTTATGCCGAACATTTGAAGATTGAAGAAAAGGAGTATAATCTTCGCCATGAAACCCAAAAAGCTTTTGTGGCAAAATGGAATGAAGAGGGTGAGCTCAAGTGGTTAAACGGGGCTATTACCGATACGGCAGATCAACATGCCCAAACGGTGATCAATGAATTGCGAGTCGATTGGTGGCATCGCATTTATTTTGCAGGGAGTATATTTTCACGACTTACAGTAGGTAAACTTCAAAGGGATGGAGACTTAGCCTGGCGTCATCGCAGTGAAGGTCGCTCCAGCTATCCATTTGGAATGGAATGGAAAGACCCTAAAAACCTATTGCTCTACGGACATGGCTATGGCGGTACTTTTAATAGTCGCAAAGGAGCCCCCGAAATAAGTTATCAGGTTAAAGGAAGCACCGACTTTTTCGTGATCGAAGAAAGCAAGCGCGGAGAGCTCAAACGAGTTTTAGTGGGTGGGGCGGAAGGCACTGACTATGCCACCGCATTATTTTGGCGCAAGGGGAAACTTTACCTCTTGGGCCATGATTTAGGTGGACCTGATGTGGTCTTCCGAACTCAAAGCATCGAGTCGAATCGTCCCGTAATGTGGTTGGCTTGCTGGGACTGGGAATAATTCCTAGCGACCGTGATATTTCATATTGGGTAAGGCTTCGCCGTCCTTAAGGAAGCGATCGAACCAGGCGATGACCTCGTCACTTACCTCCTCCCGGAATTCCGAAATTCCATGATCTCCACCTTCGAAGATCATTAAGCGGTAAGGGACTCTTTCTTGGTCGAGTAAAAGGGCCAGCTTTAAACTTTGATCGGCCTTCACTCGCCAATCGGCATTGCCGTGGAGTAAAAGAATGGGTACATCTTTCGGGAATTTCTCTGGCCAGGATACTGCTGATCTTTTTTGCAATTCAGCCTCTTTGTTGGCTTCGTAATTTGGAACTAATTCCGCGAGAACGCCCTTTTCCATTTCGGGGCGATCTTCAATATTTGCGGGCATATCGGCCAGAGCCCCGCCTACAACCGCCGCTTTAACCTTCATACCTTCGCTCAAGGCGCGATAGGTCATCATGCCGCCTCGGCTCCAGCCAAAAAGACCAATAGCAGAAGTATCCGCCGCTGGAATTTCTTGCAGTACCCGAGGGAGGATCAATACATCATTTACATCAGCCCCGCCAAATTCTTCCTGGCCTTCGCTGCCGCCACTGCCGCGGTATTGACTGGCAATGACTACATATCCCTTGCTGGCCATTTGTCCTAATAAGGTAGCACCATGGGCAATTTTTAAGCTGCCGGTATTGCGATTTCCACCGCGATTGTAGATGATACAAGGATATTTTCCTTCAGCCTTAGGTTTAACCATCAAGCCGTTGATCTTCAAACCATCGCTGAGGTAGCTAATGCTGTAGATTTCAATGGAATCCAAATACTGGTATTCCTTTTTCCATTGGGTTTGGCCATCGATCGTTTCGCTGAGACGTGAATAGATAGGAGTTTTGGAAAGGTCTTCGATAAGTCGAGATTCCAGTAAAATATTTTGCCCTTGGAGGGAGATTGAATTCAGAGCAAGAAAACAAATGAAATAGCGAAGAAATAAGGTCATGGGGAAATGATGATTTAGAGGCGAAATTAAGCCAAATTTTAGGGGAGCTTTTTAAACATCTTCAAATGCGGAATATGATCTTCATCAAAATAGTCGCCTTGCGCTTGAAAGCCTTGTTGAAGGTAGAAATTAACGGCAGTATCCCGAGCATGACAGTAAACTCTGTTGCCTCCGCGATTGAGAATCCAGCTTTCGCAATACTGCATTAAGGCAGTGCCTAGGCCCTGACTTTGACGATCGGCGCGAATGGCCACCCTTTGCATCTTGTATTGTTTTCCTTCCTGAACTAAGGCGGCGGTACCAGATAAGAGATCCGATTCGTATAAGCCAAAATGGAAATGCTTTTTTTCTTCTTCCAGTTCTTCTGGACTAAATGGCAAGGCGGGAGGCTGACGTAATATCGCTTCCCGCAATTGAATGAGATCTTTCCATTCGGACTCCTCCGCTTTTAGATCTCGAATTGAAATGGACTTAGACATTAAGGCGTGCTGCTTAAATAATCGATAGGATTAAGGTAGAACATTTTTCGCCAGCCTTGAGGAGCATTGTCAATGCGCCAGGGATATGGTGTTAAAGTGAAGATGCTGTAATGCAAATGCGGAGCTTTGCCGGCGGCATTGCCAGTGCTTCCAACCGTGCCTATCTTCTTTCCGCCTGAGATAAAAGCACCAAGCTTCTCGTCAATATCGGCTAAATGGGCGTAATAGTGCAGGCGCCATTTGGGTCCTAAAATTAAAATGACTTTCCCTCCCATGCGGATTTCACCCGAATACAATACCAGACCACTAGTGGCGGCTTGCAATTCGGTGCCTTCCTTGGCAAAGATGTCGACTCCTTTATGCGTTACTGATTTGCCCCAAGGGTAATACCAGAAAGATTCAGAATTATAATCCGCTTGGCTAGCTCCCTTCACGGGCATTTTTAGGTTCTGAGGAATAAGCATGCCTAGTAACCAAATTGTAAAGAGGCCTAAAAGGAATTTGTAGCGTTTCTTCATTTAGTATTCAAATCGAATGTCGCATTTTGGAAGCAATCTGCGGATGCGCTTTCTTTCTTCCTGATTAATAGGGTTTTCAATCAAGTTTAATCTCTTGAGCTTTTTTAAGTTACGGATGCTGCTGGGTAAACTCGTGATATTATTTCGAAACAAATCGAGGTATTCCAAATTTTGAAGTTCACCAATCTCACTGGGAAGAGAATCTAATTGATTGCATCCAAGATTCAGGTTTTTTAATCTCTGAAGGTGCCTTATTTCAGGAGGAAGAATGTGAATTTTACTTTTTGTAAGACTTAGGCTTTCTAGTTTCGTGAAGTTCTTGATCTCTGGAGAGATGGTGTCAATTGAAGGGGAGTCGATTCCAATTTCAACCAATTGAATTAGCTTGTAGAACTTGGGAGGGAGTTCAGTTGCATTGATGCATGTCTTAGAAAAACTTCTTAGGGTGTCTACGTAAGCTGTGTCGTATCGACCCCAGAAATCATAATGGAGTATTTCCTCTCTAGTTTGAGCTTGCAGCGCGCAAAAAGGAAGACTACATATGCAGAGGCTAATTAAATATCTGTTTGAAGCTTTTAGCATTAAAAGATCTTCTTCGGTTTTAATTCCGATAGAGCAATGATGTTTTCACAAAGGGCTATAAAGTTTTCTAAACCCCTTTCGTCGCTGTGGTATTTTGGACTCCAGAAGGAGTATTTAAAGGATTGGGTACTATTGCCAAATTCGATTGACCAAGTATCACCATCAAATCCGAAAGTAGCGGCTGAATCCAAGTTGATGTTTTCAAGAAGCGCCACTTGCTTAAGGATTTCCCCAAAACCGGCACTGTCAACATAGAAGGCACTGTCGATTATCGCAGGCTTAAGGCCTTCCTCATAGGGATCAGAATCAGGGCTATTTAAGTAATAAAGTCTCGAATAGCGAATCCCAATATCTCCAGGTTTATTGGGTGATATTTTAATACTGCTGTAATTGTTCGGTCCTCTCATGGAGTGACTGTATTTAAAAATGATGAAGTCTATCTCCTCAATTTCACATTGACTCCAGGCGGTCTGGCATAGGATTGCCAAGAAAATCATAATTAAATTTTTCATTGAATTTCGAAACTATTGCTGTGAAGATTTGGCTCCAAGTGGAGTCTGTATTTACCGGGTTTAAGGTTCTCATAGAGAGGCAGTGCACTGATAGCTATTTCTCCTGGACCCAGAGCGATTTGACCTATGCCTACTCCACATCCAAAGGTGTTGAATCGATTTAGCGGTATCCAATTCTCATTTTCGATCATTTCGAGCTGCACTCGTAAATAGTGATTTAGACCAATGCGAATGCTATCTGGAGATAAGTTCCGGATTAAGATAGGGTAGGCAGGACTTTGCTGTTCTTGCTTTTCAGGAAAGTACAAAGCCTCTTGGGAGATTGCTATTTTAATGATTTGATGATTTAAAACTTGAAATTCGATTTCATTTTGCGCTGCTTCTTTTAGCCGCTTGTTCATTAAGGAACTGCTGCGCTTTCTAAGCTCTGGGAAATAGCTTTCTTTATGGATATAAATGCTGTCTTTATCAGGGCCAATGTAGAGGAAGTTTAGGCCCCAATATGAGCTTTGCAAACTTTGAGCTTTTTCGGGAAAGACCTTTTCGTTTGGAATTAGAAGCGGTGCTTTTTTAGCTTGAAGAGCAAAAAGCAATAGGCTGCTAAGACCACAGATCACCAAGCTGTATATGGGAATAAGTTTTCGGGCTTCAAATTTTAAAGGGCTTAGCATTAAAAGGAAACGTCAAGGTTAATCTTATTGGTCTAGCTTTATTCTGTTTTTTTAAGCGCTAAGAAGAGATAATCGCCCAAATCTGAATCGTATTGCTTTTTAATCTCCCAGAACTTTCCGCTTTCCACATCCTGTTTTAATAGCCATAATCCCCGGTCTACTTCCTCCTGTCGGCTAAGATCCGCAAAGGAAGAAATGCCTTTTCGAATCTCATCCCGGAAATACAATTCAGGTTGCTCCTTGCCACATTGTAGAAACTGATCTTGCAAATCCTTTCTCACCTGATAGATTTCCTCCCTCTCGATATACATGCTCGCGGCTTGGGCTGCTTCTTTAATTCTTTCAAGACTGGGCATTTGGGCGGTGGAATCAGCTAACATTTGCGGGAAATAATGATTGAGCCAATAGCCTTGCATTTGCTCCGGAGTGGAGGTGAAAATCACCATCCGGCCTTGAGCCTTGAGCACGCGACTAATTTCCAAAAAGGCTTTTTCCAAATCCGTCCAATGATGTAAGGTGAGGGTGGCTATAATGCCATCCATCGATTGATCCTCAAGCCCGGTGTTTTCAGCCTGTCCAATTTGCCAATCTCCCTTTGGATTTCTTTCTCGAGCCACCTTCAGCATGGTTTCCGAAGGGTCCATACCCAAAAGTTTGAGGCCCTGCTTTTGCAGGGCGATGCTGTAATTTCCGGTGCCACAGCCCAAATCCAAGAAAGCTTCTTTGGCTTGCGGGTCGAGCAGGGCAATTAGTCTTTCCAATAAATAAGGGTCGGCCTTGCGGGTGCTATTATAGCTTTGGCCGATGCGGTCGTATTTGATCTCAGAACTTTTCAATACATGGTATTTGGGTTGGCCGATTTTTCGGGAATCTTTTGGATGGCATCCCAGTGCTCACAGATTTTCCCATCGGCATTAAAGCGAAAGAAATCCATGGTAATATACTCTTCATTGCCAGGCCAGGTTTGGTGGGTATGCAAGGCTACCAGATCGCCCTCTGCTATGCAGCGCACAAATTCAATCGACTTTTCAGGGTATTCTGCTTGCATGCGCTCGAAATAGGCGATAAAGCCTGCCGTTCCGTCCGCTACGTCCGGATTATGTTGAATGTATTCGGTGCCTAGATATTGAGCCACCGCTTCGGCGGGATTTCCTTCATAAGCCATGCGGTAAAAGGCGATGGCATTTTCCTTGTTTTGCTCCAAATTCATGGACTAGTATTTATGATTTTTTCGATGGGCCTTTCCAGCTTTAAAGAGCTTGCCTTGGGCTCTTTCTTTAGCCCTTTTTTCTTTGAGGCTGGTGCTGTAATGCTTTTGCTCCAGCTTCAATTTATGGTAGCTGGCATAGAGCTCTTCGGATAGTTCTCCGGAATCTATCGCTGCTTGAATGGCACAGCCTTTTTCACCTTCATGCTGACAGTCGCTAAACTTGCAATTTCGAGCAATTTCCTGGATGCTTTCAAAAGTAGCCTCCAAGGCCGAAGCATCATCGGTAATGCCAATTTCACGCATTCCCGGAGTATCAATTACGATAGCGCCATTAGCGAGAATGAATAATTCGCGATGGGTAGTGGTATGCCTGCCTTTTTGATTGCTATTGCTTATGCTTTGCGTTTTAAGCTGGTCATTCGCTCTTAAGGCATTGATAAGGGTGGATTTACCCACGCCGGAAGAGCCTAATATGCAATAGCTTTTATGAGCCTGCATTTTTTGTGCGATCTCGGCGATGGATTCCGGATCAAAATTGGAAAAACCTAAAACCTCCAAATCCAGATGGCGTGCCTTAACTTTATCAATATAGCTCTGTAATTCTTCCTTCGAAATCAGGTCAACTTTACTGATGATTAAAATCGCCGTTATTGGAGCTGCATTGCAAATTGCTAGGTAGCGCTCCAATCGATTGAGGTTAAAATCCTGACCTACCGCCTGCACAATAAAGGCTTGATCCAGATTGGCGGCAATGCTTTGGCTTTCGCCGAATTTGTTCACGGCCTTGCGCTTCAGTAAGGAGCTGCGTTCCAATACTTCTATAATCACCGCGCTGTCTTCTCCACTGGGGATGGCTTTTACCCAATCACCTACTGCCGGCAATTCACTGCTGTCCTGCACGCTGTAACGGAGGTTACCGGTGATTTCGGCGCTGTAGGTGCGTTCGGCATCTTGAAGGGTATAGCGATCGCGATGCACGGCAGTCACTCGGGCCAAAAGGAAGTCGTTGAGGGTTTCGTCTTCGGTAAATGCTTGAGCAGCAGGGCTTAATCCGAGGGTGTTTAAGTTCATTTTAGCTAAGGTTTTGGCGCTCAATATTTTGAATACCAAAGATAGCTAAATCCTGAGCCTAATGAATGACTATCAGGTCTTTAAAAGAAAAAAGGCTCTGATCGCATAAATCAGAGCCTTGATGTTAGTCTTTTAGAATTTGACTAAGGTCAATATCACTTTCTTCCGGCAGGGTAATTTTAAGTCCGGGTGTGCGCTCCATTTCCCGTTTTATCGCAAATACGGCACCTTCATTTCGTGCCCAGCTACGGCGAGCAATACCATTATTTACATCATAGAGGAGCATGCTTTCCAAGCGACGATTGGCAGCATCACTACCATCCAGTAACATTCCAAAGCCACCATTAATAACTTCGCCCCAGCCAACGCCGCCACCATTGTGAATGCTAACCCAAGTTGCGCCCCGGAAGCTATCGCCAATTACATTTTGAATCGCCATATCGGCTGTAAATTGGGAACCATCGTAAATATTGGAGGTTTCACGGTAGGGAGAGTCGGTGCCGCTTACATCATGATGATCACGCCCTAAAACAACGGGACCAATTTTTCCAGCTTCAATCGCTCGATTAAAAGCCTTAGCAATTTCAATCCGACCTTGACTGTCGGCATAGAGAATCCGGGCTTGTGATCCCACCACCATTTTATTGGCGCCGGCAGCTTCAATCCAGCGGATATTATCTTCCATTTGTTGGCGAATCTCCGCCGGAGCGGTTTCCGCCATTTTACTTAATACTTCGCTGGCAATGCGATCGGTTGCTGCCAGATCTTCGGCCTTGCCAGAGGTGCATACCCAGCGGAAAGGTCCAAAGCCATAATCGAAGCACATGGGGCCCATAATGTCTTGCACATAACTGGGGTATTTGAATTCGCGACCAATAGTAGGTTCGGGATTCATAACATCGGCCCCAGCCCGACTAGCTTCTAGTAAAAAGGCATTGCCATAATCAAAGAAATAGGTGCCTTTGGCCGTATGTTTATTAACCGCTGCTGCGTGTCGGCGTAAGCTTTCTTGCACCAGTGCTTTAAATTCTTCCGGCTGATTAGCCATCATTTCATTGGCCTCCTCAAAGCCTAACTGAACGGGGTAATAACCTCCCGCCCAAGGGTTGTGCAATGAGGTTTGGTCTGAGCCGAGATCAATATAAATACCTTCCTTATCAAAGGCTTCCCAAACTTCTACCACATTGCCCTCATAGGCAATGGATACAGTTTCTTGAGTAGCCTTAGCTTCTTTTACTCTGCTAACTAATTGATCGATATCCGAAATTAGCTCATCCACCCAGCCTTGAGCATGTCGCTTACGACTTGCTGCGGGGTTTACTTCGGCGGTCACGCTAACACAACCGGCAATATTTCCAGCTTTAGGCTGGGCGCCGCTCATGCCGCCTAGGCCCGCGGTTACGAATAAGGCTCCGCTATTGGGTTCTGCGCCAACTTTGCGCAGGGCGTTTAATACGGTAATGGTGGTTCCGTGTACAATTCCTTGTGGGCCAATGTACATGTAGGAGCCGGCGGTCATTTGACCATATTGACTTACGCCCAGAGCATTAAAACGTTCCCAGTCATCGGGTTTGGAGTAATTTGGGATTACCATTCCATTGGTAACAACTACACGCGGGGCATCGGGATGAGAGGGAAATAATCCCATGGGATGACCACTGTACATGTGCAGACTTTGGTTCTCCGTCATTTCGGAGAGGTACTGCATAGTAAGCAGATATTGAGCCCAGTTTTGGAATACCGCTCCATTACCTCCATAGGTGATAAGTTCGTCTGGATGCTGGGCTACGGCCGGATCTAAATTATTTTGGATCATCAGCATAATAGCCGCTGCCTGCTGGCATTGGGCTGGGTATTCGCTGATGGGGCGGGCGTACATTTCGTAATCTGGCTTAAAGCGGTACATGTAAATACGACCGTATTTTTTTAGTTCGAGGGCGAATTCGGATGCAAGCTCAGCATGCCATTTTTTAGGGAAATAGCGCAGGGCATTTTTAAGGGCTAAAACCTTTTCTTCCTCACTTAAAATGTCCTTGCGTTTTGGAGCATGACTCCATTCCGCATTTGGAGCTTTAGGAGCAGGGAGCTCAGAGGGAATACCCTGGCGAATGGCTGTTTGAAAGTCAATAGTGGTATCGATCATCGCTTGCGTTTAAATGTTCCGGTTGCTTTATTGTAGCCGTAAGGGCAGTGTTTGCAACCACTTTGACAGCAATAACCCCTTTTAAGGTGATACTGTTTGGTAAAAACAATAAAACCTTCTTCCGAATAATAATAGTCTCCCTTTTCGAGCTGGGGCATTGCTGAATTTTTGGCAAAATTACAATCTCTGCCTTTGCCTGCCAGAGCCGGACTCTTTTTATCTTATTGAGGCAAGGTAGAAGCGATCTGGTGCTCGGATGTGAGATTCATCATAGATTGAAAAGTCGAGGCATTTTACCTTTATCACTTCTTGATGATAAGTCTAATTAAATCAAGTGATAAAGTCGAAGCCCTTTTGAAATCAGAGCTTGGAATTGTAGAAAAATAATAAATCACCGAGCTGTTTTTGTGGCTTCCCCATGAGGTTTAATTAAATTTGATCGTTCTCTAAGGGGATGCTAGGGGGAAAGATGCACCTAATGAGGATTTTTAAATGAGGAGATTGCAATGGGCGGAGTATTCTAAAGTACTGCGCGATAACACTTTGCATCAGGAGCGATTTGAATCAGCAAACGATCTCTTTCTCTCCGAGTATCGGGGCTTCTTTGAGGAGCCGGGATTAGGAAGGATAGACGTTAGCTCCGTGCGGGGGATTGGTCATTATACCATCAAAAAAACACGAGCTCTTTTGAAGGATGAAGTAGAGTTCGAAATGAAGATCGATGAGCCTTTGTTCACCGTGGGCTTCTTGTATTCGGGTTCCTTTGTTTTTCATGGTGGCGATGTGAGTGAAGGAAGGCGTGTTGATGCTCCTTCCGTGGTGGTGTACCGACAAAACGATCACATCAGCTATCAGCGAATTTATTGCGAGCAGCCCTACGAAACCCTAAATATTTCCTTTAATGATCAGGTTTTGCAGCGCATTTTGCAAAAGTTTGAGAATAGTGGAGGGGTAGCGAAGAGGCTCAATGAAGAATCAATGATTGCCATTCGCCCTGAAGATGAATACCTGGGTGCCTATTTCGATAAGCTCAATATTATTCCCCTCGATCAGGATGTAAATAACCTCTTTTTGGCAGAAAGCCTGGTTTTGAAGATTCTCAATAAAACCATGTTGTTTTTGGAAAGACCTTCAAGTGGTCTTTTAGGGGAGCAGGAAAGAGAGTCGCGCACTTCTTCGGCCCTTTTTGAAGTGCTGGCCTATATGCGTGAAAACCTACATAAGCCCATTAGCTTAACCCGAGTAGCGGAACAATTTGGGGTGAGCTCCCGCTGGTTACAAAGACGCTTTAAGGAAGATTTGCAATCGAGTTTTAGTGATTACCTTCGGGATATGCGTTTGCAGCGCGCTTATGATCTGCTTACCAATAATGAGCAGGAGCTAAGTGTACGTGAAGTTTGTTTGGAAGTAGGTTATACTAGCAGTCAAACATTCTCCAGCAATTTCCGCAAACGCTTTAATGTGAGTCCCAAGCAAGTAATGAGTGTAGGCCTTTGATGGAACTTTCAATTAACACCCTGAATAGCAAGGAGGAATTTTTGCTCAATCATCATGGGGTGGACGTATTTCTTAAGCGCGATGATCAGATTCATCCGGAGATTAGCGGTAATAAATGGCGTAAGCTGAAATACCATCTGGAAAAATTCTATCTGGGAGATTATCGGCAAATCCTAAGTTTTGGTGGAGCTTTTAGCAATCACTTGGCGGCTTTGGCGGCCTTGGGGAAATTAGCCGAGATTCCTACTTACGCCATGGTAAGGGGCGAAGAGGCTGGTGATAGCCCTACCCTAGAATATTGCTCTGCTCAAGGCATGGAGTGGGAAGCGATTTCGCGCAAGGATTACAGTTTAAAGGAGAATCCAGAATTTTTGGAGGCCTTGCAAGAACTACGTCCCGGTTTATACATTTTACCCGAAGGCGGTAAGGGAGTCCCAGCCTTAAAAGGTTGTGCGGAGATTATCGATGAGCTGGAGGGAACTTATGATTGCATTGCCCTAGCAGCAGGTACCGGAACCACGGCGGCCGGATTGCTGGCTCATCCCAAAGCGCCGAAAATTCGCGTGTATGCAGCCTTGAAAGGAGGGTCTTTTTTGAAGCCGGCCATAGCGCAATACCTGCAAGAATATCAAAGTGAATATGGCTTGGCGCCGATTCCGAGAGATTTGCTAATCCGTAAATTAGACTTGGTCACAGATTATCATTTCGGTGGCTTTGCTAAAATAAATCAGGAGCTGGTGCAGTTCATGAATGAAACCTACCGTAAATATCAGCTTAAGCTTGATCCGGTATATACCTCCAAATTGTTGTTTGGATTGTTGAAAGATATTGAAGCAGGGCATTTTAAAGCCGGTAGTCGGGTTTTAGTTTTGCATAGCGGAGGACTGCAAGGCATTGCCGGAATGAATCGGCGATTGGCTAAGAAGTCCGAAGAATTGATTGCCTATGACTAAGAAGCTCCTTATACTCGTTTTTGCCTTATGTACCTTGGGCCTTTCTGCTCAATCTGTTACCGAGCAATATATTGCCGATTGGCATGAGGTGGCTCAAGCCGAGATGCTCGAATATGGGATTCCGGCAAGCATCACTTTAGCACAGGGGATCTTGGAATCGGGTAGTGGTCAAAGTAAACTGGCTAAAGAGGCCAATAATCACTTTGGTATTAAATGCCACCTCGATTGGAAAGGGGAGAAGGTGTACCATGATGATGACGAGGATGATGAGTGTTTCCGGAAGTACGATCATGCGGAGGATAGTTTTCGAGATCATTCCAGGTTTTTAAAGGAACGCAGTCGCTATGCCAAGCTCTTCGATCTGAAATCCCATGATTATAAAAGTTGGGCCAAGGGATTGAAAAAGGCCGGTTATGCGACCAATCCTAAATATGCTGATTTGTTGATCGACCTTATTGAACGCCATAAACTGCATAAGTACGATGTGCGGGCGGTGATCAAAACCAATCCTCCCAAAGAGGTGCCAGACCCGGCAGATTTATTGGTGCAGGAATCTCCTAATAAGGTGGATTTTGTGATCGCTAGAAAGGGCGACACCTTCGAAAGTCTGGCAGAATATTTTAATAAGCGAACTGAGGATCTATTGGAGTACAATGAGCTGCGCTACGATGCCAAGCTGGAGCCAGGGCAAATCATTTATTTGCAACCCAAACGCAGTAGGGCGGCACGTGAGAATCGCTACTACACCTTTGTGGAAGGTGATGATTTGTATGAGATCTCCCAGCGCTATGCTATTAAATTGGAGAAGATTTACCAGCGCAATGATATTCCGGTAGGTGAAACGCCAAAGCCCGGAACTCGATTGGAGCTGCGCTAAGAACGACCTTAAATTTTAAGCTCCCTTTACCTTAATTTATTCCCTTTCAGTTTATCTGGGTCAATAAAATATTGCAACTTCGGGCCTCCGATGTCCTAATATTTGCAGCTTTCTATGAACCCGGAAGTAGATACTTATTTTACAGAAGGATGCGGTCGTTGTGACTTATACCAAAGTCCTGATTGCAAAGTACACCGCTGGGCAGAGCCACTGCAGCAATTGCGCAGTATTCTGTTGAGCAGTCCTTTGGTGGAGGAGCGCAAATGGAGCATGCCTACTTATACCCATAAGGGGAAGAACATTTTAATCTTGAGTGCATTCAAGGATTATTGTTCGCTCAACTTTTTTAAGGGGGCTTTGCTTAAGGATCCAAACAATTTATTAGAGTTTGCCGGACCGAATAGTCGGGTACCCAAACTTTTTAAATTCAAGGAAGGTGATTCTGTTTTGGAGCAGGAGCAAGCCATTCTTGATTTTATTCGACAAGCCATTGCGGTGGAAGAGTCAGGTGCAAAAGTGCCTGCCAGTGCTCCTGAAGCTATGGATTATCCAGAAGAATTGCAGCAGGCATTTCAGGAGGATGCAGGATTTGAAGCGGCATTTGAGTCGCTGAGCCCGGGGAGGAAAAGGGCTTATTTAATTCAGTTTAACGGTGCTAAGCAAAGTAAAACGCGCTGGGCACGTATTGAAAAATGGAAAGATCACATATTGATCGGTAAAGGCTTTCATGATCGTTAAACCCTAAAACTGCATACTTTTTTACCCCCTATGAACCTTAGATTTATGTATTTCGTCTTAAGCCTTTGTAGTATTGGCTTAGGACTTGCTTCCCGTAGTTTTAAAATGTTGGAATGGGGCCATGCCTATCTGGGTGATGCGCTCTATGCCGTATTTATCTACTTCGGCTTTCGCTTCTTATTCCCCAATTTAAGCGTACGGCCTTCGGCCTTAGCGGCATTGGTCTTTTGCTATGCCATTGAATTTCAACAAATGATTTCTTGGGAATGGCTCACGGCTATTCGTTCTACCACCATCGGTCATTTGATTTTAGGTCAAGGCTTTTTATGGTCGGATATTTTAGCCTATAGCTGTGGAGTTTGTTTAGTGCAGTTTTTGGACCATAAGCTGATTTTGAAAGATGAGCAGGCGATTTGATTGTCGCTTGAATTGCATATTCAAGCGAGGCAAATTCAAGCTAGATTCTAAGCTGAATATGTAATTCAGCTTCTCCGCAATTTTTTCCAATGCCAATAACCGTTTTTTAGCTAAACTGCGTTAGCTTTTTCAAATCATTTGTCATGTTGTATCTGATTATAGGCATGAGCCTTTTGTTTCTGGTTCTGGCTTTCGCGGTGAATACCAATAATGCGCGTTACTTGCTTTCGGGTTATAATACCATGACCGAAGAGGAGCGAGCCAATTTTGATTTGAAAGGCTTTTTGAAACAGTTTAAGAGCTTCCATATTTTTCTGGGTCTGAGTTTCGGAATCTTTGGGGTACTCCTCTTTTTTCAATGGGGCCAGAATGTGGTGGGATGGTTTTTAGGACTCTTTCCAATCTTGGCTTATCTGGTTTTTATTATTCGAGCCAGACGCTATGATCATAATCCACCACGCTATTCTTATTGGGCAATTGGTGCTCTCTTAGTCTGCATTATTGGCGTAAGCACTTTGCTTATTTATGGCGATCAGAATATTGATTTTGTAGTCCAAGATCAAAAAGTGCACATCTCAGGGATGTACGGAGCCGATTTTGAAATTGATGATATCGAAAGCATTCGGTTGGTAGATGAATTACCTCCAATTACCAGTAAAGTTAATGGCTTTGCGATGGCTCCGGTTTTTAAGGGTTATTTCCGCACCAAAGCTGGTGATAGGGTAAAGCTTTTAGTGCTATCGAAAGCATCCCCACTCTTGTACATTCAGTTAAAGAATGGCGAGGAACTCTATTATGTGCCGGAAGATAGATCGGCAGAAAAGGAATTTGAGCAAATAGCAATAGGTCGAATTTCAAATTCGACCTAGTTTCACGAATTTAAAATTCGACCTAGTGTAGGTTTAGCGGAGGCGATAACAAATCAATGTGCCATCATTACTATAGGTAACAATATTGAGGCTCTTGTCGCGGTTTAAGGATCCCATATCAAAGGGTCCTTGCGCAAATACCGGGAAACCATCTACCAAATTTCCTTCTTCATTAAAGAGTCGGATTTCTTCGGCTCCAGCAGAGAAAGCAGCGGTATAGAATCGATTGTTCAGGATCATAGCCTTGGGCTTAACGCTGATGTCATCTTCCAAGCTGGCTTCAAAGGGCATACGGTCATCCTTAACAAAAAGCTGGGCGCCATCACTAAAGATATAGCGGCCTTCAAAATAGATCAGATGACTGGCCGGATGACTGCGATCAAGGTACAAGGCATCCACCTTGCCTTCGGGATTAATCACATACATCTTACCCGAATTAGAGCCGGCTATCAACTCTGACTTTTTCAAGCTTTCGCCCGCCTTTAGATAGAAGCTGGTTTTGAGCTCTTCAATTTTTTCATCCACCTTAAAGCGCTCTTCACCACGGCGGTTTAATTGGTAGAGTTTACCATCCGCCGTAAGGCAAACAATAATATCCTTGCCCGCTACACTAAAGAACTGGGGTTCGCTTACAATGTCGGAAGCGGCCTTTTTAAAGTTCCAGCCTTTTACGCTTTTGCCCTCTACATCGTAATTGTAGAGCATCGGTCCGCAGGGCACAACCAAGCGGTAATTTCGAGCCTGATCGTAATTAAATACGCCTACCGGAGCGGTAGATTCTGCCTTCAGTTTTACCGGGAATCCTTCTACATTCCGACCCAAGCGATCCAGCACCCACAATTGATTAGCGGTATTAAATACCATTTGCAATTTATTGTTGCGGTAAATATCAATTTGGCGGATATCACCGATTATAGGACCATCAAGATCTTTAGTCCAATACACTTCACCCTTACGGGAGATGAGGTACAAACGGTGGTTTTCATCCTGAATGGCAATATCGAGCTTCTGATTATTGTGATTTTTTAAGAATTGAGGTGCTCCACTCGGTTGACCTTCCAATTGTACAGACCATTGTCTAACGATTTTCTCTTTAATGGCTTGCTCCTCCCGAATCATGGCCGAAACAAAGCTGCGATCCTTATCTGCTCTTAACTGCAGGATGGCCCAGCGCAGGTTCTGTAGGCTGTCTTGCAGGCTTTCTAGTTCTTCACTTAATCCATTATTAAGAGCTTCTTTTTGATTGGGAAGCCATTCTGGAATACCATACACAATTTGCACTTGTGCTTTTCCTGGCAATTGATTGCTAAGGTTGAGGTAAGAATCGCTGCGATCCAAAGTTTTAGAATCGAGAATATCATTCAAGACCACTTTTAAGGCGGCCAATTGATTGCCCAGTAAAACATAATCTTTGTGGATAAGGTAATAGGGCTGGTGAAAGGCCTCGAATACCGAACCGTATAAACGAGGTAAAAGATTCATGGGGCTAAGCTTGCGAATGACATGCCCGCGATAGCCTTCGATGAAGTTGCTATCTGAAAGTGCTTCCAAGGTTTTCGCCGCCAACTCCTCATCGCGGAAATTGAAATAGGCAAATTCATAAGCTTGGTTTTGCGCCCGACCAGCTTGGAAGGTGCCCATTTCAGAGTCGATGATTCCAGCCAGTTGACTACCTACATTGGCGGGCAATTTAGCGATGATCTCCTGATGATCTTTAAGGGTGCCGGCCTTTTCTAGTTGGGCTTCATAGGCTCTTTGGTATTGACCAATATTGCCGATGCTCATATGAACCCAACGGGCCAAATTCACCGGAATTAACTTTTGGGCCTGAATTTGATCACTGCGTAAAGAGGCTAAGGCTTGTGGGAAATAAGCTTCGGTCTCAGGGTGGTTCAGTAATCCGGTGGCGATAAGATCATGGGTTTCGGCATCCAGATCCAGTAAAAGCCAATCGCCCATATCTGCTAAAAACTGTGCTTTAAGCTTGCCAATGGTATTAAGATAATCGGGCCAGCTCTTTAGGTTGAGGTATACATTTAGTGGGGAACGCGGATTACGACTCTCACGAATTTGACGCAATCGATCATTCTCCGCCACTTGGGTAGGGCTGTTCTTTTGGCGGATAGCTGCTTCCAGGGCGATACGATCACCACTTATTAAATAGAGATCATTGCTGTGGTATAAGTAGAGATCCTGCTTTTCATTCAGCTTAAGCTGATAAATTTTTTCACCGGAATATTCCAGGCTTTGTATTCCGTCTACTTTCTGGAAGTTCTGGAAAAGCCTTTCGGCGGATGCATCATCATTAAGGAGAATCAATAACCAATTGTAACGGTCGGCGCCAGAGAGGATTTCGGCCAGATACACCTGGCTGCTACTCATCAAGTCCTGAAGGCTATCCTTATTGCTTAACTCCGCAGCATTACGCCAATGTGAATGGAAGCTCTCAATACTTTCGAATTGGCTGATTAAATCGAGAACCCGCGAATTTGATTTCTTAGCAATTACTTCTTCCCAATCATTTATTTCGGCTAACCATACTGTATTTAAAGGCAGTACCTCTTGAATCTGGCTTTTGCTTTTTTCGCTTTCGCGACAAGCGCCTAAAAAAATGAGAGAGAGAATTAAAAAGAAAGAATGTTTCAACGACATGAACCCCTTGAGTTTGTACAAAAGTACTAGAAAACTAGTCGAGGTCTAATTTTAACTGCGGGGGAAGTAAAGTGAAGCTTTGTCGGTGCCAGCGTGAAGCTCCATGCTCTCGAATCGCTTGGCGATGAGCTTGGGTAGGGTAGCCTTTGTTTCGTTCCCATTGGTATTGGGGGTAGTCTTCAGCTAGTTTGAGCATGGCCTCATCACGATGCGTTTTAGCCAGAATAGAGGCGGCGGCTATCGACTTAAATCTTCCATCGCCTTTAGTCTCGCAACTGTGCTCTAAGTCCTGGTAAGGAGTAAAGCGATTACCGTCGATTAATAAAAATTCGGGTCTGGTTTTTAATTGATCCAAAGCCCGGTGCATAGCTAAGAAGGAGGCTTTGAGGATGTTTATTTCGTCAATCTCGGCTGCCGACACAGAAGCCACGGCCCAGGCCAGTGCTTTTTCCTCGATGTAAACTCTTAGTTCGTCCCTTTGCTTTTCAGTGAGTTTCTTGGAGTCGTCCAATAATTTATGTCGGAAGCCCGGCTTTAATATTACCGCCGCGGCATAAACGGGCCCGGCTAAACAACCTCTGCCTGCTTCATCGCAACCTGCTTCCAGGCGACCTTTCTCTTTAAAGTTTTTGAGCTGAGCCATCTTAGTGCAAGCTTTTTTGAATGCTGTCCCACATGGCTTCCGCGGCTTTTTGCCAAGAGAATTTCTGCAATTGCACTTTGCCTTTTTGGATGAGATCGGCTTGTACTTCCGCATTTTCCATTTGCTGCAGTGCTTTGGCGATTGACTCGCTATTGCGACTATCTACTAATAGAGCAGCTTCACCCGCAATCTCTGGCATGGCTGTGTTATTAGCGCAAATCACAGCGGTCTCGCAGGCAAATGCTTCGATAATAGGAATGCCAAATCCTTCAAAATGGGAAACCAAGCAGAGGCCCTCCGCGCTGGCCAAAACTTCTGCTAAATCAGCATCGGCTAATCGTCCGGTAAAAAGGATGTCCTCCTTATAAGGATTGCTTTGAAAAGCTTGCTCAATGGCTGGGGTCCAGCGCATTTTCTCGCCGGTAATCAGTAGTTTGTGCTGGCCGCCATTATCGCGATACAAAGCATAGGCACCCATTAAACCTTCCAGATTTTTACGGGGATTCAGGGCTCCTAAGTACAAAAAGTAGGGGGAGCCTTCTGCGTATTTTGCGCGCACCTTTGTTTTGGCTTCTGGCGAAAGGGCCTTAAAATGCGGGCCATAGCCATTGGGAACTACATCAATTTTATCTGGCGATACGCTATAAGTATCAGCGATATCCTTTTTACAGTATTCAGAAACGGTGGCTACCCTTATTGCGTGGTGAGCAAATTTGGGGTAATAATGCCGCATAAAACCACCAGCAACCTTATCCAGATTATCTGGTTGATGCTCGTAGTTCAAATCGTGGATGACTGCGATGGAAGGGCATTGGCCCCAAAGGGGAATCATGCCATCTGGTGATATAAAGAGATCTGCTTTAATCTTGTTTAAGTAACGCGGGACCGACCATTGAAACCACCACTGCCATAAAAAGGGATGGCGCGTAGGTGGGAATAAGACCTTGGCTTCGATACCTGGGTCAAAGATGAAGTCGGGGTGCCAGGGACGATCGAACAGAAAAATCCATTCGACTTCCGGGTGCTCACGACTCAAGATTTCGAAGATATTGGCGGTAAATTGGCCAATGCCTTCGAGGCGATCTTTAAGGAGTAAACGGGTATTTACTGCAATCTTCACGAGACAAAGATAGACCTCTTCGATTCACTATCTTCGCAAGGCGCAAAGCTTATGCAAAAGAAATTCGTTGGCAGCCTGGCGCTGTTGCTATTCGTTAATTTTTTGATCAAGCCGATCTGGATTTTCGGAATCGATCTCGAAGTACAAAATCAGGTCGGCTCAGATGCCTATGGCCTGTACTCAGCGGTGCTCAGCTTTGTGATGATCTTCAATATTGTGCTGGATCTGGGTCTGGCTCATTATAGCAACCGTGAGATTGCTACCGATCCACAGCAATTAGCCCGACATTTCTCCGAACTCTTCATGATTAAGATTAGCCTCGCTGGAGTCTACTTTTTAGTCGCCATGGGGCTGGGTTTTTTCCTGGGCTTCTGGTCTGGAGGTGCGCAGCTCTTACTTTGGTTGAGTTTGTCGCAGGTTTTTGCTTCTGCACTTTTCTTTTTACGTTCTCACCTTACCGGATTGCATTTGTTTAAATGGGATGCGGTATTAAGTGTCTTCGATAAAAGCCTGATGATTTTAACCGCTGGCTATCTCTTGTATTTCAGTCAGTCGGGTATCGATGTTCAAATCTTCGCGGCCTTGCAGGCTCTGGCCTATGGGCTAACCGCTGGTCTCGCCTTGCTGCTGATCTTATGGCGGGTACCTTATTTCAAGCCTCATTTTCGATGGATGAAATTTCGGAAGAAGCTAGGCCGCAGCTTGCCTTATGCTTTGATGATCTTTTTAATGGCCATGTATACCCGAATTGATCAATTAATGCTGCAGCAGCTTATTGGCAATTCAGAGGCTGGTATCTATGCGCAGGCCTTCCGCTTGTTGGATACCTTTAATCAGCCGGCCTACCTTTTCTCGGTTTTATTGCTCCCCATGTTTGCCACCTTGATCTCTCGAGAGGAGCCGGTTTCGGATCTGGCCAAGCTATCCTTTGTGCTGATCTATGTAATGAGCCTGAGTATTACCCTGGGGGGTGTTTTTGAAGCCGAAGAATTAATGGCCTATCTCTATGATGAGCATTCCGAAATTAGCAGTGGCCTTTTACAAATCTTGCTGTTTTCCTCTTTATCCATGGGGGCGACCTATGTTTTTGGAACCATGCTTACGGCAAGGGGAAATTTGCGGGAGCTTAATTATATCGCCTTTGGGGGCTTAATCCTTAATGTGATTTTCAATGCCTTGCTGATTCCTAAATACGGAGCCCGAGGGGCGGCAGTGGCGACCTTGGTAACTCAGAGTTTGAGTGCGCTCCTGCAATTCAGGCTTTGCTATCGATTGGCCAATTTAGCTTGGCGAAGCTCCTTTTTATGGCGATTTTTAGCCTATTCACTTCAGGCTTTACTCTTGGCTTATGGCCTTAGTTTGCTGGAGATGGATTGGTATTGGTCGCTGCTTTTAATTATTGGTGGAGCCGCGGCATCAGTAGTTCTTTGGAGGCTTTTACCTTGGGCTCAGGGAATAGAATTGCTTAAGCAGCGTTTAAAGGACCGCAGTAGCACTTAATATTTCTATTTTTGCCCGCCTAAAAGCTTAATTCATGGAAGGTTCCAAAGCCGATCAGGATCGCGTATTCGACTCCACCAATTTGATCGTTTACCTCTACAATTGGCGCATGCCATTGATTATTGTTTCTCTGGTTGCCGGAATTCTGGCCGCTGTTTTCAGCGGTCCGTCTTTCATTGATCCTTTATTCGAATCAACGGTAACCGTATTCCCATCTACAACCAACTCCCTGTCTAAGGCTCTTTTACCGCAGAAGTTTTCTAGTCGCGGTCAGGATATTTTGGAATTTGGTAAGGAAGAGGAAGCAGAGCAATTGCTGCAAATTTTGAATACCGATGAGATTCGGGATAGCATCATTCAGAAATACAATCTGATGAAGCATTATGAAATCGATCCTTCCGGGAAGTATGCCAAAACGGAATTGTATAAAACCTTTTCCAGCAATATTTCTTTCCGTCGCACTGAGTTTATGAGTGTGGAAATTAATGTATTGGATACCGATCCGGATACCGCTGCCTTTATGGCAAATGATATTGTGGCTTTGTTGGATATGGTAAAGGATCGCATTCAGCGGGAACGCGCCATGCAAGGATTAAAGATTATTCAAGGTGAGTATTTCGCCCTGAAAGACGAGGTTCAAGTTTTAGAGGATTCTTTAACTGAGCTTCGCTATAAAGGCGTGCATGATTATGAGACCCAATCGTCGGTGTTTAACGAGCAATTGGCTACAGCCATTATTGAGAAAGGTGCTAAATCAGCAGCAGTAGCTTCCATAGAACAAAAGTTGGATACCCTGGCCAAATACGGTGGTACCTATGTTTCCCTTCGCGATGACTTAAGCTATATGAAAGAAGAGGTGGTTAAATTGAAAACCGCCTACGATCAAGCGAAAGTGGACGTGTCCCAAAGTTTGCCTGCCACTTTTAAGGTAAACAACGCCTATCCTGCGGAGAAGAAGAAATATCCAATTCGTTGGTTGGTGGTCGCCCTGAGTATGTTGGGTGCCTTTACCGCTACTTTGATTTCAATTCTGATTTGGGATACCCTGCGTAGCTCTCGTAAAAAAGCCTAGGCTTGAGGGGTATTCAATTTCATAAGGAAGATCGGCCGGTATACCTTACGGGCTTACTGGTAGCATTATTGAATATCGGACTTATTGTGTCCCAGCAATATTGGGCCCTCTTAATTCCGGTAGCGCTATTGGTGGTTACCATGACTTTCCTGGCTTTGGATAAGGTCCTGTATTTCGTGATCTTCAGTACCCCCCTTAGTATTTTTTATCTTCATCCCACCCTTAAAGTCGGCTTTACTCTGCCTACGGAGCCCTTGCTTTTCGGGATCATGCTCATCTTTTTTGCCAAGATCCTTTTTAAGGGGAACTTCGACCTGAAACTGGTGAAGCATCCGGTATCGGTAGCCATATTGGCAATGATCTTTTGGATGTTTGTTACCACTCTAACTTCACAGTTACCCTTGGTAAGTGCCAAATACCTCATTGCCCGTATTTGGTTCGTTTCGGTATTCTTTTATTTGATGTCGCGCCTTTTTCAAGATCGAAAACGTACCTATCTCTTTTTCTGGCTCTATCTATTGCCTCTGGCAGCGGTGGTTATTTATACGGTCACCGTGCATGCTCAGTGGGGCTTTACTAAAGATGCCTCAGTATGGGTAATGTTCCCCTTCTTTAAGGAGCATACTTCTTATGGGGCGGTATTAGCACTATATATCCCAATAGCGGTAGCCTTTACCTTTTTCATGAATTGGGATCTGAACCGCAAATTATTGGCAGGAACAGTATTGCTGATCTTATTGGCGGGCGTGGTTTTATCCTATACACGGGCCGCTTGGGTGAGTCTGGTGGTAGCGGGAATGGCAGGTTTTATGGTGTGGATACGCCTGCGGAAAGAGATTTTGGTTTTGATGGTCTTCGCCTTTATCGGCGCTTTGTTTTATTTCCAAGGAGATATTATGCAGCGCTTCGAAAAGAATGATACCACTAGTAGCGACGATTTAAGTGAGCATGTAGAGTCGATCAGTAATATTTCTACTGATGCTTCTAATATGGAACGTATCAATCGCTGGAAATCGGCTTTCCGCATGTATGGCGAAAGGCCGGTATTTGGTCATGGCCCCGGCACTTATATGTTTCTCTATGCCCCTTATCAGAAACCGAGCGAGAAAACTATTATTTCTACCAATAATGGAGATATGGGCAATGCCCATAGTGAATACATCGGTCCATTGGCGGAAAGCGGAACCTTAGGATTGATTTTGGTTTTAATTCTGGTTTATCTAAGTATTAGGACCGGCATTAGGGCCTATTCTAAAGTAGAGGATCATGAACTTAAAGTGCTGGCTTTGGCGGCATTAATGGGCTTGATAACCTATTGGACCCATGGTTTCTTGAATAATTTCCTCGACATGGATAAGGCCACCTTACCGGTTTGGGGCTTTACATCCTTCCTTGTATATCTGGACCTCTACGGACAGAAAAAATATTAATTGTTCTATAGTATTAGTTTAGAAGCACTTGGCGATTCTTGCTAAATGTGCTGGCTGTTAAATTAAGTTTGCGTTAAGTGATTCGGCTTGTCAATTAAACTTTTTTTAACATTTTTGGTAGTGGATAACCAATAAATTATAGCTATGCGAACAACCAAAGCGGTGCTAACGCTACTGTTAGCGCTATGCGTGCAGGTGGGTTTTGCCCAATCGCGCACAGTCAAAGGAACCGTTAAGGGGCCGGGCGGAGAGCCTATCCCCGGAGCTTCGGTGATTGAGAAGGGAACTAAAAATGGTACGGCTACAGATGCCTCCGGTTCTTATTCCATCACCGTTGCCGGTCCTAAATCAATCCTTGTTATTTCTTCTTTAGGTTTTACAACACAAGAACGGGAAGTGGGATCCAACACCACTATCGACGTGTTCATGAAAGAGTCCAATGAGCAATTGGACGAAGTTGTAGTAACCGGACAAGGGGTAGGGGTGAGTCGAAAACGGATCTCGACCACCGTTTCATCAATTGATTCGAAAGAGCTGAAAAAATCGCCTGCGATGCAGCTGGATCAATTAATTCAATCCAAATTACCCAATGCTCAGATTAAGTTGAGTTCCGGTCAGCCAGGAACCGCTTCAATCATTCGTTCACGGGGTCCGGTGTCAGCTAATACGAACACCACTCCGGTAATTATGATCGATGGAGTACGGGTGGATAACTTGAACTCAAACCCCAGTTTGGGATTAAATACCGGTGGTGCGCAGTCTTCTGCCATTGCTGATATTCCGATGGAGGATATTGATCGTATCGAGTATATCCCCGGTGGTGCAGCTACAACCTTATATGGTGCTGATGCTGCGAATGGGGTGCTGCAAATTTTCACCAAGCGTGGAAAAGCCGGTCGTTCGAATGTTTACTTCGAAACTCAATTAGGTCAGATGCGCGGTACTACCGACTTCTTACGTTGGCAGGAAACTGCGGACCTCGTTTTCGAGCCTGGTTTCGTGCAAAACTACCGCTTGGGATTCTCAGGAGGTACCGACGCCTTTAACTATAGCTTCTCTGGTTCTATTTACCAGGACGATGGCTTTAATGCTGTTAACCAGCAAACTCGTCGCAATTTCCGTACTACAGTAGCCTCTCGCGTTTCAAACCGCTTGCGCTATTCTGCTTCATTGGCTTACTCGAATTCTGAGTTTACCCGTGATTATAATGCGAATACCAGCTATTCTCGTTTCGGTAATATCGAAGGTGGCTCCTATGGTAATGTTGGTGACTCTAACCAAACTTACCTCGATAACCTTAAGCAGCAATTACAGGATGAAGCTGATGTAACAGCCATTACCGAAAGAATTAACCGCTTTAACGTGGCTAACAACTTTACTTACGATGTGAGTGATAAGGTGGTAGTTTCCTTCGACTTCGGGTTGGATAGTCGTAATTCTAAGCAACAGGAGTTAGGTACCAATGCCTTGCAAATTGTAAAGGGTTCTTACCCTGATGGAACTACGGATCAAGGTTATATTGATGTTAGTACACGTAACTTCTTAGTATTAAGTGCCAACTTAAATACCGCTTATCGCGAAAGAGTAGGAGACTTTGATTTCATCACTACTGTGGGTGGTCAGATGTTCCGTCAAAATGATTATCAGACTTTAATCAGTGCCACTGGTGTGCCTGATGGTTCAGAGTCTGTAAATAACTCCGCCGATCAAAGTGTACAGGATTTCTATAATACCGTAACATCTTACGGATTGTACATCGCCGAAAACGTAGGTTGGAAAGACAAGTTCTTCTTAGACCTGGGTCTTCGTTTTGATGGTAACACCGCTTTTGGTGATGAGATTGGTTTAATTCCGCTGATTAAATTAGGTGGATCTTACGTGATCTCTGATGAGGCTTTCTTCAAGAATAATATCTCTAAGGATGTGGTACACTTGATGAAATTCAGAGCCAACTATGGTGAAGCAACCATTTTCCCAACGCCATTTGCGAATGATTTGACTTTTGCCTTGAATCCTTACAATGGTTTACAATCTTTTGCTTTCGATAATCCAGGGAACCCTGAACTACAATCCGAGATTGCCAAAACCACAGAGGTGGGTGTTGATATCGGCTTGTTCAAGCGTTTAACCTTAGGATTTACTTACTATCGTACGCTTACTGAGGGTGCTCTCTTTACGCCTCCACAAGCCCCATCTACTGGTCAGAGCGCACAGGAGAAAAACGTAGGTGAAATCGAAAACACCGGTTTCGAAATCGCTTTAGGAGTGAATATCCTTAATTCTGAGAAGCATAATATGAATGCTCGCTTCTCTTATAACTACAACCAAAACAATGTACTGAGCACTGGTGGTGCACCAGAATTTGTGGTAGGTGGTTTTACCTTCCTCGGTTCTTGGGTTAATCAAGGTCAGCCTTTGGGTTACCTACGCGGTGCTAAGGTTGTATCTGATGGTAATGGTGGCTATGAGGTAGAGCGTAATGCTTATTTAGGTACTACCTTCTCTCCAACCTTCGGTACTTTCGGAATCGACTATACCTGGAACAATAAGTTAAGCGTATTCTTAAACGGTGATTACCAATTTGGTGGTCAAGGTGTAAACGTAGATGATGTACTGCGTTATTTCGGTGGCGTGAATGATGAAGATCGTTTCCCACAAGAAGTATTAGACGCTGGTATTACTTCCTTCTTCGACTTAGCAGGATACTGGGTAGAAGATGCCAATTATATTAAGGTACGTACCGTAGGTGTGGAATACAACTTCGGTAGCCTATTAGACAGCCGCATCAAGAACTTGCGTCTTGGATTTACCCTGCAGAATGCCTTTAACTGGGTAAGCTCTAGCTTCGACCCCGATGTTACTGGTTCTGGTATTCGTACCCAAGGTGGTTTCGCTGGTGGTGGTTTTGCTTTCGGTACCGAGAGTGCTCCTCGCATCTATTTAGCAACCTTACGTGTTAACCTTTAATTTAAAGCAAGATGAAAAAGTTATTGACTAAAGTTTCGATCGTAGCCGCTTCAGCATTGCTAATTGTAGGTTGTGAAGCGGTGGATCCCACAGATGTGGTGAACCCCAACCTTTCGGAAGACGCCTTGGTAGGGCAGCCTAACTCATCTAAAAGTTGGTTAAATGGTTTAGAGCGTCAGCTGGCCATTACCGCTAACAACAATTTGATTGTAGCTGAGATTGCTTCCGACAATTATGTAAATACCCAAACCTTCTTCAATCAGTTTGTAGATGGTTTAACTATCGACTGGCAAGATGATGATGTGGATGATTCCCAGTTCCATATTGCCCGTATTCGCGAAATGGCCCTCTTCGGATTATCCGAGATTGGACCTAATGATCCCAATTACGATGCAACAGTACAGGCAGAATTTGAATTCTTCGCTGGATTGTCTCATCTCTGGGCTGCCATGTATTATCGCAATTTACCAGGTTCCGCTGCTGGTCCGGTAATGAGTAGTGATGCGCATTTAGATGCCGCTATCAATTACTTTAATACCTCAAATACCACCAGTGAGAATACTTCGGCTAAAGCCGGTATGATGCGTGCCTATTACCTTAAAGGTGATGCTACCAATGCCGTAGCTATGGCTAATGCGGTAATTGCTGATGACGCTGAGTTTCTGCGCACTATTAAATTCGACCCACAGAACAGCCGCGGTAATAGCAATAGTTTAGATTATACCGTAAACTCATTACAAGATGCCTTGTATGATCGCGGTAGTTTCGACGACTTGCAACCCTTGCCTAAGCTGGATTTCTTGGATCCTAAGTTCGCGGTAATTTCTGCCAACGAAGATTCTGAAATTCCTTTATTCAAAGTAGAAGAGGCTCATTTGATCAAAGCCGAGGCTGCCAATGCTGCCGGTAATGATCCAGGAGCTTTGCTGGCCCTCACCGATCTCTTTACTGTGGTGTCTAATCGTCCGGTTCGTAGCTTAAATGATGCTACTGAAGACCGTACCGAGCGTAATCCCGGAACTCGTCCTGATAGTACCGATATTACCGTTGATGGTCGTGCAGGATTAGTGCTATACCGTCAAGGAGGTAATGTAAATGTACCTACCGTTTCCGGTACTTCTTATGATGTAGCAATGGTTACTGGTATTACTGGTGATGCTATGTTGGAAGCGATTTACAATATCCGTCAGGAAGTGTTTATCGGTGAAGGATTACGGATGATGGATATGGGTATTACCCTGGTAGTTTCTCAAAATGAGCAACTCTTAAATAGCAATGTGACCACTTCTGATACTGAGCCTGTTATTCCTGGTTATCTACAGGCCATCGCTAGTGAAATTGATGCTATTACTTATGATGAGGTAGCGCGTACTTGTACTATCAATCATAATATCAGTAACCTTATTGTTCAGAATAAGGCCACTGCTGATGTTTGTCCTTTCCACTAGGAAATAATTCAATCCAATAAAAAAGCCCCGCTGCAAAGCGGGGCTTTCTTTTTAATAAGCTTGAGGATTATTCTTCCAATTCAATGCGATTGATAATCTCGGGTAATAAGCGTAGTGAAGCCATTTCACGGTGACGTTTCCGCGCCTCGTCGGCAGGGTATCCGAAATACACTTTGCCACCGGCCAAAGACTTCGATACACCAGATTGAGCAAGAACAACAGCCTTATCGCCAATCGTAATATCAGAGCTCACACCAACCTGACCCCAGAGGGTAACGCCATTGCCAATAATGGTACAGCCGGCCACACCTACTTGAGCGGCAAAAAGACATTTTTCGCCCACAATGGTATCATGACCTACATGCACCTGATTATCGAATTTAGAGCCTTTGCCAATGCGAGTATCCGCACTTACGCCACGATCAATAGTACAAGAAGCGCCAATTTCGACGTCGTCCTCAATCACAACATTTCCACCGCTGAGTAAGCGATCGAAACCTTCAGCACGCTTTTTATAGTAAAAAGCATCAGAGCCAATTACGGTATTAGCCTGGATGATTACCCGATCGCCGAGCTGGCAATTGTCACCAATGTTCACATTAGCGTGAATTACACAGTCTTTGCCAATCTTAACTCCATGACCAATGGTACAGCCGGGTTGAATGATGGTTCCTTCTCCAATTTCAGCATCATCTGCTATTGCAGTTTCACGAGCTTGGAAAGGGAAATACTTGCGGGTAAGTCGATTAAAATCCCGAAAAGGATCCTCAGAAATTAAAAGACCTTTTCCCTCTGGAACCTCTACTTCCTGATTAATAATAATGGTGGTAGCGGCAGAGTCTAAAGCCTTTTGGTAATATTTAGGATGATCTACAAAAACCAGATCACCAGGACGAACACGATGAATTTCATTAAATCCATAGGTGAGGTGTTCAGCCTCGCCACGGAAGCCGCATTGCAGGAAATCTGCTAATTCGGAAAGTTGAAGCGGCTTTTTGAAATCCATTATTCGCCTTTATAACGTTCTTTATAATCGCCGGAAGCAGTGTCGATCACCACTTTCTCGCCTTGCTCAATGAATAAAGGTACACGAATTTCGGCACCAGTTTCTACCGTTGCAGGCTTCAAAGTGTTAGTGGCGGTGTCGCCCTTAATTCCGGGTTCGGTATAGGTGATTTCTAATGCAACCTTTTGAGGAAGCTCACATACTAATGGACGATCCTCGTCGGCATGGAACAATACCTGACATTCCATACCCTCTTTCAAAAACTGAGGGGCATTGATTAATTCTTTAGGGATGGTGATTTGGTTGAAATCATCCATGTTCATGAAGTGCCATCCGCTGGGATCTTCGTATAAGAACTGATAGTTCCGGTTTTCGATCCGAATAATTTCCAATTTCGATCCGGAAGGGAAGGTGTTGTCAATTACACGACCGGTATCGAGGTTCCGTAATTTAGTGCGCACGAAAGCTGGGCCTTTGCCGGGCTTTACGTGAAGAAATTCAATGATTTGATGAGGGTTACCGTTAAAGGTGATGCACAATCCATTACGGATATCTGAAGTATCTGCCATCTTAATGATTTTGAGCAAAAATATTAAAGCCTATTGATAATCGGTCACCCTTAAATGCTGATCACAAAGAAAGCCTTCGTCTTCATTGTAATTTGTACCGATTAAAAGGCTGCGATCTTCGATTTCATTTTCCAATAAGTCCCGAAACCACTGGACTCCCGCTCGATCGAGGTTGGACGTAGGTTCGTCCAGGATAATCAACTTTGCTTCTGAAAAAAGTGCCAAACAAAGTTTAAGGCGCTGCTTCATACCGGAGCTCAGAAAGCGGATTTTTCGCTTTGCGGCCTCTTCCAGCATGGCTTTCTGGACAATATCCTGGGGCCCTAATTGATTTTTGAAAGTGCGAAAACCCTGGGCGGTTTTTAGGAATTCCAGCACAGTGAGTTCTTCGATTAACTCGAAATAGGGAGCGGCATAGGCGATGTTTAAAGCCGCGCTTTGCATGTCTACTGTCTGCCCATCTATAGAATGCTGGAGGCTACCTTCACTAAGGCTCAGAGCGCCGAAAGCTGTTTTTAGAAAGGTGGATTTCCCACTGCCATTGGCACCAAGTATAGCCCAATGACTGCCAGCCTCGATTTCGAGATCAAGGTTTTGAAATACTATTTGACCGGGAAAGCGACGACCGGCCTTCCGGTATTCTAATTTCATTTACTCGAGGCGGAAACCTTTCATAATTCCGGTCTGTGAATTCCGGATAAAAGTGAGAATTTCATCCCGATCCTGGGTAGCTTCGAAGTCGGCTTCAATGATAGATAAAGCCTGACTAACATTGTAATTCTTCTGGAAAAGAATACGGTAAATGTTCTGTACCTCATTGATCTGCTCATTGGTATAACCTCTTCGGCGCAAGCCAATAGAGTTAATACCCGCATAGGAAATAGGTTCTTTAGCCGCCTTTACAAAGGGAGGAACATCTTTACGTACTAATGATCCACCACCTACAAAGGCATGGGTGCCAATTTTGGCAAATTGCTGTACGGCACAAAGTCCACCAATAATGGCCCAATCGTCTACTTCAACGTGACCGGCCAGGAGTACACCATTTACAACGATGCAGTTTTTACCAATTACGCAATCGTGCGCTACGTGAGCGGTGGCCATAATTAGGCTATTATCGCCAATTACAGTTTTGCCCAGGGCCTTGGTGCCTCGGTTGATGGTTACAAATTCACGGATGGTTACATTATTTCCGATTTCTACGGTACTGTCTTCTCCTTCGAATTTCAAATCCTGAGGAATGGCAGAAATCACAGCACCCGGGAAAATTCGGCAGTTTTTACCGATGCGGGCACCTTCCATAATAGTAACATTGGATCCAATCCAGGTACCTTCTTCAATCACCACATTTTTATGGATGGTGGTGAAAGGTTCGATTACCACGGTGGGGGCAATCTTAGCACTGGGGTGGACGTAGGCGAGAGGTTGATTCATTATTTGTTCTTTTCTTTAACGATCTGCGCCATCATTTCGGCTTCACAAACCAGTGAGCTGCCTACATAGGCTTTTCCGGTCATCTTTACGATGCCGCGGCGGATCGGTTCTGTCATCACCAATTTAAAGATCAAGGTGTCGCCAGGAACAACTTGTTTCTTGAAACGAACATTGTCAATCTTTAAGAAGTAGGTGAGGTAGTTTTCGGGGTCGGGTACGGTGCTTAGGGCCAGAATGCCTCCGGCCTGTGCCATTGCTTCCACTTGCAGTACGCCTGGCATAACCGGAGCTCCCGGGAAGTGACCTTCGAAGAAAGGCTCGTTCATGGTTACGCTTTTAACCGCCATAACATGATCTTCACTAATCTCCATCACCTTGTCTACCAAGAGGAATGGTGGGCGGTGGGGGAGAATGTGCTGAATTTCAGTTACGTTATAAACCGGTTTTTGGTCGGGGTCATAAGCCGGAATATCGGCGCGTTGCATTTGTTCTTTCATGGCTTTGGCTAACAGTTTGGCGAAAGTAGTATTGGCTTTGTGTCCAGGTTTTGAAGCAATAATTTTTCCCTTAATAGGGGCACCCACTAAACGAAGGTCGCCAATTACGTCCAATAATTTATGACGGGCGGCTTCATTTGTGAAGTGTAAATCAAGGTTATCCAGAATTCCATTGGATTTAACGGATACCTGATCTTTCTTGAATGCCTTTTTTAATTTCTCCAGTTTTTCAGGTGAAAGCTCCTGATCCACATAAACGATGGCATTATTTAAATCGCCACCACGAATTAATCCGTGGTCGAGTAGTAGTTCTAATTCATGCAAAAAGCTGAAGGTACGGCAAGGGGCAATTTCGGATTTGAAATCACTCATTTTATTGAGTTGGGCACTTTGGCTACCTAAAACCTTAGTGCCATAATCTACCATTACCGAAACTTGATATTCATCGGCGGGAACGGCAATCAGCTCTACATCTTCCTCAGCATCGTAAAAACGAATGCTTTCCTTGATTTCAAAATACTGTTTGTCTTTATCCTGAGCTTGAGTACCCGCTTCTTCTAATACCTTAACGAAGGGTAGGCTGCTGCCATCCATAATTGGCATTTCGGGTCCGTCCACTTCAATAAGGCAATTGTCGATATCCAGTCCAGTAAGGGCCGCTAAAACATGCTCCACTGTGCTTACCGCCGCAGCGCCTTTTTCGAGGGTAGTGCCTCGCTCTGTATGGGTTACAAAACTGGCCAGAGCAGGAACCTCGGGGGCTCCATCCAGATCTACACGTTTAAAAACTACTCCGTAGTCGACTGCTGCCGGTTGAAAATGTAAACTTACTTCGGCTCCGGTATGGAGGCCAAAGCCAGAGATTTTAACGCTCTGACTTAAGGTGTTTTGTGGCTTGCTCATGAACCTTTGATGCTTTTTTGGAGCTCGCTAATTAATTTGGGCAATTTGCGGAAATATACATAGGACTTACGGTAATCAGAAATCCCAAAGGCGGGACTGCCCATGATTACGCTGTCATCTTCAATATTATTCATAATTCCACTTTGGGCGGCAATCTTTACCCGGTCGCCAATTTTAAGATGACCGGAAATACCAACCTGACCACCAATCATACAATTAGCACCTACCTTGGTGGATCCTGCAACACCTGCCTGTGCGGCGATTACGGTGTTTTCACCAATCTCCACATTATGCCCGATTTGAATCAGGTTGTCGAGTTTTACTCCCTTACGGATGATAGTCGAACCCAAGGTAGCACGGTCAATTGTAGTATTGGCACCGATCTCTACCCCATCTTCAATGCGAACATTTCCGATTTGTGGCACTTTAGAATATTCAGATCCTTTCGGCGCAAAGCCAAATCCATCCGCTCCAATGATTACTCCGCTATGGATGCTCACCTGATTACCAATTTGGCTATCGCGGTAAACATGCACTCCACTTTGAATAAGGCATGCTTCGCCAATGCGGCTATTGGGGCCAATCACCGTGTTGCCATAGATCTTAGTGCCTTTACCAATCTTAACACCGGCTCCTATTTGACAACCGGCTCCGATGTATACATCTTCGGCGATTTCAGCTGAATCGGCAATAATAGCACTAGGCTCAATGCCAGTCTCGGTATTTTGTAAACTGCTGTAGGCTTCTAGTAATTTCGCAAAAGCACCATAGGCATCTTTTACCCGAATGAGGGTAGAGGCAATTGCATTTTCGGGCTTAAAATCTTCCGAAACAATTACAATCGATGCTTGGGTCTCGTATATATAGGAGGTGTATTGCGGATTGGCTAAGAAGCTCAGAGTACCGGGCTTTCCTTCTTCGATCTTGCTGAGATTGTGGACTTTAACCTCGGGGTTGCCGTCTACTTTACCCTGCAGCATGTCGGCAATTTGTTGCGCGCTGAATTCCATTGGTCCAAAAGTACAAATAAAGGCTCTTAGGAGCTGAGTAAGGATTTAGGGCTAAATAGGAAATATTTAACCACTGGTTTTGCTAAGGCGCTGATATTTAGTTGATCCGCTGCTTCGGTAATATCTACCAGGCTACCATCCTTATAAAGTAAATTAATGCGATCTTTTTCCGGGTTGTAGGCATTGTTGCTTATTTCCTGTTGGAAGATCAAGTAGCGGGCATCTTTTTCACTAATTCCGTATTTCTCGGTGGCCGCTTTTCTGAGCTCCAACATTTCATCTTCCGTCCAGGGATGATCTTGCATACGCACCCCTAATAAATTTCGGTCGAGCAGTCGATTGCAAAGCATGGCCAAAGTGGTGTCATCGCTTTTACGCCATTCCTTAATAGCTGCCATAATATCATTATCGTCCAGCTCAGCATATTGTGCCACCAAGGCCTTTCTGCCTTCCGGTAAAGCACCGCTTAAAAATGGTCTTAGCACCGATGGCATGGGCATACGGTCGGTATAAATCATGCGGGCTCTTTTCAAGATTTGAATTAGCAGATACTCGGCTCCTAAAACCGTTTTATGCAAATAGACCTGCCAATACATTAAGCGGCGGGCCACAATAAATTTTTCTACGCTGTAAATGCCTTTGGAGTCGACTACAATCTGATCATCGGCCACATTGAGCATGGTGATCAATCGCTCTGAATTAATTTTCCCTTCGGTAACACCGGTGTAGAAACAATCCCGACGTAAATAGTCGAGGCGATCCATATCCAGCTGAGAGCTAATTAATTGATGTAGGAATTGCTTGGGGTAACGATCCATAAAGATGTCGATGCCCAATTGTAATTTACCTTCGAACTCCAAATTGAGCTCTTCCATAAAGGCTAGTGAAAGAGCTTCGTGATCGATACCGGGCACGATGGAATTTTCCAGAGCATGGGAGAAGGGACCATGACCGATATCGTGTAAAAGTATCGCAATGTATACGCCTTCTTCTTCTGCTGGCGTAATTTCGTGGCCTTTCTCACGAAGGAGGTGAACGGCTTTCCGCATTAAATGCATGGCGCCAAGCGCATGATGAAAGCGGGTATGATAGGCTCCGGGGTAAACCAAATAGGTTAATCCCAATTGAGTGATTCTCCTTAATCGTTGGAAATAAGGGTGTTCCAGCAAATCAAAAATAAAGGGGCTGGGAATCGTAATGAAGCCGTAAATCGGATCGTTAAGTATCTTAAGCTTATTGGTACGCCTCAAAATTGTATACTTGTTGGGCAGGGTAAATTCGAAAACGAAAATATGGACAATATTCAAATCCTTTGGGTTGATGACGAGATAGATCTTCTGAAACCTCATATATTATTTCTGGAAGCCAAAGGTTACCAGGTAGACACAGCCAATAATGGCTCCGATGCACTGGATATGGTGCAGGAAAAACGCTACCAAATGGTCTTTCTGGATGAGAATATGCCAGGTATGGATGGCCTGGAAACTTTACAACATATCAAAGAAAAGTTCTCAACTCTGCCGGTGGTGATGATCACGAAGAGCGAGGAGGAGAGCATTATGGAAGATGCGATTGGTTCGCAGATCAGCGATTATCTGATCAAGCCGGTAAATCCCAATCAAATTCTGTTAACGCTTAAAAAGCATTTGGAAAACCGCCGCCTGGTGAATGAGAAAACCACCAGCAATTACCAGCAGGAGTTTCGTCAATTGGCGATGGACCTATCCATGGTGCGCGATATCGAAGGTTGGGAACAGCTTTTTAAGCGCTTAACTTATTGGGAACTGGAATTGGATAAACTTGAGGATGAGAGCCTGAATGAAATTTTACGTTCTCAAAAGAGTGAGGCCAATGCCCAATTCTTCCGCTTTGTACAAAACAATTACGAAGATTGGTTCGCCTATCCAGAGGATGCGCCCATAATGAGTCATACCCTGGTGCAAAACTGGGTGCGCCCAAGTTTGGATAAGGATCAACCCTTTTTCCTGGTGGTGATTGATAACCTTCGTTACGATCAATGGAAGGTGATTCAGCCCGAGATTGAAAAGTACTTTAGTATAGAAGAAGATCGTACCTATTGGAGCATCTTACCTTCTGCCACTCAATTTGCTCGAAATTCCCTTTTCGCAGGATTAATGCCAGCGGAGATCAAGAAACGCTTCCCCGATAAATGGGTGGAAGACAATGAGGATGATGAGGGTAAGAATAATTATGAGGCCGACTTTTTTGCGGATAATCTCAAGCGCTTAGGCTTTGGCAGCCGCAGCATGGGCTATGAGAAAGTAACCAATCATAATTACGGTAAGAAGCTCTCGGAGAACCTCAATAATTTACTGAAAAATGAGGTGAATGTTATTGTCTACAATTTTGTGGATATGCTCAGCCATGCTAAAACCGATATGAAGGTGATTCGCGAATTAGCGGATAATGATAAAGCCTATCGATCTTTAACCTTGAGCTGGTTTCGCAATTCACCTCTTCTGGATATGCTGCGCCAATTAAGTGAAAAGAAGATTCCCGTGCTTTTAACTACAGATCATGGAACTATTAATGTGGTAGATCCAACTAAGGTGGTGGGCGATCGTAGTCTCAATACCAATTTGCGCTACAAGAGTGGTCGCGGTATGAGTTATCAAGGGAAGGATGTTTTGGAGATTAAAGTTCCGGAGGCAGTGCATCTGCCCAAGCAAAATATCAATAGCGCTTACATCTTTGCTAAGGAAGATTTGTTTTTCGCCTATCCCAATAACTTCAATCACTATGTGAAGTACTATCGGAACACCTATCAACATGGAGGGGTGAGCTTAGAGGAGATGATAATACCCTTCGTAAATCTAAGCCCAAAATCCTAAGTAAATATTTGAATTAGAAGGTCAGAAACATTCGATTATCCGTCGATTGTTTCTGACCTTTTTTTGTTTTCAATGGAGTTTGCAAGCATTTTAATGTTCATTAAAACAGGTATTTGAGGCGGAGGCAAAAAATATTTTTCTTTTCAAATTAAACTATCCTCGACTTCCTAAGTCTACAAGAGGTACTAATGATTTATACTTATGAAAAGAAAAGCATTAAGCGTTTTATGTTCAGCACTGCTGATATCTGCTTGTAATAAGGAGAGCGACACTGACAACTCAAATACTTCCAACCAAAACAACTCCAGCCTACACGCTGCTTTTTCGGAGTTCGATTCGGATAACTTCACAATTTATCTAGATGGATCTGAGGTAGTGCTGGAATCAAATGGATTGCCCAATCATACTTCACCCTATTGGTCAAATACCACCGCTAGAACCGCAACTGATCCCATGGGAAATACCTTAACTACCCCTGCGGCATCCGTTAATCATCCTTTATTTGTGGAGCCTACGGTGACTAGCTATCAAGATATGGCCCCAGGGAATATTGATGATTTTAATGGGAGCTATACTCTGCGAGTTCCTGCTAATCCCAGTATTGCTAGCAGCAGCACTTCAACCGGATTGGGAGCCATAGGAATGGCAGTCAGTGGTTCCATGATTTACAATGATGAAGAAGGGCCTAATGTTCCCTTGAATGATGCTGTGGTTTCCTTGGATTATACTGCAGCCCACACCGGACCGCAGAGTTACCATTACCATTTGGAGCCAAAAGCATGGAGCGATGACGACGATGCTTTGCTAGGAATTATTGCAGACGGCTTTTTCATTTACGGAAGAAAATGTCATTCTACCGGTACCTATCCAACAGATTTGGATGCTTCTGGCGGACATACTTCAGTAACCCAGCATAATAGTGAAGGCGAATACCATTATCACATTCAAAATTCTGCTTATCTGGGAGAGTATTATATCATCTTCCCCGGGGATTATCAGGGAACACCTAATGCGATTCAATAAGTTTTATAGCCTACTTCTAGGGCTCATTGTAGTCGCTTGTAACTTCAAGGCTGAGCCGCTTCAATTGACAGAGTCTAGAGTTTTGGATGATGCTATTATCGTGTCAAGCGACTCCTTGATTTTGAATAGGCTTAGCGGAGAGGTTTTTTATAGAGGATTGCCATTTACGGGAACCGGGATTTCTCGCTATCCAGATGGAAGTCGGGCCAGCTCAATTGAATATTCTCAAGGGAAGAAACATGGGCTCTATCGTAAATGGTTTGCCAATGCAAGCCTAAGTTATGAGGCCAATTATGTAGAGGGAAAATTAAGTGGTGAATCGCGAAGCTGGTGGCGCAATGGAAAGCTCCGAACCCTTTCTAATTTTAAGGAGGGGGTGCCAGATGGAGAGCAGCTACAATATTATAAATCCGGGCTTTTATTTAAGAAGCTACAGCTCGCAATGGGTAAAGAAAGTGGCTTGCAACAATCTTGGCGAGAAAACGGAAAATTATTTAATAACTATGAAGTTAAGGATGGCCGTATTTACGGACTTAAACGCTCTAAGCTCTGTTTTCAATTGGAAGAGGAAGGACTGGAGTTTTAGGCATGGCATGGCTATTTTTTGCCTGTCCCTCGCATTGGTATCTTGTCAGACTGGAGAGAAGGAGCAAGTGGCCAGCATTTCGGAACTGCCTTATTATAATGAGGCTAGTTTTACTCCGCATTGGCTAGAGCCCAATTCTACTGAATTAAAGGACTTTCATAAGATTCCTCCCTTCCAACTTATTAATCAGGAAGGCGATTCCATTAACGAGAAAACCTTTGAGGGAAAGATCTATGTCGCTGATTTTTTCTTTACCTCTTGCCCGGGTATTTGCCCTAAAATGACCACTAATATGTCCTTACTTCAGAAGGCATTCTTAGATGATAATGAAGTGTTATTGCTCTCTCATTCCGTCACTCCAGACTATGATTCGGTTAGCGTTTTGAAAGACTATGCCCAGGCTCATCAGGTGATTTCTGGCAAATGGCATTTGGTTACTGGTGATCGCGATTTGATTTATAGTTTGGGGCGTAAAGGTTATTTCGTAGAGGAGGATTTAGGACTCGTAAAAAGCAGTGATGACTTCCTGCATACGGAGAATTTTGTGTTGGTAGATAAGCAGCGCAGGATCCGCGGAATCTATAATGGATTAAACCTCAGTTCTGTTAATCAACTTATACTTGATATAGAAAGTCTTAAGCAGGAAGGCTAATTGCGGGGAGCTTACCGAAACCAAGGATAATCAGGATCTCGAGAGCAGTTTGCGTTTATCTAGGGTAAATCAAAATTACTTTTCGATTAGAATTATGTATTCTAGCCTTTAAAACCTGATAATTCATTTTTCTATGAAAACCGTACCCTTTTTTATTGTATTGATTTTTAGTTTGTTCAGTTTCACGATGTCTGCCCAATATCGGCCCAGTGGACAGGTTGATACTGATCTTAAGCTGTATACCAGCTCTGAAATACGAGCTTTTCTGAGGAATCAAGATGCTAAGCCGGACTTAAAAAGATTTGCAAACCGATCCCAAGTTTATACAATCATTAGTTATCCGTTTTATTCAGCCGCAATTGCGAGCGCAGGTACAGCTGTTTTTGGCTTGGCAATAATCAGGGATGCTGAATTTGCAGGCCAAGTTTTTTTAGTTTACGGAGGGATCGCCGCTGGCTGTTACGCTGTTGGTAGATTGCTTACTTATGGCTCTAAGTCGCAGCTTAGGCAAGGTTTGTTGGTCTATTATTTTTAGTGGGTTCCAAAGCTTGGCTGCATTCCAGACTTCCAAGGCCAGTTCGCTGCTTTTTCTTTCCTGTTGAATGAGTTTATTGCCTTGCAAACTTTTTAAACCTTGATTCATTTCGACTTGTAGGAAGATTATGGGAAGGCTTTAAATTTGTGTAATGGTCAGTCACACATTTGAAATAGCCAGTCAAGCTGAATTGGCAGATTTGGCACCCCAAATAGTAGTAGCTCTAAAGGATTCTTTAGTCTTGTTTAAAGGAGAAATGGGAGCGGGTAAAACCACTTTAATAAAATCTCTTTGCAAAGCATTAGGGGTAAAGGATGAGGTAAGCAGCCCTACCTTTTCTTTGGTTAATGAATACCAGGGAGCTAAGGGGGAGCAAATTTTTCATTTCGATTGGTACCGTCTCGAAGATGAATCCGAAGCCTGGGATATGGGCTGGGAAGATTACCTCGATCGCGGAGATTACCTCTTTATGGAGTGGCCTGAAAAAATTAGTACCTTAATACCCCCCGATTTTGCCTTGATTGAAATCGAAGTTACTTCGGCCGAAAGCCGCATTATCCGCTTAAGTCACCACCATGAGTAAGCCTGAATTTTTAAGCTTTTCCTCTTCCGAATTAATGCCTCAGGAGGAGGTTTTGGAAGTGCAAAAATCCCGACAGCATTTGCAGATCGGCATCCCTGCCGAAACTTGCTTGCAGGAGAAACGAATTCCTCTTACCCCCGATGCGGTAAACCTATTGGTAGAGCACGGTCATGAAGTGATTGTAGAAACCAATGCGGGTTTAAATGCCCATTATTCAGATCAGGATTTCTCTGAAGCCGGTGCTAAAATCGTCTACTCTGCAAAGGAGGTGTTCGAAGCGGACATGATCGTTAAGGTGGAGCCACCTAGCGATGAGGAGATTGAATTGATGAAGAAAGGCCAAACCTTAATTTCGGCCTTGCAGTTAAAAACCCGCCGTAAAAAGTACTTCAAAGCTTTAATGAAGAAAGGGGTTACGGCCCTGAGCTTCGAGAATATTGAAGATGAAGATGGCATAGTGCCCGTGGTTCGCAGTATGAGCGAAATTGCTGGAAACACCTCCATCCTAATTGCGGCCGAATATCTTAGCAATGCCAATGAAGGCAAAGGCTTTATGCTGGGCGGCGTTTCGGGTGTACCACCTACTGAAGTAGTAATTATCGGAGCAGGAACGGTAGGAACCTTTGCGGCTCGCACGGCTTTGGGTTTAGGGGCCAATGTGAAGGTTTTTGATCGCTCACTTTCCAAATTGCGCCGCCTGCAATCCATGCTCAATAATATTCCGATTTATACCTGTGTAATTCAGCCTAAAATTTTGGAAAAGGCCTTGATGCGCTGCGATGTGGCAGTAGGGGCCATTCGTTCCGAAACGGGGCGCACTCCTTGTGTGGTTACTGAGGATATGGTTCGAAAAATGAAGCCTGGTAGTGTGGTGGTAGATGTAAGTATCGATCAGGGCGGTTGCTTTGAAACCAGCGACCTTACCAGTCATGATCAACCGGTATTCCGCAAATTTGATATTGTGCATTATTGTGTGCCGAATATTGCTTCTAGGGTAAGTCGGACCGCCTCCTTTTCGCTTAGCAATATTATGGCGCCCGTCCTGCTTTCCATCGGTGAAGCTGGAGGGATCGAAGAAGTGCTGCACTTGCAGAGACATATCCGCAAAGGTTTATACCTCTACAAAGGAAATTTGGTTCGGAAAGGAATTGGTGAGTGGTTTGATCTGCCTTATGCAGAGGTCGATCTTTTATTCGATTAAGCTTTTCAATTTAGCTTTGAAGTTATTGAGTACCCCACCGCTTTGCTGGTCGGGGATAGCAACCACATCCGCTTTGTAAGCATCCATGCTAAAGCGCGCAATCTGATCAATACGATGTTCCTGTCCAGGTAAATGAAAGATGGCCCAGTTTTGACCATTTGGATGTGGCCAGTCGCATACTTTCATCTTTAAGCCAAATTCTCGCCAAGCCCAATCTTTAACGGTATTCGGGCGATAGGAAACACAACCGGGATACACCCATTCTTCCCCTTCATAATCTTCTTTGCCCCAAATAAAGGTGGCGACAAAAATGCCCTTGGGGTTTAAACTTTGACGAACTTCTTTTAAGCAGGCACGAATTTGCGAGCCGCTGGCATGTGAGAAGATACTTTGAGCCAGAATGAAATCGAACTTTTCTTCGAATTTGCTAATCTCAAAATTGGCCCCGTTTAAGAATTTCGGTTGTTTAAGCTCTACTAAGTCCTGACCTAGCTCTTGGCTTACCGCTTCATCGATTAGCCATTGATTAGGCTCAATTCCGTAATAATTACCGCTGTTGAGGTAGGGGATGAGCAATTTACCAGCTCGAAGAGAGCCGCAACCAATATCGCATAAAGTGTGATCGGCCCGCAAACCTGCGGCTGTGAGCAAGGTAAACTGCAGAGCGCCTAAAAGATCGTATTTCAAAGGCGGTCCTACAAAGGCCTTATAATGCTCGTCTCCCGCCTGTAAATTTTTTAGATCCATCATTTTTTTACGGATATCTTGTGTAAAGGTCTTAAAAAAATGTTCGGCCCTTCTACCTTTGTCGCCATTGAATACAGCGTATGCGCATCGGAAGAAAAATCCTCTATTATTTACTCGGAGTAGGCTTAGGTAGCCTTTTAGTCTTTTTCATTTTTGGCGACCGAGATATCGAATGCAATTATTTTCCTAACGATCGCGTGCTCTACGACCTACGCTTGAAGGAAATTCAGTTGTCACCAGAAGTGAACTCTGCGGATACCGTCGATTTACAATACGCTTTGGAGCGTGCTCGCGTAGACTTCAATAAAAGTGAAATCAATGACGAGGGCTGCAATGTTTATCATCTCGATTTAAAAGATCGAATGAAGAGCTTCCGCATTGAGAACTGCGATTCTATTGCTACTGTTTTGGCGGTATCGCCAATGGAGACCAACTAGAATTAGTCCAGTCCGCGTCGCTTCATTTCCTTTTTAATGAGGCTAAGCTCTCTACCACTTTGACCAGAGGCACTGGAATTTTCTTCCGCCCGACGAATCAAATAGGGTAGGGTTTCGGTAACCGGCCCGAAAGGCAGGTACTTCACCACATTATATCCGGCCTTGGCCAAATTAAAGCTGAGGTTATCACTCATGCCGTATAATTGGCTAAACCAAACCCGATCATCTTTAGGGTCGAGTTTCAGTTCATTTACCTTTTCGGCCAAAAGTCGGGCGCTTTCCTCATTATGACTACCAGCCACTACCAGAATGGTGTCCAGGTGTTCCATTAAGAAACGGATGCCATCATCATAGCTTTGGTCGCTATCGGCTTTGGTGGCATGAATGGGATCGGGGTATTTTTTATCGGCCGCGCGATCACGTTCTTTCTCCATATAGGCACCACGCACCAATTTGGCTCCGTAGAAATAGCCTTTTTCACGGGCTTCGTGGTAAGAGTCTTTTAAGAATTGAAGGCGATCCTTGCGATACATCTGCAGGGTATTAATTACCACCACTCGATCGCGGTTAAAGCGCTCCATCATTTCGCGGGCCATCTCATCAATGGCTTTCTGAATCCAGCTTTCTTCGGCATCAATCATAATGCGAAGGCCATATTTATTGGCGGTATAGCAGATTTCCTCCATCCGGCTTTTAGCACGTTCCCAAGCGCGGGCTTCCACCTCATTAAAGGGCAGGCCGGCACTATGGCGTTCTAATAAATCAAAGGGTGCAATACCGGTAACTTTAAAAACCCCAAAGGGAATTCCGGGATGACCACCGGCATATTGAATGGTTTCTACGATTTCGTCCTTGGTGGCATTAAAGTCGGCTTCGGTTTCCTTGCCTTCCACGGCAAAGTCCAAAAGAGCCGAAACACCATGTTCGCGCAGTTTATCGATAATAGCCTGACATTCCTCAATGGTTTCGCCACCCACGAATTGATCGTACACGGTTTGCTTAACTACCGTTCGGATGGGGAGGCCCAATTTAATGGCCAGGTTGCTGGCACGACGGCCCAGTCCTACTAAACTTGAATTGGCTACCAAGCGAAAGAGCCAATAGGCTTTCCGTAACTGATTATCCGACTTTAAGATAAAAGCGGTTTTGGTATCGTTGAAGTCTAACATCTCGCAATTTTTAAGAGGCTTGCAAAACCTTATCCCTCATCTGTTTACTCGTTTTAGGGGAGCTCAATTTTGCAGCGACGAATTACATACTAATTTACTGCAAATCCAAGTCCCTTCCGGCGATTCCCATCACTATTCCGAAGAGCCTGCTTACCTTTGATTTTATGATCGATCAACTGGAGAAATACGGGCTCTTTTTCGAAGAAAGGGCCTTGGCGCAATTCCAATCCTTAGTTCGGAATAAGGACTATTCTAAGATTGCGGTACTCTGCGATTCCAATACCCATGATCAATGCTTGCCAGGCTTTCTGTCTCAGCTTCCTGATTTGGATCCGAATAAATTGGAAGTTGTAGAATTAGAGCCGGGTGAGGATACCAAATCTCTGGAAGTACTGGCTCAGCTTTGGGATGCCTTCGGGGCCCTGGAAATGGATCGCCATAGTTTATTGATCAATTTGGGTGGTGGAGTGATTAGCGATCTGGGAGGATTTGCCGCCGCGACCTATATGCGGGGAATCGATTTTGTGAATTTTCCCACTTCCCTGCTAGCTATGGTGGATGCTTCTGTTGGTGCTAAAACGGGCATTAACTTCGGGGCCTATAAAAATCGCATTGGTCTGTTTACAGAACCACTAATGGTGGGCATTTTACCCGAGTTTCTCGATACTTTGCCTGAGGAGGAGTTTCTTTCGGGATGGGCCGAAATGTTGAAACATGGCCTTATTGCTGATGCTAAACATTATCGAGCTCTTATTCGGCGAAAGCCAACTGCTGCTCAAATTGATTCGGCCTTAATTGCCCATTCGGTAGCTATAAAAGCCAGGGTGGTAAGTCAAGATAAGCATGAAGGTGGACTGCGTAAGATTTTAAATTTCGGTCATAGTATTGGGCATGCCTTGGAATCCTGGCATCAGCAGGCGGGACAGCCCTTAAGCCATGGTTATGCCGTGGCCCTGGGGATGCAAGTGGAGCTTTCGCTCTCGGCCGCTTTCGCGGGATGCGATATCAATGAAGTGCAGGCTTTGCAAACTGATATTCAGAAACTCTATTCTGTTCCCAAGCTCAAACCCCAAGCTGAGGACTTAAAGACCTTGCTTTTAGGAGATAAGAAAAATAAGGGTAGCCATTTACACTTTAGCCTGCTTCGCGAATGTGGGGTAGGAGTTTATGATATTGAAGTGCCCATGCAATCGGTTTTGGAGCGTTACAATCAATGCTTTCATGACTAAGCTTCGACTTTCACATCCGAGCGGAATAGTGCGCGGTCGCATTCAATTGCCAGGCTCAAAAAGTGAGTCGAATCGCTTTTTGATTCTAAAAGCATTGTATGCTCCGGAAATGCAATTAAGTGGTCTTTCGGATAGTAAGGACAGTGAAATCTTGCAGCAACTTTTAGCATCTTACCCCAATCAAAAGGAGCTTAATGCCGGAGATGCAGGAACGGCCATGCGGTTTTTCACGGCCTTTCTAGCTACGCAAAAAGGTGAATGGATATTAGATGGATCTGAGCGCATGCGGGAACGTCCGATAGCACCTTTGGTCAAAGCTTTAAGCGATTTAGGGGCAGAGATTGAATACCTGGAAAAACAGGGATTCCCACCCTTAAAGATCAAGGGTCGTAAGCTAAAGGGTGGCTTGTTGCATATTGATGCCAGCCTATCCAGTCAATACCTTTCCGCTTTGATGATGATTGCTCCTTCTCTGGAGCAAGGCCTCGAAATGCGATGGGCTGGGCAGCCGGTTTCAATGCCTTATATCTACCTCACGGCTAATTGCATGCGCCGTATGGGTTTTAAAGTTTTTGTACTGGGCAATGAAGTACGCATTCCAGCTCAAACAGAACTTGATTTCCCTAAACAAATGACGGTGGAACCAGATTGGTCTGCCGCCTCTTATTGGCTAGCCATGGCGGCTTTGGCGCAGGAAGCGGAAATCTATTTACCCGGATTCAGGCAGTTCAGTATGCAGGGTGATTCTATTGTTGCTCAATTGATGGCACCCTTAGGAGTAGATCAAACTTTTATCGGTTCCGGCATTCGTATTCATAAAGCCGAAGCATTGCCAATACCGACTCAAATAAACTTATTGGATACACCGGATTTGAGTCAGACCTTAATTCCGGCTTATGCTGCTAAAGGGCATTCAGTACAATTCACCGGACTGCAAACCTTGCGGATAAAGGAAACGGATCGCATTGCCGCTTTGCAAAAAGAATTGCAGAAATTCGGGCAGCAATCTGAAGTTGGAAAAGACTTCCTTCATTTAAAAGGTGGCTTCCAAACCAGCTTGCAAAGCATTGCAACTTATGGAGACCATCGCATGGCCATGGGCTTTGCCGCGCTGGCCTTATTGCATCCTATTGAAATCGAAAACCCTGAAGTAGTAGGAAAGTCCTATCCTGCCTTTTGGGAGCATTGTAAGGTGCTGGGCTTTGAATTGGAGGAGTTCTAGGCTCGAATTGCAAATTCGTCAAAAGCCGAGTATGTTTTCTACCGCCCGCTGCGCTAAAGGAGCAAAGAAGCAAAGTGTCGCAAAGGAGCTCTAGGATTGAATTGCAAATTCGATTCAATTTTTAGGCACCATCATTAAAATAAGAGTCTCCCTTTTGCTATCCAAAATAGTATGAAAGATTTTGTGCACCTTTAGTAGAGCTGAGGTCTAAGCTCCTTATCATCTGCGTTGATTGTCGGCTTATTTATTTAAAATCCTCTTCATCTTTTTTAAAAAGCTCAGCTACTTTTTAGAAAAGCAGCTGAGCTTTTCCTTAAAACATGCTGATGTTTGGAATAAAACAAGCGGATAGATGGACAAGAGCATGCTGATACTTGATTTAAGCAATGCTGAAAATTCAATCCAGTGTTAGGCGGCATCACGAAATCTATCGTCTACCGTCTATCCTCTAATTTCTCTTGAAAGAATAGTACCAGCTACAAACGACAAACGACTAGCTACCAACTACCAGCTAACTACTTCTTCTTCCGCTTTGCATTCGGACGATTATGTCCATGCTTGAAAGGCTTGCGCTTGGCTTTGAAGGAAGGACCTCCGCCACCGGGTTTGCCGCTTCGGTTGCCTCCTTTTTTTCCGCCTCTGAAATTACCACCACGGTCTTTGCCATGGTTTACATTCAGGCTTTCCTCATTTTGGAGGTTTAATTTAGAAGCTTCGAAGGCAATTACCTTGGCCATAAACTCCTCTTTGGAAAGGTTTCCCCAAAGGTTTTGTAGCTCGGCCATCATGCCAGAAGGAATATTTCCTTTGATCGGTTGATTCAGGATTTGCTCGCCCCAAGTTTTTAAGCGGAGGTCAGCGATATCGTCCACTTCAGGAATTTGTACCTGACGGAAATTGATACCTAAATCTTTTTCCAAACGACGCAGTTTTCCTTGATCACGAGGGCCAATCATCGCCAAAGAGATTCCTTTCTTACCCGCGCGAGCGGTACGTCCTGAACGGTGGGTATAGTAAGAAGGATCATCTGGTAAAGAGAAGTGGAAAACGTGGGTGAGATCATTCACGTCAATACCACGGGCGGCTACGTCGGTAGCAATCAGAACCGGTAATTCGTGGTTCTTGAAACGCTTCATAACGCGGTCGCGTTGTACCTGGCTGAGGTCACCATGCAAGGCATCGGCCCCATAACCATCTTTCATTAGCTCTTCAGCTAAGGATTGGGTATCCAATTTGGTACGACAGAAAACCACCGCCCTGATTTCGGGGTCGAGGTCAATAAAGCGCTTCAGGGCCAGGTTCTTCTGGTGGTGACGAACGTGAACTACCTGATGATCGATATTTTGATTTACCTGTTGCTTTTGATCGATTTTCACCTCGAAAGGTTGATGCATATAAGTATCAACGATGCGGCGAATTTCTTTCGGCATAGTAGCCGAGAAAAGCCAGGTCATTTTTTCTTTAGGGGTATAAGCCAGGATTTCATCCAAAGCTTCCTTAAAGCCCATATTCAGCATTTCATCTGCTTCATCCAGAACCAAAATTTCGAGGTTCTCAAGATTTACCGCACGACGCTTAATCAAGTCGATCAAACGGCCGGGGGTAGCGATGAGGATATGCTGAGGCTTATGCAGCGCCTTCATTTGAGTTTGAATATTCGCACCACCGTAAACAGTGAGGATATTCATTTTGTCCAAATACTTCCCGAAGGATTGTAATTGCTCTCCGATTTGCTGTCCTAATTCCCGGGTGGGAGCCAAGATTAATGCCTGGGTGTGAGGGAACTCAGGGTCAATGCGTTCCAATAGGGGTAAGCCAAAGGCGGCTGTTTTACCAGTACCGGTTTGGGCTAAACCAATTAAATCACGGGCATCATCTAAAAGGGCAGGAATGGCTTGCGCTTGGATGGGAGATGGGGTTTCAAAGCCCATTTCGTCGAGGGCGCGGAGGACTTCAGGAGACAGTCCAAGTTCAAAAAAAGAGCTCAAAAAAGATCGCTTAAAATTCGCTGCAAAGGTCGACTAATTATTTGAATTGCAGCTTAAAAAGAAAATGAGCTGCAATATTAATTTTTTAGAGGAAGTTTGGTTCTCTCTTTTTATGAGCTCATTTTTAATGTTTTGGCTCGTATCGTACTCCGGCTTTAATGAAATAATTGAGTCGGTTTTCCCGAGGAGGAATGGGGCAGGAGTACCTTCCGTTATAGGCGCAGTAAGGATTGTAGGCTCGATTGAAATCGATAAGAAGCGAATCGCCCTGAGGCAAACGCAAATCTAAATAGCGTCCACCACCATAACTGCCAAAGCCATTAGAATGATCTGTAAAGGGGACGAAAAGATAATCCTGGTATTGAGGCATTTTGATTAATCCGAGGTTTTGATAGATCTGTAAGTGGAATAAACTGTCACCCAATTGGAAGTGGGCTATAGCATATTGCTTGTAAACCGGTTTACGGTCGGTGGTGGTAGGCATTTTAAAGGGCTCGGAATCTGGTGTCAATTCAATTTGTGCCCATACTATAAAATTGGTGTCAAGCGGATACCAATCCAAACTACTGAAGTTTTGGCGATCCTCTTCTTCCAAGGGAGATTCGGCGGAGTCAGCGAACTCTAAATTTTGATCGAGGCGATACTCATAATTTAACCAAAGGAGGCTATCCATTAAAGCGGATTGAGCACTAAGATTTGCTCCGATTAATAGGCTTAAATAGAGAAGGATGTTTCGCATTCTTCAAAGATAAGGAAAGCCTATAGTCATTAATTGGCTACCTTCGGACTAAACCATTACTGATTAAAATGAAAAATTATGTCCTTTTATGGGGCTTGGGGCTGCTCATTTTAAGTGCTTCAGCCTGCAAAGAACTTGAGTACAAATGGCATTACCGTGATGTGCAGGATGCCGTGCATAAAACTCAGGATATTCCAACAGAGAGTATTTTAAAGGCCCATCTGAAAAATGGTGAGGTCTACTTTTTCCCAGGTGCCTGGTGGGTAGATACCAATAGCAGGGCCGTACAAGGGATGGCTTATCACTATGATGCCAATCGTGATTTTTTAGATAGTGCAGAACGAAGCTTACCCATCGCTTCGGTTAGTCTCTTTGAGGTAAATAAAGAGCTGGATATTAGTTCCGGGCATCAAATGTTGGCCCCCCTAACGGTGGTTAATATAGGCTTGTCCTTCGTGTGTCTGGCTAATCCTAAAGCTTGTTTTGGCTCTTGTCCTACCTTTTATACCGTGGAGGATCAGGGCCTTTTTTCGGCTCGAGCCGAAGGCTTTTCCAATGCTATTTGTCCTTCTTTGGAATATGCCGATATCGACGATCTGAAGATTTCGGAGTATTCGGATTCCCTCTTCACCTTAGTGATGAAGAACGAAGCGCAGGAAACCCATGTTTTGCGATCGGTTCAATTAGTTGCCCTGGCCCAGAATGAAGGGGAGCGCATTTACCAAAGCCGTATAGGTGATTTTTATGCCACCCAAGGATTATGGATGCCTCGCAATAATGCGCTTTTAGCTGCTGCTGATGGTCAGGAGTATTTTTCTGAGGCGGATGCGGAGAATCTAGCTTCCAAGGAGGAGTTGATTTTAGAATTTGATGTGGATCCCTCTCAAGAAGATCTGGGCTTGGTACTCGATTTTCGTCAGACTTTAATGACGACCTATTTTATTTATTCCGCCCTTTCCTATATGGGTGATGAGGTGGCAGACATTATCGCCAAATTTGAGAATAGTGGCGATTTGTATGAAACCATGGACAAGGGCCTCAAATCGGAATTAGGGGAACTGGAAGTCTATCTCTGGAATGAAGAAGCTCAGCGCTGGGATTTGCAAGGATCATTCTATGAAACCGGGCCTATTGCTATTAACCGACAGATTTTGGATTTGGCGCATCAGCCGAAAGGTCCTTTGAAATTAAAACTAGTAATGAACCTTGGCTTATGGAGAATTGATCGTGCTGCTATTTGCTCCATTCAGCGGAAGCTAGAACCACAGGCCTTGAAGCCAATTGCGGTGCGTAAGGCGGGAATAGTATCAGCGCAAGCAAAAACCGAATTGAATGATCCGGATTTACAATTAGTTTCCATGCCGGGCGACTATTTTGAGTTGGATTTTTCCTTAGATCCGAATCAAAACTATGCGCTCTTTTTAAAAGCCGAAGGTTATTATTTGGAATGGATGCGCAAGGAATGGTTAGCAGATAAAGATCTTTGGAAACTACGACAGATGTTTAAGCAGCCTGCACTTTATCTTAAGCGAGAAGCAGAGGCATATAAGATTTACGAGCAGAATATGGAAGAAGTATTCTGGTCTTCTCAAGTGCCCGCAGAACCATTGACCCTCAAACCTTAATGCTGCTGATTATGAAAAATTGTATTTCAAAACTAGGCTTGCTGCTTGTTCTAGTGATTTTGGTCAGTGCTTGCTCTACTTCCGACATCTTACCCAAGTCTTCAGAAGCCCATCAAAATCTTTACGGTTCTTACATCGAATTGGATCTAAAGCGCAGCTCGAAAGTGCCCAAGGTGGTAGGTGAACTGATTTCAGTGAACGATAGCAGTATCTTCATCATTCATGGTGAGGATGGAGAAGTAGATCATGTAGAGGTGATGATCGATCAGATTCAAGGCTTTCGGGTCTATATGTTCGAGCCTGAGTATCCGGTATGGTCCAATATTGCGCTCTCGCTAATGCCTATAAGTCATGGCATTGTAGGTGTAGTTAGTTTGCCCGTCAATGTGGTGACTATGGGAGTAGTTAATGACCAGGTTAAGGATCGGGCTTCCCACACGGATTACGAAATTCCCCTGTCGGAGCTCTACCACTTTGCGCGCTTCCCTCAGGGTTTTCCGCCTAATTTGAAATTTGAAGAATTGAAAGCAGCCCCTTCGCGAAAGAAGAAAGGCTAAGCTTTTAGTTTTGTAAGACGATAGAGGTCTAGTCGTCGGTCTTTAAGGTTTCGGACGCTTCCAAATTCGTTGAGTTCTCGCAGTAGATTGATATCTAAATCTACTACCAGAATCATCTCCGCATTAGGGGTAGCTTCGGCCTTAATACCGGTGCTAGGGAAGGCAAAGTCGCAGGGTGTAAATACCATGGATTGGGCAAACTGAATATCCATATTACTCACTTTGGGTAAGTTGCCTACACTACCGGCAATAACCACATAACACTCGTTTTCAATGGCGCGAGCTTGAGCGGTATTGCGCACTCGGCTGTAACCATTTTGGGTGTCGGTAAGGAAGGGAACAAAAAGGATGTCCATGCCTTCTTCAGCCAAAATTCGGCTTAGTTCCGGGAACTCCACATCGTAGCAAATCAGAATACCTATTTTGCCACAATCGGTATCGAAGCTACGCAGGATGTCGCCGCCTTCCATACCCCAAACTCGTTCTTCGTCGGGGGTAACGTGAATTTTCTCAAAGCGATCCAGGCGACCATCACGATGGCAGAGATAGCCTACATTGCGAAGCTTATCATTCACAATTTCGGGCATGCTCCCGGTAATGATGTTGATATTGTAACTTACTGCCAATTGGGAGAAACGATTCACAATCTCTTCGGTATAGCCCGCCAATTTCCGAATAGCTTCCGACTCTTTTATTTCATTGTAAGCGGCCATTAAAGGCGCATTGAAAAACTCCGGGAAGAGGGCGAAATCGGAGTGATAGCCGGAAATAGAGTCTAGGAAGAATTCAGCTTGACTCATTAATTCGTCCAAGTCGCTATAGGGGCGCATTTGCCATTGTACCAAGCCTACGCGAATTACCCGAGTTTGGCTGCCAGGACCGGCACTGGGCTTTTCATAATACACATTGTTCCACTCCATCAAAACTGCATGGTCCAGAGATTCGGTGTCTCCTTCCAAATAGTTTTTGAGGATTTTCTTTACGTGGAAATCATTGTTGAACTGAAAATTGAGCACCGGATCTTCAATCTCCTTTGCTTTTACCTTTTCCAGGTATTGCAGAGGACTCAGTTCCTTGGCGTATAAATGGTATTTGGGCATTCGGGCCCCAAAGGCGATTCCCTTTAAATTGAGCTGTTCACAAAGCTCTTTACGGAAATCATAGAGTCGGCGGGCCAGGCGCAATCCGCGGTATTTAGGAGAAATGAAAACATCAATACCATAGAGCAGGTCACCGTCCTTTTTATGAGTCTTGAAGGTGTCATTACCAGTTACATCAGAGTAACTATGGTTTTTCTCGGTGATGCTGTCATCCTGCAAAACCGAAAGCGCACAACCCGCCAATTCGCCATTCACCTTTAAAATGACCTGCCCTTCCGGAAAGAGGGAAACCAATTTCTCGATTTCCTCTTTTTTCCAGTGAAGGCTATTCATGCCAGCATAGGCGGCATCCATTAAATCTTTTAAGGCTTGATAATCCTCGGCGTTTAAGTAGGCGAGTTCTACGTTTTCAATTGTTTCCATAATGCCTTTGGGCGTCTTTAGCTTTATTACCAGCCTAAGAGGTAAGCAAAGAGCAGTGGCGCAACTATAGTTGCATCACTTTCTACAATGAATTTCGGCGTATGAATGTCCAGTTTTCCCCAAGTGATTTTCTCATTGGGAACTGCTCCGGAGTAGGATCCGTAACTGGTGGTACTGTCGCTAATCTGGCAGAAATAAGACCAGAAAGGAGTATCAGTGCGTTCCATATCCTGATAAAGCATAGGTACTACACAAATTGGGAAGTCACCCGCGATACCACCACCGATCTGGAAAAAGCCAATACCATCTGTTCCGGCATTGTCCGTATACCAATCGGCCAGGAAAGTCATGTATTCAATTCCACTCTTCATGGTTGAAGCCTTGAGCTCTCCTTTTAAGCAATAAGAAGCGAAAATGTTCCCCATGGTCGAATCTTCCCAACCTGGAACGATGATGGGCAGGTTCTTTTCTGCCGCTGCCAGCATCCAGCTGTTCTTAGGGTCGATCTCATAATATTGTTGCAATACTCCGGAGTTCAGTAGCTTATACATAAACTCATGTGGGAAATAACGCTCACCCTTTGCTTCGGCATCCTTCCAGATTTCGAAGATGTGCTTTTGTAATCTACGGAAGGCTTCTTCTTCTGGAATGCAAGTATCGGTTACCCGATTTAGGCCACGCTCCAATAAATCCCATTCTTCTTTAGGGGTAAGATCGCGGTAGTGGGGTACGCGCTCATAGTGGCTATGAGCTACTAAATTCATTAAATCTTCTTCGAGGTTGGCACCAGTACAAGAGATGATTTGCACTTTATCCTGACGAATAATTTCAGCCAGACTTTTGCCCAGTTCAGCGGTACTCATGGCACCTGCCAGGGTAATCATCATTTTCTTGCCTTCTGCTAAATGCTTTTCATATCCTTTTGCGGCATCTACTAAAGCAGCAGCATTGAAGTGCTTGTAATGTTCCAGCATAAACTGGCCAATGGGTCCTTTATTTTCCATCTTCGAATTGATAGCTTAAAAGTTTGTAATACAGTTTGGCGGCTAAAAAATTAGAAGCCTTATGGGCCTTTTCTGGTGCCAGCTCTACGATGTCGAAGCCTACAACTTCTTTTTCGCGGAATACCCTACGCAGGTATTTTAAGGTTTCATACCAGCCCATACCGCCGGGTTCCGGAGTTCCGGTAGCGGCTAAAATTGATGGATCAAAAGCATCCAAGTCAATGGTGAGGTAAACCTTATCAGTAAGTCGGGCAATGGATTCATCCATCCAGCGATCATGACCCCACATTTCGTGAGCATAAAAGCAATTACCTTCTTGCACATATTGTTTTTCATCCGCATCCATGCTGCGAATGCCTACTTGCACCAAATTGCAATTCTGACTGGCGTCAAATACCGCGCAGGCATGGTTATAGGGGCTGCCGTGATACTCAGGACGTAAATCCGCATGGGCATCAATTTGCAGCACGCTTAAATTATCATGATGCTCGTAAAAAGCCTTAATTACCCCTATGCTGATACTGTGCTCACCGCCAAAGAAGGTGAGGTACTTGCCTGTTTTTAGGAGTTCTTGGGTCTTTTTGTAAACGGTCTCAAATACGGCTTCCGGACTGGAGTCTTCGCGAATGGGATCCAGGATATGCACTCCTTGTTTGTAGACTTCCGAATCGGTTTCGATATCGTAAACCTCCATATTGTCGGTAGCATCTAGGAAGGATTCAAAGCCCTGGTCGGCACCCTTGCCCCAGGTACTGGTTCCGTCGTAGGGAATGGATTGTAAAAGAATGCGCGCTTTGTCGTAATCGCCCCATTCTTCTTCTACACCGGCGTAAATTCTCATTTGTAACCTAATAGTTTAAACATTTCTTCTGCCGACTGCTCATTGCGGTATACATAGTCGACGATATTGCCTTTCTCATCCCGATCGATAATCACATGCTTAGGGGAAGGGATCAGGCAATGCTTAATGCCACCATAACCTGAAATGGCATCTTGATAAGCTCCGGTGTGGAAGAAACCAATGTAAAGTGGCTCTTCATCATTATCATCGTAGGTAGGCAGTAATACTTCCTGGTTCAGCTCATCGGAATTATAGTAATCCGAGTGATCACAGCTAATTCCACCAATATTTACCCTTTGGTATTCGTGATCCCATTTATTGATGGGCAGGAGAATGAACTTTTCGTGAATACTCCAGGCATCAGGAATAGTGTTCATCAAGCTGTTATTGATGATATACCAGCTTTCGGTATCGTTCTGTTTCTTTTGCTCCAGTACCTTGAAGATGATCGCTCCTGATTCACCAACGGTGTATTTTCCAAATTCGGTGAAGATATTGGGATGAGGCACTTCCTCTGCATCGCAGGCATCGCTGATGTTTTGCACGATTTCACGAATCATGTATTCGTAATCGTACTCAAAACCCAGATTGTTGCGAATCGGGAATCCACCACCCAAATTGAAATGAGTGAGGCTATCTGCTCTCTTCTTGAGTTCGGTATAAAGTTTAATGGCACGCTTAAATTCACCCCAGTAGTAGAGGCTGTCTTTAATGCCCGAATCCACAAAGAAGTGCAGCATTTTAAGCTCAACCTGTGGATTGTCTTTGATGTGATTCTCGTAAAAATCCAGCATTTCGTTATGACGAATGCCTAATCGAGAAGTGTAATAGCTCGACTGCGGTTCTTCATTAATGGCCATCCGCAGACCGATCTTAATTTTATTATCACCAGCGAACTTCATTAATCGCTCCAGCTCCGTCATGCTATCCAATACCACAATGATATTCTCAAAACCGAGCTCATGCATTTTCACGATCTTCTGAAGATAGTCGTCGGTTTTATAGCCATTGTTTACGATATAGCGATCCTTGGTAAACTTACCTTCCTTGTAGAGATTGAGAATAAGGTCAATGTCGAAAGAGGAGGAGGTTTCCAGGTTAACATTATGCTTTAGCGCCTCGCTCACCACATGTGAAAAGTGATTGCACTTGGTACAATAACAGAATTGATATTCCCCTCGGAAGGAAGAGCGTTTGATGGCACGATTAAAGAGATTACGCGCTTTTTTGATCTGATCGCCAATCTTAGGCAGATAGATAAAACGGAAAGGAGTTCCGTATTTGTCAATCAGGTGCTTAAGCGAAATTCCATGAAAGGTGAGTTGGTCATCACGCAAGTCAAAACCTTCCTGTGGAAAATAATAGGTCTGATCGATCAGATCAAAGTAGGTGTTTTTCATTTACCGTTCGGCTTATTTAGGGTTGTCGTTTGCTGCAGTTTCTACAGTGAGTTGCTTAATGTCGCGGTCAAATAAATACAGTCCGCCTTTATCGTTTCCGATCAAATTGATTTTATCCAAAATAGTGCGAGCTACCGCTTCTTCTTCGATTTGCTCGGCAACATACCATTGCAAGAAGTTATGGGTAGCATAGTCTTTTTCTTCTAAAGCAGTGTGAACCAATTCATTGATGCTGGCCGATACCTTTAGTTCATGCTCAAAGAGTTCTTGAAACATATCTTTAAAAGTACCAAAGTCTGATTTAGGGGCTTTTAATTCAGAAACTACAGCGTGACCACCGCGCTCGTTTACGAATTTCACCAGCTTTAACATGTGTAGACGTTCCTCATCCGATTGTTCGTACATAAAAGAGGCAACCCCTTCTAAACCTTGTACTTCGGCCCAGGAGGCCATGGCTAAATATACTTGTGAGGAGATGGCCTCCACTTGAATTTGGTTGTTTAGCGCTGAAGCTAATTTTTCTGATAGCATGCGTAAAATTTTAGCAAATATCGCATCTGCACGTGGTTTCTTAAAATGAATAATGCAATTGCAATTTAAGCTCTATTTGAGCATTAGAATAATAAATATCATCGGCATAAGCAAGTTTGGCTTCAGCCTGCCATTTTCTTGACTTCCAGCGACTATAGATAGAGAGTCGAAGGCTCTGGCCACGGTAGGCAGGAATCGAAAAGCTTCTCAATAAGTCGGGCTCATAATCGTAAAAGACTGCTATCCCAGCGGGATCATTGGCCATGCTTAAGCTTAAACTATGGCGCCAGGACCCAAATTTGTAGGTCCATTGTTGTGAAAGAAAGCTGGCTACTTGATTCCAATTTTCGGGTAGTAGATAAAATTGTATGGAACTGCGACTGCTCCAAGCGCTACTAAGCTGAAGCTTGTGCACAAATCGAATTTGCCAGTTTTCGACACTGCTTCTGCTAAGGGCAGGATCTCCTTTGAAACTAGTTCCATCCCATTTTTCGTCTTTCTGATGGCGAAGTCGGAGTTCTAGACTTTGGGAGGATTTAGGTCGCCATTCCTGGATAAAACTAATGCGCTTTCCGGCAGAAGGGCCTTCAATTTGGTAGCGGGGCCAGGGGAATGCATAATAGTCTACTTCCACTAAGCTCCGCAACTGGTAGGTCCAATTGGCTTCAATTTGATGCAGGATTCCAAATTCACCGGCGCTGCCACTACGTGCACGGGCATCATTCCAGAAACCTTGATAATTAACTTGAAATTTGCGCCAGGCTTGCCTGATTTTAAATCGCTCCCACCAGTTGCGCTCCCAGCCGATATATAGAGCCCAGTCTGCCTCCTGGTCCATGGCCCATTCTCCAAATAGGTGAAATTGCTGCCAAAGTAATTGCCCGGCCAGAGCATAGCCATAATAGCTTTTTCCCACAACTTTATGGCTTTCACTTAAGTCCGAGGCTTCCATTAGGGGGATGGCGAAATAATGCTGATGATGCAAAAAGCTTAGATCAAAATTCTTTCCCTCATAGTGCAGAGCCATGCCCAGAGATTTTAATGAAACTTGATCTTTAGAGCTGAGTTCTTTTTCATTGCGATGGTATCCGCCATTACGAATCATGGCCACCCTTCCTTCCTTGGTTTCAGTTAAACTGGCATCTAAGTCCCTAAAAGAAATAAAGGTTTCTGTCCTCCAAGCATCTTTTTGATAGCTGACCGCTACTCCTCGGAAGAACCTTTGCTCTTCACTGCCGCCAAAAGCACTGATCCCACGAGCATAAGCTGCGAATGCCTGATCAAATCCGGTGGCATGAAAGGCTGAGCCTGACCATAAGCTTAAACCTTGACCAAAACTAAAATGGAAGTCGCCTAAGATTAATTTTCGCCATTTGCCAGGACCTTGATATTGCAGATGGCCTGCCAGATGATCAAAGCCAAAAGGAAGATGCCAAGCTTCTCCCGGATCTTTTTGAAGGTTTAAGCCAATAGATAAGCCTGAGCGGTTCTGAGCTCGATACACCAATCGACTTTCAAGTGGATCCCCTAAATAGGTGTTTTTTTGATTTGCATCCAGATTCCGGCGATTAAGCTGCCAACGCCAGGCCAACTGATGTTCCCTGATGTTGCGGAAACTCTGCCAGCTTAAGCCATGGCTACTTTCTTTAGTCTGAAAGCTCAAATAGGGAGCAAGGAATTGGATTCTTTCTTTTTCAAAGCCCTTAATCAGGTTAAGCTCGGGAATTGATAATAATGCCCCGTATCGTTCACGGTATTGTAGAAGATTATGCACTTGAAAGACATTAAATAAACCGGTTTCCATTAATTGCTGTCGGCTCCACAAATTAATTTCAATGGGTCTTTGCTCCCAATTTTGCAATTGATTAGCCCATTGTTCTAGGGCCTCTGGACTTTGCTCAGCGAGGGAGCTTTGTTCCAATTGTTGCTCCCATAAGCTTTGAGCAACTAAGCCTTTGCAGATTAGCAAGGATAGGACGAAGGCCCGAATCATAACCAGCAATAGCTTAGGCTGATTTGCTGTCCTGCACCTAGGGCCTTTTGCCATTGAAATCCTAGATCCAATATCCAGGCCTTCCATCTAATACCCAAGCCCGCACGGTAATCCAGGTCTTGCTTTAATTTAAAACCCTGCCTTAGAAAGAGCCAATCTTTAAAATTATACTCCAGTGCAAAAGCCCCAAAGCCCGGACTCTGTTGAGGTAGACTTATCCCCATCAATAGCCTTAAACCGCTAAAGCCCTGAAAGCTCATTTGACTATCCAAACTAAGCTTTGCTCCTAAAGGCACCTTAGCAATTTGCAGTCGATTGGCCCATTGCCAGTTTGCACTGGGGTGATAATCCCAATAAAGCTGACTATTCAGATGATAGGATTTATCCTTTTCCACAATTTGTTTTTGCTGTAAATCCATGCGAATTCCCATGGCCATTTTAGAGCTGAGTTCCAGTCCGAAAGCCAAGGCTAACATCTGTTCTCTATAGTTCAGCGGTCCCCATTGCTGCAGAAGAATACCATAATGTTTGCCCTGGGCAGCACGACCAAAACTTAGGCTGGCTTCATTGAGGTCTTTTAAGCCAGGCCATATACAGGAATGCAATGCTAGCCTTTGTTTGTACTGGGTTTTATTAGCAGGGTTGGCGATAATCAAGGCTTGAGGGCCGAGTAAATTGAGATCCGCCAAAGCAGCACTGTAAGCCTGAAAAGTTTGGCTGCTCAGGCTAATGGGGATGAAGACTATGATCAGATAGAATCGCATGAGCCAAATCTAGGAGGAGGCCCAAGCATTACTGCGATGGCAAACGTTTACTAATCCGCTTTAAACGCTTGTCTAAATTTGGTTTAATTCGGCATTGGCAATACCTTTCGCAGATGGCCCGTGCTCAGCATTTTCTCGCATTTTTACTTTTTGCTTGCCTTTGGTCCGCCAAGGCACAAGAAGCTGCATTTGAGCGTATTGGCTTGGAAGAAGGTCTGCCTACCCTCAGTATAACCGATATGGTGCAAGGGCCGGAGGGCTTTATCTGGATGGCTAGTGAAGGCGCCGGCTTGCTGCGCTATGATGGCTATCGCTTTGAGAATTTTGGTCTGAAGGAATTTCCTTTAATCAATCAAGTTGTTCGCAGTTTCAAAGGAGAGCGTCTATATATTCAGGATGGTCGTCGTTTGGCAGAGTTTCAGGGCAAGGACTTTAAATTAATATCCCTACCTGAAGGAACTCAGATACTGGACATCTGTGATTTTCAAGGTCAGCTCTATGTGGCTCTATCTAATGGCTTATATCATTGGGATGGGGATTCCCTTTTCTTTCATTCAGCATTGCCCGATGGCTTTAAGGATTTGGGGCAAATTGAGGATCAATTGGTGCTTTGTACATCAGATGCGCTTTATACTTGGCAAGACGCCTGGCAGCAATTAGATAGCAGTGCTTATATAAGTTTGGCAGCCGGTAAAGCTGATTTTTATCTGGCCCACGGCAAGCTCTATAATTTAAAGACCGCCCCTCTAGGACCAGACCAACAAAGAGGAGATAGTATTGCCTTTGCCTTAAGTACGCCTTCCTTGAATGTCTTTGTAGATAGGCAAAATGTCTATCTGCAAGGTCGAGATGAATCTGATCTTTCAGGATTCTATAGCAATGATTACCAGGGCTATTTTAGTGCCTCAGAGATCAAGAATATCTACAGCTTTCAAGGTTTGGTTCTTTTAAGTACCAGCCGTGGAATCTTCAAAATGCAAAGTCCTTTTTTCAAGGAATTTGGTCGGAAAATGCCATTACTGAACCTTTCGGTAGATGAGAATAAGGTTTTCTTGGGAACCCCCTTTGGATTAGAGGTTTGGCCTTTTCAAAAAGTAATTTCATTGAAGGGCCTGGTCTTGGCTTCATTGGTTGAAGGTGATACTATATACATCGCCACCGAAGCGGGTTTATATTATAAAATTGAAGGACAGGAAGTTATTCATTCCACCCCTATTGATGGCTTTGTATTTAGTATCGGCAAAGGAAATGGAGAAATTTGGGCTGCAGGTAGCAGTGGTATTTGGCGCTTAAAGTCCGGGCAATGGCAAAGAATCTTATCCGATGAAGAGCTGGGTTTTGCTAGCATTTTTTCCATCCAATATCTGCCTCAAGATGGTTTTTGGTTTGCCTCTTATACTCAGGGACTCTGGCATTTTGATGGCAGTAATTGGCAGCATTATCAAGAGCTGGCCGGAGTAAATCTGGATAGCATAGGTATGAGTGCCATACAGCCAATGCCCGGTAAGCGTTTAGCGGTAGGGACCATCAGTAATGGCCTGTATATCATTGATCGCTCAAATTCAAAGGCCCATATCTACAGCCTTAAAGATTTGGAGTTTGCGGAAATTCGAGCCTTTGCTTTGAGTGAAGGTGAATTGTGGATTGGTACCAATAAAGGTCTGGTAAGTTTATCTGATGTAAAGGAAAGTCATAAGGCGGGCGAGTCGGCACAGATCCATTTCTTTGGTCCTCCGGTTAATGGGGGCGCACTAAAGGAAAGGGAAGGCGAGCTCTATGCCGCCGGTGAAGAAGGTCTGTTTATTTGGGATCTTAAACGCTTTAAGCAATACCATCATCCGGGGGTTTTAGCACTGTTGGAAGCGGAATTATTAAGGGAGGAAAATGCGGCGGACCTAGATATGTGGCCAAGCGAAGCTTTCAGTGGATTAAGGGAGTTTACGGAGTTGGATCACGATCAAAACTACCTCCGCTTTCGCTATGGCTTGCGCAGCATTTTATTACCTGAATTGATTCAGTATCGCTATCGATTACTGGGGCAAAGTGATAATTGGACCTATGCTGGTACCCGTCGTGAAGCCTTGTTTAGTGATTTAAAAGCAGGCCGCTATACTTTGGAAGTTGAGTCGCGTTATCCCTGGCAAAGCTGGGCTTTAAGTGCGAAGCCTTATGTTTTTGTTGTGAAAGAGGCGGTTTGGCGTACTTGGTGGTTTTGGTCTTTGATTGCTTTGGCGCTTTTTGCTTTGGCCTATGTTTATCTGCGCGATCGTTGGCAAAGAAGGGAGGAGCGTTTACGCCTGGAAAATGACCTTTTGGAAATGGAACGTAAGGCCCTGCGCTTGCAGATGAACCCCCATTTTATCTTTAATGCCCTGGATAGTATTTCCAGTTTTATCTTTAAGCAGGATCCGAAGATGGCAGTGCGTTATCTCAACAATTTCGCAAAATTGATGAGGCTAACCCTTGAATCATCAATGGAGCATATTCATCCGGTAGAAACAGAGGTTTCGGTTTTGAAGAACTATCTTGAATTAGAAAAGCTACGTTTCAATAATAAGTTTGAGTACGAGATTGAAGTCGATGAGGAACTGGATTATGATATTGGACTTCCACCCATGTTAATTCAGCCTCATGTAGAAAATGCGATCTTGCATGGACTTAAGCCTAAAGAAGGGAATGGCTTTATTCATATCAGCTTTAAGCTGGATGGAGACCTACTTTGCTGCACGATTGAAGATGATGGAATTGGCAGGGAAAAAGCCAAAGAATTGCCGAATAAGAAGGCGCATCGCAGCATGGCAACTCAGATTAATAAGGATAGGATCGATCTCCTGAAACGATCCATGAACGATGTGATCGATCTAAAGATCATTGATAAATACAACCAACAAGGGGAGGCCTGTGGCACTAAGGTGATCATACGTTTACCCGCTCAAGAATTATAAATATGCTCAGAGCAGTTATTATCGACGACGAACAAAATTCGCGCGAAGCCTTAGTGGGGAAACTGGATTTATTTTGCCCTGAATTGGAAATTGCCGGACAAGGTGGTTCCGTGCAAGAGGGCTTGGATCTTCTGGATCAGGAAGATATAGACGTTCTTTTCCTGGATATTGATTTGGCAGGCGAAAGTGGCTTCGACCTTTTAAATGGCCTTATGGCAGATGAGACGAAGAAGCATCCGGCCGTAATATTTATTACCGCCCACGATGAATTCGCTATCCAAGCGATCAAGTTTAGCGCTCTCGATTATCTTCTTAAACCTGTAGATCCGGAAGAATTGGTTAAGGCCGTCCGCAAAGTGGAAAGTGAAAAGGGCCTTCCTAAAAGAGCTAGTAATTTCAATGTACTAGTAGAGAATATCCGTCAGGCCTCAGATTCCCCTAAAAAGATTGTGGTGCCTACTTCGGATGGTATGCACGTAATTCGATTGACCGATATTATCCGTTTGGAGAGTAGCTCCAATTACACCACTTTCTTCTTGAATGGTCAAAAGAATCTCCTGGCATCCAAAACCTTAAAGGAATTTGATATGATGTTGGAAGGTTATAATTTCCTACGCATCCACAAATCCCATTTGGTGAATGTGAACTATCTGAAGAAGTATGTGCAAACGGATGGAGGCTACCTTATTTTGGAAGACGGTAGTCGAATTCCGGTAGCCAACCGAAAAAAGGAGCAGTTAATGACCCTTTTGAAAAACCTTTAGGAATTCAGCTTTTCGCGAGAAGCGATCACCTTGGCTTTTAAGCCTTCCTTATAATCGATGATATTTTGAAGCACTTCCGGAACGTGGCTGCCTATGATTTGGGCGGCCAAAATTCCGGCATTTTTGGCTCCGTCTAGGGCTACCGTTGCCACAGGCACTCCGCTCGGCATTTGCAGGATTGACAAAACGGAGTCCCAGCCATCAATAGAGTTGCGGCTTTTTACAGGTACACCAATCACAGGAAGAGGGCTCATAGAAGCTACCATTCCGGGTAAATGCGCTGCACCACCTGCACCGGCAATAATCACCTTAATTCCTTTTTCATGAGCGTTCTTCGCAAAGTCGAACATGATTTCCGGGGTACGGTGGGCCGAAACGATATTTACTTCGGCCTCAACACCTAATTCTTTAAGTACATCCAGGGCTTCTTGCATTACAGGCAGGTCGCTCTGGCTTCCCATGATTACACTTACTTGGGCGCTCATTGACTGATAACTTTAATTTTTTCTTTTACGATACGGGCTTTGGCGCGGGCGGCTTCTAAGTCGGGGTCGATTATTGTAACATGACCCATTTTCCGGAAGGGACGAGTTTCCGCCTTCCCATAGAGGTGCACATACACACCGCTCAAAGCCATAATTTCTTCAATACCCTCATAATATACCGGGCCGGTATAATCCTCATCACCTACCAGGTTTACCATCACCGCAGGTTGAATGGTCTCGGTAGAACCTAAGGGAAGGTCTAAAATGGCACGTAAATGCTGCTCAAATTGAGAGCTTACATTGCCTTCAATACTAAGGTGCCCTGAATTGTGAACGCGGGGTGCTACCTCATTTATCAGGATCATTCCGTCTTTGGTGAGGAACATCTCTACCGCCAGAATACCAACAATGCCCAACTTTTCGGCAACCATTCGGGCTAATTCTTGGGCCTTGTCGCTTATAGCTTCTTCTACATTTCCGGGGCTGAAGACATATTCTACTAAATTGGCTTCGGGGTGGAAATCCATCTCTACCGTAGGGAAGGAGCGGCACTCACCATTAGCGGAGCGGGCTACTACTACAGCCAGTTCCTTCTCAAAGGGAACCATGCTTTCTGCTAGACAAGGTACATCGGGTAAAGTTTCCAAATCTGCTTTCTTGCGAATCATAGCTACCCCGCGGCCATCAAAACCGCCAGTGCTCTGTTTCCATACAAATGGAAAGGGAACTTGTTGCTTGTTGATGGCTGTCATCAGTTCCGCTTTGTTTTCGAAGCTGATGAAATCCGCGGTGGGGATAAGGTTTTCCTTATAGAAATTCTTTTGGCGAATTTTACTTTGAATCAAGCGAATAATATGGGGCTGTGGAAACACCTTCTTGCCTTCCTCTTCCAGCTTTTGAAGAGCCTCAACGCTTACATTTTCAATTTCGATGGTCAGCACATCGCAGTTTTGTCCGAACTGATAAACGGTATCAAAATCTGTAAGTGAACCTACAGTAAATTCATTGCTTCCCAGTCTGCAAGGTGCTACCTCACTAGGGTCGAGAACCGAGGTTCCAATATCCAATCGTCGGGTTTCTTGCAGCAGCATTTTACCTAGCTGCCCGCCGCCAACAATTCCTAATCTGAAATCTGAAGAGTAGTAATTCTTAGTGTTCATTTGTTTCCTTCCAAATCCCGACTTCTGCCAGGGGGTGTACCATAAATTGACGACCGCTTTTAACTTCGTCACATTTGTAGCGCTTACGACTTTTGGGTCCTTTCTTAAAGATGCGACCATTAAGCACGAAGATTGCGCCGGGTTCTAAATCTTCGACAAAGGTACGAGGCTCTGCCGATTCTTGTTGATCGAATTCTTTGAGCACTCGCAGCAGCTGATGATCCGTGGCTGAGCTGGCATGTCCGCGGGCCAAACTGGCTCTAAAAGCGCGTTCTAATTTGATGGGGAAAATTTTGGCATCTAAAAAAGGACTGCCGATTTCACGAAAGCAAAATTGCCATTCTTCACCATGTGCTTTAATCTTCCGGCCAAATTTATCGAAGGCCACTAGGTGAGCGTATTCGTGTAAGAGGGTTATTAGAAAAGCATAGGGGTTGAGGTCGCCATTCACCGAAATGCGATGCGCTTCTCCTTTTTGCGGATAGCGATAATCGCCAAATTTGGTTTTCCGGGGCTTGCTAACTTTTAACTGCAAGGGATAGCGATCCAGTAAAGGACGGAGGAGCTCCAAACTGCCGGTAGGCAGGTATTTGTTGAGGGCCGCAAAAGGATCCGGTCCTTTCTTCATCGAAGCTCAGTTTTGCCCGGACAATTGCAAGGCTCCAATCCTCTGCAGGCGGTAAATGCCAAACAAAGCAGGAGGGCAATCAAGAAGGGGAGTTTTCGTAAAATGCCTTTCTTCATAATAAGAGCTCCGTGCAAAATTACTCTTATTTTCGCGATATGTTTTTCAACAAGTGGATTGAGTCTTTAGGGAAATACATAGTGCTATTGGGCCGCACTTTTCGTCGCCCTGAGAATGGCAAGATGTATTATAATGCCTTTTTGAGTGATCTGGATTTACTGGGCATTAACTCCCTGGGAATTGTGGCAGTAATCTCCTTATTCGTGGGAGCGGTTGTAACCATCCAAACGGCCTTTAATCTTGATGATCCACTGATTCCTGATTATTACATTGCTATCGCCACTCGCGAGAGTATTGTTCTGGAATTTTCTCCCACCATTATCAGCTTGATTTTAGCAGGTAAGGTAGGCTCCAATATTGCTTCTACCTTGGGGAGTATGCGCGTTTCCGAGCAGATTGATGCTCTGGAAGTAATGGGGGTGAATCCTGCATCTTATTTGATTGCACCCAAAATTGCAGCCCTTGCTTTCTTTAATCCGATCCTAATCATCATTAGTATGGCCCTGGGGTTAGTGGGGGGCTATTTAGCTTCCATTGGAGGGGTAATGTCGGCAGAGGACTACTATTATGGTCTTACGGTTGACTTCAATGCCTATCACATCACCTATGCTTTGATAAAAACCTTTGTTTTTGCATTTCTAATTGTAAGCATCAGTGCCTATTTCGGATTTTATGTCCGAGGCGGTGCTATAGAGGTGGGGATCAATGCCACCAAGGCGGTAGTGAGCAGCTCTGTGGCCATTATTGTAAGTAACTATATGCTAACCCAAGTATTACTGGTCTAATGATCGAAGTAAAGGAAATACGAAAGTCTTTTGGGGAGCATGAAGTGCTCAAGGGTATTGATGCTTCCTTTTACAAGGGGAAGACGAATTTAATTATTGGTCAGAGCGGATCCGGTAAAACGGTATTTCTAAAATCCTTGGTGGGTTTGCATGATATCGATTCGGGTGAGATTGAATACGATGGCACGGCTTTAGGCGATTTAAATCGCAAGGATCGTAAGAGTTTACGCACTGAAATGGGAATGGTGTTTCAAGGCAATGCCTTGTTTGATTCATTGACCATTGAAGAGAATGTAACCTTCGCCCTAAGTATGTTTAGTGGTATGTCGGCAGCGGAGAAAAAGGATCGGGCTGACTTTTGTTTGGAACGGGTGAATTTACCTGGTGTTAATCAGAAATTCCCATCCGAGTTATCGGGAGGTATGCAAAAGCGGGTGGCCATTGCAAGGGCCATTAGCATGAATCCGAAATATCTCTTTTGTGATGAACCGAACTCTGGCTTAGATCCCAAAACGGCTATTGTTATCGACCAGCTTTTACAGGAGATTACTCAGGAGTTTGAGATGACAACGGTAATCAATACCCATGATATGAACTCAGTAATTGAGATTGGGGATCATATCATTTTCATTAAAGACGGCAAGAAGGCCTGGCAGGGAACTGGTGAAGAGATTCTTGGTACCGACAATGCCGAGATTGTAGATTTCGTGTACAGTTCGGAGCTCTTCAAAAAAATTCGCCGCAAGGTTTAATATTTCTCAGGCCTGAACCAGGCTTTGAATTCTATCCTATTACTGTAAAAATAAAAAGCCGTCTCGGTTTGACCGAGACGGCTTTCTGAATCTAAAGCTTCTTCAGATTATTGAACCTGAAGTTTGATGGTTTTGTTTAAACCTTCGCCTTCAATTTGAAGTAGGTAAACACCAGGCTTCAAGTCGTTGAAGTTGAATTCACGACGTTCGTTTTCGTTCACGGTTACTTCATCGCTGTAGTGTACACGACCTACCATGTCGATAAGGTTTAAAGAGTAGGTACCACCTTGGTGGAATGCTACTGAACCTTCGCCATTGGTTGGGTTAGGATACACACTGAAGCGGTTGATATCATTTTCAGAGATGCTTACATCGTAACGTGGAGCATCAGCTACAGCTAAACGGATGATAGGAGCTTCGAAAGTAGTAGAGTTTAAGAAGCCACCGAACCAGTCACCGTCGCCAGTTTGGAATACTGCAGACTCGGAAGGCTGGAAGTATTGAGCGCTGTTAGCGATACGTACAACACCATCGGCTGCATTAGGGAAGAAGTTTACAATCACAAAGTAGGTTCCGGTAGGAACAGCCAAAGGACGGTCAACTTCAGTCCAGGTGCCATTGTCATAAACACTGTCTAAGGAGCTGAATGGGAAACGGATCAATCCACCGATAGAGTTAGCATTTAAGGTATAAGTGCGGGTAAATTCAGGAGTAGTTCCAGCTGGGAAACCAGCGTTGAAAGCAAAGCCTGTAGTATCGAAAAGACTGATTTCTAAGTCGGCAGTAGAGTCAGTACGAGCAGATAAGTAAATATCTACACCGTCTAAGAATACTAAACCAGAACCGGTGCTGTCAGAATCTTCGTTTTCTAAAGCGTAACGAGTACCAGCAGCTACCATATCACCTACAGCACTAGTAGTACCGAAGAAGTTGTCGATAGTTCCCCAATCTACACCATAGTTGTTTTCGCGAACGCTGAAGTTAACAGTGTCGGTAGCATTGGTAGTAGAAACAGAAAGGCTGTCAGAAGTAATTTTGTAAATGAAAGTATACTCATCAACAGCAGGAGGAGTCCAAGATGGAGTAGTTAAAGTGTTGAAGTCTAAGGTGTCCAACATTGGTAAAGAAGCACCAGCTGGAGAGCTCACAGTAGTTACAAGACCACCAGTTCCGTCGTAAATCTCTACTTCTAACTTGATGTTAGTTTGAGTTACAGAACCGTAGTTGTATACGTTAGCGTCGAAATTGATAGGAACAATTTGATCATCGTTCATTACACCGTATTTGGTGTATAATGGATTTCCGTTAAAGGTGATATCTTGAGGAGGAGCACCATTAAATTCGGTGAAACGGAAAGCATTTTCTGGAAGTGAACGTAATTCGATATCGTCTAACATCCAGTAGTAGTATCCAGTTCCATTAACGTTACCTGGCTTGTTTCCAGCGTAGATAAACTGAATCATAGCTTGAGCCTCACCACCGATGTAGCCAGAAACGTTGAAGGTTTCTACGCCATCAACTTCAGAATCTTCATTTACTTCGAGGGCATCGTATAATTCGATGGTATCGTTCCAGGTTTGACCAGCGTCTTTACTGAAAGCGATGAAGTAACGGCTGAAGAACTGACGAGCGTAAGAATTGATTCTTAATTCTACTGCAGTCTCACCACTAAGGTCGATGGTATCCGTTAACAAACGACCAATGTGAGGAGCAGGAGCAACGCCACTACCAGGATTGGTTTGGCTACCTGCGTTATCCAAGAAATCAGAATCGAAAATCACAAATCCGTTACTAGCTGTAGGGCTTACGATGGGACCAGTACCTTGGGCCCAAGCTCCTTGAGAACCTGTTGCGTTAGTAGGAACAGTATTGGGTCCGCGGTATTCCCAAGCAGAAAGCGCAGTGCTTCCGTTTTGTTGCCAAGTAGATGGAATGCCGTTAGAGAAGTCTTCGCTCCAGAAAGTAGTAGTCGTAGCTGCACTCTCGATTTGAGAGTTTTGGTTGTACCCGCGGTACTCTCGGTTAAGCTCTTGTTTTTCAATGAGAGCCGGCTTAATTGCCATTGGGGCTTTGTTTCCTTGACTCTGAGCCAGAAGGCTACCTGAGCCGATAAGAACGGAGCCCAAAAGGATAGCTGCTTTTTTCATACTATAGTTTATAGGGATTTAAACCACAATATTAGCGGGAAGTGCTAGCCTTTGCTTGTCATTAATTGCCCTTTATCACAATAGGGGGCAATAAAAAATCCCGATCTGCAGGATGCAAACCGGGATTTTAAATCTAAAGACTTGCGTTCTTACTTCACAGTGAGCTTCACAGTTTTATTCAAACGATCGCCTTTAACATTTACCATGTAAACACCCATTGGGTATTGGCTCATGTCGAATTCGATGGTTTCGTTAGCATTTACGCTCTCTTCGATAGAGATAACGCGGCTGCCAGTCATGTCTAATACTTCAATGGTATAGTTTCCACCTTCTGCAAATTCCATTTTGGTAGCACCTGCAGTTGGGTTAGGATACATAGTGAAGGCATCAAAGTTTTCTTCTTCTAAACCTTGTCCGGGCTGGTACTCAGCTACGTTCAAACGTAAGAAGGTTCCTTCGTGTACATCAGAAGTAAATCCACCATACCAGTTACCGTCAGCTAACTGCATTACAGTAGCGTATCCTGGCTGATCGAAAGATGCGTCATTCGCGATACGAATCACACCACCACTTGCATTCGGGAAGAAGTTGATGATCATCAAGTAAGGCTGAGCTGGTAATACTAATGGGTTACCGTTAGCATCGTTCAAGTCGAAATAAGCATTAGTTCCGATTAAAGAACCATTCAAGGTGAATGATTTACGGAAAGCAGCAGTAGCTCCAGCTGGGAATCCAGCGTTGAAAGCAAAACCAGTGGTATCGTAGAATGCAATCTCGATATCAGCAGTTGAGTCAGTTAATGAGCTCAACATAATATCTAAACCATCGATGTAGATTAAACCTGATCCTGGGTTGTTAGGATCTTCATTGGTCAAGTCGTACATCGCACCCATAGCAATGATCTCTGGGTTAGCTGAGTTAGTACCTACGTAGTTGTCTACCACATTACGGTCTGGAGAGTAAAGGGTGTTGTTTACGTAGAAAGCGAAAGTATCAGTAGCAGTAGTGGTAGCGCTGCTGATGCTGTCAGATACAGCTTTCCACACTAATAAGTAGCTAGCTTCTTGTGCTGGAGGAGTCCAGGTAGGAGTAGTTAAATTAGTGTAGTCACAAGTGTCACCTGAAGCTAAGTTGGCGCAACCAGGAGCTGAAATAGTGGTAACTAAGCTAGGAGTACCGGTTACGTCCCAAATTTCTACTTCTAAAGTAGCATTGGTTTGAGTTTGAGTACCGTAGTTAATGAAGTTACCGTCGAAGTTAACAGGAACAATTTGGTTCACGTTCATGATACCATACTTAGGATACTCGCCACCATTGTTATTGTAGATCATGTCTTGGGGTGGAGCACCGTTCCAAGCGGTGAAAGTGAACTGGTTTGCTGGAGGCGTACGTAATTCGATATCGTCGATCATCCAGAAGTAGTAACCGTTACCGTTGGTGTTACCAGGAGTTCCGTCGAAAATGAATTGCATTACTACTTGAGATTGACCACCAATGATAGAAGATACATTAGCTTGAGCAATGGCATTGTCAGCGGTAGCACCATTTACAGGAACTGTAGCATCGCTGTAGAATTCAATAGTATCAGTGTAAGTAGCTCCACCGTCGATTGAGAAAGCTACTAACCAATCGGCGTAAAAACGACGAGCATACATTTCGAATTTTAATTCGAGGTTGCTGTAGTTAGTACAATCAATGGTGTCGGTAATCAAACGACCAACGTGAGGAGCAGGAGCTAATCCTGAACCAGCATTGGCAGTGTTTCCATTGTCCAGATAATCGGAATCGAAAATCATGAACCCATTAGCCGCAGTTGTAGAAGCGATTGGGCTGTTAGATGGAGTGGCATTGTTGATGCCTGAATAATAACCACGAGATCCGGAAGCATTACTTGGAGTAGTACTTGGGCCGCGGTATTCCCACTGAGCAGTGGTTGGCGTACCATTTTGGCTCCAGTCGGCTGGAATGCCATTGGCAAAATCTTCACTCCATACGGTAGTGGAGGCACTGGACTCGATATTCTGAGTAGCGCGTTTTACATGCTTAACTGGAGCTTCGTTTGGCTCAATAGTAGGTTCAACTTGAGGAACCCCTTGAGCATTTACAGCCATAGCAGCAGTTAAGCTAAGAAATAGGATAGCTGTTTTCTTCATGTTCTTGAATTAAGGGTTATAACGTATTAACACTAGGGTAACAAAAATAACAAACAAATGGTTTACAGCAAGAAAAAAGGGAGCCCATTGAGCTCCCTTACTATTATTTAGACAGATTTTCTCTGCTTTTTTTAAGCTTCCTCTTCCATATAGGATTCGATAGGCTCACAGGTACAAATCAAATTACGATCGCCATAGGCATCATCTACACGACGAACACTGGGCCAAAACTTATTTTGATACAAGTAATCCAATGGGAAAGCAGCGGTTTTGCGATCATAAGGGAAATCCCACTGATCGCTGGTTAATTGCTGCATGGTGTGAGGGGAGTTTTTTAATGGATTGTTTTCGGTATCGAAGTTTCCATTGTGAATCTCCGCCATTTCACGTCGAATGCTAAGCATCGCCTCAATGAAACGATCCAATTCTTGCATGCTTTCACTTTCGGTAGGCTCGATCATAACTGTGCCGGCTACAGGGAAGCTTACAGTTGGGGCGTGATAGCCGTAGTCCATTAATCGCTTGGCGATATCGGTAACCTCAATGCCACTTTCCTTTTTGAAAGGACGACAATCGATAATCATCTCATGAGCTACGCGGTTGTTCTCATTCGAGTACAATACCTCATAGGCACCGTGCAATCTTTCTTTCAAGTAATTGGCATTCAAGATGGCGTATTGGGTACTGGCCTTTAAGCCGCGCATGCCTAACATCTTGATATAGCCATAGCTGATTAATAAGATCAATCCACTGCCATAAGGTGCGGCTGATACGGGTGAAATAGGATTCTTACCACCGGTTTTTACCAAAGGGTGTCCGGGTAAGAAAGAAGCCAAATGCTCTGCAACCCCGATAGGTCCCATGCCTGGACCACCGCCACCGTGAGGGATGGCAAAGGTCTTGTGTAAATTTAAGTGGCAAACGTCGGCGCCAATAGCTCCAGGGCTGGTTAGCCCTACCTGAGCATTCATATTGGCTCCATCCATATACACCTGACCACCATTATCGTGAATGATCTGGGTAATCTCACGTACCCGCTCTTCAAATACTCCGTGAGTAGAAGGGTAGGTAATCATTAAAGCGGCCAGATTTGCGCTGTACTTTTCAGCTTTAGCGCGTAAATCTTCTACATCAATTTTACCGGCCTCATCTGATTTCACCACTACTACCTTCATGCCGGCCATAACCGCAGATGCGGGGTTGGTGCCGTGGGCAGAACTTGGAATCAAAGCAATATCACGCTGACTGTCGCCACGAGATTGATGATAGGCACGAATCACCATCAAGCCTGCATATTCGCCCTGAGCGCCGCTATTTGGCTGCATGCTCATGGCGTGGAATCCGGTGATTTCAGCCAGGTCACGCTCCAGGTTGGCGATTAATTCGCGGTAACCTAAAGTTTGATTGGTAGGTGCAAAGGGGTGAATGTTTGCCCATAATGGCCAGCTTAGTGGCAACATTTCAGTAGCGGCATTCAGCTTCATGGTGCAGCTACCTAAAGAAATCATGCTGTGATTTAAAGAAAGGTCCTTGCGCTCCAAAGCCTTTAAATAGCGCATCATTTCGGTTTCACTGTGATAGCGATTGAATACCGACTGCTCCATAAAGCTGCTGGTACGCTTGAGTGATTCTGGGATTACGCTTACCTCCAGCAATTTAATTTTTGGGGCACTGGCCTCCTTAGCCTCAGCGAAGATTTCGAGTAGTTCTTCGATGGCCTCCATATTGGTGGTTTCATTAATGCTGATACCTACCTCATGGGCGGAGATATAACGAAGGTTGATCTCCTTGGCAATGGCGCGGCTACGAATTTCTTCCTTATCAACCTGACCTAATTCAATACGCAGAGTATCGTAGAAGTTTTGGTTAACCTGGGTATAGCCCAAGCGATTTAAACCTTCGCTAAGGCTTACTGTATGGAAGTGAATTTTTTGTGCAATATGCTTTAATCCAATAGGACCATGATAAGCACCATAGGCACCTGCCATCACGGCTAAAAGTACTTGAGCGGTACAAATATTGGAAGTTGCCTTGTCGCGTTTAATATGTTGTTCGCGGGTTTGCAAGGCCATACGCAAGGCTTTATTGCCATCGCGGTCTACGGTTTGACCGATAATACGACCGGGGATAAAGCGCTTATAATCTTCGGTAGTAGAGAAGTAGGCCGCATGGGGGCCACCGAATCCTAAAGGAATACCAAAGCGTTGGGTAGTTCCCACTACTGCTTTAGCACCCCACTCTCCGGGAGGGCTCAATAATACCAAAGACATAATATCAGCAGCAACCGCTACTTGTACGTCGAATTTTTCAGCATCCGCCATAAAGGCATCGTACTCGAAAATTTCTCCATCGGCAGCTGGATACTGTAATAAGGCACCAAAATAATCCTCGCTCAGATTAACTTCACGGTGATCACCAATTACCAATTCAATACCTAAAGGTTCTGAACGGGTTTTGATGAGTTCTATGTTTTGGTGCAAACAGTGAATAGATACAAAGAATTTAGAAGCACCGGCTTTCTTTTTGTCGCGGCTGCGTGCTCCGTAGAACATCGACATCGCCTCGGCGGCGGCAGTGGCTTCATCTAAAAGACTGGCATTCGCAATAGGCAATCCGGTTAGGTCGCTTATCATGGTCTGGTAATTCAACAAAGCCTCCAAACGTCCCTGAGCGATTTCAGCCTGATAGGGAGTGTAAGCGGTATACCAACCTGGGTTTTCCAAAATATTGCGTTGAATAACACCCGGCAAAATTGTTGGGTGGTATCCCAAACCGATATAAGACTTAAAGACCTTATTTTTTCTCGCTAAATCACGGATGTGATTCAGGAATTCATTTTCGGTCATCGCTGTACTCAGATTCAAATCTTCTTCCAGGCGAATGTCATCGGGAATGGTTTGAGAAATTAATTCCTCCAGGTTTTTTACCCCTACCACTTTCAGCATTTCTAACAGATCCTCCTCACGTGGTCCTATGTGGCGATAGGCAAAAGTGTCCGTATTCATAACAATGTGAAAATAAATGTCAATATTCGCAGCAAAAGTAAGAATAGACGGTCGCTTCTTGGTTAGGGATAATAACAATCTTTTAACCCTCTCGTGATCGATGATCAAAAGTGATGCGGGGATTTTTAATTTCTTCAAATCTCTGGGTGGGCCTAGCAGTAGGGCTTTTAAGCTTGATGAGTTTTCCTACCCCTTGGAGCACGGAGGCTTATCTCTATGCGCTCTTCTTATTGTTAGCAACTTCTTCGGCTTACAGCTATATGCGCTGGGTGAAAATTGCCCAGCAAAATACCGGTGGGCAGCCCTCTAATGTGGCGGGATTTAAGCAGCCACTCGCGGCCTTAATTTATAGCCTGTTCATGGGCCTTGCCTCGCTCTATGTTTTACGCTGGTTTTACAGCTGGGATTTATTAATTGCTTTGGCGCCAGCCGTAGTGGTAGCCGTACTTTATCCCTTAGCCTTTCCGCATCCCAATCGGCATTTTACCTCCCTGCGCACTATTCCCATGTTAAAGCTGCTGCTGATATCCGGTACCTGGGCCTGGCTGAGTTTTGCTTTGCCAATCTTGCATATGGATCAGATTTGGACTTTCTATTTTTACCTTGAACTACTTTTTCGCACCTTCTTAGTTGCCGGTCTTACCATTCCCTTCGATATTCGGGATATGGACTACGATCTGTCTCAGATGAAAACCATTCCGCAATTAATGGGGGTAGAGGCCTCCTTGCAATTGGCAAATTTCTTCTTGCTTTTGTATCAACTATGGACCATCGCCGCCTACTTTATTTGGGACCTTTCTCTGGCGCAGGCAGTGGCTTGGTTAGTAGGTCTAGAGATTGGTGCTTATCTCATTCGAAAAGTTCGGCATAATCGCTCCGAAATCTACATTGGATTTTGGGTGGAAGCCATTCCGATAATCGTTTTCATTTTACTGCTCTTAGCCCAATGGGCTTGGGGCATTTATTAACTTTGAGCCGCTAAAAAAGAACTATGACAATCCCCAATACTATGGAAGGCGCACGGCAGGCCGATGCAGCGGATCCTTTAGCCTCCTATCGCGAGCAGTTTTTATTCCCGCAAAATGATGCGGAAAAGGTTTTATACTTTACGGGTAACTCTCTGGGTTTACAGGCACGTAGAGCCCGCACCATTTTAATGGAAGAACTGGATGACTGGGCACGTTGGGGTGTAGATGGTCACCTGGAAGCGGAACGTCCCTGGTTAGCTTATCACGAAAATTTTAGTGCTGCTTTAGCGCGAATTGTGGGTGCCAAAGAAAGTGAAGTGGTGGCCATGAACGGCCTTACTACTAACCTGCATTTGATGATGGTGAGCTTTTATCGCCCGCAAGGTAAACGCACCAAGATTTTATGCGAGGGCAAGGCTTTTCCGAGTGATCAATATGCCTTACATAGCCAATTGCGTTTCCATGGATTAGATCCAGCGGAGCATCTAATTGAAATTATGCCCGATCCGGAAACGGAGCTGATTGAAGAAGATCGCATTATAGAGGCCATTGATGCCCATCGCGATGAATTGGCTTTGGTGATGATTGGTGGGGTTAATTATTATACTGGCCAGTGGTTCGATATGGAGCGCATTACCGATGCTGGTAAGCGTGCCGGAGCCATGGTGGGCTGGGACTTAGCGCATGCAGCTGGGAATGTGCCACTCGAACTGCATAAGTGGAATGTAGACTTTGCCGCTTGGTGTGGTTATAAATATTTAAACTCTGGTCCTGGAGGTGTTTCGGGTGTTTTTGTGCATGAGAAGCATCATGGGAAAGCCGATATTCCTCGATTTGAGGGCTGGTGGGGTCATAATAAGGAAGATCGTTTTCAGATGCCGGATCGTTTTGTGCCTATTTCCACCGCTGAGGCCTGGCAATTAAGCAATGCCCCGGTAATGGCAATGGCTCCTTTATTGGCTTCCTTAGAACTTTATGAGGAGGTGGGTATGACAGCCCTCCGTGAAAAGAGCTTGAAACTTACGGCTTACCTACAAGCCGTTATTGAAGACGCATCCCGCGAAAGCGGCCAAAACATACGCATTATTACTCCCAAGGATGCCAAGCGTAGAGGATGTCAGATTTCTATTTCGGTACCCGGAAAAGGAAAAGCAGCCTTTAAGAAATTGAGCGAAGCTGGCGTAATTGCCGACTGGCGCGAGCCTGATGTAATTCGATTGGCGCCGGTGCCCCTGTATAACTCCTTTGAGGATGTGTATCGCTTTGGCCAATTGTTGAAAGAACATTTAAGAGACTAATCATGCAAGAGAAGAATATTAGCATTGCCGGTGCCGGCTTAGTTGGTTCTTTATTGAGCCTCTATTTAGCAAAGCGCGGTCATAAGGTGGAGATTTTTGAACGTCGCCCGGATGCGCGAAAGAATCTGCTGGATGGTGGTCGCTCCATTAACCTGGCTTTGAGTGATCGCGGTTTGCAAGCCTTGGCCAAGGTGGGTCTGGAAGAAAAGGTGCTTAAAGAAATGGCCATTCCTATGTATGGTCGCGTGATGCACAGCCGAGAAGGAAAATTGACCTATCAACCTTATGGTAAGGAAGGGCAGGCCATTAATTCCGTTTCACGAGCCGGCCTCAATATGCTGATGATGGATGAGGCGGAAAAGCGTGGAGTGAAGATTCATTTTTCTCAGGCTTGCGCCGATGTGGATTTGGAGAATGCCAGTGCGGTTTACCGCAATCGTGAAGGCGAAGAGCGCAAGGTGGAGAGTGATTTACTCTTTGGTGCGGATGGTGCCTTTAGCGCTGTGCGTAGTATCATGCAAAAAACCGATCGCTTCAGTTATTCGCAGGAATACATTGAGCATGGTTACAAAGAATTAGAGATTCCGGCCGGACCTAATGGTGAGTTCTTATTAGAGAAGAATGCTCTGCACATCTGGCCACGAGGTAGTTATATGTTGATAGCCTTGCCTAATCCGGATGCTAGCTTTACCTGTACTTTATTCTTTCCTATGGATGGTGAGGTTTCCTTTGCTAGTTTGGATACGGTTGACAAAGCTCGTTCATTCTTTGAAAAGGAATTTGCCGATGCCTTGGATATGATGCCCAATTTTGATCGCGATTGGCAGGAAAACCCGGATTCATCTTTGGTGATTATTCGCTGTTTCCCCTGGACTCGCAATGCGAAAGTCGCTTTGATTGGAGATGCCAGTCATGCCATTGTACCTTTCTACGGACAGGGAATGAATGCCGGTTTTGAAGATTGCTTTGTTTTAGATCGCTTGATGGACGAATACGGCGATGATTGGGAAGGGCTTTTAAAGGCTTATGAAGTAGAGCGTAAACCGGATGCTGATGCGATTGCTGATTTGGCGATGCGCAATTTTGTAGAGATGCGTGATTTAACCGGAGATCCTGAGTTTTTACTGCGCAAGAAAATTGAAGTGCGCTTTTCGGAGAAATATCCGGAGAAGTGGAGTCCACTTTACAGCCTGGTAACTTTCTCACCCGAGGTTCGCTATTCGGATGCAATAGCTCTGGGTAAGCGTCAGGATGAGTTAATGGCCGAAATTATGAGCATGCCCAATATTCATGAAAATTGGGATAGTCCAGAAGTGGAAGAACGAATGTTAGCTTTAGCCGAAAAGCTTTAAGCGAAGAGAAAGAAGAGAAATAGAAAAAGCCGGTTTTCGAAAGAGGGCCGGTTTTTTAGGCATAAAAAAATCCTGACCGGCAGAGCCTGATCAGGATTTTTTATTTTGTTCAGCGTGGCTTACATGTGCTCGCTGTGGTCTTCACCTTCGTGCATGGCTTCTTCTACTTCACCTTCCATGTCGTCAGCAGCTTCTTCAGCAGCTTCCATAGTGGTGTCAGCCATTTCTTCTACTGCTTCAGCAGCATCCTCAGCCATATCGCCAGCTTCTTCAGCAGCTTCGTCCATAGCGTCACCTGCTTCTTCAACAGCGTTTTCTACGGCGTCACCAGCTTCTTCAGCTTTGTCTTCAGCTTGTGGGTTGTTACATGCTACGGCACCAGCAAAGATCAGTGCAAATGCAAAAAAACTTACTTTTTTCATCCTTCTCTCGAGATTTGGTTGTTAAACAATTTCGCACAAATATATATTAATTTTAAAGCTCTGTTATTCAATAGGCTTCAAAATTATTTTTTTAGTAAACTGCTCAAGCTCAGGCTTTCGGAAAGTTTTGCTTTTAAATTTTGAATAGGTACTCTTTCTTGAGTCATACTATCTCTATCCCGTAAGGTCACACATTTATCTTCTTTTGTTTCATGATCTACGGTGATACAATAAGGGGTTCCAATGGCATCATGGCGACGGTAACGTTTGCCAATGGCATCCTTCTCATCGTACTGAATATTAAAGTCGTAGCGTAGTTCATCCAGAATTTCGCGTGAAATCTCTGGAAGGCCGTCTCTCTTAATCAGAGGCAAGATGGCCGCCTTAACTGGGGCTAGAGGAGCCGGAATGCGCAATACGGTTCTGCTACTGCCATCCTCTAGGCTTTCTTCGCGGTAAGCATAGGATAATACCGCCAGGAATAAGCGATCCAAACCAATGGAGGTTTCAACTACATAAGGCACATAATTTTGACCTAACTCGGGATCGAAGAATTGCAGCTTCTTGCCACTGTGCTCTTCATGGGCTTTTAGGTCGAAGTCGGTGCGGGAGTGAATACCTTCCAATTCCTTAAATCCGAAGGGGAAATTGAATTCAATATCCGCGGCCGCATTAGCGTAGTGAGCGAGCTTTTCATGATCGTGGAAACGGTAATAGCTATCATCCATACCCAGGGCACGGTGCCATTTCATGCGCTCTTCTTTCCAGTATTTGTACCATTTCATTTCCTCGCCGGGACGAACGAAATATTGCATTTCCATTTGCTCGAATTCGCGCATCCGGAAGATGAATTGACGGGCTACAATCTCATTACGGAAGGCCTTTCCGGTTTGGGCAATTCCAAATGGAATTTTCATCCGACCGGTCTTCTGTACATTCAGGAAGTTTACGAAGATTCCTTGGGCGGTTTCTGGACGCAGATAAAGGGTTGAAGCCCCTTCAGCCACTGATCCCATTTGCGTACCAAACATCAAGTTAAACTGACGTACTTCGGTCCAATTTTTAGAACCACTAATGGGGCAAACAATTCCTTTCTCCTCGATCAAGGATTTAACATCGGCTAAATCTCCGGCATCGAGGCTGGCTGCCATGCGCTTAACGGTATCATTCGCTTCGTCGAGGTATTTCTTTACCCGCGGATTGGTTTCGCGATAAAGCGCTTCATCGAAATCTTCACCAAAACGCTTCTTGGCCTTTTCGATTTCTTTTTCTGCTTTCTGACGTTGTTTTTCGGCATAGTCCTCAATGAGAACATCCGCGCGATAGCGTTTTTTACTGTCTTTATTATCGATCAAGGGATCATTAAAGGCATCTACGTGGCCACTGGCTTTCCAGGTGGTGGGGTGCATGAAAATTGCGGCATCCAAGCCAACAATATTTTCGTGCATCTGTACCATGGCTTTCCACCAATATTCGCGCAGATTTTTCTTCAGTTCAACGCCATTCTGACCATAGTCGTAAACAGCTGATAAGCCATCATAAATTTCGCTCGATGGAAAGATAAATCCGTATTCTTTCGCATGGGCGATTACCTTTTTAAAAAGATCGTCCTGATTCATGCCGCAAAAATAGGATTTGACAGAATTATGGACTCTAAATGCCGAATTAATCTTGCCCCTGATTTATGGAGCCTTTTTTCGAAGCCATCCCAGAATTGTGCTGCCTTCTAAATGATATTTATTCTCCATCTGGCTTAGGCCGATGCGCAGTCGAGAGAGAGCCGTGGGTCCGGGATTTTGTTGAATGATTTCAATTTCATCCTCAAATACCGCCGAAACGATGGCTACATGGCCATAAGGATTCCATAGGGTGCCATCATAGACCAATAAATCATTTACGGCTGGTTTCCATTGACTGGGATTGCGGTATTGAATGAGATTGCGTTGAGCATTTTTTTGACCATCGCCAATTTGTGCACTGTAAAAGCTTTTCGCATGACCATAGGAGTCGGGCATCTTATGATTTAAATGCTCATAATAATAGCGCTTTACGAACTCCACGCATTGCCATTTTAAACCCAGGTTGTATCCATCGGCAGTCAGGTTGCGACCATCTACATGACTTACCGCACCATTATAATAAACTGCAACCCCATTGAGACGATCAATTTCATCACCAATCTCATGATCATTCAAATTAGGTTGACCAGTTTTCATCCAGAAGCCAAAAAGGCCTAAGGGTACCACAATGATGAGGATGGCGTAAAGCAGATGTTTCTTCTTCATGCTTAGGTTTGGGGGGCAGTGAATAGTTTAATGGTATAATCCAGCAGTTCCGAGTTGCCCGCCGGGCCATGTCCTGGAATTACAAATTCAACTTCCGGAATTTGCTCTTTGATTAGTTCAACGCTCCTGGCCCATTGCAAAGTATCGGCATTAGCTAGGTTTCCTTTTTTGGCACCCAGGCTTTTGATTAAGCAACCACCAAATAGAGTTTTATGCTCCGGAAAATAGGAAACGATATTGTCCTGAGTATGTCCAGGCCCTACAAAGCGATTAATGGAATGATATTGACCTACGCTGATAATCAGGCTATCTACAAAGCCATTTTGGGGTAGCGGTATCCTATCGGCCGCAGCAAGTTCTATGGTTTTTTGATGGGCATAAGAAGGAATCTTATGTTGATGAAAGGCCTGGAGTCCACCCAGACAATCCTCATGAAAATGATTGATTACAATGCCTTTGATCTGCAGCTCTTGGCTTTCAATCCATTGAATGAGCTCCAGAGCTACGAAGTCATCCACCGGGCTATCGAAAACCAGCGCCTCACCCTGATCTAGCAAGATGGCACCATTGCAAGGAAAGGGGCCATAATCCGGGATTTGGATATAGCTGATATGCTGATAAAGGCCACTCTGCAGCTTTAAAATTTGCAGAGACTTTGATTGATAGACCGTCTCTGGCTCCGGCCTCGTAGAGCAAGCCATAAGAAGGTAAAAAATCAGGAAGTGGAGGACTAGGCGCATGCTAGAAAATCTAGCTGCAAAATACAGAATGCCGACTAGGCAAACGAGGTTCTAAGTTTGTGAATTGGCTTTTTTAGAACGACGTCCCCACCAGATTAAAAACCCGGTAACCGGAAGGCTGGCTATGCTCAGACTAATGAAAAAGGCTAAGATTTTGCCAGCTAGTCCGCCGATGGCTCCTACATGAATATCGTAGTTCATGCGCAGCGCCAGGTCGGAAAATTGGGCCTCGGCATAAGGGCCGTAAATACTTTCGGTAGCTACTTCCTCTAAAGTCTTCGGATCGAAAAAGAGATAGTCGGAATTATAATAAACTCCTTCTTGCCAACTAATTTCAACATAAATACTGCTTTGCTCCGAATGGGGATAATGGAATTCCAGACTTTCAGCATTGGGGAAGCGCTTCTCCAATAAAGGGAGTAATTGATCCATTCCATTTTGCGCCAAAGCCTTATTGGCGGGATTGGATAATTCCGGGATGATAAAATGCAATTCTTTATCGCCTCCTATTCCTCGGTAAAACCATTTTTCAAAGGAGTCGAAAGTCATCACCAAGCCAGTAAAGGCTAAGGCCATGGCCAAAAAGCTGATGTAAAAGCCAATGATTTGATGCAGGTCGTAATTTTTGCGTTTCCAACGACTGCTTTTCTTCCAGCGGAACCATAGTCTTTGCTTGCGAACCGTTTTGTTGCGAGGCCACCAGAGGATAATTCCACTAATGAGCATAAAGGTGAAGATCACCGTGCTCCAGGCAACAATCTGACTGCCAATTTTTTCGGGTAACCAAATATGCATATGGCCCTCCAGTACAAAGGGGAAGAAGCCTTTTAAATGATTTTCGGTTCCCAAAATTTCACCGTCTTGAGGATCGAGGTAAACAGAGCGATAGAACTCAGGTTGGGCTTCGTAAAAGATCACTTCTACCTTCTTACGCTCGCTTTGATATAAGGTCCCGTGTACCGTTTTTCCCGGGAATACACTTTCCGCTATAACTCGAGCTTCTGTGGGTGAAATGTGATAGGCGGCAGAAGCCTCCTTCTCAGCAAAGGGATCGCTGAAGTTTTTAAACTCCTCCTGAAAAACCCAAAGACAGCCAGTTAGGGCCACGATGAAAACCACTAAACCTGTTCCAAGTCCCAGGTAGAGATGGATTAAACGCAGTTTTTTTCGCAGGGATTTTCTGTTGAGGCTCATTCGGGAGGAAAATAAAGGGGCACCAACTATGGGTGCCCCATTCTATTTAGAGTTTGTAGAAACCTTTGATGGCTTTACCTTCAATTTTAGCACCACGAGTAGCACTGGCATTGGCAATGTCAACCGCATAAACATAGGCTTCACTGGCAGTTTCAATACTTACATAGGCTGTATTCCCTTCTACATATACTGGAGAAGAATAGCGTTTTGCGTGTAAAGGAACATTAGCTACATCGGTAAGAGTTTGGGCTTCTAAGTCTATGATTACCAATTTTTGGTTGAACTCCGCACGACCGAAAGCACCCCAAGCACCACCATTATCGTGGGTAAGGATGCGGCCAATAGCTTTGCCGTTTCCGAGGTAATCGAACCAAAAGAGTTTGCCACCATTGCTGGCCGCTTCGATGTCGAAGAAGTAATTGGCATCGAACTCTGTTTCATTGGCTTTAATGCGTAAAATTCCGGAAGGCTTGCTGGAGGCAGGAGCAAAGCCAGCCATTTCAGCACCGCAAGAAAAGCTGTATAGATCACCACTTTCCGTTTCAATTAGACCCGTGGTGGCTCCATTTACACCAATATTGCTGGTACGTGGATCAGCGATAATTTTTTCGGGCTCAGAACCCATGTCAGGATAGGAGTATACGGCTATAAAAGCACTGTCGGCACTTGGAGTGCTGAAGTATCCCTTGGCATCCAATTTATGGAAGGGAATAAAAATTTTATCGCCGCGTACCTCGAGGGCTGTAGGCCAAGCTACCAATGAATCGTTGGTGTTCTCAAAAATGCGGGTACCAACAATTTTCTTTACTTGTACGGTATTCACATCAATAAAGTGCAAACGACGATTTGCAAAGCCAGCGCGAGGAATTTCCATGGCCAGGAAAGTTTGCTCATCATCGGAATGACCGAACATTTCCAAAGCATTTTCGAAGATGAACTCGCCACTTTTCACGATTTCACCTTTGCTATTAGCAGCATATCCGGCACATTGATTATCATCGCTGTAACCCGAGGCGAAAAGGGTGTTTCCAACCGGGTAATAAAAACGCCATCCGGTTTGCTCAATCCCGGTTCCTTCGGCAGAGATTACCCCTTCCATGATGTTTTCTTGGCTAACAATGAATTCAGCTTCATCATTTCCGGTGGTTTTTAAAGACATGGTGATACCAGCCGAAGAAGCGGCGGTATTGGTTTTGTCTTCTTCCTTTTCACAAGCGGCAGTGCCTAAAGCTAAACTTCCGATCAGTAAGTAGGCTTGCCATTTATTTTGGGTATTTAACATGATATAGGTATTGATATTTAAGATTTGAATAGATATCTGAATTTGAGGTAGAAGGCCCTACCTGGCTTTTGAATACGGAAATTATCGTAGAGCTCCGCGTCAAAAAGGTTGTTCAGGCTGAGGCTGAGATTGTAGCGTCCTTCCTTAAAGCTGTATTCGCATTCCAGATCATGGTTTAATTGACTCGGAATAATATGCTTGCTATCACTATGACCTAAATTCTCCCAGTTGAGGAAGAACTCATGTACATAATGGGTGCTCCAATACAGTTTTAGGCTTTGCTTTCGCAGCGGTTTTACTGCCAAACGAGCATTGCTGAATAAGTAAGGAACATTGGGAATGCGACTATTGTAATTGATATTTTCCAGACCCTCATCCAATAGATTGCGATCGCGTAAATCTTGATAGGTGCCATTCACGGTGATTTGAATACGATCTTGATAAGCCAGGTTGAGGGATAATTCTGTTCCCAGACTTCTTACCTCATGCAAGTTTTCGTACTGACCAAAGGGACCTAAGGGCTTGAAACGAATGAAATCGGCCGAATTACGCAGGAATGCATTGAATTCTGCGCTGTATTTCCAGCTCCCTGCATTAGGATTTAGGCGCAATCCTAAATTGTAATTATCACTTTGTTCCGGTGCCAAGCCGGGATTTGCATTTACATAGATACCATCACCTAAGATTTCATAAGCTTCCGGTAAACGGTAGGCTTTCTCGTAAGAAGTTTTGATTTGCCATCTGGGAGTGAGGTAATAGCTGAAGGTGGCACCTGCTCCAAAGCGTTCGAAGGCCAGAGCAGTACTTTGATTTTGATCTTGTTCGTCTGGACTGTTAATCTCGCCACTGTACCAATATTCTTTGGCAAGCAGGCTGAAATTCCATCGGCCGGAAGGCGCTTTTAAATGATAGCTGGCGGCTAAAATGCTCTTTTGGATATGGCTGGGAACCTTAAAGCTGGTGCTGAATCTATTTACTTCATCCTTGCCTTGACGGCGAAGGTAGGACTGGCTGGCACTTAGTTGCACTTGATGACTGGGATGCAGCTGATAGCTTGCCAGAATATTGGATCGCCACAGTTGATCCTTAAGTTCGAGGAGGCTCTTACGTTCAAATAATTCGCCTTTGGGATCATCATTGGCCCGTTTAATTTTTTCGCCTAACCAATTGTATTTGTAGGATGAAGTGTCAACAATGCTTTCGGTGCTGATTCCGCCTAAAGCATAGGCGCTAATATTGAGTTTGTTCCATTTCTTTTGATAATTGAGGCTGAGAAGTTGACTATGATTATGACTGTGGAAGGCTCCAAAGCTGCGCTTGATATTATTATCAGGATGCTGATAGTGCTTGAAATTATAAGCCTGACTGGTGCTCAGGGCAATTTGATCGGCCCATTTTAAATTTCGGTATCCTGCTTCGAATTGCAGCATTGCGGATTGATATTCGCTGTGAAAGCGCTGCACCTCTTGGTCTCCCAGATAATTGCCTAATTCGAGATCATAAATGGGTACCGACTTCATGCGGTAGTTGTTTTCGGAATAATTACCGAAGGCATTTAAGCGAAGGAAGAACTTGCGATTTTCTGGAGCGTACTGACTGCTAATGGAAAGCCGATGGGTATTGAAGGATCCTATACTATAAGCAGCATCCAAGAAGCTCTGTTGGTTTTGGGAACTATTGATGTTTATGGCGCCACCCAAAGCATCGGCTGCCAAGCCAATGGGTACCACACCTTTATATACTTCAATGGATTCAATTAAGTTAACCGGGAAGTTGTTGAGGCTTAAGGCTGAGCCGAAGTTCTCCATGGGAATGCCGTCCCGGAAAATGCGAATCTGATTGCCGGAAAGGCCATTTAAGGAAAGCTTGAAACCTGATCCTAATCCTCCGGCTTCACGAATGGTTATTCCGCTACTTTGACGAAGTACCTGGTTGAGGTCGCTGCTGAGGTTTTGCAGGCCTTTGGTCTCCAAGACATTTACCGTGAAGGTACTTTGTCTTTTTTCTTCGGCTTGAGATTTTCGCAGAATGGTAATTTCTTCCAGAAGATTGGCTGTTTCTACCAATTGAAAGTTCAGGTTTAGCTTTTGACCCCTGGTGATCTGTAGCTTTCGCTGAATGGATTTATAGCCAATCGCTTGTACTTCGAGAAGATGCCAACCGGCAGGGATAGCATTGAGTCGAAAATGTCCCTCTACATCTGAAGCCGTGCCTAAATGCAAACTATCAATAAAGATCGCTACCGCAGGTAGTTTTTGACCCTGCATGTCGCTAATCTGACCTTCGATGGAGCCCAATGATTGCTGACCTATTAAGGGACTAATCCCTAAGGTTAAAAGGAGGCTTATAACAAAGCACCACCTGGCTCTCATGGCTTATTAAGATTTGGTCTAAATAATTGGCCGCGAAAGTAAGGGTGACTTAAGGAAAATACAAAGTTTATTTAGATTAATTACAGATAGTATTGTAATTAATTGAATATAAAAGTATTGGCTAAAGTTGTAGGGTGCTGATAAGCCAGTTCAGCAGATCATCATTATCAATAATGGACCAGGAGTGGGGGTGTCGCTCGCCATTGGGTCTTAGTCCTTTACCCATGCTGATTTTTACTTCCACATTGGGGTGGCCCTGCATTTTGAGCTCGTTTACCATTGCTACAATATCGGAGCCGTTCCAGTCGTAGAGGTCGCGATGTCTTTTGTTAAGCAGATAGTCAAGATCCAAATCGGTATAAAAGCGCAGAGGAGTTTCCAGAAGTAATTCCGCATTGCCACCTTTTTCGGCTCCATAGCTGTAGATCGAAAAATACTGATAGGTTTGGGGTACTTCTGCAGGGCTGCCTCCGAAATTGGTGCCGTAATAGTTTTTGATCCAACGTGCTTCGGCGATACCTACCTCGCTAATACCTCGCTCCAATTCTCGATCGCAATAATTATATAAGCGAGCCAAATCCAAAGGAGGGTCTACTCCAAAAACGGCAGCAGGCTTTATCAAGGTTTGACTGCTATCCATGGCGGCCAGTTGGGGATAGCGCAGGGCAATAACTCCTCCATTGGATAAACCGCCTAAAACAAATTTATCGGCAGGAATATCATACTCCTCCATGCAATTAGTAATCAAGGTATCCAGAAAGGCGGCTTCCGAAAGGCGATCTACCGATCCCCAATTGATGGAAGGAACTAGGGTCATGATGCCCTTTTTTGCTGCTGCCTGAGGAATCTTCAATTGGGGAATTACGCCCTCAACTTTTTCACCCGAAGCAGGGATGATAATTATACAAGCTTGAGGTTTTTGCTCGGGAATAAGCTGGTAATAGAAAAGACTATCCGATTCTCCATCATTGATGTAGAGATAGGTGCTATCTTTTTGGGGGCATGGAATTTTTTCAAATTCTTGAGCAATAAGAGGGCTCAAGCCCAGGCAGAGTAAACCCAGGGCAAGTCGGCTTAATTTGGTCATCCTGATCATTTAGGAGTCCTAATTTACACCTTGCCAGAAAGGGACTTTAAAGGGAAAAGTTAAAATGAAGATGTATTAAATTTCAGTAGGCTAAGTATCAATACCGTTGTAAGCTTTTAAAATTTGATTCAAGAAACTGCTGTCATCTGAAGAGTATATAAGATGTCCCATATTGATTAAAGTGAACTCTTGTAACTGTTCCTTGCTTAGTTTTTCACTTTCACGGCGATCTTTAGAAATATTATAAAGTACAAAAGGAGTGCGTAATAGTCCATTAGGAAGGCCCCACCAACCCAATAGTGCTGAACTTTGAAAGGCCTTTCTTTGAATATCAGCTGCGCAGTTTTTACAAGCAATTACCGGGCTCTTTGAGGTGGTTGTAACAAAAATGAAGCTTTTTATGGTTCGCCGCCAAGTACCCACTAAAGGTCCATTGTTCCTGTCGCAATATGGGCAGGGTTGCGACTGTAGCTTGTCCAACCATTTTTTAATTATTTCCGGTCTTCGACTGTCTTGATATGAACGAACTACTTCAATTAGTTTTGGATCTAAATTTCGCTTCTGAATCTCAGCCTCTAACAAGGGTAAGGCTTTTTGATCTAAGCGACTAATTTCGTTCAAGGCTAAATCTTCGAGTTTATCCGAATCAAAGCCGGCGTAATACTCGCGAATGTGGTTAAGGTCCAGGTTTTCCAATTTATTTAGTAATCAGTATTTTTTCATCTGTAATTCTTCTGCCGTCGGCACCTTGCACCACCAAAAGGTAAACTCCGGTTTTAAGGCTGTTCGTTTTAAAGCGGAAGCTGTTTTGTCCGGCTAGAGCCAATTCTTGCACCTCAAACAAAGCCTGATTTTGCTTGCCATCCAAACTCATCAAGCGGAAGCTCAAAACTTCTTCTTTCTCCTGATTCAGTTTTAATTCGAACCAATCGATGGCCGGATTTGGTGCTACCGTACTTTGAAGACTGTTTTCTTTGAGTCCAATATTTATGGGTGTGTCCTGCCAATTGGGGCTGCGCAATTTTGCAATGGCAGTAAGAGGTTGGCCATTGGCAGTAGCTTCATAACCTGATGCCCAAGCCGTACCTGTTTCGCCATAGGCTTGTTGGTTTCCGGTATAGTCGCCCCAGCGCTCATATTTACGATTACCATTACTAGAAATGATGTCGATATAATCACCGCCTTCTACAATTTGCTTGCGTGGGCTGTAGCTGGAGTCATTATCGAAGAACATGCAAGAGAAACCGGCATTGAGGCTGTCCCCCGTATGGTTAAAGCTAATAATGGCTTCCATCTCTGCATAGGATTTTCCGGTGTAAGTGATTTGGGGATAGCCAATATCAATAGGATCAAAATTGATAATCTTGAAATAGCTATTGGTCTTAGGTCCATCCAATTTGATCATGCCGTGGTAGATGCCCGAATTGCCTAAGGAGGTAATCGTATTTCCTACATACTGAATGGTACCATGGGCCACAAATCCACCTTGAATACGACTGTCATTACAATCGAAGGTATGGTCATTGGCCTGGCGTGCTTCAGGCGGAAGCCCATATGGAGTTTCTGTTTGGTATACTTCCAGTGAAAGCTGAGGATTGCCACTGGCGGGACCATCGATCTTCACCACGAAAATGCTGTCATTAATGGTGTCCAAATTTCGGTTAGAAAGGATATAAGCCGGAGCTCCTGGATAATCGGTACCACGATCCATACCCGTAAAATTGAAGAGATTACGGTTCCCCATTTTTAGGTTCGAATAGTAATGCTCAATCATAGGAAGGCTGTCATACCCTGCTTGTTTGTCGAGCTGACGAATTGTCGACTGCACATAGCCGCTGTTATTGCTTGAGCCATTGTAAAAGGTGTTCATGGTGATGAATAAATCATCGCGATTAATGCTGATATGCGGATAATCACTCCAGGTAGAATCATTAAGTGGATTACCGTCAATTTGGTAGATATTAAAGCCATCTGCCAGATCATTCGACTTCGAGAAGGCCACAATAATTTTCGAATTTTCCCAGGTATTGCCACTCAGGTAAAGCACGATAAAGCGATCCGCAACGGGGTCGTATAAGGCCCGGGGATCGTATTTGCTTCCGGGTAAGATGGCGGTGGGTCGGTAAAAACGGAAGAGGGTAGTTTCAAAAAGCAGGCTGTCTTTGCTGTAATCGTAAACCCCAATGGTGCTGTTGCGTACTCGCACCATTTGTTGGTTAATACCGATGGCAAAATCATTATCATTGGGCACGGATCCGCTGTAGGCATTTCCAGCCAGGCTGTCCAAAACTTCGGGGCGTGGAGTATTGGGATTTATCACCACATCATTGGCAACCTTATTAAATCTTTGGGCTCTAAGAGCTGAGCGAGACCATTGACGATCTAACTCTCCATCCGGATGATGCATTTCCTGTGGCGTAAGGCTGGGAGCAAAAATGCGCTCGGTTTCCTGGGCCTTAAATTCGCCAACTGGCTCAAGGATAAAGCTGTGCTTTTGAAAGCTAAATTGGGCTTGAATGTTAAAGCTTAATAGCAAGACCAAACAAAAAGTGCCCATTCGGCGTAGAGTAAGTATATTCGTCATACAAAGGGAAATAATTCGCTCAATTGGCGTTAAATATAGCGAGTACATTTTTTAAGTTGAAACAAAACTATCGGCCTTCCGTTTTGGGTCTGCTTCTGGGCCTCTTTATTTTCTATAGCCTTCCGGCTGATGGACAATTCTATTATGGTATTCGCCAGGAGTATGGTAAAAACCGAGTGCAGTTTAATGATTTCGACTGGGTTTTCCTTCGCTTCGAAGCTTTTGATGTGTACTTCTACCGTGGCAATGAAGCCCTGGCTGAAAATGTTGCTCGACTAACCCATAAGAACCTCCCTCAAATTGAGAACTATCTGGATGCTCCTTTGGATGAGCGGATTCAGATTTTGGTCTTCAATAATCTTTCCGACCTCAAACAAAGTAATGTCAATAGTTCCAGTGAAGATGATTACAACACCGGCGGGGTAACGCGCATTAGCGGTCGTCGGCTTTTTGTGTACTTCGATGGTAATTACGCCCATCTCGAAAATACCCTGCGAATGGGGCTTACCGAGGTGGTGCTAAGCAATTTGATCTATGGCAGTTTTACGCAAAGTATCACTAATTCGGCCTTGCTCAATTTACCGGCTTGGTATGTAGAGGGACTCATTTCCTTCGTAGGGGAAGATTGGAGCTCCGAAGTGGATGTGCAGGTTCGCGATGGTTTTTACAGCAATAAATACAAACGCATTAATACCCTCACCCAGTTAGATGCACGTTATGCCGGGCATTCCTTTTGGCATTTTGTGAAGGAAACTTACGGAGAGAAGGTAATACGGAACATCGTCTATATGTCGGTGGTAAACCGTGATATCGAAAGCGGCTTTGTGTATATCCTGGGTAAGGATATGGATGAAATGACTCGCGATTGGCGGGCATTCTATAAAGATCGCTATGGCTTAAGCGACGAAGATCAAGATTTTAAGGACCCTTCGGTGCTGGTAAAGGGTCGTAAGCACCACGAGATTACCAAAGTGAAACTCAGTGAGGATGGTCAGTATTTCGCCTATGTCGATCGCCGCTTTAGTCGCTACAAGATTTACGTTTACGATCGTGAAACCGGCAAGAAGAAGCGCATCTATACCGGCGGTTATCGCATCGCTCAGAATACAGATTATAGCTATCCCTTACTAGCCTGGCATCCCGAAGGAAAGTCCCTAAGCTTTTTTACTGAGGAGAAAGGAATTACCCAATTCAGCATTTATGATTTGGAGAAGGATGAAGTAACTACCAAACCCTTTTACCGATTTGATAAAATTGTTTCCTTGGAGTATTCCCCGGATGGAAAGAAATTTTTGTTCTCGGCCGTTAAAGATGGTCAGTCGGATGTGTATATCTACACCATTCTAAATACCAAGATTACTCCCATCACCCGCGATATTTACGATGATGTAGATCCTACTTTTATCTCAAATGGCAAGCGCATTGCTTGGAGTTCTAACCGTCCGGTAGACAGTATATTGCCGGATGATCAACGCAGTTTAAGAACTCAAAAATTGGATCTCTATGCTACCGAGGCGGAGGAGCTGCGTGAGGACTCCATTAAGATTTGGCGCCTAACCCGCACCCCTAGTGTAGATGAGCGTCAGGTGGAAGAAATTAAACCGGGCATCCTCAGCTTTACTACTGATCGCGATGGTATTCGTCGCCAAAATTTAGTGAAGATCGATTCGGCGATTGCCTATGTAGATACCACTACCCATTACGATTATTTCTTTTCAGAATACCCTTATAGTGAGAATAGCTTTTCACTGGTGGATATGGATTTAGCTCCTGCTGAAAACCTTAAGGCTTCAGTCTATCTTCAAGATAGACGCTACCGCATATACCTGGAGGAATACGAAGATCCGCAGGGCATGGGATTGCGACCGGTAAAAGTGGAGAGCTTAGCCATGCAAGCGCAGGAGGAAGCGCAGGATAGTACAGAGAAGGGCGAAGAATTTGTCCCTGAATCGGAATACTATGGAGCCATACCGCGCTCCCAACTGGAAGTAGATATTCTCAATTATAAGTTCTACGAAGAAAAGCCCGAACCCAGCCCCGAAGAACAACAACCCAGTCCACAGACAGTACCTTTATTACCTGCTAGCTTAGCAGAGGTAGAGGCCAATGCCGATGATAAATTAGATATTCCGCCGGTTCGAAATTATTTCCTTTCCTTCTTCCAGGATAATTTTACCGTACGCTTCGATAATATGTTTGATAACCCTCAGTATCAACCTTTCACAGGCTTTGTGAGTGGTGATATCCTGAATCAGGGTTTCAATATGAATTTCAAAGTAGGGGTGATGGATCTCATGCACGACTATCGCATTGTAGCCGGCATGCGCACCACTTTCCAGCCCTTACCCGGAACGTCTTTAACTCCCAATGCGGAGTTTGTAATAGGGGTGGCAGATTATAAAACTCGTTGGGATAAGTACTATACCTATACCCGTCGTTCGCAGGTGCAGTTTTTAGCCTTGAATAATTTCCGTCGCCTCATTAATAATGAGGTAAATTATAAGGTGGTTTATCCTTTTAATCCGGTTTCGGCGGTGCATATGTCAATTGGCTATCGCCTGGATGAAAATATTCGATTGGCCAGTGATTTCAATAATTTGGATGAACCGATTAGCTATACCGACTATGCCATTGCACGTTCCTCTTATGTCTATGATAATTCACGCAAGATTGGCTTGAACCTCTATGCAGGACTGCGTTACAAGGTCTTTGCAGAGTACTATCGCAATTTGTCGAAATCCAATAGTGGCTTGTATACGGCAGGGGTAGATGCGCGTCATTATTTGATTATTCACCGCAATATGATTTGGGCCAATCGCTTAGCAGCAGGAACTTCCTTTGGTCCGGAAAAACTAATCCATATTATGGGCGGAGTGGATAATGAATTTTCACCACGCTTGGATCAGTCAACACCCATTGCCACGGATAATAATTATGTGTTCCAAACTCTGGTAACCAATATGCGGGGCTTCTTCCAAAACGTGCGTAATGGTAATAGCTTTACGGTGATTAACTCCGAATTGCGTTGGCCCATTGTGAGCTATTTAGCGAATCGACCCATCCGCAATGATTTCCTTAATAATCTGATGGTAATTGGTTTTGCTGATGTAGGTACCGCTTGGAATGGTCCAAACCCTTGGGATCCTGAAAATGCCATTAATACCCGCACGGTACCTTTGGGTAGTGGTGGGCAGATTGTATTGGATTCTCAAAAAGAACCGGTGGTAGTAGGTACCGGCTTCGGCTTGCGCAGTCGATTATTTGGCTACTATGTTCGTGCCGATTGGGCTTGGGGAATAGAGGATGGCATTGTTCTTCCCAATATATTCTACGTTTCCTTGAGTACGGATTTTTAAATCGCTAAAAGCGATTAAGGATTTTTCACTTTGCTTGAGAATACCCTAAATTTGGTAGATGGACCTTCAAGCCGAAAAACTTAAGCTTATAAATTGGATTTCAAAGCAGGATGATGAATCCGTAATTGCTTGGCTATCTGAATTGGTGAAGCTTAGAAATGACGGTTCTTCTAAAGTTATAGGTCCGCAGTTCCCCCATAATAATGATCATAAGCGCATTCTTGACCAAAGATTGGAGGAACACCATTTAGATCCAAACTCAGGTAAACCTTGGAGTGCTCTTAAATCAGAGCTGAACTCCAAGTATGGCTTATGATCTATTTATAAAACCATCAGCGGAGAAGGATCTAATTTATGCTATTGATTGGTATGAAGAAAGACGGCCGGGATTGGGGCTCAGCTTATACCATGAGATTTCAGAAGTATTGGAGCAGATTGCCTTATATCCCGAGTACTTTCAGAAGAAATATCGAACTGTTCGTGTCAGATTTACCAAACGGTTTAACTTCGGAGTCCATTACATTTTTGATGGTTCCAAGGTTTACGTTTTAGCTATACTTCATACTAGTCGAAAGCCATTACAATAGTGTGGATTTAATCTCAAGCCATCAATTTCAATCCTTCCTCCCCGAAATTTTCACGAATTAGGCTCTTGCGTCCAATCTTGCGCGAAATAAAATCCTTGTCCAGTGACCAGCCTCGAGCCGGACTGTATTGACGTCCGTAATAAATGATCTGCAAATGCAGCTTATTCCATTTATCCTCAGGGAAAAGTCGTTTGGCATCCTTTTCCGTTTGCTCAACTGATTTGCCATTGCTCAAGTTCCAGCGATACATCAGGCGGTGGATATGCGTATCTACCGGAAAGGCCGGATAGCCAAAACCCTGGCTCATCACTACCGATGCCGTTTTATGTCCAACCGCTGGTAAGGCTTCCAGGGCTTCGAATTCGGCGGGCACCTGACCTTCATATTTATCCAAAAGAATATGAGATAAGCCATAAATTCCTTTAGACTTCATCGGGCTTAAGCCGCAAGGACGGATGATATCCTGAATTTGCTCCTGACTCATCTTCACCATATCCCAGGGATTGTCTGCTTTTTCAAAAAGTAGCGGGGTGATTTGATTTACTCTTTCATCAGTGCACTGGGCCGAGAGGAGCACAGCAATAAGCAAGGTATAGGGGTCTTTATGATCCAAGGGAATAGGTGTCTCTGGATAGAGTTCCTCTAGAGATTGAATCACAAAATCAACTTTTTCAGATTTGGTCATAGCTTGTTGAAACAAGGTTTCGGCGAAATTAGGCATCCCACCGAAACCTGAAAGCTTTTACCATTCGCGCCACTCTTCGGTGATGTCTTCGTGCTCATCATTAAAACCTTTGGCTTCACCGGCTTTAATGATTAGTTCACAAACATCCTCGCGTTGGTCAGTCTCAATCAATTCGTAATCGCATTTAGCATTGAGATCATTCAGGGCCAAAACAGTTTTCTCCACCGCTTTCATGCCGGCCTCGCGGTCGCCAGCTGCATCCATTTCATTCAGGAAATTCTTTAGTAAGCTGAGGCATTGTTTTACCTCTTCGGCGCTGTAAGCCGCCTCTTCATCAGCGATATAATCCAACATGCTGTCTTTAATGCGATCCAGCAATTCTTGTTGGGCAGAGCTAATATTCATAATAGGAATTTAAGGGGTTTTTATCTTCCCAAAGATGGAAAAATAAAGAAGCTCTTAGATTCAAAAATTAGTTTACTCGCTTACTTTCATCTTCTAAACCGCCTTCATCCAGCTTAAGCTTTTTCACTTGCTCATTGCCAAAGCGATAGCTGATGCCCACTTCAATTTGACGACTATCATGCCCACCGGTTCCGCTAATGGATAAACCACCATAAGACATGCGACCATACCAGGGAGAGCTAAAGAAGACATCATTGAAATTGACAAAAACCTTAAGCTTATCATTCATAAAGCTTTTACTGATGGAGGTGTTTACAGCACCCAGGCTTTTAGTGCGATAGGTTCCGCCCCATAAGCTGGGTGAACTCCACCAACCTGAAATCTGCCATTGCCAATTATCCCCCAAATTGAAATTCGTTTGTCCATAGAGGGAAACGGTAAGTAAGTCAACCGCCTGAAAGCTAATGTCGCGCGGGATATACCAGGTTTGGAAGGTATTAACACTTACATAGCTGTTCCACCATTTCGAATGTTTAAAGGGACTGCCAAAACTTAGGCTTAAGCTGCGAGTATCTGCCACATTTCGAGTGGTTAGTGAACTGCGTTTTTCACCAACGGTATCGGTAATCTGGGCAAAGAAATTTTGGGTATAAGAGTAAGAAACAGAAGTACTTGTGGAGTAGCGGTATAAGTGCCCGATGCGAATATTATCACTGATTTGGGGGATCAAAAAGGGATTACCCTGATAAAAAGTGAGCTCATCTCTTTGGTAAAGGAAGGGGTTTAAATTTTGGTAATTGGGTCTTTGAATGCGACGGCTATAACTCAGCGTCCATTGGCTCAGAGGATTCTTTTTATAACTCAAAGAAAGGCTGGGAAACCAATTTCCATAATCTCTTTGAACCAGGCTGTCGCCGGATGCGTCTAAAGTATAGAGCTGTCCTTTGGAAGTGGTGTGTTCATAGCGTAAACCTGCCTGTAGGCCCCAGTTTTGCCAGTCGCGAGAAGTCTCGATATAGCCCGCCGAAATGGCTTCGCGGTAATCAAATAAATTACTGCGATTGGGGTCTTGTATGCGAACACTATCCAATAGGTAAAAGTTGAAATCATTGGCGGTTCTTACTTCCGACCATTTAAATCCGCTGTTAATATTCCAGGCTCCAAGATTGCGACTGTAATCAGCTTTAGCACTATAGAGATCAAATTCGCGATCGGTAGCCATTTGGTAATGGCGGGAAGAAAGTAATAATTCTTCGCTGTCATTAACATAGCGATTGGGTTGATCGGTTGCACTTTGTGCCGAGAATCGACCTTGATCGAGGTCAATGCCGAATTGGTTCTTATCGTTCTTCCAGCGGTAATACACATTGCTAAAAAGGCTATAACTTTCGTTTTCCGTAGAGCCTTTTGATAAAAGTACTTGTGTGCTAGTGCTGCTGCTGTCCGGGATAATGGGGGTGCGACTACTGCTTAGTTCATCGTTATTGCTGAGATCGCCCTTTACCGAAAAGCCAAGGCTATGCTCTTTGCTAATCCGCCAATCGGCACCCAGACGTGTGTTGTAAGCCTTACGATCGCTATGCACGAAGGAGCGTTGATCGAAGTCGATATTATTCTGCCTGCGATACAAATCCATGAAGTTTCGACTCTGGTTTAGTCCATAACCCACCGAAGCGAGTAAGCGCACCGCCTTACGGTTATGGTATAGGTTGAGATTCCCATTATTACGCGGGTAATAGCCCTGAGTATAGCGATGCGAGTAGGAGCCAGTAGTTCCTAAGCTTTTATCGCGCTTTAAAACAATGTTGATGATACCGGCATTGCCAGCGGCATCGTATTGAGAGCCGGGTTGGGAGATGATTTCTACTTTCTCAATTTGATCACTCTGGAGGTTTTTCAGATAAGCATTTAAATCATCCCCTTGTAAATTTAAAGGGCGGCCATCCACAAAAACCTGCACCCCACTGCGGCCTTCCAGAATAAGATTGTCGTTTTGATCTACAAATAAACCAGGGGCGGCTCGCAGTAGTTCTTGCGCCGATCCACTACCGGCACTCAGGTTGGCATCAATATTAAATATGGTCTTGCCGGCTTCGGCTTGTATCATCGGCTTCTCGGCTTGAACCTGAACCTCTTCCAAAACACTATTGTCTTCCTGCATTACAATTTTACCCAGATCTAAAATCTTACCTTGATAATTCAGATCGTAGATAAATTGGGTTTTCATGCCAATCAGCTGTAGCTTTAAATAGAAATTCCCAGTGGATGGAGGACGCATTGTAAACTGACCTTCCAGGTTAGAGATTTCCCCTTTAATTAAACTGGAATCAGCAGAATTAAAAAGAATGACATTCACAAAGGGGAGCCCATCGCCCTTGCTATCTAGGATGGTGCCTCGGATAGAGGCTTGCCCAAAGCTTAGAGTACTACTAAGAAGAAATAGGAAGAGTACTAGTTTTTTCATGGGCCAAATATAGATCACTGATTCCCAGCTTTATCTTATAAAAAGCCTAAAACGGATCAGTCGAACCATCGAGTCGGCAGACGGTTACTTTAGGTAGTTAAAATGATTTCACAAGCATAATGGGAAGATTAAGGGATGGGATTATAGCGAGGAAATGAACATTTAGGGCTGGAACTTTAGTCAGGGTCCCTTTTTCGCTAAAATCAGGTGCTTAGCCCCCAAGATTCCCTAATTTTGCTCTTCAAAATCTAATCAAAGATCCATGGATAAATTCGACGTAGCCATTATAGGCTCCGGACCTGGAGGTTATGTGGCCGCCATTCGTTGTGCTCAGTTAGGAATGAAAACTGCCATCATCGAAAAGTACGCCACCTTGGGTGGAACCTGTCTTAATGTAGGTTGTATTCCCTCCAAAGCCCTGCTCGATAGCAGTGAGCATTTTCATAATGCAGAAAAAAGCTTTGCTGATCACGGAATTGAGATCAACAGCCCAAAGGTGAACTTTGAGCAAATGGTGGCGCGTAAGCAGTCTGTAGTTGATCAAACTTGCGACGGGGTGAAATTCCTTATGGATAAAAATAAGATTACCGTATTCCAGGGAATGGGCTCTTTTGTAGATGAGCATACCATTGCCATTAAGGGAGAAGAGGAAACCAAAATTGAAGCGAAAAATATTATCATCGCTACTGGTTCCAAGCCTACGGAATTACCTTTTGCTAAATTCGATAAGGAGCGCATCATCAGCAGTACCGAAGCTTTGAAATTAAAGGAGGTGCCTAAAAAGATGATCGTTATCGGGGCTGGTATTATTGGCCTTGAATTAGGTAGCGTTTACGCTCGTTTGGGAGCTGAGGTAACGGTGGTGGAATATTTAGATCGTGCCATCCCAACCTTCGATGGTGCCTTGAGTAAAGAGATCACCAAGTCCCTCAAAAAATTAGGCTTGAAGTTTAACTTCAGTCATAAAGTGAGTGATGTAAGCCGTAAGGGTGATACCGTTGTGGTAACTGCCTCTAATAAGAAAGATGAGGAAGTGACTTTCGAAGCAGATTACTGTTTGGTAGCAGTAGGTCGTAGTGCATACACCGCTGGTTTGAATTTGGAAGCTGCAGGCTTAAGTGCTGGTGAGCGTGGTAAAATTGAAGTGAACGATCATTTACAAACTGCCAAGTCTCATATCTATGCTATTGGTGATGTAATTAAAGGTGCCATGTTAGCACATAAGGCCGAGGAAGAAGGTGTATTTGTAGCTGAAAGCCTAGCGGGTCAAAAGCCTCATATCAACTATGACTTGATCCCCGGTGTAGTATATACCTGGCCTGAAGTTGCGGCGGTAGGTAAAACCGAAGAGCAATTAAAAGAAGCTGGCGTATCCTATAAATCAGGTTCCTTCCCCTTCCGTGCCTTAGGTAGAGCTCGCGCCAGTGGTGATGTGGAAGGTTTGGTGAAAATCCTTTCTGATAAAGAAACCGATGAAGTATTAGGCTTTCACGTAATAGGACCACGTGCTGCTGATTTGGTGGCTGAAGGAGTTATCGCAATGGAGTTCCGCGCTTCCGCCGAAGACATTGCTCGTTCCAGTCATGCACACCCCACTTTTGCAGAAGCAGTGAAGGAAGCTGCCTTAGCTGCAACCGACAATCGTGCATTACACGTATAAGTTTATATTTGACATAGATTATTAGAAGAGGCCCTAGTTTGGGGCCTCTTTTGTTTTATCTTTTGAACTAGCTTTGTGCTATATCCACTGCCGGGATGCGTAATATTAAATGGGCTTACATAAGTTATATCCTGCTGATAGTCTTTATCAGCTTCCTTCTGTACCTATTTTTGAATAGTACGCATGACATGCAGCTCCTTGATGCCCAGCGAATTAATCTGGCGGGTCGACAGAGAATGCTATCCCAGCGATTGGTAAAGGAAGCCCTCCATATTACCGAGTTTACCCAGGTTAGGGAGGTGCAGAAGAGTTGTTCTGATCTGGAGCAAACCATTAAAAATTACCGGGAGCAGGAAGAGGCTCTAGCCAATGGTCCTCTGTATTGGAAGGTAGAAAAGGAATCGCGCTTAACGGTAGATTCACTGCATGAGCGATATCTGGGATTACGCAACCGATATTTAGCCACGGCCCAAAAGGTTACTGCTTATTGTCATGGTGGGATGACCGCCAATGAAGCGCGCAGCCTAGCCTTGGAGATGCTGGCGGATAGTGATGCCATGCTTTCCTATTTGGAGCAGGTGGTACGGGAGTACTCCTTGGATGCTCGCATCAAGAATGAAGAAGAACATCGCCTCAATACTTTTGCCTTTTTGGTGGTGGCCTTCACCTTTATCCTCCTTTCTATATTATTTTTCTTACCCATCTTTCGTCAGCATAAAAGAGAATATGCCGCTCGTTTAAAGAACCTCGAAACTAGTCGGGAAACCGGAAAAGAATTAGGTCGTTTATTAGAGGCGGAGAAGGATTACAATCTTGAACTTCAAAGGCAGCGCAATGCTCTGGCCACAAGTCAGGAAGAACTCAAATCCTATGTGAAGGAAATTGAGATGGCACGCATGAAGCTCAAAGACAGTGAAAGTGAATTATTGGGTGTTATTGATAATTTACCCGTCGGTGCCATTTTGGTGCAAGGCGAAGATTTATTGGTGAATAAACAAGCCAGTGAAATCTTGGGCTTTAGCCCGGATGAAATTGATTCTCCGGAAAAATATTTCGAAAAGGTCTATCGGGAAAAGTCCATGGACATTGTAAATCAATACCGCGAAGTCTTAGAACAAGGAGGGATCGATCCATTTTTGTTCCCTATTTATCGTAAGGATGGAGAAAAGCGGGTTATTGAATTTGGAGGCTATAAGTTTAATCGAGGTGTAGTTTGGACTCTCAATGACATCACAGATAAGCGCAGTGCCGAGCGCACTTTAAAACGGAATGAAGAGGCGATTCGAAAACTCTACTCCATTTCGGCCGATGCCAATTTGAATTTTGAAGAAAAGGTGCAGCAAATTCTGGAGTTGGGCACCGAACGCTTTCGCATGCCTTCTGGAGTGGTTACCCGATTTGATTCGGAAGGGAAAACCTACGAAGCGGAATATGCCCATAGTATTCATGGCACCGTTGAAATTAATCGCAAGCTTCCGCTGAAAGGAACTTTAAGTGCCTTGATTCGTGAAACCCATAATGCCGTGTCTTTCCATAATGAGGCAACCGCGCCGGATTTTGTGAACCAGGCCGAGAATTTCCCCATTAAGGCCTATTTGGGCGCCCCCATTGAAACAGACAGTGGTTTTTATGGCACCCTGAATTTTAACAGCCCCAAGCCGGTACGTTCCTCCTTTACCGATAATGATACCGACCTTTTAAAATTGATTGCACGCTGGCTGGGTGCGGAGATTTCCGCTGAGCAATCACGTCGTCAATTGGTGGAGGCCAAGGAAAAAGCAGAATTAGCGGCCACCGCTAAAAGTGAGTTCTTAGCCACCATGAGCCACGAGATCCGTACTCCTATGAATGGGGTAATAGGTATGACCTCCTTGCTCCTGCAAACCAAGCTCGACGATGAGCAAAAAGACTATGTAAATACCATCCGCCTTAGTGGAGATACCTTATTAAGTATCATTAACGATATCCTCGACTTCAGTAAAATTGAGGCGGGTAATATGGATTTGGAAGAATACCCATTCTCCATCAAACAATGTGTGGAAGAGTCGGTGGAATTACTGGCCAATAAAATCAGTGAGAAAAACCTAGAGCTGATTTACAGCATTGATCCCAAGATTCCGAATTATATCATTGGTGATATCACTCGCTTGCGTCAGATCTTAATAAATCTCCTCAATAATGCAGTGAAGTTTACCGAGGCCGGTGAAATTGAAATTAGAGCCGAATTACAGAATTATTCCAAGCAGGAGTACGAGGTACATTTCATGGTTCGTGATACCGGAATTGGAATGTCCAAGGCCCAGCAGGAAAAGCTGTTCAAGGCCTTTAGTCAAGCTGATAGCTCCACTACCCGAAAATATGGAGGTACCGGACTGGGCTTAGCGATCTCCCAAAGACTTACGCGCCTGATGAAAGGTGATATTTGGGTGGAAAGTAAGCCAGGTCAAGGTTCCAGTTTCCACTTCACGATCAAAGTGGAGCAAGCCGAAGATCAGATTGATAAAAATGAGGAACGCATCCTGAGCTTGCTGAAAAACCGCAAGGTGATGGTGATTGATGATAATCATACCAACCTCCGTGTGTTTATCAAGCAATTGCGAATTTGGGGTATGCAGGCTTTTTCCGAGTCTGATTCCCGTATTGGTCTGGAAACCCTGATCAAAGAGAAATTCGATCTCTTGATTACGGATTTCGAAATGCCTATGATGAATGGTTTGGATCTCAGTAAGAAGATTAAAGAAGCCAAGCCAGATTTGCCGATTATCATGTTGAGTTCGGCTTATCTCGAACTTCCGGAAAAGGAAAAGCATGCACTCTTTAAATACTATTTATCTAAGCCCGTAAAGCATTCGCAGTTAATGACTTGCATGGGTGAGATCTTTAAGGATAGTTCAGCGCCTCAGGAAGTGAAGATTCAGAAAGAGTTGAGTACCGAGGAGCTATTAGAGGACTTAGGCAATCGTTTCCCCTTGCGTATTTTATTGGCAGAGGATAATGCCGTGAATCAAAAACTGGCGGTGCTTACCCTGAAAAAAATGGGCTACAGTACCGACATTGCGGGCAATGGTCTTGAAGTGCTCCAGGCCCTGGAACGCCAGCAGTACGATCTGATATTTATGGATATTCAAATGCCGGAGATGGATGGCATGAAAGCTACCCATGAGATCATTGCGAAATATGGTGATGAGCGTCCGGTAATTATAGCCATGACTGCCAATGCCATGGAAGGCGATCGCGAGAAATTCCTCGATGTGGGCATGGATGATTATGTTACTAAACCTATCAACCTGCGCGTAATTCAGAATATGTTGCGCAAGGTTTATCTCAAAGAGTATTCTCAGGAATGAGTCAAGGCTATCGCTTTGCATGGCCAGAAGCGGTCCAAAAGTGGCAGCAGCTAGAAAGTTTGGCGGCCAGCTCTGAGCACTGCATCTTGCTCGATTCACATCAGCATAAGGATCTCTATGGTAGCTGGGATAAGATTTTAGCCTGGGGGGCAAGAGCCATTTATCAAGGCGATTTTGAAGGCTTAAAGACCTTTCGACAAGAGCATAAAGATTGGTTATTTGGGCATCTGGCCTATGATCTTAAAAATCAATTGGAGGATTTAGATACGCGGCATCCTCAAAAAATAGCATGGGCCGACCTGCAATTTTTTGTGCCCGAAACTATCCTACTGTGTAAGGAGGGGCAATGTGAAGTGCTATCCTGGCATTATGCCAATCAAGAAGCTTTAGAAACAAATCTCAACTTGGAGTCAAGCAGGGAATCTTTTCCAAAGTTGAATTTCGAAGCACAAACTTCACGGGAAGTCTACCTCCAAGATATTCAATCCCTGAAGCAGGAATTGCAATACGGCAATATTTACGAAATCAATTACTGTACGCTCTTCGAGGCTCGGGGGCCGATGTGTCCTTTGCAGCGATTTCAGGAATTGAATGAAAAGCATCAGGCACCTTTTAGCGCCTATTATCGCGATAAACAGCGTCATTTACTATGCTTTTCACCCGAGCGATATTTGCGGAAGAAAGGAGATGAATTGATTTCGCAGCCCATCAAAGGGACTGCGGCTCGGGCACAAGATCCGGTGCGAGATCAGGAGCAAAAGGCGCATTTATTGAGCTCCGAGAAAGAGCGCGCCGAAAATGTGATGATTGTAGATCTAGTACGGAATGATCTATCCCGCACCGCCCGTCGAAATTCCGTCAGTGTACCCGAATTATTCGGCTTATATAGCTTTAATGCCGTGCATCAAATGATAAGCACGGTGCGCAGTGAATTGGATAGCGCTCGCTACACTTTGGAGGATGCCCTGCATTATTCATTTCCCATGGGCAGCATGACCGGCGCGCCCAAAGTATCGGCCATGCAATTAATCGATCGGCATGAGCATTTTCGCCGTGGATTGTATTCCGGTGCCCTCGGTTATATTGATCCCGATGGGAACTTCGATTTCAATGTGGTGATACGCAGCATTGCCTACGATGCCGAGCAAAAGTATGCCCAAGTGGCGGTAGGTAGCGCTATTACCATTCATTGTGACGCGGAGGCTGAATATGCCGAATGCTTGTTAAAGGCGGAGAAGCTCATTCGCTAATTACCTTTGCATCATGCTGGATACTTTACAGGCGGCATTAGCCAAATATGATATTGATTCGCGCGATAAGCTTTTACTGGCTATCAGTGGAGGTCTGGATAGTGTGGTGCTTTTGCAGGCCCTTTTAGACTTAGGCTTTCAGCCGGAATTGGCCCACTGTAATTTTGGTTTAAGGGGCGAAGAGTCTGAGGCGGATGCAGACTTCTGCCAGCGTTTGGCCCGACAGCATGGTCTGACTATTCACATAAAGAAATGTGAAACTGAGACCTATGCCCAAGAAAAGGGTCTCTCTATCCAGATGGCGGCACGAGACTTGCGCTATGCTTATTTCGAAGAATTAGACCTTTTGGGGAATTATCGCGCTATTCTTACTGCTCATCACGGAGACGATCAATTGGAGACTATGATCTTTAAATTGGCCCGTGGCAGTGCTTTGGAGGCAGTGGCCGGAATTCGGGAAAAACGCCAGAAATATATACGTCCCATGTTGGGTATTCTGCGCAATGAAATTGAGGCCTTTGCCCAAGAACGTAATTTGGCTTGGCGTGAAGATGCTTCGAATGCTGAAACCAAATATCTGCGCAATGCCTATCGTCATCGACTGATTCCTCTTTGGGAAGAAATTCAGCCTGATTTGAAAAGCAAAATGTTGCTGAGCTCTCGATTGTTAAGGGAGCAAAGTGATGCTTTGGATGAACTCTTGGAGGAAAAACTGTCTGAGGCTCTAATCCAGGAAGAAGGCTGGGAGCGTTTGAATTATAGTTCCATTGTAGATAAAGCCTGGTTTGGGCAATTACTTTATAAATGGCTTTCGCCGAAAGGCAAATGGGATTGGCCGGCGGTCCATCATTTATGGCAAAGCCGTAAGGGGCGCTATACCGAAAATGAAGACTATCGCCTCTATCATGGTGAGGTCTGCTATGAGCTTCGCAAACAAAGTTCTAGCCCCAGCGTGAGCTTGGAACTCTTGGAGGGCGATTCGGAAATTGAAAAGCCCATCCGCATGGATATGCAGATATTGCCGCGCGAAAAAGTGAAGTTGGACGGCCTAAGAGAACATCATTTTCTTGATTATAAGGCCTTAGAATTTCCACTCACCTTGCGTACTTGGCGCGATGGAGATCGATTTCAGCCCTTGGGTATGTCAGGAACCAAAAAGCTTAGCGACTATTGGATTGACCAGAAGATGCCCATGGCCGAAAAGGACGGTCAATTGGTATTGGAAAGCGCAGGAGAGATAGTAGCCCTGATTGGCCATCGTATCGACCATCGTTTTCGGGTCCAGAATTCGACGAAAACCATTTACTTTGTTCGACTTAAATAAATTTCTCTAAGCCATCATTGATGAGATTACTAAGCACCCTTTTGACCCTCTGCCTGAGTGTATTTTTTGCTTCTGCTCAAATTTTAGATCCGGTTGATGTAAAGTTTGAAACCAAAGACCTGGGAAATGGCCAAATGGAATTAATCGCCAAGGTGACCATGGAGCGCGAGTGGCATATTTACTCCGTTAAAACGCCCGAAACCTCCATGATTATTGGGGCTGATTTTGTTTTCACCCCTAATCCTTCCTATAAACTTATTGGCGATCTCATTGAGCCCGATCCTCATTGTTATTACGATTCACTGTACATGGAGGACCTCTGTTCTCATGAAGATGTGGTGCGTATCCGTCAGAGAATCCAAGTGCTTAGCGCCAAGGATTTTAATTTGGAAGCAGAGTTTTCCTATCAAACTTGTAATGCCGAAACTTGTTTGGCACCCGAGTATGAGCCTCATACTTACAAGATTAAAGGCTATCAAGGTGCTGCAAAGGAGGAGCCCAAAGTGGAGGATTCTAAAACCGCTGCAGCCAATACTTCAAGCACTGAAGAAAGTCAGGATACTGGCGCAAGTTCGGTACCTGGCGAGAAAATAGAAATCGATTATACTCAAGGTGAAGAACTAGCCCAAGCTGAGGCCGAAAGTACCGAGTCTGATCAGGCTTCCGAAATGGAAACGGAGACAAAGGATCAAGGACGGAGTATGTGGGGTACCTTTATCCTTGCATTTCTAGGAGGCTTTTTAGCGCTACTAACTCCTTGCGTGTTCCCAATGATTCCGCTAACCGTAAGCTTCTTTACCAAGCAAAGTAAAAACCGAGCCAAGGGAATTGCCAATGCCTTAACTTATGGAGCCTCCATTATTGTAATCTACACCTTATTAGGTTTTTTTATCGTAAAAGTATTCGGTAGTGATGCCCTGAATGCCCTGTCTACCAACCCTTGGATGAACCTGGCCTTCTTTGTTCTATTAGTAGTATTTGCCATTAGCTTCTTCGGAGCATTTGAGATAACGCTACCCAGTTCCTGGGTAAATCGTAGTGATCGTGCCGCAGATAAAGGGGGGGGCATCGGTATATTCTTCATGGCCTTTACCTTGGCTTTGGTTTCCTTCTCTTGTACGGGTCCTATCATTGGAACCTTATTGGTAGAAGCCGCCAGTGGTGGTGTGCAAGGTCCCCTAATCGGGATGTTCGGCTTTAGCTTAGCTCTGGCCTTACCTTTTGCCTTGTTCGCAGCCTTCCCAGGCTGGTTAAACTCATTACCTAAGAGTGGAGGTTGGTTAAACTCGGTGAAGGTGGTTTTAGGTTTTGTTGAATTAGCCTTTGCCTTTAAATTCTTAAGCACAGCCGACCTTGTTTGGCAAGCCCATATTTTACCTCGCGAATGGTTTATCGCTATTTGGATCGGTATCGGAATTCTTTTAACCGCTTACCTTCTGGGTAAATACCGCATGCCCCATGATAGTCCTTCGGATAAGGTTTCGGTATTCCGTTTAATCTTAGCGGTGATCACCATCAGCTTTACCATTTATTTAATTCCCGGATTATGGGGAGCGCCTTTGAAAGCTATTTCAGGATTCCCTCCACCCATGTTCTATAGCGAGTCACCACAAGGAGTTGGGGCAGCAGCGGCACCAGCAGTGCTTTCTAGTGCAGCTTCAGAAACGCATATTCCCGAAGGTGCCGATCCCGATCATTGTCCGCATCAATTAAATTGCTTCCACGACTTTGAAACAGGTAAAGCCTATGCTGAAAAAGTAGGCAAGCCAATTCTGCTCGACTTTACCGGTTGGGGTTGTGTAAACTGTCGTAAGATGGAAGAGCAGGTATGGAGTGATCCCAAAGTATTGGAGATTCTTCGCAATGATGTAGTCCTCATTTCTCTTTATGTTGACGAGCGCGCCAAATTGCCTAAAGAAGAGCAATATGTAAGTGAATTGACCGGGGATGAGGTACGCACCGTAGGTAAGAAATGGAGTGAGTTCCAACGCGAACATTATAAATCTAATTCTCAACCTCAATATGTACTGATCAACCACGAGAGTATGAGTCCCTTAAATGGAACCACTGCCTATGATCCCGACATCCAATTGTACGTGGATTGGTTGGAAGAAGGAATTTCCAAATTCGAGCAGAAGTAAATTCGCTAAATATTTTATCCAAAGCTTTGCCTTGATTTTCGAATCGAAGCAAAGCTTTGGCTTTTTAAAGCCTTAGGACTAAAGTCCCATTACTTAATTTTGCCAAATGGTAAGCAAAGATCAATTGCAGGAATTGCAGTCGCGCTTAAAATCCTTAAATGCTTATTTGCAGATCGAGGAAAAGCGAATCCAAATCATTAACGAAGAAGAGAAAACCGCCGATGCTGGTTTCTGGGAAGATCAGAAAACCGCTCAACAGGTAATGAAGAAGATTCGCGGGATGAAGTTTTGGACCGAGTCCTTTGATGATTTGGCTGCCGCAGTTGAGGAAGTAGCCTTGGGATTGGAGTTTATGGAATTAGGTGAGCTCGATGAAGAAGAGCTGGATGCCATGTACCAAAAGGCCGTTCAAGTTTTAGAGGACCTCGAGTTCCGTAATATGCTTTCCGGTGAAGAAGATCAATTGAGTGCCGTGCTTCAAATTACGGCCGGTGCTGGGGGTACCGAATCTTGCGATTGGGCTTCCATGTTAATGCGGATGTACATTCGCTATGCGGAGCGCCAGAATTTTAAGGTTCGCGAACTCAATTATCAAGATGGAGATGTAGCCGGTATTAAAACCGTAACCCTCGAGATTGAAGGTGATTTTGCCTTTGGTTACCTGAAGGGTGAAAATGGCGTGCATCGCTTGGTGCGCATTTCTCCCTTTGATAGCAATGCCAAACGCCATACCAGCTTTGCTTCGGTTTATGTGTATCCTTTGGTAGATGATTCTATTGAGATTGAAATTAATCCTTCGGATATCGAGTGGGATACCTTCCGTTCGGGTGGAGCCGGTGGACAGAACGTAAACAAGGTGGAAACCGGGGTGCGTTTACGACATGCGCCATCTGGAATTATCATTGAGAACACCGAAAGTCGTTCCCAATTGCAGAATAAGGAGAAAGCCATGCAATTGCTGAAATCTCAATTATTCGAAATTGAACTGGAAGCGAAGAACCAGAAGCGAGCTGAAATTGAGGCTGGTAAGAAGAAAATTGAGTGGGGATCTCAAATCCGAAACTATGTATTGCATCCTTATAAACTGATTAAGGACGTGCGTACAGCCGAAGAAACTTCCAATGTGGATCAGGTATTAGATGGCGATTTGGATGCCTTCATAAAATCTTACCTGATGAGCCAGGGCCAAGGCGCAGAAGTGGAGGAGGCCTGATCGGAGAATAAGGAATATCGATAGCTCTCTCATTGGCTGCGGATATCTCGCAAATGCTTAGTAATTTGCTGGAAATTGAAATCTTGCGCTGCCTTATACTTTCCATCTTTCTGGTTTTTGGGCTCTCTGCTCAGGAGGTAGGCTTCGTGCCGAATGCCGGGCAGTGGGAAGGCAATTTTGATTTTCGATTTCACGGCAGTCAAGGATATGTTTTTCTGAAAGCCGGCGAACAAAGAGTGATGCTCGTGCAAAGGCAGCATCACGACCATCAATGGCATCATCAAAGTCATACTCAGACTAAAGGTCATGTATACCGCATTCACTGGCTGGGGGCCGATACCAATGCCCGTGTCAGCTCCGAACTATACCCTAATCACACCCGTCTCAATTTTCTTTTTGGCAGTAATCGGGCACGATGGAAATCCGGATTAAATCAATATCAAATTGTTACCTACCACAACGTTTATCCGCAAATTGACCTGCGTTATGTAGCGGATGGTTCGGGTTATTGCCGATTTGATTTCATCTTGCACCCTGGCGCCGACCCAGAACTTATTCGTTGGGAAATTGAAGGGGCAGATAAACATGGTATCGCTGGTTCTGATCTCGCTCTAATCACATCGGTGGGTTCGGCCATTTACACTGCTCCGCGATCTTATCAGGAAAAGGAAGAAATAGCCTCCGATTTTAAGCGATTCGAAGATGGAAGCTATGGTTTTGATCTGGCGAAATACGATCACCGTAAGGAATTACTAATTGACCCCACTTTGGTTTTTAGTACCTACAGTGGCAGTACCGACGATAATTTTGGTTTCTCAGCCACCTATGGTATTGATGGTTCCGCTTATGGAGCTGGTATCAATTACGGTCATAGTGTAATCCACAGGGGTTTTCCTACCACTCTGGGGGCCTTTCAAGATTCTTCACAGGGAGGTATAGTTGATATTAGTATCGCTAAATACAATCCGCAGGGAACGGCCCAAATCTATGCCACCTACCTAGGCGGCGATGGAAATGATTTACCATTTAGTCTGCTGGAAGGTCCTGATAAAAGCCTGATTGTGATGGGGGTAACTGGCTCCGTGAATTTCCCAACCCATCCCAATTCATTCGATACCAGCTTTGCTCAAGGGCCTGCCGATATGATACGCATAGGTGGCAGTTTGCCCTTTCCCGTAGGCTCCGATATTTTCGTTACAGTTTTAGATAGTAGCGGTGGCGCATTACTAGGCTCCACTTTTTTCGGCGATACACTTAGTGACGGCAACAACAAAAGGATGATGTTTAACTATGGAGATCCGGCCAGAGGCGATATTACATTGGATTCTCAGGGTAATATTATCATTAGCTCCTATACTTTTTCTTCGGGTTTAGCAACGGGCTCAGCCTCGGATTCCCATTACCGTGGGGAGCAGGATGGATTAATCGTGTCATTCAATCCGGACCTTAGCCAGTTGAATTGGGCTCGCTATTTAGGTGGTGAAGACAATGATGCTAGTTTCTCCTTGCGCTATACCAATACCGGGAGATTATTTGTAGCGGGTTCATCGGAAAGTGATACCCTAGCTTTCGATACAAGCGGGGTTTATCAGCCTATGCGAGCGGGTAAGGTGGATGCTTTTTTAGCGGAGTTAAATCCACAAAATGGAGATGTGCTCAAGTGGACATTTAGTGGTACCGCTGAAGATGATCGCGCCTATTTTGTAGACTATACTCCAGATGGAAATTTGGTGATATTTGGGCAAACTGCTGGTCCCTGGCCCTGGATAGGTAACAATGTTTGGGGTATTCCCAATAGCTCACAGTTTATTCAGGAATTGAGCCCTGATCTGCAACAGGTTCGGCATTCTACCACCTTTGGTGATGGCCTTTTAGGGGTTACGGATATCAGTCCCACTGCTTTAATGGTTTCCGATTGCGGAGACGTTTTCCTTTCCGGATGGGGAGCTCCCTATAATTCAAGTTTAAGGGGAGTGATGGGGGATACCCGTGGTTTACCGGTTACCCCGGATGCTTACCGTGATACGGCCGATAATCGGGGAGATTTCTATTTTATGCGATTGGATGCCTCCTGGCAAGAATTGGAATACGCCACCTTCTTTGGGCAATGGCAAAATGGTGCAGATCATGTGGATGGCGGCAGTTCTCGCTTTCGCAGGGATGGTAGTATTTTCCAGGCCGTATGTTCATGCGGCAGTATTCCTTATGGTTTCCCAATTACGCCTAATGCTTTTGAGGATACCGTGCGCAGTGGAAATTGTAATATGGCGGTATTCCGATTTGATATGGAAGCGGATACTGTGCGTTGTGAGGTGGATTTAGCCAAGGGAGTGCCCGATAGTACCTGCCTTCCGGCGGAGGTGAAATTTGTGGATCGCAGCTTTAATGCGGATGTAGTATTGGTGATTGACCCGCAGGGTAATGTAGATACTCTCACTAATCAAATATTCACGGTTCAAGATAGTGGCTTATCCGTTTTTCGCTTTGTAGCCCTGGATACAAATTGTAATCTGGTGGATAGTAGTCAGGTATTGATATATGGCTTTAATAATCCTCTGGAAGCCGACTTTAATTTTGAATACGATAGCTGTGATGCCAGTGGTATTGTTCAGTTTAAAAACCTCAGTATAGGTGCGGGTTCCTATCAATGGGATTTTGGTGATGGAAACAATAGTAATGCTTCTGAACCCAGCCATACTTTCCTGCCCGGTAATTATACCATTCAATTAATAGTGGAAGATCCGATCTGTAATCAGCTCGACACCTTAGAGCAGGAATTGGAGGTGCATTACCGCTCTAATAAAGGTGAAATGCTGGTGGAAAGCGATGCTTGTGATCCCGAACGAAAACTGAAGGCCAGGGCAGATTTAGGAACAACAAACCCGGGCGACTTCCATGCTTTTGAATGGTATGTAGATGGTCAATTGATAGGTCAGGGAGATAGCCTCAATTATCAGTTTCTGACGGGCGGCAGTTATGAACTGGAGCTTCGCTTCTTAGATACCCTCTGTAATCGCTCCAAATCCGAAACCTACAATCTCTATTATTACGATGAGAGCTTTGAGCTGAAATTCCCTAATATTTTCACGCCTAATGGTGATGGGATGAATGATGAATTTACCGTTTTGGATTTAGAGTCGGTGGCGCCTTTCTTAGAACGTGCGACTTTGGAAGTCTACAATCGCAATGGTTTACGGATCTATGCTGGCGACCTTTTACAAGCTTCCTGGAATGGAAAAAGTCAGGGGCAGGAAGTTCCGGATGCAGTCTACTTCTATATCTTCAATTATGAGGATATTTGTGGTCAAACTAAGGAGCAAAATGGCTTCTTCCATTTAGAACGATAAGATGCGATATTTCCATAATCCCCGTTGTACTAAAAGCCGTGAGGGCTTAGCTTATTTAGAAGAAAAAGGCTTAAAGCCTGAAGTAATCCTCTACCAAAAGGAGCCTTTAAGTCCTAATGATTTGGAAGAGATTATCGATAAACTGGACATTGAAGCCATTGAGCTTGTTCGCACTAAGGAAGCGGTTTGGAAAGAAGAGTTTGCCGACAAGGAATTGGATGAGAATGAGCTGATCCTGGCCATGATTGAGTACCCTCAGCTAATGGAGCGCCCCATCTTAATTAATGGTGATAAAGCTGCCATTGGCCGCCCCAAAGAAAATTTCGATTCTATCATTTAATATCCTGCACCAATCCATATACGATTGGGTTGCCGGTCCATAATCGCACATCAATAGAACCAGAGCAAGTGGCCGTATCAGACCCTTGGTCGATTAATACCTTCCAGTTGAAGTTATTGACACCGTATTCCCCGATCGGACTGCTGATATAATTACTTCCTTGCTTTAAAGGATGGGCAATCCATTGGATGGACTGATCGCCGTCCATAATATGGAATACCAGATGAGCATTTTTTGGCCCTTGGAAATTATCGATATGCGCCACCACCTGGCTTTGAGCTTCATCGGCTAAGAGGGTATAAGAGCTTAGGCTATCGATAAAAAGGTAGGGTTTGGCCTGCGCTTTAATTGCTTGTTTTTTCAATAAGCTGATGCCTAATTTCTGGCTTTCGGTATTATTTCCTGTACGCTGATAATGATGCAGGCTAAAGCCGAAGTGGTTGGCTCTCTCCTTCATTTCATAGCCCGCGTCGATAAGCGCTAAGGGCCAAAAACCCGGGCTGGCATGATCCATAATTAGTACAAAGTCATTGGGTAGATCCTCCAAATTCAATTGATCGATGGCTGTGCCTTTGGGGATTCCCTTACTGATCTGACGATAAAATTCCCATTTTTCGGCACTCCAATGATAGAATACCGGGAGGTCATTTCTTTGGATGCTAGCAAGATATCGACCGGCTTCTTTGGGTGGACTCAGATGGGCTTCTTGATAATAGCGTCGTGTTTTAAACAGGGGAAAACTAAGTAAGATGGCCAGCACCAAGTAAAGCAGGGGAATTCCCTTTTGCAGCTTTGTCTGCTTTAAGGGGATGAAGAATATGAAAGGACTTAGGAAAATTAAACTTGAAAATTGCAGCACTGGATTGCGAAGATGGGAGTACAGGAAAGCAATGCCAAAGCAAGCTAGAAACCAAATCCAAGCATCTGGAAAGGGGCTTTTAAATGCAAGCCAGGCTAGGGCAAGCATTAAAAATGGTCCCCATAAAGGCAGGTAGTTTAACTGATAGGAAAAGAAATTGAGCAGCCAATCATAGTCTGGTTTTCCTAACCATTGCCCCACACCACCCATCGCTAATTGATCTTGGAAAATTCCCAAATGCGGAGCGAAGAGCACTAAAACTCCTAAACCCGTAAGTAACCAGGGCCATGGTTTTTTACGAGTTCGGATTAGGGCCGTAATACCCATTAATAAAACGGAAAGTAAGGCCAGGTAATGACTGTAAGCGGCTAAAGTTGCTGCAAGGCCAAAAGCGATTAGGTACTTAGCCTTGGGCATGTAAAAGAAATAGCTGATATAGGCGTATCCGGCCCAAGCCACAAAAAAGCCTCCCCAAGCATAGGGTCTTGCTACCGTTTGGTAATAGAGGAAAAACTCCGAGAAAGAAAGGATCAGCACTGGGAAGGCAGCCCATATTCCGGTTTGGAGTCGCCGCCCAGCTAAATAGATGAAGGTAATTGTCCCTAATCCTAATAGAACCGAAGGTAGCTTTATCCAAAATTCCGAATAATCTACCAGGGGTGCCCAATAGTAGAGGAATACCTGTACTAAGGCGGGATGCCCATCTATCCGGACGGCTTTTTCAATCAGCTCCGAAAAGCTATCAAATTGGGTGCGATATAAAGCGCTTAACTCATCATGTGAAAAATCAAAATCGCCCAGATGCCAAAAGCGCAGGAATGCTGCCATCAAAAAGATCAGGCCGAAGAGCCAATGCTCCTTTATAAGCTGTGTTATTTTTCGATTCCCGCCTGCCAAAGTAAGAAGCTAAATTCCATTGCCGTTTCTTTCAGGGCTTCAAAGCGACCGCTGGCACCACCATGACCGGTGCTCATATTGCAGTACATCAAAATATGATTTTCACCTTGATGGTAATCCCGCAATTTAGCACACCATTTGGCTGGCTCCCAGTATTGCACCTGCGAATCATGCAGGCCAGTGGTGATGAGTAAATTGGGATATGCCTGTTCCTTCACATTATCGTAGGGGGAGTAGGACTTGATATAATGGTAATATTCCTCATTTTTTGGATTACCCCATTCGTCAAACTCACCGGTGGTGAGGGGGATGCTTTCATCCAACATGGTGCTTACCACATCAACAAATGGAACGGCGGCAATAACGGCTTTAAAGAGTTCTGGACGCCAGTTAATTACGGTGCCCATTAAGAGTCCGCCGGCACTGCCTCCCATGGCGAAGAGTTGCTCCGGCTGGGTGCGACCTTCGGCGATAAGCCCTTCAGCTACCGAAATGAAGTCCTGGAAGCTGTTTTTCTTCTTCAGCATTTTTCCCTCTTCATACCAGGGTCGACCCATGTATTGGCCACCTCTAATATGAGCAATTACAAAGGTGAATCCACGGTCTACAAGACTCAGGCGATTGCTCGAAAAGCCAGGTTCTACCGTAATCCCATAAGAACCATAGCCATAAAGTAATAGCGGGTTACTCCCTTCCTTTTGGCGATCCGGGCGCCATACTATGGAAACGGGAATTTTCTCGCCATCCTCAGCCTGGTACCAGCGTCTTTCTTCGCGGTAAACCGAAGCGTCGAAGTCTCCCAGTACCTCTTGTTGCTTAAGAGTTTTTTGTTCGCCGGTATCCATATTGTACTCCATTACCGAATTCGGTTGGATCAAACTGGAATAGCCATAGCGAAGTAAATTGCTTTCAAAGCTGGGGTTGGTACCAATTCCAGCGGTATAGGTTTCGCTATCGAATTGAATATAATGATCTTGCTCGCCATCCCAAGACATCACGCGTAAGCGGTTCAGACCTTGAGAGCGTTCTTCTAAAACCAGGTATTTTTCAAAAATCTCCAAGCCTTCGAGGTAAACCTCTTCGCGATGAGGGATAATATCCTCCCAATTTTCCTTTAAGCCCTGATCAAGTGCACTGCGCATCAGTTTAAAGTTGAGGGCATTCTGATAATTGGTGCGGATGTACCAATGCTCGCCAAAATGAGCCACTGAGTATTCCAGATCGCGCTCCCGAGGCTGGATTAAGGCAAATTCGCCTTCCGGCTGATTGGCTTCTAAATAGTGATATTCATTGGAAACGGTGCTATGGCAACCGATCATTAAAAAGCGTTCGCTCTTACTGCGGTATACAGAGCAAATAAAGCTGCTGTCTTCTTCTTCATATACCAATTGGTCCGTCTCGGGGGAGCTGCCAAATTGATGTCGGTAGATTTGGTTAGGACGCAGGGTTTCATCTTTGCGAGTGTAGAAAACGAATTTACCATCACTGCTCCAGGAGGCAGAGCCTGTACATTGAGGGAGCTCATAATTAAGCTCCTCGCCGCTTTCTAAATTGCGGAAGCGGATTTTATAAATACGTCGACTTTGATCATCATAACCATAAGCCAACCAATTTCGATCGGGACTTAAACTCATGCCACCCACCTGGAAATAATCTTTACCACTGGCTTCAATATTTACATCCAGCATAATTTCTTCCTCCGCATCCATGCTTCCTTTGCGGCGACAATAAATGGGGTGGTCTTTCCCTTGGTCATAGCGTACATAAATCCAATAACCATTTTTGAAATAGGGAACGGAGCTGTCGTCTTCTTTAATTCGACCTTTTAATTCTAAAAAGAGCTTTTCCTCCAAAGCTTGCAAAGGAGCCATTACTTCTGAGCGATAGTCGTTTTCTGCATTTAAATAATCCAGGGTTTCAGGGTTTTCACGTTCCCTAAGCCAGTAATAATTATCTTCTCGGATATCGGAGTGAATCTCTAAAATTTCCTTCTTTTTAGGAGCTTTCGGAGGAGTAGGGCCTTTTGACATTCGTCTTTAAATTTGGGGCTAAGTTGCTAATTTTTTCTTGGCTCGGAGAAGCAGTCCTCCGGCGCATATTTAATTATCTTGCGCATTCACAAAAATGCATACCATGACCCACAAGGGAATGCTTCGCGAGGGAGCTTTAAAGGATAAAGTGATCGTAATTACCGGTGGAGGAACCGGATTAGGTCGGGCGATGGGAGAGTACTTTCTCGAGCTTGGCGCTAAATTGGCTATTTGCGGTCGACGAGCTGAAGTTCTCGAAAAGGCCGCTCAAGAAATGATGGCTGAGAAAGGCAGTGAGGTTATTACCTATTCCTGTGATGTGCGTAAATACGATGAGGTAGAAGCTTTCCGCGATAGGGTAATTAGCCATTACGGTAAAGTTGATGTTTTGCTTAATAATGCGGCTGGCAACTTCATTAGTCCTACGGAGCGCCTTTCGCCTGGAGCCTTTGATGCGGTAATCGATATTGTACTTAAAGGAACCAAGAATTGCACCTTGGCTTTCGGTAAAAAATGGATTGAGAAAAAAGAGCAGAATAAGGTGGTACTTAGTATTACCACTACCTATGCAGCAACGGGATCTGCCTTTGTAGTGCCTTCCGCCATGGCTAAAGCGGGCGTGTCTGCTATGACTCGTTCCTTGGCTGTAGAGTGGGCTCGTCATGGAATTCGATTTAATGCCATTGCCCCAGGGCCCTTCCCAACTGAAGGAGCCTGGAGTCGATTATTGCCGGGTGATATTCCGGATATGCTGAAATTGGAAAATCAGGTACCATTAAAGCGGGCTGGTAATCTTCAGGAATTGGCCAATTTGGCGGCCTATTTGGTAAGTGATTTTGCGGGCTATATGAATGGTGAGATTGTTACCATTGACGGTGGTGAATGGTTATTAGGTGCCGGAGAATTAAACTTTTTAGAAGCTGTTCCAGATGAAATGTGGGATTGGATTGGTGAAGCAACCCGTAAGGGGAAATAAACTTTTCATCATTTTACTTTGCGGGCTCTTGGCTGCCTGTAAAACGGGTACTCGCGAACCTGAAGCCTTTGATTGGCAAGGGCATCGCGGAGCACGGGGTGAAGCGCCAGAAAATACTATTCCCGCTATGCTTAGGGCTTTGCAAGAAGGAGTGAAAACTCTGGAAATGGATGTGGTCCTCAGTAAAGATTCGGTAGTCTTGCTTTCCCATGAACCTTGGTTTAATAGCGACATCTGCTTGGATGCCAATGGCCAGGAATGGTCCGATTTCGCCGATCGTAATTTATTCCATTATACTTATGCTGAAATCGCCGCCTGTGATTGTGGATCGAAGGTCTATGATCGTTTTCCGGCTCAGGAGCATCTTAAAGCGGTTAAGCCTCGATTATTAGATGTGATTCTGGAGGCGGAAGAAGCGGCTTTGATGGTAAACCGGGAAGAGCCTTTTTACAATATTGAGATTAAGTCGAAACCCGAATGGGATGGAGTGCATTATCCCAGCTTGGAGTTTTACTGCGATCGGCTAATGGAAACCTTGGCTAAAGCCAGTTTGGAAGATCGCTTAGTCATCCAAAGTTTTGATCCCCGGGCCTTGCGCTATATGCATGAAAAATACCCTCAAGTATCTTTGGCTTATCTGAGTGAAGACGGGGAACGCAGTCCGGCGGAGCAAATTAAGGATTTGGGTTTTGTGCCGGCTATTTACAGCTGTGAGTTCTCACTTTTAAGTGAAGCTACCGTGAAGCAATTGCAGGCCTCAGGGATGAGAGTGGTTCCGTGGACGGTCAATGAAATTACGGATGCGGAAAGATTAAAAGCTTGGGCTGTGGATGGGATTATAACGGATTACCCAGCCCGCATGATTAGCGCTTTAGGGACGCATTAATCTTATCCAGCTTTTCCTTAAAATCTTTAGCCCGATCATGATCGCCAATTCGGGAGCAAATAGCTTGCATTAATTCATAAACCTGGGCGGCATTTCCCTGATTGAAGTGTTGGGACATCCATAGAATCAATAGAGACTCAGCGGCTTTTAGGGTGGTATTGTCCAAATGTTTGCTGAGTAATTCAGCTTGATGTAAAAGCGCTAATTCCTGCTCCTGGCGATCTGCCTTGCGGTAATGTTGGTAAAAATTCTGATGGGCCTCATCGTCCCAATTAAGGTGCAGGTACCAATCGCTCATCTTAGTTTCTAATCCTTTGGAGGCCTTCCTTGGCAGGTTGATGAACAGGGAGTAATTCCAGGGTTTTGAGGTATTCTTTCTTAGCATTAATTACATCACCCAACATTTCATAGGCGTAGCCTTTGCCATAATGGGCCTTGTAATTTTGATTAGGATTGGCCTGGATGCTTTTGCTGTAATAATCCAGAGCTTCGTGGTAATCTTTCACCTTTACCGTAAAGATATAGCCAAGGTTGTAGAAGCTATCGGCGTCATTAGGGTTCAATTGGGTGGCTTTGGTATAAGCTTCAATAGCGCGATTAAGCTCATCGATATTCATGTAATGAACACCTAATTTGTAATAGATCTTTGCATTGTTAGGTTCAATGGCAAGAATGCGCTTGTAGTAGTACTGTGCCAGGGTATCCCCTCTGGATGCTAGGGTTACGCCTAGAAGATCGAGAGCTTCAACATTTTCTTGATCTAAATCAGTGGCTTTTTGGAAAAACTGCAGGGCCAGGTCTGTGTCATGGCGAGAGTCGCGCGCAATAATGCCTTTGTAGAGATAGGCAGGAGCGAAATATTCGTCAATCTCAATAAGCTCATTAGCGTATTTCAGGGCAGGTTCAAAGTTTTGGATACTGGCATGCAGCTTAACCAGATTTAAGCGGCAATCAATATTCTCCGGGTCCACGTTTGCACATTGGGTCCATCGGTTCCGGGCCTCTCTACTTTGATTGCGAAGCATATTTAATTCGCCCAAATGAAGTAATAAGGGCGGATAGGTAGAGTCTACATTAAATGCTCTTTGGAAGTCGAGCCAAGCGCCTTGCTGATCATTGCGCTGTAATTTTTCAAAGCCCCTTTCTGATAGTGCTTCCAGATTATTGGGTTCAGCGGCAATTATAGCATCCAGGCTATCTAAGCTTGATTTTGGCTTTGGGCTTGAGGTCGAAGCCTGGCTACTGTCGGCAGGGGTGCCAGGATTGTTATTAGGGCTAGGGTTCTCATTGTTGCAGGCAAGCAAACTAAGGCTGGCCAGAAGGAGAATGCTTCTCGAAAATCTCATAATACGAAAGTAAGGAGGCCGACTGAATTATTACATCAGCTCAGGCAATGATTAGATGCAGAAAGTCTAAAGGGCTGCCTATGCTCAAAATAAAAATGCCGTCCTGATAAAATCAAGACGGCAAAATGTTTTAGAGGGCTGGCTTATTTAGCGGCCAGGCTCTCTTTGATTTTGTTTTCAATTTCATCTGCCAACTCAGGATTGTCTTCCAATAATTGACGAACAGCATCGCGACCTTGTCCTAATTTGGTGTCGCCATAGCTAAACCAACTTCCGGATTTTTTCACGATTTCATGATCTACTCCGAGGTCGATGATTTCACCCACTTTGGAAATACCTTTTCCGTAAAGGATGTCGAACTCTGCCTGACGGAAAGGAGGTGCCACTTTGTTTTTTACCACTTTCACACGAGCGCGGTTTCCGGTTACCCCTTCCGAATCTTTGATTTGAGAGATACGACGGATATCCAAACGTACTGAAGAGTAGAATTTAAGGGCATTACCACCGGTAGTGGTTTCGGGGTTACCGAACATCACACCGATCTTTTCGCGCAATTGGTTAATGAAGATGCAGCAGCAATTGGTCTTGCTAATGGTACCGGTTAATTTACGCAGGGCTTGTGACATTAATCGGGCTTGAAGTCCCATTTTGCTGTCACCCATTTCACCTTCAATTTCGCTTTTAGGGGTTAAGGCGGCAACTGAGTCGATGATGATTAGATCAATGGCTCCGGAGCGGATAAGGTTATCTGCAATTTCTAAAGCTTGCTCACCATTATCGGGCTGGGAGATAATCAGTTCTTCGGTATCGATTCCTAAGTTTTCTGCATAGACCCGGTCAAAGGCATGCTCCGCATCAATAAAAGCAGCGATACCTCCTTGCTTTTGCACTTCGGCAATGGCATGTAAGGTAAGTGTGGTTTTACCTGAGCTTTCAGGACCGTAAATTTCTACAATCCTACCACGTGGATATCCGGAAACACCCAGGGCTAAATCTAAACCTAAAGAACCGGAAGGGATGGTGGCAATTTGTTCAATCGCGGCATCACCCATGCGCATCACTGCACCTTTACCGTATGTTTTATCTAATTTATCGAGGGTCAGTTTTAGGGCCTTTAATTTGGCGCTTTTATCATCGCTCATCTGCTCAGTATTAAAATCTATTCATAGCAAATATAGGGTGCTTAGGCCTTGGCTTGGCAATAAAAAAGGCCCACTTCTTCACAGAAGTGAGCCTTAAACGTTTTAAAACGGTTAGAAGCTGTTGAACTAGTCTTTCAGTTCTACAGTTTTACCGCTCTTTGCTTCCAACATCCCGCGTAAACGCTCGATTTCGGCGTCGGAACGCTTGCTGAGTTCACGCTGGAAAGAAGCGATGATATCTTCCAGTTCTTCTCCACTAAAATGAGAGAAGAATTGAACGGCGAAAGCATTTTTTAAACCACGTTCTCCGCGAACAGCAATTTGACTCTTCAGGTATTCGGCAACTTGTTTCGGTGTGTGTGCGGATTTTGGTACTCTAGACATGTTGTTGTGAGTTTTTAAACGTTTAATAAATCCTTTTAAAAAAAGGTAAATACAAAAGTAAATATTTTTGATTCGACCAACTATTAATCAATGTTCTTTAGTGACGGATGAATGATTTTTTATGCTTAGATGGGCTTGATAACTAATGCCTATTAATTATACCTGATTCTTGATTAACCCAAAACCTGAATATGCTCGTAAAAACATATAGCAGTGCCGTGCTCGGTGTGACTGCTACAACCATAACCGTAGAGACTCATACGGATCAAGGAGTTAATTTTTATTTAGTGGGTTTACCCGATTCGGCGGTAAAGGAAAGTCAACATAGAATTGTGGCAGCCTTGCGAAATAATGCTTTGAAATGGCCCGGATTTCGAATTACGGTAAACCTTGCTCCGGCTGATATTCGAAAGGAGGGTTCTGCTTATGACTTGCCCATTGCAATAGGGGTGCTGGCGGCCTCGCAGCAAAGGGATTTTCCTGATTTACAGCAGTATTTAATACTTGGAGAGCTGTCTCTTGATGGTGGTCTGGTGCCGGTGAAAGGAGTTTTGGCATCGGTATTACAAGCGCGAAAGGAAGGCTTTAAGTCCGTTATTTTACCGGAAGAAAATGCACGAGAAGCGGCAATGGTTTCGGGGATAAAAGTATTTGGAGCCGCCAATATTTTGCAAACAGTCGAGCATTTAAGTGGTGAAAAGCCTATGGAGGCTTTGCGAATAAATATTGAAGATGAGTTTCGGAAAAAGGCTATTGAACCCAGTTTTGATTTTTCGGAAGTTAAGGGTCAATCTAATGTGAAACGCGCATTGGAAATAGCCGCAGCTGGAGCCCATAATGTGCTCTTAATTGGTCCACCAGGAGCAGGTAAAACCATGTTAGCCAAGAGGATGTCTGGAATTTTGCCTCCCATGAGTATGCAGGAAGCTCTGGAAACTACCAAGATACACTCCGTGGCCGGACGATTGGAGAAGGGGCAAAGTTTGGTGGCAGAGCGGCCTTATCGCAGTCCACATCATTCTATTTCTGATGTCGCTCTGGTAGGCGGCGGAGGATACCCGCAGCCGGGTGAGATCAGCTTGGCTCATAATGGGATTCTCTTCTTGGATGAATTGCCCGAATTTAAAAGAACAGTATTGGAGGTAATGCGGCAACCCATGGAAGATCGTAAAGTAACCATTTCCCGAGCTCGTTTTAGTGTTGACTTCCCGGCCTCTTTTATGTTGGTAGCTTCAATGAATCCCTGCCCCTGTGGCTATTTTAATCATCCCAGCAAAGATTGCGTATGTGCGCCGGGGGCGGTACAGAAATACCTCAATCGAATATCAGGGCCCCTTTTGGATCGAATTGACCTCCATGTAGAGGTAAGTCCCGTATCCTTTGACGAAATTGCAAAGACCGAAATGGCGGAAAGCAGTGAAGCCATACGTGAAAGAGTAGTAAAGGCTCGGGAACTCCAAAATCATCGCTTTGAAAAAAGCCAAGGAATTTATGCCAATGCACAAATGCACAGTCGGCAATTAAGAGAAGTATGTGCCTTGGACAAAAGCAGTCGGGATTTATTGAAATTGGCCATTGAAAGACTAAACCTTAGCGGTCGGGCTTATGATCGCATTTTAAAGGTGGCACGCACCATTGCGGATTTGGAAGGTTCCTCATCGATTAAAGCCGACCATGTAGCGGAGGCGGTACAGTATCGGAGCTTGGATCGGGAGGCTTGGGTGTCATAAGATGCAGCTCACTTTAAAAGGGAAATACCGCTACGGAACTATTTGGTATTGTACTCAGCGGTATATTAGATTTCCGTTTCTAAGAACTAACAAGGAATTAAAGATTCTTAAGGTGAAATTTGAGCTTAGTGAATATTATTCTGCTTATAGTAGATTAACAAAGTTTAAGGAGGTCCTTGAGGGCATTCTACTGATCTTCATATTTCCATTTTTCTATGTACGCCATCTTTTTGCTAAAATCAAAGGCTCCAATGAGGCTATGGGATCGGAACTAAATACTTGGAAGTCTTATGCTGTGTGCGGCTCTTACTCACTTGAATCAAGGGTTTTAAAGAATGAGGAGGTGGAAGCTTTATTGGAAGGGAATCAACTAGATCACCCGGATTGGCTAGATTGGGATGATCCTTTTAGGGATGTAATGAAGTTTAGAGCTTTTCCTGAGATACCGGCTCTTTCGGAGGCGCACTTTGATGAAGTGGATTTGAAAACGGAACAAGGGATTTACCTTATACGTTTCAACCCTAAAAGTGAGGGGATGACCTTATGCTTCTTAGCTAATGATGAGGCGCGTTTAATAGAGGTTACGAATTTGAGAAGCTTGACTTGGGTCCTGTCTGAATTGAAGCCCGGTTTGGTGCAAGCTGATGGCTATGCTAATAAGGGTGTTTATCAAGTTTTAATTAAGGAGGTTGAGTAGTCAATAGACTTTGATTCAAGTGTTTATGTTTTTTAAAGATCTTCATTTATGAAGCTTGCTAGCTTATATTATTTATTAAACAAAAGGGCCTGAAAACTTAATTCCAGGCCCTTTTGCTTTTTGATGGGTTTAAAAGGTTTTCTTTTAGTGCTTCAAAACTCTAAAACTAACCTGATCTTGAGCACTGCTCACTTGAACGATATACAGTCCTGATGGTCCTTCCAAATTCAGTTCAATTTTGGTTTCAGAATGAAAGTGGTTTTCGGAAATCAATGTTCCCGCGCTATTGAAAATCTTAACTTGAAGATCTTGTGGATCGGCATTTGAAACGATGTTAATTTTTCCGGAGCTTGGATTAGGGAAGCACTGAATGCTACTAGCCAGGGCGATTTCTTCCTGTCCGATGGTAAATACATTCGGACGATAAGTAAATAGGGTTGCGCGCATCACTGCCGCTTGATCGACCGTAAAGGAGTTTAGGCAGGCATCTGCGCTGTAGTCCATGAAGTTTTCAATCATATCTGGTAAATCGGCACCGCCAATGCTGTCCACACAGGAATTTCTTTGCTTGTTGCAGCTAAACTGATTGGAATTGTTCGAAAGCGGGGTGTCATCGATATAGTCATCGGCGGAACAGCCACCATCTCCCCAAATATGACGCAATCCAAGGTAGTGGCCCACCTCATGACTTACCAGGTCTCCTTCGTCTAGAGTGCTGTTTAAATTGGCATAGGCAGCAGGGTAATCGATTGGGTTATTAGGCCCGATTGCAACATAGTGCATCAATACGCCGTCACTGTATTGGAGGGTGTCGAAACCCGTACCTGCAAAATTGGGATGATTACCGGGTGGCTGAGCTAAGCCTAAGAAAACCAACTCTTCAAAATTGTTGAATTGCGGTTCGAAAATGCGCAGGTCACCAACCCAGATATTAAGATAGCGCTCGGTGTCCCAGGCGCTGGCTCCACCCAGACTGTCTTCGGTGATCCGAAATAAATTATAGAATAAGCTATCGGCTACCCATTGCTGAATTTGCGCGGATTGATTAGGGCCATAGGGTAAGATACCACCAAAATGCTCCACATTGGTGCTGGTTCGGGCAATGCCATTAGTAGGATTGCCATCCGGGTCTTGGCTCGCTAAAACGAATTGAATATTGGGATTTCCAACATAAGGTTGGAATTCGGGACGCAGGGAACTGGTGTCCGCATTTTGGCGACTGTAATTGTCATTTAAAACTCGGATTTGATTTTGGAAAACCGAGTCCGGTAAATTTTCATCCCCATTATTATAGACAACATGAAATACGACCGGGATGGTTAAGGTAGCGGTAGTACTGGTCTTGGACTTGTGCTCAAGATTCTCAATAATATTTTGCAGAGCCTTATTGGAGGCATCCAGATAGCCAGGTTTTTTTTGGTCCTGATCCACCATTAGGAAGTGCGAGCCACATTGAGGGCCAATGGCTCCTTCCGCTTCGGCTTGATGACCGTGATGTAGCTGATTGCTAATTAAACCTTGGGCGCTCATGCTGAAGGTACCGAATGTAAATAAAAGGAGTAGGGCTTTTTTCATAGGGAGTAATTTGATCAGAGTTTTAATACTAATGCTAAGTGGTAAGATTTGTTTTGACATTGGAATATCTAAATAAACCTATTTAAGCGTCCACAAGATATCATCATTCATGCCAAATAGCAGCATAGGTCAGGCTGAAAAGCCAAAACAGCAATTGTATCCAGAAGCGTTTTGCCGATAATTAGAGCGGAGAATATAGCGGACGAGGAAATTAAGAGGCTTGGAAAAGGATTAGGAAATGTGCCGTTTAAGCTTGCCATTCCGAGTAGGAATTTGCTGTCTCATACAGTCTTAGCTTGTGAAGCTTAATCCTTTTTGGAAGATTTAATTCCAGTAAATGGACAAAGTGCAAAACCAGATTTTCGCAGGTGGGCTGAAAGTTTAATACTTCAATTCGTTCAAAGGGTAAATTAAGTAAGTCTTGCGCATTGGCAGCCTTTTGGTATACCACTAATGCATGATCAAACTTGCTAAGAATATGCTGATTAACGATTTCCTTGAGTTCACCAAAATCTAGGATCATCCCGTCATTTGCGGCGTCAGGATCATCGATAACTTTTCCACTTAAGCTAATATGCAGTTTATAAGAATGACCATGTAGGTTTTTGCAAAGACCGTGATGGTTGCTAAGTACATGCGCCATTTCGAAAGTGAAAATCCGACTAATGCTTAAGTGGCCCGAGCGGGCTAAGGTTTTCATGATTTAGGCTTCACTAAGTTCGGGATTGGATATAAATGTGGAGTCTGTAAGAGTATTGAGGAAAGCTTCCAGGGCTTCTATTTCTTCCGTAGTAAAATGAAGTTTCGCAGACCCATTTGACTTAATCATTACCGGATCTAAGCTGGGGCTCTGTTTTACACCATTACTATAATGTTCCAATACTTGCTTCAGGTCATTGAAGCGACCATCATGCATAAAGCTGCTCCTTAAACCAATATTGCGAAGATTTGCCGTGCGCATATGTCCCAGATGACTGGAATCGCCGGAGCTATGGAAATAGCCTTGATTTGCCGGGATTTCATAAGTGCTGTCCAGTCCAATATTATGCACTCTGTTATCGGTAAATAGCGGAGGAATATGGCAGTGGTAACAGCTTCCTCTTTCGCCGGTAAATATAGCATGCCCCTTGACTTCTAATTCGGTGAAAGTAGCCTCGCCACTCATTACTTGGTCGTATTTACTATTGGCAGAAATTAAGGTGCGTACAAATTGGGCCAGAGCCTTGGCAAGGTCTTCAGCTGTAATGGTTGAGGAATTATAGGCTTCCTCGAAAAGCTCGGGATATTCTGGGTGACTGTTAAATTTGGAAACATTGGTATTAAAAAACTCAGTCACCTCAAAGTACATAAGCTCCTCCAGGCTTCCACTCTTGCTACCGTCCCACATATATCGGTTTTTCCAAGCAAGATTTGCATGGTGTAGTACAGGCATTACGTTTTGACTGGATTTGGTAAAGCCTTGTGCTTGAATGTGGCAGCTGGCACAGGCGCGGCCATCATTACTCAGAGTAGAGTCGTAATACAGTTTGCGCCCTAGGGCAATGCGCTCCATATAGGGCTGGTTATCTTCAGGGATTTCAAGCCTGGGAAAACTGTTTGGGAGCTCAATAATATAGGGCTTGAGCCTGGTTGTCTGGTTACTTTCTTTTTGGCAACTCAGGGCCATGCTCAATAACATAACTAGGAGAATGCTTACAAGAATAGAGGCGGGCAGGGTTTTTTGTGAGGTTTGAAAGAGTCTCATGATTGGAGCTATTTAGAAGTCCTGCAGTTTAGCCTTAAAGACATGTTGGCCGTTTAATACCAAATTATTCATTTGCCCCTGGTTACCCATGGTGTACCCGTTTTCCTTGCTGAGGTCAAATAAATAGGGATTTTCGAACCATTCGTGGGTATCCATGGTCATAATGATGTAGGTACTCTGAGCTTCCTGCACATCCAGCGGAAGCTTAAAACCATGGATGATCAGATTTTCGTTAGCCCCAACATGAAAGGCGAAAGTGCCGAATTCATCTCCATCTCGCCAATGACCTTCAAACTTCATAAAGTGATATCCTCCACCCAAATTGAGGGGCCAGTACATATCATAGTCATCATTGCTGATTTCAAATCCTCCATGGTAGTTGTATTCGGGAACAATACCAAAGGCGAAGGATAAAGAATCATAGCTACCGACAGGAACCTGCTCAAAAGCGGCTTGTAAGCAATCCTGGTATTTGGCATTGATGGAAATGGGAGGAGTCTTGGTTTGCCAGATTTTTCGGCCGTTTTTATAGAGACTAAGTCCGCTAATGAAGTATTTTAAATAGGAGACCCGGTATTCATTTCCGGCTGCATTTGGGTAATACTCTTTACCAATTAAAAGGGAGTCTGTGCCCGCAAAATGTCGAAAGTCAATTGAAATCCTGCCCTGAGGTTCCGAAGGGGCTGTTTCATCTTTACTGCAGGAAAACACAAAACCACAGAGTAGGAAGAAAGTTAAAAACTGTCGCATATGCCCATTGCGCTTAATTACCCAAACTAAAGTAGAATGCCTGGCTGAGCAGGGAAATGATATTTATCACTATGAAGGCGTTCATGATCTTAAATAATGGATTAGGCTTCATTACTTTCTAGCTTAAAATTTAAGGGACAGGCTAAGAATCAGATTCCGGCCCATACTTGGGAAGGCCCCCCAGTTTAGATGATCGCGGTAATATTGATTGAATAGATTATTGGCATTAAGACTAAATGTAGCCTGGTATTTTTCCATATCCAGCTGGTACTCTATTCCGGCATCCCAGAGCATATATGCCGGTGTATAGCGATCGCCATAGGCTGTATTGAAATGCTTTTGTTCTGCTGCCATCCGGCTTTGGCTTAATAAGCGGAAATTTTTATAGCGGTAGTTTAGGGCTACTAGAGCTTGTAGTGGTGGAATTAGGGGTAGATCGAAATCGGGATGAAAGCCTCGTAAATAGTCTAATTTGATCCGGCTGCCTAGCTTTTTGTTAAATGCGTATTCCCCTGCCAGTTCCATGCCCCAGAAAGTGGCATGGCCCAGGTTTTGATATTCTCGAAGTCCTTTGGCTCCGAAGGTCATCGCATCATAGTTCGTGTTTATACCAAAGATGTAATTGCGATAGAATTGGCTAAATAGGCTTGTGCTAAATTGTAATTTTTCCGAGCGATAGCTTTGACCAATTTCCAAGCTTAAAAGTTGTTCGGCCTCCAAATCTGGATTCCCCAAATAATCATAGTTATCGTGTGCATTAAATAGGTAAAAGCCATAAAGCTCTGAAGTGGTAGGACCGCGGGATCCGATGCTTATTGCACTGTTTAGGCTGATTTTTGGATTGAGTTGATGACGGAATGCCGTTTTGATTTGAGCCAGTAAAAAGTTTCTGGGGGATTTTAAGGTGTAGCCCATCCCGGTCCATTGGTCTTTGCCGATTTCAGACAGGATTGAGGAGCTTTCATGATCAAATCGGATGGTGCTCTGCACACTGTTTTTAGCAAAATGCCAATGATCACTTATTCCCAATGCCATACCATTAAGGCGCCCATCAGGCCAACTAAGCATAAACATGGCGGATTCATTGCTGTTGCTGGGGAACATTGTCATCTCAGCCCTTCTGAAATTGCTGTAATACTCCGTAAACAGGTTGATGCGATGTGCTCCCGTCTTCCAATTCATGGCTTCCAAACTTATACCGGAGGTGCGGCTCCATCCGGGCATATCCATATGCATAAATACCTCCTCTCGCTGTGTGTCATCCATTTCATGGTAGATGTCATTATGGTATAGTTTCAATTCGAAATTGGCAAAGGGCCCCAGAGGGTGATAGCTGTGATAGCTGAGTCCGCCAATAAATGCTCTGGCCAGGCCAACATCCATCGGAAGGGCTGGATATCCTACATTGGTGGCCAGGTCAAAAATGAAATCCAATTTTAAAAACTGTTTTGGAGATAGGCGGTAAACTGAATTCAGGGCCCAGTTTTGCTTTTCGTTTTGTGAGTACAATACTTCCTGTCCGCGACCGTCTCGATAATTGGCATTTTTTAACCAGGTGCCATTCAGTCGCCAAGCCAATTTTTCGGAATTACTCTCCACAAAAAAAGCAGAATTCAGACCATGAGTATTCGTCTGAAATTGCTGGCTAAAGCCAAAACGCCAGATCTTGGACTTATCGAAGCTCGCTTCTTTGGTTTTAAGATTAATGCTGCCGGCCAAGCCATTAGAACTGCATTGGCTTTCGCAGGATGAGGCTAGCTCAGCAGAACTTAAATTGTTAGCAACAATATAGGAGGTAGATGGGTCCATGCGATCTGTACAGGCATGGTAAACTCGCATGCCATTGAGTTTCACCTGAATTCGACCATCGGCCTGACCTCGGTATATCAGTTCTTGCGCAAAGCTGCCTCGCGAAATAAGATTTACCCCTTTGAGTTGTTTGAGTTGAAGTTCCAACTGATGATTATCGGCCGTTTTTTTAAGGGCGTCCTTATTTTCCCAATTATCCAAAACCAGAACTTCATCCAAGCTCAGGTGCTTAAGATCGATGGTTTGGGTATCTGATTGGCCTCGGGAAAGACTGGCTAGCAGAATAAAAAAGCCTGTGCAAATCCATTTCATGGTTTAGACTTTTGGATGGACTTAGGGCGCTGATAATTGCTCGGCGCCCTAAGCCAAATCCGGTTTAGGAATCACATGTTTACTTAAAAGCTGATGTCGAAAGCGGCATCTTCATTCAGCGTTTGGCCATTGGCATCTTTTATTTTCAGGTGCAACTTCCAGTATCCGCTCATGGTAAAATTTACCTTGCCCCTATAAAGACCTTTGGCAATCGATATGGGATCTTCGTTGTTGGGAGATCCATGTCCCATGGAGGGCATTTCCGGTTCTACTTCGATACTGAAATCGCTCACAGGCGGAAATGACATCATGCTTTCCTTTTCGTAGACCATCAGCTCCAGAGTGTTCAAACCAATTTCCGGACTGCTGGGCTCTTTTAGGGCAATGAAAATGGCACTTAGGCTATCCGCAGCAGAAATAAAGCTGATCACTTTGGCTTTGGCCTTAGCTTTCACTTCAAGATTAAAGCTGAGGGTGTCGATATTTCCATTGTGATTGACAATCAGGCCAAAGGTCCAGCTGGCCATAGTACTGCTGGGCATAATAAAGGTGGCACTACCTTGATAAGCTTCAAGCTCTGCACTGTAAACAGGGTTGTCGAAAGGGCAGCTATGTTTGGTGGTGCCCATATCCATGAGGGGGAGAAATGATAGGGAAGCGTTTTCAATTCTTTGTTGACTGCCGCTTTCAAATAGTTCCACCGCCACGCGATTGTAACCCACAAAAGCATCTTCAGCAAAGTAGAGTTTCACATCGGCGAAAGCTGTGGACTTTTCACCATAATAAACGTAATTCTGTAAAGGACTGTCGGGACTTGTTTGCCCTTTGTTATCCGGCTCTTTTTTGCAGGAAATAGACAGCAGGGCCAGGCCTAAGGCAAAAGCCCTAGTACCCCACTTTTTTGAGATATTCATCTTGATTTCTTTAAAGTTTAAAACAATAGTTGAAGGAGAGAAATGCTTTAAGCTTTGGGAGGATGGTCTATCTCTGTTAAAGAGGGGGACTGAATTTTTGACTTTAAAAAGTACGCAGGCCTTTCATCCGTAGGAAGACTAACTCCTAAGTTCAATTCGCTTAGAGAATCCTGACTAAACAGTAAAAGTTCGGGCAAGAGTCTGGGAGGGCTGCTGGGCTCCGAATCCTCATGCAGTTGCAATTGCTTAGCGAAATAGCATTTCCCTTCGCAATGAAGTTCTGGTCTATCAGCGTTTTCGCAAAGCACGGTAGAGTAATACTGATAATTAAGCTCATACACAGCAGTGATAACACTGTTGTAAAGCTGCGAGAACAACAGGCTAAACCCTAAAATGCTATGTGCTAAAAAAGCTTTCATTAGTTCAAATGTAGTGGGGCTTGGAGCCTCAAAGGATGAGAAATATCAGGAAGTAGAAAAATAAAGGACATTTTTATCTTAAATAGGGATGCTTTTTCATTTTGTGGCCTTGTCATTGACTATCATCGAGACTTAAGCTTTCTTATCAGTTTGATTCCAGATGGTAGGAGGTGTTTTTACGCAGGTTTTTGAGATAGGAAAAAGCGAGGATCAACCAAATCGAAACAAAGCCAGCATAGATATAAAAGGTGAGGATCGGCCAGGATTGAAATCCCGGTGTGAGTTTTAAGGAAGGCGCGATCAAGGCAATTTCGCTAAGAATAAACAGTAGCCAATAGGCAATCATCCATTTATTGAAGGCCGGGATGCGCTTTTTTAGCATCTCCCAAATAAAAGGCGTGTAAATCCCCAGGAAGATAAAGTGCAGATAGGCAATAAGTAGGAAGCGATTGAATTGGATTTGCTCTGCAATAAGTGGAGTGGAGCCCAGGATTTGAAAGATCCATTTAAAGAAAAGGAGGAAGAGGATGAGCTTAAGATGATTACTGATCCTTTTTCGGAAAACAGCTTTAATAAAGCGGATACCCGCATAAAGTTGTGCGGTTGATCCCAGTGCAGCCAACAGGTAAATCCAAGATTGATCGAAGGAATACTCGAGGTTTAAGGCATAGCTAAAGATGCTGCCCCAAAGCATGGGTAAATAGAAATGTTGAAACCCTTTTCCATCGCTAAACAACTTCAATTTATGCACGATAATAGCCAGAAGGAAAAAGAAAAAACTACCATTATAAAGGAAGTGCAGGTAAAAATAAATCGCCTGATCATACCAGGGCGAACTTTGCATTTCATTGGCCATTAAAGGACCTAAACAATAAGGGCCTAGAGAGGAGAGGTAAAACAAGACTATGCCGGTGCGGAGAAGCTTAGCGGAAGGTCCTCGGTTTTTTAAGGCTCGAAATAGTCGGTAAAAGAGCACATAGCTTAGCCAGAGATGTAAGGTGGAAAAGGAAATGGAAATAGCAGCATATCCCTGAAAGGGAAAAGAACAAAGCATGCCCACCACACTTAGGGCTAATCCATAAAATAGAATCTTAGTGCTTTGCGATAGCTTAATTTCCCATTGTTGGTAAATGATCAAAATTAAAGCCCCCAGGAGCCAGGCCAACAGCATTGCATGGGAATGCGCATGCAGCATAAAGCGGAAGTTAAATGCCTGAGGCCATACAAAATAAGAACGCAGTAGAAGGCCAATCAAGGCAGCAATTATGCCCAGATACACCGTTAGGGACCATGATCTTATTTTGAACTTCAAGTCTGGCAAGCGTTAAATTATTTGAGGGTATAATACCGGTTTCTAAAGGCAAGGTAGGCATTCGAATTTGCCATCCACATCCTAAATCGGGGCTAAAAATCTTTGAGCTGCGCTTTTCGAAGGAGCAGCCATGAGGGGAAACCGATCCACAGCAAATAGGCAAATCCGATAATCACTGTACCTTGAAGAGTGCCAAAAAACTTTTCAAATATGGCTCCGGTATAACCCATCAAGGCACTGTAATCTAATTGAAAGATGAGTAAAACCCGACCCATATCTACCGGGTTGGCCAGGGTAAGTCCCAGAGCCATTTGTTCCACCGGATAGGCTTCGAAGGCAACCAGGATTACTAAGAACAAGCCATCATAGATTACCGCCAGGAATAGCCAAATGAATAAGCCAATGCCAAAGCCTTTTAGGCGATTTTCATGTTTGAGGACCAGAAAACTGGCCAGGATGCAAAAGATAATGGTCAGAATTACTGAGATGCCAATTAGCATGAGCCATTGAGCCTGAAATATTTGCTGCGGATCAAAAAAGAGTAGTGGTATCAGTAAGCCCAAAACCACACAAATGCTAAGTGCGGCACTCAGCCCCAGGATGTATCCACCAAAGATGCTTTTACGGGAGATGGGTTGCGCCAGGAGGATTTCCACATAATCCCGTACCTGGTACATATACATCATGCCGTAAATCATACTGATGAGCGGCACCAAGAGGATAATTACATTCATTAAACTTACCACTACCTTACTGCTATCACCACTTAGGTAAAGCAATCCGCCGCTGCTAAGTATAAAAAACAGTCCATAGGCCAGGGTCCACCGACTGCGGATCAAATCGAGAAAACAATATTTAAATACCTTATTCATGATCAAGATGCTTTTTGCAGGCTGAGCAATTGAGCAATGGCCTGTTCCGTGTTTTCCGTTTGAGTTTGGCTGAGAAGTTCTTCTTGAGAACCGCGGTAATACACTTTACCCTCGAGGATAAAAACTATTTCATCGGCCAATTCTTGAACGATGTCCATGATATGCGTGGTAAGGAGGATGGTTTTCCCCGCTTCTTTTTCTTTTCGAATCCAGTTTTTGAGATTGATCAAAGCAATGGGATCCAGTCCGATAGTAGGCTCATCCAGAATAATAGTGTGGGTGTCATACATTAAGGCACTCACCAGATTTACTTTTTGGCGCATACCTCCGGATAAGGTTCTCAATTTTTTGTCCTTAAAATCATTGAGACCAAAAACTACACTGAGCTCTTCTTTACGACTGCCTTGTCCCCGGATGTTTTCGATGAAACTTAGGAATTCACTCACGCTGAGGTTTTCGGGGAAGCGCGCAATTTGGGGGAGATAAGCAATGGAATTTCGATATTCATTCCCCTTCTTTAAACGGCCATCAATCCAAATTTCTCCGGCGGAGGGAAAAACCATCCCCATCAGGCTTTTTATTAAAGTGGTTTTCCCGGATCCATTGGGTCCCAGGATGGCAAAAATTCCGGGCTGGTCGAATTTTAAATTGATACCCGATAGTACCGCTTGGCGACCAAAGCTTTTTTCTATGTCTTTAAATTCTATCATGGTTGTTGTGGGTTTAAGAGAGGAGAATTAGCTAGAGCATGGGCTTCATTAAAGGTTCTTCGTCGACCAGATTAGTGGGGGTAACGGCCGGTGCTACTTTCTCCGCAAAATTGAGTACTTCGATAAAGGAGCTTTTAAGTAGGATGATGCTTTCGTCGATCCTCGAAACCAGGTAGCTAAACAGATTAACCGGGCGATGTGGGACATCTCCTAAGCCATCTCTGTTAAGGTCGTATCCTTCATAGCTATCCCAGTAATTATTAAAATAGCGATTATGGTCTTTCTTCGCATCGGTGGCGATGTCGAAGCTATTGGATACAAAGTTGTTGAAGGAAATTTCGTTATCCATGGAACTGCCCCGCATGCGGATGGCCCAGCCATTGGCTTTAAAATGATTGGCTTCAAAAGCAATGCGGCTACTTCCTTCACTAAAGATGCCGGTGGTGTTTTTCTCGAAGGTGTTGCCTTTAATCTGACTATCGTAAATTTCTTTTAAGAGCAGTCCGTAGGAAGCCCGGCCCCAGTTTTCCAGAAAATGATTGCCGGTCATTTTAATATGATCACTAAACATTACGGCTACTCCTGCTCCATTTTTGCTGAAGGTATTATTGTGGTAGATGTCATTATTGCTGAACATAAAATGCAGGCCATAACGGAGGTTATCACGGCTTAAATTTTGGTCGATCACCGAATTATCCGTGAATTCGAGATAAATACCATCCCGATGATGTTCTACCTGATTAGCGCTGATCTGTACACTATCGCAATGCCAGAGGTGAATGGCATTAGCGGAGGAATGTTCTTCCTTGGCATTACCGTAAATCTGATTGCCGGCGATTTTTCCATTTTGAGATTTGGTGCAGAAAATGCCAAAAAAGCAATCTTTAATATGATTGTCGCGGAGCTCAAAGTGCTGGGCATAATCCACCCAGATGGCGGCTAAATCTTTGGTGTAGCTCTTGGGAACATTGAGTAGGGTAAAACCACTGATGCTAACAGAGTCAGCGCGTACTTCAAAGATTCCGGCTTTTTCGGGGGCATAAAGCCTCACTTCACCGCAAGCAATGAGATGCACCGCTTTTTTTAGCACAAGTGTGTGGCTAAGCTTGTAATCTCCAGGATTAACACAAATGGTATCCTGAGGATTGGCCATTTCAATAGCTTGATAAAGGGAAGTGACCGCCCGAGAGGGACCCACTTCCCACTCTTTGGCCATGGCGGTCACGCCCCAAACCATCACTATGACTATAACAACCAAATATCTGTTCATAGCGCTGGTAATGTGCTGAATTCGGCCAGCAGTTCCGGATAGCTGTAAAGGCTACCTCCTTCTTGTGCTTGTAAGGCTTTGGCCTCCTCTTCATTGGCCACAGCAGTAAGGTACATTCCCATTGGGCTGGGGAGATTTTTACTTCTTAAAAACCAGGCCCCTTGAGCGGGAATCAAATGCCGGGGCTTTTGGTAATCACTTACTAATTCCATAGCCCATTTTTCGCTGTGCTCCGACTTGTAATGGAGTAGGCATTCGAGGGCATCAAAGCTGTAGCTCTTCCCTTTTGTGCTTACTAATTGAGCGGCATATCTTTCGTCTACGATACTCATCCGACAATAGTCACAAGCTTCTTTTCCGTACTCGATGGCCTTGGCTTCGGGTTTACAGCCCCATAAGAAACTGATGGCGGCAAAAAGAACAAAGTATTTCATGATGTGGTGGGTTTTAGACTCGCTCATCCTGCGAGTATTAAATTATTGGGCTTCGCCCTCTAGGATTGAGTTTTTAGTTTGTTTAATTTGATGCGAATCCAACTTGCAAGGATCGAAAGTATTAAGGCAATGCCCATGAAAATACCTCCGGTTGCGGGATAGGAAATAGCATTGAAGTTCAGTAGCATTTTAGATCCAAAAAGTGGAGGTTGATAACTCTGACCTGGAACCTTAATCGGTGCGGTAGGGCTTAGATTATGGCCATAATCGTATTCCCATAAGTAGAAATCATAAATTCCCAGAATGGCCAAAATCAAAAAGACAGAGGCCCAGCTGAGATAGAATTTTGAACGGTTTATGATACCGGCCAGGAATCCCATCAGGCCTAAGCCGCCAACCACCCAAGGGAAGTAGCTTAACTCTGGAATGCTATTGGGTTCAATCATTTTCATCCCTACATAGTGATTCAGAATATTGATGTTTTGCAGGGTTCCCGGACTAGTGCCGGTTATTTGATGAATCCAGATGTACATGGTAACTCCATCAGGATATTGCGGTGCTATTAAGGTGATTCTCCAAAGTGGGAAGAAGAATAACATCAATAAACAGGCAGTAGCAATGAAGGCTAATATTCGTGGGGCGCTTTTCATGGCTTAAATTTTCGATTCGAAAAAAGGAGGGGGCCTTTCAATGGCTCTACTGTAAGGGTCAATGGAATAGGATTAGCCCCCTCATTAGTTCAAGCGTAGATTTTAATCTCCGGTACTAGCCAGGATAGCCGGAGCATTGCCTTTGGCAGATACTCTGAGGTAGCCTTGCATTTCCTGGTGCAAAGCGGAGCAAAAGTCGGTGCAATAGAAGGGGAATACCCCTGGTTTTAAAGGTTCCCAAAGCAGGGTTTCAGTTTGCCCGGGCATAATCAGTAATTCGGCATTTTGTGCACCCAAAACTGAGAATCCATGGGGAACATCCCAGTCTTGCTCCAAATTGGTTACGTGGAAGTAGACCTTGTCGCCAACTTCAATACCTTCGATATTATCGGGCGCAAAATGGCTGCGAATAGTGGTCATATACACATGCACTTCATTGCCATTTTTCTCCACTCGAGCATCCGCTTCACTTTTGGTAACATGGGGGTGCTCATTTTCTTCCAGTGGATAAATCTTCTTACTTCGATTCATCACAATATCAGCGGCAATGGCTTGAGCATAGTGCGGTTCACCAATTGTGGGGAAGTCGAGAATGAGCTCCATCTTATCACCAGAGATATCATACAGTTGAGCGGAGTGCGCCAATTCGGGGCCAGTAGGTAAATAGCGATCTTTGGTAATCTTGTTTAAGGCTACCATATACTTACCCCAAGGTTCTTTACTATCCCCACCTGGGATCATCAAGTGACCTACAGAATAATAAGTTGGTACACGGTCTAATACTTCCCAGGTACCTAATTTCCATTTTACCACTTCACTACTGATAAAGAAGGTGGTATAGGCATTGCCTTCGCCATCAAACTCAGTATGCAAGGGCCCTAAGCCTCCGCTTTCAACGGTACCGGCAACCACATCTTCGAAGTTTAGTACTGGAATTCCATAGGCTTCGTCGGCAAAAGATTTGTTTTCTATAGCTTGAATCATTTTGTCGAAACTGTGCACGGTTAAATTGGCATTCAGTTTACCATTACCGATAATATAGGATCCGGTAGGGTCTACATCAACTCCGTGTGGAGATTTAGGGGTAGGTAAGAAATACACCACTCCAGGGCATTCGGTGGGGTCGAGAACACGAACTTTTTTCCGGGTGATGCTTTCGGCCAGGTGTTTCTTTTCGTCGTAGCGATTGATAAGGTACTCAGAATCCATCTCTTTGTATTTACCCTGTTCGATGTATTCTTTGGCCTTTTTCCAATTAATAGCTGCGATGTAATCCTTGTCATTTTGAGAGGCATTTACCTCCTTAAGGGTATGAGACTCTTCGGTATTATAGGTAGTAAAGAACATCCAACCATGGGATTTTCCTTTACCTCCGTGGGCAAGATCATAATCAAAACCGGGCATTAAAACCTGGAAGTCAACATCCATGTGACCATGTTCAGGATCTACAGAAATAAAGGATAAGGAACCTTTAAATTTCCCTTTATAATCTGCGATGCTCATATCAGTCTGAGGAATGGGCACACTAAAGCGGGTACCGGCCACTACATATTCACTGTTTTCGGTAGTGAAGGGAGAACTATGGTTACCCCCGGCATTGGGCAATTCGATAATTTCAGCAGTTTCAAAGGTGCTGAGGTCGATTCGGGCAACCCTTGGGGTGTTATTACCATTAATAAAGAGGTATTTGCCATCAGGCTTACCATTGGTCTGCGAAAGCTCCGGGTGGTGGGCATCGTCCCAGGGAATAAATCCATGGCTGGTTTCTAAGAGCGGTTTGGTTTCTTCATTAAAACCATAGCCTTTTTCACCATCTACAGAAAATACGGGTACTACCTTTAAAAGACGACCGGAGGGTAAGCCATAAACACTTACCTGACCGCTGAATCCGCCAGACATAAAAGCGTAGAATTCATCGTATTCGCCTGGAGCCACATATACTTTTTCGGCTGCCGAGGATTTGTTAATAGCTCCTTTGTTTTCGCTGGACTTCTTTGCTTTGGTATCGGTGCAAGCTGCGGCTAGGAGTAAAGCCGCAATGAGCATGGTCCAAATTGGTTTAAAGGATTTCATAGTCACTTGATTTGTTAGAATTAGAGGGTTCTGAAAAATTCCAGAATTTTTCGGGCGTCTTCTTCACTGATGTTTTGATCAGCCATGATGGCGCCATTAGCTTCGGCCAGGACTTGTTTAGCTACTGGGTCCTTTTGGATCATTTCATTTGGATTCATGATCATATTCATGATCCATTCGGGAGTTCGGCGCTCCAAAATGTCTTTGGGTGCAGGTCCGATGTATTTTTTGTCGGTTTTGTGGCAAGCCGTGCAGTTTTGCTCAAAGATGGCTTTCCCTTCAGCAGCCATGCTATCATCAATAGCATCATTCAGAACCACATTACTTATTGGGCCAATACCTTTGCTGGACATAGGGTCTATTGCTTCCGTTTTGGCTTTTGTTTGTGGGGCTTCCGTACTTTTTGAATCGTGGGTGCTGGTCGTATTTTGAGTTTCGTTACTTCTACCACATGAAGCGAGGGCTAGTAGTAGAACTCCGCTCAGGATGACTTTTAAGTGTCTCATTTGAGTTTAGATTGTTAGAAATATGGAGCTAAAGTATTAGGGCATGAAAGCCCAAAAAATGATTTATATCATAAAAAAGGACAAATTTATCCGAAATAGCCTTTTGACCTTTTTGAAATGGTTTTTTCGACAAGCCTTATTTTGCTTTAGCAGGATTTAAGACTGACAAATATGTGGGTCAGTTTTAATGTGTAAACAGATGTAAATAAGGTGAATAGATTCATGTTGATAAAGAAAAGGGGCTGGGGTTGGAGGACTAAATGAGCATTAAATACCAGTGCTTTTTAAGCTTGAAAAATAAAAGACCTATTTATCCTTATTTAAAATAATCCTTATATTTGGCGGGAATCTGAGACTATGTTTTCTAAGGCATGTGAGTACGGTATAAAGGCTATGATTTACATCGCGCAGCAGGATGCTGGTCAGCGGGTAGGTTTGAAACAAATCGCCCAGGCCACCGATTCTCCGGAAGCTTTTACCGCTAAAATTTTGCAAATGTTGGCCCGTAATGGGGTACTGGTTTCTTTTAAGGGGCCAAGCGGTGGTTTTAGTTTACCTAAAGATGCTGGGAGTGTGCATTTGAATCAAATTGTGAGTGCCATTGATGGCGATGAGATCTTTACTGGATGTGGTTTAGGTCTTGCGCAATGTGATGGAAATAAGCCCTGTCCGGTACATTTTAAATTTGCTTCGGTGCGAGATGGTCTTTCGCATATGCTGCACAGTACAAGCCTTAAGGAATTGGCAGATGGCTTGGATTCTGGAAAGGTGTTTTTAAAGCAGTAGTATTTTTTTAATTAAATAAAAGACAAAAATGTCCGAAATAGAAAAAGAGTTCAAAATGGAAAATCGTGCCATTGGTGAAGTGGTAGCGGAAGACTATCGTACGGCCACAGTTTTTAAATCTTACAACATTGATTTTTGTTGCCAGGGAGGGAGAAGTATTGCGGAGGCCTGTGAGAAGAAAGGGGTAAGCATCTGGGAATTATTAAAGGATTTGGAAAAGGCCCAATCCGAGGGCCTGGATCCTGCTGTTGATTTCAAAACCTGGCCTTTGGATGTTTTGGTGAACTATATTGAGCAAAGACATCATAAGTATGTGGAGAAGCGCAGTATTGAGATTAAGCCTTTTCTGGATAAACTATGTAGGGTGCATGGAGAAAGACATCCAGAGCTATTAGAGATTAACGGGCTGTTTAGTACCGCGATATCGGCTTTAAGCCAGCACATGAAGAAGGAAGAACTTGTGCTGTTTCCCTACGTTCGAAAAATGGTGAAAAGTGAAATGAGCGGTGAGCCCATAAAAATGGCTTCTTTTGGTGAAGTGCATAATCCTATTGGGATGATGGTATATGAGCACGATGCGGAAGGAGAGCGCTTTCGCGAAATATCCAGACTATCTAATAATTATCAATGTCCACCGGATGGATGTAATACCTACCAGGTCACATTTGCACTCTTGAAGGAGTTTGAAGATGATTTACATCTTCATATCCATTTGGAAAATAATATTCTTTTTCCGGCTGCGAAACCATTGGAAGGTAGGCTTAAATCTCAGGGCTTAATTGAGGCCTAATAAAGCATGGACCTGCTCTGTTTGGAAGTTGATAAATAGTCTTAAGGTACAGTTTGTTAGTGTTTTAGCCTTGGGGATAAGTTGCGGGGATTTTTCTAGTCAGCTCCCGGATATTAAAGCTTAGGATGCTACCTTTAATTTATCTGAAGAATACGGGTGAATCCATGTATTTGCCTATCCCCTTTTTTTGGGGGGATTGTTTCTAAATTAAGCAGGCCAAGGCTTTGAGGTCTGCTCATATTTTTTCCAGGTAAATAGGCAAATGCCTACCGCTGCAGCATCGAGTGCCCAAAGTGTTTTTCAGAACCCAGTTTCATACTGTATCTACTCACATATATTCTGAATCTAAAGCTTGCACTATGAGTTCTGTACCAACGGAAGACTTAATACAAAACGAACCATTTACCTATGAAGAAGCCTTAAAATCTGCAATTGAATATTTTAAGGGCGATGAACTGGCCGCCGGAGTTTGGCTGAATAAATATGCCCTCAAAGACTCTCAAGGGAATATCTACGAAAGGAGCCCTGCAGATATGCATCAGCGTATGGCAAGTGAGATCAGCCGCGTTGAAAGCAAGTATGCGAATCCCTTAAGTAAGGAAGATGTTTTTGAGGTTTTAGATCGCTTTCAATACATCGTGCCGCAAGGTGGACCGATGACCGGGATTGGTAATCAGTATCAAATTGCCTCCCTTTCCAACTGTTTCGTGATTGGTAATGATGGGCGTGGGGATTCCTACGGTTCTATTATGAAGGTAGATGAGGAGCAAGTGCAACTGATGAAACGTCGCGGCGGCGTGGGGCACGATTTATCCCACATCCGCCCTAAGGGCTCACCGGTAAAAAACTCCGCATTAAGTTCTACAGGTATTGTTCCTTTTATGGAACGCTACAGTAATTCTACTCGTGAGGTAGCGCAAGATGGTCGTCGTGGTGCCTTGATGTTAAGCATCTCGGTAGATCATCCGGATTCCGAATCCTTTATTGATGCCAAATTAGATGGTACCAAGGTGACCGGAGCCAATGTTTCAGTTCGAATTAGCGATGCTTTTATGAAGGCCGCCTTGAATGGTGAGCAGTATAAACAAACCTTTCCGCTAAACTCTTCCAATCCATCCGTAATTAGAGAGGTGGATGCTGCAGCTTTGTGGAAGAAGATCGTTCACAATGCCTGGGCCTCAGCAGAACCCGGTATTTTGTTTTGGGATACGGTAATCCGTGAATCGGTTCCAGACTCCTATGCCGACTTTGGTTTTAGAACCGTGTCTACTAACCCTTGTGGTGAAATTCCACTCTGCCCTTATGATTCGTGCCGACTGCTGGCGATTAATCTATTGTCTTATGTAGATAATCCCTTTAGTGAGGCAGCGACATTTAATTTTGAAAAGTTTAAAAAGCACATTCGCATCGCCCATCGGATTGCGGATGATATTATCGACCTGGAATTAGAGAAAATCGATGCCATTTTGGCCAAGGTGAACTCAGATCCAGAGAGTGATGAAACCAAGAGAACCGAAGTTTTACTTTGGGAAAAGATTCGCGAGAAAGCCATTCAAGGACGGAGAACCGGAATTGGTATCACCGCTGAAGGGGATATGTTAGCTGCATTGGGCCTTCGTTATGGTTCGGAAGAGTCCATTGACTTTTCGGAAGAGGTACACAAATTCCTAGCTTTGGAAACCTATCGGGGCTCTGTAGAATTAGCTAAGGAAAGAGGTGCTTTCCCCATTTATGACGCTAAACTTGAAAGTAAGAATCCGTTTATCAGTCGTCTAGGTGAAGCTGATCCTGATCTGATCAAGGAAATGAAGATTTACGGTCGTAGGAATATTGCCTTACTGACCATCGCCCCCACTGGTACCACCAGTTTAATGACCCAAACCACATCCGGAATCGAACCCGTGTTTATGGTATTCTATAAGCGGAGGAAGAAGATTAATCCGAATGACACCAATACCCGCACGGATTTCGTGGATGATTTAGGCGATCACTGGCAAGAGTTTAATGTATTCCATCACCAATTTGCAGCCTGGCTTAAGCAAAACGGCCACGATCTGACTGAGGTGGAAAATATGAAGGAAGAGCAATTAAATGAATTGGTTGCTCAATCACCCTATGCTGGATCTACCGCCAGAGATGTAGACTGGCCCAGTAAAGTGCGCTTGCAAGGAAAGGTTCAAAAATGGGTGGATCACTCTATTAGCGTAACAGTAAATATTCCAGAGGATACTTCCGAAGAAATGGTGGGCGATATTTATCGTATCGCTTGGGAAAGTGGATGTAAAGGCATTACCGTGTACCGTGAAGGTAGTCGTTCTGGAGTTCTGGTTTCATCCACAGAGAAAAAGAAAGAACAGAACTTTATCGCCGAGCGCAAAGCTCCCGAACGTCCTCATTCTTTGGATGCCCGCATTGTGCGTTTCAATAATAATGAAGAGCGTTGGATTGCGGTGATTGGCTTGCTCAATGATCATCCCTACGAAATCTTTACCGGTAGAACAGAGGACTCCTTCCACTTACCGCATTGGTGTAAATCAGGTTTTGTGCTTAAGAATAAAGATGAGCAAGGCAAAAGCCGCTATGATTTCCAATACAAAGACCGTGATGGATATCGCATTACCATCGAAGGCTTGTCGCGATCCTTTAACCCTGAATATTGGAATTATGCCAAACTCATTAGTGGGGTATTGCGCCATGGAATGCCGCTCTTAGATGTAATTCACATGGTAGGTAATCTGCATTTGGATGATGAGTTCTTAAACACCTGGAAGAACGGGGTGATTCGGGCTTTGAAGATGTTTGTGCCTGATGGAACCCGTGCATTGGATAGTACCTGCAGTGAATGTGGTGAGGACTCCTTAGTTTATGAGGAAGGTTGCTTGAATTGCAAGAATTGCGGGCATAGTAAGTGCGGCTAGAGATCTAAGAAGCTTACCTTCTTCCTAAAAAGTATCAAATAGAAAAATCCACTCTGAAAGAATCAGAGTGGATTTCCTGCTTAACAATCCCGATGAAAGGATTAAGTGTCTTTTAGCGGTGTAAACCTTTGGAGCGTAAATAGTTCAAGAGCAATTGCGGACGATCGGTTTGAATCATGTCGATATCATTCTCAATGAACCAATCATATACACTGGGGTCCATAGCGGCTTGCTCATCATCATGACCGCCATTGTGATGAGGCCAAAGTGAGTTCACCCAAACGCCGGCGCCTTGAGCACGAATTTCAGCGAAGTTTTTTATGAAGGCAATCGTGTCTTGAGGAGCGGTGAACTCAAAAGCAACCGGTAAATGATGCTGTAAATAGTCTTCCACCTTGGCTTTATGGCCAGGCTCGAATAAACGAACTATGGGCATGAAATAAACCTTGTCCAGATATTCACCGAATTCAGCTTCTACTTCCTGTCGACTGATATTCCCTTTAATGACTACCTGCTTTTGGGTGCCGGTTTTTTCCAGCAGGGCATAGCACTTATCAAAAATACTGTAGCTCTTATCCAGGTTTAAAAGGATCTTATCCTTGCTCAGCTCCAAGGCTTGTTCCAGAGTTGGGATTTTATGTGGAGTGGCTACCCCTAATCCATCTTTTAGAAAAAGTCCTTGCAAGCTGTCTAAGGTCCAATCCGAAACTTTACCCTTTCCGGTAGTGGTACGATCGATAGTTTGATCGTGCATCAAAACCAAATGGCCATCTTTGGTTTCGCGTACATCAATTTCTACCATATCCACGCCCATGTCGATACAGTTTTGAATTGCCTGTAAGGAGTTTTCAGGGGCATTACGCCAGTCGCCACGATGGGCTACTACTATGATTTCCTTGTTTTTAGAATCTTCTAAATTGGCAATAAGCTCATCAATAGTTTGATGCTGATCAGCTACGTTCTCAACTTTAGCCTGGCTTTCATTGGCAGTAGCCTCGGTTTTTGGTGCTTCCTGGCAGGCGGCCAATAGCAGAGCTGCTCCCAGAAGGATGGTGTTTTTCTTCATCATTTAGATTTATAAAAGGGAAGCAGCCGAAGCTGCTCCCCAATAGGGTTTAGTAACCAGGATTTTGAGCTAAAGAAGGGTCAGTTGCAATCTGACTGGCAGGCAATGGCATCAGCAATTTGTTGGCATCGCTAATTCCCAATACACTCATGGCGCGACCTTGACGTAAAAGGTCGAACCAACGGTGACCTTCCCAAACCAATTCTTTACGACGTTGTAAATCGATTTCAGCAAAAAGATCGGCTTTGGCAGTGCTGCCACTGTAATCGGCTAAGCCCGCACGATTACGGATTTCATCCAGGTAGTCTACGGCATCTGGGGTATTTCCCAGTTCGTTTTCTACTTCTGCCAGCATGAGGAGTACATCCGCATAGCGCAGTACCACCCAGTCACTTTCAGCATCTCCCACCACCGTGTTAGGTACCGCGATTTTCTTGCTGTAGGCAATCCCAGAAGAAAGGGTGTCGATATACACTCCTTTGCGCAAATCATTGCTTTCGTATAAAGCGTAGAAATCGGGTTTTAAAACGCCATGACCTTTGGTTCCAGTCATCGCACCTTCTACTCGGCCAGTAGGGTTGAACATGCGATAGGCATCCGAGCCTTCGCTATTGGAGTTAATACCTGAAGCGAATTGCACCGCGAAAATGATTTCGGGATTTAATTCATTATCAGCCGAAAAAACCTGATTTAAGCTTTCCAAATCATGTGCTCCGGAGTTCACTACTTCTAAGAATTGTGTACGCGCAGCACTGTAATTGCCTTCGGTTAACTCTACCTTTCCTAATAATGCTTGAGCGGCGGTTTTTACGGCGCGGGCTTTATTCGACTCAGTACGAGCGGGAAGCAAGGTGATGGCTTCTGTAAGGTCGGCTTTAATTTGGCTGTAAACCTCTGCAACAGGCGCGCGGTTTTGACCGAAATAATCCTGGGGATTACGAACCTCTTCTACCACTAAGGGTACAGGGCCAAAAGTCCGCACCAAATTGAAGTAATGCAAAGCACGGATAAAGAGCATTTCACCAATTCGCGATTCGCGGGTTTGGGCATCCTCATAAGCAATGCTTTGGATGCGATCCAAAACGATATTAGCGCGTTGGATGCCAATATAGCTGTCTTCCCAAACATTGGCAATTAAGCTACTCTGAGCGATCACATTGTATTGGTCCAACATTCCATATACACCACCATCGTTGGCCGGGGTTTCATCATAAGCATCTTCACCGGGTAATTCGCCAATGGCAGGCATGGCAGTGTTAAATACGCCGGTGTATTGTAAGGCCGCATAAGCAGCGTTTACAGCTTCTTCCATTTCAGCTTCGGTGCTGTAAAAATTATCAGCCACCTTTACCGAATTTGGGTTTTGTAAAAGCTCCTTTTCGCAAGCAAGAAGGGCTAGAAAAACGGGGAGAATAAGCAATACTTTTTTCATGTCGATCTTTATTAGAAAGGAGAAATTTTAAATCCGATCAGGTAGGTTTTAGTGATGGGGTAGTTGGAGCCGTTATTGTACCCTGATTGCAGGATATTGCTAGAGGTTCCATCATTGTTCCATCCTCGCCAGTCGCTAATCGTAAAGAGGTTATTAGCAGAAATGTACACCTGAAGAGAGCTTAAGCGCAGAGGCTTAATCATGCGGCGAGGGAAGTTGTAGGCTAGGCGAACATCGCGCAAACGCAGGTAATCACCATTGTTTTCGTCTACTACTACCGAGCTGCGTAAGATCTTTCTCGAGTTAGAGAAATTACCGAAGTTAGGTTGTCCTAAGAATCCATCAGGATTGTTCACCGGATGGTAGCGGTTCTCGAAATAGTACTTGCTGGGAACTGCAAATCCTTCACCCGATTCCGTTAAAGAGGCCATATCACCATCCATCAAAGTACGACCTTCAACTCCAACAAAATTGAAGCTAAATGTGAAGCCCTTATACTCCGCTTGTCCACCAAATCCATAAGTGAAATCTGGAGCATAGGTTCCTTTGGATACCTGGTCTTTGGTATTGATAACACCATCACCATTCACGTCCTCTACGATGAAATCACCAGTAAGGGTTCCGTCGAGGTGTGGGGTAGAAGCTATCTCATCTTCGTCTTTGTAAATGCCAATTACATTATAACCATAAATCTCCGCTACCGGACGACCAATTTGGGTTACGAATAACTGATCACGACCCGTGGCAATACGCTCCTGGCCAGGACCTAAGGCTAATACCTTATTGTTATAGGTAGTGATATTGGCATTCATTCCTACACGTACATTCCCAACTTTGATATTATTAGAAGCCAATTGCAATTCGAAGCCTTGGTTTTCCATCTCACCAATATTGGCTAATACAGTGCTGTAGCCTGTCTGCTGAGGTACAGGAACTTCCAATAGTAAGTCACGAGTATTGGTCTTGTAATAAGCGGCATTCAGGTCGATCTTTCCATTAAAGAAGCTCAAGTCTAAACCAATATTGAAGGAGGAAGCAACTTCCCAGCCCAAGTCGGGGTTAGGAGCGGTGCTAGTGATGTATCCTGGTTGGATTGCATTTCCAAATACATAGGTGTCATCGGTAACCAGAGCCTTAGAGCTGTAGTTTCCAATTTGATTGTTACCGGTTTGTCCCCAGCTTGCAGAAAGCTTGGTGAAGGTGAGTACATCATTGATAGGGAAGAATTTCTCACGACTTACAATCCAGCCTGCTGAAACGGAAGGGAAATTACCCCAGCGATTATTGAGGCCGAAGCGAGAAGATCCATCCCGACGTATAGCCAAGGAAAGCAAATACTTGGTGGCATAATCGTATTGGATACGACCTAAATAAGATTCCAGAGCCCAAATGTCATGATTGGATGAAGCGGTGAATGAACTAGCACCGGCCACGTTCTGGATATTGTCATCCGGGAAACCGGAACCCTCAATCGAAGTGCTGTAGATGTGTTCCTTTTGGAAGGTATGACCTAATAGCACATTGAAGTTATGGTCTCCGATGGATTTACGATAATTCAAAGTGTTTTCTACCAGATAGTTCATGCGGTTTAAAACATCTTGTTCGGCATTTGCATCCGAACGCGGAGCCGGGGTACGGTAAGAGCCAATACTGGCCGGATAGTAATAGTCGCGCTGCATAGAGAGGTAATCACCACCCATGGAAATACGATAATCCAAACCGGGGAGGATTTGCGCATCCAAATACACATTACCAAATCCGCGTAAGCGATTGTATTGGTTCTTTACATTTTCGGCAGTGGCTACCAAGTTTTCAACTGGAGTACCATTAATGCGAACCCCTTCAATCTCTCTTTGCTCATTTACCAGCTGGTCGCTGATGTTTACCGATCCATCTGGATTATAAGCCTCGTAATAACCAAAGCTCAAGGGAATTAAAGCCAAGGTGCCCGATGAACGACTACTTTGTTCCGGTGCGTTTTGTACACTGTAAGAAGGCTTTAAGTTGATGCCTAATTTAATCTTGTCATTCAGCTCGGTTTGCAAGTTTAAGGAGGCGGAATAGCGTTTGAATTCGCTACCTAAGACCACTCCTTCCTGATCAAAATATCCGAGGGAGGTATAGAAGGAGGTTTTGTCGTTTCCGCCTTGCGCTGAGAATACATAATTAGAAATAGCGGCATCACGGAAAGCCAGGTCCATCCAATTGGTATTAGTAAGGCCGGGGGTACCATCTAAATAGGGCTGTAAGAAGTCCAGACTTAATTCGCGGCCATCGATACCCTGACCATTAATGGTGCGAGTAACCCGAACTGAGTTGGGATCGCTGGCACTGCGAACGGTGGGGTCCTTAGATACATAACCCCAGTCACGAGCTTCTTTTAAGAATTGAGCATGTTGGTAAGCATCTACTAATTCAACGCCAGAGCTCTGTTGTTGGAAACCGGTGTACACATCTAAACTGTACTGAGTTTTCTGATTTTGATTCCCTCTTTTTGTGGTTACCAGTATTACCCCGTTAGCAGCACGAGAACCATAAATAGCCGCAGAAGCAGCATCTTTCAGTACGTTGATTTCCTCAATATCATTGGGATTGATGGAGTTAATGGAGCTTCCTTCGGTAAGGGGGAAGCCATCCACTACGATCAAAGGATTAGTTCCGGCAGTTAAGGTTCCGGTACCACGAATTACAATTTGAGATCCTTCCCCGGGCTGGCCATTGGCCTGGTTAATTACTACCCCCGACATTTTTCCAGCTAATTGCTGATCAAAAGAAGAGGCGGCTACGTTTTTGAGTTCTTTGGCATCGATGGCACCAACAGCACCTACCACTTTTACGCGTTCTTGCTGACCGTATCCGATCACCACCACTTCATCTAGGGCATTGTTATCTTCCTCCAATACAATGCTTAATTGATTGCTTTCACCCAGGTTGATGATTTGAGTCTTGAATCCGATAAATGAAACTTCTAAGGATTTAACTGTATCGGGTAAAGCCAGGGTGAAGTTACCGTCAAAGTCGGTGGTAGTTCCAATGCCGGTATTAGGTACGCGCACACTAGCGCCTGGCAAGGGCTCATTATTGGCGTCCATTACCTTTCCTTTGATCGTTCTGGCGGGGATTTCCATGATTTCAGGCTTGGCATTCTGAGTGTTGTCAGAATTATCCTTCACCAAAATCATGCGGTGGATACGCTCAAAGCGCAGGTCGTTTAAACGAGAGAGGTCTTCTAATAGACTGCGTAAATTGTGGTAATCATGATCGATTTCCACGCGATTGGATAATTGGATCTCCTCTTCGGTGTAGAGGAAATTGAAATCCGTTTGTTCCTCAATCAAACCAAAGAGACCTTTTAAATCATAGGTGCTTTGTTTGATTTCGATGCGGGTTTCTTCCAAAATTTGACCATTGGCGCTGCTGTAAGCAAAAATGCTATTGGCGGCGATGGTAAATAGTATGGCAAGTACATGAACCTGCATAAAAGCTTTTATTAGGTATTTAAGGCTGGTAAATAGCTTTGTCATATTTTTGATGGTGTATAAGGTTAATACCAATCATGTGTTGATTCTAATTCAATGCGGATTTGATACGAATGGCTTTGTACTCAAAGGGAGCGCTGCAACGCTTCCTTTTTTGTTTTAGGTTTTCAATTCATTGGCGGCTTTGGGGTTTATAGATTAATACCTTCAGTTTATCGTCGTAATTCTCTTGCTCTTCGATGCTTTCGAAATCCAATTTTCGCAGTTGGGTAATAGAGTGCAGGATTACAGAAAGGCTTTGGCTTTCAAATCGACCGGTAATTTTTTCTTCCTTCAGGCTGGGATCGGCAAATTCGATTTGGATATCGTACTTGCGTTCCAGTTTTAGGGCCACTGCTCCCAGGCTGGTGTTTTCGAAACTGAGGATATTGTCCATCCATCCCGTAAGGAGCTCGGGCTGATAGGCTACAGCGCTCACTTTGCCGGTTTTCGAGTTAAAATTGATGGCCTCCTGAGGTTGAAGGATTTCTTCGGTACCCAGTCCGCTGATGGCCACTGATCCTTCCACGAGGGTTAAAGTGGTGGAAGAATCATTTTTATAGGAGTTGAGGTTAAATTCGGTTCCTAAAACTTTGGTTTGGATTTCATTGGATTCAATGATAAAGGGCTTCTTAGGGTCCTTCGCTACCCGGAAAAATGCCTCACCTTCGAAACTTATCCGACGTTCCTTTGGATCAAAACTTTTAGGGAAGCTCAGCTTACTTTCCACATTGAGCATTACTTCGGTGCCGTCTGCTAAGATCACCGTGCGACGCTGACCGGCTTCGGTGGCTACCATTAGCATTTCGATATCCTTTGCCGTATCATGGTAGTAATAGAATGCGCCATAGCTGAGGCTGAAAAGAATTAGGATTGCAGCGGCAATATTTATGAATCTCCGCAGAGGAAGGACTTTAGTTTGCTTTGGAGCTGCTAATTGATCACGCTTGCGAAGGAAATCGGCGTAAGCAATTTTGGTGTTCAGGTCCGAATTGGGTTCCTGTTGATCCCAACGTTCCTTTAGTTCAGTATAGAGCTCTCGGTGTTTGGGGTCAGAGCCTAACCATTTCTGAAATCGAATTTGATCTTCCTCGCTGGCGTTTTCGTTTAGGATCTTAGTAATGAGCCTCCAGTCAATATTCATGAGCGCATTTATCGTTTGCTTTCATGAGGAAGACAGGATAAGGTGCTTCGCGAACCAATCGATTGGATTAAGGGTCTGTTAAGCAATCCTTAGGCTATTGTAAATCGCATTACAGGCTTGCGATAGCGAGCTATATTTAATTGAAAAAGAATGGGGATTAAGAAAGTAGATTCCCAATTAAGTAAGCGGAAAGGGTAGATAAACTGCGTAGGGCTAATTGCACATGATTGCGCACTGTTTTTACGGAGAGGGAAAGTTCTTCTGCGATTTCCTCATGTCGTTTACCTTCCAATTTATTCATGCGGAAGATTTTTTGCCTTTGAGCCGGGAGCTGGCTTATGCGGGATTCCCACTCTTGAATGACCTCTTCGGATATCAAGATTTCCAATGGGTTTTCTTGAATGGCCTCTAATTGGAGATTGGCATCCTGGAGGCTTAGGGACTCCTGTTTCTTCTGCTTAATCTGGTTGATGGCCATATTTCGGGCGGCCAGATAAAAATAGCCTCGTACGGTAGAGTGGATTTGGATGTCTTCGCGCTTGGTCCAAATTTTTAGGAAAAGATCACTCACCAATTCTTGAGCTTGCATGTGATCATTGACCATATTTTGAACGTAGCGACAAAGAGGGGAGTAATACAGTTTAAAGAGAAGCTCAAAGGCTGCCTCATCGCCTAAGGCAACAGCTTCAAATAAAAGCAGGTCTGATTGGTCCCTGGTCATCTTCCTCCCAATTGATGGGGCTAATAAATGCTATAGATTTTTCGTGAAAATTATCGGCATATTAAATCGCGGCAAAGCGAGCTGTTAGTTCCAATCTTGCAGTTTTCGATGCCAAAAAATTCAGGGTTTTTCCTTTGGGTTGAGGTCATTTCCTTCATTTTGAATTGCTTAGCTTTAAAGAGCTAAATTCTGATCTATGAAGTTTCACTTTCCGGCAATAAAGGTGTTCTGGCTTTTTTTGTTTTCATTGTTTATTCTTTCGGCTTGCGTTTCAAAAAAGAAGTACACAGATGTTCAAAATCAGAATGAGGCATTAGAGCTCAGAATAGAGCAGCTCACGGCTGATGAAGATGGGGATGGGGTGAGCGATTATTTCGACCGTGAACCCGGCACTCCCGAGGGAGTGCGAGTAGATGGAAGCGGACAGTCTTTGGATAGTGATGGCGATGGCATTCCTGATTATATGGATGAAGAACCTAATACCCCAAGAGGGGCGCAGGTTAGTGAAAATGGCAAAGCAATAGATTCGGATGGGGATGGAGTTCCGGATGTTCAGGATTTAAGTCCGAATACACCGAAGGGGGCCTATGTGGATAATAATGGTCGCCCAATTTTAGCTGGCTCCTCGGGGGGAGGCATTAAACCACCCAAAGCGGTGCCTGAAGTTCAGCCCATTAGTCGGGTGGTTCATGATACGGTGCAGGATAAGGAAGCCTTTTTACTCAATTCCACCGGTCGACTCTTTATTTCCTGTCCGGCTGAGATGAAGGAAGAAACAGAGTATATCGTTCGCATAAGTATTGCGGATATCCTTAATAATCCTCAGGCTAAGCAGCATTTTTTAAGCAAGATTAATGAGGTGCAGGAGGACTTGGGCGAGGAGCCTTTTACAGAGCAAGATCTGCGAGATGAGAAAATCAATCTTTCGGATTATATGTCGGTAGACATTGAACCCAATGATAAATTCGCGGTGAGCTTGCTCAATAAGCCATTGGTGAAACAAATCTTGCCCACTGAGAACCCTGAGTGGCGCTGGAAGGTGAAGCCCTTAAGTGGCTGGGGAGGTCAGGATGCCTATCTAACCATTGTGGTGAAAACCCTGGATGATGCCACCCATTTAATCTCCCAGTCGGAGGAGCGCTTTAAGGTGAAGATCAATTTCAAGACTAGCTACATTCAAGATTTATGGCTGGCCTTAAAGGCTGATCCCAAATGGCTGTTTACCGCGATTTTAATTCCGATCGTAACTTTCTTTGCCGGTATATGGAAGGAACGGCGCAAGGCTAAAAAGTCAAATCCTTAATGAAGGCATATCTGGCGAAAGCCAAAAAAAGAAAAGCCCCCATGCAAGGATACATAGGGGCTTTATAGGTTTAATTCTTAAAGATTAAGCTTCCTTTTCGAGGAGAACGCTCACCTTGTTGAAGTCGGCAGCGGCATTAATTACCTTCAGGTATTCCTGAAATAACTCTTTGGGATAGATTTTATCCTCATACCATTCTTCGATGGTTACCAATACCTTATTTCCTTCTTTACTGTAATTTGAAGTAAAGAGGGCCTTGGTTTCGCCATCGATCACCAGTTTCTCATCAAATACCAATTTCTCTGGGTCTACCAGTGTATAACCTTCGGGAATCTCGAATTCTATGGTGCGGTAGTACTTGTGGGCATATTGGTTATAGATATCATGGTTTCGAACTGAATCCTCATCATACATTGCCATTTGAGGTCCAATTAGCTTACCCACATTAAGGAGTAAATCCTGACCAGCATTTTCTAAAAAGCGAATATCGGTAAGGCTGCCCTTAGCTTGCAGAGGCTTGTATCCTACATAGCGAGCCATGGCATTTTCTACTTCCAAATCTTCCACTTCACCTTCATCATCGATATAGCTAATCAAGGTTTCTTTAAACTCCTTGAGGTCGTCTTCATCGTCGATTAACTCAAAGATGCCTTGGTAAGAACGAGCGGAGAAGCCGGTCATAGCGCGGTAAATGTCCACTTTGTTATCCAATAAATCTGGTCCAAATACCACCTTTGCAATAATGGTGTCGCTGGTGAAAATAGAAGGATGGTAGGGGATTTCCTTTACTTCGGTAATCGCTACATATTCGTCGGCGAGCATTTCCTTATCAATAAATAGGGCCAGGGTTCCGGTATAGTTGAAGTTCAAAACTCCATTGCGCGACATACTTTCGGTGATATCAATGTAGAGGTCATCCTCGGGAACATAAATCAGCATTTCCTCTAAGAAATTATCAGCCTCAAATTCGGAATCGAAAAAGAGTTGATTGCGATTACAGGTGTATACGATTTGATAAGGAATTTGCAGGAAATCGTAAATACCGCAGTAGAGACGGGTTCCGCCAACCGTATTAAACACTTTGCGATCGCGAATGAAATCCAGGTCTCTGAGTTCTGCTGCTCCTACATTGTAATAGCTGTAATTGTCTTTGATGTAGTGCTCTACCCTTTGAGCCGTGGTGAATTCAGGTTCTTCTTCAAGCAGATATTCTTGGGCCGCCTTGGCTTCCTTTTTAATTACTTTTTCGCCCTTGCGATCCAATTCGCTAGTCAAGAAGGAAACTACATTTTGAGCGGTATAATTATAGGAAGTAACATCACGGTCGCCCGTGTATAAATTGCGATCGAGCTTAAAGATCACTCGACCCATTAAGGCATCGCTGGGACTTACACTTTCTTCTTCATAAGCGGGTACCGAGGTTCGGATATAGAGGCGGTTTTCTTGTTCTAAAACCGTGTCGGTCATTACCGAGTCTGGCAGGTTGTAAACCTTGGAGTCGAATACCAGCCCCCAAGGGGTTACCACATCAATTTCCAGATCTTTAATTTCATATTCCTCTTGATAATTGATCATTAAGCCATCGGTATTGGGCGAGAGGCGATTGATGTAATAAAACTCAATTTCGGAGCCTACTTCCAAACCTTCAAAAGCAAAGTAATTGTACTCCGCTTCACTGTCTTCCAGTTGGCCGGTTTGGATGTCGTCTTCTCCAATTTCAGTCACTTTATTTCCGGTAATAGCCCGGGCGCGAAATTTGAGCAGTTCACTTCCTGCGCCAGTGGGAACATAGCGTCGGTTAAACTCTTCCAGAGCACGGGTACTGTTTATGTAGATTCTTTGATGGAAAAGGCGATCCATTACCAGACGTTCTTCTCCTTCATGGTAATAGTAGTTGAAAAGGTGTTTTTCCTTTAGGATTAAAGCTGCGGTACTGTCATCCAGTTCGCCGTTAAAAGGGGCTTGCTCTTCTTCCCAATCGTAATCTTCAAATACGAAATAGGGTTCTTCATCCTGAGCCTGAAGACTCAAGCTAAAAAGAAGGATAAAAAGACTATAAAGGGGATTAATTTTCATTAGGGTTAAGTATTAAAGTTTGTTGGTATTCTTTACGAAGCTTGCGGATAAATTCATTCCAGTCTTCCAGATCTTCTACTTCTACAAAGAGGGTTTTTAGGGCAATTTCGATATTGTAAATCACTTTGTTACCCTCTTGCTTGTAGCTAATCTTATACGAGAATTTAGGATGCTCATAGCTGCTGCTTTCAGGCAGGTAGTTCAAGCTGTAATTCTCGGGAATTTCCAATTCGAAATAGCGTTTAAAGAGGGTGGTATTGTTCAGTTCCATTGGGTTCTTGCGATCCTCCTCTAAGCTATTGCTGGCTAAAATTTGCTCCAGATTTAAATTGATGATGGTTTTATTCCCCGCAACTCTGGCATATCGATCCAAGCGCATGCTGTAATTGAGCTTAAAGCCATCTTCGGTAATCTCGTAATTCTTGAGTTCCGATTTGCAGCGGTTATCGCCCTTTTGCAAATCGTATTTCAAGAAGTTTTTCATGGCTTCTTCATCCTTGCGTTCCAGGATGCGTAAGACATTGGAACGGTGATACACGCCGTAATGCTTATGACCTTCTCCCACTAAATTGTTGCCTTCCAGTTTTAGGAAGCAAGAGTCGGTTTCATCATTTAAATGATGATCCAAAACCGGAACTGTTTTCAAGTCAAAGGACTCTGGTCCCAGATTGATCAAGGCCTGCTTACCTTGAATAAAACTGCTGGGATAAGGGAAAGGCAGGTTTTTATTGGTGGCATCCAGAAAGTAATATTCTCCATCCAGCTTTAAAGCGGCAATCATATGATTGTCGGATAAACCGGTTGGTACTTCTTCATAGGTATAGGGGATAGAGCGTGTGCCAATCCAAACATGATGAGCATCAAGGCCGGCATAGGTCATCATCTGCACTAAGAGATTGCCCATGTCCTTACAATCACCATAGCGCTTGGTGCAAACAAAATTGGCCTCTCGAGGACGGAACCCGCCATAACCATCTTCAAAAGCGATGTAGCGAATGGAGTGATTTACCCAGTCGTAAATGGCTTTGGCCTTGGCGCGTGGAGTTTCCAAACCTTTGGTGAGGCTATCGGTAAGGCTTTTCAGTTCTGCATCAGGGCTTTCTAAATCGCTTAAAAAACGCTGGTAATAGCGGTGTAGGTCACTAACGTCTCCCATTACTTTTTCTACCTGACCATCCGATTTGACGAAGGACTTGATCCGGTAAACGATATGGGGGCTGAGGTATAAACTACTGGGAGAGCCACTTTCCCATTTGCGGGATTTCATTTCGGCGGTGCGCCAATGGTGAGTGGTTTCATCACCATCTTGCTCTACCCAATGCTCAAAGAAGCTGCTATCACAGTTAAAGTATTGGTATTCGATTTCAATACCCTCTTCTACAATCAGGCTAAAGTGCTGCGATTTAGAATACATGTAAGGGTCGAAAACCTCACGTCCCACCAAAAAGGGTTCATGGTATTCTTCTTCGTATTCCAATACCGTAATGGCGCCTTGCATCATACCTTCGAAGGTGAAGGATTTAGCGCGGGTACCATCATGGAATACGTCTTCATCAATCACTTTACGATCGATAAAGTCGCGCACTTTTTCCTTGTCGTATTTATCTTTTTCGAAATTAGGAACCAGGGTATAGGCCTCTATATCGGTGATTTCGGAAAAAGGTGGTTCGTAGTTCAGCGAAACCTCCCCACGGCCATTAACATTTTTATCGTTGAGGAAGGTCTTCATCGAGTGGCGATTGGTGATCAGAATTTGATCATCCTTAATACTCAATTGGGTTTCATTATGACCTTCCAGACGAACGGCGTCTTCGTCCTTATATTCTTTCATCAGGGCACTGGGGGTTTGAGCCTGAAGCCCTAAACTACATCCCAGAAAAAGCCCGAAGATGACTTTAGTTTTATTCATAAAGGTGGTTTGCAACGTATAAGTACTCTGCGATAACATTTCCTTCCTCATCATATTCTATAACTTTTCCATGCTTATCGCCGGCCATCCATTGGGCTTCATAAGCGATTTTACCATTGGGGTGATAGCGTTTTTCTGTACCATCCTTAAAGCCCATATCACTTTGGTATTCCCGCTGAACTTGGCCATTGGCATAGTAGTAACGCGTGGTGCCATGGTCTTCGCCTGCTTTATGAGGAATTTCACTTTCCAGCTGCCCGGAACTGTAATACGTATGGTAAGGACTTTCTTGGAACTCCCCTTTTTTAATTTCGTATTCCATGGCGGTTTTGCCATTCGGATAAAGGGCTTTTACCTTGCCCGTGCCTTGTTTTATGGCTACAAAATCACCAATAGAACCATCTGCATTTAGCTTGCGCCAGCCTATAATGCGCCCCAGGTCATAAACTCTAATATGCTGCAATTCGCCAGTTTCGCTGTAGAAATAACGATCGCCATCAATTTTGCCTAATACATAAGTAATACTATCGGTACGAATTCCTTCCTGGTTGTATTCCACATTAGGTCCATGAATTTCACCTGAGAGGTAGTGGAAGCTTTCTTGATACTGACCATTAGGCCAAAAGTCTTTCCATTCTCCAACTCGCGTTCCTAAATGATACATTCCAGTACTTTGAATCTGACCATTGGGATAGTAAAAGGTCCACTTTCCGTCTCTCTCGCCATCTACATACATCCCTTCGGTTTCCACCTTGCCATTACCATAGAACCATTGAGCTTTGCCTTGAAAATGGCTGCCGGTGCGATTAATCATAAAACGCATCTGACCGTTAGGGTAATTTAGGGAGAGAGGGTCCATAGGTTTGTGTACATCGGCGGTGTAAACCAGTTTACCATCTTTATAGGCTTCCATTTTTACAATGGTGCCCATTTTGTAATAGTCGATATGCTCAATTTGGCCGGTAGGGTCGAAATAGGCTCGAGGTCCGTTTTGCTGTCCATCTACATAAAAAATCTCACCCATTTTGTTTCCATTTGGGTGGTATAGGGTGGATAAACCTTGACGATCGCCTTCGTAGTAAATGCCTTCATCGCTAATCTGGCCGTTGAGATAATAGCGCTTGTATGGTCCGTGTAAAGTGTCGTTGCGGTAGGGGTAAACCGATGAAATGGACTCATTGCCGCTATGGTAGTTTTTGTAGTCGCCATGGTAGTCTCCTTCCTCATTGTACTGAATTTTAGCGTTGAGGTTACCGTATAAATCAAATTCACTCCAGGTGCCAATCCGATGGGTTTCGTCAAAAATACCCTGAGTTTGTGGGCTACCGTATAGGTCGTATTCTTTATAATCCAACTCGCCACGTTTATCCTCGGCCGAAGCCTGAACTTGGCCATTGATATCGTAGCATTCGTAGTACACGATTTCTTCTTTTTTGTAGCGGAACATTTCCGTTTTACGACCTTTTGAATCGTAATAAGTTTGGGTACCGGTTTTCTTGCCGCGCTCATCAAAGCTTTCCTCGCGAACCAGTTTGCCTTCGGCATTAAAGCTTTGCCAATTGCCAATTTTATTTCCGTCTACGTATTCACCTTTTTCATGTAATAGGCCATTGGTATGGTAGGATTCATAAGGTCCATTATAATTTCCATCTTCATTGTAAACTACTTTCACATCTAACTGACCATTAGGGAAGTAGAACTCTGAAGCTCCGGTGCGGGTATCATTTACCAAATTGATTTTGGAAAGCAAACTACCATCCTCATGATAATAGGTAGCCAGGCCATTGCCGTCGCCATTCTTTTGAGGGATTTTAGCTGACAATTGCCCATTCTTATAGTAGACGTATAAAGTGTCTACGGGCTTTCCATCTTTGAAGTTGAAAACTCGATGTTTGGTGCCATGGGTATAGTGCATGGTTGCAGGGCCATCAAGTTCCCCCTGTTTAAATTCCGCGAATATATAGGGAGCACCACTCTCATAATACTCCTTACTAGAGCCATCAAGAATTCCATTTTCATAGCTCACTCGACGACTCACTTCGCCATTTTCATGAAAAGCAATAAAGTCGCCGATTTTTTCACCTTCGGCATTTAATGCCCCTCGGCTGCTCACTTCACCAGTGCTGTAGTAAAATTCAAATTCACCTGTAGGATTGCCATGGGCATCGGGCTTCCCGGCAGCGCTTAGTCCATCGATACCATTATGGAAATAGTAAAGCACTTTCTCAGCTCCATCAACATATCCCTTTGGATGCAAGCCATGGTAATCACGTAAGAAACCGGCATTCCAATTAATCAATTCCTTGATTTCGTCGATATTCTTGTTTACGATACTTTGGTAGTAGTCGGTTTCGATGTTTACCGATAATAGTTGACTATAGGGCTCAAAAAGTTCTTCCTCCATTAGGGCTTTGTAATAGGGGAGATAGTACATGGCCCAGAAATCGGTTTTATTATTGAGCTTCACCGATTGGCTAATGGCCAGATGCATTTGCTTCATTAAAGGGAAATCACAATCCGAATCAATTTCATAGGCATCGCGCAATGCCGCATAGCTCTTGATGAGGCGATCGCTTTTAGCATAGGTTTTCTCTGGGTCGAAATCGTAATCAATCGGTTCAAATTCAGTTTTCTCGGAAAGGGAAGAATTGAAATACTGCAAGATGGCATTGGTACGACCACTGGCAGGCTCGGCAATAAAATAGTAGCCTAAGGAGAGTAGGGCCTGGGTGTGGTTGCCATTGTTCATGGCCAATTTTGCCAACTGAAAATGTGAAGATGCATGGAAAGGACTAATCTCGATGGCGCGTTTTAAATCGGCAATACCCTCTTCATAGCGTTCTTTGTTGATGTGCATCACCGCCCGATTATAGAGCAATTGCGTGCTGGCAGGGTAAATAGCGATAGCACTGTCGTAAGCCGCCTTGGCCGCCTCGGTTTTTCCCATTTCATCCAAGCTATTGCCGATGGCCGTGGTAAATTCAATATTGAAACGGCTGTTCATAGCCAAGCCTTTACGGGCATTAGTGAGTGCCTCTTCATAGCGCTCGGCCTCCATTAAGCTTAAGGTTTTCTCATATTGAGCAAAAGCGTAATTGGTATCGCCAGGATGAATCTGATCAAACATAGCAATGGCACTGTCGTAGGATTCGCGATCGTGCATGGCGATGCCAGCGTAAATGGTGTCTACAGAGTTGAAATGCCAGTCTTCTGATTGGGCATAGATGCTTATTGGGGCAAGAAATGCCACCAAAAGCAAGCGATAAGCAGTTTTCAATTTGATATGAATTTGGTGAATTGAGCGGTTAAAATAAGGCCTAGGCCGCGTTTATGAAAATTTTGAAGGACTCACTTTTTTTGCTTTAACTGTAATAAATTGCCCCATCGCTCTACTAATAGGTATAAACAGCCTCCATGAAAAAAATATTTTACAGCCTATTCCTAAGCCTGGCCTTTGTTTGCCAAGGTCAAGCCCAGTCTTCGCTTTTTTGGGAAGTAGAAAGCCCGGAGGGGAAAAAGTCCTACCTCTATGGGACTTACCATTTATTGGGATCCGATTTTTTAGATGAACGTCCCAAGGTGATGGAAGCTTTTAAAGTATCTAAAGCGGTGGTTGTGGAAACGGTTATTGATAGCTCCCAATTGATGCAATTGGCCTATCTAATGATTATGCCTAAATCGCTGAAGGCAATGACGGATTCGGCAGATTATCAATTATTAAAGCGGGAGTTGGAGCCCTTAATAGGAACGGATTTGGCAGTTTATGACCAGATGAAGCCTATTGTTTTAAGCACCACTTATGCTGGTTACTTGGCGGAAGAGCTAACTCCGGATTCACTGAATTATGGCGGCATGCCTTTAGATATGTACTTCGCTGCTGAGGCCAAGAAAGCCACCATAAAGGTGATTGAGCTGGAGACCATGCGCGAGCAGTTTGAAATACTATTTAGCAGTCAAAGTGAAGAAGAGCAATTGCAAGATCTTATTGATGTGTTGAAGGAGGGCGCACCTTCCGGTGATATGATGTCGGGCATTATTGAAGCCTATCATGCTAATGATTTGGAAGCCCTTTATCAGAGTGCTATGGAGTGGGAAGACGGACTTTCCGATATGGAAGTGATGATCGATCAACGGAATTTGAATTGGATCGAGAAATTGGAAGTGCCCTTGAAAAGTGGAGGCTTGTTTATAGCAGTGGGCGCTTTGCACTTGCCTGGCGAAAAAGGCCTGATCCAATTACTGGAAGCTCAAGGATATACCTTTAAGCCTATCTTTTAAGCAGTGAGCGATAAGCGAGAACAGGAATTTGTTCAATTGCTGGAAGAGCATAGTGGTATCATCTATAAGGTGACACGCATTTATGCCAAGAATCAGGCGGATGAGCAAGATTTACGGCAGGAGGTGGTTTATCAGGCCTGGCGTTCCTATCCTCGCTTTAAGGGGAATTCAAAGTTCTCTACCTGGCTGTACCGGGTGGCCCTCAATACGGCTCTTACTCATATTAAGAAGGAGAATAAGGAGTACGAAGGTTTTGATAATGATTGGCAGGTAGCTCCGGATGGAGATGAGCGAGCCTTGCTGATGGCTCATATTCGGACCCTGAATGATGCCGAGAAATTGGTGATAATGCTTCACCTCGATGGCTATGCAAATGATGAAATCGCTCTGATTTCAGGAATCAGTAAAAATCACGTGGCTGTGCGCTTGCACCGGATTAAGGAAAAGCTGAGCCAGGCGATCAAGAACGACGAAAATGAAAATTGAAGATACCTGGAAATCCCTCCAAGGAGAGGAGGCGCGCCTAACTGGCGAAGAGATCCGGGCCGGATTAACTTTGCGGGGTGCAGATGCAGTGCGGAAGCTCAATAAGCGTTTGGCCTGGAAAATTGGCTTTACCCTCTTGTTTACCCCTCTCTATATAATTGCCCTTTGGCTGGTGGATAGCTGGCTTACCCAATTGCTCTTTGGGATTATTATAGTCGCCCACCTTATTGGTTTGCTATTCTTTATTCAACGTTATCGTAAAGCCCGTTCATTCCATATGGCTGGGGCCGATGCGAAATCCACATTAATCGCCTATTTACATAATGTGAAGGCCACTTTACGTCAAGAGGAAATAGGAGGTTTAATCCTTTATCCCATTGCCGCCGCTTCTGGATTCTTTTTAAGTCTCTTGCAGAAAATGACCTTGGAAGAGGCTCTGGCTGATACCAAAATACTGACCACCTTGATTATTGTGATGATCTTAATTACGCCTTTATCGCATTGGTTGGCCCGATGGATGAACCGCAAAACATTTGGTAAATACATTGAGCAACTAGAGGCGCGCTTGGCACAATTGGAAGACGAGTCTTAGAAGAGTTCCCGACTTTTAGGATCGGGCGCATTGAGGGTCCATTCCAAAGGTCCATCGCACTTAAGCTCAATTACTATGGTGCTGTTCTTGTCGCCAAAGTACTTGATCATGCGATCACGCCAATCATCAAAATCATAGTCATCATAATACTTACAGTCGTAATTCATGATGATGATATTGGTAGGGTTGATCAGGATAATGGTGGGCTTGGCATAGTCATAAGTACGTTTACCCCGTCCCGGGCGGATGGATTCTCCTTCAATAAAACTCTCTAACCAGTATTTTAAGGCGTATTGGCGATCCACCACTGTTTCGTAATGATAGAATAAGAAATAGTATTCGCGTTCGGTGGTATAGCCTAAGGTGTTCTCATATTCATCCTTGGTTTCCAAACGGAAAAATTCCTTCCAGGCATAAGGCTCATCCTCCAGACTACCAATATCACGCATCCGAAGATTGAGCGATTTTTTCTCGTGACTTTCCAATTGATTCCCTAAAAAAGTATCGATGTCTTGGCGTAGTTCTTTACCCTCAGCGTCCTTTTTTCCTTCCTCCTGGGCAGAGCTCAGATTGGGGTTAATGAGTAAAAGTGCGAGGCTGAAGAAGAAAATGCTTTTTTTAAACATAAAATTTTATAAGTGTTTGTTAATCAAGACTGATTATTATTTGTTTTTCTAGGTAAAGGTTTTATATTTGACCTGAGTAGAGTTTTCAAATGTTTCATGACATGACCTTTTGGTCGAAATAGTCCTGGCTCCGGCCGGGACTATTTATTTTTGCCCTGTGAATACCCTATCAATATTACGCAAAGTTCTCTTTTTTAGTTTGCTTTGGGCAAGTCTACCGGCGCAGATTGTAAATATTGAGCAATTGCGTTTTCAGCGCGATTCCAGTCGCTGGCTTTTCCAAGACGATTTAAGTTTCAATATCTTTCGGAATACTCAACAGGTAGTTGATTTCGAGAACAATTTCTTGTTACGCTATCAGCGAGCGAGCCATCGTTTACTATTGCTCAATTCTCTACACTTCAATTTTACGGAGAACACCGATTTTGCCCAATCGGGATTTTTGCATTTCCGCTATGTAAAGCAATTATCCGAGCGTTGGGATTGGGAGCTCTTTAGTCAGCTGCAAAGTGACCGACCGCTGCAAATTGAAAGGCGGATCTTATATGGCTTGGGGCCTCGCCTTAGTATTGATCAAAAGGGTAATTTCCAATTTTTCACCGGGCACCTTTTTATGTATGAGGACGATCTGGAAAGGGAGACCGGAATCCAGCATTTCGATTGGCGACTGAGCTCCTATGTGAGTATGTTTTATCAATACAAAGATCGGGTGCAATGGTCCTCCGTAACCTATTATCAACCCCGCTTGGATGATTGGTCGGATTGGCGATTAAGCTTTCAAAATCAATTGGCTTTTAAGCTCGGAGCGCATTGGGCTTTTACGGTAAGCGCGCAGCTTAATTACGATGCCGAACCAGTGCAAGCTGCCGACATTCCTAATCTTACTTATAAGATTGATAATGGGCTTAGGATACGGTTTTAGTTAATGAATCGAATTGCAAATTCGATCCATGTCGAGATCCATGCCGATTTTTGAATACTGGATCGAATTTGCAATTCGATTCAGGTTTTCGAAGACGATTTAGACTTTATAGCAAAACAATATCCCCATCCACCAAAGCTTTCTTGAGTTCTGGCGGCCAGCCAAAATTGTTTTCCGAAAAACGATTCAGTTCTTCTCGGCTTTCGGGTGATAAAAGCTCTTGTATGGCTTCCAGCATTTCGGCGCTCAGGCAAACCGGACTATCTACTAAAGTTTCGCCCTGGCAAACGGCCATCATTTGAAATTCACTGCTTTCTTGCAGGTAAGTGCCGCTGAGAGTGCAGCGATGTTGCTCCCAACGATCGAAGGCTTCTTCGCCACTGGCTTCCAAATTTTCGAGGCCTTCCATCATAAATTGATCAATCCGCTGTCGTGATTCTTTGCTGAGCTCGGCCCGGGCTTGCTCCATGCAGTTCTTGCACAGGGCAAAATCGAAGAGGGCTTGCGCTTCTTGATCAGGGTAATTCTTAAATACTTTTTGGATAGCATAGAGCTCACCGTCCATGAGGTTTTTCTGGCAGATTCGGCATTCGCGATGGGGAGCCTTTGAATCTTCATTAAAGAGAACAGCGGGAATAGAATGGTCGCGCATAATCAAGTTTTGAATATCGTTTCCGGGGGCAGCAGTAAAGGTAATAGGAATTTGGAAGGGGGCGAAGGCCTATTTGAAATGCTTGTGACCTTTAGAAATGAAAAAAGCCACACTTTCGTATGGCTTTTTTTTGGTGGGCGCTGAGGGATTCGAACCCCCGACCCCCTCGGTGTAAACGAGGTGCTCTGAACCAGCTGAGCTAAGCGCCCCTTCCGTTTTGGGACGGCAAATATAGAATCCTTTTTTCTTTTGTGCCGCACATTGGGGCTAAAAAAATGCAAGAAAATTGAATGCATGATTCAAGCTTTTGATTTTCAGATCGATTATCTTTCCTGTAAATCGAAAATATAGGTTTGTGCCGCTTCTCCTTCGCGCTTAAAGCCACGTAACATCCCCACAGTATTAAAGGCATAGAAGAATTCACCCTTGGCATCAATGCCGATCAAGCCCCCAAAAGCCTTTTGCCCGCTCAGTAAATCGTGGATCATATAATCCGCCGCTTCCTGTCCGCCTTCCTTCAAATACAAATAACGGGCGGCTAATTGGTAGGCAATCACATTACGGATAAAGTACTCGCCATGACCGGTGCAGCTTACTCCAACCGAAGCATTATCAGCATAGGTGCCGGCGCCAATGATGGGAGAGTCGCCAATACGTCCGTATTTTTTGGCCATTAAGCCTCCGGTGGAAGTGCCTGCTGCTATATTTCCCTCACGATCGCGAACTACGCAACCAACCGTTCCCATTTTATGGTCAATGAGGCTATCCAATGCACCTTGATCACCACGAATTTTGCGGAGTACTTTAAGATTACTATTAATAAGAAAGTAATTCGGATCTACGCAAATTCCTCCATGGAGTTGCGCAAAATCATCGGCCCCCGAGCCACTTAATAATACATGATCCGAATAGCGCAAAACCGCCAAGGCTGCAGTGATGGGATTTTTAATGCAAGAGATACCCGCAACTGCTCCGGCTTCTCCGCTGGCGCCATCCATAATAGAGGCATCCATGGAGGCTTTGCCCTCGTAGGTTAATACCGCTCCACGACCGGCATTAAATAAAGTGTCATTTTCTAAAACCTGTAAAACCAGGCTAACGACTTCTGGTCCGGCAGTGCCCGCATTTAAGGCTGAGTCGCCAACTGCCAATGCGCGGTTTAATCCCGCATGAAAGGCTGCTTTTTGGACTTCAGTGTAGTTTTCGGGTTTGAGGCCGTTTCCGGCACCTCCGTGTATGATGATGGAATATTGCTGCGCTGATGCCCAGCTGCTAAGAATTAATGCGAGGCAGGTTAGTAAATGGCTTCCCTTCATTTAGCATTTGGATTGGTCGTGTAGGCGAATATAATCTTTCCAAAGCTTAAAAGTGGCATCAATAAAGTGTTGACTTTTTTCCTCTGAACATCCGCTGAGTTCTACGTAGGACCGACCTTCTTCTGGGAAGGTATGCAGGGCACAATGACTTTCGCTTAACAGCCAGGTGCAGGTATAGCCTTGAGGCTGAAAGTGGTGCTCCACAAAGCCTACGATGCCATAACCAGCCTCTCGGAGCATTTTTTCCAAGAGTGGACTAATTTCCTTTTCATCCTTGAGCTTTATCCAAAAGCGGAAGTTGTAAATCTTCGTTTCTTCCATCTTAATATAAGTCCCAATTTCCTTTTAAATAATAGCGATACAGCACTGGATCCTGAATGTGGTTTATCTCAATACTGTCTTTCACCTCAAAATAAATTTCCTTGCCAAAGGCGCTCATCATCAACATGGCCTCATTGTTTAACCAACGGGTGTCAATATCCTCAAATCTTAAACCCCGCGCCCGCTGTTTTAATTCACCTTGAGTCCAATCTTGCTTTTGACCCAATACCCAGCCCCATTCTCCCAAGGTAATTACATGGTTATGCAAGGGGAGGGTTTCGAAGCCGGCAGCCATCATGCTTTTATCAATGCATTTAAAGGCTTTGGTCGCGAAATAAGGACTGCCCGCCTGAGTGATTAATACGCCATGTGGCCGTAGCTTCAGATTACAGATTCGGTAAAACTCCTCTGTATACATGCGATTTAGTTCTACCGATCGCGGATCGGGGAGGTCAATCATGATCACATCAAAAAAAGCATTGCTGTTCTCCAGCCAGGTAAAGGCATCGGCATTTAATACCTTCACTTTAGGGTTAGAGAAAGAAGCCTCGTTTAGTTCTTTCAAGATCGGATGTCGCGTGGCTAATCCCGTCATCATCGAATCTAAATCTACCACCGTAATACTTTTTACCGAGGGGTATTTTAAGACCTCCCGCGCAGCGCAACCATCGCCACCACCAAGGATTAATACATCCTGTACTTCATGACTAAGCTTCATGGCTGGGTGGACTAATGCCTCGTGGTATTTGTCTTCATCTAAGGTGCTCAATTGCTGATTGCCATTGAGGTAAAGCCAGTAATGATCCTTCCATTGGGTCATTACTATTTTTTGATACTTGCTTTGGGCAGAGAAGACTACCTTATCCTTATATCGTTTTTGCTCCCCAAAAAAAATGATATCCTGTGCCTGAGTAATTCCGCCAAACATCACCAAAATAATAATGCCGGAGCTAATTGTGATGCGGGCATTAAACTTGGAGCCCAATTCACGCCTTACGGTGATAAACAATCCCACCGCAACCAATAAATTGATGAATCCCAAAATAAAGGGAGTATAGGTAAGGCCTAAGATGGGTAATCCTACAAAGGCAAAGAATAATCCTCCCACGAGAGAGCCGAGGTAATCCTTTTCCATCACTGAGGCGATATTCACCTTCAGGCTTTCAAACTCTTCATTGAGGCGTATCACCAAGGGGATTTCCAGACCAATTAATAAGCCGATCAAGATGCTCATCCCATAAATGATTAGGCCTACATAGTCTGTAAATCCGGCGGCAGAGTAAGCTATGAGGGAGGAGAAGGATACCAACAAGCTTAATGCGAATTCCACTCCAATAAATTTGATCAGCAAATTGCCTTCCAGGTATTTACTGATGCGGGAACCCAAGCCCATTGAAAAGAGCATCACCGATACAATGAGGGACCATTGCACCGCCGAATCGCCAATAAAATAAGTAGCCAGAGTGGATAAAATGTACTCCGCTACAATTCCGGATAATCCGGTGGCGAACAGGGCTAATTTCAAAAAGGGGGAGCGGCGGTTTTTCACTTTAGATGCACCAAATAATGAGTACGGATCCTCCGATATAGCCAAAGGCCTCAATTAAGCCGGCACCCACATTGGGTTTTTCTTGAGCGGCAATTTCGTCACTTAGCTTTCGGCCGGGCAGTAAAATGCGATCCACTAAAGTGCGGATAAGGGGTAATATCACTAATCCAATTCCGGTTTCATAAGCTACCTCTAAGAGAGTTTGATCCCAACTTTCGAAATTTCCCATTAAGCCGTGGCGAATTAAATTGGCTACCGCGATAATTAATCCGGCGAAAGCCACACCAGCAGCATTATTATCCTTTTCGATTTCATCGTGGAGGGAATAAGGCATTAAGCGATCGTATAGTGCGGTGGCGATAACGATCAGGATCTGACCTAAAGCCCAGTAGGCAATAGCGGTGTAAATCCCGAAGGCCAAGCCGCCACTTTCGCCAGTAATGGCACCGAAAATGATCAAGCCCGAGGCGAGGTAATTAGCTCCTTCGATAATACCCATGCCGGCATTACGGTCTACGGTAATCTCCTTCCATATCGAAAAGCGACGCAAATTGATGTGGTCGATAATCAAGGAGGAAAGGTTGAGCAGTATAATGGCCAGGATGCCATAAATCGCCATGTCTTCGAGGTCGATCAACAGTCCGTTGGATTCGCCATAAATCGCCGAGCCAACCGCCATAAGTAAACCTGCGAAATAGCCGGTATAAGCAAAGCTAAAAGCGAGGTTATCTTTTTCTACCAGTTCTTCTCTAACTTTAATGGAGGATTTAGTCCACTTAAAGACCCATTTACCAAGGTAGAGGAGGATTAGGGAACTTGCCAAATAAATGCCAAAGAGAAGGAGATCGTTCATCCATTCGTTTGCTAATATCTCTGTAGTCATGTCTTTCCTTTTTTAGCTTATTTACCTCCTCCAAATCCACGTCCACGGCTGCTGGATCCACTCCGGTAGCGCGATCCACTGCGGTTGGTTCTACTGCGGCTGGCACTTCTTTGTACCCGGCTGCGGACTCTGTTTTTGAAACTTTGGTCTTTACTGTTCCAGGTCGAAGCGGTGCTTCGGCTGCTGTTGTGGCTGCCGGTAGTTCCAAATCGGTTGCCTCTTCCACTGCTAGTGGTACCGTAATAGGTGCGTCCGTAGGGGTAATAGTTGCGACGGTAATCGTACCAACCCCCGTAGTAAATAGGAGAGTAGCCAAAACCCAGAACACTGCGGAGGAAGGCGTACTTTCCGTAAAACTCCCAAAAGCTGCTGCCATCCGATTGTTGGCGCCATTGTCCGTATTTTTCATTGCCTACATATTGGTTATATCCGGGTGGACTTACTTTTTTGTCCACCGTTCCATTGGTTTTAGAAACTATCGTCATCCCCATATTATCCACCTGCTCATTGAAATACTCGGGGCTTACTTGCAGCCATCCGGTGGTTTCGCTGAGAATGCTGTCAGAACCCTGAGGCTCCTTAAGGATGCGATATTGATGTTGATATTGTTCCGACTGCTCATCGAAATTCATATCGTAGAGGATAATGCTGAAGTCAGGAACCTCAGTCATGTCCTTGATCAGGTCGTCAACCGGATTCTTCCGGAAGCTTGGTCCTTGTGAAGTACAAGCCTGAATAAGCAGGACCAATGCCCCCAGGCCTAATGCGCGATAGAACTGTTTCATAATCATTGTTCTCGAGGTAAAATGTCGGATATCTCGTGGTTCTTCAGCACCTTGCCGTGGGAAGCTTCAAAGGAACGTGGTCCCCATTGTTCGATGCTGAGTTGATATTCTTCTTTCTTATCGTAATAATCCCAAACCATAAATTCGGCCCAGGCATTTTCATCGCTGCCTTTTTCGTGGAAATAACCGGCACTTTCTTCATCTAGATAATAGGTGCGCGATTCGTAAACGATGGTTTCGGGCGGACGTTCATCCTCTTCAATCTGCTGGGCGATAGGGCCTTCGATAGAGCGTAGAGGGATTTTCTTTGACCAGGTCATTTCAATTTCATCATCTTCTTCTACCGATAAGTAATAGGTGTTTTGACCGTCACTAACCTTGAATTCCTTACTGAAATCCTCATCACCCCAGTCGTATTCGTAGACTGCCATTACTTCCCAAGATTGCATATCGTACTCGAAGATATAGCCCAGATCCAGGTCCATGGGCGTGCGGCTAAAGGGCTTGGGATCTTCCTTCTTGCCACCAAAGAGATTTTTAAATAGGCTCATTGCTATTGTTTTCTTTTAGTTTTCGTTCCTGGGCGAAGATGCGAACCAAGTCCTGCAATCCCAGCCCCATTTGCTCCAATCTTTCCACAATGGGGGCTACTTGATTGGAGCCGTAGCCCTTGGCTTCCTGCTGCTTGCGGAAAACCTTAATAATTTCATTCAGTCGCGATTGCTCCTCCTCTTCGATCTTTCCGAGCATTTGCTTCAGGCGGAGGAAGTTGAATTCGGCACCCTGAGTAAGGGTTTGCGACTCATTCTCATAATGCGAAAGCAGGATTTGCTCTAACTCCGAATTATTCATCAGAGGACTCAGCTTCTCGCATAGTTTATTCATGTCCCGATAGGAACCTTGCAACTTAAAGGGAGGTTCGGTTCTAAAGGCTTCCGCCTGACCGGCTGAAAGTATATATTGTTTATTGACCTCCAGTACAATTTTACGGATCTGATAGCTCAGCTCCAAAATACGGAGCACTTCTTCCTTTTCGGTAGCACTGTAGTTCGCCTCTAATTCCAGGCTTTCAGGATTTTCATTTTCAATGGAGCGGATAAAGCTCTTTAAATCCTGACGAGGTTTGTCGCTTAGGGCGGCTAAAGCCCGATTGGAACTCAGGGCATTCTCGATATAGCTTAATTCGAAGGCCTCGGCTTTTCCGCCAATGATGTCTCCCAAATTGTAGATGTCGGCCCGGTTGGCTAACATATCCGGAATTTGGAATTTCTCGCCACTCTCGGTATAAGGGTTTCCTGCCATGATCACCGCTACTTTCTTGCCGCGGAAATCATAGGTTTTAGCCTCTCCTTTATACACTCCTTCAATTTTACGCTGGGCATCACAAAGGGAGATAAACTTTTGCAAAAACTCTGGATTACAATGTTGGATGTCGTCAAGATAGATCATCACATTGTCGCCCATTTCGAATGCTAGGTTCAATTTGTAAAGCTCTTCTCTAGCTCCGGCATTAGGTGCACTTTCGGGGTCAACGCTGGTTACCGAATGTCCGAGTGCTGGCCCATTGATTTTCATGAAAACCAATCCTAAGCGAGCGGCGATGTATTCCATCAAAGTGGTTTTACCATAGCCAGGAGGCGAGATTAAAAGCAGCATGCCCATAAGGTCGGTGCGTTTGTCTTTACCCGCCGCGCCAATTTGTTTAGCCAGGTTATCACCTATCAAGGGAAGGTACACTTCATCCAGTAGTTCATTGCGCACAAAAGAGCTCATAATGCGAGGTTTAAACTCATTGAGCCCCATGTTTTTACGCTCCTGGTTCAGGATCTCTTTTTTCAGTTTTTGGTAGCGATCGAATAAAGGCTGGCTTTCGCCGATAAAGGCCTGCATTCGGTTTTTAAGATCCAGATAATCTAAATTCAGCTTGCCATCATTAATTCGAGCATGATCGCCACGGAGTCCTTCTAGTTCTACTTTACTAATTAATACATGACCTTGCTCTTGCTCCAGCTTATTAAGGCCCAATAAATAGCAGGTTTCCAACTCTACCTCCGCGCTTGGTTTTAGAGGACTCTCCTGAACAAAGGCTTTTAACCAGCTGTGGATACGCTGACTGGCACGTAGCCAATTTTCATTAGGCTTCACTTTGCTCGCAGCCTCGAAATTCTTGAGGGCGTTACTGCGCTTCAGGGCTTGGGTGAATTGTTCTGCTAATTCGCGCGCTTCTTTTTTGAAGCTGATTTTTTCTCTTTGGGCTAACCAATCGAATAAAAAGGCAGTGGCTTCATCCAGGTCGCCTTCATCCGTATTTAAGAAGCTGGCGATTTCACTTTCCTGTTTCAGTAAATTTTTAAGCTCTGCCATGCTGCTCTGGAAGCTCTGGCTGGCAGAGAAAAATTGCAATATGCTTCGAATGTGTTCAAAGTCTTCTTGCAGAGCCTTTTTGGTTTCGGTTGTCCAGGATTTGTCCCAAGCATATAGCGCCCATAATCGAGCTTTGGAGCTGTAACGAAGGGCGCCCAAATTGAAGTGCAATTTCAAAAGTGCATCCAGAATTAAGGTGGCATCTTCATCGTGAACCCCTTTAACATAGGCTTCCTGGAAGCGCTGACTTAAGCTGGCTTGAACAATCTCTTTTAATTCTTTTGGACTCAGGGTTTTTAAATGCTGAATGTCTAATTCCTTTTGTTCTAAAGCTTGTTGGAATAGGCTGTAGGCCAGATATTCGGCGCGATAGATCTGCTCGTTTTCACTGCGTACAGCTTGATTCCAAACTGGGCGGCAAGCATCCAGATCCGGGTTTTGGATTTCTTCAAAAAAGCCAGTGCCATTAATGTGCAGGAACAGCGCTTCATTGCGTTGCACCAAGGAAAGGTCTATATCTTGATGGTTGATGCTAAAGCGATGTTTACCCAATTGGATTAATTGGTCGCCATCGGCATAGAGCTCTTGCTTGTCTTTTAATTGACGTAATGCCTCTTCGTAGGTCGATTTAAGCAGGCTCTCTAATTCGTCGGCCTTAACAGATTCACCTAGTTCTAAAAGGGCTTTGGCCTGATCGCGCAATTTGAGCACCATGAAATCCGAAGCGTAATAGGCCTGAATTTCTTCGCTGCTGTTCATGTGCTGCATGCGGCGGTCTATGCCTTCCAGAATGCGTTTTCCGGCATCACTAAGTTTTAGGGCTTTGCGATTTTTGGCTTCCTTGAGCTGTACTTTCCGACTTTCGAAGGTGTTGTAAATTTCATCGCGTAAGCTGCTGATTTGCTCCAAAAACTCTTCGGATTCTGAAAAGCGACTTTCCAATTCCTCTAACTGAATCATCAGTTTATTGAGGTAGCTGTCGCATTTCTCAGGCTCATCCGCCAGCTCTAGGTAGTTGCTTAAACTTTGGTCAATTAAACGCAGTTGAGCTTTAAACTCACTGGCCCCTTCGGTTTGAACCAGGCTTTTACGCTTTTGCTTAATATGGGCTTTCGCCTGATTGAATTCGGCATAGAGTTCCGAAATGCGATCAATGATGGCGGTGCTTTGGGTGGCGTCCTCAATTTGCAGATTGCTCACAGTTTCGATAAGCATCTCCAACTCCTGCGATAACTTCAGGCTTTCCTCCTCCAGCTTTTTAGCCTCGATCGATTTCTTGAGTTCCTCCGATTGCTTTTGAAGGTTTTGTAGCTTCTCGCGATAGGGATCCAAAGCTTTGTCCTTTACCAGAAAGCTGGCGGTTTCGGAGGCGAGTTTTTCGGAGGCTTCAATCAATTGTGCTTCCAGGTCCTTTAAGCCTTCGAGGTCTATATAAGGGAGTTCTTGTAGCTTCAATACCTGACCCCGACTGTGGCGGAGCTCGGCCATGCGCTTTACGTACTCATCAATATGATTACCTAAGCCTGCTTTCAGGCCTTTTAACTGCGCTGTAGACGCATCGGCGAAAGCCAAAAACTCGGCCTCACTTTCACGACGTAATTGAAGCACTTTTTCGTACTCATCAATGGCGCTTTTGGCGGTTTGACGAATCTGCAAAAGGGGCTCTTCCAGTTTATAGGTTTCCTCTGCGCCTAACCAGTGGTAGGCATCGAGGATGTCGCCCGATTTTTTGGTGATGTCGCTGTAGAGGTTTTGATAGCTATCGCCCTTGTAAACCAACTTTAATAAGTCGCGAGCCTCGGACATGGCCCTTACAATTTCTTTATTGCCAACCTTGGCGATATAGCTTTGGTCGGATACCTGAGTTTGGCGGTTGGGCGAATAAAATGGCGTTTGCCAAATTTGTATCAAGTGGTGTTTGCTTTGCTCGGCTTCGGCCCGGAAGTAAATAAGTTCGCCATCTTCGAAGAGGCTGTAGCCACTGCAAATAATGGGGGTGCCCACTTCTTGTTCTATCAGGTTATAGCGCATTAAGGCATAGGTGCCGGTTTCGGCCTGATAGAAAACATAGAGCACATCTTCGCCATTGGGCGATTTAATGCGTTTTTCGAACTGCATATTTTGCAGCTCATTATCGAATAATTTCACCTCACCACTCTGGATATAATATCCCTTGGCGAAGATGAGTCCCTGATCTTCGGGGAGTAATACGCAGGAGTCCTTAATGGCATCTACCCGTTTGGCCGCCTGTATTTTCTCATTATAGATCAGGTAACGGAATTTCTCCTCTTGGTAGGGCTGTACTTTTAAGATGATGAGGTTGCCAATTTCGGCATAGAAAATTTCCGCATCATCCAGGGTTTGATCTGCATTGTCTACGGCCTCGCTATAAATGCCCTTGCCGGTATTGGTATTGTCTTCCACCTTTAGGGTAAGGTCGCCACCGATGGTTTCTACAAAAAGACGATCGGCAATGGAAATGTGCGGATGCAGGCCCTTGCGGTGCATGTCGCGGTTTACTTTGGTCCAGCGGAATTCATGCTGATCGGGAAAATGGAATTCGTGATCGCTGCGATTATCAACGTATACATAGCGACCGTTTTTAAGGCTCCACTTAAAGGTTTTGATATCGGCTGTGCTTTTCCCCACTTGGAATACCATAAAGAGGTGAGGGCCGATAAGCGCGAATTTGCTGAAGCGAGTTTCGCGGTAATATTGATACAGGTTTTGGAAATCTATCTGAAACTGTTCATTGGCAAAGGCATCTGCATCAGCGCTTTGAAAGCGATGTTCTTTGCGGTCGTAGCGATACACGCTAAATACATCAGAAATCTTGGTTTCGGCTTTCAGGCCGATTTGCACATTATAACCGAACCAAAAGAAGTCTTCACCGACCGGCACAATGTCGCGGGCCAAACAGTTGTTCTCGGTGCTGATACGCTCATTGGCGATCAGCTTGGTTTCGGTGGCGCCAAATACTTCCCGGCGCTCGCTGTTTAGCTGGTTGAGCCTTTGCTGTAAGTCTTTACCCTGCTTTTGCAGACGCTCGCGAATAATGCTGTAGCTGCCTGCCTCCAGGCCGGGTTCTTTAGAATCAGATGTAGGGTTGATTTCAGGCATTCAGAAAATAATTAGGGGCGAGGCTTAGGCTCGCCCCCTTTGTTTGTTTTTAGAGAATTCCCAGGTCTTGAACAGAATTGTTGCCAATTCCGGAGCTTTTAGCGAGTTGCAACATTTGTTGCAGGTTACTGCGCTTCACCGGGTCTTCGGTTTGCGACATCAGGCGGTTCAGGAATACCGCTACCGATAAATTACGGATGTCGTCGCTTTTCAAATTGGAGTCTTGGAAGATTTCTTTTACCTGTTGTAAAAGGCTCTTGCCATTGGGATCCAATAATTGTCCTTTTAGTTCCGTGAAAATGTCACTGTTGTACACGGTGCGGTCCATCGATTTACCTTGGGTAATAGCACCTACAATCTTATCGAAGAATACTTGCTCGCCACCCACAATGTCGATCTTGGCATTTTTAAGTGCTTCCGAAAGTACTTCGGCTTGAGCATCGGCGATATCGCGTTGGATATTAATGCCGGCCAATTCAATTTGCAGGTCTTTATCCAAGCGCAATTTGAATTCTTCGTGCTCTTTACCGGCCTCGTTAAAGGTCTTCATGGCCTTGGCTTTGCGATCGATACCTTCAGCTTCAGCTTGTGCTTTTTCGAAGAGTACCTGAGCGTCGGCCAGGCCTTTCTCTTTATCGGCTTCAGCCTTCTTGCGAATAACTTCGGCTTCGGCCAAACCACGAGCTTTATTTACTTCTGCTGCAGCATTACCAATACGGAGGTCGGCTTCGGCTTGAGCGTTAGATTTAGCTTCAATTCCTTTGGCTTCAGCTAATGCTTGATCTTCGAGTACGCTGGCTTCCGCTTCCCCTTGCTTCTCACGAGCGGCAGCTTTGGCTTCCATAACTTGGGCTTCGGCCATTCCTTTAGCGGCTTCGCGGGCAGCTTCGGCTTCGGCCAGTACTTTCACCGCTTCAGCTTTTTGGCTGGCACTTTGCTGTTCGGCTTCCGCGTCGATGATCATGCGCTTGGCATTAAACTCAGCGGATTGCTTGGCGGCCTCGGCACGCTTGATTTCTTCCACCAGGGCGGCTTCGGCACGTTGCTCAGCTTCCGTTAAGGCTACTTTTTTCAGACGTTCCGCTTCGGCATAAGCACGAGTGTCTTTGATGCGCTCTTCTTCATCCACCACGGTTTTCTCGATGGCAACACGCTCACGGATCACTTCTTGGATGTTCTTGCGCTCGTGCTCAATCGCTTTTTCCTTCTCAATTTGAGTGAGGGTTACGATACGCTCACGCTCGGTGGCCTCTAACTGGCGATCTTTCTCTACGCGCTCATTTTCAATAGCCTCAGTGCGCTCTTTGTTTTTAGCGGCTACAATTACCTGGCGTAATTTGTTTTCTTCCGCAACTTGTAATTCTTCTTCGGTAGTAATGCGAGCTCGTTCTGATTTAAGACGTTCTTCTTCATTAACTCTGAGAATTTCCGCTCCTTCACGGGCTCGGATATTGGCAACTTCTCGTTTTTGCTTTTCTTCCGATTCGGCTAATTGACGTTCCAGAACCAATACCGCCTCACGGGCCTCCACATCTTGTTGCTTGATGGTTTTCTCCTTATCTCTTAAGATGAAGTTCGATTTCACTGCTTCACGAGCCGTGATTTCAGTAATCTTTTTGATACCCTCGGCATCGAGAATATTGTTGGGATCTAAAGACTCTAATGGAGTTTGTTCCAAAAAGTCGATGGCGGCATCATCCAAGATGTAACCATTAAGGTCGGTGCCGATAATGTCGATAATCTCTTTGCGAAATTCATCCCGCTGATTATAGAGGTCAACGAAATCGAATTTCTTACCTACTGTTTTCAGGGCTTCAGAGAATTTGGCGTCGAAGAGCAAGCGCAGGGCATCTTTGGAAGAGGCGCGGCTGCATCCAACCGATTGGGCTACGCGCTTTACATCTTCCTGCATTTCATTTACCCGCACGTAAAAGGCTACGCTAATGTCGGCCCGCAGGTTGTCTTTACATACCAAGCCATCCTTCCCTCTTCTTTCTATAGTGATGGTGTTGAGGGAAATGTCCATAATCTCAACCTTATGCAGCACGGGGATCACCAACATGCTATTAAAGTTGACTTTGATTCCACCTACACCTGTTTTAACGAGGGCTTGGCCTTGAGATGTTTTATGATAAAATCTAGAGAGAAATGCGATGATTCCAAGGATGAGCAATACGCCCATGATGATTGGGACCGCCAGAGTGGTTTGGAAAAAATCCATAGAGTTTGTTGATTAATCGATTGAAGAATAGGGTTCTACTAGATAAACTCCACGTTCGTCTAGTTTGCGGATAAAGAGGACTTTATCGCCTTTTTTTACATTTTGACCTTCGTGGCAGCGGATCATTAAGCGCAGGAAAGTGCCGTCGTAATTTATTTCGGCCATGCCTTTGCTGCTAGCGCTGGCAGAGCTGGTTACAGTTCCGGTTTTGCCTTCAATTTCTTTGGGCTTTGAATCTGCGTCAAGCTTTTCAAACATCTTCACGAAAGGCCAGGTGGCGAATTTGGCGAAGAACAGGCTCACGAAAGCGGAGGGCAGGAAGATCAATATGCCGCTTAAAAAACCTTCGAAGCCCAAGAAATGATTGAGGTTCACAGCAATAAACCATAAGGGTAGGGCTACGAAGGTTAGCCAGATCATCAGTGGGATTTTACCCAGGTTGAAGAACTGGAGAACATTGTTAATCCATGAGACTTCCATTCCTTCGCCATCTACATCCAGTTCGGCTTCACCATCGACATCGATATCCAGATCTATATCCAGAAAGTCGGTGCCGATAAAGCCCAGGATTACGATAATCCAATAGAGGATCACGAAGAGGAGCAATGCCGTGGGGATGGCATTGGCTCCATTAAATATTTGGTTGAGGAAGTCGGTCATGGTTTAATTTTATTGCGGGTCTTTGGCTTCGCCTTCGCCTTCTGGATTTGCGTCTTTATTAAGACCCATTTTTGCTTTTAAAGCAGCTAAATCTTCACTGGCAGAGCCACTGTCTTCCAAGGCGCGATCGATCTCTTCGTCGAGGCTGCGACTTTCGTTGGCAATGTCGCCATAGCTTTCGGCCAGGGCTTCTTCTTCAGCTACTTTGTCTTTCATGCGTTCTAGCAAGCTTACGGTGCTCGAAGAATCGATTTGAGCCATTTGCTTATTGATATTCTTAGTAGCAGAACTTACTTTCACCCGCGCTTTCAGGGTTTTGAGTTCGTTTTCATACTGACTGATTTGCTGGCGAAGACGTTTGATCTTGCTGTCCATGGAGTCAATGTTTCCATCGAACTTTTCCTTGTCAGCTTTCGCTTGATTCATCAAGGCTTCGTTCTCCTTTTTCTTGTTCAGGGCTTCACCGGCTAAACGGTCGGCTTCGCTGCTTTCCATTTCACCGTTTTCAACCTTGCGTAAAAGGGCGATGGCTTTGTTTTCGTAGTCTTTGGCTTTGGCCTGATAGGTATTAGAGTCGTTGCGGGCACGAATGCTAAGAGCCTTAATTTCGGCTAAAGATTGCAGGGCTTTATCGAGATCTACTTTAAGATCGCGAATCCCTTGTTCGGTCATTTTAATGGGGTCCTCTAATTTGTCGAGGGCCGAATTAGCTTCTGCTTTACCGATGCTGAAAAGTCGTTTGAAAATACTCATGTCTTAGTTTTTAGAAAATTCAATTAATTCATCAGAATACTCACTGAGGAGCAGTTCTAGGGAGTTTACCGAGCCCTCGATCTCGTTCAGGTCAATGTTTTCCAATTGTAAGGTGTCCCTAAACACCACTCTAGTCCCCGTCTCATCGAGGGCGAAAGCACCGTGAACGATGTCGCGGTTCTTTTCCAAAAGCTTGCGAAAGACTTCCGGTTTGCCCTCTTTCAATTCGAAAAGGAATTGTTCCATGATGAGAATCGGGTCGGCGACAGCAATCACCAGGTTGTATATTCCAGCATCTGGATATTCCACTACGAAAACCTCCTCCTCGGCGTTCTCGTAAGTAATGTTGTAGTCCAGATCAATGAGGTAGTTTTTTACTCGATCAAAGTGATGGGTCATGGTTTCAGAAATTTGATTTTTTGCGATTCTTGCTTAGCGTAGATAGGTACCAAATTAGGTTTTTTCTCCGGGGCAAAAAGGCGTTTCCAAAGGAAGAGCACACTTTTCATGTTATTATTTTTAGTTTTACACTGCTAAGCTACTAATATTTTTAGTTTTGCCAAAAGAATTAGCAAAAATATTTTTGGGATATGTCATACGTTGGAAAGAATATTAAAAAGATACGTTCGGTTAAAAACATGAATCAGAGTCAGTTTGCTGATTTGTTCGATTTGAAACGGGCTAGTATCGGTGCTTATGAAGAAGGAAGGGCAGAGCCAAAGATTGCTACTTTGATGGAAATTGCTAAGCATTTTGGTATTTCAACTGATGATTTGCTAAATAAGGAGCTTTCGGTAAACGATCTTTTTCATTTCGACATCTTTAAAAAGGACTATGTAAAAAGCAATGGCAATCAATTACGTCCTAAAAAAATGCCCTTGAGTTTTAGTCCGGTTTATTATATTAGCTCTGAAAAGCGCAATGACTATTTCGAAGGAAAAAGTCTGGACCATTATTTAAAGCTAAGCTTGCCGCTGCCAGCTTTGAAGTCAGATTACCTGGCCTTTGAGCCTCATGCGGGTTTGCCCTGGATTAATGAGCAGGGACGCGTTCTGGATTTACTCATCGTAAGAGAGATAGAGGATAAAAAGGAGTGGCCGGTAAGCATGAATAAAAAAGTGATTCTTTGGCAGGATGGTCAATTCCAAATCGGTCGAATAGAAGCAAAAGATCGCAAGCCGGGCTTAAGGGATTTTCGTAATTCAGAGTTTCAAGAATTGGATGCTAAAAAACAGCGCCTGTTTTTAGTCTTGTATGAGCTTGCTAATGTTATGAGCAATAATTGATGAAATGGAAATGCTGAAGGCATGAAAAGTGGAAGCTTGTCGTTTTTTAAGAGTAGGTCTGAATCAATTTCTATGCGAAAAACTGGTTTTCTGTGCACCGTCTTTATTTTTACCATTATCGGATTAGAATCTATTCAAGCTCAAAGTTCCTTTCAGTTTTTCGATGCCCAAGACAGCAGTTTTATTCCCTATGTAAAGGTGCAGAAACGCGGTTCTGCCAGACTGCATTATTCGGATGAGAAAGGCAAAGCTTCGCTTAAGGTGAAGGATGGAGATACCTTGGTCTTTTCTTGTATGGGTTATCAATCCTATCTTTTGCCTTGGTCGCCAAATGAACCTGAGCATATCTATTTAAAAGCCGATCAGAAAATGTTGGGAGCGGTAACGGTCAAGCCGCGCTCCGAAAAGGAGGTAGATTGGGAAGGTCGGCATGCGGATATTAATCTCTGGTCGAATAGTGGAATGGAGATGGCCTATTTAATAGATCCCGGATCTACCGAATTTCCCTTGCAATTGAATCAATTGAAAATAAAGCTTCGCAATGGGGACAATGTAGTACGCCTTTCCTTCTATACACGGCAAGATTCAATGCCCGGACAAATGTTGGCTATTGAACCTATATTGATTACCGCTTATTCCGGTCCTTATTTAGAATTAAATCTGGAGGCTAGGCAGCTGAAATTTGAAGAGCCGTTTTTCATGGTGGTGGAATTTATCCATCAGAATTCGGAGTATAAGGCTATGGGCGGAATTCGCTATTATTTGCGGGGTAGCGAGCACCAGCGCACCTGGTATAAATATCCGAAAATGGAAAGCTGGCGATCCTTGGGCAGCGGCCATGGTTTAGGAAGCTTGGTAGAGGAGCCTCACTTGAATATGATAGTGAAATATCGTTATCGTTGAATTGATGAGTTAAAGTGTTATTTGCTGAACTATCTCGTCTAAAAAGTACCTTCAATGGGCTTCCGCTTAGACTGTCGATTATTTGAAGAGAGGATGGATATCTAAGGGAGATGAATGCTATCCTTCTCATGGTTAAATCATTACCATTGGTAGCTTAGGCCCAAGCTGAAGGATAAGATATCAAAAGAGAAGAATTCGGCAGGATAGCCAGCGGTTCCGGGTTTTATGCTTTGTCCATACCTTGGATGTTCTGTGTTTCCATCGATATTAATATGTTCGAAAAGTAAGCTTGCAGTTGAGGTGTTTACTGTTGGCATGTATTTAAGGCGAAGGAAATATCCAAAGTGCTCAGAAAAATAATCACGCCATTCCAGGCCAATATTAAAACTGATATAACGTATTTCACGCATAGTACGGGTGCTTCCTAAAACAATGAATCTCGCGGAATCTTGCTCAATGTCCTTGCTAACCGTTCGATTGTAAATGATATTTCCGTTGATACCTAAAATTAAATTTAATTCTTCATACGGACTTTTATAGAGGGCGTCAATTTTAAGGTCAAGTCCTAGCCTTTGAGATTTAAAATCAAGAGATTGTTCAATAACTGTTAATCCCATTCCATTGGAGATTGTTGCAGTTCCCTTATCCTTAGAAAGTCCTACTTGGTTGAAATTTAGGCTGAGGCTTAAATAGGGCTTTAGTTCGTAGTTAGCGCTAATGCCTGCGAAAACACCTAATAATGGGAACTCATTGCTGGGGTATCCTACTTCAAAGCCGGCTAAGCTTGGGTCGTATTGAACTAAACTGTTTTTGTGATCTTCCACGTTAAGGCCAGTTTGAATCCCAGAATGTAGGTCAATTTGCCAGCCTTTAAGGGATTGGCTAAAGAGAGAAGTTGATAGAAGAATAGTGAGGAAGAAGGCCTGTAAATATTTCATGTCTGTTGTTAAAACATCCTCGTCGCAATATAATATTGCGACGAGGATAGAGCTGATTAATTTACTCTAAAAATTCTTGAGCGGGTTTCCTTAGTAGTAGATGTGATCTTTATAGTGTATATCCCTAATGGAAGAGGGAAGCTTGAGCTTTGACTCAAGTCAATAACTTCCTTCAAGCCTTCGGTACTAGAGCACTTAAAATAGCTTCCAGTAGGTTTTCATGGCCAAGACTGGAGAAATTGAAATACTTTACCTTATTTTTAGTCTTAGGGTTTGTTGGTCTTTTTTTGGGGTAGTTCTTCTTCGAAGTAAATACTGAAATATCGCTATCGTTGATTTGTGAATGTAAGGGCTGACTACTTCTGTATTATTACTGCTACCCCATTAATATTATCAGGCCACGGAAAACTTTCATCTTCTGTGGTTTCATCACTTTTAAGAATGGCCTCATTTTGATCATTCCATGCGATAAACTGTAAGTCCATTGGAATTTGACCTTTTTCAAGATCCTTTTCTTCTTCTGAATTCAGGATGATACTATAGAATGTTGGGCTGCTTCCCCAAAAGTGATCTTTAAACTTATACTCATAGCAAATGTATTGTTCGGAAGGGGAGGGGGAGCTACTTAGAATTCGTATTTCTTCCGCATCTAAATGATGATTTTCGGAAATCAAATCCTCCATGTGGTTTCCATGCGACATTAAGACATAGCTGATGTATCCCAATATAAAAATTAAGCCAAATGAAAGGCTGAAGGCTAGGCGGTTCATGATTTGATATGAGCTTTAATAGGACTCATGATTAGGTTGATCCAAGTGGTTTTTGGGTGTTCTGGGTTACCAACCAAGCTGTATTCTGCTATGCTTTCTTGATAAAACTTATTACCTATTTTAAACTGTATGAGATAGGTAAAAGGGTGGCTCCAAGCTTCCAAGCTTTGGGGTTCGCTGTTTAATATGCTTGACTGATGCTGGGTAAAGAAATCAATTGCTTTCCTAAAGTCGATGTCTAGATTAGCTGATTGGATTAGGCGATTGTTGATGTTTTGAAATATTCGGTAATAACTGCGACCATTTTCAGTCCAAATCACCGCTTCATAATTCGATTCGCCTAAACCATGATTATCGTAAAATGCTTTCAAAAGTAATAAGGTATCTACATCTTTTGCCTGGAGTTCGCAGCAAAGGTTTTCTGCTTTCCTGTCTATGGGGAAGGTGCCTGCGGCATAGGGACTGCCTTGGAAATAGGCCGTTTTAAAAGCACATCCTTTCGCATAAATTGCATTTTCCACGGAATCACGTCGCTGTAGCTTTCGATCCTGTTCACTTATGCTCAGGCTATCTTTTTCGATGATGGATCCACAGCCAATTGTAACTAAATGTCCGTTAAATTCAGCGAGGTAGAGGATGTTTTCAATTCCAATTCGATCCTCAGAATCTGGAGAAGCGAAACGGATTATACCCAGTTCACCCTCTTTTGGTCGGTAATTACAATCACAGAGCTTTTTTAATGAGTCTGAAGCCCATGCGAACTTTTCAGATTTGCCATTGCAAAAGCCAGAGTAGGTGCCTCCTTCCGCCCATATTTTAACGGTATCTCCAATATATTCAGCAGGCGAAATGGAGTAGCAGTATTTACCACGATAGACCTCCCAGGGATCTGCATGTCGTTGGCCACTTAATTGTATACTTAGTAACGATATGAGAAATATGAGTACTGGAAGTGTCTTTTTCAAGATTGCAGATTATAATTGCTGCAAGATAAAATTTATGCCCTGTTTTGGGTGGTTAGAGAATCAAGCCTAGCTAGCGAAAGCCAGAATCAATGAGAAGGCGCAGAGTAGAATGGTGAGGGGACTGAAAATCATTTTTTCCAAACGGTTTTTAGACATCAAATTCCCAAAGGTGTTGAAGGCGAATAAGGCAGCCATGATCCATAAGCTAATTTGCATGGCTAGCTCCGGAAGATGAATGCCAAGGAGCTCAGCTTTGATTAGGGCTATACCCAAGAAAAGAGCATTAATCAGAATCGAAGGAATTTCAAAGCGATACATCTCTTGGTCATTCTTAAGGCGGCCACCCCATACACTTGCATAGGGTATAGCCTTAAGGAGAATCAAGAGGTGGAAAAGCAGCATCAGGTTTAAAATCGTTAAAAGGCCGTATTGGGCTAAGGCTATCATATCAATACATGTTGAAGCCAATAATAAGCATATTCGCAATGCCTTCGCGCTGGCCATTATTCTTTAATTGCGCCTGCCCGTAGAAAAAACGGTATTGCAGGTCAATGGCCATTCTACCTTTACGCCACACTTCATAGCCAGTGGCAAAGCTTAATGCGGGTAATCCAAAATTGAATTCGGCGGTTGCGGGATCTTCGACCGTATAAAAAGCAGCGGCATCGAAGGTGAGTCCGGCGGCTCCCATAATCCACCATCTTTCTTTTGGCCAGTATTGAGCTCCCAGCATAAAGGCTTCAAAGCCGCGGTCCTTACCTTCAGATTTGTAGGTGGCGCCAGGCAATAAGCCTAATATTTCCAAATTGGGTTTAAGCATATAGCCTACCTTAATATTGGGGAGGCTGACCGAGAAGGCAGTGCTATTGGATTGCTTGCTGTTTAAGGATAAAGTTCCGGCTCCCAGTCCGATTCCCATAGTGAAGCCATCTCTTTTGTGGCCTTCGTTTTTTGCATTTGTTTGGCCATAACTAAGCTGACCCACAAGCATTAGAAGGATTAAAAATGTTTTTTGCATCTCATGTTTTATTTGAGTGCAAAGGTTCGGCATCCCATTTTTTCTGGAATTACCATAGGGTAAAAAATCAGGCTTGCAATTTGCGCAATCGGCTAAGACTTTGGGGGGTGATTCCCAGATAAGAAGCGATGTGTTTTTGGGCGATTCTCAATTCAATGCCCGGAAAGCGTTTTTGTAGAATGTGGTAGCGCTCCTCAGCGTTCTTTGTGAGGAGTTCAATCTGCTGCTGTTGTTTTTCGATAAAAGAAGCTTCGGCAGTCATTTGCATAATTACTCGGCCTACACTCTTTTGACCTAAGCGATGAAATTCGGCGCGTGGCATACGAATCATTTCTGATTTCTCCAGGGCTACAATTTCCAGTTCGGTGCTTTCGCCGGTGAGTAAGGACATATAATCACAGCAAGCAGATTTCTCCAGGGCAAAATCGAGGCAAACAAAATTGTGGTTCTTCCAAAGGAAAACGCCTGCGCTTCCTTCAATGATAAAATAGAAATACCGCTCTGCTGTGCCTTGAGCTTTAATTACTTCATCCTTCTTAAACCGAATAGGTTCACAGAATTCTGCGAACTCTAGCCAGGCCTCTATGGGGGCCTCGAAATAGTGATCGAAGGATTGTTTTAGCGTTTGGGCCAGCATTTTGCTAGGTTATCAGGCTAAGATAATTCAAATGAAGGGAGAGCCTAAAAAAAGCGACCCCAATGAGGTCGCTTCAATATAGTTTTCAAATTGATTTTAGTGCAAATCAAAGCGATCGGCGTTCATCACTTTTACCCAGGCTTTGATGAAGTCGCGGGCAAATTTCTCTTGATTATCATCTTGGGCATACACTTCCGAATAGGCTCGAAGGATAGAGTTGGAGCCAAATATTAGATCCACTCTACTGGCAGTCCATTTTTCCTGGCCCGAAGCTCGATCAATAATGGCGTACTTATCGTCTCCCTTAGGGCGCCATTGAAAACGCATATCGGTAATATTCACGAAGAAATCGTTGGATAAAACTCCGGGTTTATCGGTAAATACCCCTTCTTGATTATGCCCGTAATTGCAATCCAGAACACGTAATCCGCCTAATAAGACGGTCATTTCCGGGGCGCTTAAACCCATTAGCTGACTACGATCAACTAATAGTTCTTCCGCACTTACATCATAGTCTTCTTTCAGCCAATTTCTGAAGCCATCATGGAGGGGTTCTAAAACTTCAAAGGACTCTGCATCGGTCATTTCCTGGTTAGCATCACCTCTGCCCGGACTAAAAGGAACTTTAAGGTCGAAGCCTCCTTCGGAAGCAGCTTTTTCAATGGCTGCACTACCGCCTAATACAATGAGATCGGCCAGGCTAATGCTCTTACTTTGTTTGGCTTGAATCTCCTTCAGCACTTTTAAGACTTTATCCAGTCTTTCGGGCTCATTGCCTTTCCAATTTTTAAGCGGACTCAAACGGATATGGGCGCCATTGGCACCACCACGAAAATCAGAGCCTCTAAAAGTGCGAGCACTATCCCAGGCGGTACTAATTAATTCCCTTTTCGATAATCCGCTATTGAGGATTTGCAGTTTGAGATCTTCGATTTCGGAATCTGAAAGGCTGTAATTGACCGTCGGAATAGGATCTTGCCAAATCAAATCTTCTTGAGGAACATCCGCGCCTAGGTAGCGACTCTTTGGACCTAAATCGCGATGGGTGAGTTTAAACCAGGCCCGAGCGAAGGTTTCGGCAAAATATTCAGGATCCTTATAAAAGCGCTCGGAGATTTTACGGTATTCAGGGTCCATTTTCATGGCCATGTCGGCGTCGGTCATGATGGGATTGCGGCGTACGGTTGGATCATGAGCATCCACGGGCTTATCTTCTTCTTTAATCTGGATAGGTTCCCATTGCCAGGCTCCGGCCGGACTTTTCTTCAGTTCCCAATCATGCTCCAGCAAAAGGTAGAAGTAAGTATGATTCCAACGATCGGGGGTAGTGGTCCAAGCGCCTTCCAGGCCACTAGTAACCGTGTCGGCTCCATTGCCATTTCCTTTGGGATTATGCCAGCCTAAACCTTGTTCGTTGATTGCGGCGCCTTCTGGACTTTCGCCCAGAGCTCCGGCATCGCCATTACCATGGGTTTTTCCTACCGTATGGCCGCCAGCAGTAAGGGCTACTGTTTCCTCATCATTCATGGCCATGCGCTTAAAGGTGAGGCGCACATCTTTGGCGGTGCGAAGGGGATCTGGGTTTCCATCTACTCCTTCGGGGTTCACATAAATCAATCCCATTTGGACGGCAGCTAAAGGATTTTCCAGAGATTCGCGATTACTGTCATTTTCATAGCGATGGTGGGTGGAGGCCAGCCATTCTTTTTCGGAGCCCCAGAAAGCATCTTTCTCAGGATGCCAAATATCTTCGCGGCCCCCGGCAAAGCCAAAGGTTTTAAATCCCATGGATTCGTAGGCCATATTGCCAGCCAGAATAATAAGGTCGGCCCAAGAAATTTTGTTTCCGTATTTCTTCTTTATCGGCCAAAGCAGGCGTCGGGCTTTATCGAGATTGGCATTGTCGGGCCAGCTATTAATTGGAGCAAAACGTTGGTTTCCGGTTCCGGCACCTCCGCGTCCATCGGATACGCGGTAGGTTCCGGCGGCATGCCAGGCCATGCGAATCATTAGGCCTCCGTAATGTCCCCAATCGGCTGGCCACCAATCCTGACTGTCGGTCATTAATTTATTTAAGTCACTTTTTAAGGCTTCTAAATCCAGTTTTTTGAATTCCTCAGCATAATTAAAGTCTGCTTCCAGAGGATTGGATTTTCGATCATGTTGGTGGAGGATGTCCAGGTTTAGGGCCTTGGGCCACCATTCCATAACATCATTATGACTTTGAGTATTGGCGCCGTGCATTACGGGGCATTTTCCTTTACTGGCTGGGTCCATATTTTTTGATTTTGAGATTTCAGGAAAATTGAAAGACCCCAGGTCCGGAGTTTCTGTGGCTTAGCTGGCAGACTCAGGCGAGGGGGGCTTCAAATAAGCCTGCTGAAGGTCGGGAATTTAAAGCTGGGAAGCAAAGATTAGCTTTTGATAATGACGGCTTTTGCTCTGCTCTTGGAGGCTTACTCGTCTTTCAGGTACTCGATAAAAATAAAGGGTCTAAAATCAAAGCCCTTTTTAGGGTAGGCAATGGGCATGTTTGGATCGGGTTCCAGGCCTAAGTACACATAGTGTTCTTGATTATAGCTCTTGCTGAGGGCTTCATTAAGTTGTGGCCCTTCTTCCTTTAAGCTGATTACTTTAAAAGGGGCATAGCTGCCGATATTGGCGTTAAGACTATCAAGCTCTCCATAAATCTCATAAAAGTTTTCCCGGCCAATGATATCCAGAATCCCATCTTTATTCAAGTCGGAAATGGCCTCGATATTAAAGTCTTGATCATAGGCTAAATAGAGCGAATCTCCTTTAAGACTGATTAGACTTAAACGTGGATAGCAGCATCCATAGGGGTAGCCAAATAGGAGGAGGTGATGATCTTGATTTTGCTTCAAGCAAAAGATTCGCTGGGAGGGCAATTGGTTTTTTAATCCTTTGGTGGCAGTACTGTCAATCCAATCCCAGTACTCTGTATTGCTAAATTCAAAATCTGCACCATTGCTAAGCTGAATTCTGATCTTTTCAAATTGCCCGGGGTCGCCAATAACTGGTGGAGATTGAAGGTAGATACTGTCATCCAAGCCGTCTAGGTTGAGGTCGATGCTCAGTTTCTCAATGAAATCCGTCCTTTCAGCTTGCTCAAGGAAATTTTCATTCTTGGTCTTAGTGCTTTCGTCAATATTAGTTTTGGTATTACAGGCGACAAGCAATAAGTATAGGCTCAATATTGGGCGGCTTATTTTTTGCATTTAAGTTGGGCTTTGGCTTTTGTGGATTATTTGTCCTTCAAAACTGAGATACCATTTTTCAATGAGGAGAGTTTGGTCCTTATATTGGCTTAGAAGGAAAGAATAACAGGGCTGGTTTTTGTATTCGTCCAATCGCAATTGGCATTTTGAGGCCGATTCAGGATCCTCATCACCGAGAGTGAAGCCTCCGAAGTCAAGCGGTATTTTTAGGGTGCTGAAATCTTGAAGCTTCAGTAAAGCAATAAAGCTTTCTGGATAAGCTCCATTGTTGTTTTGATTCCATCGATTGACTAGATAAATGAGTTCATTTCGTTCTGCATTGAGCAGGATATCCAAGTGGGGACCGAGGAGTTTTTTGCTGCGATGTGTGGATTTAGAATAGCAATAAAGATTTTGCTGATCGGAGTACAAGAAACAGCTATCCTCTGCTAGCCAATATCCTTTGAAGATAGTGCAGGATGAATCTAAGTAATGGATGGTATTGTTTTCGGAGTCAATGATTTTGCCATTTCTCCACTGAGGCTGTCCATCTCCACAGAAAGATTGAAAAACCGCTTTTAGCTTATTTCCTTGGTAAGTTTTGGGTTGGAAATTAAGGGCGCGGCTTGGTGTCCAGGCTATTTGGTGATTAGGACTAATTAGCTTTGACCAAGATTCAGAACCTGCAAAACGGCTCTCAGCTTCATCATAGCAATGGCCGCCATGGGCTTCAAAATAGAGGCTGTCACCAAAATTTAGCTGAAAGGTTTTCTTAGCAGTATAAGTGGGAGCGTCATACAAGCTGATGGAGTCTTGAAAGATGTAAACCTTTGCTAAGTCTAATTCACTGGGTTTAGTTGGTTTGGTATTACTGCTTGAGCTTGAGTCTTGCTTTTCCAATTCATTCTCAGTGGGTTCTTGCTCCATTAAATTTTGCTGGCAAGCACAACAGATGAAAAGGAGGCAGAAGGTTAGGTTTCTCATATTTGATTGATTTTGGTTCTCAGCTTGAGGAGAATTTGAGAGCTCAGATATTAAGGAATCCAATTGCTAAATAGAGTAGGGGTGTTGTTCCTAAGATTATCCTAGGGTAGGTCTTTTTGATTTGCTTGCCAAGGATAATAATTGAGCTAATGGTATTGGCTATGGATACCAGTGCACTTCCATATACTAATAGCAAGGCAGCCATTTCTCTGTATGGGTAAAACCAGGCACCTCTATAAAATCCAGAATAGTATTTAGTAGTCAGGCCTATAGCAAATAGGATAGCTATAGCTGATGGGATAATTTTATATGAGTTGGTGTTCAATGCTTTGTGGCTTTAATATATTGATCATCAACCAATTGATACATCCCATATTCCAAATGCTGATAATGCTCCCAATAGGCCTGTTGTGAATTGCCGTGATTCAGGATGTCGAGATAAGGTTCTCCCGGCCAAAAACGGAGCTTAATAGTGCGGTCATTGCTCAGGGTCTTTTGCAAGTTACCGGGATTTCGTTTTTCACTAACCACAAGATGAGCACGACTAATGCCTTCAAAAAGGATGCTCTTCGATTCGAGGGAAATGATGACCAGTCCGCTGTAGCTACTTTCATTCTCCGTGATTATTTCTGTGCACGAAAATTCTGCGCTGCCAGAGCTCCTAGAATATTGGGAGAAAGTGCGCTCTTCCCAATTGATGGTGAAATAAGCTTGGTTTTGCCCCAGGCTGTCAATTTTTAAAGTGTAGTAAACGCTTTGGTCTTCCGGATGCATGAGGCGAGGAATATTGAGCTGGCTGATTTGATATTTCCCCTTTGAGCCGTAAGCCAAATAAATCTGATTGGAAGCAATTTGGAAAAGATGAAAAGTGTCGGTTTCAAATTGTGCGGAAACAAGTTGTTTGGCTGCGGCTACACGCGTTTTTAAATTGAATTGATAATCCGAAAAATGCAGAGGGTGCTTTGGAATGCTTGTTTGAAGGCTGTCACCAGTGCTTTGGGCCCAGCTCAGTGAGCAGTAAGTAAGAGCAAGCAAAAGGTGAGTAATTCGCATGAGCGTCCTTAATTTTTATAAATGTACAAGGTCTCCGAAATAAGCACCTGATTTACCTTATCTGTTTTTCGTTCCTTGATCTTTTGGCCTTCGAGTTTTCATTCTTTTAGACTTCCATATTTCATATTCGTTTACTGCTGGCAGCCCTAAACCTTCTGATAAAATGTTTAAAATTTCAAGAGCTTCTTGGTAATCAGTGCTTTCCGCGATTAGTAAATCCGAGCCGTCGAGGTCTTTTAAATACAATTCAAATTCTCGGGTAATTACTTGACTGCTTATGGATAGCATTTGCATGGTTTGGTTATCGCGGTAAAGTCTTAAGCTAACTTGCTCACAGTCGTCTAAAGGTGTTTTACTGAGCTTGATCTTGAAGATGAATAGCTTGAGATAACAGACCGCAGTTTTTTCGGTGAAATTCAACTGTGTGTATTGGATGGACAGGCAAAGGACGATGCCTGGTACGAGTAGAATTCCGCTAATTACTTTCAGACTGGGGTCAAAGGAAAAGGCAAGTCCATATAATGCGAGTAGCAAAAGCATTAGTCCAATCCAAAAGGAGAATCCACTGAAAGTGATTTTTGGTTTAAGGAGGTAGCTGTTTTGCATTTATCCAAAGCTTTTGGGGTTTTATTCTGAGTCTTAAATGTTGAAGATATGAATTTTAGTTTTAAATAAATGCTATTTATTTAGGATGATAATTAGTTAAAAAGGCGACTATAATTCCGGTGAACCGGAAAAAATAAGTTTTATTTAATTGGATATTATATTCGATTGATAATCTTTTTTATTTACCTAATTGCTGCTTAGATTAGTATTCTAAATTTATAGGAATTGGGTGGGATAATACGATTAACATGGCTAACTGTGCTTAGCTTTTTGTCTGTGTTTCTTCATGCTCAATCCTTGGTTTTCAGGCAGCTTGATGTGGAGAATGGGCTTCCCTGTCAGGAAACCTATGAAACTTTACAGGCCTCAGATGGTTTTCTGTGGATTGCCACAGATAGGGGAGTTTGCAGGTATAATGGTAGGGGTTTTCAGTGTTTTTCTGTTGAGGATGGATTATTGGATAATGCTGTTTTAGGACTCTATGAAGATAGAGGTGGGAACATTTGGTTTCCCCTGGCATTAGGTGGCTTGAACTATTGGGATGGGCAATCCATAAAGGAATATAAGTATAATGATACTTTGCTGAAATTCATTCCAAATTCGGGTTCAATAGATAGGATTGTTTTTGATGAAAAAGGATCATTATGGGTAGTTGGTTTTAAGGAAGGTATATTACTAGAGATTGATAAATATGGTGAATCAATACCACATGTTACAGCAGGCCTAAGAGGCTATTTTTATATCTGGGAATTTGCTAATGAAGATTTGCTCTCGGGGCCTTTTTATGCTCCAAGTGATTACAGCATTTCTAAAGCTGATTCCTCTATACTGGTTTTCAAGCGGCCTATGGGTTCGGATACCTTACAATTGCCTTTTTTGTTTAGTGGCTCTGCTCGAACTGAGGTGTTAAAGCAAAGCGATTCTAGCTATTTAATAGCCATCGATTCTATTTTGCTTCAAATAAAGCATGGGGAGCTAAAGGCAAGGCACGACTTTAAGCGCGCTGTTGTTGGTATTGAAGCAACGAGCCAGGATGGAATTTGGATAACAACTGAAGAGGGGCTATTTAACTTTAAAGAGGGTCTGGAGGGGAATTACACTATTTATCTTTCTGGAAATAATCCCTGCTTTGTGGCGAAGGATTTTGAAGGGGGGCTTTGGGTAAATAGTTTAAGCGCCGGTCTTTTTTATCTTCCGCCCCTACGCTGGCAGGAATTAGCCCTAAATAATTCGGCGGTCTCAAAGCTTGCCCTTTTTGCAAATGAGATTGCCTTCAGCGACTTCAAAGGATCAATTAGCCTATTAAAACAAACAAAGAATGGAGTCCAGGTTGATACCATTCTTAAAAATGCCGGCTATAGTCCAATCCTATGTGTAGATGGCGATACCCTTTATGCTGGGTCTAATTTGGTCATGAGGAGGGAGCAGGACTGCCAATCTAAGAAGACTGATCTGCAAAGAGTTTTATCCTATTCAAAAGGTAGGTCTGGCAAGGTGTACGCAGGTACTATTACGGGTTATGTTGAACTGCTTCAGGCTGAAGAAGTCTATTCTTCTGCGGATCATGGTTTTTCGCAAAGAGTTACGGCTATTGCTGAAATGGCAAATGCGGAAGTACTTATAGGAACGGGTAAGGGCCTTTATCGGAAGGTGGGGCAGTCCTTTTTGAAAATCAGTGATTTTGCGGTAGTTGATATTGTACAAGCTCCCAAGGAGACTTACTGGATTTTAAGTGATGGTCAGGGTACTTACCGCTACCAAAATGGTGAATTGGAATTAATTGAACACTTAAACCTTACTTCAAACCTTAGTACTTGCGGCTTTTGGGATAGCCAAGGGAATTTGTGGATCGGTACCACCAAAGGGTTGAATAGAGTGGAGTTTTTATCCGAAAAACCCTTACGAACCCGTAGCACCCAATTCGATATTTCGGACGGCTTGCCCTCTAATCAGATCAATTCTTTAATTGAAAAAAATAAGGCCTTAGTTATTGGAACCAATAAGGGTATCGTGAGGATCAATTTGGATCAACTGGATCGTAATCGAACTCCACCGAAATTAGCCTTTACAGGGATTCGGATAAATAACCAAATCCAAAATGAGCAAGCCCCGATCAAACTATCACCATCCGAAAACGAATTGACCTTTGAGTTTGAAGGGATATCCTTTAGAGATGCCAGAGAGCTGAGCTATAAATACAAATTGGAAGGTCAGGATGAGCTTTGGCAAAGCACTGATCAGAATAAGGTGAATTATACCAATCTCAAGGCAGGTAATTACACTTTTCTGCTCTCCGTAAAAAATGGCGATGGGCAGTGGTCTGAAGTGATCGAATCTCAAAGTTTTAGCATTAAGCAAAGCTTGTTTGGCTCGCTCTGGTTTTGGTTAGGCGTTTGGCTACTCTTTGCAGCTTTGGTGGTTTTTATCTCCTTTAAAATTGTTTTCTATGTGAAGCGAAATGAAGCGAATAAAAGGGAATTGCTGATTGCTGAGCAAGTAGCATTAAAAGCCCAAATGAAGCCCCATTTCATCTTTAATGCCCTTAATGCCATTCAATTATTTATTGCGCGAAATCAGAAAAAGGAAGCCAATGATTACCTGTCCAATTTCTCGCAATTAATGCGCAGCATCTTGGATGGCTCCAGCAAAGGACTGATCTCTTTAAGTGAGGAACTAGCCATGCTGGAGAACTATCTGAAACTAGAAATGCTGAGGCTAAAGGATAAAGTTACTTACGATATACAGGTGGGAAAGGAGATTTGTGCAGAAAGGGTGTTGATACCTCCTATGTTGATTCAGCCCATCTTGGAAAATGCCCTCTGGCATGGATTGTCTTCTAAAGAGACGGCCGGTTTACTTCAATTAAGAATCGGTCTTAGGGAATCCAATCTCCAAATTGAAGTAGAGGATAATGGCATTGGTCGAGAAATGGCGGCCAAACAAAAAGCAGATAATCGAAGGAAGGGGGAATCCATCGGGCTTCAGAATATTATTGACCGTTTAAAAATTGCCTATCCCAAGCGGGTAGATCAACCGGTCACCATAATTGATTTATTCGACGGTTTAAAGCCCATGGGGACCCGAGTGATTCTTTTGATCCCCATTGATTTAAACACTTAAATGGATTTAGATGAAATGAATCCTCTGTAGCCCCTGTATTAAGATAGGTATATAATCTCCACCTCACTATAGAATACGCTGATATGAAAAGCATACGAACTCTTATTATTGATGATGAACAAAGCAGTATTGAGCTGTTGGAAACTCTGCTTTCGGAGTATAGTCCACATATTGAGCTGATCGCCCAAGCCCAATCGGTTAAGGAAGGCATTGAGCGTATTCAGGAATTAAAACCTGAATTATTGTTCTTGGATATTGATTTGCCCGATGGTGAAGGTTTTAAAGTATTGGAAGCCACTCGGGATCTAAATTACCAGGTAATCTTTACCACCGCTTATAATGAATATGCGATTCGAGCCTTTGAGCATTCGGCTTTGCATTATTTGCTCAAGCCTATCAATATTGACAAATTAGTGGAGGCGACTTCCCGATACAAGGATATTCCAGAGCAGGGTTTTGGGGAGGAGAAGTTGGATGAATTGAAGAAAAGCTTCCATCAAGAACCGGATAAATTGGCCCTGGCCAATATGTTGGGTTACGAATTTGTGGAGATTTCTCAAATCATAAGAGTGGAAGGAGAGCAGGGCTACAGCCGTTTCTTTTTTTTGGACAATAAGGAGGTATTGGTGAGCAAAGCCATAGGAGAGTATGAAAAGCTCCTCAATCCGCATGGCTTCTTTAGGGTTCATAAAAAGCATATCATTAATCCTTCTTATTTGATTTCCATGCAAAAGGGTAAAACCTCCACTTTGTTGCTGGAGAAAGGGCATCAGGTGCCTTTATCCTCTAAACGGAAACCCTGGTTCATATCTAAGTTAAAAGGGAAAATAGCATTCTGACAACAAAAAAAAACTCCCAAAATTGGGAGCCTTTTTTTTGAAGCAGCTTGAGTGCTTATTCTTTGATAAACTTCTGGGTCATCAATTTTCCATTGTTCTTAATACGCATGATATAAAGACCTTTAGGAAGTTCTGAGATATTGATCATGGCGGTATTTCCGTTTTTGGAAACTTTTTCACCGGCTGCAATCTGAGAATAGTTTTTGCCGGAGAGGTCAAAAATCAAGATCTCTAAATTTTGGGCATCGAGTTTTTGATCGATGAAGTCGATGTTCAAGTTCGAGCTACCGGGATTAGGGTAAATTTTAATTCCCTCGCTCATTTGTACATTAGAGTTAGCTTCAGTGGCATTGCTTGAACCCGAATTGATCGCTCTTTTCCTTTTATCACAACCTTCTACAGTTACTTCTTCGCAGTATTTGAAAGTACAGCAGTCACCATTATTGTCGATAGCCACTACGCTTAAGCATACATTGTAAGTTCCGGCATTGGCATAAGTGTGGTTTACATAGGCTCCATTTCCAGTATTGCCATCACCAAAGTCCCAGTTATAGCTAATTACGTGGCCAGAAGTGCTGATGCTGCGATAGAAGCTAATTTCACAATTATCAAGATAGTTATACTTAAAGGTTCCATCAATTCCACAAGGACCAACTTCACAGCTTGCTTCGATTTCGCGGCAAGTTTTATCTGAACAGCAATCTCCATTGCTATTCACAGCGTAGGTAGTAAGGCAAACATTATAGTTTCCGGGGGTGGCGTAGTAGTGTACAGGATTAGGGTCGGTAGAAGTAGTGCCATCACCAAAATCCCAGTAATAGGCTACGATATTAGTTGAGCCATTGTTAGCAGTAGAGTTGGCGGTAAACTCCCACTCACAAGTACCTTCATCCAATTTAGAGGTAAAACTGGAGCTTACATCACAAGGCACAACCAAGGGGGTAAGCGAAATGTCATCCAGGTTGAAATCAGATGCTCCAATTGCATTGTTCTGACGCAAGTTTAAATAAATGCTGGTATTCGCACCTGAATTGAAAGTGAAGGTAAAATCTACCCAACCACTGGTGGTGTCATCGGTAAACTCAATATCACCAATAAAACTGGCACCTGATCTTAGGGTCAAATCCACCGTATTTGTTACACTCAAATTACGGGCATCCAACCAAAGGGTAATGCTGTATAAGGTGTTTGCAGTTACGGTTACTTGTTGGGCCCATACTGTATCTCTGGTTTCAAGCGGATCGTCAATACCATCTACCATCATAAGCGAGTCGCCACCTCCATGACTGGTAACCCCATTCCATCCCACATTTACAATGTCTTGATGATGTGGATTAGTGCCTTCAATGAAAGCTGAATAACTAGGGGCCAGACCATTTTCAAAGTCCCCGTTTACAAGTTGTGCCTGCCCAGAGAACAGCATCAAAGACATAGCTAGTACGAGTAATCTTTTCATAAATCGTGTTTTGTGTTTGAATTATGAACCTAAACTTAGAGGGCTGAGTAGGTATTCAAAAGCTAAAACACAGGAAAGGACCTTATGAACCTAAGAAGTGGTCGTTCCAATAGAAGAAGTGGAACTGGCTTAATTACAGTGATTTGGGTGGCTGTATTTAAGGCGGCAAATATATTATCTAGACTTTAAATACTCAGATAATGATGGGCTTTAGTTTCCAAAGCCTCCAAAAAAAAGCCACTTCAATTAAGAAATGGCTCTTTTAACTATCCAATAGATAGTCAGGGGGTATAGGAGGGATTAATCAATGCAGGATCATCACTTTTCGAATCAAGCTTTCGGTAGCAGACTGAAGCCTTAGACTGTAAAGTCCGGTGGCTAAGTGAGCGACTTCCAGGCTGATTTGTGATTCCCTGTATACTTGTTTCAAAACCAGTTTACCACTTTGGTCAAAGAGGTAAATCTTCACTTCCTGGTTTTCTGGAATATAGATTTGAAGGCTTTCATTAGCTGGATTTGGATATACCTCCCAATTGTCGCTACTGTGTTCTTCGATATGGATATTGGCGATATGTGCCTTGCAAATGCTGTCGTTTGCAGTATTAATATCGTTTCGCAAAGTGCTGATTGCACAAATGTCATAGCTGCCGGAGCTATCCGGGCTAAAGCTGCTGCTGAAGTTATGTTGATAGCTGGCTCCGGGTAAAATGCTGTTTGCTATAGTGTCGCTAAACTGCCAGATTCCATTTGCATAGATATGCACCGGAATTTGACTTACCGGCTCAAAGGAAACATTCTTTATTTCTACGGATATAGTTTGCGGCAATGGGCTGGGCTTGCCATTACCCACCTGGAGATTATTCAATTCTACATCCACAAATGGTTGTTTGTTGAGGGCATAACCATCCGCATCGCCACCTCTATAGAAAGATTGATAAGCTCTGGCTTTAGCATCTCGAGCATAGCCATCACCAAGGCCTCCTAAATAGAAGGAGGGATTGATTCGCTGGGCCTGATCATGAGCAAAGCCATCTCCTAATCCACCTCCATAAAAGCTGGGGTCATTTTTAAAAGCTTGATTTAAAGCGAAACCATCACCAGAATTACCACGGTAAAAGCTTGTGAAACTGATTTGCGCTGTATCCAAACTAAAACCATCGCCATTGCCTCCTTTTAGGAAGAGGGCTGGCATGATAGTTACAAATACTGAATCCCTTTCTGTACAACCATTCGCCTTGCTTACTAGCAGGGAATACCAAGCGGTGCTGTCGGCAACAATGAAGGTTTCCGTATCGCCGGTGTTCCAGAGGAAACTCTCATCCGCTTGAGGGTTTTGCACTCCTAGCCAGACTGAGCCATAAGCACTGATAGAATCGGTGCCTAATTCGGCATCCGGAATTAGCGGAAGGAAATTGTCCTTTTCATAGAAGGCAATTCGGCTGGCAGGGATATCATTTACAAAATTGAAGCTACCGCCAAAGTAATAACCGTTTGCTGCGGTCAGGATGCTTTTTACCGGAGTGGAATTGGCACTTTCAGGTATGCCTCCACCAAAAAATCCCACACCCTTTTGAGGATGGTAGCGGGCTATATGGTTGGCGGCATGGCCATCGATTTGCGCCATTCTTCCACCGAAGATCACATGTCCTTCCGAGTCGACTTCGATAGCATAGATAAAGGTGTTGCCTCTTTCGCTGGTTGACATGGAAAGGTCTACCTGAAATATGCTGTCACCATTTACAATGGCCCCCATAGGATAGATGTCCTTAGCCTGATTACTGCCTTTAGGATAGTATTGGGAGAAAAAATCACCACCAAAGTAAACCGTTCCGGTAGCGGTATCGCCGGCCAGGGCTCTCACCCGACCATTCACCAAGCCCGACCAAATAGAGCGGAATGCACTGCCATCGTAAATCACCAGATCACTTAAATCCGGGTCATTGTTTAAGCTATTGATTTGTCCGCCAATATAAAGCAGGCTGTCTCCTTGATTGTAGAAAGCATCAATTGCATCACTATAAGCGGTAGGGAAACTGGCTACGGCCGACCAACTACTGCCATTCCATTTGGCCAGATGATCAGCGGCTACACCATCGATAGAAGAAAAGCTTCCGCCGATGTATACCTCGCCCTGAAAGACTTCAATGGCATTGATTAGGGCTGCACTGCTACCACTGATGCCTGCCCCGAAGGTGGTCCAGCTTTTTGTGTTAAGATCGAAAACCCCAATCCCTTTGCTGATGGTATTGCCGAAGCCATAGATGTTTCCACCTACCCAAAGTTGGTTGCCAATCAGCTTTAAGGCGCGAATTTCCTTTTGGTAGTTCGGATGAAGCCGTAAGCCCAAATCCTCCCATTTTTGACCATCCCAGAGGGCCAGGCCGGTTAAATCTTTTAAGGGGCCGGCGGAACTAAATTGACCGGCTACAATAATGCCGCCCTGGTATTCAATTATTTCATTAACCTGGCGATACGAACTGCTTAGACCATTTCCTTCTTGATCTAGCTTTTGGCCATCCCAAGAAGCAAAGTTATTGGCCACTACGCTATCGTTTAGTTCAATGAAGCTCCCTCCGAAATAAAGTTTGCCTTGATAAGGAGTAATGCTGTAAACACTATTCCCAGCGGTAACTCCCTGTTCGATTTCACTAAAAAGCTGGTTGCTTAAATTTAGCTTTACAATGCGATTGGCAGGAGGATTATTAGTGCCAGGCGTACTGTATTTCTGGAAAGAGCCTCCAATGTACAGGGCGTTGCTGTCATTATCCAGATAAAGCGCGTTTACTGAAAAGGCAGTGGTTCCGTTGGGTACTCCTATTGAGTTCACCAGGCTCCAGGTGCTGCCGTTGTACACTGCCAATCCTCGTTGTTGATATACAGAGGCGGAGGCTACGAATTCGCCAAAGATGCCACCTGCATAGAGCTTGTCCTGGATAGAATCGTATGCCAGAGATTGGACTGTTCCGGGGTAGGTTTGAGTGCCGCCATATAGTATTTGGACTACACCGCCATGGGCATTATCCCAGCCTTGGTTGGCCTTCCAACGAGCAATGCCATTTACAGGGGTACTGGTGCCGGCTTGACTGATGGCTCCGCCAATAAAAACTTCTCCGCTTTTACCGAAGCTAATGGCATTAACTGCACCATTTAAGCCATTGCCATTTCCCATTACACCTCCATTTGGGTCGAACCATTTTTGTTGGTTGAGGTCGAAATAGGCCACATTGCTAATTGCAATCGTGTCATTGCTATTATATGCTTCAGTAAATCGACCGCCCACAAATAGGGTGTCATTCCGCCAGGCAATAGCATTGAAATCCTGAAAAGATCCTCCGCCAATTCCCTTGCCTAGAGCAGTAAATTGCTTGCTGAAAACATTGTATTGAATTACATTTTTGCTTGCTACAAAACTGCCATCCGGGTTTTGGGCACCCTCAAAGAAGCCTAGGAAGTAGAGGTTTCCTTGATTGTCTTTGCTTACCGCATTATAATAGCTGGAGCCCGATCCACATTGAGAACACTGTACTCCTTCGAGGGGTATCCAGTAGTCGCCATTCCAAACACCAACTCGACTTATGGATGGGTTTCCACCAAAGTTTTGCGCTCCATAACCTACAGCATAAAGCAAGCTGTCGGCGCCCACCACCATGTCTCGGATTTGCCCATTGGAAACACCTGGGAATCCAAAATCGGTACTCCATTGGGCTTTGTCGCCTGGGAAGGTGCAGATTTGAGCCAGCAAGCTCTGACTAAGAATCAGTAGGAGGCTAATGTTTAAGATTCGTCTACATTTCATGATCATATTTTAAGGATCAGAAATCTTACAAGGCTAGTCTTCCGCCAACAAAACTGGCACTACTTAAAGGTTCTATTTTACCGCGGCTGGATACATTGCTTTGATGGATCTTGCCTAAGTTGATTACCGCGCCCAGACCTTTAATGATGTAATTGGACCAGCCAGAGGCGGTGCCAGGTGTACCCAGGTTAGGGTCTCCATTCAATTGATTGGCAAGACTGTATTCTTGGAGACAATATACTTCAGATGCACCTCCGGTTAAATCTTGAATACCGTAATAGGAAGCACTGGCTTGACCACGGGTTTCGGAACTTGCTGTAGCATTAATACCGCAGCGCTGTGCCATAACGTAGGGTATGCCAATATGTGCGGTATAAGGCTGAGGGTTAGTGTAGGCTTCCTGCGCGGTTCCCTGACTCGTCAAATGACTGGTATTTTGGTAGGTAGAGTCAACATAGATACTGCTGGTTCCCCAGGCGAATTCACCTTTTACAGGTTTGAGAGGTCCGCGGCATGCTTTTTCATATTGAAATTCGGTAGGAAGGATCAATCCGCACCAGCGTGCATAAGAAATAACATCGGCTATTCTTAAATCAACCGCTGCCAAGTTCATTCCATCATCAGGCTCATTGCCAATGCCATTGTTATTTAAGTCGCAGTAAAAGGTGAGGGGCCCTACTACTGTATCATAACCAAAATCTACCGCAATCGCGCTTCTTACAACAAGATGGGAGACGGGAGTCATGGCAAATCTGTAACTCGGAGTGGAATTGGAGTTAATATCCAGTCGGGTGCGTAAATTCTGCTGAGGTCTTTCTAGGGTATTGAGGAAGGCCGCATATTGCTCATAGCTGAGTTCGTACTTCATAATGAAGAACTCCTTGGTATTGGCCAAAATATTTCCACTGGGGGTAGTGCCATTCACCGCAAAGGGACGGTTAGAGGAACTCATATCTATGATGCTGTCTTGGCTTATGTAATAGGGCTCATCAATGCCGAGACCGAAATAGGCTTCATCCAACCATTGCATTTCATTGCTATTACCATCTCCAACGTAATAAGGTCCAGCGGGAACCTTTACCATTTCAATGGCATGCACTTGCACTTCGAGGCCATAGGATGAAGTAAATAAAGAATCCAGCGTAAGCGCTACCGTGCCGCTAATAGTGCCCACGGTATCTACCGATGAAAATACCGTAAGACCATATCTGTATTGATGGCTCTTGGAAGCCATATCTCCGCTCACAATGCTATTGCTGGAAATTTTACCATGTCGCCAAACCGGCATAGCTGCAGTACGGTACTTCACGAAAATCCAAGCGGCGTCCATAAACTCTGCGCCACCATCAATACGCCAGCCGTTTTCCCAGCTAATATCACAAGTGATTACCGGACGGTAAGGGTCATTAGCGACATTGATTTGAACATTGCCTACCTGGATATTATTGGACCAGGCCAGAAAAGGAAAAGCAATTAGGAGTAGGACTAAGTTTTTCATGCTAAATCTCGTTTATCATTTAAGATTGATAAACCAAACCTACAGCCCCTATTAGAGGGCTAGGTAGGTCCTTTTAGCAATTGGGGGCTATTCTTGAGTATTTAAACTTAGGCGCCTAATTTGTTTAGCAAAGCCGTTTTTTGCTGACGGGAAACCGGAACATGGTCACCATTGCTCATAAATAAGACTCCCCCCGAACCTCGCTGATAGCTTTTAACAAAATTGATATTCACTAAATGAGAGGCGTGTGCACGAATGAATTGATCTTCCGGTAGTTGAGCCTCTACCTGTTTCAAAGTTTTAGCAGTAAGAAAGTTCTGCTTGATGGTGATGATTTGGGTGTAATTGCTCTCGCTTTCGCAGCGGATAATCTCGGAAAAGTCGACCCAGTCGATACCATGCATATGACCAATAGCTAATTTCTGACTCTTGGTATTGGCGAGCTTCTCTTCTATAAACTGTTTCAGGTCGCGGGTTTGGTTATTTTGAATGCGGGAAATTGCTTTTTCGACCGCTCTTTTTAAATCGGCAATCACGATGGGTTTTAAGAGATAATCTACCGCATCAACCTTAAAGGCATTGAGGGCAAATTGATCGTAAGCAGTAGTGAATATCACCGCCGGTAATTTCCTGTTTACCGCTTTTAAAACATCGAAGCCACTTAATTTAGGCATCTCTATATCCAGAAATAGCAGATCAAAATCCTCCTGATTGAGTAAGTCAACCGCCTCTTCCGCCTTCAAGCAGATTTGTGCAGATTTTATATCCGGGCAGTTTTCCAGAACCTGAAGTTCGGTAATTTCTGCACTGTGAATTTCATCGTCAACTATTAAGGCTTTCATAGGGGATTGTGATTTTTACCTTGGTTCCTTCCGGGCCCTGCTCTCCATTTTTATCAATAATCTCAAAATGGGCCAGTTTCCCAGATTTCTGCGCCATGGCTCTTAGGCGTTCGGCAGTAATATTGAGGCCAAAGGATTTATGGGCTTTGTTTTTATGCTGCAAGCTGGCATCGCGACCCACACCATTATCCTCAATTTCAATTTGTAGATATTGATCCTCATGGGAGATGCTAATTCGCAGTTCACCAGCTTCTTCTTTGGGCATTAATCCATGCCAAATTGCATTTTCCACAAAGGGCTGAATCAACATGGGCTGTAATGCCGTTCGATAGGGGTCAATAGAATCAGCAATGAACAACTTGTAGCTGAATTTCTGATTGAAACGAATGCGTTCAAATTCGATATAGTCTGTTAATCCCTCAATTTCTTGTTGTAGGCTAACTCTTTCGGACTGACTGATACTGAGGATGAAGCGAAGTAGTTTAGAGAAGCGCGCCAGATAATCGGAGGCCAGGTTTTTATCCTGTTTCAGGATGTAGTATTTCACCGAGTTTAAGGCATTGAAAATGAAATGGGGATTCATCTGAACCCTTAGCATGCGCATTTCCAAACTTTGCAATTGAAGCTCTATCTCTTTCTGTTTTTCAAGCTGCCAGATGCGCCATTTATAAAAGGCAATCGCAAGACTTAAGAGAAGCATTGCAGCGGCAGCATAGAACCACCAGGTTTGGAACCAAGCCGGAATGATATGCACTTGCATTAAAACCTGTGGCGGCCCAATGCCATTGTCCAAAGTTTTACTGCGGCCCAATAAAGTATAATCTCCGGGTTTTAGGTTGGAGATCGAAAAGGGCAGCGCAGCTGATACTTCACGCCATTGGTCTGAAAATCCCTCCAGCATAACCTCCACTTTACCGTTTTGGGGATGCCTGAAATCGGAAGGCACGGCATTCCAACTGAGCCAGTTTTGATCAAAGTTTAAATCTTTGTTTTGAGCAATAGAAGTTCTGTTTCCCATGACCTCGAAATTGCTGAGGAGCACCTTTGGGAATTCCTTTTCTACTTCTTCAATATCGGGATGCGCCCAAAAGGCCAGGGACCTTCGATGTATAAACCACAACGTGTCTTCTTGGTATTCTAAGCGGCGAACCGAGTGTAAGCCATAGCTTTTGCCAAAGAGCCTGTGGCCATTGGGTTTTGACCAGATAATAAGTCCTGCAGAACTGCCAATGAAAACTTGATTCTTGATGACTAAGGCATCATGAAACTCTTTTATTTTTAGGTCGCTAGGAATAAGGCATTTGATAGCCTGTTTTTGTTCGAGATCCACTTGGTATAATCCACCCTGAGCACTGAGGAGAAATACTTCTTTCTTTGGGCCAATAAGAAGTTTCTTAGGGATTATGCCTTGAGCCAGGCCTGTGAATTGCTTAAATTCAATTTTCCGACTTTGCTTCGTTTGCGGATTGTAAAATTGAATTTGTTGTTCGCTGAGGAAGTAATATTCATCGTGATATTTCCCAATTTCATAAATCCAAAACCTGCGGTAGCTACCCTCATTTAATCGAGTCCAACTTTTATTTTGAAGGTCATAAATAAAAGCGCCGGCAGATTTGGTGCCCAGCCAAAGACTTTGACTTTCGCGATCCAAGTAACTACTGATAATCTCTGCTTCGGTACCCAATTTTTGTTGCAGTGGTAATTCAATTTCAGTGAAGCCATTTTGATGACCATAATAGAGATGACGCAGACCCACGACAATGGATTCGCCTTGGTCGAGTAAATGCCAATTAATCAATAAATGAGCTTTAACCGGAAGTGCTTGCTGATTTGGGACTGAGTTTAAAATCACTTCTCCATTGCTATGAAATAAACTCAGCAGTCCTTTATTGCTCAGCTTTGGCTGGAAATCTAAAACCGGATTTTGAGAGGCTAGACTGTGCCAGAAATTAGCTTTTTGGGCTAGGAGATATAATTGATTGTCGCCGCCAAAAAAGCGCCCATATTTGGAAGGGGCCTGGCAATAAACCTTCGGGGCTAAAAGTTTTCCCTGCCCATCTTTTGGTGCCTGAAATTTATGGCTTCGGATATTGAAAAAAACCAGGCCCAGGTCAACATCCAAAAGGCCTAAGGTGCTATCATTATGCCAGTAGATGCGTCGGAAGTTCTCGTAATTTTTGCTGGGCTCCTTCCGCTCCGAACAAAGGTGTTTGTCGAATTTTCCGGTCTTTAAGTTTAGTTTAATCAATCCACCACCCCAAGTTGCCAACCAGGCATACTGGCCTTTAGCTACAGCATATCGGATTCCAATTTCATTGCCATTGCATAGCTGGGGTTGATTGCAGTTTTGAGCAGAAAGGTCATAAAATCGGGTATAGGCTTTTTGTTGAAGATCGAAAACAAAGAGGCCTCCCAAGGTGGCGGCCAAACGTAAATGGCTATCTGTCGGATGGGCCATGAGCTGGCTAATAATGTTTTTGCCTCTCTGTGCATCGGCACCAAAATCCTGAACGGGATAATGCTCCAGAATGGGCTTACGAAAATCAAGAAAGGCCATTCCGAAATGATGGGTTTGTGCCCAGATCCCCGTATCATTAACTTCGTATATCATCCCAACTCGCTGGTCTGGAAGGGGAGGGTAGCCTTTATCTTCACTAAAGGGAAAGCTTAAACTCTTTTCCTTAAAATGATAGAAACCCAAGCCATGAGTATAAAAGCCTATCCATAAGCCGGAGTCTACCGAGCTTAAGGACATCACTTCGTAATTACTTAAAAGACTATCCGGCTCTAAAGGGGAAAAGTCGAAACCATTGTGCAGGTAGATTTGCCCATCGGCGATAAGCCACAGGCTATCCCCATGAGCCGAAATATGGCTGATAGATCCAATGGACTTATCGGGTTTCGGAAAGCTAATTAGTTCAGGAACTAATTGTCCGCTGAGGCTAAAGCTGCATAAAAGTAAAAGCCATTTTAGCATTAGGCTAAATTAATCAGCCAGTTCATTGCTCTATCAGCTTCTTACTGTTTGGTAGCCTTTATCGAGTAAATCGTAATCTGATACCTGGAATTAAGCCTCCTTAAGCAGAGACTGAGCTTTGCGTGGTGCTATTCGCTTCAGGATTCGCAATAATTTGGTTTTACCGATATAACTTTCCTTTCGGCCTGCCTTAAAATTGTCTAAGAACTCATCCACCAATTGATCCGGGCTCAATTTGGATTTTCCACGTCCGGCCGTCATGGCTGTGTCAATTAAAGCTGGTATGATTTCATAAACTTCAATTTTGCTTTCTTCCAATTGATAGCGCAGGCTTTGGGTAAAGTTGTGCAGGGCAGCCTTACTGGCACAATAGACCGGTGCCGATTTTTTAGGGGCCATAAACAAGGCACTACTCACATTTACAATGGCGCTAAGGTCTTGTTTTTCAAGGGTAGGAAGTAGTAAGGCGGTGAGCTTAATAGGCGCATTTAAGTTGCAAGCCAGTTCATAGTCAATTTTGCTCAGTACATCAGATTCTGCGCTTAAGTGGTAATTGTATTGAATGCCGGCATTGTTGATCAGCATATTCAATTGAGGGAACTCCTCATGAATGAATTTTTGTAATTGAAGCAGGTTCTCCTGTTCACTTAAATCTCCACAGAAAGTGGAAATTCCCGGGAGTTCATTTTTAATTTGATTCAGTTTTTCTTCCGAACGACCGCTTATGATTACCTGATTTCCCAAATCTATAAAGCGCTTTGCCAGGGCTAATCCGATACCCGATGAGCCGCCGGTAATGAGAATGGTATTGCCACTTAAATTCATTGCTTTTCCTTTTTAAAATGGGCATTGAATTCCTCAAAGAGTTCTTCCTGACCAACAATAATATCCTTCACTTCAAAATAGGGTACTCCATAAACCTTGCTGTCGCGCAGCATTTCGATCAGGACTTTATATTGATCTAGATCCTGGCTGGTGATAATCATGAAGTCTGAAACTTCAGCATGGAAATATTCGCTGTCGAATAGGCGAATTTCTACCGCTGGACTTACTTTCTTAAAGATGGGCTGCAGTTCTTCTTCAACAAATTGACTGCGTTCATCACGATTGAGGCTTAACCATTGAGGACTGGCATTAAGTAATACCAAAATGGTATAGGGCTTTTTACTATGCATGGCATTCGGATTGGAGGAGCTAAAGGCAGAAAGCAGGAAGAGTGCTGCTAAAAGGAGACTTAGCTTTTTCATTTTTGATTTCATTTGAAAATCAAAAGTCAGCCAGTCCGAAGGGATTTCCATTTACATAGGTAAAGAAATCATTTGCCAGCCAATTTGCGACGAATCCGACTTAATTGGGTGGGGCTAATTCCTAAATAGGAAGCAATATGATATTGGGCAATTTGTTGTTCTAATTGCGGAAATTCCTTTTGAAATTTCAGGTAGCGTTCTTCCGCATCTAAAAGCACAATCTCTACTTCGCGCTGTTCTTTCTGAACGAAGAATTGCTCCGCTAAAATTCGAGCGCCTCTTTCAATGTCTGGTGCTTTTTCGTAGAGTTCAAGAATCTCAATATAATTAGCAACCAAAAGCCGGCAATCGCTTAATGCTTCCTGATTAATGTAGTTTGTCTGTTTGGTGATAAGAGAGGTGTAGCCTCCAATAAAGCAGGGGTTTAAGAAGAAATGTTTGTTGTATTCCTGAGCTTTTTCATTGCGGTAGAAAGCCCGAATAATACCCTCTTCCAAAAAAGCAATATCCCTAGCTTGCTCTCCAGCCTCAATAAAGTATTCGCCCTTTTTAAGTTGCTTGGGTTTAAAGAGCTTTTCGAAAGCTCTCCAATTATCCTCTTCGATTGGGCATAATTGGGTGAAGAAACTTTTGAAGTCGGTCATTAGAAATGCAGACAAGTAAATGGATGGCTAAAAATATCAATTTACCTCTTTTGAAGGAATGAGCTGAAAGTTGGTAGCGCAATAGTGAAGGGCTTAATTGCGGGTTTCGATATGCCAGATTTCTTCCAAAATTCGTTTAGCTTTTGATACTTCGTACTGAAATGCAATCGTACTAAGCAAATAGGCAAAAATGAGCATTGCTATAGGACCAAGTTGTAAAATGATTAGCTGTTCGGTTTCGGGTGGTGAAACCAGGTTTGGGATTAAAAAGAAAAGGATCATGGCGAACCAAACTCCAAGGAAAAGCAATCGGCCTTTGGGGAGGCGCATTTTAAGATGTATTTCGGTATTAGGACCGCTTGAGCGGATCGTCCCAATAATTTTTGGAAGAAAGGAATTTTGATAGTTTATCGTTCTTCGAATTTCAAAGTTCTTCCCTTTGAGCTCACCTTCAAAGGCCCTTCGATACGTGCCTTTTGAGTTAAATCGCAAGGCTTTTTTAGCTTCCAGGTTTTCTTCAAGATACTGGCAAACCTCACTTTCAGAAAGAGGGCTTTTTAATTGAAGATCAGAATGAGGTAAGAGTTTATTGCTTAGGTTTTTATTCAATATCATTGTAGCATCTTGAGTTGTACAGGGCCTGACTAATACATCTGGAAATGGTTCTTTCATCCGATTCAAGCTGCTCAAGGAACCGTCCGGACTTATCATAGACTTTATGGGTGGTTTTTTCCCGAAATTGACTTTCTGAAAAAACTTCAAAGCCCGAATCTAGTAGCTGGATTGCTTTAAGTTGCAGGATCATTGTAGCATCGCCTTTGCATCGAAATAAGCTGGTTTTTCGGCAGAGCAGTTTGCCATTGGAATCGTAAACTTCAAATATAGTTTTAGACCAATAAGCTTCATAATTTTTAGCTGCTAATAAGCTAGCAGGTGTACTGTGAGTAATAAGCTTCAGGCTTCGATCAGAGTTCCAATGAAAGCAGAAAATTTCATTTTCCAATATAAAACATGATTCGCATGAGGAGGAGGGAAGACTGTGCAGGGAGTCAATTTGAGCCTTGGCATTAATGCTTGTTATTCCAAGCATAACTGAAAGTACCAGCCATCTAGATAGGACTTGAGCTAGCTTTCGACTGAACTGAGTCATTTCAAAATTTTGCAGTTGTAGAAATTATTGATCTTAAATCATAGGATCTACTTCCCTTTTAGCAATTATAGGGCCTAAAAAAATCCCCACACATGGCGGGGATTTACTTCTATACTATGAATCTAAAAAACTAGCTCAAAGGGCTAATCGTTAGATTGTCATTTACATAGCCAGTGTCGGTAGGGGTCATGGGGCTTGCATTTCCAAAGGCCGACATTCCCTTGCCACCGGCCATGGTCATTTCGATACCCCAAATGTGGATACAATCGCGTTGCATGGATTCTTGGAATAAAACCCAGAGTGCACAGGTATCACCATTCCAGGCTTCGCCCCATACAATATTCTTGATAGCACCGCCATTGGCTTTGTATGTGCCAGTGGTATTGTCACTTAAACTTAGGGTTCCATTCGAACCAGTGTTGGCATGGTTAATATTCCATGAGCTGTTTTTCAATGTTGACATAAGAGGGTTTTTAAATGTTCAATACTCTAAAGTAGAATTATTTTACATTGCTAAGATGTTGATTTAAAGCCGGCTAGCTATTTTGGCCGAAATAGGGGGAATACCCTTTTATTCAAGAAAGGTTTTTCCCTTTAAATTTTTTAAGAGGCTTTGCTATTGGTTTTGACCTTGGCAGGCCTTTCCTTGAATGTCAATTCTCCTGAGCCATGCCGTCTCTTTAGAGTCTAATTGAATGATCTCAACCAAATCTTTATCCATGTCATTTTTAAGGAGGCCTACTTTGCTGCCAATTGAAATTAGAATGCCTTCAAATCTGGCTCGATCTGATACGCCAGACATAAGTCTTTGAAAGTCATAAAGTGCGACACTATCTTCTGGGTTTGTTATCGCGGGTACAACATTTTTGAAATCTGGGTTTTGCGGGCATAGGTAGCCATAGTCTTTAATGACAGGCTCCTCTTCGAATGCTGTAATTAATAAGGAGGCAATCGCGCCTAGAATAGAAAATATAAGAATGGTGATCCAAAAGCCTTTGGATAGAAATAGGTCTTTCATTTGATCTCTTCCATCTTGGAATTTAATACAAGCTCATCATTTCGGTATAGCCTTAAAAATAGTCCCAGGTTTTCAATGGACTCTGCCACCTGAACCTGGTCCAGGCTATAGGTCCATTCCCCATTGCTGAAAACATAGTTTACGCCTCCCATGGTACCCTGAAAATCTTCCTCGCCTTGGAAGAGAATTAAGTCCGGCGGATCAGATATAGTCTTGCTTTTGGACCAGGAGCAATAACGAAGTTCATTGTTTTCCAAGCGATCGATTCGAATTAGGAACTTCTTATTTTGGCAAACTAAAATGTTCTCTTTCCAAGTGGAAACCGAGGAATGAATCTTGGCTTTGATGGCCTTGTTGAGTTTTATCTGTAAGGCCAGTTCTTGGGGAGAATGGTGATTAAAACTGATGATCCAACCTTCCTCATCTAGCCAAATCTCCCCATTGAGCAGTCCAATGGAAACATATCTTTCAATGGTGTTTTCCTGGGTATAGGTCTGCTTAATTAGGCTGCTTCGAAAGTTAGAATCCATTAAAGTAGGATAATAGCGAATGAATTCTGAAGCATTTTGGATATCAGGTACCGGGTTGGGACGCTTTAGCGGATAGCGCACCCTTTGGGCCAGTTCAGCGATCTGATTGTTTTGGATGAAGCTAATCAGGCTGTCGATCTGACCTTGTCTTGTTACACTAAGTTCCGTTGAACTTTGGGCTTGGTTTTTTCCACTTAAAAGGAGTAGGAGTATTAAAGCAAAGGATTTGGTCATGGTACATTAGTTTTAGAGATATAAAGGTCCTATGAGCAATTTGTAAAGCGTAACGATACTAAGCATGGCTAAACCAAGCCAAAACATTTTTCGTCCCTGTTTACGATCGTATTCCCTGTAGGTATATACCTTTTGGCCATTAGGCAAGGTTTTTTGCTGATGCCAAATAAGGTAACCGATAAATACCCCTAATAAGCCGCCGAGAAAGCACATAAGGTAGCCGATCACTATCCACATAAAGGGGATTTTCTCGGGCTTAGCCAATTCTTCTAATCTCTGCATTTTCCATTCCTCCATCCGTGCATCGCTGGTATCTTCACCTTTGGATGCAAGGATTTTACGAGCAAGTAGTACATCGTACTCTCCCCATTCATCACATTTAAGTAAGAGGTCCCTTAATTCTTCAGTGGAAAAATCCAGAAGATAATAGTCGGGATCAATTTCTTCAATTTTGATATCCAGTTCGGAGAATAGCAGGTCCTTGGCTTTTCTGAAATCTTCGGCCGGAATCTTCAGCTCAATTTGATTGTCGAGGGTATTCCCGCTAAAGGTGATATCCAGGGCCGGCGAGTTATCAGCCAATTGAACCTCGATGCCCTTTTCAGCTAAAATGAAAGCTACTTCCTTGGCTTCATTCAAATCGGCAAATTTCTTAAAGACAGATAACTTTGTTTCGGCCATAAAATCTAGTCTCTCGAAATTAGGTGTAAATGTCCTGATCTTTTTTAGAGCCCTAAACTTCGTATAAAAAAAGCAGCTATTCATTTGGTTGTGTAATGAATAGCTGCTTCGGTAAATTTGATCTATTGGATAGAATCTATCGGCTTTGGTTTATAGCCTATTGTACCAAGATTCTTTCGGTTTTAAGAAGGCTTTGATCCGGATTATGGATACTTAAGATGTAAACTCCTTTTAATCCTAATTCTTGAATCGACAAAACTGGCCTCGATGATTCGATGGTATTTTTGTAAATAATGCGACCTAAGGCGTCTGTTAGTCTTAAACTGCAATTTGTGTAATCAGTGCCTCCCATATCAATATTCAGGACGCTTTCGGTGGGATTAGGGTAAATTCTAATTCCTTGACTTAGATATTCTTGTGCTGAAACATAGGGATCTTCGGTGCACAATGCATTGAGGTCTGATGAATCTAATGCAATATTATACAGTCGAATATCATCAATTAGGCCATCGTGGTAGGAAGTGACGGTGGAATGGCCAATAGATCGGCCAATGGCACTGTTGTAATTTCCGCTAGTCATAGTGTCTGCCCCTCCATTATATGTGCCATTGTCGAGCTGACAATCGATATAGACATCAATATCATTTAGGTTATTAAAAACTGCAACTACATGATGCCAAGAAGTGTCAATTATAGTGGAGGAAACCTTTGTTAAGCGATTACCGGGATTGTTATTCAGTCCATCACCATAGGCCGCAGTAACGGCGCCGCTAGAATGATAACCTACCCAAAATCCGCTGTAAGTACCTGGTTTTTCGTCGCTGGCATATAGTACAACCGAAGGAGCAGAAAAGGAGTTTACTTTAAACCAAAGGGATAAGCTAAATGGAAAGTTTGGTTTCAGGGCACTGTCGTAAGGAATGGTGATATGATTATTGATACCATTAAAGCTATAGGCGCGATTGGGTCGTGAATACCGATCTGAGCTCAGGCTCGCACCGAATACATTACCATCATGGTTATTGCCACTTTGGTCCAAGGCATTGGTGGTGAAGGGGTAGTAAGAAACCAATCCGGCGCTTGGCATCTGGCTGAATGCGCTAAGCCCAATTAAGCAGAGTAATAAAGTAAGGTTCTTTTTCATAAGGGAAATTTTTAGCCTCTCTAATTAATATAGAGGCAGATTTTGCGAAGAATTGAATTGTGTATAAATGTCAAAGGTCTAAAAAGCCTAAGTTTTAGACCAGCTAATGGCTAATAAGTTGCTCAGCGCGATGTTTTTGGACTTGCTCATTTTTAGGTTTTAATCCCAGGCTATTTTTGTGATTGGGATAAAACAATTGGAAGTCTTTATAGTATATTTTATAGATCCGACGGCGCTGTTCCTCAGTAGGGGTGAAGCTTACCTTAAGGCCTTTGTTTCGATGCTCAATATCGCTGTCTAATTTGATATTGAGCTTATTCATTACAAATGCAAAATCTTCTGAGAAGTTCTCAAAGCGGCCCAAGAAATCGATATTGTTTAAGTCAATCAAGGAATTTTGACTTTTTAAATGTTCATCGCAATTGTCGATGTCCATTTTCTCCACCCAAGATAAAAAGTAGTTTAGATCCTTCATTTTTTCATGTTCCGCAGCATCAAACTTGAAATAGTTCTGCTTGAGAACTTTATCCTTCCAAGCGCTGATAAAACGACCCTCCGGATTACGAACAAAGGAAAACTTGAAGAAGTCTTTAAACATACCCGGACTGTAACTCATCAATGAGCCGTAGATGTATTTGGGATTATTGCTTTTAAGCTTATTGTCGATTGTTCGGGATCCAACCTTATAGGTTCTGTACCAAAGAGCCTTATGCTTGTAGTCATAAGACATGTAATATTTCTTTTCCTTGAATAAAGAAAGGAGGTATTTATTAAGGTAGAAATGCCTTAATTTAAGTCGATTGAACTTCATTTTTAATGAATTCGGCTTAAGCTAACTGCTGCAAAATATGAGAACTGCTTAGCTTGCCTACTAAGTTTTAGGGTAGTCAAAGGGGCTCAATATCGGTAAGAATGAGAAGAGAATCAAACTAATAATCCTTAATTGCTGTTAATCAAGGCTTTTGGTTTTATCGCCCGAAGATGATTTGAGCATTTAGGGTGAAATTTGATGAGTGTCGTCAGATCTCAGCTTATCATAGAGATCATACTATTTTCGAAATTGTTCAGGCTCAGCTTATGGCTTTCTTTTAAGCTGCTTATTCGATAGCAAACTTCACCTTAATGCTAGCTTCAATTTCAATTTTCTGAATCTCGATATAAGGGTCTCTATCTAGAACCGATCCTGTTTTAGCACTCCTCGTTTTGACATAAGCTCTTTGGCTGGTGAGACCTGGAAGGGTAGAAATTGTACCTTCAATGTCTGAGTACTCACTTATGATTAAGGGCTCGCCTAATTTTCCGCCAAGGGCTTCAATTAGTTTTTGGGCTTTTGACTTAGCTTTTAATATGGCGTCGATTTCATTGCTTTCCATGAGGGAGTCTAGTTCAGTGTGACTAGTGCGAACAATGCTTGCAAATTCCGCTTTAAGTTGAAATAATAGTCCAAAGACTTTTGAAACCTCCTCTGGACTTTTTAGTTCAAGAATATAATTGGCTCTCTCAATTTGCTCATCAATAAGCCAGTTTACCTTCACAAAGCCTGAATTGAAGTCTTCTTTTGATAGCCTATCAGCGGGGATCTCAATTTCTTTTAAGCCTGCCAGCAGGTTTTTCTCTTGGACTGCAATGCTCTCCTCCACTTTACCTCTGCCATCTTGAGCGAGGGTGATTTCTATAAAAATTTGATTGGGTACTATACTTTTGGTTGCGGTGCCCTCTACCAAGATATAGGCTTGATTCTGGATGTCTGTTGATTGAGCATTTAGACTAAAAAAGCTGCAAAAGAAGAGGATACTCAGGCTGAGGATTTTATTCATGGCTTTAGCGTTTAAGGATTTCTCCCACTTCGTTTATGTAGTAATGGGTGGTTTCAGTGGATTTAAAAAACAGTAAATCTTCTTCCTTATTGTAGTCGATCTTTTTAGTGATTACTTCAATGTCTTCTAGCGACTCTATTTTACCAAATAGCGATTCATAATCACCGGCCTCACTTCCCAGCCTAAGCTTGTCAATCATTTCACCGGATTCAGAAATGGTCACTAAGATGTAGTCCTTTCCAATACTGAAGGATTCCAAAACTATTAGCGCTGTATAAGCCGCTGGACTGGGAATCTTGACCCCTAAAAAATAGCTGTACTGGCGTTCTTCCTCCACAAAGTAATTGGTGTCTTGCAAGGCTTCTGAAATAAAAAGACTGTCTTCTAGAGGTACTAAGGAGTAGTAATCAAAATAAGGAATGGGGCCAAAGTGCATAGGCAAAGGCCTGCTTGGTATTTGGGAGAGGATACAATTAATAGGATCAGACAGAGAATCTTTCGGGCATTCCCTAAGGGTGAAATTAATATCGACCAATGGGTTAAGGTTGGTGTCGATACTGCTTACGGTAGCATTTAGATCATCCGGATACTTTGTTTCCGGTTCCTTAATTTCTGGGCTTTCGGTTTGGCTGGCTTCGACTTTGGCTTCGGGCCTATTGGTGCAGGCTTGGGCCATAAATAGAAAGGCTAGAATCAGGAAGTAGTTTTTCATGGGAGGGCTTAGGTATAAAGAGAACCAGGGTTCATATTCGCGGTATAGTCAAGGATAGGTGGAAGGTCGAAATTTTAGACTTCTGCGCCAAATAATTCTAAATCTAAGCTTTGTTCTTTCTTAACCCAGGTCAATGGATTTGATTTTGGGCTGCTGCAGTTTTGCCTTGTTGAATTTTTAAATCAAAAAAGCAATGAGAGCAATAGAATGTACGCAGTACGGCGCAGCTGAGCATTTGGTTTTAAGTGAGGTAGCTAAGCCAGAGCCGAAGGCCAATGAAGTGTTGATTAAAATCCGTGCTACCTCAGTTACCACTAGCGATGTTTTAATAAGGGGCTTAAAAGCTTCGCCCCTTGCGAAGTTTATGGTTCAACTAATCTTTGGATTTGGCAAACCTCGCAATCCCATTTTAGGAATGGTAAGCGCCGGGGTGGTGGAAGCCAAAGGGGCAAAGGTGACTCAGTTTAAGGTGGGGGATGAGGTATTTGCCTACGGATCCATGTCGCCCACCAAAAGACATTTTGGTTCTTATGCGGATTATATCTGCTTGCCGGAGGATTGGAATATAGCTCTGAAACCTAAGAATAGAAGCTTTGAGGAAGCGGCAGCCATTCCCTATGGAGGTTTATTGGCGTCTCATTTATTAACCAAAGCCTCTATCAAGAAAGGAAATAAGGTTTTGATTTATGGGGCTTCGGGAAGTATCGGTACCATGGCCATTCAATTGGCGAAGTATGCTGGAGCCGAAGTAACCAGTGTTTGCAGCAGCGGAAACTTCGAGCTGGTGAAATCCTTGGGTAGTGATAAGCATATTGACTATAAGAAGGAGGATGCGGAGCTTGATTTGGAGCGCTATCATTATGTTTTTGATGCTGTCGGGAATAGCAAAACATCCAAGCTTAAGGAGCTGAGCAAAAAGGCCTTGTTGCCTGGTGGAAAGTATATTTCCATCGATCATGGAACTCCCTTAAGTCCGAAAGTCGCTTTCCTCAAATTAAAATCTCTCACCGAGCAAAATTGGATTAAGCCGGTAATTGACCGGGTTTATCCCTTGGAGCAAATGGTTGAGGCGCATCAATACGTTGAAGCCGGCCATAAAAGAGGCAATGTGATCATCAGTCTTTAAAAATCTACAACCCTAAAATTTACAGTATGAAGTCACCAAAAACAGTGGCCCGAATCTTCGGACTCTTTTTTATCCTAGCCTTTTTATCCTATGGTATGGGCAATGGGATTATAGCGGATTTGTTAAGTAAAGACCAAGCTTTGATGCTTATTCGGGAAAATGAAGCCCTTTACGTGCTCTGCTATATTCTGATGGCATTAGTCCACAGCCTAGTGAATATTGGATTGCCGGTACTGATGTTGCCGATCTTAAAACCATTTGGGAAAACCTTGACCTATGGCTATCTAAGTGCAGGCATTGTAGCCACTGTGATCCTAATTTTTGGGGCTATTTTCCTTTTACTGAATATTCCCTTAAGCTCTATGGCCCTTGCTGCGGAGACAGGAATGCAAGGCAATTTTGAACTAGTAAGTCAATTGCTGGTCAAAGGAAACTTTTATGCCTATCAAACAGGCATGACCATTTGGGGAATTGGCGGTATCCTCTTTTGCAGCTTGCTATATCGTTCCCAAATTGTGCCAAGATTCTTTGCTATTTGGGGGCTGATGGGCTATTTGATATTCGGTATCGGAACCCTTGCAGAGCTTTTCGGATATGAGATTGGACTTCTTTTATCCTTGCCCGGTGGCTTGTTTGAAATTACACTAAGTATTTGGTTAATTCTTAAAGGATTCAAGCCTCAAGCACTGCAGCTTTCTTAGTCCAGGCCTTTAGCGATACGTTTACGGATTCTACTTAAGGATTCGGGTTTAACCCCGATATAACTGGCAATTTGGTATTGGGGAATCCTTTGTAAAAGGCTGGGCCTCGATTTAAGCAATTTGAGATAACGTTCTTCCGGACTGTCGGTATAATAGGAATTTAGGGCTTCTCTCTGTTCTGCGAAGGCCGCTTCCATAATGGTTCTTGAAAGGGTTTCGAAGCGCGGGAATTTTTTAAAAATAGCTTGAGCCTGCTCTTCGTCTCCTTGAACCACCTCGCAATCTTCAGCGCATATCCAATTATGCTTGGCGGGTATTTGTTGATCAAAACTATTGAGAGAAATAGCCCACTGCTCCTCGGTATAAAAGTTGGTGGTTTTCTCTTCTCCATCAGTAAGGATATACTCGCGGATGCATCCTTCAAGAATAAAATAGGTGCTACCCGAAATTTGACCCTCTTTCAATAGAAAATCGCCCTTTTTAAAACTGCGGGTTTGCATGCTCCCGGCGATAGCTTGGGCCTCGTCAGGAGATAGAGGAGATATACTGCTGAAATAGGATACAAATTTATTTTCCATCTTATTGATAAGTGATTGGCTGCTTGACTTCTAATGACTTAAAAGTGCAGATCGTCATTTATTTGAGCCCATTTCCTGTTGAGGTGAAATCTAAAGGAAATTTGACCTGAGGATGGGGTGAGCTCAAAATTACCCATGAAATCCCCGTCCTTTATTCTGCAATTACTGAATTCTCCACGATAAGAATGGGTTTGCCCCTGGAAGATTCGAGCCCTAATTCTATTAATACGCGAGGTATAAACCTTTTCAAGCATTTGAGATCTGCCAATAATCTTCTGGTTTTCTTTTTCGAATCGAACTTTATAAGTCGCAATAAAGGGAGGTTCACCCTTAAGTTTTTTGGATTTGTCCCAGAATCCTCGTTTATCGTATACACTATGGCACATTATGCCATGCCATATTTCTTTGTTTCTTTCTCGATAATGGATGGCCAATCCTCCTGAAATCATTTTGCCTTTTACAGAAGTGCTTTTTGGTGGAATTTCCCAATGAGCTAAATCCCAATAACCGACTAATGGGTCATTTACCTCTTCAAGACTAGCTAATAGAATACGCAATTGAGATGCTCCTTCTTTAAAAGGTGCCATTCTCCTTTGCTTAGGTGATTGTTTTATAACATCCTTTAGAGTGAAGCCGCTGATACCGGCCATAGATGCTGTGAGGCTTAAAATATCAAAGGGCATAGGGTTTATAGGCTTTTATTCTTAAATAAAATAGGATGCAGTGAATCTTCAATAGACGAAGTCTCTAAATTTCAAAAGAATAAAAGGAAAAGCAAATTATATTTTAGTCCTATTCCTAGTTTTTTAGAATAAGCTCCTGATAAACTTTTAGTTGGAAAAGCTTCTCTTCCGATGGCTGCTCCTCATTTTGATCCTTCAAGTCCGACCAAGGAATGCCATCTAAGTACGGAGATTGAAGGAAGTCACTTAGAATTGAGCTCATATCGTCCGTATAAAGTACTTGAGCTTTAAAGGGTAATTGCGGATGATTGGCATTGATGAAATTGAAACAGAGCTTCGCTGCTTGTTCATCAAACCATAAATAAAAAAGCAGGTTCATATTTTTATCCGACTGTTGGACTTGCTGACTTCTAGCCGCTATGACTTTCTTAAGGAAAACTGCCAGATCCTCCCATTGAATCTGACGGGCAGTTTCAAAGTCAATTCCAATGCCCCAAAGGTTGTTGCGGATTTCAAGATCCAAAGCATCCAACTTTTCAGTTAGAAAGGCTTCATCATCGATGATTTCCTCCAAATCAGCTAAGAATTCTGCTTTAGTCATAAATAGGATGTCAACTAGCTTTTTATTCTCCGAATTCGGAATTAATCATAGTGAAAGAAGTTACCTCTTCTTGATCACGAAGTAAATCGAAATCGGACTCATCTATAAATTGGTACCAAACAGAAATTTGAATTTGACCTTCTTTTTGCTTGATCTGTAGAACTGGGCAGAGGTACTGACTTTCGTCCTTAAAGTCAAATCTGCTTATGTAGGCATAGGAAGGCGAGTAGAAGGTGCTGTCATTATGGTAGCGCCAGGAGTAGCTATTGTTTTTAAACAGAATAAAGTCATTGATAAATTCCAGATTGCAAGCATTGCCTTTCATTTTAATACTCACACTATCGCACCAATCTTCGGTCATTAGGAAAGGGTCATTTAGAATCCCGAAGTAGTATTCAAAACTGAAGAAATCTTCATGCCAGGTTCTCCACATGGCGATGCTATCATTGTGCGATTTAGCATATAAGGTAATGCCCAGGAATTCTAGAACAGTAGTGGAAGGGATTACATCAATAATAGAATCTTTGGCAGACCAAGAATAGGAATTGTCTCGGAAGTCCTGGAATTTTTCCTTGACCTTATCTCTATCTTTATGCAAGTAAATTTGGGCTGAAAGCGGAGCACTGCCAAGTAAAACAAGAACTAAGACTACTTTTTTAAGGTTCATTCCAATTAAAATCTATTGCAGGTGATCAAAGGAACGTTTTTTTGCCGTTAAATATTGGGTTGGGGGAGCTTATCAATTAGCCTCATCATCTAAATGAAATCGCTCAGTTAAGGCATTTTCAATTGCTCCTAATCGAGAGGCACTGGAAGCCTTGAAAAGTCCCCAGGACAGCAAGCCAACCATACAAAATGGAATGAGAAGGGGCTCCAATTGTTTCACTTTAACCATGAGCTCGCTTTCGCTATCCTGAATCCAAATCAAAATCGAAAAAAGAAAAAGAAATAAAAAAAGAAGCATTGGAATCAATTGGTTTGAAATTTCCATCCTAATTGAAAAGTGATCGCCTTTATTCTGGACTTGGATGGTCCCTTCAGCACCTTGATTCACACCAAAATGAAAAATGGGAATGCTAAAATGGATCCCTCTGCGATTTATCTGATGATGTGCATAGCTGTGCTTTACCTCCTTAATGAGGAAAGCTCGGATTTCCCGGATATCTAGTTCAGGCTTTTTGGGGATTTCCAATAGTCGATAGTATCGGTACATAATTGGGCTCCCTAATGATTAGCTTTAGAAATGATGCTCAAAATCTCATCCGCTACCAACTGAGCACCTTTGGGAGACCAATGCGTATCATCATAATAGTAGATATCCTTTTCACTTGCAATCTGCTTTTGGAGAATCTCAAATGCTTTAACACTGGTGAAAGGCTTAGGGTAGGCATTATAGTGACTGAAAAATAAAGGCATTTCCAATTGCTCCTTTCCGCTTAGATAAGGATAGTATAGGTCGTATTTATCGGGGCTTATGAGTGAGAGCAATTTGATTCCTTGCTGCTTCAACAGCTTGTCTATTTTTCCTAGAGCTTCGATGCTGTATTTGGTTTGATCGGCATTGTTTTTTGTATCCAACTTTTGGATGTCCTCCTCATAGATTAGGATATTCTTCGGTTCATGGGAAAAAAGCTCCGGACGGCTGGAAGGGAAGATATAGGTTTGGGAGTAAGGTGGCTTGGCACTATACAGGTACTGCAGATTGTTAAGCGGTATTTTAAAAAGGGCATCGGAGAAGAATTCTACTTCCAGTTTGGGAGGAATATTTTGATATTCTTCGATTCGTTTTTGGAGACTGTCTAGATTCAGGCTGGCATTAAAATCTAAATCTTGAGTGATTTGATTAAAACTTCGCTCCACCGATTGCAATACCACATAATCTACTTTTACCCGCTCAAAAAATCGAGAATTACTTAATTCAATCAGGCTTTGAATAGGGTTGATCCCTGAAATATAGCGATCCACATGCAGCACGCTCAAACCTTGATGGGCAAGGAAGTTTTTGTAGCCCAATTTCCCCTGTTCTGAAAAGGAATCACCAATAATGAGAACATCAAAATGAGTGTCCTCTTCCAGATTAATTTCCGAAAGCAAATGGTATTTCTTTTCTAGTTGAAATTGATTCCGAATTTCAGTTCGTGGACAGGGATTATTATAGAGATAGGCCAGGCGCGCTAAGTCTCCTTCTGTCGGATCGTACATCAAACGGTTAATGAGGTACAGACCAATGAAGGGGAGGCAGAAGGCAGCTATTTTAAGGACAAACTTCTTCATCATCATCTTTAAAATTGAAAATAGATGAATTGTTGTTCCTTTCCTCCAAACCAAAAGAGCGCTGCAATCAGGCTTAGGTATAGTGCATAACGGAGGGATTTATTCCACTTCAATCCGAATTGTTGTAAAGCGAATTGATCTTCTCTGCCTAGCCATTCAATTACTAAAAAGAGGGCTAGCAAAAGCAAGATTGTTTTAGGTAAGATTTCCGGTAAGGAGAATAGAGAAGCTGAAAATATTCCCAAGATATAGTGGAAGGCATGCTCTAGATTTTCGGCTCTGAAAAATACCCAGGCCAAGACCGTTAAGCCAAAGGTTAAAAGGATTTTAAATAGTTCCTTAAGCTTGATGGGATTTCCATTAGAACCTACAATGTCCAGGTGCTTGCGATTCCTTTGACCTAGTAATAAAGGGAGGAAATACAAGGCGTTTAAGGCTCCCCAAATAATGAAAGTCCAATTGGCACCATGCCAAAACCCACTCACGAGGAAAATTAAAAAGGTATTGCGCAGCTTTAGGGCAATACTGCCACGACTGCCACCTAAAGGGATATAGAGGTAATCTCTAAACCAGGTGGAAAGAGAGATGTGCCAACGCCGCCAAAACTCGGCGATATCGCGAGAGAAATAGGGGAAGGCAAAGTTTCGACTCAAATTGAACCCGAAGAGGCGCGCTGTACCAATGGCGATATCCGAATAACCGGAGAAGTCGCCATAGATCTGAAAGCTAAAAAATAGTGCTCCCAGCACTAAGGTGCTACCCGAATAATGATCGGAATTGTTGAAAATCAAGTTGGCGTATTCCGCGCAATTATCGGCAATCACAATCTTCTTAAACAAGCCCCAGAGGATTTGGCGCAGTCCATCCACCGCTTTTGAATAATCGAAGCTACGGCTTTGGTAAAATTGCGGTAATAGCTGAGTGGCTCTTTCAATCGGGCCTGCAACCAACTGGGGGAAAAAGCTCACAAAGGCACTAAAAGCTATAAAATCACGGGTGGGATCTAGCTTTCCTTTGTAAACATCGATCGTATAACTTAGGGTTTGAAAGGTGTAAAAGCTAATCCCTACCGGAAGTATCAGGTTCAGGGAGCTAGCATTCAATTCGGCGCCGAAGAAGGAAAATGAGGCTATGAAATTCTCCAGAAAGAAATTATAATACTTAAAGAAGCCCAAAAGTCCGAGATTCACCAGCAGGCTAACCCAAAGCAATGCTTTTCGCGAAGAGCGGGACTTTGTACTTGCTAGTCTGACTCCTACAGCATAATCAACGAAAGTGCTCAGTAGAATGAGTCCTAAATAGCGCCAATCCCACCAAGCATAAAAGAAATAGCTGGCTCCTACAATCAGGAGGTTTTGAAGCTTGATTTTTTCTTTCGGGATTAGCCAATAGAGAATAAAAACTATTGGCAGGAAAACCACAAAGTCGATGGAGTTGAAAAGCATTTAGTTTAAATCTCTAGAGCGGTTATTTCCAAAAGGCTGCTTTTCCTGAGCATTGCTTAGTGCTTTGGGCTAAAATAAGGATTTGCGCTTCGAAAATAACTAGACCTTCGGTCGCTTGTGTTTTTCATTTTGGTTTTTCTTAGACCAAAGAGAAGCTGTTGCTCTCAAGATTCTTTTTGTCGATACTTTTTTCTTTTTACAACCGAAGGCTTTTAGCCTGAGCTCTTAAATCCCTTTGTGAATAAAGAGATGTTTGAAGGGGTTCTTCAATACTTTTTTCTTGATAAAAAAGTATCCAAAAAATCAAGGCCCCTGAAAGGCGATACCCTTGGACCGCCGCTTCTTGGGTTGGGCCAGCCTGATTGATGATTTCCCTAATAGTAGTCATTCTCTTTAAAGCGAATTTGAGTCCTAAGTACTACCCTGCGAACGGCTATCGCTGCTCAGGTGCCACTAGCTCCGAAACAATGATTTAAGTAGAGGTAGTGTTTGGTGCAGGATTCGACTGAACTCTATCTGAAGCAACTACCAATAATTGGAAGATCCGGCCTTTCCTCAGTGATAGTTCTGTGCTTCGCGGAATTGCGTCCGCCGCTGGCGGAAAGAGCATGGAGCGAAAAGCGAAGAACGGTTTTGATGACTAAAAGGAATCAAAATTCACCTAGGGAAAGGCCTAGGGTTTTTGGATACTTTTTGGCCAATGCAAAAAGTATCAAAGAGCATTTTTTTGGAAATGAAGTATTGCTTTTTAGTTTGGAGATACTTTTTTCTTGATACAACCGTAAGCTAAGCTGTAGCTCTCAAATTCCATCGGAAGTTTAAGAGGCATTTGAAAAAGTATCCAAAAGATCAAGCAAGCTTGAAGGCGCTTCGAAATTACCTGGACCTTCGGTCGGTTCTTTCGATCACAGAGGCTTAGGTTGTATGTGGTTCTAACCTTTAGTGGATGTGTATTGCGCTTCATTTTTTCTTGATAAAAAACGAAGCAAAAAATCAAGGCCCCTGAAAGGCGATTCCTTTGGACCGCCGCTTCTTGGGTCGGGCCAGCCTGATTGATGTTTTTCTGTAGGATAGCAATTCTCCTTCAAGCGAATTTGAGTTCTGAGTACTACCCTGCGAACGGCTATCGCTGCTCAGGTGCCACTAGCTCCGAAACAATGATTTAAGTAGAGGTAGTGTTTGGTGCAGGATTCGACTGAACTCCTTCTGAAGCAACTACCAATAATTGGAAGATCCGGCCTTTCCTCAGTGATAGTTCTGTGCTTCGCGGAATTGCGTCTGCCGCAGGCGGAAGGAGCATGAAGCGAAAAGCGAAGAACGGTTTTGATGACTGGAAGGAATCAAAAATCACCTAGGGAAAGGCCTAGGGTTTTTGGATACTTTTTGGCCAATGCAAAAAGTATTACCCAAAACAATAAAAGGTCAAGGCTTTTGAATGGCGATTCCTTTGGACTGCCGCTTCTTGGGTCGGGCCAGCTTTTTAATGCCATAGCTTATAATTGAAAGTTCTGAGTAGGCAGTTTTCTTTGATACTTTTCTCTTGATACAACCGAAGGCTTTTAGCCTGAGCTCTCAAATTCCATCGGAAGTTTAAGAGGCATTTGAAAAAGTATCCAAAAGATCAAGGAAGCTTGAAGGCGCTTCGAAATTACCTAGACCTTCGGTCGGTTCTTTCGATCACAGAGGCTTAGGTTGTATGTGGTTCTAACCTTTAGTGGATGTGTATTGCGCTTCATTTTTTCTTGATAAAAAACGAAGCAAAAAATCAAGGCCCCTGAAAGGCGATTCCTTCGGACCGCCGCTTCTTGGGTTGGGCCAGCCTGATTGATGTTTTTCTTTTGGTCGTGAATTCTCTTTCAAGCGAATTTGAGTCCTAAGTACTACCCTTCGAAGGGCTATAGCTGCTCAGGTGCCACATGCTCCGAAAAATGTTTTGGAATAGAGGCAATGTTTTGTGCAGGATTCGACTGAACTCTATCTGAAGCAACTACCAATAATTGGAAGATCCGGCCTTTCCTCAGTGATAGTTCGGCGCTTCGCGGAATTGCGTGCGCCGCAGGCGGAAGGAGCATGAAGCGAAAAGCGAAGAACGGTTTTGATGACTGGAAGGAATCAAAAATCACCTAGGGAAAGGCCTAGGGTTTTTGGATACTTTTTGGCCAATGCAAAAAGTATTAACCAAAACAAAAAAAGGTCAAGGCTTTTGAATGGCGATTCCTTTGGACTGTCGTTTCTTGGGTTGGGCCAGCCTGATTGATGTTTCTCTGTAGGATAGCAATTCTCCTTCAAGCGAATTTGAGTTCTGAGTACTACCCTGCGAACGGCTATCGCTGGTTAGGTGCCAAAGGCTCCGAAATTATATTTTTGGAAGGGGATGATGGTTAGTGAAGGTTACGACTGTCACATGATGCCTACACTAGCGACTTTATTGCGAAATTCATCATGAGAATGTCTATAAGCCGCTTCTCGTCAACGTCAGCCCGATATCGCAATGCCATTTTGGGAAAGACTCTTTTTTAATTCATGCCATTTCTCCTCATTTAGTAGGCTTGCAATAAATCGACCTTCGCGATTATCCTTTGTGATAACTCTAATAAGTTTGTTTTCGGGGTACAAGGTTGGAATTCTTACTATTTCAAGGATAACTAGCTTAATGTCATTTTTGCGATAAATATGAAACCTCCAAGGGTAATTGTGATTTTTAATAATTAAAAAATTTTCAGAAATACCGACATAGTGTAGGGGAATGGAAAAAAGAAAATACCAAATCGCTTTTAGCAGGAAGAAAAACGAAGCTTGTTGAAAGTTTCCATCCATAAGCGAAAAACAAAATATAAGAGTGAAGGTGGAAATTGGAATCCAAAAAAATAGGCCGAAAAAATTTAACATCGGGATTCCTTTGAAATAGGTAAACACTTCTGTTTCAATCATTGCCTTGGTAGTTCTGTCGATATGGATGGGTCTTGGGATTTTGCCTTTTTTTCTTGCAATGAGATGCGTTTTTAGTTCCCAAGGCTTGTGGTAGTGGCTTGGGTAAATGATTTTTTCGCTGCCATCTCTTAATAGAATCGTTATGCCATCAACATATTGATTGAAGATATACCTGAAAGGTACCTTATAGTCTACGTAGATTTTTTTAATATCACGATATTTTAGAACATCCTTACCTATAATTATACTCTCAGCGCTGATAGATATTTCGGGGGATTTTTTTTTGAAAAAAAGAAAATGGTAAAGTAAACTAGCGATGAAAAGGACTAAAGAAGTGCTGAGTGTTAGTGGGTACACGCTTGAGGACTTAAACACATCATCTTCCTCTGAGAGGTAACTGAAAAGTACAAAGCAAATTAGTGAACCAAGAGCTGTGGAAAGGATGCCTAGTGCTAAAATACCTAGGCTTATAGCGAGATATTTTATTTTGACATCGAGGGGCTTGTCAATGTCCTCTTGTAATTCTTTCATTGAGCTATTTGGCTTTCAAGGTGATTAAACCAATTTCTACAACTTTCAGATATTCTTTCAAATAGGTTTCCGTCTAAAAGATTATCAGGTAATCTGGAAAGTATATAGTATTCCGGATTAATGGTGTCCTCAATCTTGGGCTTATAAACAATTAGGGTGTCCCATTTAGTTTCACTTAGCCTTATCGTATCATGAATGACTTTTAGTGTTACTTCAGTCTCTGGTTTCTCATTTGATGTACAAGAGCCAAGGAAGCATAAGGATAGCAAGGGGAGAAACAATCTGTTCATGGCAAGATCAAATTCTAAATAAGGGGTGCTTTGTGTTTTATAAGTTGTAAAGCAAGCCTGTATTGAATTGAAATACACTATGACTAAGGTAATCCAGGTCTTCTCGAATTTGATAGCTGTATTCGGGGGCGAAGATGCAACTGAAGCTTTCGTTTATATGATATTCAAAACGAAGGGCTAACTCTGGAGCTAAGTAAAAGTTATAGTTTAAATAATCTCCAGGATCCCAGATGCTACTCACATTGCGAGGGTTCCCTCCATCTAATCTGAAGCGACGCCAGCTATCGGCATAGGCGTGCCCTAAGTTTAAACCCAAACCGGCATGAATCTCAAACTTTGCACTAGCAAAGAGCTTTCGAAGCGCATTTAATGAAGAGTTTATATGGTAATAGGTGCTTTCAGTAACGAAAAACTTAGGGACAGAACTTCCAAGCGTATAGCCTATGCTCCAGGTCTTTGCTCCGAGTTGCAAGTGTTCAAGACTCAGTGAATAGAGCCAATGCTCTGTTTTAAAGTCATAGCGAATGCCAAGATTATGATAATAAACAGGCTCATGGATATCAAAGGATCTGAATTGCGCTCGATTAGATACAGTGCCCTGATAGTAAAGACCGATCTGCGATTGGGCGCCTAATTGCATTCCAATTAGAAGGAAAATAATCGTTAATCTCATGCTGGAAATTGCTTGGATATTTGGTTAAGGAACTTAAAACTTTCTCGAGAATTTGGTGGTCTCACCTGGAAATATCTGGAAGCTATGACTCAAGGGTCCGATGCTAGTAGTGCTGCCATCATTATCCTTGTATTGCAGGTAATATTCGAAGCTGTAGCTGCCATAAAGTAACTTATTGCTAGTCCATCTTTTTACTCCAATGTCAGAATCAACCGATTCCCAGCGAAAATCAAGATCAGGACTGTTTCCTTCAAGGATTACAATATCACAGGATGGGATGCTAAGGCGATTGGGGTTATTGCTGGTTCTAACTTCAAATTCGAAATAGCCTCCAAGTTCAACCGCATTATCCTTTTCACAGGAAGGATTTAAGAGGACTACTGAAAGTAGGAGCAAATAAAAGCGTAATGGTCTCATGATGTGCGAAGTGATTTTACAGTACAGCGGTGGTCAAGAATTAAAGCAAAATTCTGTTATTCTTTGTTTTAGCCAAGCTATGAAAATTTGAGACTTTGATTTTAATTCCTTGCGGAGGTATTCTCTTAAACCATTAAGTGTCGCATGCAAAGCATTGAATTAATTTTTTTCTTGTTTCCGATTAGCTTCATAAAGCTCCTTCCCGAAACCAAATTGCCTCAGAATCTTTTTCCGAAATGGATACAGTGTAATCACCTTGTCATTTTTAATAAATCCTTGGATGGGAATCTTTTCTGTATTGCTGTTTTGATCCAGGAGTATTTCGAATACTTCTTTTAGATCATCTCGGTCGTAGCTGCTAAAGCTATGGTCTCCTGAAGCTAGGTAAATGAAAGTATTGCTATTGCTTTTCTTCTGGGCGCAATAGGCATCAATTAGAAATTCATAGGGAATTACCTTGTCTTTGTAGGTGCTGAAGAACAGGATCTTTTTGTTCTCAATGGATTGATAGTTAACCGTTTTATTAAAGTTCTTATGCTGCGGATAGCCATTAAAAACAATTAGTCCCGCAAAATAATCTGGATCACTATAAAACATTTTGAAACTACCCGTGCCGCCATCTGAAAATCCGGCGATATATATTTCGCGATTCTCTTTTCCAGATTGATTTAGGATCTCTTTCAGGATTTTCAAGCTGGTCTTTGGATTTTGGAGCCAGTTTAAGCTGTCCTTTGAAATCGCTACAATTAAGTCGAATCCATTTATTACCGATTGATTTACAAACTCAGTATTAGCTTCAATTAGATAATCGAAATCAATGCTGTCAGCACTTCGCCTGAAGTAAGGATTGTTTAGGCCTCCATGAAGGAAAACTAGCAACTTGCTATTGCTGTCATTCGAGATTTCGAAGAATGAATTATTGCCAATCGTCTTTAATTCGGGCTTAAGCTGATTTTGCCCGAATGAATTATAAGATAAAAGGAAGGATAGGATTAATAGGCTAGTTCTCATCTCAATTTTTAAGCTTGATTGAAATGTTTTAAAGGCTTAATATAGTATAATTGGCTCAGCCCTCGATTTGATACCTATTTAGATTAACCGCTTATTATCCTTACTATTTACCAAAAGAGGTCTTTTTCTTAATTGGATTGCCGTAGTTTTTTTAAACTAAAACGGATACCTCGAATTAGAATCAAGCCCATAAGGATGAAGCCGAGATAAGTCGCCAAATTTCCTTTGAAAGGCGAGGATTGATTGGGATCGACATCCAGGTATCCTAATACTAAACTTATCATCGTGACTGAGAGGATTAATAGAAGAATTGAGCAAATGAGTATAAGAATCCAAAGTGAGATTTTAAGCATGCTTTATTGAGTTTAGGAATTATGGTGTCTTCTTGCAGTTTTATATTTGATCGAGAAGCTAATTAAATGAGTTGCTTGCTAATCCTTCCTATAGCCAGTTTAAGCCCCATTCCATTGGTTTGGTAAATCCTATAAGTTTTCATTCCTCTAAACTCGGCCTCTTTCTGACTCAAAGGTATATCCAATTGATAAGCTCTTAACTGATTGGCTGGGATGTAAAAACTAATGAGTTCTAAATTTCCGGCTTGTTCGGTGATTTTTAGGTCAAAGCTGATGTCTATGTAAATTTCATAGCGACCGAATTCCCATTTTGCCACCGAATCAGTTAGTGCTATGGCTCCGAAGAGACGAACAATTTTCCGCATCAATTTTTTCCTGCGATAGGGGATGTATTTCAATTCTAAGAATGAAAACAAGAGCGCCAGGAGGCTAGATCCACCGAGAATAATGAGAAAGGTTTCTAGGGGTCCTGATTTTAAATCCCCACTGAGGAAAACCACCAGAATTATGCTTACTAAGAGGAGGCCTGCTTTGATCAGCCATCTAAAGAATGTTTTCACTTCTTAATTTGGTTTTTTAATGGTAGGCTCTCTATAGATATTCGTCTATTCCTTCCTCAATTTGACTCAGGAAGAATTCTCCTCGTATTTGGATGCTTTTGTCGGCGTTTTGAAGCTTTAGTTCAAACCATTTTCTAAAATCATCCATTTCCTTTTGTACATCTGTGCTCATTCCAATTTCAAACTGAACATGCTCAGAAATATTAATTAACTCTGTGCAGTTCAAACTCTCTGTGCAGTGGGGATATCTTCCCAGAAATTCAAGGGGATATTTTTTAATGTATTGCAGAGAGTAAAGACCTATTACTTCTCCTAATGCCCCATCTGAATTCTGAACTATCCGCTGGAAAACCGGGAAGTAAAAATCCCGGACCGGAGCTTGCTCATGGGTTATGCTGTCTAGAATGGCAAAGGTGAATTGGTCGTCAGCGGCTTGGATGGAATCCGAAAGGATGCCCTGCGCATAGGCTCTTATATTTTGTTTTGTGATTGAGAGGCTTGCGGCAGGTTCCTTGATGGCTTCCTTAGCATCTGATTTTGCTTCTTCCACTACTGAAGGCAATTGCTTTTCGCTGGCCGACTTCTTAACGGGTTCTGAGCAAGAAAGTATTAGGCTTGAAGCTGATAGCGTAAGGCTTATCCATACTCTTGATTTCAGCTTAGCTTCTTTTTTTAGCATCATTGATCTAGCTATAATTCACAATTCTCGATTAAGGCGTTACAGGTCCAAAGTGTCACTGTAAAGGGAAGGGTATAGGAAAGCATTGCTATCTGTTCTCTTATAGTTGAGCTTCTCCTAGGCTATCTTATGAGATAATCGGTGTCCACAGTTTGTTGATGAATATATATAAAACCAATGGTGCATTTATAGCGCTGTTTTTTATTATAAATAAAGGCGTTTTTGATCTTATTCCAAAGATCAAGGCCCCTGAAAGGCGATTCCCTTGGACCGCCGCTTCTTGGGTTGGGCCAGCCTGATTGATGTTTTTCCTTGGATTGGAAATTCTCCCACTATCGATTTTGAGTCTTAAGTACTACCCATCGAACGACTATCGCTGCTCAGGTGCCACTAGCTCCGAAACAATGATTTAAGTAGGGGTAGTATTTGGTGCAGGATTCGACTGAACTCTATCTGAAGCAACTACCAATAATTGGTAGATCCGGCCTTTTCTCAGTGATAGTTCGGCGCTTCGCGGAATTGCGTGCGCCGCAGGCGGAAGGAGCATGAAGCGAAAAGCGTAGAACGGTTTTGATGACTAAAAGGAATCAAAAATCACCTAGGGAAAGGCCTAGGGTTTCCCGCCTACCGGAGCTGGAACAGCGGCGGGCAGGTTTGATACTTTTTGGCCAATGCAAAAAGTATCAAAGAGCATTTTTTTGGAAATGAAGTATTGCTTTTTGGTTTGGGAGATACTTTTTTCTTGATACAACCAAAGACTTTTAGACTGAGTTCTCAAATTCCATTGAAAATTAAAAAGGCATTTGAAAAAGTATCCAAAAAATCAAGGCCCCTGAGAGGCGATTCCCTTGGACCGCCGCTTCTTGGGTCGGGCCAGCCTGATTAATGATTTACCTAGGAGTAGCAATTCTCTTTAAATCGAATTTGAGTCTTAAGTACTACCCTGCGAAGGGCTATCGCTGCTCAGGTGCCACAAGCTCCGAAAATTGTTTTTGAGAAGGGATAATGCTTGGGGTCTAATCCTCGTATTCCTTCAAATGTGCTCCGTAGAAATACCAATTAGATGGGTCTTTATTCCAGTGCTCACGCGTTCTCAGTAGATAGGAACTATCCGGTAATGAAAACTGACTTTTGAATATTGATCCCTCATAAGGTTTGCTAACAAATATGTTTTCGCCGATTTTAAACCTTGATCGTATTTCGGTCTCATAATCGCCTTGGTATTTTTGCATGAGAACAACTACAAATTCCTGTGGATGTATGATCATCGCCCAACGTCCATTTCCGCAGAAATCATATCCTTTAACTTCAATGGGGTGCCATTGATTTCGTTTTTCTTTTGCTTCTTGGATTCCAAACACATGACCATCTTTTCCATAGAAGACCTTGTCTTTGTTTGTTGAGTTTACGAAGTAGACCGGAAAGTAGTCTCGAGGAGATCCGCCAAAATTGTAGGATTTACTAAAGGGGACACTTGTATTAGGGTCTATTAATAATTCAAGTCCATTTATATCCAGACTGTCGAGCCAGTCATTTTGTAAATCGTTCTGGATGAAGTTGTTAATTTGTGTTGAGTCGATATTGAGGGGGTTGACGTCAATGCTGTCCTGATATTTGAACTTGCCAATAAATATTGGGAAAACCTCAGATATACGCTTAGCCTCAAATGGAGTAGATTGAATGGAATCCAGGATTTGAGAATTGAAAAGTTTTGGATATTTAAACTCTTTAGGAGGAAATGTACTCTGATTTCTTTGGCAGCTGGTTAATACTAATATTGAGAGTAGTAGAATGGTTTTATTAGATTTCATAGGTGGTCAAACGCAAAAAGCTTCAGTATTATGATTTCTTTGTTTTTCAAGCCTATTCCAAAAGCTGAACTCCACTTATCTCCTTTTAAAAATAAAGGGGATTTCCTGAACAATTCGCTGTATGTGCATGGGGAGCTTCTTTTGCTCAATTTCTAAGCCATTTAAAATGTTCAGTACATAGTCAATGTCCGATTCCTTTTGCCTGCTTCCCAGCTGAAGGGAATAGCGATGCCAGGCCTGCAATAATGAAAAAGCTGTTTGTTGCAATTTTTGATCTTTTTCACTGATCCCTTTTAGGAAGTCCCCTGCAACTTCCCAAGTGCCAATATCGAACAAAGCCTTGAGTGCGAATCTTTTGGTCTCTGTGTTTCCCTGGTCATAGATTGCTCTTAGCTTGGGGATATCGCTATAAGATTTGTCTTGGATAATCAGGTTAAGAGCGGTCTTTTTAACCTTATTTGAAGGATCATTTAAGCGGTCAAAGGCAATTGTTTTAGCCTCCTCTCGATTCAGTTTGGAGCTAGCATATAAGGATGCCGCCCTTAGTTGAGCAGACGGTGAACTTAGGAAGCTCTGAATTAGGGGCAGGTCTGTAATGGTGCCAAGCTCGCTGAGTCCAATGATGGCACTAGGACTAGGCTCATGCTTTAATTTGCTGCGATACAAGTCTGCGAAATCAGGATTTGTATGCTTGGAAATGAGCCTCCTCGCCAGATCTCGGGTATCAGCAGAATGATCGAAAAGCAAATGTTTAATCTCCTCTTGAAAGTCGGCTATTTGGTTTTCGGTGATTTTGTGCAGGCTGTGATTTCGGATCTTTTGACTAGGGTCATTCAAAAGCTTTTGCAAGTAGTGGGGATTTTTAATTAGTTCCAGCTTGCGCACGGCCATCAGCCGAATTACATAATCTTTATCAGAGAGAATTTTGTCAATAAATTCCAGGTCTTGGCTATTTCGAGCCAATAGGTTTTTAATGATGAAATAGCGGTTTTGTCCTTGATATTGATCTAAGTTTTGAAGGATTAGCGTCCTATTGGTCTCGGAGAAAATAAAATCTATAAGTTCTTGATGGAGGCTCTTGAGGTCTGCTCTTTTAATATTCAAGAGCCAATTAATAAGGTAATGATGTTGAATGAAATACTGGAAATCAACTTCTTTACTTGCTTGCAGGAAAGCCTTTTGTGCCTTAAGTCGAATATCTGGTACCCAGTCTGCTAAACGGAAAAAGATAAAGGGAAGGGTCTTTTGGCTTGGGCTTTTAATTAGAAAGTTCAGCGCCTCTTCACGGACATATCCACTTCTGTTCATTGAAGCGACGCAGTATAAGCTGATTTGTACTTCGGGTTCAAATTTCTCGAAGTAGGTTAAGTCCTTGGAACGCAAATTACTTTCCTTTAGGGCTTGATACATGGCCCTGTTTTGGAAATTCGAGGTGGACTCAATAATGCGGTGAATTGCTTGGGCGGCAACTAAGGCAATTTCGGGATGTGGATTGAAGGTGTATCTAAGCAAACGTGGAATCTGATTCAATTCAGATAAAGAATCAAAGTCGGGGATTTGGGGTTTAATGATGGGGGAGGCATCTGCTTTGCCAAATAGTTTTTTGAAGAATCCCATTTCGATTAATCGGATGAAGGTTATGATTTCTGGTATTGCCCGTTACAAGGGCATTTATTTCAATTCATTAAGACCAAATTTCTTTCCCGGAGGTCTGGATATTTCCGTACCGGAGATTTGCCATTGTTTTGAGTTTGTCAAATTCTGATTCTGGATAATTCCAGGAACTATCGAATCGCACTAATTGCTGCAGACCTAATATAGGATCAAAAGATTTGTCTTTGATTTGGGAGTTCCTTAGGCTGAGGTATTTCAGCTCTTTTAAATTTCTAATCGGCTCTAGGCTGTCTATTTTTTGAGCGGTCCACATACTGCCATTTATGCCTAAACCTTGTAGTTGCTGCAGTTTAGCTATGGCTGAGAAGTCGGAAATTAATTTGAGATTCTCCGTTTCCAAGCTTTCCAAATTCGAAAGTTCGGTAAAAACTTCAATGCTTTGAACTTGAGATGAACTGCCCAGGTAAAAGTGTTTAAGCTTCTTCAGGTTTACCAGTGAATCGAGCTTTTTAATCCCGCTCCATTTAATGTGAAGACCTTCCAAATTGGGCATTTGACAGACTGCATCAAATATTTTTTGATTCACTTTTGAGGGTAAATACAGTGTTTTTACCTCACTTAAGCTGGGCAGAATTTCACACCAATGCTCATAATTCTTTTTTTGTTGATAGGGGCTAAGATGAGTTTGAGTGATAAGCAGTCTTAGCCTTTCGGCAGGAAGGTAGTCGTCAACTAGGCTAATGACTTGATTAGGCAGCTTGGATTCTTTGTCTACATGCCAATAGCCCTTTTTAAGCTGTTGTTCCGTCATCCTTTTCGATCTTAACATGGCTATCAGGCCCAATCTAAATCCGTTTCGATTTTTAAGCCCACTGCCTTCAGTTTCTCGCGCAGCGCATCGATATTAGTCAATTCACTTTTAGGGATGATAATGGCAGTGGCCTTTGATATTTTTAAGAAGAAGTGCCGGGCCGTTTCGTCCACTTTCTCAAATTCGCTTAGCTTCAAGGTGCTTTCTGTGCTGCCGTCCATTATGGAGATACGGTCTTCTTGGATCTCCAGCTCAAGAACTCGCCCCAAGTATTTTGAATAATTATCACGGATATGCGATAAATAGTGTTTTTTATACCTCCATTTGAAAAAGCTGGGATAAAACAGTCCGGAGGCAAGGCTCAGCAGGCCGAAAGAGAAGGCCAAACTCATTTCTTCATGATTATAGAAAACTAGGGCCAGTAGCAGGAAAGATAGCGTCACCAATATCCAATCCTTTCGTTTCCGCTTTTTAGTCTTTTCTGATTTGGAAGCGGCAAACACATGATAGTTGAGATAGTCTTCTTCGCTTAAGCTGTATTCGATGGTCATGCTTAAAGGTGGGTGGTTTTTTTTTGTCTAAGATATTAAGCTTCGAACCAATCGATACTTTCAATTTGGAGATACTCTTCGGGAATTTCCTTTAAAATTTCACCTTCGCTTGCTGTGGGTTTATATTTTGCTTTGCTGGTCTTGATAAATTGATCTTTACGAGATGTATTTCGATAGATGAATTCAAGGCTGTCCACGGCAAGTCCATTCCATTTAAATTTATAAAGTCCTGCTTCCCCTGGATGTCCATAGCTTATTCCTCGAATAATATGCTCCTCCGGCGAAAAGGTGGGATTAATAAACCGATAGGCGGAGCTAAAGCTGCGATCCTCTTTTTTGAGGTAGACCGAATAGATGTTCCTACGGCAACATCCGGAAACAGGATGCCAATGCACCACAAAGTCATTTATTTGATCTCCATTCACATCAAAAATAGTATCGCTCCGATAGCTCATTTCACTCTGCTTTCGCTCTAATATTTTAAAAGCCTTTCCGTTTCTGATTTGATATAAATTGAGATACGTTGCCCAAGGAACATGCCTTCTCAGAAGAAAGTACTTTTCCGAATCCGTAAATAAATTCCCGATCAGAATTTCAATTTTAATGGCATAGGAGCTGTCATCGGGATAGAAGTAATATTCCTTAGAAAAGTGTGGTGAATCAAAGTTGAGCTCGGCTTTTTTCCAGGCATCTTGGAAAGCTCTATTAAAGCGCAAAGTATCCTTACTGATCCTTTCTTCAGTTTGTTTTGAACTATTATCCTCGGTTGAATTGATTTTCGCGGGTTCAGCTTCTTCTGCGCTCGGCTTGGAAGGAGAGTCAGAATCGGGCGTATTTATTTCGCAACTGGAGAGAATGCAAATGCCTAGGGCGAATAAGATGACTTTAAATCCTCTATTATCCATAAGTAGAAGGTAATTTCTTTGCTTTATCTAAACAGGATTTTGCCTGAGATCTTGTTTTTATAGCAGGACTAATCTTTATAAATTACATGCCCTGCCAGGAGAAGGTCCATACATCTTTATACCCGGGTTTCGTGCCACGACCGATATAGGCTACTCCGCTGTCTCCCCATCCTAGGTGGGCTTTTTCACTAGAGTCAATTTGAAATACATATTCTGGTTCTGCGGGGTGTTCATTAAATGGGCCCCAGCTGATTTCCGATTGAATTAAGGTGGGCCATCCGCCAATTTTAAAACCTTCTTGATTGGGGAAGTGCTGGTAATACTCGTCTTTGTATTCTTCGGGGATTTCCGTTGGACAGTCTTCCCAGCAGGGAAAGTCATTTTCAACTTCCGTGACTTTTAATGGGAAAGCTTTAATAGGGAACTCATGCTCTGGACTGTCGATTTCAACAAGGTCTTCAATATTTGCATAGCTTCGGATTAACCACAGATCACCATTTGCCTGATCATTCGGCAGTTCTTCCGAGTCAATAAACAGGCTTATGAATTCAATGTCTTTTAAATTATCTGGCCTGCTCGGAAGTTCTTTTAAATTGAGTTGGCAAATGGGAATCATCGGCTTTCCATTCGATTCAGGCCAGGATTCTCCTGCTTCGCCGACCATTACTTTACCAATCCACGAGGCAGTTTTGGAATCGGTAGGTCTAAAGCCTCCCACTTGAAATAGAATTGCGGGCTTTTTGATTTTAGTTTCGAATTCTTCTCGGGTCATTTTAGGTTTTTTAAGGTATGTAGCTGTTTCCTTGCTTAGCAGATAGGATTTAAAAATAATCCTTTGATTGATCCTTCATGCCGCATAATCCTAAAAACTATAACCTGCAGCTACTCCCGCCCAGGGGAGGAATAACATGCCTAAGGAATTACTACCTGGGAAATAAATAGGTGTAAAGGCCGCTTTGAAAAAGAATCCTCCTTCGCTTTTTTGAAAACGGTAGCCTATCCTCAGTGGGAAAACGATATCATTTGGGCCAAATGGAAGGGCAGCGCCAATTCCAATCTCTAAATTATGCTTCTTGCCATAGAGCAAATTAACTTGAGGACTGATGGAGAAGTCAGACTTAAGGGCACCATCAATCTCAGTGTCAAAGATGTATTGCAGTCCGATTGCAGTCGAAAACCTCAATTTACCTTCGCTGGTCCACAGTCGGTCATAGCTTAAATTATAAAGGAGGGGAGCACTTCCTAAAAACTCCAGATAAATGGAGTTCTTTTTTAGCTTTTCACGGGGTGCTGTCTGAGCAGGTAGCAATTGGGATAGAAAAAAGAAGAGGATTAAGGAGCAGTATTTTATCATGCTTTGATTTAGGGACGGAGGCAGCTTACTCGCTAAGGTTTTTTTTACTGATATTGAGTTTTAATGCTGTAGGCTTTTGGTTTGATTAATTCTCTTTCGCTCTGCTGGGTTTATAGAGGATGATAACCTGCACTAATATTGCCATAAGTACCAGGAAAATAATTTCCCCTTGGGTAAAAAGATTAATGCTGTTTTTTACTTTTTCACTGGCAAAGACCTGGCGTTTACCTTCTTGCAATTGAATTTTAGATAATTCAACTAAATGATGGTCGACAGTTTCAATACTCTTTAAGGTTTTTTCCTTAGTTGATTTGGAAGCCTTGCTCTCCAGTTTTTGCAATGTTTTAAGCTCTTCTTCAACTTGTTGGAAAATGAAATTCTCCTTTGGCGTCAATTTGGTTTGTCTGTATTTATCAAGAAGAACATCGATTTGGTCATCCAGCTTTGCTTTATGCTCCATGGGATAGAGGCTGTCCGAAGTGTAAATGGCAATTTCTTTCTCCTGAATTATTCGGGATAGTTCGAATAGAACATCGCTAGCAACAATTCTGTCTTCGTACATGGTGGTAACAGAATAGCTGAGTCGATTGAAGTTTTCGCGGTCAATTAAGTTGGTTAGAAGTACAACGATGAATACGAGTAGAATACTTGCTATCCAGCGGATTTTAGTGAGAATTTTCATGCGCCCCAATTTTTAATTACGAAACAGAATGGACTTCTAGATTTTCTTTGATCTGGGATTTATCAGGTTTGAATTTCGGATAATTTTAGCACCACCGCAAACTTTTCTGAATTGGCGGGAAGGCATAAATTCTTTATCCTTTTTTATGGTCTTGGTTGTTTTAGACCAGAGCAAGTAGTTTCCACAAGACTAAAGTCCCTGAATGGCGATTCCTTCGATATTTTCTTTTAGATACAATCGGAAGCGAATCTGTAGCTCTTAAATTCCATTGAAAATTAAAAAGGCATTTGAAAAAGTATCCAAAAAAATCAAGGAAGCTTGAAGGCGATTCGAAATTACTTGGACCTTCGGTCGGTTCTTTCGATCACAGAAGCTAGGGTTGCGTGTGGTTTAAACTTTGGTGGATGCGCATTGTGCTTCATTTTTTCTTGATAAAAAACGAAGCAAAAAATCAAGGCCCCTGAAAGGCGATTCCCTTGGACCGCCGCTTCTTGGGTTGGGCCAGCCTGATTGATGTTTTTCCTTGGATTGGAAATTCTCCCACTATCGATTTTGAGTCTTAAGTACTACCCATCGAACGACTATCGCTGCTCAGGTGCCACTAGCTCCGAAACAATGATTTAAGTAGGGGTAGTATTTGGTGCAGGATTCGACTGAACTCTATCTGAAGCAACTACCAATAATTGGAAGATCCGGCCTTTTCTCAGTGATAGTTCGGCGCTTCGCGGAATTGCGTGCGCCGCAGGCGGAAGGAGCATGAAGCGAAAAGCGAAGAACGGTTTTGATGACTAAAAGGAATCAAAAATCACCTAGGGAAAGGCCTAGGGTTTTTCGATACTTTTTGGCCGATGCAAAAAGTATCACCCAAATCAAAAGGTCAAGGCCGCTGGGAGACGATTCCTTTGGACCACCGCTTCTTGGGTCGGGCCAGCTTTATGATGTCATAGCCTGTAATTGAAAGTTTTGATAGGGAGATTTCTTTAATACTTTTCTCTTGATAGAAAAGTATCCAAAAGATCAAGGAAGCTTGAAGGCGATTCGAAATTACCTAGACCTTCGGTCGGTTCTTTCGATCACAGAAGCTAGGGTTGGGCCAGGCATTTAGACTGTTTTTAGCTGAAAAGGAAGTGAATCTATAACATTCATTTTTTTCTTGGAAACTACCCTTCGCTCTGTTATCGCTGCCAAGCTTCCGAAGGCTCCGAAATTAAAATTTGCACTTTGGTATATTGTTAGGTGCTGGAGTCCTCCAAACACTATCTGAAGCAACTACCAATATTTGGAAGTTCCGGCCTTTCCTCAGTGATAGTTCAGAGCTTCGCGGAATTGCGTCTGCCGCAGGCGGAGAGAGCATGAAGCGAAAAGCGAAGAACGGTTTTGATGACTAAAAGGAATCAAAAATCACCTAGGGAAAGGCCTAGGGTTTTTGGGTACTTTTTGGCCAATGCAAAAAGTATCAAAGAGCATTTTTTTGGAAATGAAGTATTGCTTTTTGGGTCGGGATTTTTCTTTTAAGCGAATTTGCATCCTAAGTACTACCCTACGAACGACTATCGCTGCTCAGGTGCCATATGCTCCGAAAAATGTTTTAGAGTAGAGGCAATGTTTAGTGAAGGATTCGACTGAACTCTATCTGTAGCGACTATAATCATTTGGAAGATCTGGTCTTTCCTCAGTGATAGTTTAGCGCATCGCAAGCCATACCTCACTTTATCTCAAATCGAACCAAAATGGAAGCTTCAATTTTTAGTTTCTGAATTTCGATATACGGTTCTTGCTCGATGAAAGGGGCATCATAGGCAATATTGGGGATTTGAACCGAGCCTCGCACTTTTATCCCATCAATAAAGTAGACTCCATTTCCTCTGGGTTCATTTTGCGTGATTAGGATTGGTTCCCCTAGGTCTGAGCCCAGAGCTTGGACCAATCTTTTTGCCTTATTCTTTGCTGCGATAATAGCCTTTACTTCCACTTCTTCCTGTATGGAGTCGAGCTGAGTATGGGTGCTTTCATATAGAATGGCATGTTCCACTTTTAGTTTTTGGAACAAAGTGAAAGCAGTGGAAATTTCTTGGGAGTTTTTTAGTTCCAGGATATACACTGCTTGACTAATCTGTTTCTCATTGAACCAATTTATCTTGACAAAGTTGGTTCTCGCTCCTTCCTTCGATAATCTGCTAGAGGGGATGTTTAAGCTATCCAGACCTTTGATTAATTGTTTTTCTTGGCTTGAAATAGGCTCCTTGGCACCGCTTTTTCCATTTTCCTTTAAGGTAACTTCGATAAGTATTTTATCTGGAAGAACAGTTTCTGTCGCAGTAGCCACTACTTCTATATAGGAGCCTGTTGCTTTTGCCTGTTCAGTAATTTGTCCTAATGCCCCATTTGCAATCAGGGCTAACACTACTAATAGTACCTTCTTCATAATTGTATTTGCTTGTATTGATTTGACGCCAATCCTGTTCTCCCGTTGTATTGACGGAGAAATTTGGGGTCTAAAGAGAATTTCATTAAAGGGTGCAGTCGGACTATTCTTTAATTGGAAAGATGTGAAGAGAGTTGGGCCCTGCACTTTTCCTTGGCTTTAATCACTGTTCTTTTAAGAGCTCATCAATATTTGGAATTAAGGCTCTGAAAATCGACTTGAGCTTGTTTAGGTTTTCGGGGCTTCCGGCATAGACAGGAATAATATCGATGGGTCTTTCTCCATTTTCATCTTTTATTTCTGGATCGGCGCCATTAGCTAGCAATATTTCTAGCATTTCCAAGGACTCGGGATAAGGTACATTTCTATTTTTCTGAATCATTCCGTCTATGCAGTTGTCAAAGCTTTCACGTAGGGGGGCTCCAAAGTCAATGTTAATATCGGCCCCCTGTTCAATAAGGGATTTCAAGTTTTTAGGATTATCCGAATTGAGGGCCGAATATATGGGCCTTATTCCACGGTCATTCTTTCCATTGATATCTGCGCCAGCCTGGATCAAAATCAAGGCACCGCTCAAGTCTGATCTAAAAATACAGGAATTGAGATCTTTCCTGTTTTCCTGTGAAGTGAAGAGTTTAAATTTCAAGATTAAGTTTTTCGAAATCGAGGTCCATCAACAATTGAGTGAATTCATCACGGTTCAGGCTTTTGCTTGGCCTGTAATGCCAATGATGGTAGCCGTATTCTATATTGTACAAGTCCCTGGTTTGTTTAAATCCTAAGTTAATTACTGCTCGGATGAAACTATTAAAGACCTCCAGCGATTCGGTGTGTAATTGAATTTTTTTGTGTTCACATAACCTTAAGTTGGTTAATCCAATTGGGGAGTGAACTATTAATTCAACAAATCCATTTTCAAGGGTGTCGGATTGATGTTCTTTTAGGAAATCTAGGACCTCTTTCTTAGAGCAGAGAGCTTTGCCAGCCCATAATTCTGGAGTTCTCATTTCCCAATGCTCCATCATCTCAATCAATAATGAATCTACCGGTTCAATAAAATTGGCACATTTAAAAAATACTTCGATCAATCGACTATTGTCGACCACCATTTGGAATTCATAGACCCCATTTTCATCTTTAGTATAGGCCACAAATCCTTCCTTTATAAGCTCCGATTCAAAATCACCTTCCTCAGTACTAAAAGCAATGCCCTTTGGCGGGGTGAAGACTTGGGAGGGTGAATTCAAGCTGAAGGTATCGGTCCCTGGAAGTCTGAAGCTGTTTTCGGAAACTTTTATCGCTGCTTCTGGAATTTTGTAATCATCCCAATCATCAAGTCGCATCATCTCGATGACGGTAGGTTTTGAAATACCTTCTTTTTTGGCAGCGGCATAGATGTTTTCCAAAGCTACTCCGCATCTATGACCGTAGGAAAAATAGCTGCAAAAGCCTCCTGTAGAATCGTCTAGTTTTCCTTTGATTAAAAAATACCAGAATTGTAATTCGGTTTGATCCATGAAAGCAGCTTATAGGCTGGCTAATATTAAGACATTTTTCGGTCTATGCTGGGTGTCATACAATCAAGGTCCTTGAAAGGCGGTACGAAATCATCTGGACCTTTGGTCGATTGTTCTTTTCATTTTGGCTTGACCCAAAACGAAACAAAAGGTTAAGGCCCCTGAAAGGCGATTCCAATGGACCGCCGCTTCTTGGGGTGGGCCAGCTTATTGGTGTCTTTATTGTAATTGAAAGTTCTTTGCAGGGAGATTTCTTTGATACTTTTCTCTTGATAAAACCGAAGGCTTTTAGCCTGAGCTCTCAAATTCCATTGAAAATTAAAAAGACATTTGAAAAAGTATCCAAAAGATCAAGGAAGCTTGAAGGCGATTCGAAATTACCTGGACCTTCGGTCGGTTCTTTCGACCACAGAAGCTAGGGTTGCGTGTGGTTTAAACTTTGGTGGATGCGCATTGTGCTTCATTTTTTCTTGATAAAACCGAAGGCGCAGCCAGAGCTCACAAATCCCTTTGAATTTAATATAGATCATTTGTAAAACGAAGCAAAAAATCAAGGCCCCTGAAAGGCGATTCCCTTGGACCGCCGCTTCTTGGGGTGGGCCAGCCTGATTGATGTTTTTCTGTAGGATAGCAATTCTCCTTCAAGCGAATTTGAGTTCTGAGTACTACCCTGCGAACGCCTATCGCTGCTCAGGTGCCGTAAGCTCCGAAAAATGTTATGGAGTAGGGGCAATGTTTAGTGAAGGATTCGACTGAACTCTATCTGTATCGACTATAATCATTTGGAAGATCCGGCCTTTCCTCAGTGATAGTTCGGAGCTTCGCGGAATTGCGTCCGCCGCAGGCGGAAAGAGCATGAAGCGATAAGCGAAGAACGGTTTTGATGACTAAAAGGAATCAAAAATCACCTAGGGAAAGGCCTAGGGTTTTTCGATACTTTTTGGCCGATGCAAAAAGTATCACCCAAAACAAAAGGTCAAGGCCGCTGGGAGACGATTCCTATGGACCGCCGCTTCTTGGGTTGGGCCAGCTTATTGGTGACTTTATTGTAATTGAAAGTTCTTTGCAGGGAGATTTCTTTGATACTTTTCTCTTGATACAACCGAAGGCTTTTAGCCTGAGCTCTCAAATTCCATTGGAAGTTTAAGAGGCATTTGAAAAAGTATCCAAAAGATCAAGGAAGCTTGAAGGCGATTCGAAATTACCTGGACCTTCGGTCGGTTCTTTCGACCACAGAAGCTAGGGTTGGGCCAGGCATTTAGACAGTTATTAGCTCAAAGGGAAGTGAATCTATAACATTCATTTTTTTCTTGGAAACAACCCTTCGCTCTGTTATCGCTGCCAAGCTTCCGAAGGCTCCGAAATTAAAATTTGCACTTTGGAATATTGTTAAGTGCTGGAATCTTCCAGACACTATCTGAAGCAACTACCATTGCTTGGAAGATCCGGCCTTTCCTCAGTGATAGTTCGGAGCTTCGCGGAATTGCGTCCGCCGCAGGCGGAAAGAGCATGAAGCGATAAGCGAAGAACGGTTTTGATGACTAAAAGGAATCAAAAATCACCTTGGGAAAGGCCTAGGGTTTTTCGATACTTTTTGGCCGATGCAAAAAGTATCACCCAAAACAAAAGGTTAAGGCCGCTGGGAGACGATTCCTTTGGACCACCGCTTCTTGGGTCGGGCCAGCCTGATTGATATTTTTCTTTAGGGTGGCAATTCTCTTTAAAGCGAATTTGAGTTCTAAGTACTACCCTGCGAAGGGCTATCGCTGCTCAGGTGCCGGGAGCTCCGAATTATGGTTTTTAGAAGGAGTAATGTTTAGTGAAGGATTCTGCCGAATTCTGTAGCTTGTGGCTGCCATCATTTGGAAGATCCGGCTTTTCCTCAGTGATTCACCAATGTAGTGGCATTATTCCTTCATGAAACTCTGGATCTCCTTAATCGCCTCATTTGTTTTTTCTTCCTGAACGAAATGACCACAATCCAATTCTACCGTTTTGGTCTTTGGCAATCGTTCTTGCCATTTCTGTAGGTTTTCGAGGGTGATGAATTCATCTTTCCTTCCCCAGAGAATTAAAAATTCTTTGTTCGCTAAGGAATCAAACTGCTCCCATTGTTTTTGATACCACTCGGAGGAGCCCACCAAGGCTTTGGCTAGATTGAGTAAAGGGATTCTTGAGGTTTTATTTGGAAAGGGTTTGATGTAATGCTGGTGAACATCTTTCGAAAGATTGGATTTATCGGCAAATCCCTTTTTCAAAAGTACTTTCGGAGAGAAATTTAGATTGAGATAAAGGAATTTTCCTAGCCCACTGTTTATGGTCTTGTCAATTTTCTGGGCTTCCTCTTTATGGGCAGTAGCCCAAAGCCAAGTGTTGAATAGAACCACTTTTTTAATTCTTTCCGAATTGGCTATTCCAGCGGCTAAGCCAATAGGGCCACCAAAATCATGGACAACCAATGTGATGTTTTGAAGGTCTAATTTTTGGATAAACTCACTAAGGTTCTGCGCATGCCATTCGGGGGTTCCGGGTACCGAGTCGGGTTTTTCTGAAAGGCCAAAGCCTAAATGGTCTATAGCGATGCAGCGGTAGTCTTGAGAAAGTTCTTGGATGAAGTCTCGGTATAGGAAAGACCAGGTTGGAGTACCATGAACAAAAAGTATGATTTCCCCGCTGCCTTCATCTACATAATGCATAGTTCCCGCTTCTAATCGCAGAAATTTGTTTTCAAAAGGATAAAGAGTACTGTCTACCCAAGACTGGGAAAAAGCGTTGGTGTGCATACCGATTAAGATTAAAATGTTAAATACCTGTTTCATTGCTGATTAATTTGCAGCAAAGGTCAAGCGCATTTTAAATCTGATTTTTGGTATATACCAAGATTCTAAATCTTCACCGAATTGAAGAGTTTACTGAAGTTACTGGAGTCGATTCGGAGGTAGGAAGCCAGGTCTTTATGTGCCACTAAATTAAAGAGCTGTGGACTTCTTTGGGCAAAGGAGCTGAAGCGTTGATTTATATCAAATGCCATTAATTCATAATGACGCTGTACCATCCCGATTAATAGGAGTTCGGTGGCCTTTCTAAAGAGCGTTTCTATTTCCCTATGTTCTTGCATCAGCTCTTGGTGCTTTGCATAAGAAAGTCGGAGGAATGAACTTTCTGTAACCGTTTCCAAATAATACTTGGATGGGCTTTGGGTTAGGAAGGACTCCGGAATTCCACTTAAAGAAGGAGGGTAGGTAAAGGCGATTACATGCTTTTTATCTTCGTTGAGGTAATAAGATTGCTGAACTCCTTCCTGAACAAAATAGATATAGCGCTCTGTTTCCCCGGGAGCGGTTAGTATGGTTTTTTTAGGAGCTTGGTATGCCGTCCACTCCGATAGATAAGTTTCAAGAATAGCTTGATCTATGTGATGGATTTTATTGAAGAAGTCTTTCATGGTTTTCGATTGGATTGGCTCTCGCTGTTCCACTATCAGAAGCCAAGCTTTTCTTTGGGTTTTAGGTTTTTAAAGCTAAGTAATTATTTCAGCTTGGAGTTTTGGGGTATTGCTATTCTTTGAGATCATCTACTAGCTTTCAAGTTCATTTAATCTGCCGATAATTTTTCTTGATACAACCGAAGGCTTCTAGTCTGAGCTCTTAAATTCCTTAAATACTGTCGATACTTTTTTCTTGATACAACCGGAAGCGAAGCTGTAGCTCTCAAATTCCATTGAAAATTAAAAAGGCATTTGAAAAAGTATCCAAAAAATCAAGGAAGCTTGAAGGCGATTCGAAATTACCTGGACCTTCGGTCGGTTCTTTCGACCACAGAAGCTTGGGTTGTATGTGGTTCTAACCTTTAGTGGATGTGTATTGCGTTTCATTTTTTCTTGATAAAACCGAAGGCGCAGCCAGAGCTCACAAATTCCTTTGAATTTAATAGAGATCATTTGTAAAACGAAGCAAAAAATCAAGGCCCCTGAAAGGCGATTCCTTCGGACCGCCGCTTCTTGGGTCGGGCCAGCCTGATTGATGTTTTTCTGTAGGATAGCAATTCTCTTTAAAGCGAATTTGAGTCCTGAGTACTACCCTGCGAACGGCTATCGCTGCTCAGGTGCCACAAGCTCCGAGAGTTGTTTTGGAGTAGGGGCAATGTTTTGTGAAGGATTCTGCCGAATTATGGAGCTTGTAGCTGCCATCATTTGGAAGATACGGCCTTTCCTCAGTGATAGTTCGGAGCTTCGCGGAATTGCGTCTGCCGCAGGCGGAGAGAGCATGAAGCGAAAAGCGAAGAACGGTTTTGATGACTAAAAGGAATCAAAAATCGCCTTGGGAAAGGCCTAGGGTTTCCCGCCTACCGGAGCTGGAACAGCGGCGGGCAGGTTGGGTACTTTTTGGCCAATGCAAAAAGTATCAAAGAGCATTTTTTTGGAAATGAAGTATTGCTTTTTGGTTTGGGAGATACTTTTCTTGATACAACCGGAAGCGAAGCTGTAGCTCTCAAATTCCATTGAAAATTAAAAAGGCATTTGAAAAAGTATTCAAAAAATCAAGGCCCCTGAGAGGCGATTCCCTTGGACCGCCGCTTCTGGGGTCGGGCCAGCCTGATTGATGTTTTTCTGTAGGATAGCAATTCTCCTTAAAGCGAATTTGAGTCTTGAGTACAACCCTGCGAACGGCTATCGCTGCTCAGGTGCCACGAGCTCCGAAACAATGATTTAAGTAGGAGCAGTCAACAATGGCAGAGTTGACTCAAAAGATCGAGGTTCATCCCAATCAAATCAGTCAATGGAAACAGGAGTTAATGTATTTAACTCTTTTTAATTTTCATTTCGGACTCGGATAGTGCAGTTAGTTCGAAGTTCCTAATCATTTTACCATCAGATGAGAATATGGATAGCGTCCTGCTGGACTCATCAAATTTCCAAGTTCCTGGTACCATACTATGCGCGTCATTCGGAGATAAATACAACCATTGGCATTCTTGATTTTCCTCTAAAACCATCATAAACCTGTAGCGCGAGATTGGAAACTCCTTGTAGTCGCAGGGACGGAAAATATTGAAATCAATCGTGCTTTCTTCCCTAGAGTCTGTCCAGCAACCCAAAAGAATTTCAGTACTTAATTTTTCCTGAGCAATGGCCGTAGTCATGAAGAAGAGAAATAGAACTGAAAGTATTGGTCTCATAATTAAATAGGGCTTATGGGTCTTGTCAATTGAATTGTTTTAAATCAATCTTTATCGCTCATTTTTTATTGTGCATGATAGTCATCGGGGAATTTTAAAGCAAATGACTTCATTTTATCGCGACTGATTTTATTGGTTATTTCATAATTAGGATGTTTCAGAAACTGAATTAGTATGGGGTAATTATGTTGGTTGTTCACACTCTCCAATCCAGCGTCCTGGTTATTGAAAAGATTGAATAACCAATAGCTGTGACCCTCGTATCCAATTAGGTTTAGCGTAATGATTTCAAAATTTTTATCTCCATCAAAATCTCTCTCTTTTCGGTTGGAGCTCATTTTGTCTGCAAAAGAAATTTTTTGGAAACCAGTATCACTTTGCTGAAATAAGTAAATAACTCTAACATTCATTGCTGCTGTCCCACTACCCATATAGGCTGAAATTATTTTTATGTCCTGAAGTCCATCACCATTGATGTCGGCAACCCTTAAAGTGTCTAATCCATGGGGGACAAATGCCATGTTTTCAATCAACTTTTGAGTTTCTATGCCATTGCGGAAAATTCGAATGATTGAATTTTCCAACCAGTGATCGGTGAAGGAAGTTAATTGCAGGCTTAGAGTATCCCCATTTGTAAAGAACTGTGGAATGGTTAGAGTACTGTGAACTTTTCTTTCCTTTTCACTTTTGTCGAAAGTTTTCCAGTCGTTATAGTGCTCATATTTAGGAGTGGGGTATTTCTCAAAGGGATACTGCCCTTTGGCTGTCCATGATACTAAGGCTATCGCAGGGATTAATAAGAAATTCTTCATTTTATATCCAAATTTATTAGTTCGCCAATGAGTTAATATGCGCGCCGGAAAACCAATTTCCCTCAATATTTTTTAGCTGTCCAATATTTCGCTTCCTTTCAATATGGATTTTGCCTTGAGGAGAATAGGCAACGAAGTAGACAAGATCCCTAAAGCCATTTTCTTTGTTGCAATTTGGAGCCTGAAAAATGATAGTTCCATCTTCGTGGCATTCTATAAAATCAATTTGCTTAAAGATCGCAGTGTCGATAGAGCTGGTTTCTTTTGAGAAAGTTTTGACAATTCGGAAATGGGGATTTTTGCTATCCGATTTTAGATTTAAAGCGTTTATTGTATGGACCGCTTCATTGAAGGAGTCTACATTATTTTGAAAATCTATTTTACAATATTCTGATTGACAGCTGGATATAAAGAAGACAAGGAGAGCTATATGTATTGATTTCATAGATCCTTTATCTTTTATAATAATTGATGTAACCACTGAATTCTAATGCTCCGGAGGTCGTTTCAAAGTCAATTACTTTCTTGATTTGGTTTTTGTTCGTAAAAACTGTTTTCATTTTATTCGATTCAAGGAAAAGCCAGAGGCGATAAAGGTCGAAGCCCTTGTATTCTCCTTGTTCCCCAAAGTCAAAATCAATATAAACTTCATCATCCTGATAGCTAAGTCCAAAGCCATGGGGGAAGATTCTTAGGTTTTGGTCATTTTTAAATTTGTCTATCTCATATTGATTTCGACTCCAAAGCACCCAAAGAGTGCATGGCATTGGGGTCTTCATGCCCCAGAGACTTTTTAGATTAAGGACTACTTTTTCCTGAGCCTTATTAAAAGACTCTAAAAGATCGTAAAATGCTTCTGTTTCGATTTCAGATGGCTTTGATAAGGCGCTTATTGAAAGCCCGAACTTTTTTGCTAACTGAGAAATTTCATCAATTTCTTCTTCCCTTAAATAGATCCCAGATTCAGAGATCATATAGATCAGGTGCTCGCAGGCAAGACCTGGCTCATTATGTTCTATGAATTCTTTGATTATCCTCGGCCCCTCGATAATACCAGCTGAATCTATTTGAGTCTTTAGTGCCTCATTTTTGTTTATCAGGCTAATTAGTCTTTCAGACCATTCTTGAATTTTTTGGTTTGGATTATTTCGTCTAAAGAGTTTTAGCATTTTGAATTTAATCAGCTTAAAGGCTTTGTTAGTTCTTTATTTTTTTAGGTATCCAATTCTCGTCAAACTTCCTGGCTTCTAGCCCGATGTTTCCAAAGTCAAAAGTTACCGTGTTTCCTTCCGATTTAGAACTGAAGAAATTGTCCCAAATAAGTACAAAGCATATTAACAAGCCGGGGTCGCAGTCATCATTGGCTACTATTTTATAGTTGTCACCATTAAACCATGATACCGCCGCCTTGTCAAAATAGGCAACTTGCTGCTCATTTAGAAAAACGGATACTCGGCGTCCTTTGTGTCCATAAATCTCGTAGCGGTCTGGACCAAGCTGGCATGCAAAATGCATTTTCCAGATTTGCCGAGTTCTGAAAGTTAAAACATTGGGGTGCAATCCCGTGATACTATATTTAGCATTGAGCCAATTGAACTTCCTTTCAATTTTAGCTACCAGTGCACCTTCGGTATTGCTAAGTATAATTTCAGCTAGAAAAAGTCGAAAGAGGCTAACTCGAGCTTTATAAGAGAATTCCTGGTCAACATAGATGTTGTATCTATCGCCTATGGCAATCTGATGTTGGTTGATATCTATCGTCATATAATTAAACCCAGTGAGCTTTTAGAGGATTAGTTTAAATGGTCTTTCTAAAAGGGATTTACCACATTCTATATTCCTCAGTGATGTCAAGTCCTTCGGGGATCCTAAAGCCAGTTGATTGCACCACCTTTTCGATAAAAGCACATAAGTCTGCTCTTTCTGTAGACTCAATAAAGCCAGTGTTGCGGTTAAGCTTATTTATGGATTTCACCAATTTGGAAGTCTCCGTGTATATTTTACTTGCAGATTTTTTAGCCGTGTGTTCAGAAATTAAAGCGAGGTAGTTTTTCAAAAACTCGGTTAGTTCGTTTTTCTTAAGCTCATCTTTGCTGTCAATACTCCAACGATTCAGAAAACTAAGGTCTCCCGCTGCTTCAATCTTCTTTAGGTTTTCAGGACTTAGGTTTTTCTTTTGCTCCTTTATCGTTGCATTTAGCTTTATTTTCAGCTTCTCACTTTTTTCAAATTCACGTACGCGAATGAAATCAAGCTTGAAATCATCAAGAAAGGAAGTTTGAACTTTGTAGTCATCCATCCAGAATATCCAGTTATGTCTTTTAACACTACCGGGCATTGAGCTTGGTTCGGAAGTACTTTTTTCTTTAGGCTTGGTATTTAGTTTCCGTAGTACATCCTCTTGAGAATCCCCAATTTTCAAACCATGGACTCCTTCCAAGATATTAGACATTATCGTTATTTCCATCAGAATAATTTCCTCTTCCCTAAGCGGGCTAATGGATTTTGGTTCTCCAAATCCAGCGGGGTAAGCATAATTAGCACCTTTAAAGCCTAAGTAAAGCTCCTTTGATCGATTTGAAGCAGTGGCTGTCATGATCTCTCCTTTATGGTTTAAAAAGGGCTTCTCAGGGTATTTTACTTCAAAGTGTTTGATTAGCTGGATAAGATCCTTAGAGTGGTAGGAATGCCCAAAAAGGCTAATGAATCTTTTCATTTTCTAGGTGCTTGCAGGTTTTTGTGCTGGCTTTAGCTAATCTAGCTTGGTAGATGATTAATCCCAAGTAATTTTCGGTGATTCCAATGTATGGTAGTTTACATGGCGGGAATCCAGCTTGTTAGCAATCGTTCCTTATTCCGAATTTTTCTAGGGTTTCAAAATAGGTTTTAAGGGCTTTGGGATCATCATTGTAAAAGTCCTCCCAAAATGAATATTGAGTGGCTTCATATTTTGTATACGAAAAAGCTTCTAATTCAATGGTAGTCTCATTTTCTTCATTAAGCACTCTGCTATAGGAGTCTGGAATGTTAGTGAGATCAAGCTCAAACAATTCCATGGGGACAAATCCCGACGGTTGAAAGAAGTTGCTGCTATCAATATATTTCAGCAAAGCGGAATGATTTCCCCTTTTTATCCCTAATTGAATAGTCAAGAAATTATAGTTCTTTCCGATTTCGACCTTCCAATCCCTGTTTTCTTTAGCGTAATAGTCAAGAGCGGTCTGTTTTACACAGATTCCTCTGATAAGGCCGGATTTTCGCTTTTCAAACTCTTGCTCGAATTCCTGAATTAAGCCATCACTTAGAAGAGTTTTAATAAACTTCTTTAGCTGCTCCGGAGAAATCTTAGTGTAGTTGAAGCTTATTAACTCAGTGTAGGATTCGTTGCCAAGAAGTTTTGTGCATTCAACCGGATCCTGTTGATATAACCATTGCTCAAATTCGGAGACATCTTTTGCAGACCAGATAAATTCCAATAGGTAAGATTTGATTTCTTCCATCTTAATTGATTGCTAGGGAAGGCTTATTTAGCTTGCTAATCCTGCAGGCCCTGCCTTGCATGGATTGCTGTGACTAATTAGTATCTTTTTTTCCTTTTAAAATTCCCTTGTAGTCTTCAGATTCAGGCTTGTAAAATTCATATCGATTTGTCTGACCAATTTGCACTGCAATTCTACCGCAGTTTACACACTCATATAAGTGCTGAGTGGTATTAAAAACTTTGAGTAGGTCTAGAATCATGGAGGAATCCTTAATATCGGTCGGATACCCGGCTAGAAAATGGTCCTTTATCCACTGATGTCTTGTGCCGTTCTTAATTGCATCAATAAGAGAGTCGATATTATCTGTTAAGCTCTCTAAAAGCTCATCAACTTTGGTGTCCGGCATTAGGTGAGCTTTGTATTCAAGATCGTCTGTCTGGTCTACAATAATATGTCCGCACGTACATCTTAGTTTGCTCATTTCTATACTAATGATTGTGAAAATCTGGCTACAAGGTCTTAAAAAGTATGGGCTGTGGGATACGATTCCAGGTTATCACCTTTTAAGGGTGAGGAATAATAGGTTCCGGTGGAACCACAGCCTTTTTGATGATATTTACTTGCATCGGGAATTCCTCCTTCATCAAGCTCCCAGCTGGTATTGAATTTAAACTGGGTAGTATCTAGCTTATTCTCAAGTATTCTTGATCCATGATTCACTAATTCCCAGCGATACCTGCCATTATTCCAGCAAACTCCAATCTCATCACTGATCGGATCAATTTCACTAATGTCAACCTTCACATAGTTGCTGTCCGGAAGGGTGGTATGAATTCCATTTACTATATACCGTATATCGTCTTTAGTTAGGATGCTTACTGATTGGGATTTGTCGCTTGGCTGCAACACAAAATGCTCAATAGTTTCAAGATTGTCAGGGCCTATCATGCAGGAGTTCAATAAAATGAATACTGAAACTGTGTTAATCTTTGTCCATTTCATTTGCAATAGGCGCAATAAGTTAAGTTGGAGCTGAGCATTAATGTTAATTACAGTTTTTCTATTTCTGCCTTCAAATCTTTAATTGCCGTTCTTTTCTGTTCTCTGTAGCCGAGAACAATTGCCATGAAAGGCAGGGTTAAAATAATGGATCCAATTATAAATCTCTTCCAAAGAAATGACCAATCATTATTTTCTTGAATGACTATCTGGTCAATAATGCCAAAAGCCCACAAGCCCATAATTACAATGAGCATTGTTAAACCGAAAGAATTCATTTTCGTACGAAGGGTCACTTTTAGCTTATCATCTGTTTGATCAATGGTTCCCTGAATAACAGGGTAGAAGGCCATAATCCAGGGAGAAAGTTTCCAAATTCGAAATTGTCCCGTTGAGACATTACCATGATAGCTATGAAAGTCGAGCTGAAAAAAGGTTTTCAAATGACCTAAAAACCAATCCCTTTTGTTGAAGCGAATTAAGCTTTTAAGCCCCTCGCTTATTTTGGCTGAAGATGGCATTTTTGAGTTATTCAGTATTAGGGCAGTGAGTCGCAGCGTAGCACAAGATATAGGCTAGGGGATAAGCATACTAATTCTTGTATACTCAACTCCTTTTTTTAGTGTTCCAATCCCTTTGGAGCATTGCATATATAATGTCATCCACCCACTTACCCTTAAAAAATAAGCTCTCAATAAAATGGGCTTCTTTCCTGAAGCCTATCCGCTCTACCAAGCGAATAGAGTTTGTATTAGCAGGATCAATTGAGGTGCTTATTCGGTGTTTATCTAATTCAGTAAATAAGTAGTCCATCACTTTTTCTACTGATTCAGTGGCAAATCCTCGGTTTTGATACTCTTTGTTTAATGTGCAGCCAATTTCGACTTGCTTGTTTTCAGGGTCCATGAAGTGAATCCCTATATCACCCACAATTGCCTCTGTTTTTTTGTCGATGATTACCAGTTGAAACCAGGTTTCAGGGACATTAATTTCTTTTGGGTTCTTGGCAATGAAGGATTCAACCTCTTCAATGGTCTCTGGAATCCACCCTTGATATTTATTAATTTCCTTGTTCCGGCGGTATTCGAATATTTCGTTTTTATCCTCAATCGAGATAGGTCTAATTAGTAATCGATCGGTTTCTAATAGCATGGGTTTTTCTTTTGAATCAGTTTAAAATTCCAGCAAATTTTAGGGTGCAAATTAGGCATTCGACTTTGGAAGTATTTATTAGCTCTTTGCACCCCTAAGCGCGTAACCTTCTTAAGAAAAAGGGAATGAAAGCAGCTCTTTTTTTACTTTTTTTAGCCTAGGGTTTTTCTCGGAAAATTTTCTTGTTCCTTGGCTTAGTATGCGATAAGTGAGATACCATACTGTGGTTTTTACTTAGTTTTTATTCGTTTTTTGAGCTTTTTTCAAAACAAGGTTAACAACGGCACTAACAGTGTGGCTATTTATTCCTTTTTTCCGGCAATAGTCACTTCTAAGCCAATCTTGAATTGATTTTGAGCCCTTGCTTGAGTTACATGAGATGCAACAACGAGCGATATTATCGGTATCATTAATTCTTATGTCATTAATAATGTGCTCCCAAGATGGACTGTCTTTTCGAGAGTTGTTTTCACTTGAGAATAATACACCACAGTAGATGCATTTAGTGTCCCGTTTCTTTACAAGTTCTTCTACATCCTTTGGGATCTTCCAGCGATTTGCCATATAATTTCAATTCAAAGGTTTACTGTTTAATTAATGTATAGACTTGCAGCTTGCTTTAGGTGCAAAGAAACTTGTTGACTACTGGCCGGTAGGTTTTCTCGTTTTGGTCTAAGCGCCTGCCGGGGAGCGTGTTAATTCAATTTTTCAATTAGTTCTTTTAGTTCGGCTTTGGAGCTTGGACTAAAGTCAATGTGAACCTTATTCTTTGTTTGGGTATTGATGGTGGTTTCAAAGACATAAGGTGATTCGTCCATCACAGACACGGCGATAATTTTTAAACTCTTTCCAATGGGGATGTTTTTAAAAGCTATCTTATCCTTCTTCTCCGACCAATAATACTCTTCCATAATGCTATTAATGTCCGTGAAGACGGCGTAGATAATGGCAGCATTCACAGAGTCGTTCTTGATACTAATTTCCACATCTCTTTTAGGTCTAGGGTCCTGATACCACCGGTCACAATTTATCCAGCCAAAGTTTAAAAGAGATATAGATTGGTATGTTTCTTTGAAAACCTCTAATCCAAACTCTTTACTTGTAGAGGTGGTATCATAAATTGTAAGGTCCATTTGTAGATCCTCATCATAATACCTAAAAGGAAGCGATGTTGGATTAGTTCCTACCGAGGCAGGGGTGTCGATAGCATTGCTTATAAATTTGCGGTTCGTTGGTTTCCAGTTCATTTGACCTAAGCTGTCTCTTGCTCCGGTGAAGAATTCCATTTCTTCATCTGTCTGTTTTGGAAATTCTACTTCAAGGCTTTCGCCTGACTTTATTTTGAGTTGATTTCCGTCAGAAGTCATATTCAAATAATAGGCACCTCCTGAAACAAGGATTTGCCCATCCGAAACAGTTTGAGTGTTATGCAAGAGCATGCTCGAATTGTTGTTAAGTTCCAATAGTTCTATCTGGATCTTTTCACCAAGAGGAGAGCCGTTAATGGTTTGAAGCTGAGTGGGGTCAAGATGAATAATTGTCCCTTTAGCCCCTTTTATTATTGCTGTGCTGTCAGAGGGGGCAAATAGAATTTGTGGCTTATCTGCAATTTCATCAAACAGTTGATTGACTTGCTTCAATTCCTGAAGAGGATCTACTTGTGCAGTTTTATCCAATTCATTAGTGCAGCTGATCAATAGGGCGGCCAAAAGGGAAAGGATGCCAGTTTTTTGTATCATGTTCGTTCTTTATTCGTAAATACATTCATTTCTCACATGGATCCCCTTCGATTCTAATTTGCTTTTCATTTCCAACCAAGTTCTGTTTCTCAAGGTTCCTGCTCGATGTAATTTGTGTTTCAATTACATCCATTTAGAATTTTATTAAGAGGTACAATAGTTTGGCTAATGGAATGTCCCAGTCAAACAATTAGAACTGCGAGAGTTAAAGGGGTTGTAAGGAAACGAAAGCTTTCTCTTGCAATCGCCACTGCTATATCGGGGTGGGAGTAAATCCGCCTTGCGTTTTGTTTGTTGGTGGCCCCTCTTATTTTACTTTCAATGAGTTCATGATTTGCTTCGCGGTTGGAGTCCATTCTTCAATACTCTTTTTGGTACAGTTAAAAGTGCAAAGGAGCAATTTGCCACCTTGGTCGGTGAAAAAGATGAGGTTATAAATTTCGGTATCCATCGCGGGCGTTACTAATTCAATGTAGCCAACTTTTCTGCCATTAATGGTCTTAAGGCCACTGTCTTTCCATTTAGCCGTTGGATACAGGTTTTTAAAGGTCTTAACGAAATTGTCTTTATAAGCGGGAATTAGCTCTTGACTAGCTTGGTTTTGGGTGTGGTTTAGAGCTACATTTATTTCGCCGCTTTCGTTAGAGTACACTAAAGTTGGTCTCCTGTCTGAGGGATATTTCAACTTCATTAATTCATCAGACATGATTTCAAAGTCCTTGGGCATTTTGATCTCTACTTTGCCGTTTAGCAGTGACTTTGTTTCTAAAACAACTGTTGAAGTAAAGGCACTTGTAATTGCGATTGTCAAAATGGCCAGTGCGATGGTTTTGATTCTACTCATGGTTTTTGTTTAATTGATATCGAGGCTCAGGCAATAGAGTTCAAGGAATTGCGAAGCCAAGAAGCATGGGTTTTAGATTAATTAAGGGTTGTCAATATCGGGAAGAATAAGCCAAGAGCCAAGCATTTATATGCTGAAGCTTAGCAAATGTCCTGGGATTTATTCTTTTTCCCAGTTTTCAATTTGCTCATAGTTGATTTCATACTCAACTATCTTTCCTTTAGCCAAATACTCCTTCTCAAAGACTATTAGCTCCTTCTCAAATTTCAGTGGCCTGATATAACCTTTATCAGCTTTTGAAATTTTGGCGAACTTTCTTGTTTTCAAGTCTATTAATGTCAAAGCCGTGATCGGTCCTTTTTGATAGTCAGTGGTTAGCCACTCTTGCAGTGCTAAGTACCTTGATTCAGGGTGCCATTTAAATTCAAATCCAAAAATTCTATTGTTAATCAAGTCCCCGTCCAAAATCAATTTATAGTAATTCGGTCCGAATCTGATTTCTCCTTCAAAAACGAAGTCAAAACTGTGAACTTTTCCAGGTGATTTATAGGCTCCTATTTTTTTATCCATTTTAAGGCACTACAGCCGTTTTAGCTTTGAGAGCTAGGGTATTTATTAGTACTTAATTTGGCCCTATCAATTATTCTCATTAAGGGTGTTTTTATTCCCACCATTGAATTTTCAGTCTGGGCTTAGCTGCTGTGAAATCGTATTCTGAGCCATCCCCAAATGTTGTCCAACCATTTTCAAGGTATTTTTCATTTCCTATCATTTCACCATCACCTTGGTCAAAGTCGAATGTGAATGGAAGTCGATAATCACCCCAAATGCATTTTTTTAGGTTTCCCGAATTATAAGACTTCCACGTGCCCACATAGGTGCGGTTATAGTAACCGTCTGAATATTCGGAACTTTCGTCAAGTTTGATTTCTTTTCTTTGGTGATCAATAACAATCGAGCATTCAAATGTGCCCTTGAATATTCCTGCATGATTTTGTGTGCTGTCTTCATAGAGCTCGTACTCTGCAAAAAGTGTAGCCTGGTCGGGGAATCCATGTTCCCCTTTAATTTCAAGTATTTTGAGAATATTCACACTGCCCTTGAAGTCACAGATATTTCCTGAAACATTGGATTTACCACGGATACTAAACTCTAATTTGCCTTCTTTTCGTTTTGTGTCAGAAATATGAAACCTTATTCTTTTGTAATCCAATCCGATAATTCCATTTTGTTGAGAATTGCCAGTGTTGAATAATGAGTCGGTGTCAAATTTATACTGGACTAATTGGTCAGTTATATCGACAGATATTTTCGAAAGCCTTTCTGTTTGAAGTCTGAAATACTCATTACTAAAATCAGCTTGATTAGCATCGAAGTTCTCACAAAGGTGTCCATTGTAATAGGGGTCAAAATGTGCTTCGTGATTTTTTGCTAGTCTGCACTTTTCTGCATTGCAAAATTTGGATTCCTGAGCAAAGGAATTTGCAGAGCACAGAATCATTAAAAGGACTAGTATTCTTGTCATAATTTAAGTATTAACAAGGCTGTCGAGTGTTTCATTTTATTATTTCAATCCATTCTTTAGCTAGATCCTCAACATAGTCTTCGAATATCACCACCTTTTTAAAGGTGTGAAAGGTATATTCAGGTTGATTTTCCATGAATTCCACATTTTCAAAGCAATGGTCATGAGAGAAAAGAAATACTTTTTTGGTCTTAGGGTCGTACATCGTTAAAGCCCCATTTGCTTCATTAGCAAATGCAAGAAGGGTAGAATAGTCAATCTGATGTTTCCCTTCTTCCTCGCACATTGTTGGATAATAATTAACATAATCTCCAATTCCTCTGGAACATTCGGAAGCGATAAACATGAAGTTCTGATTATTGGAACAGGAATTCTCAGGTGGATTAAATGACTCTCGGATCCCACCAATATTTTGTAGCAGGAGATGATGTTCTTGGATTAGCTCACATTTAAATTCCTGTTCCGCTTCTTGCTGATTCAGCCAGCCGCAAACCTTTCCATCAAGCGTATCCCAAGCGAATAAGATGTAGTTTATAGTATCAATACTTAAGAAAGTTGCTCTTGACTTTAAAATCAACTTAGTGAGATTAGGGAAAGTGCCCTTGAATTCCTCGCTCAATCGTATTTCTTTTTGTTTTTGAAATTCGATTTTAGAATCAGGACTCAGGAACCAATTGACTTCAGACTTAAATACTTTAAAGTCTTTATTTATTTTGAATATACCCATTCAATTGAAGGTTTGCTCGCGGATAAGATTTCCTAAGTGATGGCAGGAGCTCATGCATTTTAAGCATTGTTGACAAGGCTTAAAAATTCATGCTTTATTCTTATCACTTTCTTTCTTCCATTCAATGTATGCAAATGCAAATGAGGTTAGACCTGCTGCAACTGCAATTCCGTGGTAGGATAGCATGAAATTATCATCGCTCAGTCCTAAATAAAGCAGGACTAAGCCGGAAATCAAATAGGTTCTAAGCTTTTTATTCATAGTTCTTTTTAGTTGGATTTTAGTTTGGAGTTCGATTAAAGGCACCTAGTCCTATATTTATTAGCCGGCTTCTTGTCGCCAAAAGTCAATGATTTTGTCATTTTCGATTTTGAAACCGTAAACAACCATAGATTCTGTACACCAATTGGGTTCTACAAGAAAGGTGTTGTAAACATTCAGTCTAAATGCGCATTTCTCAGCGTCAAAACTCACAGCAATTTTGTCTTTACAAATCTCGGGGTCCGTGTAATCCTTAGGGGCTATATTAAAATGATACTCTTGTTCGAACTGCTTGTTTGCGCTTAGTGAATCTAAGCTGATGTCGGCTAGAAACTCACTTAAATATTCGGGTGTTAAGTCGACCGATATTGAAGTTTCTTGAACCTTATTAGGATAAGGCACATTTCGCATTGAATCTAGTTGGGAAAAGAAATCAGCATGAAGGTCTTCGTCTTTGAGTTTCAAGAAATCTTCAATTTTCACTGTACAAGTCGTGGAAGGAATAAGCTCTGAATCTTTTCCGATTGACTCTTCATATTTTCCTCTCAGATCTTGATCAGGTTCAGGAACAAGCTCCATTCTGTCGGAGCTAAGGGGCCTTTCTTCTACCTCTGTATTAGCACATCCTAAAATGGTCAGAACAGTCAGTAGGGAAATCAGGTTCTTCATTTTTTAATTCGGTTCTATACCAAGGCCTTTTTTAAAAAGTACACAATAGTTCTCCTCAGCACTACCGTAAAATTTCTCGTAATCAGTAAGCTTTTTTAGATAGGCGTCAAGATCTTGGTTTGTAAAGGTGCTTTCCTGTTTTAGGCTGTTGTATTTAATTGGAAAGTTGTCTTTGTTTGGGTTTCTTGTGTGAAAGTACAGGGCATCGTACTCACTTTTGTAATCCTGTAGAACGGCAAAAAGTTGAAAGTCCTTTTTAAGCTTTTTAGTTTCTTCTTCCAGAAGTTGAAAGTGCCGGAATAGTTTGTCGAGATGAGGTTTTCGTTTCTTGAAACTATTGTTCCCAAGCCCATTCCAGTCAAAGTGTAAATGCCAGTAGTCAAACCACGCGTTTGGATCTTCTAGATCAAACCAAGTTAACTTTTTGAGGTCGTTCTCGGTTTCAAGTCTTTGGTAATACTTTTTAAGTCCTCGTGGTTTCTTCATTTTAAGATGGGCCTTAACAATTTGGCAATGCTTAATGTACCAAGAAAGCATTGCGTACGGGTTTTGTACAATTAAAGAATTCATAATTAATGTCTTCGTAAAGATCATTTGAAGAAATTCCTGTGCCCCAAGTTCCCATAAGTGTTTTTCAATATTGATTAGCAGGCATAGTATAGGAAGTCTTGCCTGTAGAGATGTGGATATGATTTGATATTCAGTGTTAGCTGTATTTTAGTCTAACTCCATTTCTTGTACTCCCATAAGCTTTGCCCATTCGCTCACTGCAAGTGGTTTCCATTGGGGATCAGTAAAGGTTTCGTAGAAGTATTTATAAAGACCATCATTCAGGAAAATCAGGGCCCCATCATTACCACCATTAATCAAATAAATTCTTTCGTCTTTTTTTTGTTTCGCCAATTCAGAGTTTACTATCTCAGCTAATCTTTGAACGGCCTCTCCCCATCCATAGCCTCTAGTAAAGTTTTTGAAAATCACATATTCAGTGCCGTTTAGGGTAATTCTATGATTGAGCCATTGATTATCACTGTCCCATTCCTCGTAGTGGTTTTCAATACTTAGTTTGAATCCTATTTTCTTGAAGGTCAAATCCATTTCTTCCAAGATGCCTGTAAAACCACCTTGTTCAAAAACGTACTCTCCATCACAGAAGTAATATCTATAATCAAGAGGCAAATTAGTTTCATCATCCCAAATTCCTCCCCAGGCACCTTCAGGGTCAAAACTTTCTAAATGACTTTTCTTCAGCCTTTCAATATTCTCTGGATCGGCGTATTTGAAATAACCCAATGATTCTATAGTTTCTACGAAATCCTTTGCTCTTACTTCCGAAGATACTTTCGATACATCCTTGGCATTGGCGGATGTACTTATGGGCTTGGAGGAATTTAAAATTGCGCCGAGTCCAATTATCAAAATACTAAGTACTGCTGTTTTCATCTTCTCTAATTATAAGTTGGGCTTTATGTAAGGTGCTTGTTGCTAATGGTATGTGGGTGTAATTTGATCTGCATAGTTATTTTTTAATTCAAGATGTATTTGTCTTATTAGCCGAAGGGTATCAATGTCTAAGTCAATAAGCTTGGTTCTAAAAGTCAAATCGAAGGGGTCGGTCTGAATCGTAAATTGATCCAACTTATCTGTCAAGCTTCTAAGTAGATCAGAAAGAATCCTACTTGGATTAGGGCTCGCTTTTATCCTTGGCCCTAAGAAAAGCCATTTTCTAGCCTTTATGTCAATGTCTTTTTCCGGACGTTCGGATCTAATGGAAAAACTACTGCCAAGCTCTATCCTGGGTTTTGTTATTTGAAAACGATAATAAAGGTCTGCGGAGTCCTTAAATTCATAGCATTCTGCTTTATATCCAATGGAGCTAATTACTCTTTTTTCAACTTTAGCGTCAATCTCAGTCGCGAATTGATGTATTGTATTTTCAAGTCTTTTCCAGTCCACGAGTCTTTATTAGGTCCAAGGCTTTGCATAGGGCTTGTTGCTGTTTAGCTACGCTGATTTTCAATTCGAAGCAATCCGGTTTCCCGGAAACAAAATAGCTAGGGAGCGATAACCTTGCTTGTTGGTAGCTAGGAATGCTGGGAGCCTTTCACCTGCTTAAAGCTATATGCTGTGTTGGGCACCGTATTTATTTTTCATTTACCTTCTTGAAATTCTCTATTCCTTACTTCCCATTTCAGTTTGTCAATCTCAAAGTGTTTCTTGAATTCGCCAAGCATTTGTTCGTATTCGGCTAACTCAAATTCAAGGGGTTCCATTTTATCAAACCATTCAACTGTGGAACCTATTTTCTGCGGTTCAAACTCTTCAGTTCGATCAAGCCCAATTTTATTCCATCTAACTGTCGTACCAGTGTTTTCAATTTCAGCGTCAATCAGCATGCAAGAAAAATCAGAATCGTCAGGACACATTAAAATGGGGCAGATTACTTTTTGTCCCTTGTCAGGTAATATTCTGTTCCAAACGACTTCACGCTCCTTTTCAATTTCCATCCAAAACAAAAGGGTCGGGACTGTTCCCTTGTACATATTACCTGGATAGAGTTCTTCAAGGTTTTCGTCAAGCCAATAAGCGTCCACTTGAAAATTCAAGTAGTCATCATAGATTTCATAGTCACTTTTGTCCAGTATGCCTTTTATCGAATTCATTTTCGCTTTTTAATAAGGAGTCCCAAGGGTTTGGCTATACGCAGTATCCTGCAGGGTATTGCGTAGAGTTGTTGTTAGCTGCATTTTTGCTTTATGAATTCTTCTTTGTTTTCCCGAATGAACACGATTTGTAAACTGTCCAAATTTTCAGCTTTTTCCAATTCATAAAATTTGTGGTCAAAATCGTTCAGAGGGTTGTCTTCATAAGATTCACTAAAGCTTTCAATTGTTCCATCATCCTTTGAATCAAGTTCAGCCTTAATATCTGAATAAGTCTTATTTGCTTTTTCGACTAATTCAGCCAATTTTTCAGCACCAATATACTCCAGCCCGTCTTTTGCCATTTCTGAAAACTGTCCACTAGAGTTATAATAGAATTGATTAAATCCCCCGTTATTGACTTCCGCTTGTAGCATCCATATTGAAAAGATTGCTTGTTGCCCTTTCGTCAGTTTTGAGATTTTGTCTTTGGTGTATTGTTCACCTTCTTCAAAAATGGTTTCTATGTTATCAAAAATGGTTTGTAGCAATTTATAATCTTCCGTGGTATCAATAATTTCAGAGGTTAAAGTCGTATAGATTCTTCTGCTGTTGAACTCTTCAAACGATTTGTCGATTGAATCCTGCATTTCTTGGTCTATTGCAGATTTCGAATCAGTTTTTTTGTCCGATTTACACCCCAAAAAGCTAAAAAGGCCCATAATTATCATTCCGATTAGGTTTGTTCGTTTCATTTAATCCAATACAGCTAAGGTTTAGTACTGGTTTCCGTGGCTGAATTGAGGTAGTAGAATTTCGTTTTTTTCCACGGGGTTCATCTTGCTTAATGATGGGGTTTTTACGAAGAACCTAAGCCTTGAAAACCACAAAGCAGGTCCACCGCAACCAAAGCTGGCTTTGAAGCGAAATCCCTGCTTGTCCGCAGGTAGGCTTGTTGGTAGCGGTTTCTATTTTTCCCATTTCATTTTGACTTTGATGTCAATCGGACAAGTCAGAACATGAGATATATCGGAACTCAGTAGTTCAGGTTTTTTAGACTTTACTATGTCTGTCGCTAGGGGATTCAGTTCTTCCTTATTTGTCGGGTGTTCAATTTCAGTCGAGTAGAATTCGTTAGGATTGTAATTCAATTTCCCTACTGACACGGTTCCATCTTGGACTAGAAGAATTTCTGTGCCAGAGTCGACATATGGTTTGGTCTCACCATTTGCGTTTATTTTGATTTCTGTAAGGTCGTCAAGTTTCATTTCTAAATAGGTGCTTATTTTCTGGTTAAACTGCGTGCCAGTGCAGTTTAGCATTTGAAAGCAAATGTTTTATTCTTTGGTTGTACATTATTGGTTCGATACAAAGGACAATTGGAAGATACTCTATAAGTGATTCTGCACCACTATTTTGTATAGCAATTAGATAGCTAATACCAATTATCAGCCAAATGATGGAAGGCAAATCAAAAGCTATTTTAGTCTTATTATTTTTTAGCAGAACAAAATTTGTTGAATTGATTACCATGCTCAAGATCCCAAATACAAGTGCAGTACTAATCGTTAATTCAATTCCTGATTTTCCCAATTCTGTCCAGGTTTTTAAATAGGGCAGAGACCTTAAGGTTTCAAATACCGCAAAAGCAATTAGAATTAGCAGGCCCGCTTGTAGGAAATAATATGTTCTGAGTTTTGACTTCATTAATATTTGCTAGCCACCGTTTTTATTTAGGCTTTTTCAACTTACCCAGACTGAAACTATTTCTTTCTCAAGCCATTTCCCATTAATCCATTCATATATCGTCATCTCACCACCACCACAAAATCCTCCACAGATGACACCAGTCTGGACAACAGCTAAATCGAAGGTTTCGTTAAATATGGGTTTACTTATCGAGAAATATCCGTTCACGCATAGAGAGTCGAGGATTTCAAAAAAATCCGTTCCCTTAGTTTTACTCTGATTCTCAAATTTTTCAAAGTCGTACTCGGTAATTATTTGAAGCTTACCAGCTAATTCTGGACTTATTTTGAAGTCCTTAAATTTTTCTTTTTGAATTTTGAGGTGAATGGAATCTCTAATGTCCAGATAGGTGTTTAAGATTTGGTCAAATTGCTTATACCTACGGAGTTCAATTGCTCTAGGCTTTTCTGAAATGCAACTTGGAAACCTAGGGAATTTCTGTTCCCTTTCTAAAATCTGGTTGATTAGCTCCCTGGTTTTTAAAGAGTCAGTTTCACGAAGTTGTACTTCATGATTGTCGAGTTCTGATTTGCAGCTAAATGTCGAGATCAGAACTATAATTGGAATCAGAAATTTCATTTTTTCAAATGGCGGCTAAGGGTTTGCACAGGGCTTCTGGCGTTCTAGTTAGGCTTATTTTCAATTCAAAGCTTTTTTCTTTCCACTGAAGCCTAATGGCCTTTTAACCGGAATAAGCTTTAAATAGGTTCTCAATTCTAATTATTGCTTCAATCTTATTTTCCAGGCAAAATCTATACTAATCAGATGTTCATATTGGAATTTGTCGGTCATTTCAGGGCGAAAGAAAGTGGGTCGATAAATTAGTCCGAGATTAAAGTGTTTACCGAGCTGAAAATAGGCAGGGAAAATGAATCCTAGTGCAATGCTGCTTTTCTTAACTGCTTCTCTGGTTGGCGGCGGCGGGTCAAATCGATCAAAATATTTGAAATCCCATATGTTTTTTGTGTAGGCGAAGCCATAGCCTAGTGAAAAACGGCCAAGTTTATGGTTGTTCGAAAAGCTAGCATAACTTGAGCTCATCAGTTCAAGTTCACCACTTAGGTCCACTGCCGCAGGTAAGGGGACAAAAAAGTCTGATACCCAGGATATTCCGATAGTGAAAAATTGCCTTTGGGAATGGTAATAGTCGAGGCCCAAGTTTAAGCCCCAAAAACCGGTATTTGTTTTAGCTCCTTCATTTTCAGGCTTAAGAAGGAATGAGTTAAGATGAGGCAGGGAAAGTGTTAGGTCTATTTCCCCTTTAGATTTACCTTGAATGTAGTTGCTGTAGCTGATCAATGTATCGGTGACGTTTATATAGATTCTATGCGCATAAGTATAGCGCTTGGGCGTGTTTTTGTCGACGAGCATTCCAATGCCTCCATTAGCGATTAGGTTGCTCCAATATCTATAGGAGTGCTTGGCTTCAATTTCTATGGTTTTGCTTAAGCTATCTGTGGAGACAGTAAGCTGCAAGGGCTCATTTTTTCTTTCAACCTGCAAAATAGCCTTATTGTCAATCGTGTTGAGGGTATCCTGCTTGCACACAATCTGAATCGCTTCGGTGCTGTAAAAAGTGATGTTCGTATGCGATTCGTTGAAAATTGTAGCACAAGAAGTCAGTAAAAGTAATGCAGTAACTAGGGATAGAGCCTTTTTCATTTTGGAGTAAATAAGGGTCTGAATAGGTCGGCTTTTCATAGGCTTTCGCTTTACTTGGTCCCCGTTTTTAGTTCAGCGTAAACATCAATGCCGTATCCATGAAAAAAATTCTATTGCAATGCTAAGTTTCAAAAGTTTCATTTTGAACTGAGCGAAATCAAGGATTTGGCTGGGCTACATTGAAATGCGAACCTTAATGCTTCTCGTGTTTCTGAATCAATTTAATATTTTCTTTCTCTATCAAAGTCAAGTCGTTATTGACATTGTCAAACCTGGGTGCGTACCAACTTTGTGTTTTAAAATAATTTCGCCATTTGTCGGTTTTAAAAATGTAGCCATGAGCTGCATAAATCTCATTTCTCATGGTGGCTAAATCAATTTTAGATTTATCCTTAAGGTCTGAGTCCGAAAGTAATTTAATGGAAGTAAAAAAATACTCACGTCTTGTGTCAATTTGCTTTCTATCCAATTTAATTACCTCGCCGTTATTTTTAATTCTGTAGGTTTCTATGGATATTTCCAATTTTACTAAGGAGTCAGTATCGCAGTCTTTTTGTGCCTTGACCTTATCGACGACTATTAAAATCGAATCAGAAATGTATTCGCAATATTTTTCATTTTGATCACTACAGTCTGCGAAAAAATGCTCGAAATCCTTAAGCTTTCCTAAAACATTACCCTCATAATCAAAAATCCGTAGTTTGCTGGATTCACATCCGCCTCCTGCTGTGCATATAACTTTACAGGTCAAACCAATCATGTTTGGTTTGCGAAGGATGATTTTATCAGCATATCCGGACGGTGCGATATCAGGATGCAGGTCAACGTCAAAATATTTTCTTAATTGAACACTGTCTATCTCAGTTCCTTCTTTACCGTATTTTGAAATTAGCTTGTCAAAATCATTGCTTTGGCCTTGCACGATTCCCCAGGAAATTAGAATCGTAAAAATCAGTATTACTTTCATAAGGTTTTAATTGCGGAGGCTGTGGTTGCTAAGGTTTTGTATTTGGCGCGTAGGGCAGTATAAAGTGATTAACTTTCAAGTTTGCCCTAAGTCATTGCTTTATATTTTGACTGTAATTTATTCTTTCTTTACAAGAATGAAACTCTCGCACTGTTCAAACAGCTCTAGAGTGTCCTTATATAGGTTTATTTCAAAGTCAACCCTTGGACTATGTGCGTCCTTTATTCTAGTCATTATCCATGTTGAATCACCGCTAAAAGCTGAATAGTCATATTTCCAATTAGTTTTAAACTTGAATAAAGTTTGTCCGTCAGCTAGAACAATTAATGAGTCTCCATTGGAGAAATCCCAAAGCTCTCTTTGAGGAGGGACTTCAGGTGCTTGCTCCCAAGCTCTGTTTATCTTTAACAGTTGCCATTTGTTTTTGACTGGCAATAAGTTAGCGTCTTTACTAACTTGATTACAACTATCCGGTTTCAATTCTTCAGTATGGTTCACTTTTTCCTTTCCAATGTTTTCAGAACAACTGAAAACAGCTGCAGTGAAGAAGCTAATTGATATGATTTTCCACAGGTTCATTTTATGTGCGGCAAGGGCCCTGGCTATGGTAAGCACGGGATTTTGAAACCGAACCTTTGTCCGCTGGGCTGAATGTTGTTAGTTGTAATATCATCATTTCTAGTCAGTCAGCCGGCATTTGCTATAGCCAATGTGGTAGCCCGCTTTTTTTTAGCTTAGCCCTGCGGCAATTATTGAAATCAAAATTACCGTCACGATGGAAGTTCCGATTACATTGAAAATTGAGATTTGCCACTCAATTTCAGTTCTTTTAGTCCAAATGTAAAAGCCTATTCCAGTGCAAATTAAGGCTAGTATTACTCCGCCCCATTCAAAGAAAAATGGTAGGGAATAGGAGAGGGCTAGCAAAAGAACCGTTCCGGTCCAAATTCCTCCTTTTATTGTTTTTTTATATGCTTCAAGGTCCAAAAGAGAAAGGGTCGAAACAATGATAAATGGTGAAAAAAGAAGTCCTGCAAACAGAATGTAGAATGGCATCATGCCCCCTACTTTAAAAGCCCAAATTGAAATTATGGTCATCGATACAATGATTCCGATAATTTGATAGTAGCTTAAATATCTGTTTGTCATTTCTTAATGTACTACTGCGGTTTGCATGGGGATTGTGGCGGTTTAGCCGTGCTGTTTTTTAAAAGTTGAGTTTTTCCATGCTTCTAGCATTATTTCTTTGTCTTCGTCATTGTTGTAGTTCAAGTTTACACCAAAGTCAAAGCCATTAATTAGTCTGCTGTACATAGTTTGTTTCATTATTACTTCACCCTTTGGGCTGTAAATGGTAAAACTAAACCTTTGGAATTCTAAACCATCGATTTCTTCAGTAGTAGTAGCGGATGAGTCTGCTCTCATACCTTGATTCAAATATGTTGTATAAATAACCTCTTTTAGAGCGGCATTATTTTCTTCCCACTCACCATCATATTCAAGTTCAAATGGCTCGGAAGAAGACTGAAATATGTTGAATTGATTTTTTTGAAACCCAATTAGGTTTTTCAGTCCGCTTAAATCTATTTCATTCTCTAGAGTTTCTTCCAGGGCATTTAATCCTCTCTCATTATTGGCTTGAGTTTGTTCTTGATTGATTACCGTCCAACCGTCTGGTATTTTTATTGTCCAACCAATTTCTTCACTTGTATAGGTATTATCTTTTACAGTGCCTTCATCAATCTGTTTGTTTGGGTCCGGTTGTCCGCACGAAATGAAGGTCAATGTTGTCAGAATTGAAACTAATGTCAAAAGTTTGTTCATGTCTTGGTTTTTTGTGCCACAAAGGTTTGAATAAGAGCAGGGCGGCTTCTTCCGCGATTTGGTAAAAAAACGAAAGGTCTGTCAGTCCATCCTAAAGCCAATAGCGAAGCAGGATTAAAACCGAATTTATTTTTCGGTTGTTTCAAAGAAAGGTACCGGACATAATTCGGTTATAGTATTGAGTATCCCTTATTTTCCAGTCTCCATTCCTTTTGATTTTGATTTTTCGGCGTATAGAAATTACCTTTCTACTGAAGCAACCATGATTTTTTCCATGGCCTTCCAGGTGTTCACATGATAGTGGTATTGAAATAATATAGCTCACCGATATTTCGTAGCGTGACTTTGATTTTTGAAGAAAAGAAATCTGAAATGGAAAACACTTTGTTGAATCGCTATAATAATGTTCATGCAGAGATGCTCCATTAAAAGTTAAATCAAGTTCTAAGTCAGCTGTATAGTTGGCTGCTCCATATGGGATCGAATAAGTAGGCTTGTCGATACATTTATGATCAGGCTCATTAAGCACGGTGTATTTGAAGGTTGAATCTGAAAGGCAGCCTTGTATCATTTGTTGCAATAGTTCTTGATCCTGACCAAATGAGTTTAGGCTAAAGAAGATCATCAAAATGAATAGTGGTTTCATGGTGTCTTTTAAATTGGCAACAAGGGTTTGGCTATGAGGCGTGGCGCGGAGCGACATGATTTATAGTCGTTGTTAGCCACAGTTTTTTTCTTTTAGTTTCTCAATCAATTCTGAAGTTTGATAAACCGAATTATCCATATGCCATAGTGATTCAATTACTTTCGGATATTCATCAATAAACTCAAGGTTGGGTATTTCATTTAAACCGAAAGTCTCAATAATTTCAAGGAATGCTTGTAGGTTGTCACCCCAACATTGAAGGTACTTTGGTCCTTTAACGAAAATCTCGACTAGTCTATTCTCGTCATGATAAATAAGTCCCCATTCCATGAACCCATCTTGGACCAGTTCTCTTTTAAACGGCTCTATTTCAGTCAATATTGAATGTTTTTCCCTGTAGTTCCCATAAAAAAGATGGTCACTGTCATAACCAAAGATTAAGGAAAGGTTTTCGGGAAACAAGGAAGCAAGATTCGAAACCAAATTCCAAAGACGAGAGTTGTTGACGTTAATTTCTGCATAGAAATCGAAAAGAGGCGAATCACTTGTTTTAAGATTTTTAGAGAGTGAATATCCCTCAACAATGTTCGCGGTAGTGTATTTTTTAAGGCGTTCACGAACAGACTTATCAGGCGGAGTTTCATCTTCTCTTGGGATCCGAACTGTAGGTGGTAGTTCTAGCATTTTTTAATTGTGGTCAACGGTGAGTACATGCAAAGTAGGCGATTGATGACTTCATTTTATCAAAGCGAAACAATTTTAAAGCGCTCAAGAAGTCTTGAATTTACTACTTTATCGCTTATTTGATTTTCCATTGTGGCATTAGTCATTATTCTTCAATCAACTTTTTCCAAAATTCTGAGTCAATAATTTCTTTTTTCAGTCCGTCAATTGAGTCATCATCTAACCAATATGGAAAGAGCTTTATCTTTTTATTCCGTATTGTGATAGAATAGGAACCTTCCTTTTCGTTTTTCTCTAATGTTTCAAGAGCAGTACTAAGTTCTTGCTGTATTTTTTCTTTGTCAAAATGGTCAGTAATTATTTCGATGGAGCGCTTTACAACTGATTCATAGTTTGAGCTTCTCTTGGAGTCCAGTGCTTCAGGAACAATCGTAAGAAGTGCTTCTTCATATTTTTCAAGCTTCTCTAAGCAATCGCTTACGTAAATGGTCAGTTGATTTTTGTTTGTTCTTAAGTCAGTTCCTGATTCATTATAGTAAGGGTACTTTTCTAAGGATTGTCGATAGTACTCAAGTGCCTTCTCATAATTTTCTCGATTGTACTCAATTGTGGCAATATTGAAAGTAGAGTAGTGCTTGTAATTAGCATAAGGTTCCAAAATTCCCCTTCCACCAACTCTATTGTCATCTTTCAAATTTGAAGCTCTTATTTTCTCATACCAGGTAATTGCTAAAGTGAGACTGTCAGCTTGATGATATGAATATGCTGTGTTATAAAAGCACTGGTCATGGTATTTAAACCTTTTATGGTTCTCTGCAATTTCCTGAAAGTCCGTCGCAGCATCATAATAATTTCCGCTCTCATAGTTGGAAATGGCTTTCTGGAAAAGCTTTTCCGCCTTCTTTTGTCCTTGTGCTGCAAAAGCGAAAAGGATTATTAGTAGGGTTATCGAGTGTTTCATATTAATTACCGCCAAAGGCTCGGGTATGAATAGGGCATTTCGGAGCCACGTATTTGCCCACTGAGATAATGCTTGCTCTTTGCTGCAAACTTGCATTAAGCACAGTCCGACCTATTTTTTATACCCAAGGTTGAACCCAGTTTTTTTTCTTTCAATCTTTTCAATGCAGTGTTCCTAGCTTTGAACTCATACTTCTCTTTGTCTGGGGTCAAATTTTCTAAAAGGGGAATTGCCTTAGGATCCCCAAACCTACCGAGCGCTTCAATAACATCTCCTCTCACTTCTTGATCGGACAGATTTTTAACCAGAATATCGAATGCCTCCTCTGTTCTGATTCTCGAGAGAACTCCAAAAAGCTTTGCTCTGCCAATTCCAAGTGACTTGTCACGACAGAGGTTCATAATTTCTGAGTAGGTGTTCTTATTGTCAATCGTGTATAAAGCATTTCCTACAGCCCATAGATTATGTTTTGAAAGTCCATTTCTACGTTGGATGATTTTCAATAAGTAAGGCGCAGCTTTCTTGTTTTTCTTTTCTGTCAAGGCACGCACTACCATTTCTAAGTTGCTACCTGACAATTTATATAGGTATTCAATCAAAATATCTTCATAAGGATGAGACGATGTTTTTGTATTAACCAGAGTATCAATAGGCTTTCCTTTCTGTTCCATGAAAACATGATCCGGAACACCAGCCTCACTAAGTTCTCTGTTTAAATTTTCGTACTCGTTCATTTTTAAATGGTAGCCAAGGTCTTGGCTATGCGTAGTGTCCCTTAGGGCATTGCGAATAGGTTTTGTTGTAGGTATGGAGTTTTTTAATCAGCATCATTTTCTTCTTCTCCATCGTAATAAATGTCAAATACGACTTCAAGGTTTCTGTCACTTAGCATTCGCATTAGCTCGGGTTTAAGACTAAAGCCTCTATTCCAATTCTCCATGTAACCTGCAACGTCAATCCAAGCATGGTATTTAGAAGTTAATTTTTTCCATGTTTCTAAATCAGAGGTCAGTGAGTTTAACAAGTCCTCTAATTTCTGATTCAATTCAGTATTATCTCTTTTTGAAGTTAAATACCATTTACCCCAATCTGTAATTCTTGTCTTATTTGAGTTACCAATAGGGTGTCTTTCATTAGGATTCCAAGATTTTGTTGGTTCTACGCCAATTAATCTAGTAATCTCGTGCCTGTCCAAGTCCTCAGAATAAAAGTTCACCCCAACGCTAAATGCTTCAAAGGTTCCACCGATTTCTGCAATGTGTTCAGTCTCGTCAAGATTAACAGGCTCTCTTATTATTTCGTCCCCATTTTCGTCAAACCATCTAGTTGAACTCATATAGATTCTATTTTATTCTCTTAGCCATAACGCTCTGGCTAAACGGCGTTTTAATGCAGTTTAGGTTTTGTTATATGCTTTTTTTTATTTGTTGTTTTACATTTTTCAAGGCTTGTTGGGTCGAGTACTTCTGATAGGGTCTCGAAAAAATCGGTCCTAAAGCTCGGGTCAAAATATTTCCTGGGGCTGAATAAGTCAGGATTTTGAAAATGGTCTTTTCATCTGTCTGTTCTAATGTGAAAGTCGAAATTCCTTTTTCAACGTGACCATCTAATGTCTCGTAGCTAAAACCTTTTTTTGTCGGTTCCTCAATGATTTCATTTATTCTAACTCCAAAAACGACTTTTTGCGAGAAAGTCTTTGTCGGTGGAATGAAAACTTGTTGAACTATTATGTCTCCTGCTTTCATTTCTCGGTTATTCAATTTCCATTCTGTCAAATGGGTCATGATATTGTCAGGAAAGATTTTGTAGTCAAATAGAACCTTAAAGTCAACCTTGTCCGTTGTGATGTCAATTGTCGAAACCTTTTCTGTCAACCGATTTTTATCGTAGCCCATGACAGACTTTTTTCTAAAGCTCTTGAGATGTTTTTCAAAGTTCTTTTTTTGGTCTGTCAGAAATATTTTCATTTTAATTAACGCCAAGGGTTTGGGTATGGCTTGTGGCAGTTTAAGTCCATTTCTCTTATGCTGCCCAAGGTTTAGTATATGGCAAATTGGGCTGTAGAAAGCGATAAACATTCAATTTTAAACTGAGCCAAATCAACGATTTGGCGCAATTGGTAAATAGCACTGAACTTCCCTAAACCACTGCTTGCCCTAATTGCTTTATACCTTGTGAGCTACGGTTATTTTCTAGTTTATGATAAATGCTACTTGAGTCAATTTTTCGTCTTTAAAAGCAACTGCACAATTTATTTTCGCTTCTCTGTCCTTAGATGCACACATTATCGGAATAGGGCAAATGAACTCAATTGATTTTATTGCAGCTATTGATTCACTCTTAGTTTCTTTTTCAATTTCTGAATCGCCAAGGTTTAAGGTGCCTGTGAATGTTTTCTCTGGAAATTTTTCGTCTCCATCCCAATTGAAATTTATGCCAAGTCCTTTTACTATACCATCTTTAGTGAAAAACACAATTCCAATTTCTTCATAAAAGTAGCTTGTCTCACCGTTTGGGTAGTCCACTTTTTTACTTGGTTCTCCTAGGTTCGCTATCAATTCCTTAAGCTTGGTCTGACCATCAAGAGGCGTGTCATTTATAAAAAGCTCCGCAGATGCAGTATAACGAATCTTAGTGTCAGACTGTGCCATCACAAAATTTGATGTTAATGCGATCAAAGCAATTAATCCTAAAAGTCTAGTTTTTACGGTTTTCATTTCTAATAAATTTAATTGTTGCTAAGGGTTTGTATAAGGTATGGTAATTTACAAGTACCTAAGTATCGGCCGAGTTCGAAGTTATCGAAAGAGTGTGAACTAAGCGGAAGCTGTGATCTAAGCTATTTCTTAGATTTTGTTGCCAGCAGTCTTTTTATTTTATTTCAAATGATTTACCTATCGTTTCAAAAAGCATTTCAAGTTCTTGGAAATCTTGTGAGTCCGATTCTGCTGTAATTATGTAGATTTTACCATTTATGTAATAGGCAAATACAGATGATTTAAAATGCATGTCACCAAATGATGAAGTGAATACAAAATTTTCACCTTTTAAGGAGCCGTTTTTGAATTCATTTTGACTTATAAGTTCAAAGTTTTCAAAATAGTCTTTTGCATTATTAATAGTCTGTTTAACAAAGTCTTTAAGTTGATCATGTTTAGTCTCTTCGATTACAATGTCGATATGAGCTAAAATAGAAGTGTCATTATTTTCTGCAACTTGTTGAAAGCCTACCGCGTCAAGTTTTAAGGAATCTGGTGGTATCGATATAGCCCAGCTTTTTGGCTTGTCAATGGTGAAGCCATATTTTTCTGAATGATAGATTTCTAATTCGGTTGAATTTTGTTGAGAACAAGCTTGTAATCCCAGAAAAAGAAATAGGATTATTAAGGGCATCTGTTGTTTCATTTTAAAATTGCGGGCAATGTGTTTTAATAAATCCAGGGTGTCTTCTTTTGTGGCCTTGTGAAGAAAAGGAATGTTTCTCTGTCTATCTCGGCCAAGCCTAGCAGTGCAATTAAAACTGCCTGGTGTTTATTTGTTGTTGGGTACAGTATTTTTTATTCGATTTTCGTGATCAGAAGATTCGTTTCTTTCTTGTTGTGGTAGTAGTACGATAGATTCAATTCTATTTCTTCTTTTTTCCAAAGGTTCTTTTTGACCTTCCAGGTGTAGCTTATCTGATCATACTGGTCGTAGTCTGGATCGCTAGAGACAGTTCCGACGAGTGCTATATAAACTAGTTTTGAGTCTATGTCCAAGATTAAGCTATCAATAGGTTCAGCGGAAATTTTTCTTGTTTTTCCAGTCAATTCCTTGAGAGGGCTTTCAATTACAGATTTCGGAATTACTGACCGGAAAGTGTCAAGCGAGGTCAGAACAGTTATTGAATAATGAGAGGAACAGAGAGCAATCGAGTCGATTCTCAGGATTTCACATTCTCCCAAATTGATGTTTTTTTGTGCAGAAACGGTAAAGCTGAAAATAAGACTGATTAGAAGAGCTGTTATTTCTTTCATATTGTGTCAAAGGGTTTAACTAGGCATGGTTTCCGGAAGGGCATGCACTATACCCTTTGTTGCCACACGATTTTTATTTTTCTTTCGTCAATATTTTGTCTATAAAAGCCTTTTCTTTTTCGGTCAGTTTTATGTCTTCCATTTTCAAATTCGGATCGGGCATATACCAAGCAAATTGAGAAAAGTACTCCTTAAGGTCAGGACTATTGAAGTCGTATCCGTATTGAGCATAAATCGTATTTCTTAGAAGTCTAAGTTCATCTTTTGAGTAATCAGCTTCTAAAGTCATGTTACCAATAGAAACAATTTTCCCTGTTCTAATTTTATCATAGTCAACTGGGTAACTTGTAAAAGAGTATCTGCTTACTATACCAAATTCAATATTCTTAGTTGGACTGAAGTCTTTTACGCTTATTTGAAGCTGACCTTCAAGAGTTCTGACCATTCTGCAAGAGTCATTGTCGATATAGTCGAACTTTTCATTTGTTAGTTTTCCTGTTCCAACAATTGACCAATTTGCTGTCTGACCGAAAATGTCGTTTACATAGAAATATTGGTTTCTTCCCATGTCAATATTAACAGTCAAGTCTTTGATTTTTCCGCCTGCCCATTTTGAGCCTGTTGTCAAAATGTAATTGTAGAATTGGTCAAATGAAACGTTGTTGCTTGCTGGAAAGCTATAACTGTGGTTTATCTGATTTAGGCCTGGCTTAAAAGTAATTTCAAAAAGGAAGACAAAAACTCCTGGCTCAAATTGGGAGAAATTGAAATCCCTAGGGTCTTTCAATTCACAATCTTCACATTTGGCAGCTTTCAGTCTGTAAGGAAGAATCTGCCCGTCTTGGATAATTGTGAAGTTGCTTATTTGATTTGCCTTACTTAGAGAGTCCGAAACGTCACCTGCCGCTGTTGGAGCTTGAAAGCCAATTAATAGTTTTCTGTCCGTATTCTCAGGATTATTGAACTGGAATTGAATGTCAACGTAAGCAAGTCTGTCTTTGACTGAGAATGAAAGGATTTCCTTTTCCAAAGAGATTTTTGTCTCTTGAGTCGGATAAATTACACTTCCACGAGTCAGGTAAACACCATCGTTTCCAAAGGCGGAGAAAGTCAAAATTAGAATCAATATAGTCGGAAGTGTCGTTTTCATTTTAATGTGTGGCAACGACCAGCTAAAATGAGTATGCGCCACCATTCCTAATTGCAGATGGGTTTTCTGTTAGCAATGTCCTTTCAGTCAGCTCTGTTCGCATATTCATTTTTAGCGTTTGTTGTGAGTCGTTTAGATTTTATTTTGTTAACAGTCAATACAATTAGGGTTACAAATATCCCTATTATACCAAGGTCAAAAGCCAAGTCTGCCAGATTGAATACGCCTATTCTCAGAAGTTCGTAACTACCATCGATGTTAATAAAGTCAACAATCCTATATGGGTAATAGAAATGACTTAATAAGTTGCCTAATCCTGCAGAAATTACCATCCAGAAAAATAATTTCAGTTGAGAATTATTGATGAAAGTCAGTATTGTTAAGTAAATGGATATTCCTGCAATTTTAGAAACTAGAGATGCTGTCCAAGTACTTACTTCGATATTTAGGCTAGGTTTGATCAGCTCAAGTATTATACTAGTCAAAATGTATATGCCAATGATTATAAGCCATTTGAATAGCTTTTTGATATTCTGTTTCTTGATCATGAAAACGAAACCTATCAGAATAAATGCTGCTATTGCGTTAAGTACTAAAGTTTGGTTTTTATTAAATTCTTGTTCCAATAAATAACCAGCTTGACCACCAGTTGCTTCCTCATTGAAAGTCAAATAGAAGCTTATTTTATCACCAATTAAAAAGATTTTCTGCTGGAAAGGCAGAGTGTTAAGGGCTAATAGTTTGGTTGCCAAGTCGACAACAACTATTACGAGCATTAGTGTTATAAATCTTCTTTCAAGTTTCATCTTATGACTCACAACGGTTTGGCTAAAGCTAGTGCGGCTTTCCGCAAGTTCCTAAAGAACTGAGACCGTCATCGTCAACCGTGTCTGCGTCTGCCGAAGACGAAAAGGCCGCATGAGCTTTAGGTTTTGTTGGGGTACCTTTTTATTTTTTAATTTTTATCTCGTAACTCATTCGAGAGTATCCATATTCTTCTTCAGCTAAATCCAATATCAGTTCTTCTTCAAAATTCTCGGTTTCACGATAATATCTTGAGGTTTCCAGGATAGCTTGTCGTACTTCGGTCTGATTTAGAAGGTCATAAGGGTTTAAACTATCCATTACGGCAATTATCGTTTCCCTGTCATGCTTGGCTAGTGTGAAAATTGTCGCTGCGTAGAACTCAATGATTTTATTCTTGTCGGTGATAATTGAAAGGGCAGGTAAGGTTACCTGGTCGTCAAACTTGAAATATGGCTGGTCACGGTTCTCGAAATATTCTATGCCAGTTGTGTCGGGGTAGCCGTTTCTGGAATTCATATGATCCCATTTCCAGTCGATACGTGACTTTGTTTCGGTTACAGTCGAGTTCAAAAACAATCTAAGGTTTTCAAAGTCGTAGTTGATTTTAATTCGGTCGGAATGAATTGTTGTGCTTACTTCATTATCATTTTGACAATTGGTCGATGTTGTCAAAAGCCCGACAAAAGAATTAGTGCAAGGTGAATTGTCTTCATTTTAATTGCTACCAATGGTTCTGAATAAACGCAGGACGGCTTCGTCCGTGGTATTGTAAAGAAACGAAAGGTGTCTCTGTCAACCGGAAAGTCCCAGCCGGAGCGGGATTAAAGTCGACTCGAGTTTATTTGTTGTTAGTGCCAGTTTTTATTTTTTTCAATTTACTCAAATTTGAACCCCTTATGGTTGTGCAGGTCAATCCTGTTGTCTCGTTCAGTTCTTTGTCATCAGGATTATATGGTTCAATTATTACAGTTACCTGTTGTCCTTTGGTTAAATGGTTAACCTGGTCATTGTCGGGAAGAATAATTTGAAAAATTGAATCTGTAATTGAGGATTTAATCTTAAGAATTCCCAATATGTATCCGAGATGATGAATATGGTATCCTTTGCATAGTTCAACAATTTCTCCTGTTAAAGTTGTGTCTTTAAGAGGCGTAGTAAATTTAGAATCTGGAATCATATTTCGTATGTCTCTAGTTTCTATATTTTTTAAGTCTACGATCAATTCAAGAGTGTCGTTTTGAGCCGAAAGCAAAGTCGTTAAGAATAGTGATATGATTGTGAGAATTGTCTTCATTTCAAATTGGCACTAATGGTTTGACTGTTAGCAGGCGGGCTTTAGAAGCAATTCCCTGTCAGCCGGCCGAAAGTTATTTAATGGTTTAATCGTTTCATTTTTCACTGTCGCCCCGTTTGCTTATAGTTTTTGTTGGCAGCAGTAATTTTTTTCTTTACATAAAGTCCAGTTAGGAATATTAAGGTCCATGTTAAAAGTCCACAGTAGTATAGTGATATCGAAGTCCTTAAAAGTCCAATCCACGATATTATTTCAATAAACGATTCAACATCTCCAGAATAGTCCGTGCAATTCCCTGTTAGGTAATAGCATATTAGATTGCCGAGACCTAAAGCCACGAAATTAAAATAGTGTAAAAGAATCGTCAAGAAGAAGGACATCATTAAAAGACTGCTCACCCTGATTTTTCTGTTTGAGGTAAATGTCCGTTTCCAAAGTATATAGCTTAAAGGAAAGGTTACGATTGGCGCGGATATGAAAAATGGAATGTGTTCAGAAGCGATTGAAATTGTGTAGCCAAAAATTCCAAGGATAAAGGATAGGATTGTCGTTAATGTCGCAAATAGAACATTTTCGTTCGATATGTTTATTGCTTTATATATGCTCCTTTTCAAGAGTCAGGTTTTATAATGTAGCTAAGGTTCCGGCTAAAAGGCGTTGCTGTCCCGCAGGGCAGCTATGATTTTTTAGCCTTTATTAGCCTACGTTTATTTATTAATAATATCACTAGTATAATGCCAGCAATAAGAAGATACCATGCATATTGATTTGAATTATCTAGTTCAATATTTTCTGTTTCGGATTCAATTTCATTTTCGGAAGGTTTTTGATATTCAGGATGTCGTTCTAACCAGTCTTTGTTGATTGTTTCAAATTTATTAGTAACAACTCCATTCGAAATGATGAAATGGAAAGCTACTTTGTCACACGGCAACATTATACATCTGGTGTTCAATGTGTCATTTACCCAGCTAGCAAAAACACCAATAGAAGTAATCGAGTTTTTAAATAATTTTTCAATGGCTAGTGGGTTTTCTTCATTTCTCTTTAATTCACAAGGAGGGACAAGGTTTATAAGAAAGAGGGAATCATTAATTAGAGTCCAAGTACCTATATAACCTCTCCAGCACCCGCTTGATATACACATTGAAAAACTTCCATCTGCATTTTTCTTTTGCCCTCTTGTCAATAGTGTTGTATCCTGATTGATTTTAATATTTAATGGATATTCTTCAATCATTATAGTATCAGTGCCAATAACTAAATACTCTGATGTCTGAATAGTTCCATAGGCATTCGAAACCATAAAACCAATCAGCAATAATATTAGGACTTTACTTCTCTCTTTCATCTCAATGTAGGCGAACGGTTTGCATAAATCTACCTGCGGTTTAGCTTCGCTGATTTTCCATTCGAAGTTATTCTGCCTGCCTGTCCGGAGTGAAATGTAGGCTGGTCTACCGAAACCAAGGCTGGCTACGTAGCGAAAACCCTGCTTGTCGGCAGGCAAGCTTGCTGGCAGCCGTTCACCCGCCATAAGCTATATGCTGTGTTAGCTTGGTTTTTTTATTTTTCATCAATTTTATAAGCCCAAATAATGTCTTTGTCCGCTGGTTGAGTGTGGTAAACAGTCGGATATACATTTTCTGTTTTCAAGCTGTCCCACAAAAACGTGAATCTCGATTCATCAATTGGGTCAATTGTCCAATCAATTCCTTTTCTGTAGCTATTTTTTAATTCGTTCGTTTCAACTAAAGCGGCTCGAGTTAAATATTCATCTTCTTTAACGAGCTTTCCGTCCTTATACAGCTTCAGAAAACCATCACAAGTTGTTCCACCGCAATCACCCAGCGGTGTCACCCATATTCCATTTTTGTTTTGTTTTAGAACCGATTCATCATCAATCATTTCCAAAGTTTCGTCAACATAGTTCACGTTGACAAATAACCAATCTCCTTCGTCAAAATTATTTCCCTGTAATATTTTGTCCGAGTCAGTACAGCTCGTTAACAATACAGTCAATATTATTATTTGTAGAATTTTCGTCATTTTCAAATGCAAGCTAACGGTTTGCATATGGCTTGTGGCGGTTTCGAAGCACTTTCCTGTCCACCGAAACCTAAGCTGGCTACGGAGTAAAAACCCTGCTGGTAGCCGTTCACCCGCTATAAGCTATATGCGTTGTTAGGTGGCGTTTTTTATTTTATTCAATTTGTATTTTTCCATTTATTTCATTCGAATAAACAGCACTATCATCGAGTTCATATTTTACCCTAAACTTAGCTTTGGACGTTCCAAAATTCTGTCTTAGTGCCGTAATCGCAATTTGATTAGGTGGAAGAAAGAACTCTGTTAGTCCGGTACCACAGTCGTAAATAAAAGGTCTCTCAATTTCTGTCCATTGTCCAAGAGAATCTAAAATCTCTGTTGTCATCGGCAAAATATCTCCTAATCCTATACTTAAAGTGTCAGTGCTATTATTTTCAATAATAACTGGGTAAGATTTTTTCCCCACACGATATTCAGGTTTTTTATAGTATTCCCAAATACTCATTGAAAAACCAATTGTTTTAGTTGTGTCGATATAAATTCCTAAATCTTTCGGGTTCGGTCTTCTATATTTATCCCAATCAGGTGTACGGTTTTCAATTTTGGCAGGCTTGTATGTCAACTTTATTGAGTCTCTTAATTCTCCAATATACGTTGGTGAAAATTGAGCTTCGAAATGATTCGATATTGTGTCAAGTAAAAGTTCATTGTCAAAGTGGTCATAAAGAATAAGGTCAGAATATGGCAATTCCTTTTCTTCAGACTGTTCATTCACTCGCTCTACTTTCTTTTCTTCTCGATTTTGGCAAGAATTCAATGCTAATAGGGTTAATATGATTGACACGATTTGTTTCATTTTAAATGTGTGCCTAGGGTTGGACTAAACTGCGTTTTAATGCCGTTTAGGTTTTGTTGGGTGTTCATTTTTTATTTTCAACTTTCTATATTCTTTGGCAAAACCCAAGGTGTCAGTCACGATTTCGTCCCAAAAGAAATAATTGTCTTTGTCCTTGGCGTAAGCAACTCTACCATCAACTTCTATCTTAACGGCTTCAAAAGTTTCTAAATCTGCTTTTTCTATAATTCCGTGCCGAGTATCGTAAACATGGTTTTTGTCTTTGCCATAGATTGAACTGTCTAATACAAGGAATGTCGCCCTGTCGGCAATCTCAAGTTCATTTAGAAGCCTACCATCACTGGTGTTGTACCAGGCGAATACTGTTCTATCATCAATTAACCATTCACCATAGTCATTTGCGGTTTCAATATTCAAATTGTTTGGGACAGGATGGTACACTTTTCCTATGTCCACAGCGAAAGTTTCATATACCAGTGAGCTGTCAATGGTGTTTCTGTAGATGTTCAACTTTACGTGTTCAAGTTTCTTCACTTTATCAGCGCACGATAGAATACACGTAAGTAGAACAAAATATGTTATTAGGTTTCTCATTTTAATGACGCGCAACGGTTTGGCTTTGCGCAGTGTCCCGATGGGCATAGCGTATTGGTGTTGTTGTGAGCAGTTTTTCATTTCATTATATACTCATATTCTAGTCTAAACTCCCCGTTATTTCCAATACTTGTCTCAGTTTTCATAAGTCCGTTGGGATAATATTCAACTTTTGGGATATAGTCAGGAAGTCCTCCAGTAATAATATATTTAAACTCCTTTCTACCCCAGTTCGTTACAGTTGTGTCACTTCCCTTTATGTCAATAGTTCTTCTCACAGAATTATCGTCATAATACTCGATACGTTTTTCCCAACTAATTTTATTCTTTCGGTAAACTTGATTGAGTACTGGAAGTCCATAGCTATTCAGTACTTTAACTTCAATCAAAGTCCTACTCCTTTTTAGTTTTCCACTTCTTTTAAATTCTCTCTTAAAGGTGAGAACTGTGTCCACCTCATTTTCTACAAGGACTGAAACTTCATTGTTCTGACCTGATAACAGAATTGGAAATAGAATTAATAGAGTTATGATGATATTCTGTTTCATTTAATTGCTCAACGGCTCGGCTAAAAAGCGTTGCTGTCCCGTAGGGCAGCTATGATTTTTTAGCCATTGTTAGCTTTAGTTTTTTATATAGGTAAATGTTCAGAAATATACTTGTTATGAAGAGGAGGTATTTCAGTATTCTGGATATCCAAAATTTGTAATTTATCGACTGAATAGTAGTAACTAGTCCATTATTCGGTTCTCCTGCTTTGGCTTCAAATAATACCTTTTTAGGGTAATGCAATCTATCATAATTCCCTTGACCTTGTTGACCGCTTGGGTTATCCCCCATAGTCCAAATGTTTCCAGCGGTATCAACTGCTAAAGACTGAAAACAACCTCCACCAATTGCACAGATGCCAACAGGTAATTTAAGTTTGATAGGAGTAGATGTACTCAAAGTGTCTCCTGTTCCAAGCATGCCGAAATGGTTTTTGCCCCATCCCCAAGTCTCACCATTCGAGTCTATAGCCAAAGTGTGCCAGCTACCACAAGCAATTTCTTTAATCTGTGGTAAACCATTTACTTTTTTTATAGATTGAAAAAATGAGCCTGTAGATTCTCGGTTCTGAGTAGATGGGTCTGATCCCCATATGAAAACTTCGCATTATCATTTAGGGCTACCGAATGATGCCAACCTGTTGCAATTGAGGTAATATTTGAAAGGGATTTAATTTTTTCAGCATAAGGCTGAATTTTATTTTTTGTGTGTCCCAATGAAGCATAAGTGTTCCCTCCCCAGGAATAGACTTCTCCTTTACTATTTAGCGCTAGGGTGTGATAACCAACACTTGCGATTTGAATAATTTCGGTTAAAACGTTCTGGTCATTTGTAATAACTTGAGTCGGGTACTGGCTATGCTCTCTCGTTCCGTTTCCTAATTCACCGTAATAATTATGACCCCAAGTCCAAACAGTTCCGTCTCGTTTTAGAGAAACAGTATGCCAATGACCACCCTCTACAGCAATAAAATCAGAATGGCCTGAAAGTTTTTGAGGTGTATTGTAGTCATACAGAATAGACGTTCCTAATTGTCCATAGTTGTTTCTTCCCCAAGCCCAAATGTATCCAGATGAATCTATTGCCAGAGAATGATCATAACCACGTGATATTCTCATTGCTTTTGGAAGTCGACTTACTTCTATTGGAACACTAGTGTTTATGAAAGTACTGTCACCAATTTGACCAAAGTTATTTCTACCAATTGTATAAACAATTCCATTTGAATCTAAAATTATTGCATGTCCATTTCCTCCATCAACTTGTTGTGATTTTGCGCTGATAGAAGCGATTAAGAATGTTACTGTCAGGAAGTACTTCATTTTTCTAAATTAAAGCTAACGTTTAGTATATGGCAAGTAGGGCAGTAGAAGCGATGAACTTTCGAGTTTGCACTGAGCCAAAGCGTTGTATTTTGTTTTTAATTTATTCATTCTTAAAAGCCAAATCAACGATTTGGCGGGGTTTGTAAATAGTACTGAACTTTCTAAAACCACCGAACGCCCTATTTGCTATATACAGTGTTAGCAAAAGGTTTTCTTATCTTCATCATGGCATTGGTTCAAATCGTAAATACCATTTTCCGTTTTGTTGATAGAATTCTACCTGATTTTTTAAATGTCTTTGATAGTTCAGTATGTATTTCTGAAAATTCTCAAATTTCTTTTCCTCTTCTGAATCATTGAATTCGAAACTATAAATCAGTATTACTGTTTTGTATAATTCGTCCGACACTTCTTCAAATTCATACCCTTTAATCTTAAGTTTTTCAAACCTTTCAGACTTATTGTGATAAACTCCATTTTTCCTATCCGTATACCCAAGCATTAAAGTGTCCCAAATTCCATTTTGTGTTTGAGCAGGGCCAATATATTTGAATCCATCATTTTCAATTTCTTCTATAAGTTGAGTTTTTTCGTCATTTCTTGGATCGTCACTTGAGCCACAAGAAGAGATAAACGAAACAATGAAAAACGCAATGATGAATTTATATACTTTCATTGTTTTAATTTTTGTTAACGGTTTGCATATGGCTTGTGGCGGATTCGAAGCACTTTCCTGTCCACATAAACCAAAGCTGGCTACGGAGCGCGAAAACCCTGCTTGTCGGCGGCAAGCTTGCTGGCAACCGTTAACCCGCCATAAGCTATATGCTTTGTTGGTCACAGTATTTTTTCTTTAATTTTTCAAAGAGTTCATTTTTGTCAACTTCTATGTCGTTAATGTCAAGTCCAACTTTTATTCCTTTAAACTCAATGTAATAGTCCATACACATGAAACAGTCAATTTCTTGGATATGAGCCAGAGCTAATACTAGTTCATTAATTACTTCGTCTTTTCCATATTTCTCTATCGCAATTCGGAAGAATTGGTCTTCTGTCGGAAAATGGTATCGTTCAAAATTGTATAGTGCTGGTTCGAGGCAGGTCATCGCACTATCGAGCATTCCAAGGTTTTCGTAGCAATGTGAGAATTTCAAAAGCTTATCTTGTTTGTATTCCCATAATCCATTTCCGTCCGAGTAAATATTCTCTCTTACTCGCTCGTTGTGGGATCCACGATATTTAATTGCTTTCTCAAAATATTTCCTAGCAGTGGAGTTGTCGCCTTTTTTAATATACGCAATTGCAGTTTCATAATTGTCTCTGAAACCAACTTCGTCAATTGTGAATGGATTAAAGAATAGGATTTCGTCCGAACCTGATTTAATAGTCGTGTATCTAGCAAAGTACAGTATTCCAAGAACTGCGAATGTCAATACGACTAATATTATTTTGAAAACGGTCTTCATTTTATATTGCTGCCAACGGTTTGGATATGGCTTGTGGCGGTTTTGAAGCACTTTCCTGTCCACCGAAACCTAAGCTGGCTATGGAGCGAAAACCCTGCTTGTCGGCAGGTAAGCTTGCTGGCAGCTGTTCACCCGCCATAAGCTATATGCGTTGTTGTGTGGCGTTTTTATTTTAATTCGTCTCTTTTCTTATCAATATTTTGTTCTCTAAATACCAAGATTTACCATTGTTACCTGTTCCAAAAAAGAAGTCAGGATGTCCGTGGTAGTTTAGATTACTATTCAATAATTCTTCTTGTATATCGTTTGGAAGCCAATCAAAATTGAATTGCTCTTTCTTGAAATTTGGAGCGTCATATTCAGCATTTCTGTCAAACTCATAGAATTTCTCCATTGTGACTGTATCAAAGTACAAAAGGGCTTCTAGTGTGTAGTCAGATGGTCCGGGAACTGAAATTCGCTCGTTTTGACCTGAATTGTTAATATAGATATACTTGAATTTTACAGAAGTAGGTCTATAAGCCGAAAGGTCAAGTAATTTTTCAAGTTTGTTAATGTCTGTTGAAATAGTTTCAGTAACGTTTTTGGACTTAACTACTTCTTCATTTTCTGCAGCTTTTTCAGATTTTTTGTCAGTCGATTGATTACACGCTGAAAAAATTAAAGCCGTCAGTAAAAATGTCAATATGTATTTTAAGTTCTTCATTTTTTAATGCCACACAACGGTTTGACTATGAGCAGGCGGGCTTTAGAAGCACTTTCCTGTCAACCGAGCCTAAAGTTAGTTAATAGTTTATCGTTTCGTTTTTCACTGTCGCCCCGCTTGCTTATAGTTTTTGTTAGGCACTGGCATTTTATTTCTTTCCACCAAAAAGTCTTGATAGAAAACCTTGTTTCACTCGTTTCTCAACAATCCAAACCGGTTCGTCAGTCGGTCTTGTAATTTTTGTGTTCGGACCTGATTTTCCCCAAGGAAACCCTGTTTTTATTGGTTTATCAGTCAAGTCTGCTACTAAAAACAATTCAGGCAATTCAACTTGTTCGTTTTCAGAGTCATAGTCCTTTTCATTTTTTTTCATTATCCCGACTTTTTCGCTCCAAATGTCCATTACGGTCTTTTCGTGAATAATGTCTAAGTTGGATTGATTTCCTTTTTGTCCGAATTCGTCAACGTGTTTTATGAATTCCGATAAATTTTCAGAGTGTTTCACTAATACAGCAGGATCGTGACAGACATAGTAAACTGAATTCCAGTTTCCTTTTGAGTCAATATCCAAAATCCAAAAATTTCCAAATCCATCTCCTGCGAGTTGGATTGAGTTTGGGAACATTTCTTCAAATCCGAAATGACCAAATGCATCAAAACGGACTTCTTCAAGTCCATAGAATTCAAAACCTTTACTGAATCTCAGTAATTTTTCGATTTCGTTCGGTAAAAAATTATTAGGAAGTTGATTTTTTAGGTTTTCTATTTCGCTGTCCGTCATACCGTCCAACAATTCAACCCTATACAACTCTCCGTCTTCCGATTCGTATTCATTTGAGAGGATTGATTCTAATTGTTGTTTTGGTGTCATTTCTGTTCCTGTTGTTTTAGCTTGTGCCTAACGGTTTGAATATGGCTTGTGGCTGTTTCGAAGAATTTTCCTGTCCACCGAAACCTGAGCTGGCTATGGAGCGAAAACCCTGCTTGTCGGCAGGCAGGCTTGCTGGCAGCTGTTCACCCGCCATAAGCTATATGCTTTGTTACCACCAGTTATTTTTTTCTTTTTTCTCTTCGATTAAGTATTGTTCATCTGATTCAATATCTCGCTTGAAACTTAATCTGTTAATTCCGCCTACATTTTTGGAAAACCGTAAAGTAGAATGATAGTCTTGAACTTCGAAATCATCGGTTAATCTAATTTCAATGACATAGCTATGAAATGTTCCGAGGCTGTCATCTGTAATTTTATATTGTCCAAATGGCCCGTCTTCAATTCTATAAGATCCAGGTAATGGTCGGATAGATACTTCCTTTTTGCCAAGATGAATGTTAATGTTCGAATTTTTGTGTTGTGGATTATAATCTCTAAAAGGTTGAATGTTTAAAGTGTCACACAGAAAGAAGTAGTTCTGTACGACTGCTGAGTTATTCTCCTTTAAGAATTTATTGATGTTACGAATGATAAGACTGTCTTTCCGAGCTTCTTTTTCGCTTGAAGTAAGTTCAATGTTGGTGATTTCGAATTCAAGTGAATTTCCTTTATCATCTTCAACAGTAACATTCTGTTTACAAGAAGTGAGTACAAGAAAACAGAATATGGAAATGATAATTTGAAATTTGAACTTCATTCTTTTTTAATTGGTGGTAACGGTCTGTGTATGGACAGTAGGGCAGATTGGAAGCGTTTTACTTTCGGTTTACCGCTAAGCCAAAACAAACGTTTTTACTTTTAATTTTCTTTTTGTTAAACGTCAAAACTTTGTTTTGGCGTTGCCTGCTAAAAGAACAGGACTTTCAATTTATTCCAAATTGCCCTATTGGCTATACATCTTGTTAGCACACGTTTTTTATTTTACCAGAACTTCCACCAAGGTTTCTTAATGCCTCTCAGATGTTGGTCGATAAAATCTTTTGTAGTCTTTTGACTTTGAACCCCTTTAAGAATTGTCCAAGTGATATTATCCCAATCAGACTGAATTTCAAGTCCAAAATTTTGAGAATATCTTTCTAGACTATCAAAGTCAAATAGATATGATATCTCATCGTCATATTCTTGCTTTTCACCAGGCTCTTCTTCTTCAAAATCATAGGGAGCTCCAAAATTTATTGGTTCAATATCGTCTCCATAGCAAACTTCAATTTCTCTTTTCTTTTCACCATTTAGAAATTGAGAAAAGTAGTAATAATCTACTGTATTCTGTCCGATTGTGACAATGACAATGCAATTGAGTTCTTCTGAAATTCGTTGAGCCCAACTTTCAATTTTACTGTCAGAATTATAAAGCACTGTAATCCAGTTTTTCTGTATTTCAGAGAATAGGATATAATTAGGGTTGGCTTTTTCATCCATTAAAAACGAATCATGAAAATCTGCAGGTATATTTCCATTAGATGACTCTGTGATTCCTGAAAGTTCTTTTAAAATATTAGTTGTTTTTTCAGAATTTGAAGAGTTAATATAAAATCTTGTCCATGTTGCCATTCTTGTTCTTTTATGTGTGCTAACGTTCGGCCTATACCTTGTAAGGACTAGCGAAGCCGTTAGGTATGCCTTTGGATTTATAGATCAGTTAAATATCGTAATTTCTACCGGGAATGAAAGTAGCCTTATAAGGTATAGGTGTTGTTAGCGAGCGGCTTAATCTTTCCACACCTATTTTTATTATAAAACCAGGAAATCACCTAAAGTCCTGATATTATTGAGCGCTCAAAGTCTTGCTTTAAGGTAAGGACTAGGCTCCGCCCATTTTTTAACCAGAAGGTTCTCCGCAAACCCTCAGCTTCCAGATTTTATTCTTTTAACGACGCTGATTTGTTTTCCACCAAGACAACGGTGAAATGAGCACGCAAGGTTTGCGGTGCTGTGGGCGCTGCGCGCTAACGGTTTGGCTATGCGCAGTGTCCCGAAGGGCATTGCGTATAGGTTTTGTTGTAGAGCGTTTTTTCATTTTTCTAAAAGCTGTATGAATACATAGCTAACGATCCAATTACATAGCTAATGATATTTACAATTAATGTTGTCAGAAGAATTTGGGGCTTCTTATAATCTTTTTTCAACATTAAGTAATTCACTAATCCTTCAATGAGTAAGGTTAATACAAAAGCAATTGCATAAAAAATTGCTAACCATTTGAATCCTTTCGTTCCACTTACTTCATTGTCACTTACCCAAGGAAACCAAACCACTAACCACCATCCACCATTTAGAATCATCGAAGTTACAATACCGAATATTCCGCTAATCAGATTAGAGAAAATTGCAGTCTTGAATGCTTTTCCATCGTACCATTTTTTAGTCAAAAGGTAGCTTAGTCCAAGGCATTCAATTAGAATTATCGTAATCATAAATAACCATCCTTGTGGAAGGAAGGCGTAAATGCCAAAGGATACATTTAGTATTATCATCTCGTTTCTTTAAATGCTCTACAACGGTTTGGCTATGAGCAGTAGTGTCCCGCAGGGCGCTATTGCTTATAGGTTTTGTTAGCTGCTGTTTTTATTTCTTATTAAATCTAATACTTTCTTATTCGCTTGTCTTGAAGAAATCTTGTTTTCAAGGACTTCAGAATTAATTCTTAGTAATGCTCCTGAAATCTGATTGCTTGAGTCAAATGCAAACTGTAAATCGGATTCAGCTTCCTTATGTCTTTTTAGTCTCATTAAGACTCGTCCCCTTGTTAGCTTATATCCTGCATTTTCTGGATTCAATTGAATTGCTTTATTAAAATACTTGACTGCTTTCTTGTGCTTCTTAAATCTCTTGAAACAAAGGCCTGTATTGTATTGCACTTTATCGTTTTCGGGAAATTTGTCGACTATTCGTTTGTGTAGTCGTAGTGCTTTCCTATGGTTCTGAGTTCTTAAATAACTATAGGCAAGGTTTGCGGTAATCTCATTCTTTTTGTAGTCGTCTTTTAAGGCTTTCTTATAATCTGGAATCGCTCTGGAGTGCAATTCTCGTAATGCATAACAAGTTCCCCTTAAGTAGTATGTTACTCCTAATTTGTTGTCAAAGGATATTGCCTTATCGCACTCATCTCGGGCTTTGTCAATATCCCATAAACTGAAATACAAAACCGCCTTAACGAAATGAAACGCGAATGCAGTCGAAGTTTCTTCTCTTTGGGTTTCAGGAATACTATCTAAATAAACAATTGTCTTTTCAGCATCAATTTCTTTAAAGTCAATAGCCAACTCAATCAACTTGCCTATTTGAAAGCCGTCAAAGTTTGAATTAAATGTCGCTATGTGCTCTTTGGCTTTTTCTAACTCTCTCTGGTTCCAATAGTCTAAGGTTCTTTCAAGTAGTTGTCTCAGGTAATCAGGGTAATGCTCCTTAAGTGGATTAAGGAATGGAGAGTCCTTCAAAAAGTCTCTTAGGTTTAGTCGTTTGAATAGTCCTTCGTCCATTTCTTTCTAATAGCAGCTAACGTTCGGCCTATACCTTGTAAGGACTTGCGAAGCCGGTAGGTATGTCGTTGGATTTGTAATCTGTTAAATATCGTTATTTCTACCGGGTAAGATAGAAGCCTTATAGGGTATAGGTGTTGTTAGCGAGCGGCTTAATCTTTCTTGGAATTATTATTTATAAAACCAGGAAACACACAAAGTCCTGATATTCTTGAGCACTCAGAGTTTTGCTTTAAGGTAAGGCGTGGGCTCCGCCCACTTTTTAACCAGAAGGTTCTCCGCAAACTCTCTGCTTTTCAGATTTTTTTCTTTTAATGACACCGATTTGTTATCCACCAAGACTACGGTATAGTGAGCACGCCAAGTTTGCGGCGCTGCGCGCTAACGGCTCGGCTAAAGCTAGTGCCGGTTTGGAACCCAAATTAAAGTCGACCGAGACGGATTTTAGTTAGAATTTGTAATTTACTGTTTACCCGTCAACCGCATTAGCTTTAGCCTTTGTTGGGCAACGTTTTTATTTCTTTTTCATATTCATATTTCAAGTCTACAATCAATTCACCTTGGTCGTTGTAGATTTTTCCATAATCGATAAGTCCATTGTCCAAATAGTGGTATCTAATTCTATGAGTTCCTTTGAATACGATACCACATGGATAGTATAAGTCGGTTAAGGTCTGTTCGATAACTTGACCTATTTCGTTTCGAATGGTTGGATAGTTTTTCAGGTCAACTTCTTTTTCCTTGTCTAAGGTGTCTTCCTTAATCACCATTCCATTTTTGTAAGATCGATAGATCACATATTTAAGGTTATCATTGAACCCATACTCATAATGTGTCGAGGAAAAAATCGTGTCTGAATCACAACAGTGATTCTTGCTGTATTTAGCTTTTATTCTACCGTCTGGGTAATATTCCCATGTCGAATAGGGATTGATGATTGCCGGAGCAAGTTTAGTAATAAGTCCTAGAGAATTAAATTCGTAATTGACCTCCATGCAACTACTCCCAATACAATTCTTTACAGTCAAGGATTTTATGTTGTTCCGAGAAAGTGTACTGTCTTCATTTACCAGATGATATCCAAAATGTAGTTCTTGTCCAAAACCAGGTTCACCAGTCAGGAAAAAGGTTAATGTCAGTATGATGGAGATGTATTTCATTCAAATGTTGCCCAACGTTGAGTATAATAAGCGTAGCCTGCCGATAGGCGGCTATGATTTGTTATACAGTGTTGTACCTAGTTTTTTTTTTTCAAATATTCCCAATGTCAGTATCACAATTACTATACTTTGCAAAAAGAATATTCCAATTCCATACGATATTGATTCGAAAAGTCCAGCGTTTCCATTTTCCTTTTGATAGCCTCTATGGAAGCTTGTTGTAATAATTACAAAACGTTCAAAATACATTCCGCTTTTTATAACGAACGCAACCAATAGGACATACCAAAATCTTGACGCTAATTTTTTAATGAATAAAGTCAGAGGTAAAATTAGAGCCGACAAAAGCATTATCCAATAAGCCCAAGCATAAGATCCAGTTGCTCGATTAATAAAGACGTGTTCATCTGGATTCATAACCATTCCAATCAGATAGAAAGTAAATGTTACTATGGTATAAATAATGATTGTCCTACGAATTAAATTCAGGACTTTTTTCGTTTCAAATCGGTTTTGGAAAATCAGTTCGATAAGCATTAATATCAGAATTATTGGAATCAGACTATGAATCAGATTCGCGTCAACTACTTCAATAATCCTTTTAAATAATTCCATTTTATGTCTTTCTTAGGGCGCTCGTCAAATTGGGTGCAACGGTTTTCATATGGCTTGTGGCGGTTTCGAAGCACTTTGCTGTCCACCGAAACCAAACTTGGTTACGGAATGAAAACTTTGCTGGCAGCCGTTTACCCGCCATAAGCTATATGCTGTGTTGTAAGCCGTTTTTTTTATTCACTTTTGGTTCCAAAATCTTGATATTTCCTGTAGTTGCTTTTTACTACTTCGTATCCTGTGTATCTAAAAACTCTTGCTTTGTCAGGGTTTTCAAAAGATTGATAATTTTTCGGAAATCCTTTTTCATTGTAGAATTGTCCTTCGAATTTAATTACGTCATTACTGTAGCCGAGCGTGTCAGGCAATACCAATGATTTGTTAGCAGGTTCAATGAAAATACTTCGATTGGCTAATGTGTCTCCTAAATTGTCAGCATACTTGTTAAGGTCTTCTTTTGTCGCCCAATTAGCACAGTCGCAAGCCCAGGCTATATAGGTCAATTCCAAAGTTTGAGTTTTGTCGTCAAGCCCGCCCTTATTGTCTGAGCAACTTATTATTGAAAGTCCAAGAATTGTTATTGTCAGAATTCTTTTCATCTGGTTTTTTCAAATGGCTTACGGTTTGGCTATGCGCAGTGTCCCGAAGGGCATTGCGTATAGGTTTTGTTAGCCACCGTTTTTATTTTTTATTTCAAGTATGTAGTAATCTTCAATTGCCTTGTATTCACAAGTACTTTCCTTTGCAATTATTTTTTGTTCTTCAAGAAAATTGGAGCCAAATAAAGTCCCTTCGTCTGTCATTGCACGGTTTGAGCGTATATTAATCAGGTTGTCCGAGCAACCACAACTGTATTGTAGTTTGCGTTGTATTGCTACTTTGTAAGTTCTACCCTGAACAAGAGATTCTGCTACCTCCAGCCTGTTGCCTAATGACAGAATCCTTATGAACTGTAGGTTTTCATTTTCATAATATACTGAGTCAAAAAGAATTGAATAGTATTTGTTACCATTTGTTCCTTCACCAACATCATAAAATCCATTAAATATTATTTCAACAGTGTCAGTTTGAGCCTTTATTGCAAAAGCTGATATTAACAGAATTATTATGGAGATTATCTTTTTCATTTTGCTATGGTGGCTAACGGTCTCGGCTATGAGTAGTTGCGTGGTTTAGCACTTAACTTAGCAAGTACACACCAAACTGAAAATCCGCGAGGATTTTCAGAAGTAGGCGAGAACAAGCAATTACTTATAGCCATTGTTGTGTGCAGTGTTTTATATTAATTTAGTTTTCAGTTCTCTAACGAATATTTGTTTAATACTCTTATTCAAATCTCTCATATTCTTGAATTTAGTCACATTGATTTGTTTGAAAACTTCGTATTTGAAGTTGTCATCCAAAATATTAGCTACATTTTTATTGAATTTTCGAATAATACTATTTAATCTAAATTCAACATATTTACTTTTATCCTCTGATTTAAGAATAGAGAAATACCCTTTGTAATCAAATCTTGACCTTAATTCGGGTGAGATGACCTTTTTAAAATTTTCTTTAGATACATTAGAAGTGAAAATCATTATGAAACCATTTAGGTCGATTTCGTGAGCTAAAGAACTAATCATTTTGCCATTTTCTAATACATCAAGAAAGTAATTGAAAAGCGTTGAGTTCGATTTTTCGAATTCATCGATTAATATTATTCCTGTATCAGATTCCGCAACTCTTATAAAAATTTCTCCGTCTTCACTACCTATATAACCTCGTGGACTTCCGATTAATGAGTTTAGCGAATTATCACTACTGTAATTACCAAAATTAACTTTAGCCATTTTGTTTTCGCCTCCAAGTGCTTTGTGGATTGCTCTCGCTACTTCGGTTTTGCCAACACCAGAATCTCCCATAAGGAAAAGTGATAATATTAGATGTTCTCCAAGTTTATTAAATACTCTAAAATTTTCTACTTGTTTTTTGAAGTCATCTTTAAACTTTTGATGTCCGTAAAGAGATTGGTTAATTTTTTCAAGGAACAGTTGCAATTGGTCTTGGTCAAGGTCAATTATTTTTTTATGCTTTTTGGTAGAATGTTTTTTTCTATCTTCTAAGTCATCTTCATCCTCAATATAGTCATCGAAAACTACAAACTTGTCAAAACAAAATCTTAATTCTTCCTCAAAAAAGCTTTTATGTTTTATGTTTGCGATAAAAGTGAAAGAGTCATCAAAAAGGTTAATTAACCTTTCAGTGTTATACTGATTAATGTTAGTCATAGCAGTTATATCGACTACATATTCGTAGCCTATTGATTCAGTAATTAACGATTCATTCTGAATGAATTCTGTTATACTTAAAATCTCCTTCTCTTGCTCTGAATAATACGACTTAAGTTCCTTGTACTTTGAAAGATTATATAGATAAAGCTCCTCCTTACTAATCATTCTTTTTCGGTGTATTTATAATTTGAATGATTGATAATATATCAATGTAATGATATTCCTTATCATCTTGTAAACTACTCAAAAATGGGTTATAGGTGTTAGTGTTTTTTATATCCTCATATTGACTGTTCTGAATTTCGTCATCTTCGCTTTGAGGACTTACCATATTTTGGATATTACCTATTTCTTGAAAAAATTCTAAAGAGTTTTTTAATTCTCCAAGTTTGATTTTTCCTTTGTAAAGACCGACTAATGATACCTTTCCAATAAATAAATCATCTACACTATATGAGCTTTCAAATTCATTTTCAAATGTCATCGGTATTTTGATAAGGATATTTTGCTCTAAATCTGAAATTGTACCTTTTAACTTATATGCATAATCTTTAAACATTGAATTGAAAAGATTGTTCATATCGAAACCTTTGGCCCCTGGAACGGTCATGCCTTTAAAAGCATCACTGGTAAATAATTTTACAACTCTTAATTCAGGTTCATTTTCTAAAGTTAGAGAGACATTATCAATTCTGATAAGTTCACCTTCAACAACTTTGTCAAATGATTTAATAGGTTTAGAATTTTCTAAAACATCATTTAGAATAACTGATTTTGTGGTTTTAACCTCAAATGTTTCAAGTACTTTTTGAGCTGAACTTCCAGAAATTCTACCTTTACCGTCTCCTTCTATATTAAATAATTTGAAGAATTTATTACCAATGTCAATTTTTGCCCCAAGTTCAGCTCCTCCTTCTATGTTTTTGTTCTTTTCTAATTCTTTATTAAGTAAAATGATATTCCCTAACATCATTTTAATCTCATATACTTTAGGAAAATTTATGTAGTAAATATTGAATATCATTCGTTTCGTTTTCGTTTTGTTGACATTGCACCCTAACGTTCGGCCTATACCTTGTAAGGACTAGTGAAGCCGTTAGGTATGCCTTTGGATTTATAGATCAGTTAAATATCGTAATTTCTACCGGGAATGAAAGTAGCCTTATAAGGTATAGGTGTTGTTAGCGAGCGGCTTAATCTTTCCACACCTATTTTTATTATAAAACCAGGAAATCACCTAAAGTCCTGATATTATTGAGCGCTCAAAGTCTTGCTTTAAGGTAAGGACTAGGCTCCGCCCATTTTTTAACCAGAAGGTTCTCCGCAAACCCTCAGCTTCCAGATTTTATTCTTTTAACGACGCTGATTTGTTTTCCACCAAGACAACGGTGAAATGAGCACGCAAGGTTTGCGGTGCTGTGGGCGCTGCGCGCTAACTTGTTTATATCTCTAGTAATGTTGTGTATATACTACACCGAGCGAGATATATCCCTACTGTAGGTTGTAGATGTAAATTAAGCTTAAAACCCTAAATTAAACATTTAGTCGAGGTCCAATTCATCAAAAGGGCTTTTAATACCCAGCAAGGCCTTGGTGCTTACAAATTGTAGGTCTCGGTGGGGCAATTGCTATTAGGGCCAGATATTTCTTTAACATAGGGTAAGTCTGAGTTAGAATCTAAAAGATGGCTAGTTTAATTCTGTTGAAACAGGTGTGAGTAAATCCAAAGATTATAACCTTTCGTTTGGAAATTACTTTAGGGTAGTCAAGCTAATTCTTTAGGAGGCTTTTACTAGGCCAGACGACGATGTTTAATCCAATTAGCGGTAGAAGGGCTTCGATCAATAGGAAGCTTTTAATCAAGCCAATGGAACTTAATGGAAAAACCTCAAGTGCTTTTACTAAAAGTACTTGAGGTTTTTTACAATGCTCTTGAGCTTTTGGATAAAAGTTGCAGAGCTTTTAGTGAGAGCATCCTGCAATGGTGGGAACTGTTGCCTTAACCTGTCCTTGATTTGGCCGCACGTTTAAAACGAAGCTCCTTTAACCAGGACTTAATGCGTTTATCGGGATGAAAGCGCAAATAGACCTTTTTAATATGCCAGGGCCGCACTTTGCTGGCATCGCTTAAGCCTTCTCCATTTATACCTAAGGAGAAGGTACCCAAATGATCAAGACAAATGGCCTTGCCCTCTGCGCTAGCCCGGCGAATCTCATGGCTCAGGGCAATTAATGCGGCCTGTACATCGGCTTGGTGCAAGCTGCAGCGAGCACTTATATTTCGGCTGAGTTCATCGGTGCTAAGGGTGTCGGTGCGCTTTAAAATCGGATACCATTTAGCTGGCGCCTCTATAGCCCGCGGCGAACGCTTGGGCACTACATGATATTCTACACTCATAATCAAGGTTTTTATCTTTTAATAACCTTGCTTCGAGTGGCTCTATTGTGTGCTCTAAAGCCGCTGATTGAGTGGCTTCTCGCTGCATATTCGCTTAAAGAATAAGGGCTGGCCCTTGGTTGGGGCTCAGGAGTTTTGAATTAAGGGACTTCCGCCTTTTAGCTAGTTCTGGGATTAACTGTCGAAATTCTGTAGAGGAATAAAAAAAAAGACTAAGCCGGCGATCCTCTACTCTATGCTAAATGGGTCAAATAATCCGCCACCACAAAGGTGCTGCCCCCAATAAAGATGAGATCATCGCTTAAGGTATGCGCCTGAGCGGCCTTTACCGCGCTGGGCACATCGGCATAAGCCTTACCCGCCAAGCCAAATTTGAGGGCTTCGCGTTTAAGAGTTTCCGCATCAAGGGCACGGGGGATTTCCGCCTTGGTGAAATAATAAAAAGCGCTTTGGGGTAAGATCCGCAAAATGTCTTTAATCTGCTTATCGCCAACCATGCCCCAAACGATATGCAATTGGCGATAGCTAAGGCCTTTGATTTGCTCCATCAAGGCTTGGATGCCGGTGAAATTATGTCCGGTATCGCAAATGGTAAGGGGCTTGCGACTCAAGATCTCCCAACGGCCACGTAATCCCGTAAGGGCGCAAACCTGGCTCAAGGCACTTTCTACCGAAGCCTGGATATTCCATCCCTTGGCTTGCAATTGATCTACCGCCGCTAAAACTCCGCGTAAATTGTTTTCCTGATAGGCACCTTTCAGGTCGAGCTCCATATACAAGCGGGAAGGTCGGACCTGATCTATGGCAAAGAACAAAGGCGCTTCCATTTCAGCGGCCTTCTTCTTAAATACCGGATCGCATTCGGGCTGCCTTTCACTTATCACAACCGGAACACCGGGCTTGATGATGCCTGCTTTTTCGCCCGCAATAGCGCCTAAGGTATCGCCTAAAAATTGGGTGTGATCTAAGCCGATATGGGTAATTAAACTCAATTCGGGTAGCAGTACATTGGTGCTATCAAAGCGGCCGCCCATGCCAACTTCTACAATGGCTATATCCACTTCTTCCTTACGGAAATAATCGAATGCCAGGCCCACGCTCATCTCAAAAAAGGAGAGACCCAATGAACTGAACTGATCACGGTATTGCTCCACAAAATCAACTACGGCAGCTTCCGAAATCATTTGGCCATTAATGCGGATGCGCTCCCGGAAATCAACTAAATGGGGGGAGGTGTACAAGCCGGTTTTATAGCCTGCCTCTTGAAAGATGGCCGCCAGCATATGCGAACTGGAGCCCTTACCATTGGTGCCGGCCACATGCACACTTTTAAAGCTTTGCTGCGGTTGCTCCAATATCTCCATTAAGGTTAGGGTATTGCTTAGGTCGGCTTTATAGGCCGCCTGACCAATGCGCTGGTACATGGGCAATTGCTGAAAGAGCCAGTCCAGTGTTTCGCTATAGGAACTCAATTCTTGGTGAAATTGTAAATGATATAACCACTTTGCTGTACCGGTGCATCGCGATCGGCTTCAAAGGTGGTTTGCATAGCTGCTTTACGGGCACGCTCAAATAAACAAGAGCTGGTGGTAGTGGTGGCTGCTCCACCGGGAACTTTCTCACCGGCTACCGCACGCACCACATTACCCTTAGGATCTACATAGATTTTTACGACTACCCGTCCCGAAGCTTCGCAGGGTTCGGGTTTGGGTTTGGCCAGGGCTTTACGATTGCCCAAAAGGTAATTGCCATCGCCATTTCCGCCACCGCCGTTTCCGGTATAATTATTCGAATTGGGATCACCATCTTCCCGACCTTGATCGCCACTGCCTTCGGTAATACCTTGACCGCCACTTTGGGAATTGGAGGCATTATTTATTAGGTTCTGTAAGCTTTCCGAAGGTTTGAGATCCGGTTCATCCGGAACCTGCTGATTATCGGTTTCGTTAGGATTATTGGTGGTTTCCTGAGGTTCAGGATCAGGCTCCACCGGAGTGCTGGTATTGCTGCTTTGGTCGATGCTGGGGGCATCTTCCACATCCTGGGTCATTACTTGCTGAGTTTCGACCGGGGTGCTGGCTTGGTTTTGAGGAGAGCCACTGCTGGGGGCTTCATACACTTCACCCTGACCGGTTTCACTATTCCCGAAATTAATAAGGATGCCATCCTCCGGCTTGGGATCATAATAGGTGAGCCCCACAAAGAGGAACAGGATAAACAGCGCTCCATGGATAACCAGGGTGCTGATTAAGGCCCTACGGCGATTATTTTTTTCTTCCTCGATATCCATCTAGCTGGGATCGGTTGCGGCAATCATTTTAAGGCGGTTGCGATAGGCAATGTCCATCACCTTTACCACCATTTCATAAGGTACGCTTTTATCGGCACGTAGTATTACTACCGCCTCTTCTTTTCCGGCTACCTGCTTTAATACTTCACGCTCTAATTCTGACAATGATACAATTACACTACCCACCGAAATTTGTTTATTGGGGTCAATGTTTACCGATACATCTTTACGCTTCACGGTTTGGGCTTCGCTTTTAGGTAAGACCAAATCCAGGGCACTGGTGGTAACCAGGGTTGAAGCCAGCATAAAGAAGATCAGGAGCAGGAAGACGATATCCGTCATACTGCTCATGTTGAATTCGGCGCTTACTTTCGATCTGCGTTGTAAGTCCATATTAGGCAGGTTCGTTCAATAGGTCGAGGAATTCGGTGGCCCGTAATTCCATATTGTAAATGGTCTTATTTACACGGCTTACCAGAATGTTATAACCCAGGTAAGCTAAAATACCAACGGCCAAACCGGCTACGGTAGTACTCATGGCGGTGTAAATTCCTTCGGCCAACATCTCAATATTAATCTGTCCACCGGCTGCAGCCATTTCGTGGAAGGCTAAAATCATCCCGATTACCGTACCCAAGAATCCAATCATTGGGGCGGCTCCCGAAATGGTAGCCAGGGTAGGGAGATTGGTTTCTAAGGAAGATACTTCGAGTTTACCAGTGTTTTCGATGGCGGCATTAATATCCTTTAGGGGTTTGCCAATGCGCGAAATTCCTTTGGAAATCATGCGGGCCGCAGGGGTGTCTTCGCTGGAGCAAAGGTTACGGGCGGCATCTAAATTACCGGCCAATACATTGCTGCGAATACCTTCCATGAAGTTGCCCTCCATTTGGTTGGCTCGCTTAATCGCGCCCCAGCGCTCAACAAATATGTAAACCGCAATTACGGAGAGGATAAACAGCACCGACATAATGGCGATTCCGCCAGGACCACCGCTGCTTACCAGCTCCCAAATGCTTAAAGTTTTCTCTACGGGTTCGGTGGCCAGGCTGTCTCCTTCGGCCATGCTCATTTGCAGAAAGCTTAATTTCATGGAATATTCTTATAGATCGTAAATATAACGGGAGCTTGCCAGCGCCTCGTATGCTTATCCAAATAGAAATTAACAAGGGGAGGTTAAGAGCAAAAAAAATCCTGCTGAGGGATTTTAGCCTTCAGTAGGATTGGTATTAGTCTCAAATCTTCCCTAAAGGTGGAAGATCGATTCTTGAATAATGTAAGTGGCGGCACCTGCGAAATAGCCAATGATCGCCAAAATGGAAATCTTTTTCAGGTACCAACCAAATGAGATACTCTCCAAGCCCATTACCGCTACACCAGCAGCAGAACCAATGATCAAGGCCGAACCTCCGGTACCAGCGCAATAAGCCAGGAATTCCCAGAACAATCCATCCGAAGCGAATAAACCGCCCATAGTTGGATCAATATCATACATACCCATAGAAGCGGCTACCAAAGGCACATTATCTACAATGGCAGATAAGAGACCAATAATAACCCCCACGGAATACACTCCCGTTTCGGTGCCGGTGCCAATATTATTATCGAGGGTATTAGCTAAGGCGCCTAATTGTCCGGCGGATTGTAAGCTGGCTACTGCCAATAAAATTCCCAGGAAGAATAATACACTGGCGGTATCAATCTTACGTAAAACTCCAATCACTGATAGCTTGGATTTGGTCTCACGGTTTTTAGAACGGTGCATAATTTCAGTGATCATCCACAGCACACTTAAACTCAACATCATTCCCATAAAAGGAGGGAGGTGAGTATAGGTCTTAAACAGGGGAACGAAAAGCAAACCACCTACACCTACGCCAAATACAATATTGCGCTCGCGTTCGGTAGTAGGGTTTACAAAATGCTCCTTGCCTTCGGCTTTGCGAGGGCGCGTTACATTGCCTTTCATGCGAGGCGTTAGTACGATTAAAGGAACAATCAGGGCAATTAAACTGGGAAGAATTAATTTAATGATTACAGCCCCGGCGCTAATCTGACCGCCAATCCACAGCATGGTGGTCGTTACATCACCAATTGGAGACCAGGCCCCACCGGCATTAGCGGCAATCACTACCATACCGGCAAATAGCCAACGGTCCTTCTTGTCGTCAATCAACTTCCGTAGCAAGGATACCATTACAATCGAGGTAGTAAGGTTATCCAAAGCAGCAGAGAAGAAGAAGGTTAATATACAGATGATCCAAAGGAGGCTGCGGCGACTGGTGGTTTTAATACGATCGGTAATTACCGAAAAACCTTCATGTGCATCCACCAACTCCACAATGGTCATGGCACCCATCAGGAAGAATAAAATCGAAGCGATTTCCCCCAGGTGTTCCAGGATTTGGAATTCCGTTACATAGTGGGTCACGATTTCATGCTGATCGGTAATGTTCTTTTCTTCAGCGAACATATCCGAAATCCAATGCGGAACAGAATGGAAATCTATGATTCCTTCGGCACCAATAACGTACAGAGCCCAACAGATGGTTCCGGTCATTAAGGCCGAGGCCGCTTTATCGATTTTAATGTTGTGTTCCAGGGCAATGGCTAGGTAACCCAGCACAAAGACCACAACCATTAAGGAGTAAATCATGGTTTATCAAATTAGTTGTTTCAGAGCGATTTCGTAAGCAGTTTTGGTGAGTTCCAATTTATCCGCCTTCAATTTGTGGGTTTCAACCAGGGCTTCGCGGATAATGCTTGAGGTGTCCGTAAAGATCGCTTCATCAGTTAGGGTGGCCGCACCTTGCATCAGGTAACCAAATACCCGGGCCATACCGCAGTTCGAGATAAAGTCGGGAATGCAGTTTACCTTTTGATCGGCATACTCGGCAATCGGACCGTAGAAAATTTCAGTATCGGCAAAGGGCACATTGGCTCCGGAAGAGATTACTTCCAAACCATTGGCGATCATTTGATCTAAATTGTCTTTGCTGATCAAACGTGAAGCGGCAGCCGGAATAAAGATCTCGGCGCCAGTGCTCCAAATCTTTTCATTGGCTTCCTCAAAGCTCAGCATATCATCGGCAACCAAATAATTGCCTTTACGCGCATTGTAGAGTTCTTTAATGCGATCGTAGCTTAAGCCAGCCGGCTCAATAATACCACCTACGCGATCAATAATACCTACAATTTTAGCGCCTTCTTGAGCCAGGTAAAAAGCTGCGGCGGAAGCCACATTTCCCCAACCTTGAATAATTACGCGCTTTCCGGCTAAGTCGCCACCGTAGATATCGTAGAAATGACGCACACTCTCGGCAGTACCATAACCCGTAATTAAATCGGCAACGGTGTACTGACCAGCCTCACCAGGAGTATAGTCGGCTTTATGTACGGGTAGGAGCACGCCTTTTTGCAGCTGTTCAATCTTTTGTTGTTTCTGCTCGCTATTCGGAGCAAAGTGACCCATCAAAACTCCCTCTTGCGGGTGTTCGATACCCATATTGGATGTGATGGGAATAACCTCGTGAATCTCGTCTACATTCAGGTCACCACCGGTGCCATAGTAGTTCTTCAATAAAGGCTTAACCGCGGCATACCAACGTTTTAAAACGCCTTCTTTGCGTGGGTCATTCGGATTAAAGTTGATTCCGCTCTTAGCCCCACCAATAGGAGGACCGGCAACGGTAAATTTGATTTCCATGGTTTTGGCAAGGCTCAGCACTTCGTGCTCATTGAGGCCTTCGCGCATCCGGGTGCCACCACCGGCAGCTCCACCACGTAAGGAATTGATAACTACCCATCCTTCGGCAGTTGTTTCACTATCATGCCAGTGGAAAACGATTTCCGCCGGCTTGTTTTCGTATATCTTTAATAGGTCTTTCATGGACGCTTTTTTGAGCGCCAACAAAAGTATAAAAAGAGCCTGCCCCAATCTTAAATAAAGGTGATGAATTACGGATCAAAACGTATCCCGCTGCAATGATCCCTGCGGGCTCCCGTAACCGAAGCCAAAACATTGTTTTTTCCCTGTACCTGTAAATAGGCGAGATAGGCGAAAATCAGGGCTTCTTTAAATTCCAATAAAGTAGTTTCCGCGATCTCTAAATCGAAGCTACCCCAAATGCCAATGGAATCGATAAGGGTTTGATTATAGGCGCCACCCCCGCTAATAAGCACCTGCTTCAGTTGATAGCGATTTAAGCTTTGCGCAATCTGATAGGCGCAATGTCTGTTTAAGGTAGCGATGATTACTTCCGGGCTCAGGGCCGATTTCGCCAAGAGCGGAAATACTACGGCATCTAACCATTCGCGGCCCAAACTTTTGGGTGCTTCTAATGCATAGTATTCTAGGGCATTGAGTTGGGCAAAGAGCACATCATCATGGGCATAACTGGCGGCGACATGGCCGGATGCGTCATAAGCCAAGCCCAATTGCTGGCAATAATGGTTCATGCCGAGATTGCAGGGGGCGATATCCCAAGCCCTCCTTTGGCCTTTGATGTCGGCCGATATATTAGCAAAGCCCCCCAAGTTCAGACAAGCCTGCTGGTCAGCAAACAAATCTCGATCGCCAATAGGAACCAATGGAGCACCCTGTCCTCCCAAAGCTACATCCTGTAGCCTAAAATCGCAGATTACAGGGAAGCCGGATTCAATGGCCAATATCGGTCGATTTCCAATTTGATAGCTAATACCCTTATCCGGTTCATGAAACCAGGTATGCCCGTGGGAACCGATAAAGTCGATATCCTCCTGGCCTTGCGCATGCTCCTGGCAAAACCGCTGTACTTGACTGGCTAAATAGCGACTGTAGTCCTCATCCAATTGATGCAGGGCCCGGGCTTCTAAGTTTTTGAAGCTGAGGGCTTCTTGCCAATGCTTGGGATAGGCATAGGTTTCGGCGGCCAGAATGCGATAGGTACCGCTGGCCTCGCAGTCGAATTCTACCAGGCAGAGGTCGAGACCATCTAAAGAGGTTCCCGACATTAAACCTAAGACTCTCATTCTAGCTTTAGGATAAAGATTTTGCGCCATTTAACTTACCTTTGCACTCCAATTAACGGACCCTACAAGATTAAAAATAATAGCTATGAATTTTGAACTTACGGAGGAGCATTTAATGATCCAACAAGCAGCGCGCGATTTCGCTCAGAATGAATTACTTCCTGGCGTAATCGAACGTGATGACAAGCAACAATTCCCAGCCGAGCAGGTGAAGAAAATGGGAGAATTGGGCTTCTTGGGTATGATGGTAGATCCTAAGTACAATGGTGCTGGTCTCGATACCATCTCCTATGTTTTAGCCATGGAAGAGATTTCTAAGGTAGATGCTTCTGCTTCCGTAATCATGTCGGTAAACAATAGCTTGGTTTGCTGGGGTCTGGAGAAATTTGGTACCGAAGAGCAAAAAGAAAAATACTTGAAGCGCTTAGCTACCGGTGAAATCATTGGTGCTTTCTGCCTGTCTGAGCCCGAAGCTGGATCAGATGCTACTTCTCAAAAAACCACCGCCATCGATATGGGCGATCACTACCTTTTAAACGGTAACAAAAACTGGATCACCAATGGTGGTTCGGCTAGCGTTTACTTGGTAATGGCCCAAACGGATGTGGAGAAAGGTCACCGCGGAATTAACTGCTTGATCGTTGAGCGCGATATGGAAGGTTTTACCGTAGGTAAGAAAGAAGACAAAATGGGAATTCGTGGTTCTGATACCCATTCTTTAATGTTCCAGGATGTAAAAGTGCCTAAGGAAAACCGCATTGGTGAAGAAGGCTTCGGTTTCAAATTCGCCATGAAGGTATTGAGTGGTGGCCGTATTGGTATCGCTTCTCAAGCTTTGGGTATCGCCAGTGGTGCTTATGAATTAGCCGTGAAGTATGCTAAAGAACGTAAGACCTTCGGTAAAGAGATTGGAAAGCACCAGGGAGTAGGTTTCAAATTAGCTGATATGGCTACTGAGATCGATGCCGCTCGCTTAATGTGTTTACGTGCCGCCTGGTTGAAAGACAATGGTATGAACTTCGACAAGGAAAGTGCTATGGCTAAATTATACGCATCAGACGTGGCCATGAAAACTACCGTAGAGGCTGTGCAAGTACACGGTGGATACGGATTCGTAAAAGAATACCATGTAGAGCGTTTAATGCGCGATGCGAAGATCACTCAGATTTATGAGGGTACTTCCGAAATTCAAAAGATTGTAATCTCTCGTGCGGTATTGGCCGACTAAGTAGCGATTCTACATACACAAAAAGCCCTTTCAGATATGGAAGGGCTTTTTTTTATGGTCCTTTCTTAGGGCCTTTTTAATTTTAGCTATACCTGTTTTTTCTTCTTGGTTTTTTAAGGGAAGTGGATTTGCTTTTCGATTGTGGATTTATTTAGAGTGTTGGCATGTCTGTGAAAACAGCACTCTGATTAATAAAGATCCGCATTGATCTATGTAAAAACAGATTTTGTTTTACAGTTCAGCGCTGGGGAGCGATACAATTTTGAGCAAATTAAACAGGGGCTATGTCTTATCTTACTACTTGGCTAATTTCTTTGGGCCTGGGCTTTACATCGGTACATACAGATGTAGGGAAATACCCGGCTAGTCTACCATTATTTACGATAGATTCGAATGTGAAGGCGCTATTTGGGAGGCAATATTTCTCAGTAGGCTTCAAGCATTATACGGGAGCCATCCATCAAGCTGAATGGGCGCAGCCCGTATTCGGAAGTGAAAGACTTAGTCTCAGAAATTCAATAATCAGCGCCCAAACCGGAGGGCGATTTCTACAGTTAAAGAAGTACGGTGATGTCTTTGCCGGAATTGGCCTATCCTATAATCAAAGTATGGGACTTGGGCTAAATGGTAGCTTCAGTATTGCCTATCCTTCCAGTCTTAGTCGCCCCAATATCCAATATTCTCTTAAAGTGGATTTCAATTACTGGGGCTCCGATCTAATGGATGGCGTGGTGAATGCGCAAGACGTAGTAGGGGACTATGAGAGTTCTCTGATTTTTGGGATTCAGATACCGATCCGTCAACGGAATTCTTGAATAATCTCCGCCAGGCGTCCTACAATAATTCCGCTGCTTTCTCCAAGGTCATGCCTCTGCTCCCTTTTACCAGGATTAATTTGCCTTTCGGCAGATGCGTTTCCAGCCAGGGTAGGAGGGCAGCAGTTTGTTCGAAATTAAAGAAGGCTATAAACTTTGCTCGAACCTTTACTTTAACCAATAAACATTGGAATTTCCCACCGCATTAAACCAAAATAGGCTTCCATTACGCTGTAAATTCATGATTACTTGATTGGAACTTTGGTATTCAGCTTTGATAAATTGAAGTGAAGAATCGTACTTAAGGAGATAAAAGTCCTCTTTATAGAGGAGGTCTCGGCGAGGTTTATAGTCTGTGATGCTATCAGGTGCTCGGTAAATGCGATAGATTGATCCGTCGCTTTCATCTATTTCTAAATCTAGAAATCCAGGCTCTTCAAATTGTTTTTTACTCGATCGGCCATCATTGAACTCCTCGGAAGACAGCACCTCCAGTGGACTTACATTCAGTAGTTTATTGGGCTTTAATATGTGCCTTGTAAATTTCCTTTGCTCGGTATTCCACTCGTAATAGTAGACTCTGTTACTGTATTTGAAGCCGTAATAAATTTTCCCCCTAGCAGCAGACCTGGAAGGGTGAAAATCATTGAGGATGTAAACGGAATTTTGGTAATGAGCGGGATACATTCCAATTAGTTGCTTAAAAACTAAACTATCCTCTTTCAATTTAAAGACAGCGTCAATGCCTAAGGAATAGAGTTCTTTGGTTTGATGGTGCCGTCCAAGATTTGGGAAATTGCAATTGAGTAGTATGAGTGAGTCACCGAGAACAATGGGAGGGTAAAGATCATTGAGCGCAAAGTAGGCTTGGTAGCCATTTATTTTTTGAGGGAGAATATGAGTTCTAAAAGAGGCATCCTCTAAATTGTGAATGGCTAATTTTTGATTACCCAGTTCTGCAGAAAGGCTGTAAATACTATGGTCAGAATAATTATAGATAGGATTTAAATAGATTCCCTTTCGCTCTGATGGGTATGCTCTGATTTTCCTTTTAAAATAGGCTTGCTCTAAGTCTTTCTTTTTAAACTCAAAAAGAGTATCCGCATAAATGTAGTGTCCAATGGTATCTTGATCATTGATCCTCCATTTGAGGTAGGCGCGGCTTGAATTTACTTGCGCTTCCAATCGAACCCTCTGATTAGTATCCAGTTTTAGATAGGGTACCTTGTCCACCATAGTGGTGGAATCCCGACAGCTAATACCAAGGTGAAAAACTAAGAGAGCCAAAAAGGCTCTCTTAAAAGTTTTAATAAGCATACACTTTCAGTTAATTCTCAATTGGTACGACTAAGTAATATTCATTTGAGTCTAAGTAAACCGTATCATATAAGTATTCTATGTAGTCACTTACAGGTCCTAAGGCTAGAAATCTTTTAAAGTTTAGAGCAATTCCGCTGCTTTCTCCAAGGTCATGCCTCTGCTCCCTTTTACCAGGATTAATTTGCCTTTCGGCAGATGCGTTTCCAGCCAGGGTAGGAGGGCAGCAGTTTGTTCGAACTTTACAGCATTTCCTTGCGTCGCGGCAAAGGCCTTTCCTACTAAGATGGTATTTTCATAGCCTTGACTAAGCGCCAAATCTGCTATTTTCTGATGTTCTTCTGCTTCATAATCTCCCAATTCGAACATATCTCCGAGAATAACCCATTTCGAGTCCTGAGGGCGCTCGGTGAGCTCCGCAAAGTTTTTCAAGGCCGCTTCCATACTGCTGGGATTGGCATTGTAATAATCCTTTACCAAAAGGTTATGTTGTCCTTCGCCTAATTGTGAGCGATTGTTTTGGGGTTGGTAGGATTCAATGCCCGCTTGGATCGCATCCGCCGAAAGGCCAAAATGCGCGCCCAAACTTATGGCAATGGCAATATTGCTAAAGTTATAAGCTCCGGTTAAGTGCGATTGGATCTCCCGATCCTGATAATGCACCTTTACAAAGCTCCCTGAATTTTCGATGGGGTAAACCGGGAAGTCAGCATTTTCAGAAGCGCCATAAGTACAACGTTCCATGCCTTCGCTGCGCTCCAATTGAATGGGATCTGTAATCGATACCCAAGCCAATTTATTCCGTTGACGAAGATTTTCGAAGAGTTCGCTTTTGCCTTTAATTACGCCTTCTGGTCCACCGAAACCTTCTAAATGCGCCTTCCCGAAATTGGTAATAAAGCCGATATCCGGTAAGGAAAGACTGGATAGAAATTCAATCTCCTTTTGAGCATTAGCGCCCATTTCTACCACCGCTATTTCATGCTCCTCGGTAATGCTGAGCAGGGTTAAGGGTACGCCAATATGATTATTGAGGTTGCCTACGGTAGCAGCCACCCTGAACTTCTGTTTAAGGACGGAAACCGTTAATTCCTTACTGGTGGTTTTGCCATTACTTCCGGTTAAGCCAATCACGGGGATCTTTAATTGCCGGCGATGGAAAAGGGCTAACTCCTGGAGGGCCTTTAAGCCATCTTCTACCAGAATGCGATTAGGACCTTCGTATTGTGCTTCATCAATAAGGGCTGCGCAGGCGCCTTCATTGAGGGCCTTTTCAGCGAAAGCATTGCCATTAAAATTCTCGCCTTTTAATGCGATATAGAGTTGTCCTTTCTGCAGCTTTCTAGTGTCGGTACAAATGCCGGTGCTGCTAAGGAAGAGATCGTAAAGATTGCTGATGTCCATAAAAAAACCCCGTCGTTAAACGGGGCTAATTTCTTAATTATAATTGTAACGCTTGAACTTGTCGCGCTTTGGTTTCTTGTGTCGTTTTTCACGATCAGGGTCGAGGTTCTGGAATCCTACACGGTCCATAGCACAACGGAATCCGATAAAGTCAGTAGACTGATCTTCTTCCAGGAAGCGACGGGTACCAGGGCTTAACCAATAAGCATTGTCTTTCCAGCTACCACCTTTAAATACACGAGTGGTATTACCTACTAGGGTAGTGGTGGCATAATCATACATTAATGGCTCACCTTCTTCGGTTTCAGCATCGTAATAGATAGAAGATTGCTTATCACCATCGATATGGTCACGATAGTCTGCTTTCTTGTAGTTACGACGGTTTAAGTTTTCTTCTTCAGTAACATCACGACGAGGTAATTCACCAGGTAATGCTACGATGTTAGAATCGCCATCTCTTTGTGGTTCTTGTAATACTTCTAGAGCACCTAAACCTTGATAGTCTTTATCCCAGGTTTTAAACTCATTACCACGGTACGGGTTTAAGCCACGAACATCTTCTAAAGTAAGGGGACGGTAAACATCCATTACCCATTCGGCAACGTTACCAGCCATATCATATAAACCGTAATCATTAGGAGGGTAAAATTTTACCTGCATGGTAGTAGCAGCTTGGTCATTTAACCAACCACCGGTTCCCATATAGTCACCACGGCCACGCTTAAAGTTCGCTAACATATCACCACGCTGATCAGCTTCTGGGTTACGAGAAGCAGAACCATTCCAAGTAAATTTGTTCGCGTCAGTAACTCGGTTGTATACACGGCTTCCAATGTTACCATAAGCCGCATATTCCCACTCGGCTTCGGTTGGGAGACGGTACTTAGGTAATAAGATACCATCCTCAATACGTACAGGACGACCTTCATCACCAAATGGGCTATTAGGGTTGTGATCTTCTAAACCAGCTTTGTTTTGCTGGGTATATTCACCACTCTTGTAAAGGTATACTTCAGTATTAAAGTGGTCTGCATCACTTTGATCTGGGAATTCGTTGAAGATTCCTTGTTCGATCAGAATATTCTCGTTTACACGGTCGGTACGCCAAGAGCAGTACTTCATCGCTTGAATCCAACTCACACCTACTACAGGATAGAAATTATAGGCAGGGTGACGGAAGTAGTTCTCTACATACATTTCATTGTAAGAGAGCTCGTCGCGCCATACCAAGGTATCTGGTAAAGCAGTGGTTAAAATTTCTGGATAGTAGTCAATATCAAATACACGACGAATCCAGTAGAGGTATTCGCGGTAGTCGGTATTGGTAATTTCGTTTTCGTCAATGTAGAAAGACTGTACTGAAACTTGACGGGGAATATTATCCCAATCTTGATACACATCTTGTTCTACGCGACCCATGGTAAAGGTACCGCCTTCAACAAAGACTAAACCGGGACCGGTTTCTTGTCCTTCGTAATCGGTATTTACAGAGAATCCGCCATTATCGGAATCATTATAGGCCCATCCGGTGGTATTTGATGAATCGCCACCACATGAACTGAGCAGAAATGCTGCTGCCAAGGCTGGGCTCAATGATTTTAGAAAATTCAATCGGTTCATATCAACAATTGATTCTTAAGGTCTTTATAACTAAAACTTAGGGCAACTTATTGCTTTGGTCTTTTTGCGAGGGGCACGACAAGGGAACTGATAGCTTAAGGTCAGTTCATGGGCTCCTCCCAAATTGTTAGCAATACTGGAGATGGTATAATCGTAGCTGTAACCAAAGCCCCAGTTTCCTTCGAGAGGCGTATAGCCTACCAAAATCACTAAAGCATCTGGGTTAGTAGTACTGCTACGGAATCCTAAGCCTCCTTTGAAATCGCCACGCGAAAAGGCGAGGCTGGTTGTAATTTGATCGTAAGGTCCTTGTACTTGGTATACAATGTTTGGAATCAAGTAATTCTGTAAGTCGGTAACCAAACGTTTACGACCTAAAGGAATAGTGAAGCCCATGTGGGCAGTGAATTTCATCGGTAAGCGATCTTGTACAAAGAAGCTTACATCGGGTTGAGTAAGGTGAGAGGCAACAAAGCCAAAGTAGAATTTTTCGGTATAGCCAATTAATCCAGCGGTAAGGTCGAATGCACTTACGGTATTGCTACCGGGATTAGGCTCAGAGGTTTCACGAACGAATCCAAAATAGGGATCGATCTCATCCGGGAAGGTGAAGCTGTTCCAGTCGATCGCAATCTGGCGATAGGTACCTTGAAAACCAGCTAGGATGCTAAACTTACGAGATGCTTTTAAGTGGTAGCTGTATACGAGGCTTGCATCGGTTGTTGAGAAGGCACCGTCTCCGGCCTCATCGCGCATTAGCAGAATTCCCACCCCACCGTTCAGTGGCTCTACATATTGATCGTAGCTGGCACTATAGGTTTGGTACACATTCAATACCGGATACTGATTCCGGTAATTTAGGTTAAGGCGCGGGCATTTGGCCACCCCAGCAAATGCGGGGTTCAAATACATGGGGTTTGCATAGAATTGACTGAAATGAGCATCCTGTGCTTGAAGCACTTGGGTGCTGCCCAGAGCCAAAATTGCAAAAAAGGTTAGTAGTCTTTTGTTCATCCTCTCTAAAGAGTTTGGGGCTACAATGATACAAATTATTGACCACAGTTCAGGGCTGTGGAGATTCCAAGAAGGCAAATAAAATGATTTTTTACACATTCTGTCTTTAAGAACTCGAATTTCCTACGTCTATTATGTGAAGTTCTGTGGAATACTAAGTCTATCTTCGCAACGTTTTGAAGCCAACACAGTTTAATTTATGGATTTCATGAAGAGCATTTTAGTTCTCTTTACCCTCTTATTTACCAGTACATGGGCCTTAGCACAGGCTCAAAGTGGCACCGTGCAACTCCAATGGTTGGAGCCGATTCCCACCGGGCCGGAAGGCGAAACTTTCTTACCCTCCTTGAAAGCGGCAGATATGCATCCGGATTACTATGGGCTGCCGCAATTTTGTGCAGCACTGCCAGCTGAGTTCCGGGCTTCGGATTCAGTTCAATTAAGGGTTCTTAGTTCTGAGCTCGTTCCCAATCGTGAAAAATGGGTGCTCCGAAATATTGAGCTTCCCAGCAAGGAGGCACTCCTCTATCAAAATTATGCAGGCTATTCTCGAACTGCTTCCCGAATTTCCTATTGCTTGATTCCTTTCTATAAAGAAGGCAATCAAGTTTATCGCATTACACAATTGCAGTGGCAGGTGTTAAAGGGTCAGCGCAAGCCGGAAGCTCCCTTAATTCGTCGGGCTAAAAATCTGGCGAATAGCCAACTGTCTACCGGGAAATGGCATAAACTGCGCATCAGCGAAAGCGGAATCTATAAGTTGACTCCCGACTTTTTTAATCAGCATAAAATTGGGGATGGTGATGTGAAAATCGCTTCCATTCGATTATTAGCGAATGACCAAGCCATGCTTCCCGAAAGCTTCAATGCTGCCCGCACTATAGATCTGCAAGAGCGTTCATTTAAAGCGGTGGATGCCAATAATGATGGAGACTTCAATAACAATGACTACATCCTCTTTTATGCTTATGGTCCCCATGATTGGACCTATAACAGCAGTGGCGATCGTTTTGATTACCGACATAATATTTACCGCGATCACAACTTCGTATTTGTAAGTGTGGATGCGGGCAATGCTAAGAGCATGGAGACCATGAACTTGCCCTCCAATCCTCAGCAAGTAATAAGCAGTTTTGACGATTTTGACGCGGTGGAGGAAGACCTGGTTAACTTGGTAGGTACCGGTAGAGCCTGGTACGGCGATATCTTTGAGTTTACCCTCAGTTATAATTACAATTTTTCCTTTCCGAATCTTGTTTTAGCTGAAGCCGTGAAAATTCGAGTGGATGCCGTAGGACGTGCTTCTACTGGAGGTACTTCCTTAAATACTCGCTATGCCAACCAAACGGTTATGAGTAACGGGATTAGTGCCTATGAAACTTCGGGTGATTACCCTGCCTTTGTGCAAAGAGCGGATCAACGCGGGACCTTTACCGCTCAAGCCTCCAATCTTACTTTGAACCTCACTTACGATAATTCAGCTAATCCTACCGGAGTAGCCTGGTTAGATAAAATTGAACTGAATGTTCGTCGTGCTCTCAATTTTGCCGGGGCGGGAAATATGATTCAATTCCGCGATAGTCGCAGCTTGGCGGCAGGAGCGGTAGGAACCTTCCGAATTGAGAATCCGCCTAATGACATTACCGTTTGGCAGATCAATCGACTGGGAGAACATCAATATGTACCCGGGGCCTTTAATGGCAGTGGAATTTATGAATTCAATGCCGACCTCAGTGAGCTAAATGAATATGTGGCTTTTACGGGTACCAACTTCGATGCACCTGCTTATATCGGCTTAATCGAAAATCAGGACTTACATGCGATGACCGTTCCTGAAATGGTGATCATCAGTCATCCTAATTTCCTGGAATCGGCACAAGAGCTGGCGGATTTCCATAATGGTTCAGATAATGTTGCAACCGCAGTAGTTAGCACCGAAGAGATTTACAATGAATACGGTTCCGGTGGTCAGGACCTTAGTGCCGTTCGTGATTTTATTAAGGACTTATACGATCGTTCCCAGAATGATCAGTTTAAATACGTTTTGCTTTTTGGTGATGCTTCCTACGATTATAAGGATCGCATTACGGGCAACAATAATTTTGTTCCCACTTGGGAGTCGAGCTATAGCTACTCTTTAGGTCTATCTAGTATTACAGATGACTTCTTTGCCTATATGGATCCCGGTGAAGCCACCAATTTTCAAGGTGCCATTATGGATTTAGGGATCGGTCGTATTACCGTAAGTACTGCCGCCGAAGCCCGAAACTACGTGAACAAGGTGAAGAACTATGTGGAAGGTACCGGTCGCTTTGGAGAGTGGAGAAGCAGGGTTCTATTAATGAGTGATGATGTGGATTTAGGATGGGAACGCACCTATTTCGTGCCTCGATCCGAAAACCTTTACAATCTTACTAAGCGGGCCTCCAATGCCTTTAATGTGCAGAAGATTTACCAGGATGCCTATCAGCAGCAAACCAGTACCGGCAGTCAGTCTTATCCGGAGGCTCAGCGTGATATGTTTCGAGCCGTACAAAGAGGATGTTTGTTGGTGAATTATATCGGTCATGGTGGGGAAATCGGTCTGGCCTCCGAAAAGCTTTTACAGCTATCGGATGTAAATGGTTGGACCAATTACGATGCCTTGCCACTCTTTATTACCATCACCTGTGAGTTTACCCGCTACGATGATCCCAAGCGAGTATCGGCCGGGGAGCAGTTATTGCTTAATCCTCGCGGTGGTGCAGTAGCTCTTTTATCTACTACCCGAGTAGTGGGGGTGCAAGGAGCGGTAGATCTTAATGAGGCTATTTTCGATACCATTTTGGCTCGACCCAATGGGGTGCCTCAAACTTTAGGACAGATTTTCCGTGCGGCTAAGAATGATGATTTTGTGCGCAGCCGAAATACCAAAACCAAATTTTCATTGGTAGGAGATCCTGCCTTACGTTTGGCTATTCCGGAATATGGAGTGGAGCTTACCGATTTTAATGCGGTAGACATCGCTTTGGCGCAAGACACTATTAAGGCTCTTTCTTTGGTGGAATTAGATGGCCAGGTAGTAGACCTCAATGGTCAACTGATGAATGATTTTAATGGCATTTTGAACATTAGCGTATTCGATAAGGAAACCCAGCGTCAAACCTTAGTGAATGATGGGGTAGGTAGCCCGGTGAACTTCCAGGAACGCAATAGTTTGATTTATCGTGGAAAGGTAGAGGTGAATAATGGCCTCTGGACCGTGCAATTTCGCGCACCCTTAGGGATCAATTATCAATTCGGCTTTGGTAAGGTGAGCATGTATGCCTACGATGCTGTAAATGATCGGGATGCCGCCGGTGCTTATGATTCCATTCTTGTGGGTGGATTTAATGAAAATGCTCCGGCCGATGAAGAGGGCCCCGAAATTCAACTCTTTATGAATGATGCCAGCTTTGTGCGTGGCGGCATTACCGGATCGGATCCTTATATCTATGCCGAGCTGCGCGACTCTAGTGGTATTAATACGGTGGGGAATGGCATTGGTCAGGATTTGCGTGCTGTCTTAAATAAAGCTAGTGACCAGCCTTATATCCTAAATGAATATTATGAGGCGGATCTCAATTCCTATAAATCCGGTTCCTTGCGTTACCAGTTATTTGATTTGGAGCCTGGATCTTACCAATTGGATTTGCGGGCCTTCGATATTTATAATAATCCTTCAGAGGCTACAACCGAATTTGTGGTGGCCGAATCGGCAGACCTGGCCTTGGAGCGCGTATTGAACTATCCCAATCCTTTTACCACTTATACCGAATTTCAATTTGAGCACAATCGGGCCAATCAGCCTTTGGAGGTGCAAGTGCAAATATTTACGGTTTCAGGTAAATTGGTAAAGACCATTAATCAAGAAGTATTGAGTGCTGGAAACCGTGTTACCGGCATCAGTTGGAATGGATTAGATGATTATGGAGATAAAATCGGGAAGGGGGTATACGTTTATCGTGTGAAAGTTCGTTCCCTTAGCGATAATAGTTCAGCGGACGTATACGAAAAATTGGTAGTGTTACGTTAACCCCGCGTTTGTATAGAAAACTTATTTTTGCCCCTTCTAAAAAGAAAAGATGAAGCAATTTTTTGCTCTTAGCCTATTTATTTTCAGCGCTTTCGGCTTACATGCCCAATTTGGAAATCTCAAAGGGGATGGTGATTATTTCGCCGAACTCCGCACCATATCAGTTGCTGTTCCCATTATTGCCGTTTCTCCAGACGCCCGTGCCGGGGGTATGGGAGACGTAGGTGCAGCTACTGCGCCTGATGCAAATTCAGTGTATTGGAATACCGGTAAGCTGGCCTTTTTAGAGGATGGAACCAATTCTCTTTCCTTAAGCTATACGCCCTGGTTAAACCGTTTGGTGAATGATATCAATTTAGCTCACGTTTCTTACGCCACTAAATTTGATGATAAGCAAGGTTTGGCCATCGCCATGCGCTACTTCTCTCTAGGAGAAATTAATTTCCGCGATCAAGACAATCAACCCCAAGGAACAGGTCAGCCTTATGAGATGACTTTAAACGCGGGCTATGGATTGAAGTTGAGCAACAACTTTAGTATGGGGGTTGGCCTTCGTTTTATCTACAGCGATTTAACCAATGGTTTGCAAACTGCCGGAATTGAAACTACCCCGGGTTCTTCCTTGGCGGCCGATTTAGGATTCTACTATCAGAGTGATCGCAAGTCGATGGGGAATGGCCAGTACCAAAGTTTTAGTGGGGGTTTGAATATCTCCAATGTAGGAGGTAAGATTAGCTATGGTACTTCTCAAGAGAGTGCCGACTTTATTCCGGCCAACCTGCGATTAGGTGGTGGTTACCATTTGGATATTGATAGATACAACCGTTTTTCGGTGTACGTAGATTTAAATAAACTTTTAGTACCTACTCCTCCGGTATTGGATGACAATGGTGAGATCATTGCTGGGGTAGATGATAATGTATCGGCATTCGCCGGAGTATTCCAATCTTTCAATGATGCTCCTGGAGGAACCAGCGAGGAATTGGAAGAAATCAATATTAATATCGGTGCCGAATATTGGTACGATAATAAGTTTGCCTTCAGAGGTGGATACCAGTATGAGGATCCTAATAAGGGGGGACGTCAATACTATACCATCGGATTGGGTATTCAGTACAATGTATTCGGATTGGATTTCGCTTATTTAATTCCAGCTTCTGCTGTAGTTCGCAGTCCACTCGAAAACACTTTGCGCTTTACCCTGTTATTCAATTTCGAACAAGCAGAGTAATTCATTGAAGAATATCAAGAAACTAGAATTCCATTGCGAGCTCCAAGCTCAATCCTATCAAGATTTAAATCCATCAGAATGGGAGCTGGTGCAAAAAGCACTGGAGGCACGCAACCGAAGTCATTCCCCTTACAGTAAATTTCAAGTTGGAGCGGCCGTACGTTTGGCCAATCAAACTATCATTCAAGGTGCCAATCAGGAAAATGCCGCTTATCCTAGCGGATTATGTGCGGAAAGGGTGGCCTTGTTTGCGGCGGGAGTACAATTTCCAAATATGACCTTCGAAGCTCTGGCAGTTTGTGTACCAGATACGTCAACTAATCTGCCATTTCCTTGCGGAGGATGCTTGCAAGTAATGGCTGAGTATGAATATAAACAACAGAGCGGCCTTGAACTCTTTCTGATTTACCCGGCTGAAGAGCTGGTTTTCAGGGCAGAAAGCACTCGACATTTAATGCCTTTCAGCTTTAACGAAAGTCATCTTCCTGAATAGTGTCCTTGCAGGCTTTTTGTATAAATTTGCCGTTCTCAATCAAATAGAACAATGCCTAAGAAGAAGATCACCAAGAAGGTATATCTACAATGGTATGAAGATATGCTGTTCTGGCGCAAGTTTGAAGATAAGGCAGCCGCCCTCTACATTCAACAGAAGATTCGCGGATTCCTCCACCTTTACAATGGCCAGGAAGCCGTGCTTGCGGGTTCGGCATTTGCAATGGAAGAAAACGATCGCATGATCACGGCTTACCGTAACCATGTTCAGCCTATAGCGCTGGGAGTAGATCCTCGTAAGATTATGGCCGAGCTTTGCGGTAAAACCGGTGGTACCTCCGAAGGAAATGGGGGCTCCATGCACATGTTCTCAAAGGAGCATAACTTCTTTGGAGGTCATGGCATCGTGGGAGGTCAAATTCCTTTAGGTGCAGGATTGGCTTTCGCCGATAAGTATTTAGAGACCGGAGCAGTTACCCTTTGTTATATGGGTGATGGAGCCGTTCGTCAGGGAAGTTTCCATGAAACGATGAACCTGGCGATGCTGTGGAATCTTCCGGTAGTTTTTGTGGTAGAGAATAATGGTTATGCAATGGGTACCTCTGTGGAGCGTACCGCTAACCATACAGATATCTATAAATTAGGATTAGGCTACGATATGCCCTGCGAACCGGTGGATGGTATGGATCCGGTAACTGTTTACCAGGCCATGCAAACTGCAGTAGATCGCGCTCGTAGCGGAAAAGGTCCTAGCTTCTTAGAAATTCGTACCTACCGTTATAAAGGCCACTCTATGTCGGATGCTCAGCATTACCGTACCAAGGAAGAGGTGGCCGAATATCAGAAGCGTGATCCAATCGGAATCGTGCACAAAGTAATTCAAGATAAAAAGTACGCTACCGAAGCCGAGCTTAAGGAGATCGAAGATCGCGTTAAGGATTTGGTGAATGAATGCGTGCAATATGCGGATGAGTCACCTTTCCCGGATGCTTCCAATTTATACAAGAATGTATACATCCAGGAGGACTATCCATTTATTAAAACCCATTAAGAGATTATAGCATGGCAGAAGTAGTAAACATGCCCCGCTTGAGCGACACCATGGAAGAAGGTACCGTGGCTAAGTGGCACAAGCAAATCGGAGATAAAGTAGAAGAAGGAGATCTTTTAGCGGAAATCGAAACTGATAAAGCCACCATGGAATTTGAGGCTTTTCAGGAAGGTGTATTATTACATATTGGCGTAGAGGAAGGAAATACCGCTCCGGTGGATTCTATTCTAGCCATCCTAGGAGAAAAGGGTGAAGATATTTCCGCCTTATTAAATGGTGGTGGATCAGCCCCAGCTCCTAAAGAAGAAAAAGAAAGTGCTCCCGAAGCAGCTCCTGCTCCAGTAGCGGAAGAAAAGATAGAAGCTCCTGCAGCTAATGGCGATCGATTAAAGGCGTCCCCTTTAGCGAAGAAATTAGCAGAAGATAAAGGCATTGATATTAATCAAGTGAAAGGCAGTGGCGAAGGTGGTCGTATCGTTAAGCGCGATATCGACAATTATCAAGCGCCTGCATCTGCTCCTGCTGCAGCACCTCAAGTTAATATGGGTTCTGCTGGCGCAGCTCCTGCGGGAATGGCCTATGATGAGTTGCCCGTTTCACAAATGCGTAAAACCATTGCGCGTCGATTAAGTGAATCGAAATTCTCGGCTCCACATTTTTATCTGACTTTAGATATAGATATGGATCAGGCTATCGAGGCACGTAAGAGTATTAATGCGGTGGCCGAAACCAAAATCAGCTTTAATGATTTTGTGATTAAAGCCGCGGCGGTAGCTCTAAAGCAACATCCAGTTATTAATTCTAGTTGGGATGGTGATGTGATTCGTCGCAATCATGATATTAATATAGGAATGGCTGTGGCCGTAGATGAGGGATTACTGGTACCGGTAATTCGTCATGCTGACCAAAAAGGTTTGGCTACCATTAATAAGGAAGCAAAAGAATTTGCGGGCAAAGCGCGCGATAAGAAATTGCAACCTCAGGAATGGGAAGGAAATACCTTTACTATTTCAAATCTGGGAATGTTCGGGATTGAAGAGTTTACCGCTATTATAAATAGTCCGGATGCTTGTATTTTAGCCGTAGGCGGAATTAAGCAGGTACCGGTGGTTAAAAATGGCGAGGTAGTTCCCGGTAATGTAATGAAGGTAACCTTAAGCTGTGATCACCGTGTGGTTGACGGCGCCTCAGGTGCTGCCTTCTTGCAAACCTTTAAAGGAATATTGGAGAGCCCATTAAATATGTTGCTCTAATCGAAATACACAAATAGAAATGCCCTGGTTTACGCCGGGGCATTTTTGTATATAGCTATATAAGATGAAAGTATTAATTACAGGAGCCAGCCGAGGAATAGGAAAGGAGCTGGCCAAGCAGTTTTCAAAGGCCGGTCATCAAGTACTGGCGGTAGCTCGTTCAGCAGAGGCCTTAGAAGCTCTGGCTAGGGAAGAGGATAATGTTGAGACCATTTGTACCGACATTAATGATTGGGATCAGGCGGCAGCACATATTAAGGAGAAGACACAAAGTATAGACCTATTAATACATAATGCGGCGGCCTTCGTTAATAAGCCCTTTCGGGAGATGTTGCCAGAGGATATGCAATCTTTATATCATACGAATGTAATGGCCCCCTATTTTCTCACCCAAGCACTCTTACCTATGTTAAAGAGGGGGAGTCAGATTTTGGCCATTAGTAGTATAGGTGGTATTGGAGGCAGTATGAAGTTCCCGGGCCTCTCTGTATATAGTAGTTCTAAGGGCGCCATGAATATTTGGATCGAATGTTTGGCTACGGAATTGGCTGAAGAGGGTATAACGGTGAATGCTTTGGCTCTGGGAAGTAGTGCCACGGAGATGTTTCGCAATGCATTTCCGGATTTGGAGGCGGCTTCACAGCCGGATGAGATGGCCAAGTTCATCTTTAATTTCGCTTTGCAAGCACCGGGAATCCTGCATGGCAAGGTGATTCCGGTGAGTTCTTCTAATCCTTAGGGGAATTTATAGTGCAGGCTTTCAGCTCCTTGTGAAATAATTCACAAAAAGACTTTGGAAAGGCTTGCGTAGCGGGGAAGTCGGTGTATATTTGCCGCCCCTTACGAGAGTAGCGGGAAACGTTCATAAGGCACTTGAAAAAAATTACTAAGAAGTAATTG